>CAMAXI010000006.1 GCA_945862165.1 Chryseobacterium gleum
AAAAAATAAAAAAAATAACAGCTTTAATTTTGACATAATAATTCTAAATTATATTCTAATTATCGTATTTTTCAAAAATATATAATTAAAGTTTACATACCTAAAATTAGCATAATAAACGTGTGTTTTATCAACTATTAATCTGTATATCAACAGAATTATCATCGATTCTTATGTCATATATAAATTCTGATTTTGAATATACATTGGCCATTTGATGTATGGTTACAAATGTATTCTCTTCAATATAATTTGGATTATCAAAAATTATCTCTTCCAATTTATTTGAAGAAATGGTTAAAGTAGATTTTTCATCCCTAGAAGCTATAGCCCCGACTTTTAATAATTCATACATACTATCAAAATTTAAGTAATCTTTGTCAGGCATTAAAATGAATAAAGAATCTTTTGCTCTACTAATTGCTACATTCATTATGTTTTGTTTATTAATAAAAACATAATTAGAATTTCGTATCATACCGGATGCAGGTGGATTATATACTGCTAAAATGATATCACATTCATCACCTTGAAATCCATGAATTGTACCTATCGTAACATTTACATTTTTATTTATATTTTTACTGTTATCCCATAATTTACTTATCATTTCTGCTTGACTTTTGTAAGGACAGATTATACCTATTGACCAAGGTTTTTCTCCTGAAGACAAAGTCAAATTCTCATTTAAATAGCGTACAAATTCGAAAGTGAATAAAGCAGAATATATGTGTACATTAGAATTTGATAACTTTCTAGCATCAAATAAAGTTGAATTTGAATTTACAGGAAACGTAATAAAATTAATATCAGAAAAATTTAATTTTTCAAGTTTGATTTTTCTTTTTAAATCATGTGTACGATAATTATTAAGCTTTCCTAAATAAGCATAGTTACTAAATAGATCTCCAATTGAGGGAATTGATCTATATTGAGTTGTCAAATTCACTATCTCAAAACTATAAGGAATAGTTTTAGGGGCATCGAAGGATAATAAATTTATCATTTGATAAATATTTTCTCCAGACCATAGGTCTTCTAAAACGATTGGATCAATTTGAAATGGGTCACCTGCAATTATAATTTTTGATTTTTTAGAATTATAAATTGGATAGATGATTTGAATCAATGGAATCATTGATGCTTCATCAATAACAATATAATCCCATTCTAATTCTTTTAATTTACCTGCTTTAAAACCATCATACGGATACCTAGCGACTGTTGATATAACACATACTTTGTTCTGCCTATCTACTTCTGAATTTCGATCATAAACAACCTCCTCCTCCTCTAATATTGGATCATTAGTAGTTACAAACCTCCATATCCATGAGTCGTCATTTTTGTTTTGCTCTAATAATCTGGATGTAATAACGTCTGCCGCTTTATTTGTAGGGGTAAGAACTAATATCTTACACTCATCTTGAGAATTTATAATAGTTGAGATTTCTTTTGATAAGTAAGTTGTTTTACCTGTTCCTGGAGGTCCAAAAATAAATTTTAATCTCTCTGGATTTAAATTTAATCTCATATTAAACAGAGGATCATATTTTAGACTTCGAAATGCGGTTTTAAGTTTTTCTAAAATTTTAACTTGATTACTGATAGTCAAAGCAATCTGTGATATTACCTTTTCTGAAATAAATAAGTCATTTACTTTGTCTTCTAAATCTTGACTAACCTTTAACCTTACAGAAAAATCACGAACACTAGCACAGTTAAAAGTTAGCTGATCTGTTGTTCCATTAGTATAAAGAATTAAAATCTCAATATTTTCCTGATTTTCAATACTTAATGGAATAGGGCGACTCGGGTTTTTTAGAATAACTAATCTATTAGAACCCGGTTCTTTTTCCATTGTAGAAAAATAGATTTTCAAAGGTTTAGCTGTATTTTTATCCTCATTGCTTTGTAAATACTCTAGTTCCATTAATTTTTCAAACCAAGAATATGTGTATTTTTCAGTGCCTATGACTTCATTTTTCAAATCTCTTATTCGATATTGAGATTCGTCAATTTGTGGTTCGATTATCTCAAAATTATTTTGATTTAATTTGTTATTTAATTTATTTGAATCCAGATTTATATCATTTGTAAATAATTCTTTTATTTTAATTTCTTTCGGTTTTTTATCAATACTGTTTGCTCTGGTTTTATTTGCAATATCAATATTAGAAATGATTGTTAATTTTTTTATTAACTCTGGATTTTTTTCTAAATTTTCAAAATTCACACCTAATTCACGGAACCTTTTAAGAAGTTTTAAATCCTTTTTTAATTCTTCAGAACCTATATTCTCAATTATTCTTTCATCATTTATTCGAGTTGATTCTTTTATTCCTAATAGATTTAAAAAGTTTTGAGAAATATTATCGTATCGTGGATGTAATTCATCTGATGTAATTTCTTTTGTAGATCTTAATTTACCCTCTTTGTTATATAACCATTTTTCTTTCTTTAGTAAAAAGGCCAGTTGTGACCACTTATTATTTATTGATTTTAGATTGTAACGAGAATCACCAAAAGGGAGATAATAAAAATTTAATTGAAAATGTTTTGACGATAAATTATTGGATAAAAATTGCCATAACAAAACAGATTTATCAATATTAAACTGCTTTTTTAATATTATTTCAATTGAATCAATTGAATAATCATCTATTGTAAGGCTATTTAATACATAAATATTACTGTTACTTCTATTATCATATTGAATTAAAACACCTTCTAAATCTTTAAAGTCCCCCAATAATGGTGGATAAGGGTAATTTTCTATGCCTTTGTATCTAATTTGATATATTTTAAAATCCTTCTGAAAATTTAAATGTTCGAAAAGAAAATATATTGATTCATTATTCTGACTTTTTTCAAGATAAAATTCAATATCAACAAAATATGTTTGATCTATCGGTCCATAAAACAATTTAAGTTTTTCATTTGGATAAAAAATATTTTCAACTGTACTGTATTGTATCTCACCTAAATTATTTATCGATCTTATCCAGATTGCGTTCTGAATTTCTTCTAATAAAAATTTAAATCTATCTTGGTTGCAATTATATTTTAATTCGTAAGCAATTTTACAGACATCTTTTACATTTTCATCAATATCAATTTCATCTAGAGAATATTTTGGTAAAATTTGTGTTAGTATTTCTGATTCATAATTAGGAGTTCCAATTTTTAGAACTTCAAGTAATCTCTTAACTTCTTTATATCCTAAAAAATCACTTTTAATATATTTATAATCTTGATTTGAAACTTGTTGTTCAGGTATAAAAACATTCTGAATATCTTTATCTAAATAAGGAGATTCAAATAATCCATTTTCTAATTTTATTATCGGCTTATACTTAAGTGCACCACTTGTATAGTCTCCATAATTTAGTTGGTATTTTTCAATTAATTGTCTGCTATCACATAGAAACTTATAAAACTTTAAAATCCATTCATCATCTTGTTCAATAATAAATTCTCCTGTAAATAATTCTCCAAATTCATTAATGTCAAGTTTTAAAATTTTCAACTCTTTTAAATACTCTATTTTTTCATCCGATAGTCTTTTGGATTTAGACAATATAAATCCATAAGGTTGAGATGAAATTATCAATTCATAATTAACCTTATCAATCTGTTTGTTTTTTAACCAGCTGTTTGCTAATAAACTATTCAATTGTCTATTTGTAAGCAATGATTGTATTTGATTGCTAGAAATAACAGATTGTGAGATATTCAAATACCTATTGTTTGAGAGAAATAAACTTTCTTTCTTTAATAATTTTAAGAAATTATCATAAAAAGGTTCTGGTCTGAAATAGATTTCTTTTTCTAATGGTATAATATCTAAAATATTATCATTTATTAAAAACTGATTTTTTTTAATCCCGTATTCTCGCAAAAGAATAATAGATTGTGTTGCTAGTATAGACAACTGATTGAATAAAAAATCATTTGTTTGATTATTCTCCTTAATTTGTTGTCTATTATCAACTAAAACAAAAGGAGCATGCATTACAAAACAATGATTTAATTTTTCTTTGGTCGGAAAAAAACAGAAAAGTGGAGGTTTTTTATTTGTGTCTATTTCACTTTTATCGTTCAAATAAAATCCTACAGAAATATCATGAACACCTTCATTGCGAACACTTATTTGTTTAGTAAAAAGCCATAATTGTTGTGTTTTATTTCCTTTATTTAATCTTATTAACTCGGATGAAATTTCGTTCTGGATATAATTTTCAATTGTTTCTTTTTTGTACGTTTTTAATGGTTGATTATCTATTTGCCATTCTATTTCTTTTAGATTTTGGAGAAATAAAATTGGATCAATTAAATCGCTTAATTTTCTTTTAATTTGAGTATAAGATTCAACTTTATTTTCTTCTGATTTATCGAAAGGTAAATAAAATAATGTTTCTCCTTTTTTTCTTAATGAATGATCTTTTTCTAATAATTCAGGAACTATATAATCCGTAAGTTTAAATTGAAAATTATCATCATAAATAAAGGGGGTGTTAGTATGTTGAAAAACAGATTTAAAGCCTACTCCAAACTTACCTATTTTATTTTCTAATGAACCGCCATCATTTGATTTGGTGGAAAAACCAATAGATGTAATGGCATTGATATGGCCTAATTTTCCATTTTCTCGATCGAGTTTTTCCAAACTAGGATCCGTTATTGAGAAACTAACATTTCCGTTATGAATAAGTGTTAAATCGTTTTCACTTAAGAAAATTCTAACTTTTGATGCTCCTGCATCATCTGCATTTTGTAAAAGCTCAAAAATAAAATGTGCTGCATCAGGATATTTATCAATTACACTTTTCCATATACCTTGAAATCTATCTTCTTTGAAAACATCAGAGGCAATCTTAACCTTATTTCTTAATTCATTAAAGTATTTAATTTCAGTTGAGTTCATAGGGGGTAAGATATTACTTTATATTCTTCTTAAAATTCTCTGCTTGGTCAAATATCTCAAGGTAAACTTCATCACGTTCAACTGGTGGATAACCAAATTCATCCAATAAAAGAATTAATCCAACTTTTAATGCTGATTTAATATCATCTCGTTTGTTCCAGTCGGGGAATTTTGCTTGACTTTCAACTAATTCTTTGACTGATTTGGCTAGTTCAATCATTTTATCGTCAGGATAGTTGAAATCATATTTAATGCATAATTCTTTTAAAATATCGTAAAACGCTTTCTCTTCAAAGCCAATACCTAATTCGTCTCCTGCTGAAAATTCTTTATGAACTTCCCAAATCATATCGGTTAACGCATTTGCCATCTCCTCATACACTTCACTTCGAAATAAATCATTTTCATCGCGTTCATTGTAACGATTTACCAATGCTTGCATTTTCTTTGTGAAATCAATTCCTTTCGTTTTATTCACCTTTTTGATTTCACCAATTACTTTGGCCAATAATTGTTGGAGTAACTTGATTTTTGTATTCGGTAACTTTATCTTATTGATTTTATCGATATAGTCTTTTTCAAAAATGTCTTGTTCTGTTTCTTCTTCGTTGCCTAACTTGAAAATTTCCTCTACACCATCACTTTCTAAGGCTTCTTTTATCATTTCTCGAACCCTTGCGTTCATTTGTGCTGTATCTGGTGCGTTTCCTTTTGTCAGTTTAAATATGATGGAACGGATAGCCAAATAGAAATGGGTGTAATCTCTTTCTTTCTGTGTTAATTTTTCACTTCCTGCACAAATATCATAGGCTGCTTTTAAGCGCTTCACCAAGCCCATAAATCGAGTTTCTATATCTTTTGTTTTTTGAACAAATTCTGCTCCTAGATTTAATGTGTTTAATTGCTCGATAGGACTCCCTTTAAAATATTTTGAAGTATCAAATGTGTGCATCAATTTTGAAATTAAATCGAGTTGGTCTTTTACAACTACTAATGATTGATCGATGTCTTCAAAATTATCTTCGTCTCCTTTGTTGTATTTAGCAAGAGCTAAATTCATTTGTTTTTTAATACCAATATAATCGATAACTAATCCTTTGTTTTTACCTTCAAACTTTCTGTTAACCCTTGAAATTGTTTGGATTAAATTGTGTTGTTGAATAGGTTTATCGATATAAATACTATCCAAAAATGGAACATCGAACCCTGTCAACCACATATCAACCACGATGGCTATTTTAAAGTTGGATTTTGGATTTTTGAATTGTCTATCGAGTTCTTTTCTATCCTCAGAGGTACCCAACGTATCCCAAAGTTCTTTAGGGTCGTCTTTTCCTCTTGTCATCACCATCTTCACACGCTGGATTGGTTTCAAATCTCGCTTGTCTTTCTCCGAAAGTTCAATACCTTCCTCTGCTTCTCTGATTTCAGCCCATTCAGGACGTAACTCGATAATATTTTTATATAACGCATAGGCAATTTCTCGACTACTGCTTACAAACAACGCTTTCCCTTTTACGGTAGCACCTTCCTCAATTCTTTGCTCGTAATGTAAGATAAAATCTTCTGCTACTGTTTTTAGACGTTTTGGATCACCCAATATGGAGTACATACTCGCCGTTTCTTGTTTGCTTTTATCAATCTGATAATCATTCGTTCCAAGCTTTGCGGATTCCTCGTAATATTTCTCTATTTTTTCTAATTCACTATTTTTCAAAGCCACTTTCGCTGCTCTACCTTCATAAACAATTCTAACCGTAATTTCATCGTTTACAGATTCTGTCATTGTATATGCATCTACCACTTTTCCAAATACATCTAAAGTAGCATCAATTGGAGTACCTGTAAAACCAACAAATGTTGCGTTTGGTAAGGAATCATGCAAATACTTCGCAAAACCATAGGTTTTTGTTACTCCCTTTTCGGTAATTCTTAGTTTTTGATCTAAATTGGTTTGACTACGATGTGCTTCGTCTGAAATACAAATCACATTAGACCTATCAGATAATAATCTTGTGTCCTCGGTAAATTTGTGAATCGTTGTTAAAAATACACCTCCACTTTGACGACCTTGTATCAACTCTCTCAGATTCGCTCTACTTTCAACACTTATTACCGTATTGTCTCCAATGAAATTTTTAGCATTTGTGAATTGACCTGAAAGTTGATCGTCTAAATCTGTCCTATCGGTAATTAATACAATTGTCGGACTTCGAAAATGCTCGCTTCTCATTAACAAACGAGTCAAGTAAAGCATTGTATAACTTTTTCCACAACCCGTAGCACCAAAATATGTACCTCCTTTTCCATCACCTTTTGGCTTTTGTGCTTGTTTTATATTTTCAAACAAGGCTTTTGCTGCATAATATTGAGGGTAGCGACAAACGATTTTTTCATTCTTTTTAGAACTATCTGGAATGTAAATAAAATTGCGAATAATGTCTCGTAATCGGTTTTTATTTAACAATCCTTCCACTAAGGTGAACATAGAATCAATTCCATCTACCTCTTTTGCTAATCCTGCTACTCTTCGCCAAGCATAGAAAAAATCATACGGTGCGAAAAATGAACCTGCTTTGTTGTTTACCCCATCACTAATCACGCATATTGCATTGTATTTGAAAAGTTCAGGTATATCTCTTCTATATCTTGTTGTTAGTTGTACATAAGCATCATGAATTGTGGCTTCTTCACGAATTGCACTTTTAAATTCAAAAACTACTAGTGGTAAGCCATTGATGTAAATGATACCGTCTGGTATGCGTTTTTCTGTACCTTGAATTTCAAGTTGATTAACAAATTTGTAAATATTATTGTCTTTTCCATAAGGAACCTCTGGCTCAGCAAAAACTTTTTGTAATTGGTTTTCTTCTGGTTGTTTATGGTTTCCTAATCCTGAATAATCAATTAGTTGTATGTAAATATCTTTTTGAGAACGGTCTTCTCTTTTTAGAATAAAACCGTCCGAAAGCATGTTCATGAACGTTTTATTACTTTCATATAAATCAGTTGATGAAAGGGATTTTAATTGTAGAATGATTGACTTACATTCATTTAGTGTAATACCCTCAAATTGATATTGCTTCAATAAAAAGTTTTGTAAATCTTCTTCTATCAATACTTCCTCTGGAGACCTTGTAATGGCTACCCCAAAATGATGATTAAAGCCTTCTTTTGCAACTAATTCAATGAATGCTTTTTCTAATTTTTCTTCTGTAAATTTCATTCTTTGGTTTCAATTTTTATTGTCCAAGAAATTGCTTTCAATCGTTCTTGAATCATTTTTAATGTTTCGAGAACAGCTTCATTTTTTGGCAATTTACCATAAACTAAATTACTAAACTCATTGTTGTAAGTCTCCTTCAATTCTTCCCATACATTTTCAGTATCGTTGAATATAAGTGCATCTTTAGGGTGTTTTTCTAACCAACTATTATTCGTTTTAAAACTTGCCACATCATCTTGCGCGACTAACAATAGCATTTCATCAAATGCAGTAGAATTGAAAAAATTCGTTACTTCGGATTCTTTTAATAGTTGGTGAAGGTCGTATGTATGACGAATTTTATTGTGAAGATCTTCTAATGGATGTTCTCCATACGAAAATCGAACGAGGCTCATTATTTTCTCGCAAATTGTTCTGTTTACATGTAATACTTGAACTTCAAACGGAAGCATTCCGTATTCTTTAGCTAAGTCAACTTGATTTGCACCTTGCATCATTTCAAAGATGTAAGATGAAATTTGTTGCTTGTGATAGGGTTCGTATCTACCTAACCAGGTTGCTTCTACAATAATTACATTTCTCACTTGACCAAAAACACCTGTGGTTATTTTCGGATATTGATATGCAATTTTGCGAATCATCCCTAATTTGGTGGTGATTTTATTTATTTCAATTTCTTCTAACTGTTGAGAAACAACTTCTGTAATCTTTTTTAACTTACTCTTTAGTTTGCTACCAGAATCAGACTCATTTTGTAACACCACTAAATCGATGTCTTCCGAAAAACGTTCTATGATACCGAAACATTTCGATAATGCTGTACCACCTTTGAAAACAACTTCATTACCAATTTCATTGTGAAAAATAGTGTGTAATGCAAATGTTATCCAATAATCTTTTTCAATGTATATTGGAAGCATATTCAGTTTTTGAGCTGCAAACTCTATGGATTGCCTAAAGAGGGTGCTATTTTCGTGTAATCTCATACAATGTTCCATTTTTCAGTGGTAGAAATTACTTTATCTGCTCCTGATAAGTTGTACTTCGTAATTGGATTCAGTGATTTTTGTAATGTACCCGTCATTGATTCTTTACCTAATTCATCCAGTAATGCACCAATTAACGCTTTGGTGGAAGGTGGATATTTTTGAGCCAATCGTACAAAAGTAGCAATGTCTCTATCTGTCATCTCTTTTAAGATGGATAAAAAACGTGTACATGCAAACACTATTGAAGCATCCGGAATTTTTTTGATATAACGAATGGCATCTAACAATTGCAAGAAAGAAACATTCTCTTTCGTGATTGTATTCTTTTGCTTGATAAAGGAAATGGTGTAACGTTCTCTTTTAAATTTAGAGCGCACTACATTTTTCCCTATTTGTATGGTGTTACTTACTTGTGTTGTAAGTCCTAACCGATTATAAATACTGTACCCTGTTAAATAGCCAATTGTTTTTCCATCTTCTTCCAATAAATCTTTTACAACTTGGTATTGATTAGGTTCTAAAGCACCAAAAACAGTGTTTTCAGGTTTGTAAAATTTACCTTTACTCAATTTGGATATTTTACCCGCAACAGCCATTCTATTCAATGCTTTTATAATTGCTTCTTTGTTGTTCACCTCATTGGTAAAGTCTGCATAGGTGAAAATATACCCTTTGGGTAGTCTGTCTATTGTATATGTAATATAATCAGTTGTTTTCATTTTTATATCCTTGAAGCAAATATAGTGAAATGTCCAGTTTATTTTAATAAAAACTGGACAAAATTAAAAGGCATTAAAGAAGTGACTAGTTAACGCGTAGTAACCATACGTCTGAATAGCTATTCAGACGTATGGTTACTACTAATAGTTGCTCAAAAACAAGGCAAAAAAATACTCACCGATTACAAAAAAGCGAGTTAGGTGCTATTTACCAAATTCTTTGAAAATTTGGTTTGCAGGGTTATTTTTGTCCAGTTTATTGCGTTAAAAACTGGACAAATTATAAGTTTTTATTTTTTAAAATCAAGATAAAATCAACGAAACTTCTTGCATGTAAATCTTTCTATAAGATGTTGATTTTCTTACTTTATCATCTTTAATAATTCCTATTTTTTCATTCAGCCCAATGTCTTCAGTATTTTCATCTTCATAGTCTTCTTCAGATTTTAATTCACTTGGATAAACAATGTATGCAGGAATCAACTGATTTTCTGGGACTTTTAGGATATCATATATTTTATTCAGTCGAGCATACCCAGAAATTTGTCGGGCATCATCCATCGAAGGATTACCACTTTTGTATCGAGGTTTGTATTTTGCATCAACAACTGCTTTAAAATCTCCTTCATTTATGATAAAATCTAATTCTTGAGAATTGGTCTTTAAATGGTATTGTACGCTTTGATAACCTGTAAATTTTTCTTTTAATTTTTTGAAAACATACAATTCAAACAACTTACTCATATCTATCCAATGTGGTGGATATGCTTTATTCACTTCCGATGTTTTGGTTAAATTATGATCAAGCAATTTAAGAATTTGATTTCCAAGTTGAATTGCTGTATTGTATTCTCTATAAAGAGGGTTATTTTCTTTTTGTTTGAATTGGTAAAACTTTTCGTCAGAAACTGTTTGAAAACCACCTAAACAATACGATAAAGGTTCTAAAAGTGTATTCTTTAATCCTTCTTCTTGAAAATTATGCAATAGTGTACTAACATACTTCAGCACATATTTCAAAAAACGATTAGCTGCTGAATCAACCCCAAATTCTTGATAGGAACAAACTGTATTTGTTAACCGATTACGCACAACATTTTCTCGAATTTGTTGTGAAACTATAATCTTTCCTTTGATACGTGACTCTAAGTTTTCCCTAACTCGATAATACTCTTTTTTTAACCCTTTTCTGACAATTGAACGAACGGTCATTAGGAACTGGGCAACTAAAAAGGGTGTTAATGCAACTTCGTAATTTCCTTCTACTGTTATCCAATCTTCATTAAAATGAATTTCCATTAACCCTACTAAATGATTCAAGTTTTCAGGTTCTTTTAATGCCTCAATAAGTATTTTAATATGATTTAGTTTTTTATTCTCATCATTTAATTTTGGTTCAATTAAAACTGGTTTATCCCACGGACGTAGCCATCCTAAACCAATATAATAAGAACTTTCAATGTAAACTTGATCCTCTAAAATGGATACAGAAAGACAAGGACGATTGAAATCTCCGTTAAAATAAATGGATGATTGAGCAAATCTATTTTCTAAAATAAAGTTCTCCGAATATGCTTCATTTAGACACTTTAGATGCTCTGATTTATCTTTATAAAATTGAAAATGTTCAGTTATTTTTAACATGATAATTTTTCGATTTCAGCCAATGCACTTTGTTTCAAAATACCATCTTTTACATACTCTTTTAAGATAGGTTTAATTTCATATCTCAATCGAATATCCATTGTACCACCATCTTCGTCTTTTTTAATAAAGTAAGAGTGACCTAATTGGACTTCTTCAGGTTTAAATTCTTCTGACAAATGTTCTGAATGAGTACCATCGTCATTTTTAAATAATACACGGACCTTATCAAATAACCCACTATCAAATGAAACATTGTCATCGTTTGATAAATCTTCGGGTAAAACATCTACAAAAGCAAAACGTCTTCGAATAGCATAATCTATCTGAGAAACACTTCTATCTGCGGTATTCATCGTACCAATAATATATAAATTTTCAGGAACTTGAATCTCATGATTACCATCAATTGCGTACATACCACTGATTTTTTCACCTCTATATTCTAAAGCATAGATTAATTCACCTAAAACAGAAGATAAGTTTGCCCTATTTATTTCATCAATAATTAAAACATATTTTTTTGCATCTATTTTTTCAATCTCACATTGTGCATTTACTTCTTTAGTGAACAGCAATTTGTTTGTTTCTAAATATGTTCTAAAACTATCCAAGACCTTGATATAATAAGTCGCGTGCCAATTTGCTAAACCTGAAAGATTTAAATTCTTTTTAATATCTTGTCTAGTTTTATTTTCATCTAAATAGGCCTGAACCAAATCATCAAATAACATTCGATTTCCTAATTTTGTCCAGCCTTTTTTCCCTTTATAACGAAAAGCATTTTGTTCTACTCCTGTTATATCAACTTTTTCTGTAATAGGCATTCTTAAATTCGTTATAATTTCACTCTGAATTTCTTTGACGAAATTATCAAAGTTCATATAAACCCAATTTTCCTTTGAAATAGTTCCTATATCTTTTTTACTATCAATAATATTTTGCTTTGCTAGTTCAATGATATTACCAAATATTTTATTTTCAGGCTCATATAGTAAGCCATCACCTTTTTCATTTGGTTGAATTACAATTCCTCGAATAAAATCTTCATAAGTATAAGAAGGATGAAATTGAACAAGTTGAATCTGATCTAAATCATACTCTAAGTCGTTTCTATCAGTCTTAACTATTGCATTCGCCAATTCTTTCGCCAATTTTGTTTTACCCGTTCCTGGAGGTCCTTGAAGGATAATTTGCTTTTTGTATTCTAATAATTCTATGTATTCTTGCATAATTAATTCTTTTAAAACAGCTGATTTCTTATTATTTACATTGTTAATTAAATGATATAAAAGAGCTCTAGCTCCAAAATGAGGACTTAAAGAAACACGAAGTCTATCAGTATGTTTGTTACCATCCCATCTAAAAACTAAAGGCATCAAATAATTATCAAAATTAGGTTTGTCTTCAATGATTGCTTTTATAAGTAAAATTATATCATGCCAATGATTATTATTTTCAAAATTTCTATAATACTGATTTGATCTACCTTGTTTTGATATTAATTGTATCGCACCATTTCCAGCGTTATTTGCTAATTTTAATAGTTCATTTTTAAACTCATCATCTTTAGTAATATCATTGATGATTAAATCATTAATATCTGTTTCTCCTGATGATTGTGGCCATTTATGTATGTCAATATCTAACCAATACACTTTGTTCCCAAAAAACTTTTCAATGTGTTCAGGATTTTTGACGGCTGGGGCTTTTGAAATTTCTTTGTAATATAATTTTTTAGTTGTAAACTTTGTACCATTAAAGTCATAAGTTACTATAACAACCTTTTGAAGATTATCTCGTTCAAAATCTGAAGTAACATCTTCTATTTCAATATTAATTGAATTGAAATATTGGATTAAATCTTTAAAATTATTCATTTAGTGTCTTTTTTATTTTAACCACCTACCTAATTCCCTAACTCCATCAGACAATTCCTTCAAAATCTCAGTTGCTACCGTTGCTTCAATAATTTTCTCACCAGTAACCTCAACCAATTTTCCTTTTACCAACTGAAACCACGTTTTCTTGCCTAAATTGAAATGGTTCTTTAATGATTCTATTTCTTCGAATAAAATTTCTTGACCTAATTCTTGCTTGTTTAATTTCTCAATTATCTCATTCAATTTGTTGTGTAATGAGGTTTCCTCTTCTACAGAAAATTTATCTTCGTTTTTAGGTTCGAATGTGAAATATTCATTGATGGTATCTATTTCTTGTTCCATTAAAAACACCCCTAAACTTCTTTCTTTATCGTACTTGCAATTTTCATTCGTACACGTTTCTTCATGTTTCGCAACATCTTTTTTAGTCTCAGAAATTAACACTTTCAAAAAATCTAATTTGTCTTTGTCTCGGTTGAAAACAGCTAGTTTGGAATCTAAACTGTCTTTTAGATTTTCAAGGTTATTTTGTTTACTGGAAATAAAAACTTTTTTAGCAAATTGTTTGGCTTGGGATTCAGGGATGGTCATTTATTATTTATTTTCAAAAGTGATTTAACCAAAAAAGGATGAATATTTTCACTCTTAATTCCAAATGATACTAATTTTTCTTTTTTAAATTCCATCTCTTCTTTTATAAGACATGAAACAAACCAATGAGTATCATCTTTTACAGATGAAAAAATCTTCTCAAAATATTTTTTATCTACATCAGCAAGTGAATGTCCAAATACAATGATTTCATCAATAGTAGATAATGATTTAAAGTAAGCATCATTTTCTTTAATAATCTTTTCAGAATTCTTATATGAATTCGTAAAATATTTAAAGAGAGCATCTTTTCCTAATTCAATTGACATATCATATTGATCACTCATCCAATCATTCCAATCTTGTAATTCTTCAAAAGTAGCATTTTCAGGTGGAGTCGGGATTTCCGGTACAAAGGAATT
This sequence comes from Chryseobacterium gleum, assembly GCA_945862165.1. Taxonomy (GTDB): domain Bacteria; phylum Bacteroidota; class Bacteroidia; order Flavobacteriales_D; family Crocinitomicaceae; genus CANHVK01. Next base: position 14,402 of record CAMAXI010000006.1, read on the forward strand.
AACTGTAAAACCGTGCCCCAATATCAAAAGCTTTTCACTATCAGCATTATTGTGTGTATAATTAATATTAGTATCATCAACTCCATAATAATATTGTAAGGAGTTGGTGTAATTAAAATTAAAAAAACGAGCTTCTTTATCAATAAACAATTCTGAACCTATATTAAGGCTAGGATAATTTATTTGACGTATGAAAGCTTTGAATATATTAAACAGATTTAAAGAGAGATTATCTCGAATTTCGGAGACATATGTTTCTATTGCACCAATATCTTTATAATAATCATCTGAACCTAAATCGGCAGCATATTCAGCATTATCATCTATTATTTCATCAAAATATAAATTTGCCAATGAAACTTCAAATTCATTCCATTCTGTAACGTTTAGAGTAGATTGATCATATCGGTCTAATTCAGGCATTCCAAGATACTTAACAAGTAAATCATATATATCACATTCATTATCTTGTAAATACAATCCAAAAGAGGAATACCAAGTGTCTAAACCATGATGTAGGTCAAATCCATTTCCAATAATATATAGAGTATTTGATTTTACTTTCATTTATTAATTATTTTAATCTAAAAAATAATCTTTATACTTCAATTAATTCATTTTCTTCCGCTTTAATTCCCATCATCATATTATAATGACCTATGTTTTCGGTGTGAATAAAAATATTCTTAAACACATCTAAATATTTATTGATAGTATCTTCTGGTGATTCTATATATAAATCATCCGGCAAGGTATGAGATCCTTCGTTTGTCCAACTTAATAAAGATCTACAAATTTCTCTTTCTTCTTGAGCAGAGAATTTATTTATCAATACATCATCTCGTTTATTTCCCAAAATATTGAAATAGTTTTCCAAAATTCGTCTCAAGGTATTTTGTATCGTAATACCCGAATTATTCTCCCATTCTTTTATTTCACGCCATAGTAATTCATAAGACGATTGAATAGGATTGTTATCCGCATAATAATGAATTGAAGAAACTTTGTTTTTTTTACGTAGAATCCAAAATTGAGATTTCTCACCTTTTCTATTCAACCCTTCGTAGGAAACTTCTTTATGAAAATAAACATTGTGGGTAAGAAGGATAATTTGTTTGATATTTCCCTCATCAGATTTTACAGTTTTGATTATTTCCTTAATCAATGTGCTTACTACAAATAACACATTACTATCTAAACTAGAAATGGGGTCATCAATAACTAAGATTCTTTCTTCATTAACAGATTCTTCTGTTTCACCTCCTTTAGCACGTTGCAAATAATACAAAAAAGTAATAAATGTAATTTCACCTTCACTTAGAGTATCTTCAGCACTTTCACCATCTTCACGTTGAATTTGATAAAATCCATTTTCCGGTGTGGGTACAATTTCAAAGTTTAGAAAACCATAGGATTTCAAAAGTCTATTGATTTCATCCACAGTTGGCTGAATACTTGTAATGTTTTTGCTTAAATTTTGGATTTCAGTTATTAACGTACTGTGTTCAGTGAGCTTTGTGTTTAGTTGAGTTTGTAATGCTAAAATACCAGAATCTAACCCGTTTTTATTAGTGTTGTACTTTGTAATTTCGTTTCTAAATTCTTCTATAATGAATTTCCATATTGATTGAATCAATGTACTTTTTTCAGTATTGAAATTGAGTACTATGTCGTTGTGTTTTGTGATTTCTGCATTGGCAATTTTTATTAAATCATTTATCAAGTCAAGTTGTTCGTTGAGCGATATTAATTCAACACTTCTGCTTGGTTCTTTTAATTTGTTGTTTAAAAATTCACTATTGGTCGTATTCTGACTTATTAATGTTTTTAGATAAGCTGAAAACTTATCTATATTCAATTTAGAGCCTGTAAAGTTCTTTTGGTTTGTTTCAATTTCGTTTAGCTCATTGATAATATTTTGAGTCAATGAATTGTATTCTTGTTTTAATTCTTTAAGTGATTTTATATCTGTTAAATAAGTTTCATCAAAAAAGCTCTCTAATTGATTTTTGAAATCATCTGTAATTGTTTTTTGTTGACAAAATGGGCAAGTTTCATCCTCTTCTTGAATATAAGTTCTCCCTTGGTTGACCCAATCGGTTATATTCAATTTTTGAATTAATTTGGCAATATCTACATCAGCTTTCCCAATAATTATTTTTGCCCAAATTGTATTAACTTCAATTTCAATTATTCTGTCATAATTAATTTCGTTTATCGATAATATATTTTGTGGAACTTCTCCAAAAATTGTTTTTGCCTTTTCCCTTAGCTCTTCTAAAGTTAATAAAGTAGCGGAGTTATTCTCAAATTCTTGAAGCAACCTATTTTTGTATAATTCTCCAGATCTCATTGAACCAACAAAGGCTTCCTTAAATTCTTGATCATACCTTTTATAGATATTCTTCCAACAACTTTCTGTAAATTCCTTTTCTAAATTCTCTCTTTTCTTATTTTGAACGTTTAGTGTTTCACGCTTTTTTAGCCCATCAGCTTTTATCGTTTTAAGTTGCTCGTTTTTATCTTCAATGACCTGAATTTCCTCTTTTGTAGCCTGTCCAAGTGTAAATACACCATTCAATTTACCTTTGCCAAAGTTCTGCTCTCTAAACTCTTTGTTGTAAACTAAAGTATTGAGTGGAGTTTGATTCTCCCAATTTAAAACACAATTAGCAAATTTCGTATCACCAGGATTCAGCAAAAAGTTTGATAAAGTTGTTTTACCACATCCATTAGCCCCATAGATAAAGTTTATTTTTTTTAAACTATCTATTTCAACCCCATTTATTGAATCATAGGTTGCTACATTTTTAATGTTGATGGATGTAATCATTAGGGATTTACAGTTTCAAGTTTCACACTCTCCACCACACCTTTCATCAGCACAGGACAAAGTGGTTTAATGGTGTTCTTTAATTGTTCATTAATACGTTTGCGAGTTTCTAAAGTATGATAAATGGTCACAATTGCTTCTTGCACTTTGATGTTGGGAATGGGTAATTTTATATTACACAAATCTTCCCAATTGAAATTTTCTCTTGCACTTCCCCAAGAATGAAATCTTGCATATCGGTCAAATTCTTCTCTTTTTAAAAATAAGAAAAGGTATTCTGGTAGAAGTTTATCTAAATCTTTTACTCTAAATGTTATGTAAATTGGTGAAACAACAATATTGTGAGCAAAATCGGATAATGCTACGGCTAGACATCTCCAAGTATCTGTTGTTGGAACATAGGCAAAATCTCTATTTCTAACAATCCTATAATTTGACAATTCTTTTAAATTTACTCGAGATTGAGGCACCCTGAATTTTTTTTGTGTACTCATTCCCATTACCTCACGAATATTGTTGTCCCAATTCTTTTCTTCTGTTCTTTCAAGATATTCTCCAAGTAATTTCTGTTCTTCCGTTTTGATCAGGTTTTCAATATAAGTATCACAAATTAATTGTAGATCTTCCAAACTATTTTGATATACTTTTTGGTTAATCATTAAGCCATTGTAGATTGCAACAAACTTTCGTTGAAGACCAATGTTTGGGATTGGAATTTCTATGTCACAAAGACGTTCCCATTCTAAACCTCCTCTTACACTTGAATCACAATAAGTCCAAGCACGTCTATCAAATTCAAGTCTTTGAAATTCCATCATTAAATATTCGGGCAACAACTTGTTTTCGTCTTTTACTTCAAATGTTATATACGCTGGTGAAACTATAGCAGGTTTGTCAATTTGATATAATGCTACAGGTAAAACTTCATCTCTGTTAACGTGCATCAGGTTAGTTGCAAATTGCCCCTTTGTAATTAGTTTGTATTTTGATAAATCAAGACCAGAAGTATTTGCAACTGAAGGCATGAAATTTTTAAAAATATTCACTCCTAAAAGATTTGTTGTAATCAAATCCTTGTTTTTATTGTTAACAATTTGAATGTAATCTCCAATCTTTTTAAAGCTCATACCCCAAAACTTTAAATGCGTTTATTAATTGTTCTTGTGATGCTTTTTCTTCTTTTAACAATTCCTTAAAATCTTGTTGAATTCGTTTCATTTCGTTGTCAAAATCTATTCCACTATCTCTGTCTACAAACTCAATATATTTGCTTGGTACTAATGAAAAATCATTCGCTTGAATTTGTTCAAAGTTAGCTGAAAAACAATATTCTGGGACATCTTTATATGTTGTTTTGTAATTTACTTGTTGCCAATTATGATAGTTTAATGCCACTTTTTCAATGTCTTCTGGTAAAAGTTCAATGAATTGTTTTTCATACTCAGTTCCCCATCGTCTTAAATCCACAAAAAGGATTTCTTTTTCACGGTCACGGTATTGCTTTTGCTTCCCGTTTATTTCAACTGCTCTTGCTTTTTTATTCTTGTTTACTATCCAAAGCGTAACACTAATATCTGTGGTATAAAATGTATTTCTAGGAATAATTACAATGGCTTCTACTAAATTATTTTCGATTAACTTTTTTCGAATTTTATATTCTTCTCCACCACCACTTAAAGCACCATTTGCTAAAATAAATCCAGCTATACCGTTTTCAGAAAGTTTCGAAACCATATTTAGTATCCATCCATAATTCGCATTACTCTTTGGTGGTATATCATACCCTTTCCATCGAGGATCATCAATCAATTCATTTTCACCTCTCCAATCTTTTTGATTAAATGGAGGATTTGCCATGATGTAATCCGCTTTTAAGTCTTTATGTTGGTCATCCGCAAAAGTATCAGCATCTTTTTCTCCAAGGTTAGCAGATATGCCTCGAATGGCAAGGTTCATCTTAGCCAGTTTGTAGGTTGTTTTAGTGTACTCTTGACCATATATGGCAATATTTTTTGTATTACCTTGGTGTGCTTCAATAAATTTAATGGATTGTACAAACATACCACCCGAACCACAAGCAGGGTCATAAATGATACCTTTATATGGTTCAATCATTTCAGCGATTAGATTAACAATTGTTTTTGGTGTATAGAATTCACCTTTACCTTTACCCTCAGCAATTGCAAACTTTTTTAGAAAATATTCATACACACGTCCCACTAAATCTTGCTCTTTATCTTTTAGTGTATTTATACCATCAATTTCACTAATTAATGATGCAAGTTTGGTTTTATCTAATCCTAAACGAGAAAAATAATTGTCAGGCAAAGCACCCTTTAAAGATTTGTTATCTTTTTCAATCGTATGTAAAGCAGTATCAATAATTAAGGCAATTTCGTTTTGACGAGCCATTTTAACTATATAACTCCATCTAGAAATTTCTTCCAAGAAAAACACATTGTTCATATTGTAGAACTCAGCCATTTCAATGTACTTTTCTTTTCCTTCAGCAATCAATTTTGCTCTGTGTTCTTCGAATTTGTCACTTGCAAATTTCAAGAATATCAAACTTAAAACAACGTGTTTATATTCAGCAGGTTCAACGCTACCTCGCAATTTATTTGCTGCTTCCCATAAGGTCACTTCAATTGCTTTTTCTTTCACTTCTTTTTTTTGCTTTGCCATACTATTTGGTTCAGATTATATCAGATTACTAAGATAGTTAACTTGTACTAACTATTAAATACGTTTTATTTTAATTATCAATAGGGGATTAAAATCGCGTAAATATAATTACGTTAGTACGTAAAATTTTTACGTTGTTTGGTGGAATTTAGTAATTCTAACTATTATTTGATAGATGAAGGAATGGGTTCAATAAAGGATGTTTTAGGGACACTAAAAATTCATAATAAACTTGGTTTGCATGAAAAATGCTAGTTCCACAATGTTCATAAAATAAAGGAAGAGAAATATCATCGCCAACTTTTGGGAAGTTACTAATCTGATTTATCCCTTTGATTGAATATTTATTTTCCATCGTTTTTATTTTTTTAAAGAGTTAGTGTCAAAATAGAGGGTAAATATAAATATGGGATGTCATTTTTTGAATGAGAATTTTTAAATGTAAACACGCATAAACATATATTTATATTCTAAAAGAATATAAACATGTATAAATACGCGTAACCCTTGTTAAATAATTGTTTTTCAGTTTTTTATATTTCAAATGTTTTTATCTGTTTTTACGTGTATACACGCGTTTTTATTTTCCGAAATAATTCCAATATTTGGAAAGCTTCAAAATTTCTTATTGTTTAAAATAATATTTATAAGTTATACGAGGTTGACTGTTGTGTTAGAAATAAAATGTTAAATTTCTTTTTTTATCAATTTAGAGAAGAGAAAAACAATTTGAGAACTTACAATTTGACCAAGCGAAAGTATTGAATATTGTAAATTGGCATGAGTTTATAAAATCAATCAAACAGGCAGGTTTTATAAGATGATTATATAAGTTCCGATAAAAAGTTTCTATATGCGTATATCTTATTCCTAATCGAACGAGAGGATATTAAAATGGACTTGTATGAGTTAAAAAAAATAATTGCAAAATGGTTTGTTTAGTAAATTGATGGTAGCAGATTTGTTACAAGATGGGCTGAGAAACAAAAAAATCAGCTTTAGAAAGACAGCATTTATTTCCAAAAGCGTGGTTAGAAATAAATGGTGTTTCCGATCAAACACAGAGAAATCAAATTGCTAATTATCCGCTAGTGGAATGGAGTGACAACCTAAAAGTTGTTCGTGATACGTACAATAAAATTTCAGCGTAAATAGGATTCATATTGTAAGTAAAAAAGCCACTAAGAATCATCCTAGTGGCTTTATTTCTAATCCTTTTTATCCTCTTTCAGTTTTATAGGAACCATAAATTTGTTTTTCCTGATATTCAAAAAGTCTTCATTTAATTTTTGGCATCCCTTATAGATTAATACACCAGCGACCAATACAACGGCAACATGCCACGGTTTAACCTGAAACGGTTTGTGAGGTCTTGGAACTTGATTAAGTGGAGTACCAAAGAGCTCATCGATAGTTTTATAATTCATTATAATGTGTGGATTAAATTGGTTATTAAAATTTTTGAATATTCTACTCGGTGTAAACGAAAGTTCCCAACCTGAGTAAAATGGCAATTATGTATAGGGTCTATATTAAATAGTTGACCTCTACCATTGTAATTAGTAAATTGGAAACCATACGAATCAAGTGCTTCAACCGTATATTTTGTTCCTTTTACTGCAAGATTTAAACTCTCTAAAATCGATATGTTTGATTTTAATATAGTTTCATCTGTTTCGTTTATCGTTTCCTCAATTGTTGTTTCAACAGATTCTATTGTTTTCTTATTCGATTCTTCAACAGTTTCTTCAAGTTCTTCTAACTTTTTTTCTTCTCTAATTCTAGTTTTGTTAGTATTATGGTATTCCCAGCGACATTTCTCATTACAGTATACTAGGCTCCTGTCATAAGCCATGAATTCTCGTCCACAGTTGTCGCAGACTCTAAACCTATCCGATTCTCGATCCATCTTATATGGAGAAAATGGCGGCTTAATTAATGTGTTTTGTGAGTTATATTTCATCCTCTTATATTTTAATTAATTTAAATTTCTATGGTACAATAACTAGGATTTCTGAATCATCGTTATTGTTAATTGGGTTGGAAAACTAAATGATAGTTCTCATATGTTAAAATAGAGAGGGACTTCCTCTTATCAAGCATCCTTTTGTTAAGTCGAGGGTGTTCGAAAACAGGCTTGTATCGAAACTTTTTCTCTGTTTAGATAACTGCTCAAAATGTGGAAATGGAATACTTTTCAGAAGATTTGTAAACCCTCCTTTTATATAACGCCACTTTTTAACTTGTATGAATTTTTTCTTTAACATACCTTTAAGGTATTCAAAAATAAAGACATAGGTGTTTAAACAGATGGCTCTAAAGTTGACTTTTGCTAGTCAACTAAAGCATTATTTACAGTTGTGATAAGGGTTGCCGAAGTCAATAATAAAGTTTATTTTTCTGCCTGAAAATTTAAGTAACCACCCAAATTTTCTTCAGATTGACAAATAAGATATAGATTTGATTACTTGCTCTATTTTCCTTCTAAATAAAATTCACAGCAGAAACTTCGTTTCATATTTATGAAAAAATATCAGATTGTTACATCGTATGAAGCGGAATGTATTTATCAAAATAGATAGAATACTAATGATACTTAATCGCAGAATGTATTCCTCAATAATTAACTTTTCCGAGGATTTTTAGAAAATTATTTCTTATCGAATAATTCATCCGCAAACGCTAATGAGTAATCAGCGTTAGACTTTCCAATGTACGCAAGGAAGGATCGCTCAGAAGTATGGCCAGTCTGGTTCATTAAATACCCTATAGGAAATTTCATGTAATAATTGGAAGCAAACGATCTGCGTCCAATATGGGATACCACGAGTTGGTGTTTTTTAAAATATCCCGTTACCTGTCTTTTCGTTTCTTTATCCTTCATCGATCCCTGCACAACCGCATCAATTTCTGCTAATTCACAAACAGTCTTTATGTAGTCGTTATATTTTTGATCACTGATCGGTCTTGGAAAATTTCCATCTCTTTTTTTAAGAATTTCCTCGACCATATCAGTTACAACAACACTCATTTTTTTTCCTGTTTTTTCTTGGGTGAACTCAATTAATTTTATTTTCTTTCCTTTAGGAGTAGTTGCTTCCCGAATCATGGATTTGTTGAATTTCATAAAGTCGCTAATCCTTTGACCTGACTCACAACTGATTAACAACCAATCTCTTGCATTATCTAGATAGTCAAAATCAAATTGTTTGTCTTTGATTTTCTGTATTTCTTCGGGAGTAAGGTAGGTGATGGAAACTTCTGTTTTTTTGATTTTTAAAGATTCTGTTTGTATGTTTGATTTGATACCATTTTGATTTGCGCTTTTGCAGATTGTTCGTACATACTTCAAGATGTCAGAAATGTAATTTGTAGAATAATTATTGGACTTACAATAAGCGACAAGTTTTTGCTGGAAATTGAGATCGATCTCATTTATCTGATATGACTTCTTTTGTTTTTTCTCAAAATTAGATAACAATAACTTAAAAGATGTAATCTTCTTAATCGTATTTAGTTTGATCGTGTTTCCCTTTATCAATAAATAGTAATCAAAATACGGTACTAACTTTGTAGGGATTTTAGAATTTTGATCGGGAGTGATAATATCTTGCAGCCATGCTATGTCGATATTTGAGTTGTTTTCGATGCGTTGATTATACGCTTTTAAGATATCCGATTTTAAATCGAGTAAATCCTCATCCAATTTAGAAAGCATTTCTGTTTTAGTATGCCTTGGTCTTTCTTTAGAAGCATTCCAATCTATCGGATTAACTATAAAACTTGTTTTTACTTTCAAATCTAATTTTCTACCATCACGAAGTCGAATATAGATTGGTGCATTATCTTTTTTCGTTTGAATTAAAAATCTCACAGTTGCCATAAAAATTATCCTTTAAAGTTAGTCCACGATTCAAAATATTTAGCCCACATTTAGCCCACATTTTGTTATTATCAAAGATAATACTTACCCTTAATATATCTGTAAAAATCTAAAAATAATTGTAAATAACTGATTATTATCTTTTTAAATAATTAAAATTATTTTTAAAAATAATAAGTAAGGGGTGGGTTCAATAACCTCCAGCTCCACAGATGAGTGACGAGTAACTAGTTACCAGTGACGAATCAGAGAATTAGAAAACGAGTTTTAAATGAAGAGTATCGTAAAGAGAAACACATTTAAAATTCGTTTTTTTGTTTTATTGTGACTAAAAATTCAGCGGATCTTTAAGTACCACTAACAAACCTTTAGTATCAATGTAAATTGTCTTTACACACTCCCTAAAAAACTACTAATTAGCATTTAATTCTGTATTAATAGCTTCAAATAACAACTTCCCTTGCAGGTTATACCCTTTTCTTAGAAAATGAAGATAGTCCTTGTTAACGAGACCAGCTTCTTTCCATTGTAACATACTACCATCTCCACCCATTGCTTTTTTTAAATCCCAAATCGAGTAACCAAAACGTGTACTTTCTTTTCTCAAAATATCTGTGATAATTTCAATTCGATCATTAACAATTGGTATATTATTTTTAACACGATAATTTTCAGAAGGTAGGGTAATAATTACTGCACAATTAGGGAGTTTTGATTGTATCATTGTAAACATCGAATCTACAAGTGAACGAAAACCTTCGATCGTAAAGGTAGGGTCATACGATTCGTTAGTTCCTAAAGAAAGAATAAGCATATCTGGCTGAAAAAAGGAGAGTTGCTTTGTAAAAAATTCATTGCTCAAAAAGTCACGATACCTTGCCCCTGCTACCCCTGCAGCATTGTAAACTATTCCTGGCTCATCATTTTCAAAATAACTACTGTGAAATAGTAGTTTACTCCCTGAAAATTTAATGTCGAGTTTGGTTTGAGGAGATTTAAAATCAAAATGAAGTGTATCAAACAAAAGTTGATTGCTTTTCTTTTCGAAAGTAGAATTCACTAAAATACGTCCATTTTTTTCATTTTGAAACGAATAGATAATAAACCCATTCGTAAAAGGAGACCTCAAAGAATCTTTTATAAAATTGAATGTAATATTACCTGAATCCAACGTGCTTTTAATACCAATTCCTGGTAAACCAATTTTGAATTTGTGTGGATAATTAATAATCCAATGATTACTCCACGAAGAAGTGGATGTTGCAATAAAATCTTTGGGCCCATTTGTTTTAGCCAATGTATATGGAAAAACTAATCCTCGCCCTCCATTACCATATGTCAATTGAAAATATTTACGGACAATCCCACTTAAATTATCAGGTTGAATGTGTGAATCACCAATATGTAGTATTCGAATTTTCTGAATTGTTCCGCTTTTTAATGAAGCTATTTTTTGCTTAAACTGTTCGAATAATATCCCGTTATTTTCTAAGATATTTTCACCTAGTTTAGGTTGTACTTGTTGAGCAAATACAGGTAGGGAAAGTAATACATATAAAAGTGACATGAATTTCATAAACACCAACTAAAACTGAAAATAAATAAAAGGCTGAACAACCGATGATCTCATTTGGATCATTAACTGTATTACGAGAATCAATACTATAAATTTAATGGCAAGATCTTGTCTTCCAAAATAGGTGTAAAGTTTAGTTTTCCATTTCCCTTTAAGAAGCGTTGAAGCATACCCCAATACAAGTAGTAAAAATAAAGTAGGATTACTCTTTAAAACTGCAAACACCATGCTAAAATCAACAATGGTGAATATTCGTTTATAGATTACCCATGTACTTTCCATAGAAACCGCTCGAAATGGAATCCAAAGTAAAGAAACACAACTAAAAGTTATGAACCAAGCGAACATATTGAACCAAGATGATTTTAGATATTTACCAAAAAACTTCACCCATAGTTTATGAAGAATCAATAACATTCCATGTCCAGCTCCCCAAAAAACGAATTTCCAATCCGCGCCATGCCAAAATCCTCCAACAAGCATCGTAAGAAATAAAAATACAATCTGTAACAGGAAACCTTTTCGATTTCCTCCGAGTGGTATATAGATGTAATCACGTAACCAAGAAGATAATGAGATATGCCATCTACGCCAAAAATTTGTAATATTAAGTGCTTTATAGGGAGAATCAAAGTTTAAACAAAGTCGGTAGCCAAGCAGCAAGGCAATTCCAATAGCCATATCCGTATACCCGCTAAAGTCACAAAAGATTTGTAGGGTATAACAAAGTGAAGCTAAAATCAATTCACTTCCTGAAAATCCATCTGGAGCAGAGAATACAATATCTGCATATTGGGCAACATAATCAGCAATGATCGCTTTTTTTATTAATCCTTTTAGAATCAAATAAAAAGATTCATTTAGTAGTCGCTTATCAAACTTGATTTTTTTCGTCAATTGAGGTAAAAAATCTCTTGCTCGTACAATAGGTCCCGCAACTAAATGTGGAAAAAACAGCATATACATTAAATAGTTTTGAAATACAGGACGTTTAATGGTTCTATTAGCAATGTCAAATAAATAACTGATCGATTGAAACGTATAGAACGAAATACCTATTGGGAGTATTAATTGCGATAAGGAATGTTTCGTGCCAACAAGCGTATCATAATTACTGATGAAGAAGTTTTTATACTTAAAATAGATCAAAAAGGATAACGAAAAAAGAACTGCGGATGCAAGTATCCATTTTCGTTTTAATTTATTTTTTTCATTTGCTAGCCATATCGAAAATAGATAATCAACAGATATTGTTGTTAAGAGTAATAAAATAAATACACCACTTGACTTATAATAGAAATAGGCACTGAAAATAATGATTAAATATTCCCTTGGACTTTTATGTTTAACAACAAATGAATAACAAATCAAAAAAAATGCAAAAAGCAATAAAAATAACCCTTGATGAAATAATAAAGGCTGTTCTTCAATATATAAAAACTGTTTACCTATCTCTTCCCAATTCATAAATCATCGGATATGTTCATTAATATTGTTCTTTTAAATTTTAGCGTGGGTAGCGTATCTACCTGTTTCGATAAATCTAAAATACCTTTTTGCGTGCAGGATATTGCCACTTTATCAAACCAAAGTTTTGCTGCTTTTTTTGAAGGATGTCGACCATCCGCAGCACGTTCTAAATCTAATTGATGAGAAGGATAGAAATTTTCTCCAACTTCATCCTGCATTTTAGCTATAATCCCTTTATCTTTCGTCCAAGCCGCAGGACCAATCCAAAAGAAACGAACATTATAAGCTTCTAAAGTTTGAATGATTTTCTTAATATACATAGTTCGTTGGTCTAAATCATTCACAAACAGCTCATTTAATCCAATTGCAAATAAAACCACGGAAGGTTTATATACTTTTAAAAAGTATTCGAGCGTATCTTTACTTCCCCATTGCTTTGTCGAGGAACCGTAATAAATTATGGAGGAAAGAAGTACATGCCCATTTTTAGCACAATAAGCACTCACTGGACTTCTTAACCCTTCTAATTGAGAATCTCCTAAAAGTAAAACTCGTTCAACTCCATCCGGTGTATCTACTGGAGTTGATCCTGGTGTTAGATATAGATTTTTTTGATTTTCAACTTTAAAAATTGAATCCAATAAATTTTGTTTTCTTAATGAATCAGAAATTATTTTTTTAGACGCTTCAATTTGTTTGTTTACTTTTTTAATTTTAGTAACCTTATTTAAGTTAGCTAAATTGACTTTTTTCAACTCTATAGTTAGTGGTGACTTTAATGCACCTAAACTAAAAAAAAGTGCAAATACAAGAAGTAGACCAATTCCGACTTTTCTTATACGAGACGATATATCAGATGACATAATAAATGTGTGTATTTGCTTTTGATAAATAAGAAAACAATATTAATCAAATTAAATATATGATTTTGAGTGCTTGGCTACTATTTCGAATAAACCATCCGTATACAACGCATGTGATAAATTTAATTCCCAATTATCATTATTCTTTAGTGAAAACAGAACCATTGCACCATATTTATTATATTCATATCTAATATTATTAATGGAAATGTAACCCACAGAGCGTGTCGTATCTATTTTACAATCAATAAAGCAAATTTCATCCACTACATCTTTCACTTGATCTTGATCGATCCAATTGTCCTCTTTTGAATTATTAGATTTCGGTCTCCCAATAATAAATAAAATTTCGTCATACTTATTACCAATTAATTCTGGATAAATGGTAAAGCTTTGATCACAGCCTGGATAAACACAATACATTGTACCATAATCTCCTATCAAACTATTTTCTTCCGTAGAATAATTATTGTAAAATAAAATACTTTTGTCATCGGGTAAAACACCATTTTTCAAACAAACGACATATATCTCTAATCCCTCTATAGAATCATTTATCGAACAATCATCTAGTTTAGGTTCAAAACTTAGACTATTTGTCCAATTGACATCTATTGAGCGTAACTTATGAAACTGAAATTCAGTTCCAATTATTTCTTCTTTCTTATCTTCTATATTCATCATAAGATGGATTGAAATTTAATGAAGTCTCGTTTTTTTGTTTTCGAAAATATATTTCCAATTAAAATTTCCTGAATTTTTGCTTATAAACTTGCCCTCCTTGCTTCACAACTAGAAAGTATAATCCATCGGTCAGTTTCGAAATATCTATTGCACTAACATTATGTGCATTTAGAAGCGGTTGTCCGGCAGTATTACATATTTCTATTTCATTATATTCATCGCTTGGTAATGTTAAGATAAGTTCTGAACCCTTTGTGTATCCAAATACATTATCCTTTTCTAAATTCAATTCATTGACTTCTACCTGTTGACACATAGCAGCTTGAAGTTTTTCCCAAATTTTATTACATAATTGCGTGGGTACTTCCCCACTATTTACTTGGTTACCCATTCTTATTACTACTAAGCCTAAACTTTTTGAGACACTGATAATTTGTCCGTTTTTACCTATTCCAGCAAACATATCACTTGGAGCGGCTGGCGCATAAGGTCCTTTAATTACTGTTTGTAAAGTTGGTACCATATAGGAACTTTTGCCATTAAGCCACCATAGATATCCATACGAAAGATTATATTGCTGCGAAGTACTTGTCATTTGTCGCAGGTAGGCAGTGTCGCGAAGTAGTGTGTCTACATTCCAGACACCATTGTTTTGCATCAATAACCCAAAACGCGCCATGCTTCTAGCCTTACTATAAAAAACATTATCATACCCACTAAATGCCCAAGCACCTGTGATTCCTGTTTTTTGTTTGAGTTTTAAATTTGTATAGGTATTAATGGCTTGCTTAGTTGCCGTCGTAATTACTTTTTCTAATAAAGTATATGGCGCATTATGGTATGCCCAACGCGTGCCTGGCTGCGCTAAATAGGTTAAACATGTATCTAATGTACAATGGTTATCCTTTACACCATCATTTAAACCTGTAGTCATTGTCAATTGATGTCGAATGGTAATTTTGTTCTCTTGTTCTGAAGTACAAGCTGTCCATCCAGTACCTAAATAACTAGAAGTAGGCGCATCTATGGATAGAAATTTTTCTTCCTGTGCTTTTCCTACAAGAAATGAAGTAATGGTTTTACCTGCGGATGCCCAATACCAAACGCTATCTTTCGAAAATGTCCCAAAGTATTTTTCCAAAACGATTTTACCATTTTTTAGTACGATAAATCCTTTCGTGTCTTGTTGGTTCAAATAATCGTACAAAGCATCGATTTCCTTACTGCACCAACCCAGACTTTCTGGAGATAATGTATCCCAATTAGCAGTATTACTTAGCGGTGGAAAATATAACTTTTGCGCATTTACAAACTGTAATACCCCAACAAATAAAAGTAGTATAAGTATACGTCGCTTGATTAATTGAAAAGAATTATGCATTTTTTTCTTCTTTAGGTAACTTAAATTTCTTCGTGTAACTTTGTTAACATAGCAATCAACTCCGGTTGGGGATGCATATCACTTTTATCCGCGCGATAGGATACATGGGTAAAAACACCATTCTTTCCTGTGAGTGCTTCGTTATCTAAATCCCACATTGTTGGGTGGTATTCTTTGGAAATTTTATAGGTATCACATAGGTATACCAATAGTTGACGCAAGGACTCTATTTGTGCAGCGGTATATGTATGAAAATAACGATAACCACGCCACGTTTTTCCATAATCTATAAGATGCTCTTTCGCGATTTCCTTGTTATATGCAGTATAGAATTTACCCTCTTTTTCGGTAATCCCTCCCCAATTACATACTTCAATACCAATAGATTGTTGATTTAGAATGGTATTATTCGCTTTCTTTAGCCCCAAATGATGTGCCCAATATTTACTACTAAAAGCTTGTGCAATGGTACCATCTCCTCCAATCACAAAAGCTGTAGCAACGCGTTCTGCATTTGTTGTCCAAGCATTAATTACATTAGTAGGATTAGCGCCACTTACTGTATGGTGAATTACCACTTGATTTTTGGCATATACTTCTTTATAAAATTGATTATCTGGAAACTTAACCTGAATAATCTTAGAGGTATCTAATTTCTGACTCATATACTTTTTGTTCACAAAAAAGGGCTAACCTACCGATTAACCCTTTAAATTTTATTATCATTACGTCACTCGTAACTTAGTTTACACTGAGCTTGTCGTAGTGTCACTTAGTTTACACTGAGCTTGTCGAAGTGTCGCTCTTTTAGTTTCTATATAACGTTGCTTTTACTGCGTTAATCAATCTAGGAACATTTGGCAATGCCTCTTCAATCAATGTTGGTGAGAATGCAAATGGTGTATCTGTTTGTGTTACACGCATTACTGGAGCATCTAAATAATCAAATGCATAACGTTGTAAGTGATATGCAATTTCAGAAGAAATAGAAGCTAAAGGCCAAGATTCTTCTAATACTACACAACGATTGGTTCTTTTAACAGACTCCACGATGCAGTGGTAATCGATTGGACGAACGGTACGTAAATCGATGATTTCACAAGAAATACCTTCTTTCGCTAAAATTTCTGCAGCTTCGTGCGCCACTTTCATAATTTTACCAAAAGATACGATAGTAACGTCTGTTCCTTTACGTTTGATGTCCGCAACACCAATTGGTATAATATATTCTCCTTCTGGAATTTCACCTTTATCTCCATACATTTTCTCAGACTCTAAGAAAACTACTGGGTCATTATCGCGAATTGCAGCTTTTAATAATCCTTTAGCATCGTAAGGCGTAGAAGGTGTAATCACTTTCAATCCTGGTACATGTGCATAGAATGCTTCAAAACTTTGTGAGTGTGTAGCTCCTAATTGTCCAGCAGGACCATTACCACCTCTAAAAACAATTGGACAGTGGTATTGACCACCTGACATTTGTAACATTTTCGCAGCACTGTTTATTATTTGATCTGCCGCTAAAATCGCGAAGTTCCAAGTCATAAACTCCACAATTGGTCGTAATCCCATCATGGAAGCACCAACAGCAATTCCTGTAAAACCTAATTCAGCAATTGGCGTATCTATGACACGTTTTTCACCAAATTCAGCCAACATCCCTTGAGATACTTTATACGCTCCATTATATTCTGCTACTTCTTCTCCAAGTAAAAATACATTCTCATCGTTACGCATTTCCTCGTTCATCGCCTCACGAAGTGCCTCTCTAAATTGTACCGTTTTCATACTTTACAGTTCTTTGTGTTTGTGGGCGTAAAATTAAGAATATTTCTTCGGTTATGTAGTTGAATGAAGGAAAAGTTTGTGTTATTTTTGACCTTATGAAAATCAAGTTGATTTGTATCGGAAAAACTGGAAAAGACTTCCTTATGGCAGGGGAAAAAGAATACCTCGACCGACTCAAACATTACGTGCAAATAGAACGCATCGAAATCCCAGATATAAAAAACGCCAAAAAATTAACATTTCAGCAAGTAAAAGATGCTGAGGGAAAAGAAATTTTGGCAAAAGCTGGTATAACAGACCGCATCTTTTTATTAGACGAACGCGGAAAAACCTATTCTTCCGTTTCTTTTTCGCAGTTTATACAAACGCAATTCAACCAAGGGGGAAAATCCATCGTATTTGTCATCGGTGGTGCCTACGGATTTTCGGAAGAAGTGTATGCAAGAGCAAGTGGGAAAATATCGCTTTCCACGATGACCTTCTCTCACCAAATGATACGTATGATATTTTTTGAACAAGTTTATCGTGCGATGACCATTCTTAATAACGAACCTTATCACCATGAATAACGAACAAGTTGTAGTAACACCATTCACTTATCTTGGACAAGATGAGCGCGGAACAACCGCTGAAATTTCACTCGAACGAACTGGTAAAGCACTTTCTATTTTCCGGAAAAAAGATACTGTCTTTGGTAACCATTACCATACCGGTTCGCAAGCAACTAAAAACCCTGAAATTTTCTGGTTATTACATGGTGAATTGAAATTGGAATACCGCCACATCGAAAGCAAAGAATGGATTGTTGTAGATGTCAAAGCTCCTGTCAAAATGGATATATACCCGAATGTAATTCATCGTGTTACTGCTCTTACGGATGCGTATATGTTGGAATTGAATAGTTTGCAAGAGCATATTGACGACACGAGGAGGGGTGACACTTCGACAAGCTCAGTGTAAACTAAGTGACGAAGTGACGAGTGAAGTACAGATAGAAAATATTTGTTTAAATGACTTTGAAAAATGAATTACAAAATATCATTTCAGGAAATGAGCAAGTTAGGTTCGGAAAAAATATCCAAGCAGCCCATACTTACCTTAGAACAAAAAAGAAAACAATTTCAGGAATTAAAAAAACTAAGTTCTTCAAAAAGCAAGAAACAGAGTTTTTAATCGAATACATTAATAATCAAATTCCAAAAGTTTTACTTACAAATGTTTCCATTATTTATTTTAATTGGATGGAAAGATTAGAGAAACTAGAAACGCCAATCAATTTTTCTTTATCATTTTCATACATAATTTCAATGCTATCCTGCGCGCAAGTCAACGGAAAATCATTGGAAATTTGGGTGGTTCCTACAAAGATTTTATCCTCCCCTTCCATCGTGAAATAATAATAACTATTTCCATTTTTCACGTCGGAATTCATACGTGCTACCACCCCTTTTTTGGAGATTTTTTTAGATAAACTTTGGGTATTTAATCGATTTCCGTTGGTATTAAATGCATTTCTATACGCCATCAAGGTTTCCATCAACGTATTACCTACCCCTACTATCGTGTAATCTTCAATCGCAACCATCGCATACATTTTTACTAAACCAGCATTATCTTTCAACGTCATCACATACGTAGGTATGTTGTTGATATTATAGGGTGTTGGAATCGTAGCAGTATACCCTTTTTCTTGAACTTTACCCATGGCCGAATTTTGCGCTGCACTTTCGGTAGCACCACTTTGTTTATACCAAATCGCTTTTTTCGTTCGGGTATCCACTAAAACAAATCCTACCGTAGATTCATCTGCTCCAACTGAGGTTAATCCAGTATACCAGTACGACTTATTATCTTCTCCATATACAAGGGTTAAACCTTCGGTAATTTTTAATTTATTTTCATTCGAGAAATTCCAATAACCATGTACAAATTCTCCCCAATCATTTAATTGTTCTTCTATGAATTTTTCTGGTTGAATGCGGTCAATCCATTCCGGCACGTTATGCATTGCATATTCTACGATTTTACCATCTGCAGCGTTAACCACCAAAACACTCACAGCATCAGAACCATAAAAACCAACTTTTTTCTTGAATTTTGTAACCACCCAATATGGCATTCCTTTATCATCAATTTCAAACGTAAAATCGGTCAACCCCTCCGTAAAGTGACCATGCATATAGATGTGTCTGTATAAATTATCTCCGAAAAATGCAGCGGATTGATACTTGATTCGGATGGACTTCCCTCCTACTTGTTGCACCAATTTTACATCTCGCTCGTTCGTTGCGTTCACCATTACATAACCAGGAGTACCTGCACTATTTTTATTCCATTTGAAAAATCCAGAATGCAACAATGGAGCAACCCAATACAATTGATCATTCACTTTTTGAATGGTAAATTCTCCTAAGGTCACTTGAGATCCTAACCCAGACTGTGCTCCTAGTACTTTATCCCCAAGATTATATGCCAATTCTTGATCAACAACACGAATTTTATTCAATGAAATTGGTGTCATATGGTTTTTAAAATCACTTCCTATTTCCACATTCCCAATCAAATTGCGGTAAGCTTGGTTTCGAAACAAAGACCAGGAAGTGATTGCAGGAATTATAGTAGCATAAATCAAACATAGTACAATACCAATTATCAAGAATTTATTTGGCTTAAAATGTATGTTATTCCAAGTTGGTTCTCCCTTTTTAGAAATCTGTACCAATGGCGTTGAAGATGTCAGTATTGGTTTCAATAGAAACACAACTAACACTAAAATTAGATAAAAGGGTAATCCCCAAAATCCGTAATTAAAAACGGGCATTGTCCAATAGAGGGAAACTATTAATAGTACGATACTAATGATTACAAAACGATTTTTATGCATGGTATATTTTTATTTAAGTAGTATAAAATTAAGCTTTTTAAAGTAATACGATTCGATTAAAATGGATCATTTCAATAAAAATACAGCTAAAAAAAAAGAAATAATTGAAAAATATAAAAAACTGTAATTCAATAATATATTCGAATTTAAATAGATATAAACGAATAACAAACGAAAGCAAATAATTAATTAACGAATAAAATTTTAAGCTACCCACAACTTTGCAGAGTCGAAACAAACAAATAGACACAAAACAATTTTAGTATTCATTTTTAAAAACAAAAACACATGAGTAATTTAAGAAACAAAGTAAGTTTAATCGGACGAGTAGGAATTAAACCAGAAAAAAAAGAAGTAGGTAACGGATACGTGGTAACACGATTTTCAATTGCAATCAATGAATCGTACAAGGACAAATCTGGCGAATGGAAAAACATCACGAATTGGCACTATGTACAAGCATGGGGAAGTTTAGCAGAACGTATTTGCAGATCTATCGACAAAGGTATGGAAGTAGCAATTGAAGGAAAGTTGGTAAATAAATCCTTCGAAACGAAAAGCGGTGAAAAAAGAAATACGATTGAAATTGAGTTAAACGACCTAGTGAAAGTAGGAGAAAAGAAAGCAAGCTAATTGAGTTAACCTTCCTCAGACTCAGGGTAAACTGAATGACGAGTGACGTACGAAGGAAAGTTGCTCGTCATTCATAACTCATAATTTATAACTAATAATTCAGAAACATGAATCACGTAAATTTAATAGGGAAAATAAGTTCGGAACCGAAGGTTATGGAACTTACAAATGGCAAGAAAATCGCGCAATTTTCATTAGCTACACAAGAAACATTTTTAGACGCCGAAGGAAATACAAAAACACGAAAACAATGGCATCGGATCAGTGCTTGGGGCAGATGGATCAAAGTTTTAGAAGAGTTTGGCGAGAAAGGATTAGGATTAGCAATCGAAGGAAGATTGAATTCCAGATTTTACAAAGCAGCAACAGGAGAACGTAAACTGGTCATGGAAGTAGAAGTAAACGATTTAGTGATTTTATAGGTTGTTGGGAGATTACGACACGAAGGAAGGGGTATGAGGGGTGTTAGGGGTTAGTCGCGGCTAACCCGAATTAACTCGAAAAAATTTGATATTTATTAATAAAAAAAACAAAATATGATGAACAAAGTAGTTTTAATAGGTAATATGGGCGATTTTGCCAAAGTAACAGAATTTAACAACGGTGCAAAAGTGGCGCGTTTTCAGTTGGTAACACATTTTGGTTTAGAAACAAAGTGGTACCGCATGTTTGCCTGGGGAAATATTGCGCAGTTTATAGAGCGATTCGGCAGCAAAGGCAAACAAATTGTTGTGACGGGAAGGTTAGTAGAACGAACGTATGTAACCAAAGAGGGAGTTACAAAAAAAGTGGAAGAAGTCGAAGTAAGGCATGTGGTAGGGATGTGACGGAGTTTGTTTGGGGAGGGGTGAGTCGCGACTCACCCGAAAAAAACCCGAAAAAACACCCGAAAAAAAACCCGAACAAACACCCGAACAAACACCCCCACACACAGATAAACACACACAAACAACACAAACAACAGAATAACAAGCGATAAAAATGAAATACGACCCAAAAACATATAGGCGACGAAATAGTTATCGAAAACAAGACCATGATTATGGTGGAAACGCAAGTTATTTTATAACGATGTGCGTGATTAATAAGGAAAAATGTTTATCTGAAATCGTATTAGACAATAAAACGAATGAACCAATTGTTATTTTGACGAAATATGGTGCGATTATAGAACAACAAATAAAATGGTTGTGCGAACAATATGAATATATTCGAATTCCAAATTATATAATTATGCCCGATCATATACATTTTTTGATTGATATATTTAGTGAACTAAAGTATGAAAACACCAAAAAAGTAAAGTCCATGGCAGAACTAATGGGTGCTTTTAAATCCACATGTTCCAAACACATCCATTTGGTTGGAAAGTCTGAATTTACTTGGCAAAGAAATTATTATGATACTATTATTCGTTCAGAATGGATGTACACTAACATCATTAAATACATTGCGAAAAATCCATATTACTGGATATTTGGAAAAAGTAACAAATTTAATTTGTAGCAAGAGAAGTAATTGTCTTTATCGTCTCTTCAATATGTTTATCTGGATTCATTTGATTATTAATAATATGCACGATTTTACCTTCCTTATTCACAATGTACGTAACGCGTCCAGGTATTAAACCAAACAAATTGGCAGGTACTTTAAAGGATTTTCGGACGGTGTTTCCAATATCCGACAACAAATGAAACGTCAACCGAAATTGATCTGCAAACTTTTTATGCGATGCAACACTATCCGCACTTATGCCAAAAACTTCGCAATCCAAGTTATTTAAATCCTGCATCGCATCGCGAAACGAACATGCTTCTTTTGTGCAACCAGGTGTATTATCTTTTGGATAGAAATAGATAATTAAATTTTTGGAACCAATATATTCCTGAATATTAATTGTTTGTCCGTTTTGATCCTGAAGTGAAAAAGATGGACAAGTATCGCCGATAGAAATGGACATAGAGAAAGAGTTATGAATTATGGATTACGTGTAATGACTTATGAATTATGCGTTTAAGGTTTCCTTATAGATAGCTATCGTTCGTTTAGTGGTAGTTGCATGCTCTACGATCGGCTGTGGATATTTAGAAGTTCCATATTCTGGAACCCATCTTTTAACATACACCATTTGTTTGTCAAACTTATCTAATTGTAAAGCGGGATTAAATATCCTAAAATAAGGTGCTGCATCACATCCACTTCCTGCTGCCCATTGCCAACCACCTGCATTGCTTGCGAGTTCAAAATCTAACAATTTCTCTGCAAAATAAGTAGCTCCCCAACGCCAATCAATTAATAAATGTTTAGTAAGAAAACTTGCAACAACCATACGTACACGATTGTGCATATGACCAGTCGCATTTAATTCGCGCATACCTGCATCTACTAATGGATATCCTGTCTTTCCTTCACACCAAGCTTTGAAATGTAGTTCATTATTATCCCAAGGTATACGATCATAAATAGGTTTAAATGAATGCTCTGCGCTCAATGGAAAATGAAAAATAATCATTTGATAAAAATCGCGCCAAATCAACTCATTTAAAAAAGTTTCATTTAGTTCCTTTGCCTGACGCGCAAGCGCACGAACACTAATTGTACCAAAGCGCAAGTGAACCCCTAACCTACTTGTTCCAGTAATTGCAGGAAAATCGCGTTGTTCAGAATACTTAGAAACTAAGGTTTGATTTACTGATTTTGCGGGAAAATCAACTATTTTAACACCTGTAAAACCTAACTCCTGTATCGAAATTAAGGGCTGTTTTTCCTGGAATGTTCTAAGATTATTCAATTGTTTTTCACTCGGAAATGCTGCTAAATCCGCATCTGTTAATCGTGCTTTCCACTTTCTGGAATACGGCGTAAAAACCGTATACGGCTTTCCATCGTCTTTAACAACTTCTTGCTTTTCAAATACAACGTGATCTTTTGCTCCAACAAAATCAATGTTTTTATCTTTTAACAATTCAAAAATTGCAGCATCTCGTTTTAATGCATTCGATTCATAATCCCGATTAACAACCACTTTTTGAATGGAAAATTCCGCGCAAATTTTCGGTAAAAGTTCAACCGGATTGCCGAAATATACCATTAAATCAGAACCAACATTTTGGTATTCGGATTTTAATCGTGTAATTTCTTGGTGAATAAATAGGATGCGTTGATCGTCTGGCTTTAAGCGCGCTAAAATCGTTGAATCAAAAATAAATATTGGAATAACTTGTCCATCGGAATTTAGCGCCTTATATAACCCATGATTATCTTCCAAGCGCAAATCCCTACGGTGCCAAAAAAGGATGTTATTTTCCATTGTAAAACACACTATTTCGTTCTGTCTCCCAAAGGGTTAATTCAATAGTATATTTTTCATCTAAACGGGCACGTAGTTTATTCCAAATAACTAAAGCGATGTTTTCAGCCGTTGGGATCAAGTTTGCAAATTCCGGACAATCTAAATTTAGATTACGATGATCAAAAGCTTCTGATACTTCTTCATCAATTATATCTGAAAGTATTTTTAAATCAATGACATACCCAGTTTCTGGATCAATTTCACCATCCAAACAAACCAATAGAGTATAATTGTGTCCATGAAAATTTGGGTTATTACATTTTCCAAAGATTGCTTCGTTTTTTTCATCCGAAAAAGTGGGATTATACAAACGGTGTGCTGCATTAAATGTTTCTCTTCTACAAACTTTCATAAAAATCCGGGGTTATTTTCTCTGTAAAATGTTCGATAATATATGTAAACCAATAGGTAAATTGATTCGGATTTGTTTGAATTTCAGACCTAACATCTTCTAAACTTACCCATCTGAAATCTTGAGCTTCCTCCGGATTTACATTTGGTATTCCATCAAATTTACCAAGAAAAACATGATCTAATTCGTGTTCGGATAAATTATTTTCTAAATCAGTTTGATAGACAAAATAAAAGGCATGTTTTAATTGAGTTGCGATACCCATTTCTTCTTGGAGTCTTCGGTGCGCTGCATCTATGGAAAGTTCTCCCGGTCTAGGATGCGAACAACAGGTATTTGTCCACAGATCAGCAGAATGATACTTCCCCTCCGCGCGTTGGTGAATCAACATTTCATTGTTTGAATTCCACAAAATAATGGAAAAGGCGCGATGCAAACAGTTCTTCTGGTGCGCCTCTAACTTATCCATCTCCCCTATTGGCAAGTCTTTTTCGTCTACCAAAATTACTTTTTCAAACATACTGTTTTAATAAATTGAAACTCCTTTACTTGATTTTAAAGAATCTGCTTTTGGTTTATTTCTACTTAAACTAAAGGAAAAAGTACAACCTAAACCAACGGTGCTTCGAACATTAATGGATTGTTCATGTGTTTCAATGATATGTTTTACAATCGCTAAACCTAGACCTGAGCCTCCTTCATTACGCGTTCTACTCTTCTCCACACGATAAAAACGCTCAAACAAACGGGGTAAATCTTTTTTGTCAATCCCAGGACCATTATCAGATACTTCTACCAATAATAATTCATTCATTTCATGAAAACGAATTTTAGTTTCTCCATTTACATTTCCATAATTGATCGAATTGGTAATTAAATTTAACAAGACTTGCGCTATCTTTAATTGATCTGCATAGACTTGATAATTCGGATAATCTTTTGCAAACGTAATTGTTATGTTTTTTTCCTTCGAACTTAACTCTAAAGAATCAATAATTTCCTTCGTTAATTTTTTAATGTCAAAAAGCTGAAAATCCATTTGTAGTGCATTCACTTCCAGCTTTGTAATTTGATCTAAATCTTCAATTAAATGCACCATGCGATCTACCGAATTAGACGCACGTTCTAAAAAAACACGATTCACTTTTTCGTCTTCCAAACCACCATCCAACAACGTGAGAATATACCCTTGTATGGAAAACAAAGGCGTTTTCAATTCATGCGCTAAATTTCCTAAAAACTCTTTTCGAAAAGTTTCGCGCTCTTTCAAATTTGAAATTTCTTCGTTGCGCTCTTCCGTCCATTTTTTAGTTACACGTTCAGCCTCTTCAAAAACTGCTTCTGTAAGTTTAATGGTCGGTGCAATATTCGCCTGTGACTTTTCTTTTTGAATAGAACGATATAAAACCTTTAAGCGTTTATTCACAAAAAGATCTACGAAATAATAAAAAATATAAAAAGAAAATCCACCGATAAGAATTGGCCCTAATATTAAATACCAGACAGAAATATTAACATTCAGGAAATATGCGCTTCCAAAAAAAAGGAATGTAAATGCAAATACGAGAATACTTGCATAGACAATAAAATAAATTGGCTTACTATTTTTCACTATTCACAAATGTATATCCAACACCTTTAATAGTGCGAATATAATCATCTCCTAGCTTTTCTCTTAATTTTCGAATGTGAACATCGATCGTTCTTTCACCAACAATTGTTTCAGTACCCCAAACTTTCCCTAAAATTTCTTCACGCGTAAATACTTTTTGAGGCTTACTAATCAGTAATTCAAGTAATTCAAATTCTTTCTTTGGCAATTGAATAACTCCATCTTTGGTTTCCACTAAATATTTTTCACGGTCAATTTTAATTTGTCCAACTTCAATAATAGTGTTCATCGCTTGCGGTTTTATACGTCGCAACAAAGATTCTACCTTACTAATCAATAAACGTGGACGAATTGGCTTTGAAATATAGTCATCAGCACCAGCTTCAAATCCAGCTACTTGCGAATAATCTTCTGCACGTGAAGTTAAAAATGCAATAATTGGCTGCGGAAAAGAAGTCATTTTACGAATTGCATAACATGCTTCAATTCCGTCCATTACAGGCATCATAACATCCATAATTACGAGGACTGGCTTATTTTTCTGGAAAACATCCAATGCCATTTGTCCATTGGTTGCTGTGGAAATTGTATAACCCTCTTTCTCTAGGTTGTACTTTAAGAACTCCAAAATATCTAAATCATCATCTACTAGAAGTATATGTATTGATTTTTTTTGGCTAGGGTCAAACGTAAACATATATCGAAGATTATTAGAATTTGTTTAGCAAATGTATTCCCAAAACCTAACTGACCGCTTAAGTTAAGTTTACTATTACATTAATGATTAATAATTTGAATTAACGGACAGTTAACAATTAGTTAACAAAGCAAACTGTTTAATAAAGGAACTTTGTTGAAAATTTAAATTATACATGAAAAATCTATTTTTAATCGCTTTTTTCTCCCTATTTACATATGTAATTAACGCGCAAAACGCTACAATACAAGGGAAAGTAATTGACGAAATGAATGGTCAAACAGTTCCCGGAGCAAAAATATTTTTAGATAGTACGTTTAAAATCACAGTAACTGATTTTGACGGGAAATTTTCTTTTGAAAATGTCTCCGTTGGAGAACACACCATTACAGTAAAGTATCCAACATATATTACCAAAAAAACCAACGGTGTACAAGCAAAAGAAGGAGAAATAACAGATATTACTGTTGCTATTATTTCTGCCGAAAAACAATTAAATGTTGCACGTGTGAAAACTAAAGCAAAAGCAGAAACTACTGCAGCGCTTTTATTAAATCAAAAAAATGCAACATCTGTAACAAGTGGTATCACAGCCGAAGAAATAAAAAAAACACCAGATACTCGTACAAGTGATGTGTTAAAAAGAGTAAGCGGTGCAAGTATACAAGACAATAAATATGTAGTAATACGTGGTTTAAATGACCGTTATAATTTTGCAATGTTGAATGACGCACCACTTCCAAGTTCTGAATCGGATAAAAAAGCGTTTTCCTTTGACATTTTCCCTTCCAACATGTTAGACAATCTTGTGATTACTAAAACAGCTACTCCAGACTTACCAGGAGAATTTGCTGGAGGTGTAATTAATATCAAAACAATTTCTCCAAGACCTAAAAATTTTCAAACCATACAATTAGGAACGTCCATTAACACAATCACAACTTTCAGAGAATTTAAAAAATCAGAAGGTACAGGGACCGATTTTTTAGGTTTAGGAGGAAATGCACGACAACTTCCATCTGGAATTCCTGGCACGAAAGAATTTGAAGCGTATTCCCCACTTCAAAAAGCAGAAGCAGCAAAATTAATGACTCCAACTTGGAACCCTCAAAGCTCCATGGCTCTTCCAAATTTAACGCTTCAATATAGTTTAGGTAGAGCTTATACATTGAAAAACGGACATAAACTTGGGTTAGTATTTGCCTATAACTACAATTCAAACAATCAAGCAAACGAAACTATTCGTAGAGAATTTGAAGAACAATCCAATGGTGTTGTAAAAAAAATGGAATTGAAAGACTCTGTTTTTACAAAATCCGTATTAAATACTGGTATGCTTAACCTATCCTACCAATTTAATGATAGTAGTAGTATAAATTTTTACAACATTTATTCTATCTCTAGTGATGACCGAATTAACATCCGTAAAGGAGTTCGTGAATTAGATTCAGACCCTCGTCAATGGGAAAAATCTACTAACTTTTGGTATACGCAAAACTTATTAAATACAAGTCAATTATCCGGTTCACATAAAATCAACCAACACTTCAAAGTAAATTGGGCTGGAGGATATAGTAATATTTTAAGAGATATACCAAACCAACGCCGTGTAGTTTATCAAAAATCTACATACTTAGAAAATGACACTACCGCAAAATACTTTGCAATCATTCAGAAAAACGGAACGATTCCTACAGCAGCTGGAAATATGTTTTGGGCAAAAACAGATGAGAAAATCTCCTCCGGAAAAATCGATTTAATTTTCCCATTCACAATACAATCTACCAAACAAGAAATAAAAATTGGTGCCGCAACACAATATAGAGAAAGAGATTTTACTGTAAGAAGCTTAGGTTTTTCAAAATATATTCCATCAAGTAAACAATTCGAAGGCAACCTTCTATCATTAGATCCTTCTGAAATCTTCTCGAGTTCTAACTTGGGTTTGATGGAAAACGGTAACGGAGGATTTAAATTAGATGAAGCCACAAAAGTCAGCGATAGTTATCGAGCAAATTCATTGTTAAACGCAGGTTACGCAATGATGGATGCTAAAATCGGCTCAAAATTTAGAGCAGTTGGTGGTGTTCGTTTAGAATCGTATAAACAAAATTTTTTCTACATGGCCTCAAATAACAATGAAAAAAATGTTGATACTACAGTTGTAGATTTATTACCTTCTATCAATTTAATTTACAGTTTGACTAAAAAAACAAATTTACGTGCTAGTTATTACAAAACAGTTTCTCGTCCGGAGTTTAGAGAATTAGCACCGTTTGCATTTTATAATTTTATTATGGACAATATCTTATCTGGTGACACGTCACTAAGAAGAGCAACTATTGATAATTATGATGTTCGCTATGAAGTTTATCCATCGCCATCTCAAATGTTTAGCGTTTCTGGATTCTATAAAGAATTTAAAAACCCGATTGAATTAATTAACAGGACTGGTACTTCTGGAGCGCCCGAATTAAACTATGTAAATATCAACAAAGTTCAAAACATTGGACTTGAAGTAGAGTACCGAATTAAATTAGACATTTTTACAAATAAAACGGGTGTTAAAGACTCTGTTAAAAAGAATGTATTCTTGTCTAATTCTACTCTTTATTCTAACTTCTCATTAATTCGTTCAAACGTATTTTTAGATGCAATTGTTGGTTCAGGAGGTAACCGCCCAATGCAAGGTCAATCACCTTATATTATCAATGCAGGATATCAATTTGAACACCCGACGAAAGACTGGAGTTTAGCACTTAATTACAATGTAGTTGGACAACGTATTTTTATCGTTGGAAATACACAAGAACCATCTGTTTGGGAGAATGGAAGACATGTGATTGACATGCAATTTGCAAAACGAATTAAAGATAAATGGGAATTCAAATTCAATGTTAAGGATTTATTAGCACAGAAACTTTTGTTCTTCCAAGACCTTAACAATGATAAAAGATATACAAAAGGAATTGACAACCGTTGGCAAGAAATTTCTTTTGGTCAAACCATATCATTAAGTGCAAGTTACAAATTTTAAGCGCGCAATACACTGGTAATCAAATTAAAAAAACAAAAGGGAAGGTGTTAATCTTCCCTTTTTTTATTGATAACATTGCTAACAATACTTTATCCAAGGTTAAACATTTATTAATCTTTGGATAACATTATAGCAAGGTTTGTACTGTTACTTTGCAACATAAAATTTAAAATAAACTATGAAAAAAATTTACTTAAGCGTTTCCGCTATTTTATTAGGAACGGCCTTACATGCGCAACAAGCGTTTTGGACACCCACTGAATACAAAGGTGCCTTCCCTATCTCAGACAATACTGTAAAAACAGATTGGACAAAAGGTTGGTCAAACTTTGACCCTGAAAATGCAGTATATGGAGCAACAACACAAACTGTATCTTCGGACATTACGACAAATACTACTTGGAGTGGTATTATCAAACTAGAAAATAAAATTTACGTTAAAGGAGGTGTTACATTAACAATAGCTCCAGGAACAATTATTCGCGGGGATAAAACAACGCAAGGTACACTTATTGTTACTAAAGGTTCGAAAATCATCGCGGATGGTACCGTTAACAATCCTATTATTTTTACTTCCAATGAAGCTGCTGGAGCTCGTTCAGAAGGCGATTGGGGTGGACTTGTTATTTTAGGAAACGCCGTAAATAACCAACCTGGAGGAAAAGCGAACATTGAAGGTATTACACCAAGTACAGACACAGAATTTGGTGGTACAGATGATGCAGATAATTCAGGTGTTATTCGTTATGTTAGAATTGAATTCGCAGGTATTGCATTACAACCGAACAAAGAAGTGAATGGTATTACTTTTGGTTCTGTAGGAAACAAAACACTAGTAGACAATGTACAAGTTTCTTTTTCAGGGGATGATTCTTTTGAATGGTTTGGTGGTACTGTAGATTGTAAGCACTTAATTGCATACCGTGGATTGGATGATGATTTTGATACAGATTTCGGATATAGAGGACGTGTTCAATTTGGTTTAATCATTAGAGATGCAAGTATGTCAGATGCTGCAGGTGATTCAAATGGCTTTGAGTCTGATAACGACGCAACTGGTTCTAACGCAAAACCATTAACTGCTCCTGTATTTTCGAACATTACATTAATCGGAGCTAAAGGTGACGGAACAACTGTTTTACCTCAAGGGGAAAAATTTGAAAAAGCATTTCGTTTAAGAAGAAATACTGCGACATCTGTTTTCAATTCAATTATTACAGGTTGGGAAAAAGGCTTATCAATTGAAGGAACTTCCACGGAAGATAATGTAACAGGCGATAGTTTAGTATTTGCAAACAATATCCTTACAAATTTTAACACATCCACAAAAGTAGTAACTGCTACTCCAGCATTTTATGCTACATGGTTTGGAGCAAAATCGAATGATACAACTTCAGTTCTTGCAGATGTAAAATTAATTAACGCTTTTAAATTTGACGAAACAATTGATGCGCGCTTAACTGCGGGATCAGTTGCTGCAATAGGCGCGGACTTCAAAAACAAAAAATTCACTGGTGGTTTTGTAACAGAACCTGTAGGAGCAAATACTTTTTGGACAGAAACAAAATACCAAGGAGCATTTAATGTAACGGACAATACTGCAAAAACAAACTGGACAGAAGGTTGGGCAAATTTTGACCCAGAAAACACAGTTTACGGAGCAACAACTACAACCGTTTCTTCTGACATTACTACAAACACAACTTGGAGTGGAATCGTTAAGTTAGAGAATAAAGTCTATGTTAAAAATGGTGCTACTTTAACAATAGCTCCAGGAACAGTAATTAGAGGTGATAAAACAACACAAGCTACACTAGTTATTACAAAAGGTGCAAAAATTAATGCAATTGGTACAAAAGATAATCCAATTGTATTTACTTCTAACCAAGCAGTTGGTGCAAGAGCCGAAGGAGATTGGGGTGGTGTTATTTTATTAGGTAAAGCTATTAATAACCAACCTGGTTCTAAAGCTAACATTGAAGGAATTACTCCATCCGTAGATACTGAATTTGGTGGTACAGATGATATGGATAGCTCAGGTGTAATGAAATATATACGTATTGAATTCGCTGGTATCGCATTACAACCTAACAAAGAAGTAAATGGTATAACGTTTGGTTCTGTTGGTTCTAAAACTGCTATTGACTTTATTCAAGTTTCTTTCTCTGGAGATGATTCTTTTGAATGGTTTGGTGGAACTGTTGATTGTAAACACTTAATCGCTTACAGAGGTTTAGATGATGATTTCGATACTGACTTTGGATATAGAGGTCGTGTTCAATTTGGTTTAATCGTAAGAGATGCTGACATGTCAGATGCTGCTGGAGATTCAAATGGATTTGAGTCTGATAACGATGCAACTGGTTCAAATGCAAAACCATTAACTACTGCTGTTTTCTCTAACATCACGATGGTAGGTCCAAAAGGAGACGGAACAATCACATTACCACAAGGAGAGAAATTTGAAAAAGCATTCCGTATTAGAAGAAACTCTGGTATTTCTGTTTTTAACACGATAGTTACTGGTTGGGAAAAAGGACTTTCTATCGAAGGCTCTTCAACGGAAGATAACATTACTGGTGATACAATGTCTTTTGCGAATAATACATTTGTGAACTTTACCTTGAACACTAATATTGTTACTGCTTCAAAAAGTTTCTATCAACCTTGGTTTGGTCCAAAAAATAACGATACAACAATGGTTATCGCGGACATCAAATGGGTAAACATGTTCTCTAATTTAGGAAGCACGATGGATGCACGATTATCAAATGGTTCACCTATGGCTACAAAAGCGGATTTCACAAGTAACAAATTCGTTGGTGGAATGCAAAAAGAAGGAGAAGGTAGCGCAAGTATTGCTGATTTAATCACAATCGGATCTGACGCTATTATCTACCCTAATCCAATGAGTCAATCTGGTATTTTATCATTCAACTTACCAGTTACAACAACTTTAAATGTATTTATGTTTGACATTACAGGAAAAGCAGTTGCAAACATTTTTGAAGGTACATTAGAAGCTGGTGAGAATAAATTAGCGATCAACACAACTTCTATTGAAAACGGAATTTATTTAATTGCTATTTCTAATGGTGTTTCTACGGAAACAATTCGTTTAGCAATCGAAAAATAATTCAGAAATTCAACTATAGGTTAAAACCTATAACCTAATTAAAACCAATAAATGGCTGTTCAGAAATGAGCAGCCATTTTTTTTGCTCAAAAATCAATTAACATTAAGTTAATAAAACAAAGCGTAAAACAGCCTTATTTTAATCCTGTATTACGAATACGATTTTGGAATTAATAAAGCGTTAATTGTGAATTTACCTCTTTGCTGTTTAAATAAAAGATATTTGTCCTAGTAAACAGTACATTTCACACTAAAACCTAACTAGTTAATTAACAATGATTAAAGCTCTATTATTAAGTCTCTTAAGTTTATTATTTTCTTCAATCACTTCATACGCGCAACAAGGGTTAGAAAAAGTAATTGTAGAAAAATACTATATTTCAAACGCTTACGATACCTCAGCAAATGATTATGCTGGTAATTTACCTATTGGTTCTAATACTTACAGGATATATGCAGACCTACTTCCAGGATATAAATTTTTAGCTGCATACGGCAGTCCTGAACATACATTGAAGATTGCTACTACTACAACCTTTTTTAATAATACAGATCACGGTGCAATCATACCAAATGTAATCCCATATAGAACCTTACGGAAAAATACAGTCATGCTTGACTCTTGGCTGTCAGTTGGAGCTGCGGGTGAAGATTGTTATGGTATTTTAAAAGCCGACGATGACACCTTAGAAACGATAAAACACGAAAAAAAGTTTTTAGCAAACACTAAAAAATCCATGGGAATACCATTAACTCAAAAAGATGGGATTGTACGACATGACAACGTACCTAGACCATTTTTCTTTCACATCGATAGTGCAGCAAAAATATTTGACGGAAATCATCCAGGTGGAATGTTTGAAATTAAAAATGGTGCGTGGGCATGTCTTGGAGGCTCCAAAGGAGCAGATTCACTAACCAATAACCGCGTGTTGATTGCTCAAATCACTACAGATGGTGAATTGTCCTTTGAACTAAATATTCAAGTTGCATCACCTATTAAAGGAGTAAGTCAACGCTTTGTTGCCCGAAACCCAATAGAAGATGAGATTTGTATCCCGAGTTTAATATATACGAGTGGAAAATAAAAAGTAGAAGAGTTAAAAAGTAAATAAAATCAGATGAATAAATTAGTACTAGCACTTGGATTTGTAACCTTTCAGTTTTTGGGATTTTCTCAAAATGGTTTAGAAAAAATTATTGTAGAGAAATACTACATAGCTAAAACTGCAGATTCCGATGGATCTGTAGGGGCATTACCTGTAGGATCAACTACCTATCGTGTGTATGTGGACATGTTGCCTGGCTATCGTTTTCAAGCCTTATATGGTAATGCGGACCATACTTTAAAAATTAATTCGTCTAACTCTTTCTTTAACAATGAGGATCGTGGAGCTACGACAGCAAATGCTATTGCAAGCGCGCAACTTAAAAACAACACGGTTGCACTAGACTCTTGGTTTTCTGTTGGTGCTTCAGCAGGTGGACAATTTGGTATTTTAAAATCGGAAGATAATGATGGTAAAAATTTATTAACCTTAAATACCTTATTAAAGAATAATGAAGCTGCTATGGGTATTCCGCTTACAACGCAAGACGGAAATATGACTGTTACAGGTAAACAACCAGAGGCAGTAACATTTGTAGGATTTGATCCAAGTGGAGGTATATTTGATGCTACAAGTCAACAAGGTAATTCCTTTCAAACGAATAATGGTGCAATTTCTGCATTAAATGGTGCTACTGGACCAACCGCAGAAAATCGCGTGTTAATAGGACAATTCACAACAAATGGTGTTTTTACGTTTGAATTAAACATTCAAATCGGCACACCAACACCTGGTGTTTCTGAAAAATACGTTGCTTCAAACCCAGTGAATGGTGAGTTATCAATTCCATCATTAATACTAACTGGAAATAATCCTCCAATTGTAGAAGTTACATCTCCAAGCAATGATGCTAAACTTAAAACAGGAGTAGCTACTACTATCACTGCAAACGCAACTGATACAGACGGAACTATTACAAGTGTAGAATTTTTTGAAGATGGAAAATCCATCGGCGTAGATAATACAGCACCTTATTCAACTGCTTATACACCTAAAGATGGTAGCCATACAATTACAGCTTTAGCTACAGATAACAAAAATGCACAGACAACATCTTCTACCATTACTATTTTAGCAAGTAATAATATTCCTCCTGTAATTACTATTACAGCACCAAAAATTGCACATTTGGAAACAGTAACAATAAATGCCACAGCTTCCGATGCAGATGGAACAATTTCAGAAGTTGCTTTTTACATGGATAGTGTTTTGGTTGGAACAGATGTTACCGCACCTTATAGCTACGCATGGACATCCGTACTTGGAAAGCATAGTGTATTTGCAATAGCGACAGATGATAAAGGTGAAAAAACAAAATCAAATAGAGAAATAATAGAGGTTGTTACAAATATTTTACCAGAAGTAACAATTATATCGCCAACGAATAATGACAATAAGATTATTACTGGTTCTACCCTATTGATCCTAGCAAATGCAACAGATGCAGATGGTAAAGTAAATAAAGTGGAGTTTTTCGTAGATGGTAAATCCGTTGGTAGCGATACAGAAACGCCTTATGCTGCTAATTATGTGGCTGTATCTGGTAAACATTACATTACTGCTGTAGCTACCGATGATCAGTTGGCTACTACGACATCTACCACAATAAATATTGAAGTAAAAGATAATCAGTTACCATTAGTAAGTCTAACTAATTATTTTGAAACAATCTACAAACAAGATGTTGTAAAAATCACTGCAAATGCATACGATTTAGATGGTACAATTACAGAAGTAGAATTTTTCGTAGATTCTGCGTCTGTAGGAGTTGATCAAATTGCACCATATTCTGCTGAATGGATTGCTACACCAGGTATGCACAACATCAAAGCAATTGCAAAAGATAATAATGGCGCAAAAACAGCTTCAACGATTAAAACAATCGATGTGAAAAGCTTTACTGCAAGTATCGAAGACCAACAACTGGCTGGTGTTAAAGTACAAGTATATCCAAATCCTGCAACATCAAACATCACATTTCATGTTGCATGTGCAAATAATGAGGCTTTAACACATTACCAAGTTATCGATAATGTTGGTAGAGTAATCCTTGAAAAAGAAATGAATAACACACAACAAACAGTAACAGAAACCATCGATGTACAACAGTTAGAAAAAGGAGTATATCATTTCCATTTTACAATTAATGGATTACAAATGGTTCAAAAATTTATTGTTGAATAAACCATTTTAGCTATCCTATGAAAAATCTAACACAAACCTTACTCTTGTTCCTTTTATTGATATCCTCTATCGGATTTTCACAAGGGACTGTTAGGGGTAAAATTACCGATGAGAAAGGAAATGCTTTGTATAACGCAAAAGTGTATTTTAAAAGCGACCGTACAAAAATTGGACTATCTGATTTTGATGGAAATTTCTCTGTAGAAAGTAAATTACCGAACGATATCTTGGTAATTAATATGACTAACTTCCAATTATTAGAAGATAGTGTAAAGTTTGACAATACGAAATTATTCCTGCAAGATTATTCCTTGGAGCCAAAAGTAACCATGATTGGTACTGCTATTGTCAAAAAGAAAAAGCCAAAAGCGAATGATTTGTTTATGGAGAACATCAAAAAGAACTCTGCAACAACAATCGATTATGTGTCTGCTGAAACCATGAAAAAAACTGGAGATCAAAACGTAACAGCAGCTGTTGCACGTGTTTCGGGGGTTTCTACCTCCGGAGGATTAATTACAGTGCGTGGTATTGGAGATAGATATGTGAAAACAACATTAAATGGTTCGCGTATCCCAACCTTAGATCCATTAACTAACAACATCAAATTAGATATCTTTCCTGCAAGTTTGGTAGATAATATTATCATCACAAAAACAGCAAC
This sequence comes from Chryseobacterium gleum, assembly GCA_945862165.1. Taxonomy (GTDB): domain Bacteria; phylum Bacteroidota; class Bacteroidia; order Flavobacteriales_D; family Crocinitomicaceae; genus CANHVK01. The sequence continues at coordinate 51,225 of CAMAXI010000006.1, forward strand.
ACCGGATCTTCCTGGAGATTTTTCTGGTGCGTATTTATCGGTAGAAACAAAAGATTACCCGGAAAAATTAGAGGTAAATGTAGAAACGCAATTTGGGTATAACGAACAAACAACCTTTAAGGATGTTATTGCTTCCCAACGTAGTAAAACAGATTTTTTAGGATTTGACAATAGTTTACGTGTCAATAAAAATGAAAAAATTGCTAGTCCAACCTTAAATCCTACGACATACCAAGAAATGAAAGCCTTAGGATTGGAAAATTATTTTAAGTCGTTAGGTGTAACAAATTGGATTGATGGATCGAAAGAAGGGACAACCTATTTTAAATTGGGATTAGTAGAATTAGGATTATTAGCAAAAAGCGACATCAACAACGGTGATGCTATTACAAATGCAGCAAACACGTACAATTCAGATTATAAAAAAATAGCCTATGACAAAATAAATCCGAATGGAACAGACTATAACAACGGATTTTCTAGTAATTGGAACACAGTTAACAGAAAAGCTCCTATGAATTTTAGCCAAAGTTTTAGCATCGGAAATCAACTTAAGTTATTTGGAAAGCCACTTGGTTACATCGTAGGTTTTAGATACGGTAATAGTGTTCGATTTGATCCAAATGGTATTTCTCAACGTTTATCAGGTGACACTTCACAACTAGGATATGATGCTAGAGACAATGCTTTAATTAGTAGAGAAACTAATGGATGGAGTACCTTGATAAATCTTGCATACAAATTCAATCCAAAAAACAGTATCTCATTTATGTTCATGCCAAATATTACTGGAACAAATGACGTTGCAAATTTCATTGCCCAAAGAGATAATACTTCAGATCAAGAAGCAAGAACGGTAGTAAACCAATTTTATGAACAAAGACAACAATTGATATACCAATTAAAATCGGAACATTACTTACCTAAATCTAAGACAAAAATTGATTTTAACACTTCCTATACAAAAGGGAATAGTATAGCGCCTGATTTTAAGGTGCTTGAATATAGTTATATCGTAAATAATGTTGTAGATAGTACGTTTGATTACACATTTTCTCCTACTGCTGGAGATGGTATAAGACGTTACTACCGTTATTTAAATGAAAACATTTTGGACTCTAGAATATCCGCTGAAATTCCATTCAAAAGTTCGAGTACGGATATGACTAGAAAAATAAAATTTGGTGGAGCAATTCAACATCACGATCGAATTTCCAATCTAGAAGAATACTACTTAAATAATGGTAATAATATAGGTGCAGAACCTTTAAAGTCCGAAGATATCGATGCTTACTTAAATCAAGAAAAATTCACCTTAAATAATCAAAAAATTGATTTTATTTATTCTTCTAGAGATTTTGCGCGAAACCGTACTTTTGGTTTTAGTTCTATACAAGCAGGATTTGTAGCACTCGATTATACCTTAAAATCTGGATTACGTTTGGCAGGTGGATTACGCGTTGAGCAATCTAGGATTTTTTCTGATGTAACTGATTACTTTGCTAAAGGATATGCTAAAAATGATATCCGTCGTGAAAACCTCGGTGGATTCTCTGTAGTAAATGCAGCAGATTTAAAAGAAACGAATTTGTTACCAAGCGCTAACATCGTTTACAAAATCAAACAAATTGAAAAAGCACAAGTAAATCTTCGTTTAAACTTTAGTCAAACCGTTGCGCGTCCAAGTATGCGAGAATTAAACGATGCAGCAATCTATGATAATGAGTTCAGAACTTTGATTTATGGAAATTCGGACTTAAAAAATGTTAGTATAAAAAACTATGACTTTAGAGGCGAGTCCTATTTCAAAAACGGAGATAACATTTCCGTAAGTTTATTCTACAAAGACTTCCTAAACCACATTGAAATGGGCTTTGGTTCTTCTGGTATTACTTGGCAAAATATTGATCAATCGACAGTTAAAGGATTTGAATTTGAAGGGAAGAAAGGACTTGGAAAACAATTTGAAGTGCGTGCTAATATCACCTTGGTCCAATCCAATTCTGCATTCGTTCGAAAAGATGTGACAGTTGTTGATGGTGTGAAACAATTCACCGTATTAGACACTATAAATCGTCCAATGTTTGGACAGGCACCATACATCATCAATGCAATTTCAACCTTTAAATCAGATAGTTTAGGTATCACTGCCACATTAAGTTATAATGTTCAAGGTCCTCGATTAGTGATTACAGGTGTAATTAAAGGTTTTCCGGATGTGTATGAAATGCCTCGAAATACAATCGATTTTAAAATCACCAAAAAAATCGGAAAACACTTTAATGCCAGTTTGACTGCTCGAGATATTCTAAACACGAAAGTGCGCAGAGCATACCGCATGAATAATGGCTATATCGACTATGACAACTTCCGATATGGAACCAATTTTATGCTTTCTATTGCTTACAAATTATAAACTTTAAAAATTAACAAGATGAAACTAAAAAAGTTAATTTTATTTTTTGGATTGCTTATAACATCCATGCATACACAAGCACAGATAGAAAATGTACTTGTTGAAAAATATTATATATCCGATGACTTTGATGGATTAGATACAAATGGTGGACATTTACTTCCGGGTTCTGTAAGCTATCGTATTTACATTGATTTACCTAAAGGAAGTAAATTATTACGTATTTATGGAGACAACAACCATCCTTTTATCGTAAAAAGTACTGAAACAATTTTCAACCATAAAAGTGATGGACAAAGTTTTGGGAAAGAGTTTAAAATATCGCGTTTTAATAACAATACAGTAGCGTTAGACAGCTGGTTGACCATCGGTCAAATAGGTCAAACAAACAATAATCAAAGTTACTATGGAATCCCTAAAGAAGAAGATACAGATGGATCATTTATTGGTGGAATAAATAACGATGGTGGTAGTAGCGCTATTCCATTTGGATTATTGAATAATACAGATCCTAAAGCTGGTACTCCACTATTTAAAAAAGACGGAATCCAATTAGTGAATAATACCCTAAACAAATGGGGAGATTATGGAATAAAAAACTTTTTGAACTCCGACGATTCAACCATATTTGGATCTATCGTAGCGGGGAAAGAATTTAATAGCTCTAATTTTTATTTAGGGAATGCTGGAACTTCTGGGGCAGACAGTATAAAAAATCAAGTATTAATAGCACAAATTACAACCGCCGGAGAAATTTCATTTGCAATTAATGTGGAAGTTCTTGAAACAATCAATGGTGTTCCAACAAAAGTACAATATGTATCGAATGACTCCATTTTAAAACAAAATGGTGGATTCAATGAAAAATTTAGTAAGTTTTTAAAATATCCTTTTGCTTGCGGTTGTATCGATCAAAATTATGTAGAATTTAATCCAAAAGCGGTTTGCAGCGATCTAGCAGCTTGTAAAACAAAAATCGTTATTGGATGTACCGATCCAAAAGCATGTAATTATGACCCAACAGCGAATGTAATGGTTCACAAACTATGTTGTTACCCAGGATCTTGCAACAATCGGGACATTGCAGAAGTTTGTCCTTCTCTACTAGAAAGTGCACTAACCTTTGAAATACATCCAAACCCAACTAACAATTATCTATATATCAATGCAAAAACTGGAAATGAAGCGTTAATGAGTTATACGATATATGATGTCTTTGGAAATAATGTACTATCCAAAACAATTGGGAATAAATCTGTTCTTATTGATGAAGAAGTAAATATTGATAAACTTCCGAATGGTATCTATCATTTACGATTAAGCGTTGGAAATGCATTGGAAAGTAAAACATTCATAAAAAATTAAATATCTGATGAAAAGAAGAATCTATTTACTAGCAACAAGTATGCTTATAGTTGTAGGAATAATGAGTTGCACCAAAGAAGAGGTAGCAACTAGTAATCCAGAATACGGAACCATGACAGATATTCAAGGTAACACCTATAAAACGGTAAAAATTGGTAATCAATGGTGGATGGCGGAAAACTTAAAGGTTACCGTTTTCAATGATAAAACACCTATAAACGCTATTGCAGAAAATGCAGCAGACTCCATTTGGGAAAACACAAGCAAAGCTGCATACTGTATCTATGATACAACTTTAGGAGCACTTTATAATTGGAATGTTATTAACAATATAAAAATAGTAGCTCCAAAGGGATGGCACATACCAAGTGATGACGAATGGAAAACATTGGAAAAAACTCTAGGCATGGAAACTGCTGAATTAGATAAAACAGCGTGGAGAGGAAAAGAAGAAGCGGATAAATTATTAGCAAAATATAAAGCGCCTACCGAAAGTGAATTAGATGCATTCGGCACCAATGAAAGCGGATTTAACGCATTATTTGCTGGATGCCGATTGTTTAGTGGGGCAATTAATCAAGAAAAAAATACGGCATTCTGGTGGACATCTACCCCTTCCACTGGAAACGAAGCTTGGTATCGCTATATCGATGCAAAACAAAAGAAAATATTTCGTCAACACACGTATACAAACTATGGTTTTAGTATTCGTTGTATCAAAGATTAATTTAAATCACTCTTAAAATGAAACTAGTATACAGTATATTTATTTGCTTGTTCAGTATTGCACTTCAAGCTCAAGACAGTATTCAAACAGATACAACTAAATGGAAGAAACACCAAATAGGTTTTACATATTCTCCGGATTATAATTTTCGCTTTTTACAAGCAGATGCAAATACTACATGGATAAAAAACATTGCAGATTCAATGGAAGTACCAAAGTTTGGTTATAGTATGGGAATAAATTATGCACTTAAACTTGGAGAAAAAACGACATTAAACACTGGTGTAATCTTTAGCGATAATGGAGAAAAAACAAAAAACAATGTAGAGCTTCAAACCGTAAACTATACTAACCATTACTATTTTGTAAGTGTTCCACTACGAATAGATTATACAGTATATTCAAAAAAAGTAGCTATTTACACAACACTCGGTATAACAAATAATTTCTTTATAAACCATCGAACAGTAATGTATGAGGATGGAAAGAAAGACGCTATAGAATTCAATAATCAAAAGGATTTAATGGCTTACAACATTGGAGGAATTGCAGGCTTCGGAATGAATGCTAAATTATCCGATAATTGGATTTTTAAATTAGAGGTCCTTTATAAGCAATCGATTACACCTGTAAATAATGATCCAGTTAAAAAATGGTTATACGCAGTAGGTCCAAATTTTGGTTTGTATTATAGTTTCAACTAAAAAATCATTTTACTGCCATTAACGCAGTGTTAACTTAAAAAAAACAAAAAACAGGCGCGCCACACAAATTGATATTTTTTAGATAATAAATACGTCACATCCTTGTTGTATTTCCTTCGCAAATTTGAATAGTTATAAAAAACTTAATTCAAAATGTCGAATATGAAAAAAACTACTAAAAAAATATTTCTTGGACTTGGTCTGTCTCTGTTAGGAACAGTTGTACAAGCGCAAGATGGATTAGAAAAAATCATTGTAGAAAAGTATTACATTGCTACAAAAGCAGACTCCGATGGATCAAAAGGTACTTTACCTGTAGGGTCAGTTACCTACCGTGTGTATGCAGACATGTTGCCTGGTTACAAGTTTCAAGCTTTATACGGAAATTCAGACCACGCTTTAAAAGTGAACACGAGCACAACCTTTTTTAACAACGAAGATAGAGGGGCAACTACTGCAAACGCTATCGCCAGTGCGCAACTAAAAAACAATACGGTTGCTTTGGATTCCTGGTTTAGTGTAGGTGCATCTGCTGCTGGTCAATTTGGAGTGTTAAAATCGGAAGATAATGGTGCGGCAAATTTAATCACATTAAATTCCTTATTGAAAAACAATATTTCGAAATTAGGAATTCCCTTAACTACGCAAGATGGAAACCAAGCAGGAACTCCAGAAGCTGTAACATTGGTTGGATTAACAACGGAATTAGATGTTTTTGATGCTGTAAGTCAAGCTGGAAATTCATTTGTCACATCCGACGGTGCTATATCTGCTTTAAATGGTGCTACTGGACCAAATGCTGAAAATCGTATATTATTAGGTCAATTTACAACGGATGGTATTTTTAGTTTTGAATTGAACATTCAAATAGGTACACCTACTCCAGGGGTTTCACAAAAATATGTAGTTTCTAATCCAATTAATGGAGAAAAAACAATTGCATCTTTAAAATATGAAACAAATGAATTACCAAGTGTAAGCATTACTTCTCCTGCTAATAATACAACATTCTTAACGGGTGCTATTGCTAATATCAATGCTTCAGCAAATGATTTAGATGGAACTATTACACAAGTTGAATTTTTTGTTGACGGAACTTCTATTGGAATAGATAATAGTGCGCCATATGAAAATGCATACACTACAACAACAGGTGCGCATATTTTAACTGCAGTAGCAAAAGACAACAAAGGAGATAGTACTATCTCTGAAGCTGTTAACATCTTAGTAAGCGATAACATTGCGCCTACAATATCTGTAGAAGTAGTCCCAACAGCAATAACTGGAGATATGATTGCTATAAAAGCTAACGCAAATGATAGTGATGGTACAGTTGCATCCGTAGAATTTTTCGTGGACAATGTATCCATCGGAAAAGATAATTCAATGCCATTCTCCTTAAATTGGAACGCTACTTTAGGAACACATACTATTAAAGCAGTTGCAACCGATAATAAAGGATTAACAGGTACTTCGAAAGACTCAACGATTGTCGTAAAAAATAACGAAGCGCCAACAGTTATGGTAAGTAATCCAGCAAATGCAATTACAGGAGATTTCGTGACAATTACTGCTACTGCACAAGATATAGACGGTTCGATAAGCAGTGTTGAGTTTTTCGTAAACAATATCTCTATCGGTTCAGATGCTACTAGTCCTTATAGTATACAATACAAAACAATAAAAGGGAAACACAAAATAAAAGCAATCGCAACCGATAACATGGGTTTAAAAGGAACGTCCAAAGAAGATTCAATCCTTGTAGAAAACAATCAATTTCCAATAGTTACCATTAATTCACCTAAAACCGCTATTTCGGGGGATGAAGTAACATTTACTGCATCTGCAGAGGACAAGGATGGAACCATTGCACAAGTAGAGTTTTTTGTAGACAACGCATCGATCGGAATTGTTGCGAATGCACCATATTCTATAAAATGGGTAACTACATCAGGTAATCATAAGGTAAAAGCAATTGCAACAGACAATCGAGGTTTTACAGGTTCTTCGGCAGATTCAACACTAAATGTTATTGACAACATTGCACCAACCGTAGAACTAATTGTAGACTCAACTGCAAAAGTAGATGCACAAGTAACAATAACTGCTACTGCTAGTGATATAGATGGTACTATCACTAAAGTCGAATTCTATGTGGACAATATATTAATTGCCACTAATTCAAATGCCCCATATACTACATCATGGAAAGCAATAACTGGTAGTCATACTGTAAAAGTAATTGCTACGGATAACCGAGGTTTAACATCCACTAAAACAAAAAATATTATGGTAAAAGATAATAATGCAGCGCTAAAAAATATAGCTGAAAACATCCAAACATTAGTTTATCCAAATCCTGCAAGTAAAGAACTTTCAATTATTGCAAGTGAAAATGCACAGATTTCGTTAACGGATATATCCGGTAAAACAATCATAGCACCAACAGAGATTTATGCAAATACAACCCATACCATGCACTTACAAAATGTATCTGCAGGTGTTTATTTAGTGAAGATTGAAACTCCAACAGCGAGTAAAACAGAAAGAGTGATAATTCAATAAATAAAAAGTAACTCATAAATATAGCCGTAACATTATGTTACGGCTTTTTTTATGCGAAATTGTTTAAATAAGAAGAGGCTTACCTTGAATCGAAATTAAATAATAACACAAATAAATCTAGCTACCAAACAATTAAAGAAAACTAAAAAAAGCAATATTAAGCAAACATTAATTTATTGTTGAAAAAATAGGTTGATTCTTTATTTTGAGCTTCATTTTTTAACACGCAACACTAAAATACTTATTTTATTAATAACAGTATTTATATCAATACACAAGCAAAAGCGAACGAAATTTGACATGAAAATTGAGTGCGGGTTGTACTCAGTAAAATTTTTAAAAAAATTAAAAAATGAAAAAGAAATTACAAATTTCAAAAATGATCGCTTCTGCAGCATTAGCTGTAGCTGCTGTCACGCCTTCTTTTGGGCAATCAAACTTAGGTGCTGCATGTGGATGTCCAGCTGTAGCTTCTAGAACAACTGTATTGCTTTCTTCCTTACCAGGATTTAGTGCAATAAACGGTACGTATGGTGGTGAATTAACTAATGGTGCTGTTCTTACGTGTGATAATAATTACATCATTGACCAAAAAATCTACATTCCTTCTGGAAAAACAATTTCTATTGCTCCAGGAACAGTATTGAAAGGTCGTGCTACAGCAGATGGTGCAACTCCAGGTACTCCAGATCCTGCTAAAGCAACTGCATTAGTTATCGAAAGAGGTGGAAAAATAATGGCGGATGGTGCTGCAGATTGTCAAATCGTATTTACAGCAGAAGCAGATCCAATGGACGGAACGTATGCAGTTTCAAATATCGGTAAATGGGGTGGTATAGTACTTTTAGGGAAAGCTACTAACAACTTGACATTATCAGGTAATGGTCCTTTCGTAGCAGGTGGATCTGGTAAATTAGCTGTTGCAAATGGTTTAGGAACAATTGAAGGTTTTGCTACTTCTAATACCCAAGATCAATATGGAGTTAACTTAACTGCTGGTGAATCATTTGACGACAATGATAACTCAGGTATCTTACGTTACGTTTCTGTTCGTCACTCTGGTGCAATTTTAGCAGTTGGTGCTGAGATCAACGGAATCACATTGGGTTCTGTAGGAAGAGGTACTACGTTGGAACACATCGAAATCGTTTCTTGTGCAGATGATAACGTAGAATTCTTTGGTGGTACAGCAAACATTAAATACTTATCTACAATATTCGGAAATGACGATATGGTTGACTTCGATTTAGGTTGGTCTGGTAAAGCACAATTTATTTTCGGAATGAAATCAGATCTTACTTCTAGCCCTGATTCAGATAACGGATTTGAAGCAGATTCAGATGATAACAAAACAAACAATAACCCTAAATCTATCCCTGTTTTCTATAACGTTACTATGATTGGTAATGCTAAAACAACTAAAACATCTGATAATACAGGAATGTTTGCAATCGCAGCAAAAGAATTAACTGGTGGTGAATTCTATAACTCTGTTTTTGCAAACTTCATGAATGGTTTTAACACAGTAAAATCAGTTGGTACTCGTACAGGAGGTTCTGAATCTTACCATAACTGGTCATCAACAGCTGGAAACGGAACAGCTATCTTAAAAGTTAAATGTAACACATTTGTTGGTGTAACTAACCCATTAACTGTAGGTGGTTCTGCAGCTAACGTTCTTCAAATTGATACTGATCAATTTGCTGCTGACGGTAACGTAATCGTAGCTGGAAATACCTTGCCTGGTTTTGATTATGCTTATACAATCAATACTACAACCAATGCAATTACTGTTAAAAACGACGTAACTCCAAATCCAGCTTTATCCGTTGCTAGTTGTCCAACTGCACCAATAGATGGTTTCTACAGAACTGCTAACTACAGAGGTGCTTTTTCTCCTAATGCGAACGAAAACTGGTTATCTGACTGGTCTTACTCTCACATGTTAGGTGCTACTAAAGGTCTTGCTGCATGTCCTACGGATATCAACGCAGATGGTGTTACTAACGTAAATGACTTCTTACAATTATCTTCTTCTTTCGGAACTAGTTGTAACTAAAAAAATCAATACAGAGTCCTAAAATTTAGGACTCTGTTCATTTTAAAAACAAAATAAAAATGGAAACAAAAAGACAAAAAAGAAGAATTGCTAAAAAAATCTTAATGAGCTTAAGCTTAGCTTTATTAGGAGGTGGTTTTGCACAAGCGCAAAACGGTTTAGAAAATATCGTAGTTGAAAAATACTACATCGCGGATGCTGCAGATGCTGCTGGTTCTACCGGTGTACTTCCAGTAGGATCCGTAACGTACCGTGTTTATGCAGATATGTTACCTGGATACAAATTCCAAGCATTATATGGTAACGCTGCTCACCCATTAAAAGTTTCTACTTCTACTTCTTTCTTCAACAATGAAGATCGTGGAGCTACAACAGCAAATGCTATCGCAAGTTCATTTTTAAAAAGCAATACAGTTGCACTTGACTCTTGGTTCTCTGTAGGTGCTTCTGCAACAGGACAATTTGGTGTATTGAAAACAGATGATAACGGTGCTGCCAATTTATTGACATTATCTTCTATCTTAAACAACACTAATGCTTTAATTGGTACTGGATTAAAAACACAAGATGGTAACATCGCTGGTTCTCCAGAGGCTGTTACTTTCGTAGGTTTTGACCCAACAGGAGGTTTATTTGATGCAACAAGTCAATCAGGTAACTCTTTAATCATTACAGATGGTGCTATCTCTGCATTAAATGGTGCAACTGGACCAACTGCTGCAAACAGAATATTACTAGGTCAGTTTACAACAGATGGTGTTTTCCGTTTTGAATTAAACATCCAAATTGGTACGCCAACTCCTGGTGTTTCTCAAAAATATGTAGCATCTAACGCTGCTGCTGGTGAAACAGTTTTAGAGTCATTAACTTTAGCTCCAAACAATCCTCCAACAGTAAGTGTAACATCTCCTGCTAACGGTGCTGCTATCATCACTGGTACTGCAACTACATTGACAGCTTCTGCTGCAGACGTTGACGGAACAGTAACGCAAGTTGAATTCTTCGTAGACGGTGTTTCTGTTGGTGTTGATAACGCTTCTCCATTTACAGCTAACTATACTGCTGTTGCTGGTAACCATAACGTAACAGCTGTTGCTACAGATAACAAAGGAGATAACACAACTTCTTCTGCTGTTGCTATCACGGTTGCTAACAACCAAGCTCCTACAGTTACTGTTGCTGGTTCTAACGGTATCGTTGGAGATGTAATCACATTAACTTCTACAGCTTCTGATGTTGATGGTTCAGTTGCACAAGTTGAGTTCTTCGTAGATAACGTTTCTGTTGGTGTTGATAATACAGCTCCTTACTCTGTAAACTGGACTTCATCTTTAGGTGTTCGTGCTATCAAAGCAGTTGCTACAGATAACTTAGGTTTAACTGGAACTTCAACTACACCAAACATTACAATTGCTGCTAACAATCCTCCATCAGCAATTATCGCTTCTACCTCTCCTTCTATTGCAGGTTCAATCATCGCTCCTACAGTTATCACAATCAACGCTACTGCAACAGATTCTGATGGTACTGTAACTGGTGTTGAATTCTTAATCAATGGTACAGTAGTTGGTACAGATAATACTGCTCCATATTCTTACGATTGGACAAGTACACCTGGAAATAAATCATTAACTGTTAGATCTACAGATAACAAAGGTGCAGTAACTACTTCAGCTGCTCAAACTTTCTCTGTTGCAGATCCAAACGCACTTCCTTATGAAGTTGTAACGGTAAGTCAAAAATGTAATCTTCCAACATTCAACATCGCTGTTGCTGCTGCTGCTACAAACACAGTAGACAACGTGATTGGTTATGATATGGTTGTTGCTTATGACAAAACAAGAGTTACACCAACAGGAAATATTACTGTAAACAATGAATTGATTAACCCAGCATTCGTTCAAACTTCAAACGCTATCAACGCTGTAGCTGGAACAATGAACATTTCTGTTTACTTCAAAGCGAATGCTCCTGCTAACACTAAATTTGCTGGTATCGGTAAAATCATTACTGTAGAATTTAACAAAACAGCAAACTTTGCTTCTGTGGATACAGCAGTAATATCTTCTTCTTTCTTACAAGAGTCTTACATAGGTGGTGTTTCTACAAAAGCTGTATCTGCTGGTAAAGCAATTACATTTAAAGATTTCAACTTCCCAATGGCATTAAGATTCTGGGGAGACAATACACCAATCAAATTTGACGCGAGTCGTCCAAATGATTACTTAGCTACTTCTGTATTTGGTGCAGATGTAACTACTGGTATTCAAAATGGTAACAACTTAGAAGTTAAAGCGAATATCGATGGTAACATGACATACGACTTAAACAATGGTTTAGGTATTCGTATCGTAAGAGATATCGCTAATACATCGGATGTATTTGACGTAGTAAACGCAGGTGACGTTAACATCATTAACTCTATCTTGTTAAATGATGTAGCGGTAACTCCTACAGTTTATCAAATGATTGCAGCGGATGTTAACATTGATGGTGTTATTTCTGCGGGAGATATCTCTCAAATCAGACAAAGAGGTGCTTTAAGCATTGGTGAATTTAGACAAGCTTGGAACTATTCTAATGCTGGTGTTTCTAATGGACAAGCTTCTAAAGACTGGACATTCGTTGACTCATTAAGAATCAAAAACAATCCTGCTTACCAAATTTCAGCTACATATCCTTCTAATGATTTAGCTGGTGGTTTCTCTAAATCAAGAGTTCCTGTAACTCCTTTCTTCTTACCTGCTACAGTTACTGATTTTGCTATCTGTCCAGATATCATAGCAGAAACTTACAAAGGTATCATGATGGGTGACGTTGATGGTAGTTATGCTAACTTCACAAACAATGGTTTAGTGAAAAACTTAGATAACAAAATCGTATTTGACTTTGCTAACGTAACTGTTAATGGTTCTACTATTGAAGTTCCTGTTTCTATCGAAGGTGAAAAAGCAGTGAAAGGTCTTGACTTTGCACTTACATTCAACGAAGAAGTTTTAACATACAAAAACGTTGTTGTTAAATCTAACGAAATCGAAAGCTTCAGTCATTTCAATACAAATGATAGAACTTTACGTTTCACATCTAATGATTTCTCTAATTTCGATAAGAACTCAAACGTAGTTTCTGTTCAATTTGATGCTGCAAAAGGAATGATTAACATGGAAGATTTAACATCTGTTAAAGGTATGTTAGATGGTAAAGCTGTAAAAGTAGAATTAAGAGGTTTAGCTGCTGGAGTTGCTGCATTAGATGCTTCAAACTCAGTGAAAGTTTATCCTAATCCTGCTGCTGGTTTATTAAACATCGTTGCTGGTGTTAACTCTAAAGTAATTATCACAGATATTTCTGGAAAAGAAGTAATCTTTGCTGGTGACTTAAATGCTAACATGCAACAAGCAATCAATGTTTCTAACTTTGCAAACGGTATGTACTTAGTAAAAGTATATAACGAAAACTTTAACAAAGTAGAAAGAGTTGTTATAAACAACTAATCATACAATTGATATCCGGAAAGGTCGTGGTGAAAACCACGGCCTTTTTTTATGCCCAAAAATGAAGGAGATTAATGTTAAATACACAAGGATTTAAACATATCATAGCATATAGTTTAATTTGTTTTGATGATTCAAAAGTACCTTTGCTGGAATGTTACAAGATGTAACTCTAACCAAACCTCTATGAAAAAAATAATTTGGATATTACTGCTGTTTTTTGCCGCACAACTAAATGCAAAAGAGACAAACAATAATTGTAAAAATAGCGCTTTTCTTCCTCCTCCTCCACCGGATGTTGCGAATGACACCTTGTTTTTTGATTTGCAAAATGCAATGTATACATTTTCAAAAACTGAAAACTTTGTAGATATTCCGATCTATGTAAGATCCAAAGGGCCTGTAAGTTCTTTTGACTTTAGAATGAAATTTAATCAAACAAAACTTACCTATATAAGTACAACGAATATAGAAGCACAACTTCAACCATTTACTTCATTAAACTCCAATGATAATTTCTTACGAAACAACACATCTGGTCCTTCCGTATCTTATGTAATACCAAATAATACTACCCTAGTATATGTTCGTTTTCAAATCAACGTGCCATGTACAACAATTTCAGAAACAGATTTCTTTTCTATAACGACTTTATTGGTTGGTTATCCGTGTAAAAACCAGGTGACTCCTGTTACACCGATAACTGCCAATACAATATTAACCACCAGCTTACTTAGCAGTGGATCCCCTATTCTATTTTATGGCCCTACAAACAATGCAGGTATTCCAATAACTTCCTACAGTTGGAATCTTGGAAATGGGGTAACTTCAACAGATAAAAATGTAAGTACGACATATACCGATCCAGGAAATTATAATGCAAAATTAGTAGTAAAAACTGCAGAAGGCTGTAAAGATTCAATAACGCAAGTCCTTAACATCCTTACTGCTGGTATTGCATCATTGGATGCTACAGACAAGGTGAAAATTTATCCAAATCCTGCGGATGGTATAGTAAACATCTTTGCTAACGTTAACGCGAAAGTAATGATCACGGATATTTCTGGAAAAGAGGTGCTGTTTTCTAGTAACGTACATGCAAACATACAAGAATCAATCAATGTTTCAAACCTTACAAACGGTATATACTTAGTGAAGATTTACAATGAAAGCTATAAAAAAGTAGAACGAATCGTTATCAATCACAAATAATACATTTGATTTTAGAAAAGGTCGTGGTGAATTCTCGACCTTTTTTTATGCGCAAAAAGGAATGAAATTAATATTAAGCAAACAAGTAATTAAACATATCATAACACAGAGTTTATTTTGATTTAGTGTTTCAAAAGTAACTTTGTTAGGTTACGTGAAGTAACTTTTAATCGCAAATCTATGAAAAAAATACTTTGGATTTTAATCCTATTTTTCGCCTCTCAATTAAACGCAAAAGAGACTTTTAATTTTTCCAACAACTCCTCTTTTCTTCCGCCCCCTCCTCCAGATGTTGCAAATGACACCTTGTTTTTTGATTTACAAAATGCTATCTATTCATTTTCAAATGGTGTGACTTATTTTGACCTACCAATATTTGTAAAATCGAAAGGTCCTGTGAGTTCTTTTGATTTTAGAATGAAATTCAATCAAACAAAATTAACATACATAAGTACAAGCAAAGTAGTTGTGCAACTAGACCCTTATACCTTTTTAAATCCGAATGATAATTTCTTAAGAAACAACACATCAGGCCCTTACGTTTCCTATGTAATTCCAAATAATACCACGCTTGTATATGTTCGTTTTCAAATCAACGTACCATGTACTACAATTTCGGAAGCAGATTTCTTCGCAATAACCACTTTGTTAGTGGGGTATCCTTGTAAAAACAAAGTTACACCTGTTACACCGATAACTGCCAACTCAAAATTAACAACTAGTTTACTTTGTAGTGGTTCTCCAATAGTTTTTAACGGACCCTTAAATTCCTCCGGTATTTCAATTGCAACCTATAATTGGGATCTTGGAAATGGTTCAACTTCTACAACTCAAAATGTAAGTACTACGTATGTCGATCCTGGAAAATATACTACAAAATTAGTGGTTCAAACTGCAGAAGGTTGTAAGGATTCCGTTACCCAAGAACTTGAAATTAATCAATCGCCAAAAGCAAACTTTACTTCGGAGTTCTTACCACTTATAGACTCTATGAAATTTACAAATATTTCAGAAAATGTAGGGAGTTCACCAACCTATGAATGGAATTTTGGGGATCAAAAAACAAGTACAGAATCAAATCCATCTCATCAGTATAAATCTGGAGGGGAATACGGAGTTACATTAAAGGTAAGAACAACCGAAGGATGTGTTAGCTCCTACTTCTTTTCTATTATACTTTCCAAACCAACCGCAAATTTCACGAACTCAACCAATGCATGTGTAGATGCTTCCATGAATTTTATAAATACTTCTGTGTATACCGGTGGTAAGCTAACAAAATGGGAATGGGACTTTGGTGATGATACTAAATCAGACCTTGAAAATCCATCCCACATTTTTTCTAAATCTGGAACCTATCAAGTTTCATTAACCGTAACTAGTGATAAAGGTTCGAAAGGAAATATTACCAAGACAATCACCATAAACAATAAACCAAAAGTAGATTTTGTATCTAATTCTATCAGTGGATGTTCTCCTTTCCCAGTTAATTTTAGTGATCAATCCATTACAGATGAAGGTTCCGAATATTTATGGGATTTTGGGAATTTTAAATTATCTACTGAAAAAGACCCTACCCATACATTTATAGAAAATCGTTCGTACACAATAAAAGAAATTATTACAACCAAAGGTGGTTGTAAAGATTCATTAGTTAGAACATCCTACATTACTGTTTTAAATGTTCCCATTGCAGAATTTAGCAACTCTGTAACATGTTCGAATGCTATCATAAATTTCACCGATCAATCCACCGTATTAGCTTCTAAAATCACTTCATGGTTCTGGGATTTCGGAGACGGTAGTACATCAAACATTCAAAATCCAACACACGTATATGCTAAAAAAGGTAAATACAAATTAAACCTTACGGCTACTTCAAGTATTGGTTGTTCAAATGATATTGTTAGAGATCTAGTTATCAATGACAAACCAATTGTAGTATTCAGTGCACAAAACACATCTGGCTGCTTACCACTTACGCCAAAATTCAATGATTTCTCTACAACGGTGGATGGTTCAACCTATCAATGGATATTTGGGGATAGCACCACTTCTACTGAAAAATCGCCAAGCCATACCTATTTAAAAGATGGTTTATTCAATGTAAAAGAAATTATTACCGCACCAGGCGGATGTAAAGATTCCCTTGAAATTCCAGGATATATCTATGCATTAAGTGCTGTTAAACCTAATTTTACAGTAAAAAACTTTTGCGCTAATCGTATCACAGATTTTATCGATAGCTCTTCTGTTACAAAAGGTTCCATTAAAAATTGGAAATGGGAAATAAACAACGATATCATTCAAGCGCAAAACAAAACGTATGTATTTAATAAAGCTGGAAAATACCTAATCAAACTAACCGTATCTTCCGATCAAAACTGTGAAAATAGCATTCAAAAAGAAATTGAAATAGATGATGTACCAAAAGTGAGTTTCACTTCCGATAAAGTAGAAGGTTGTTTCCCGGAAGTAATCAACTTTTTAAATACTTCTATTGTGTCATCCAACACTAAATTTAAATGGGATTTTGGAGATGGATTCAAAGACTTTACACCTAGTCCATTCCATAAATATCAATCCATGGACACATTTACCGTAAAATGTATCGCAACTTCTCCATTAGGATGTACCGACAGTTTGATAAAAGCTAAAATGATAACCATCTACCCTATACCAACTGCTAAATTCGCAATTAAAAACACGAGTGCATTAGTGCCAAATTTAAAAATTGCTTTCGAAAATTTATCGAGTTATGCAAGTGAGTTCTTGTGGGAATTTGGAGATAATACCAGTTCAGCACTCGTAACACCTCAACATGCATATATCGAAGAAAAATCAGCAGATTATCAAGTTTGTTTAACGGCATACTCCTCTAAATCCTGTTACACTACTGCGTGTGATTCTATAAAAATAAACTTTTCAACCATTTTAGCTGTTCCATCTGCATTTTCGCCAAATGGTGACAATAACAATGACGTCTTTAAAATTTTAGGAGGTCCAATTGTTAAACTCGATTTAAAAATATTCAATGAATGGGGGAATGAAATTTTTGCAAGTACCTCTCAAAATGAAGGATGGGATGGAACAAACAAAGGACTACCACAACCAATTGGCTCCTACCAATACGCATTTACTGCTACCACAGTAGATGGTAAAGAAGTTACCAAAAATGGTATAATCAATCTTACGCGTTAAAACTGAAAGACAATGAAACTAATTTTATCCATACTTTTATCTTTTAGTGCTTTAATCAGCCTTGCTCAAGATGCTAGATATTATCAATATGACCTAAATGCGTTGTATCTGAACCCTGCCCTAACAGGTGAGCGAATTTATGCTTCTAAAGGTGTTCAATTAAACACAAACAATGGTTACCGTTCTTCTAATGCTTCTCGTGAATCAGGAAATATAATTTCTTCCTTAGGAGTAGATATGCCTTTAACCAACCGTTTTGCTATTGGACAATTTTTAGGCAATAATAGAAGTGAAAGTGGTGCTTTTAATACCTTCAACTTTTTACTTTCAGGTGCATATAAAATTATTAATCCTGCAAATAATGAGGATAAAAGATGTCTCTCAATAGGAATGCAAATTGGTGTTTTAAACACGAGTATGAACACCCAAAATTTCACCTACGCATCGCAATACAATCCTAATTCTGCAAGCGGATTCGATAATTCTTTTGCTTCTGGAGAAAACTATACGAGACAAAGTTTGTATGCTTTAGATAACAATGTTGGAATCTATTATCGAACCAAATTTGGCAAAAAGAAAACGTTATTAGCTACAGGACTTTCATTTTATCATGTAGGAACAATCAACAAAGCAAATACGATTGATCACACAACAGATTTACGTTCTAACTTCCATATCAACCTAATCTATCCAATAGGAGAATTTTTGACAATTACACCAAAATTCTTATACATGAATCAAAGTAATGCTAAAGAATATAATACCGGTTTATTAATAAACTTTAAAGTAAATAAACATACAGAACCTATCGTTGGTGTAAACTGGATTTATCAAAAAGCATTGGTTGCACAAATCGGCTTAAAATTTAATGAAAACAATATAATTCGTGTAAGTTATGCAACCTCCATTGGTGATTACGTGGCTTCCGGTTCAAGAGGTATGGAATTTTCGTATGTTCATATTTCTAATCGTAAACTTCAACCTATCCAAAAAACGAATGTTAATGGAGATTCAAAAGATGAAAAAGGAAACGAAGCTATTCCTGTTCCAACAACGAATGACCCTGAAGATATCTATTATCTATTGAAAATGAAAAACATTCTTAATCGTCTAACTACAGTAGCAAATACCGAAAATATTTCACCAAAAGACATTCAAAAAGAATTGGATAAAGTACAAGAGGAATTAATTGAATTGTCAAATATTCAGACAAGTCCTGAGATGACACCTATAATAGATGCATATATCAAGCAAATCGAAGATAAATTGAAAATTTTACAACAAAAACTGCAAAAGAAATGAAAAAATTAATCGTATTTAGCATTCTATTTTATCACGGATTTACTTTTTCACAAGACACAACGCATGTAAAACATACGCAAAAAATAAGTAATTTATTAGACAAAGTTCAAGTTATTAATGAGGGTAAAATAAATAATAAGAAACAAGTAATTAATAAAAGTAAGATTGATGGTTTAATGTTGAAAATTGAAACTATCAATAATGAACAACAGAAAATTGCTACTTCAAAAGAGTACAACCTGGATTCGTTACGTGCTGTTATTCAAATATTAAATTTCAACAATCTACAAAAGGATTCTCTTATTGCAACACTTAAAAAACAACTTGAATCCCAAAAAACATCCAACCAATCATTCACTGCTGTACTAACAAAACAACCAAACAGTATTTCACATAAGTATATCGTGCTTGGTGCGTTTCACTACAAATCAAATGCAGAAAAACAGTTGTCTAAACTTAGAAATTATAATCTAGAGCTAATTCCTACACATACGAATCAACTTCATTATGTAGTTTATAAAATGAAACCGAACGAAAAAATAAATGCAACATTACATAAATTCAGAAATCAGGTAGATCCAAACGCTTGGTATATTTCGTTTTAAAAATTACGTTTAAACGTCACTACAAAATTTAGTATTCTCCTAGGAGCAGGACACAATATTTTCTTAATGTTAAATTTCTGTAACTTGATATTATTAAACATCTTACCCCTATTTTTTCTCTTCAAACTTTCCTAGCTTTATTGAAAAATTTAGCAAAGTAATATGTCAGTAAAAATTAAAAAATCAACCTCCTTTCAGGCGGAGCTGAATACAGAACTTAAAGAATTTCTATCCACTCAAAAAGAGAAATTTCCAATACACGAAGTACTAAAAATTGACCTACATTGTCACGACTACAATAGCGATGTACCGGATGAATTAATTGGTCGAATTTTAAATGTTCCAGAAACATGGTTACCTACCGAAAGGCTTATTAAACGTTTAGAAAAAAACAAGGTTAACGCAATCACCATTACAAACCACAATAATGCACGTTCTTGTTTCGAGCAAATAGAAAAAGGAAACGATGTGTTAGTTGGTTCTGAATTTAGTTGTACTGTTCCTGACTTCAACATTGGAATTCATGTATTAACATACGGATTCTCGAAAGAGCAAGAACCGATTTTAAATAAATTAAGAAGAAATGTCTACCAGTTTCTTCAATACACGCACGCAAATAATCTACCAACCATTTGGGCACATCCACTTTATCATTATGATGTTCAAAAAACGCCTTCTTTTGACTTTTTAAGTAAAATGGTGCTGCTTTTTGAACGTTTTGAAGTGTTAAACGGACAAAGAGATACTTGGCAAAACATATTAGTGAAAACATGGTTAGAAAACTTAACTCCTGAACAAATTGATACAGATGCTGAGCGATTCAATATAGACATTAGTCTATACTGCAAAAACCGCTACAAAAAAGCGTACTCTGGAGGTTCGGATAGTCACATGGGAATATTTTCTGGTCAAACGGGAACCTACCTTCATATCCCTAATTTACAAGAAAGATTAAAAACAGAATCCACCTCCTCTTTAGCATTAGAAGCGATTAGAAATGGTGCAATGGCTCCTTTTGGGACGCATCAAAATACAGAAAAATTAACAGTTGCATTCCTGGATTATTTTTGTCAAATTGCCATGTACATGGAAGATCCAGGACTAGTAAGAATCATGCTTCACAAAGGTTCTTTCAATGAAAAAATGTTAGCCCTATTTGTCACAAATGCTTTTGCAGAATTACGT
Organism: Chryseobacterium gleum; assembly: GCA_945862165.1. Classification (GTDB taxonomy): domain Bacteria; phylum Bacteroidota; class Bacteroidia; order Flavobacteriales_D; family Crocinitomicaceae; genus CANHVK01. The sequence continues at coordinate 72,060 of CAMAXI010000006.1, forward strand.
CGTCATAAAGTTACCATGAAATTCATTGAATTATTTCATAACTGCTTTATCGGAAAAGTACCATCCAAAAGAAAACGTTTATTATTACCAAAAATTTACAAACCTGTATTCGATGCCGCCTTGCAAATAGCGAAAGCAAATGAATTGGAAGGGGAAGAAATGAATACACAAATCATCGAATCCGTAAATGTAATTAATAACGAACTAAGCAAAATCTTGTTCTCGCGAGTGACTGAAAAAGTAAACAAACTAATCGAAGATGGTTCCCTTGAAAAAATCAATCTAACAGAAATTATTGAAAGTTTAGAAATTCCAAGTGAAATACGTTTGTTAACCAAGCCGAAAAGTAAAAAGTCAAAATTCTTTGGAAAGAAAATGCTAAATCCAGATATTTCCAATTTTTTAGATGGTTTACCATTTCCAATGTTGGCTTCATCACTCATTCAAGGAGCACTTTTCACAAGCTCAAAAGTAATGTATGCAAATCGCCCACTTTTAGATGTTTTCTCTAAAAAAATTAATGCATTTGAACATCCTAAAAGAATGTTGTGGCTAACAGATACTTTTGAAGATAAAAATGGCGTTTCATCTGTATTACAAGAAATGCACAAAGAAGTAAAACGTTTAAACCTTCCGATTGATTTTCTAGTATGCAGTAGTACTTTACAAGCGGATGACCATTTAATCGTTGTTAAACCAATGGCAGAATTCACGTTACCATTCTACAAACAACAACCGATTAGAATTCCTAATTTGAATGAAATACACCATCTTTTCTTAGAAAACGAATACGATAGAATTATGTGTTCTACAGAAGGTGTAATGGGTGCTATCTCGCTTTACCTTAAAAATGCATATTCTGTTCCTGCGAATTTTTATGTACATACTGACTGGCTATTATTTGCTAGAAAAGTACTTGGGGTTGATGGACATAATTTAAATCGTGTTCGAAGAATGTTACGTGCATTTTATAGTGGTTTCGATCAATTATATGTACTAAATTCAGACCATCAAAACTGGTTTTCTAGCAAGGACATGGATTTCGCACCAGAGAAAATAAAACGTACAGCACATTGGTGCAACGATACATTCTATCCAAGAAAAAGCACCAAGAAAAAATTATTTGGTTGTAAAGAATCCGATAACGTAATCTTATTCACCGGGCGATTAAGCAATGAAAAAGGGGTGATGGATATCATTTCTGTTTTTCCAGAAATTGAAAAAGAAATTAAAAATGTAAAACTTGTTTTTGCCGGAACAGGACCAGCAGAAGAAGCATTGAAAAAACAACTTCCAAATGCTATTTTCCTAGGTTGGGTAGACGCTGTTAAATTACCTGAAATTTATTCGTCTGCAGATTTATTAATTCTTCCGTCTAAATTTGATACGTTTAGTTGTGTAGTACTTGAAGCTATGAGTTGTGGACTTCCAGTGATTGCATACAAAGCAAAAGGACCTAAAGATATTATCACTGAAAACACAGGGTATTTAGCTTCCGGAAAATCAGAAATGGTTAAACATGCTATTCATTTCTTTCAAAACAAAGAAGCTCAGACTGAAATGAAAGTAAACGCAATAAATCGCGGGAAAGAATTTAACAAAGGAATAATCCTTAAAGAACTTCTTGAAAATACAGAACTTGAGAAGTTTAAAACATTTGAAAATAAATCAGTACCTGAACTTTTTCCAATTCTCTAGTAGAAATGCTATGCATTTCTACCTAAAATTAAAATGGGTGTTTAGAAATTTCTAAACACCCATTTTCATAATCCATATTTTATTTGCTCCGTACAGACGCAATGCTTTGCGTCTCTTCGCAATGCTTTGCGTCTCTACTACGCAACACTCAACTGCGCCACTTTCGATTTCGAAAATTGCTCTTTCGCATATTCTAAGGTTACCTTAAATTCTCCTAATTTTTCCGAAGGAATTTCATACATGGCATCCGTTAAAATCGCCTCGCATATCGAACGTAATCCACGAGCACCCAACTTAAATTCAATCGCTTTATCCACAATAAAATCTAATGCCGCCGCATCAAACGAAAGTTTAGTTCCATCAATTTCAAACAAACGTAAATATTGTTTTACCAATGCATTTTTAGGTTCTGTCAAAATACGCTTCAAACTCTTGGCATCCAACGGTTCTAAATACGTCAACGATGGAAAACGACCGATTAATTCCGGTATTAAACCAAATGTTTTTATATCCGTTGGATTAATGTATTTCAAGAAGTTATCCCCATCGATACGAACGGTATCATTGGAAGTAAAACCTATCGTCTGACGATTAATTCTTCGAGAAATAATTTTTTCAATACCATCAAACGCTCCTCCACAAATAAACAAAATGTTCTTTGTCTCAACTTGAATCATTTTTTGTTCTGGATGCTTTCTTCCTCCTTGTGGTGGAACATTCACTACCGTACCTTCTAATAATTTTAATAAAGCTTGTTGAACTCCTTCTCCAGATACATCTCGTGTTATCGATGGATTATCACTCTTACGTGCAATTTTATCAATCTCATCGATAAAAACAATTCCTCTTTGTGCAGCATCTACATCAAAATCAGCAGCCTGTAACAAGCGAGACAAGATACTTTCTACGTCTTCTCCTACATAACCTGCCTCTGTTAATACAGTAGCATCGGCAATACAAAATGGAACATTCAACATTTTCGCAATGGTTTTCGCTAATAATGTTTTTCCTGTACCCGTTCTACCCACCAAAATAACATTTGATTTCTCAATCTCCACCTCATCTTTCGTTACCTTTTGATTCAAGCGTTTATAATGATTATACACCGATACGGATAACACTTTTTTAGCATCCTCCTGACCAATCACATATTCATCCAATTTCGCTTTGATTTCTTTTGGTTTCAATACATTTAATGGTTCTTGAGGCTTAGTAGTAGCTTTGTTTCCAGCTCCCATTTCTTCCTGTACAATCGTATACCCTTGTGTAATACAACTTTCACAGATATGTCCAGAAACCCCGGCAATCAACATCCCTACTTCCGCTCTCGGACGACCACAAAATGAACAATTCGTTTCTTTTTTTGCCATATATATATTGGAACAAAAAGAGATACTAAATTATAGTATCTCTTAATTAATATTAATTAGGTTGATTTAAAATAGTAATAACGAGGCGTTCAAAGATGAAAAAGGCGGAGTTTACAAAAGTAAATGAGCATTTTTGAATCGAGAACAACGATGTTAGTGTTAGTTTAAATCAACCGATTATTTATTTGGGGTTGCGAACCAAAACCTCGTCCACCATACCGTATGCCTTAGCTTCTTCAGCTGTCATCCAGTAGTCACGGTCAGAATCAGCCCAAACTTTATCAAAATCTTGACCAGAATGATCTGCAATGATTTGATATAATTCATTTTTCAATTTTTGAATCTCTCTTGCCGTGATTTCGATATCCGAAGCTTGACCTTGAGTACCTCCTAATGGTTGATGAATCATCACACGTGAATGTTTCAATGCTGTACGTTTTCCTTTCGTACCTGCACACATCAAGACAGCTCCCATAGAAGCAGCCATACCAGTACAAATTGTTGCAACATCTGGTTTGATATACTGCATTGTATCATAGATACCTAAGCCTGCGTATACAGATCCACCTGGTGAATTCAAGTAAATTTGAATGTCTTTTTTAGCATCTACAGACTCTAAAAACAATAATTGCGCATTGATAATATTCGCAACTTGGTCATTGATTCCTGTACCTAAAAAGATGATTCTATCCATCATCAAACGTGAAAACACGTCCATTTGTGTCATATTCAAATGACGTTCCTCAATGATATATGGTGTTACAGAAGATTCAATGTAACTTTCTAAATGCATACTGCTTATACCTACATGTTTTGTAGCATATTTTCTAAATTCGTCGTTTCCAAACATAGGATCTAATTTTTTATTTTATCGAGATTAAAGATACATGAAAAATCACGATGAAAGATTTTTTTGGGAAATTTTGTGGATAGTCAAATGTTAAAAACAATTATCCAAAAGTTAAATTTACTTGTTTACCTAAACCAAATTCAAATATTCGATATAATGTAGAAAGTTGAATATCACATTTACCATTCTCAATGCGTGAAATATAGCTTTTTTTTGTGCCAATTTTTTCAGCTAATTGCTCCTGCGTCATGTTAGCTTCTTTGCGCGCCTCTTTCAAAATTTCACTGATAATAAAATAGGTAGCACGACTCTCAAATTGTTCTCTTTTATCAGTCCCTTTCTCTCCATATTTCAAATCTAAAAGCGCATCAAAGTCACAAATCTTATTAATGTTCTCTTTTTTCATGTCCTAATTATTTTTCAAAATAAAATATTCGTTTTTTAATTTACGCGCTAATTTAATTTCATTTCTAGGTGTTTTCTGTGATTTTTTATGAAACCCATTAAAAAGCAAAATCAAATTTCCTTGATCAAAACAACAAAAAATACGGTAAATATTACTTTCATACTCAACCCTAACTTCATATAAACCTTCTTCTCCAGAAATATGAGTTAAAAATTTTTTTGGCACATATTGCACAGTCTTTAAAATCATTAAAACATACACTATTTTCTCCTGGACTTTTTCAGGTTGATTCTTATAAAAATCAATAAAGTGGTTTTTATAAAAAATTATTTTTCGTTGTAAGTTCAAATCAAAGTTAACTTAAAAGTTATCAAAAACCAATTTAATTATCCTTATTGCTAGTGAAAAATGGATATTTAAAATTAATTGGATTAATTCACACTTAAGAATACAAACAAAAAATCACGTATAAATACTATAGAGTATTGCTGTAATTATTTATCAAACAGATTTTTAAAATTTAAAACAAAAAAAGGGCTGTCGTGAGACAGCCCTTTTCATAATGTATTTAAAAAAGAATTATTTTCCTTCTTTCTTATCTTCTACTTCTTCGAAGTCAACATCCGTAACCTCATCTGCTGGATTACCTCCATCATTTGACGCTCCTTGTGCTTGATCTCCGCCAGCATTACCAGCATTGTACATGTCTTGAGAAGCAGCTTGGAATACGTTATTCAAACGCTCCATTGCAGCATCCAAGTTTGCGATGTTTTTCGCTTCGAACTCCACTTTCAACGCAGCTAATGCATCTTCAATTGGTTGTTTTTTGTCCGCAGCAATCTTATCACCGTACTCTTTCATTTGACGCTCCGTTTGGAAAATCAATGAATCCGCTTTGTTGATTTTTTCGATTTCTTCTAACTTACGTTTATCAGCATCCGCATTTTGTTCCGCTTCAGCACGCATTCTTTGGATATCTTCATCACTCAAACCTGAAGAAGCTTCAATTTTGATAGATTGTGATTTTCCAGTTCCTTTATCTTTAGCAGAAATATGCATGATACCATTCGCATCAATATCAAATGTTACTTCGATTTGAGGAACACCACGTTGTGCTGGTGGAATGTCTGTCAATTGGAAACGACCTAATGATTTATTGTCTGTTGCCATTGGACGCTCACCTTGTAATACGTGAATATCTACAGATGGTTGGTTGTCAGATGCTGTAGAGAAAGTCTCTGATTTTTTTGTAGGAATAGTCGTGTTAGCATCGATTAATTTTGTCAATACTCCACCCATTGTTTCAATACCTAAAGACAATGGAATAACGTCTAATAATAATACGTCTTTCACTTCTCCTGTTAATACACCTCCTTGGATTGCAGCTCCTAATGCTACTACCTCATCTGGATTAACTCCTTTAGATGGTGCTTTTCCGAAGAAACGCTCAACTGCATCTTGAATAACTGGGATACGTGTAGATCCACCTACTAAGATAACTTCGTCGATATCGCTTGGTGTTAAACCTGCGTTGCTTAATGCAGAACGACATGGAGCAATTGTTCTTTCAACGATAGAAGCAATTAATTGCTCAAATTTCGCTTTTTGTAATGTTCTAACTAAGTGTTTTGGAACACCATCCACTGGCATGATGTATGGCAAATTGATTTCAGAAGATGCTGTAGAAGAAAGTTCAATTTTCGCTTTCTCTGCTGCTTCTTTCAATCGTTGTAATGCCATTGGATCTTTACGTAAGTCAACTCCTTCATCACTTTTGAATTCGTCAGCTAACCAGTCAATGATTACTGCATCCACATCATCACCTCCTAAGTGCGTATCTCCGTCTGTAGACAATACTTCAAATACACCATCCCCTAATTCTAAGATAGAAACGTCATGTGTTCCTCCACCGAAATCGAATACTGCGATTTTTTTGTCTGTTCCTTTTTTATCTAATCCGTAAGCTAATGCTGCTGCAGTTGGCTCGTTAATAATTCTTTTGATTGTTAAACCAGCGATTTCACCTGCTTCTTTTGTAGCTTGACGTTGCGCATCGTTAAAATATGCTGGAACTGTTACAACAGCTTCCGTAACTTCATGTCCTAAATAGTCTTCAGCAGTTTTCTTCATTTTTTGAAGAATCATTGCAGAAATCTCTTGCGGAGAATATTGTCTGTCATCAATTTGTACACGTGGAATATTATTATCCCCTTTTACGATTGTATATGGTACACGTTCAGATTCTTTTCTTGTATCATCATAAGTAGCACCCATGAAACGTTTGATTGAACCAACTGTTTTTGTTGGATTCGTGATTGCTTGACGTTTTGCAGGATCCCCTACTTTACGCTCACCACCTTCTACGAATGCAACAATCGAAGGAGTTGTTCTTTTTCCTTCAGAGTTAGCGATAACCACTGGCTCATTTCCCTCCATTACAGATACACACGAGTTTGTGGTTCCTAAGTCAATTCCAATTATTTTTCCCATAATCTTTGTTTTTGCTTTTTTAATTTCCTTTCCTATTTCAATCTTTGTGCCACAAGGGATTTAATCTGTTTTTATGCCATTTTTCCTCGTCTACACGATGTTTCAAAGAGTAAATATGTCGTTTTGGCAGAAAATGGGTGACAATATCATTTTAAAAACCGATCATCCCGCCAATTTATTGGATTATTGACAATATAATTTGATATGTTATCATACGATTGCTCATTGCGAATGATTATATCATAATAATTGCGATGCCATACATTTATTACACCCGTATTTTGACGCATCCATTTCGTGACTCCTATTTTGAAACCCCGAACCACCGACCCAATCGTTCGCGATGGCGATTGCGGCAGGAGCGAATTTCTATTCCCAATGATATCCACACGTACATGCGAAAAATTTTTCGCCCCTTCCCTATCCGCATTATTTTCATTATTCCCATTATTTTTCATTTTCGCCCCTGCCACGTTGCCATCCTCTTCATTTTTCGCCCCCACAATCTCCAAAATCCCATGCACATGATTCGGCATTATCACAAACGCATGCAACACAACATTTTTAAAATGCTCCGGAATCTCCTCCCAACACCTTTCCGCAACTCTCCCTGCCTCATTCAACATCACCACCCCATCCACTATCTTTCCAAACAGATGCTTATTCTCAAAACAACAGATGGTAATAAAATATAAACCTTCCCGTGCATAATCATACCCTTTCAATCGTATCGAACGTCGATGATGAATCCTTGGATTAAATTGACTCATTTTTCAAATAATAAATTAACAACCTTTAAAATTTAAAACTCTTATTTTCAGTTAATTAAAAACAAAAAATCTTCTTCTACTATTAATTTACACTAAAACATCAAATCCAACAAAACTATTCTACCGAAATTTTCATCAAATTCATCCATTATAACATACTTTTTTTCACCCCGATAAAAGTAACTTTCTTTTTAATCCCTTATCTTTGAGCAAAATTGAATCAAAACACCCAAGATACTATGACTATTCAAGAAATTAGACAGCATTTTTTCGACTTTTTCGCTAGTAAAGGACACAAAATCGTTCCTTCTGCACCCATGGTTGTAAAAAACGACCCGACGTTGATGTTTACGAACGCAGGGATGAATCAGTTCAAAGATTATTTCTTGGGGAATGCCAAACCAAGCGTAACGCGTATTGCAAACACACAAAAATGTTTACGTGTTTCTGGAAAACACAACGACTTGGAAGAAGTGGGTGTAGATACCTACCACCATACCATGTTCGAAATGCTTGGAAACTGGTCTTTCGGCGATTATTTCAAAGAAGATGCTATTTCTTGGGCATGGGAATTGTTAACGGAAGTATACAAAATACCGAAAGATCAATTATATGTAACTGTATTCGAAGGGGACGCAAAAGATAACGTTCCAAAAGACGAAGAAAGTTTTGCTATCTGGAAACGCTTCATCGCGGAAGATCGTATCCTTCTCGCTTCCAAAAAAGATAACTTCTGGGAAATGGGAGAAACGGGACCTTGCGGACCATGCACGGAAATCCATGTAGATATTCGCCCACTAGAAGATCGTTTAAAAACACCTGGAAAAGACTTAGTAAACAACGATCACCCGCAAGTAATCGAAATTTGGAACAACGTTTTCATGCAATTCAACCGTAAAGCGGACCAAAGCCTAGAACCACTTCCTGCAACACACGTAGATACAGGGATGGGATTAGAGCGTTTAGCAATGGCTTTGCAAGGAATAACTTCCAACTACGATACAGACCTTTTCCAAACACTTATTAAACACATGGAAAAAGTATCTGGTGTACAATATGGGAAAGTGGAAACAACAGATATCGCTTTACGTGTCATCGCGGATCACATTCGTGCGATCGCGTTCTCAATTGCAGACGGACAATTACCAAGCAACACCGGTGCTGGTTATGTAATTCGAAGAATCTTACGTCGCGCAATTCGTTACGGATACCAAACGCTTGGCTTAAAAGAACCTTTCATGGGGGAATTGTCTGTAGTGTTAGGACAAACAATGGGGGAATATTTCACAGAACTAATCACACAAAAAGATATCATTCAAAAAGTAATTCACGAAGAAGAAATAAGTTTCTTTAGAACGCTAGAATTAGGGATTCGAAGAATGGATAACTTAATGAAAACCGCAAAAGAAACAAATACAAAAGTGCTAAGCGGTACTTCTGTGTTCGAATTATACGATACGTTCGGTTTCCCTGTAGATTTGACTTCTTTAATTGCAAGAGAAAATGAGTTGTCTATTGATGAGGAAGCTTTCCAAGCAGAACTTCAAACGCAAAAAGACCGTTCACGTGCTGCAACTGCGATTGAAACAGACGATTGGGTGCAATTACAGCCAGATCAAGACGAGAAATTTGTAGGATACGACAACCTAACTGCCGAACTACAAATAATCAAATACCGTAAAGTAAGCCAAAAACAAAAAACGTTCTACCAATTGGTGTTCAACCAAACTCCATTCTACCCAGAAGGTGGTGGACAAGTGGGTGATACTGGATTCATTGAGGCTAACGGTGAAAAAACAAGCATCTTCGACACGAAAAAGGAAAACAACCTCATCGTTCATTTAGCGGAAAAATTACCTGCAGATCCGAAAGCAATATTTGTTGGAAATGTAGATAAAACTAAACGTGCACTTTCTGCATGCAACCACTCTGCGACGCATTTATTACACCATGCTTTACGAACGGTTCTTGGAACACACGTGGAACAAAAAGGTTCCTTGGTAAATGCTAAAAACCTACGTTTCGACTTCTCACATTTCTCTAAAGTGACCAATGAAGAATTGAAAAAAATAGAAGAATTAGTGAACGCTAATATTCGTGAAAGCATCTTGTTAAACGAACACCGCAACATTCCTATCGAAGAAGCAAAATCCATGGGTGCAATGGCTTTGTTTGGCGAAAAATATGGAGATTCAGTGCGTGCTATCCAATTCGGAGAATCCATCGAATTATGTGGTGGAACACACGTTGCTACAACTAGCGCTATCGGTTTATTTAAAATCACTTCGGAAGCAGCTGTTGCAGCAGGTATTCGTCGTATTGAAGCAATCACAAGTACTACAGCGGAAGAATTCTACCGTTCACAAGTAGAAACCTTAAACGAAATCAAAGAGGTACTTAAGAATCCTAAAAACATTGTAGAAGCAGTTGAAGAACTAAACAAAAAAAATGCAGCACTACAAAAACAAATCGAAGTTTTCCAACATGAGAAAGCACAAGCGGTGAAACACGAATTGAAAACAAAAATTGAAGGCATCAACGGCATCAATTTCTTAGGAACGAAAGTAAATCTAGACGCGGGAAGTATCAAAGACATCGCGTACCAATTAAAAGGGGAAACTTCCAATTTCGTTGGAATCTTTGGTGGTGTAGAAGAAGATAAATGTTCGTTAACCATCATCATCGACGAAGCACTTGCTAAAGAAAAAGGATTAGACGCTGGAAAAATCATCCGTGAAATTTCCAAACACATCCAAGGAGGTGGCGGCGGACAAGCATTCTTCGCAACTGCTGGTGGTAAAAACAAACAAGGCGTCGACAAAGCTATTGAAGAATTCAAAACTATTGTACAATAATATACTTTTTGAAACCGTAAGGACGGCCCTCTTTTTTCCCTCCTCGAGGAGGGATTAAGGGAGGTGAAAATATTCCATTAAAAGTATGACCCCTACTCTTTCAATCGAAATCTGGAGCGACATCGTTTGCCCTTTCTGCTACATCGGGAAAATGAAACTCGAACAAGCCTTGCGTAAACTAAACGCCCTTGACAAAGTAGAAATCACATGGAGAAGTTTTCAATTAGACCCAACTTTCCCTAAGAACATCTCCAAAAATTCTGCCATTCACCTTTCAGAAAAAACAGGTATTCCAATGGAACGTTTAACCAACATGTTTGTGGAATTGAACCAAACAGGTCAACGTTATGGTATCGATTTGAAATTAGACCAAACTCCTGTTTTCAACACCTACGACCTTCACCGTTTATGGCAGTGGAGCAAAACCGAAAACAAAGGACAACAATTTAAAGAAGAGTTTTTATACCAATACTTTACCAACTGTGTAGATTTTTCAGCAGAAGAAAACATCTTAAAATCGATCGAAAACTTAGGTTTAGACAAAACCAAAGCACTTGAAATCATCCACTCCGACGAATACACCCAAGCCTTCAACTTCGACATGGAAAGAGGACGTAAATTTGGTGTTCGTGGTGTCCCACATTTTGTCATCAACCAACGCAAATCATTCGTCGGCGCACAAGAAGATGAAATGTTAAAAGAAATGTTAAAAGAGGAGTTGGAAAAGATTGATTAATATTCGTGCTTCCTCCTTTCTAAAAACTATCTGCTAAATGCTATTGCCTTTCTACTAAAAGCTATAACCTATTTCCTCCCTTTCAAAACTATCTACTAAAAGCTATTGCCTATTTGCTCCCTACTAAAAGCTATTGCCTATTTCCTCCCTTCCAAAACTATCTGCTAAATGCTATTGCCTATTTGCTAAAAGCTAATTCCTACCCCACCCTAAACTTACAATACTTAATCACACTACCCTTCGCTGTAAACAACTCTTCATAATGCGTTTTAATCGAAAAAATCTCGCGTTCTAATTCCGTTTTACCTTCCAAGGAAGCATACAAATCCCAGGTCAATTCCAAACAGTCATACCCGTGTTCTTTGATTTCTTCTTCCGTAGATTCAAACAAGACATCGCTATCCGTTTTTAAATGGATAATTCCACCTTTTTTTAAGATTTTACGGTAGCGATTAATAAATAACGATGAAGTCAAACGTTTTCTAGGTTTATTCGGTTGAGGATCTGAGAATGTCAGCCAAATTTCATCTACTTCGTTTTCTCCAAAATAATCGGTGATAAAATCAATCTTCGTACGCAAGAAAGCAACATTCTCCACACCACGTTCCACAGCATCCTTCGCTCCAACCCAAATACGCGCACCCTTAATATCAACACCAATAAAGTTCTTCTCTGGAAAATGATCCGCCATCCCAATCGAGTACTCCCCTTTACCACAACCCAACTCCAAAACAATCGGATTCTCGTTCTTGAAATGTTCCGCATTCCATTTCCCTTTCAAAGGAAAAGGCTCCCGCTTTAATGGATCCAACGATGGTTCATACACATTAGACCATTCTTTCATTTCACTGAAACGACGTAATTTATTTTTTGCCATACTAAACTTGCACTAGTTGAATCCATAAAGATAATTAAAATCACAAAATCGAAAAATAGAAGAATTTAATCCACAGTTCAATCTGAAAATCACAAAATCACAAAGGATAGTTTATATCATTACCGAAGAGTTTTTTTTGAGAATTTGACGCTCACTCGTTTTAGAGGACGCAGAGTCCATTTTGACAAAGTCAAAATACAACCGCCCAACCAATGCGATTGAACTATTCAGGAACCACTAAAAAACGTGAACCGAAAGTCGTCGCATTAGAAAAGTAAATCGTGCTTTTATCGAATAAGGCAGCGTAACAAAAACAACTGTCTGAGGAGGAACGACGAGTTTTGTTTTTGTAGCGAACGTTTCGAAATAAAAGCCGATGCTTTTCGAGCGACAAGCAGTTTTTGGTTACTTTTTGCTGCTCCAAAAAGTAACAGAACAAACTCCGTTTCGCAAAGCGAAACAAAAAAAGCCCCAGTAAAACCGGGGCTCAATCTATAACATCAAAAAAAATAATCACTAAAACTTTTCTAAATATTTTCAAAAAAATCATTCCCCTTATCATCCGTAATAATAAACGCTGGGAAATTCTTAATCGTAATCTTTCTCACTGCCTCCATACCCATCTCTGGAAAATCAACCACCTCAACAGAAGTAATATTCTCTTTCGCTAAAATAGCCGCAGGACCACCAATCGAACCTAAATAGAAACCACCGTATTTGTTACATGCATTTGTAACATCTTTCGAACGATTTCCTTTCGCTAACATGATCATACTCCCTCCTAACGATTGGAATTGATCTACATAAGCATCCATTCTACCTGCAGTTGTAGGACCAAAACTTCCGGATGGCATTCCTTCTGGTGTTTTCGCAGGACCCGCATAATAAATTGGGTGGTTTTTAAAGTATTCTGGCATTGGTTGACCAGCATCGATAATTTCTTTGATTTTAGCATGTGCCATATCACGCGCAACAATCAATGTACCATTTAATTTCAAACGCGTTTTAATCGGATATTTCGACAATTCAGCCAAAACTTCTGCCATTGGACGATTTAAATCGATTTCTACTGCAGGCTCTAAATGTGGAGCCGTCTCTGGCAATAATCTACGTGGATTTTGTTCTAACTGCTCTACAAAAATTCCATCTTTCGTGATTTTTGCTTTGATATTTCTATCTGCAGAACAAGATACACCCAATCCTACTGGACATGAAGCTGCATGACGAGGTAAACGAATCACACGAACATCATGGGTAAAATATTTACCACCAAATTGCGCTCCAATCAAACTCTCTTGACAAATTTTGTGAACACGTGCCTCCCATTCTAAATCACGGAATGCTTGCCCCCCTTCATTTCCTTCAGTTGGCAATTCATCAAAATAACCCGCAGATGCTTTCTTTACTGTCGCTAGGTTTGATTCAGCAGAAGTTCCTCCAATAACCAACGCTAAGTGATATGGTGGACAAGCAGAAGTTCCTAAATCTTTAATTCGCTCTCTTACAAATTGCTCTAAAGAAGCATCGTTCAATAACGATTTTGTACGTTGGTATAAAAATGTTTTATTTGCAGAACCTCCACCTTTTGCTAAAAACAAGAACTCATAAGACATCCCTTTTTTCGCATAAATATCAATTTGTGCAGGTAAGTTTGTACCTGAGTTTTTCTCATCAAACATCGTCAATGGAACGACTTGTGAAAAACGTAAATTTTTCTCTTGGTAGGTATTATAAATTCCTTTCGATAAATGTTCTTCGTCTATAGCGCCTGTATAAACATCCTCCCCTTTTTTCGCCATCACAATTGCAGTTCCTGTATCCTGACAAGAAGGTAATTGACCCTCCGCTGCAATGGTTGCATTTTGCAATAAATTATACGCTACAAAACGATCATTATCTGTCGCTTCTGGATCTTCAATAATCGCACGCAATTTTTCTAAATGAGATGCTCTCAAATAAAAAGAAACATCGCTTAACGCTTCTTGTGCTAATACTTCCAATCCTTTTGAATCGATTTCTAACACCTCTCTATTGCCGTAGTTTACTACCTTCACATAATCAGAAGTGATTTTTCTATATTCTGTTTTATCTCCTAAAATTGGAAATGGATTTTGATAAAAAAAGTCAGCCATAACAAGTAATTTTTGACTGCAAATGTAAGAAAATATTTAACGCTTAAACCTTAAACCAGAGTCTAAAAAACCTTGAAAATTATTCTTAATCGAAGCTCTAAATAAATCTTCCCCCTTTGAAGGGGGACCGAGGGGGATGACCTTTTGAAACAAAAATAAACTTAAAATACTCAAAATATTACTCCACTTTTTAGGCGATGCAACTCGAAGCAGCTACGAAGTGAAAAAGGTGGAAATAACCTCTCCTCATTTATCAACAAAATTTTGTATCTCTCTTCCCTTTCCGTACATTTGTTTCTATGGAAAATAATTCGGATAAAATCAAAAAACCGCTAACCAGAACGAAACCTGCAAACGCAGATTTTCCGGAGGCTTTCGGTAAGCGACCACCACAAGCTGTTGATTTAGAACAGGCTGTTTTGGGAGCAATGATGTTAGACAAAAATGCGGTGAACGACACAATTGATGTACTGACACCTAGTAGTTTTTATGATCCAAAACACGTGGTGATTTACAAAGCCATTCGTGAACTTTTCGCTAGTACAAATCCAATCGACCTGCTTACCGTTACTACCCAACTTCGTAAAGAAGGTGAGTTAGAAATGGCTGGTGGTACTTTATATGTATCTCAATTAACACACCGAATCGCTTCTGCTGCACACGCGGAATACCACGCACGAATCATTTCCCAAAAATACATCCAACGGGAAATTATTCGTATGTGTAACGAAGTACTTCGCGATGCGTTCGATGAAACAACGGACGTTTTTGATTTACTAAACAAAGCGGAAGGTGACCTTTTCAAGATTGCAGAAAACAACATGAAAAAGAACGTAGACGTAATGCAAAACGTTGTACGTGAAGCTATTTTAGAAATTGAAAAAGCTTCTAAAAATACAGATGGTATATCTGGTGTTCCTACTGGGTTCCGGGAATTAGACAAATTAACCTCTGGCTGGCAGCGTTCGGATATGATTGTAATCGCTGCTCGACCTGCAATGGGTAAAACAGCATTCGTACTTTCAATGGCTAGAAATACTGCTGTTGATTACGGAATGGGTGTTGCCTTTTTCTCATTAGAGATGTCTTCCGTTCAATTAGTGAAACGTTTAATTGCTAGTGAATCTCGTATCAGTGCTGAAAAACTACGTAAAGGAGACCTAGCAGAACACGAATTTCAACAATTACATACACGTATTGCAAAACTAGCAACAGCTCCTATTTATATTGATGATACTGCTGGATTAAGTGTCTTTGACCTTCGAGCAAAATGCCGTCGACTAAAAAGTCAATATGATATCCAAATGGTAATTATCGATTACCTACAATTAATGACTGCAGGAGGAACGAAAGGCTCAGGAAATCGTGAACAAGAAATTTCTACTATCTCGCGTTCAATCAAAGAAATCGCAAAAGAATTAAATATTCCTGTAATTGCGCTTTCTCAGTTGAGTCGTTCGGTAGAAACACGTGGAGGCGATAAAAAACCAATACTTTCCGACTTACGTGAATCTGGAGCAATTGAACAAGATGCCGATATCGTATCATTCTTATACCGTCCAGAATATTATCAAATTCTTCAAAACGAAGAAGGAGAATCCAATTTAGGTGTAGGTGAAATCATAGTAGCAAAACACCGAAATGGTGCTACAGATGCTGTTCGTTTACGTTTCATTGGGGAATATGCTCGTTTCGATAATTTCGATTCATTCGAAGAAGATTTCCAACCAATTGGTAAAACAATGGGTGCTTTGGGAGTAAATACTGGTTTCGATAATGCCCCTGCAGGAAATAGCTATACCGTTCAAAGTAAAATGAATGAAGCAGAGGAAAATTTCGATTTCAATACAGATAGTCTTGATGATCCTTTCTAACAAATGAAAAAACTACTATTTCTTTTTCTACTTATTTCTTTTAGTTTACGACTAAACGCTACAAGCGTGTTGATTCCTATGGATAATGGACAAACAAACCATTTAAAAGCATATGGAATAGCATACTGGATGTTGAATAATGGATTAACATTGGAGTGGTTACTTAACTACAGAGGTGGTTCTTTTTTATGCACCCACGATGTGAAAATTGAAGAAGAATTAACTATTCGCGGTGTAAAATATGAGGTTATTACAGACGGAAAAGCGAATGCTATTCGGAATGAAATATCCAATCCAGATGTAAATCAAGAAATTATTCAACTAGAAAAAGCACCTAAAATTGCTGTCTATACACCAAAAGGGAAACAACCTTGGGATGATGCAGTTACGCTTGTTTTAGAATATGCAGAAATACCATACGATAAAATCTATGATTCCGCCATTGTAATGGGGGTACTCCCAAAATATGATTGGCTTCACTTACACCACGAAGATTTTACAGGTCAATATGGTAAATTTTACAGCAATTTCAAAAATGCTCCCTGGTATCTTGCGCAAGTAGAGGAAGCAGAAAACGATGCTAAAATGTTAGGTTTCCATAAGGTATCACAACTAAAATTAGCGGTTGCAAACAACCTTAAAAACTTTGTATTGGGTGGTGGATTCCTTTTCACCATGTGTAGTGGCACCGATAGTTTCGATATTGGACTGGCAGCACACAAAACAGATATTTGTGAAAGTATGTTTGATGGTGATCCATCTGATCCAAATTGCCAACAAAAACTCGATTACACAAACACTTTTGCCTTTGATAAATTTACTTTAGAACGAAATCCATTGGTGTATGAATATTCAAATATCGACGGAACGGACTTACACAGATCGGAAGCAATGGACAAATTCTCTTTGTTTGAATTTTCTGCTAAATGGGATGTGATTCCAACTATGTTAACACAATGTCACACAGATATCATCGATGATTTCATGGGACAAACTACCGACTTTAAAAAAGAATTTATTAAATCAAATGTTCTCATCTTAGGGGAAAACAAAGCGCTTGGAACAGCAAAATATGTACACGGTGAATTAGGTCAAGGTACCTGGACATTCTACGGTGGACACGACCCAGAAGATTACCGCCACATGGTGCAAGATCCTCCAACGGATTTAAACCTTCACCCAAACTCACCAGGATACCGTTTAATTCTTAACAATATCCTATTCCCTGCAGCTAAAAAGAAAAAACGTAAAACGTAACTTTTCGTTACTAACCACTAATAATCAATTATGTTGCCGTTCGGGTGTGTCGCGACGCACCCATTATATCAACCCCTTATATCAACCCATCCAACACATTTCCGTCCACCAACTCTGGTATCGTAACCTTCAACAAAGGCTCTCGCTCCATTGCGCGTTTAATCGCAAAAATCGCACCTTCATTTCTAGCCCAACTTCTTCTTGAAACCCCATTATTTACATCCCAATGTAACATAGACTTCAAACGTCTATCTGCATCAGCAGAACCATCTAATAACATTCCAAACCCTCCGTTAATAACTTCTCCCCAACCTACTCCGCCTCCATTGTGAATAGAAACCCAAGTCGCTCCTCGGAAACTATCTCCAATCACGTTTTGAATTGCCATATCCGCAGTAAACTTAGAACCATCATAGATGTTAGAAGTTTCGCGATAAGGCGAGTCTGTTCCAGATACATCGTGGTGATCTCTACCTAATATAACTGGTCCAATTTGACCTGCTGCAATTGCTTTATTGAAAGCTTCTGCAATGAGCATTCTACCTTCAGCGTCCGCATATAAAATACGTGCTTGAGAACCGACAACTAATTTATTTTGTTGCGCACCTTTAATCCACGTAATATTATCGTCCATTTGCTGACGTATCTCGTCTGGACTTGTCTTCATTAATTCTTCTAATACTTGACAAGCAATTTCATCTGTTTTAGCTAAATCTTCTGCTTTCCCGGATGCACAAACCCAACGAAATGGACCAAAACCATAATCAAAACACATAGGTCCCATGATATCCTGAACATAAGAAGGATATTTAAAATCAATATGATTTGTAGCCATAACATCCGCTCCAGCGCGAGAAGCCTCTAGTAAAAATGCATTCCCATAATCAAAGAAATACGTACCTTTTAAAGTATGCTTATTTATTGCTGCTGCATGACGAACTAATGTCGCTTGTACTTTATGTTTGAATTCTTCAGGATTGTTTGCCATTAAAGCATTAGACTCTTCGAACGTTAATCCAATAGGATAATATCCTCCTGCCCATGGATTATGTAGGGAAGTTTGATCAGAACCTAAATCAATATGAATATTTTGAGTATCAAAAGCTTCCCAAACATCTACGATATTTCCTAAGTAGGCAATCGAAACAACCTCTTTATTTGCTTGCGCTTCTTTTACTCGTACAACTAATTGATTAATATCATCAATTACTTCGTTGATCCATCCTTGTTCGTGTCTTATTTTTGTAATCTTTGGATTTACCTCCGCACAAACAGTCACACAACCTGCAATATTTCCTGCTTTTGGTTGAGCTCCTGACATCCCCCCTAATCCAGAAGTAACAAATAAAGAACCCGCAGGAGATTTTTTGATTTTTCGGAATCCATTCAAAACAGTAATGGTTGTTCCATGTACAATTCCTTGTGGACCAATATACATATAGGAGCCAGCTGTCATTTGTCCGTATTGAGAAACTCCCAAAGCATTCATTTTCTCCCAATCATCTGGTTTAGAATAATTAGGTATAACCATTCCATTCGTCACTACAACCCGTGGAGCATCTTTATGCGAAGGAAACAACCCCATCGGATGACCTGAATACATAACTAAAGTCTGATCTTCCGTCATCTCCGCCAAATATTTCATCGTTAAACGATATTGAATCCAATTTTGAAATACAGCGCCATTTCCTCCATAGGTAATTAACTCATGAGGGTGTTGCGCAACTGCATAATCCAAATTATTTTGAATCATCAACATAATTGCCTTAGCTTGTAAAGATTTACCAGGATACTCTTCTATCGGACGAGCATACATCGTATAATCTGGACGAAAACGATACATATAAATACGACCAAAATCTTTCAGCTCTTGTAAAAACTCAGGCGCTAATTCCGCATGTAAATCTTTAGAAAAATAACGCAATGCATTCTCCAATGCCAATCTCGTTTCCTCTTTGGATAAAATTTGCTTACGTTTCGGAGCATGATTAATAACGCTTTCATATGCTTTTCGAGGAGGTAAAACACTTGGAATACCTTGTGAAATATCTTGTTGAAATTCCTGAGTTGTCATAGTATGAATTTTGATTTTTTGGTGCCATAAATATAGAAAGAAGAAATGCAAAATCCGAATCTATCACTATAAAATCAATCCCGAAAAACATATCCTAAAGATTAAAACCCTAATCACTCCCAATCCTGAAAGAACGAGATATATTCTAACATAGAGGACCGTCTCATGACGAACGCTAAATGAAAAAAGCTCCCTCTCGGGAGCTTTAACGGATCAAAAAAACATAAAATGTTTTTTCTATTTAATAAACTTAAATTTCTTTCCTGGATAAACTGCACTCGCACCAAGTTCTTCCTCAATGCGTAATAATTGATTATACTTAGCCATACGATCACTTCTAGATGCAGAACCTGTTTTAATCTGACCACAATTTAAAGCAACTGCTAAATCTGCAATCGTATTATCTTCTGTCTCTCCACTACGATGTGACATAACTGATGTATAACCATTGCGAGTAGCCATTTGAACTGCCTCAATTGTTTCAGTTAATGAACCAATTTGATTTACTTTCACCAAAATAGAATTAGCAGTATTTTCTTCTATACCTCTTGATAAACGTTTAGTATTCGTAACAAATAAATCATCACCAACTAATTGAACTTTATCTCCTAATTTTTCAGTCGCTAATTTCCAACCAGCCCAATCATCCTCTGCTAATCCGTCCTCAATAGAAATTATTGGATATTTAGCACACCATTCTTCCCAGAAAGCAACCATCTCTTCAGAAGTACGTTCCTCACCTGTAGATTCAAAAACGTATTTGCCATTTTTATAAAACTCAGAGGAAGCTGCATCCAATGCAATCCATACATCTTCTCCAGGTGTATAACCAGCTTTTTGGATAGCCTCCATGACAACTTGAATTGCCTCTTCATTAGACCCTAAATTAGGAGCAAAACCACCTTCATCACCTACGTTAGTAGACATACCACGTGATTTTAAAACTTCTTTCAAATGATGAAAAATTTCAGTTCCCATACGTAATCCATGAGAAAAAGAAGTTGCGCCAAAAGGCATAACCATAAACTCTTGAATATCAATTAAATTATCAGCATGTGAACCTCCATTTAATATATTCATCATCGGAACAGGCATTGTAACCGCACCAACTCCACCAATATATTGATATAAGGACATTCCAGCTTCGTCAGCTGCAGCTCTAGCAACTGCTAATGAAGTTCCTAAAATAGCATTCGCACCTAAATTAGATTTGTTCTCAGTACCATCTAATGTCAATAACAATTGATCGATCGATTTTTGATCATATACATGTTTACCTACCAAAGCATCAGAAATAATAGTATTTACATTATTTACTGCTTTAAGAACACCTTTACCCATGTATATATTCTTATCCCCGTCACGTAATTCAACAGCTTCATGAATACCAGTTGATGCACCAGATGGAACTGCCGCTCTACCTAAAACACCATTCGATGTATACACATCAACCTCAACTGTTGGATTTCCACGGGAATCCAAAATTTGTCTTCCAACAACCTTTGTAATTAAACTCATATTAATTTTTATATTTATGCATATTATCAATAAACTGATCAAACAGATACCTTGAATCATGAGGACCAGCAGAAGCTTCAGGATGATACTGAACTGAAAAAACAGGTTTATTTTTTATCTCAATACCAGCAATTGTATCGTCATTCAAATGAATATGTGTAATGGCAACATCAGAATTAGCAGCAACACTTTCTTTAGAAACAACAAAGCCATGATTTTGCGAAGTAATCTCTCCTTTACCAGTTTTTAAATTCTTAATTGGATGATTGATTCCTCGATGACCATTAAACATTTTTTCAGTTTTCAAACCTTGACTTAATGCCAAAACTTGGTGACCCAAACAAATTCCAAAAATCGGTTTATCTTGTGCAAAAATCTCTTTAACTAACGCAATTGTATCTATCATTACTGCAGGATCACCAGGGCCATTAGACAACATGAAACCGTCAGGATTAAATGCATTCATCTCAGAAACAGGAGTGTTCATAGGAAAAACCTTAACATGACAACCTCTAGCAACTAAACATTTAACAATACTATTTTTAACCCCTAAATCTAATAAGGCAACTTTTAAGGATGGATTATCAGCAGAACTTTCATAAGCTTCTTTTGTAGAAACGCGTGAAGATAACTCTAAGCCAGCCATTGATGGAACTTCTTTTAATTGAGATTTTAAAGATTCAACATCTAAATTATCAGAGGAAATAATAGCATTCATAGCTCCTTTACTACGAATATGACGAACTAAAGCACGAGTATCGATATCAGAAATACCAACACAAGAATTAGACAGCATCATTTCATCTAATGAACCATTTGCAGAAGCTCTTGAAAAAACTTCAGAATACTTTTTTGTTACTAAACCAGATATTTTAATAGAATCTGATTCATTCTCATCATCTTGAACACCATAATTTCCAATATGGGGTGTATTCATTATTAATATTTGTCCTAAATAAGACGGATCAGTAAAAACTTCCTGGTAACCAGTCATTCCAGTATTAAAAGCAATCTCACCAGTTGTTGTTCCAACCTTACCAACAGCATAACCATTGTAAACAGTGCCATCTTCCAACAAAAGAATAGCAGGTAATCTCTCCTCCATAATAATAATTTATACAAAAATAAATAATCAAATTATAACAACGAGTAATACATCTAAAATTCAATTAACAAATTGAATAGGTTCTTAACAATAAAACAATAACCAAAAAAAAAAGGGTGACCTAAGCCACCCTTTAACTATAAATTTAAAGAAGATTATTCTTCAGTTGTAGTTTCTTCAGCTGAAGCTTCAGGAGCTTCAGGAGTAGATTCTTCAGTAGAAGCTTCAGGAGAAGTTGTTTCTTCGGTAGCAACTTCTTCAACAGAAGTTTCAGTAGAAGCAGCAGTAGCTTTTGCACCAGCTGGTTTTCTAGATCTTCTTGTCGTAGCTTTCTTAGGAGCTTCATTAGCTAACATTAACTCATTGAAATCTACTAATTCAATCATACACATTTCTGCGTTATCCCCTAAACGGAAACCTAAACGAATAATACGTGTATAACCACCATTTCTTGTAGCAACTTTTGGTGCAACATCTCTAAATAGAGCAGAAACAGCTTCTTTATTTTTCAAATAACTAAATACTGTTCTACGTGAATGTGTAGAATCATTTTTAGATTTTGTAATTAATGGCTCAACATATCCTCTTAATGCTTTTGCTTTTGCTACAGTTGTAGTAATGCGTTTGTGCTCAATAAGTGAATTAGCCATATTAGATAGCATAGCCTTTCTGTGCTCTGATTTTCTACCTAAATGATTTACTTTATTTCCGTGTCTCATTGTAATACTTTATAATATGGTTATTAGTCCTTGTCTAATTTGTATTTCGCAACGTTCATACCAAAAGTCAACCCCTTATTATCTACTAAATCATCTAATTCAGTAAGAGATTTTTTACCGAAATTACGGAATTTCAATAGGTCATTTTTGTTAAACGATACTAAATCACCAAGCGTTTCAACATCTGCTGCTTTCAAACAATTTAGTGCTCTTACAGATAAATCCATATCCACTAATTTTGTTTTTAACAACTGACGCATGTGCAAAGATGTTTCATCAAATTCATCTGTATCAGATTTAGATTCGCTATCCAATGTGATTTTCTCATCGGAAAACAACATAAAGTGGTGAATTAAAATCTTTGCAGCTTCTTTCAAAGCATCTTTTGGATGAATTGAACCATTAGTAGTGATTTCCATAACCAACTTCTCATAATCCGTTTTTTGCTCTACACGAAAGTTTTCAATCGCATAATTAACGTTTTTAATCGGAGTAAAAATAGAATCAATAAAAATAGTTCCAAATGGAACACCTTGAATTTTATTTTCTTCAGCAGGAACATACCCTCTACCTTTGATAATGGTTAATTCCATTTCAAATTTAACAGATGGTTCCATGTTACAAATTACTAATTCAGGATTTAAAACCTGAAAAGCAGATGTAAATTTACCTAAATCTCCAGCAGTTAATTGATTTTGACCAGTAACAGAAACAACTACAGTCTCATTATCAGTTCCATCAATTTGTTGTTTGAAACAAACTTGCTTTAAATTAAGTACAATTTCTGTAATATCTTCTACCACACCTTTTAAAGTAGTAAACTCATGATCTGCCCCTTCAATACGAATGGAAGATATTGCGAATCCTTCTAAGGAAGATAATAATATTCGACGTAATGCATTACCTACAGTGATACCATAACCAGGCTCCAAAGGACGGAATTCAAATTGTCCTTTATGCTCATCTGATTGAATCATGATAACCTTGTCAGGCTTTTGGAAGTCTAAAATAGCCATGTTAATTCTTTAATTATTATTTAGAATATAATTCGACAATTAATTGTTCTTTGATGTTTTCAGGAATCATTTCACGTGCTGGTGTAGCTAAAAATCTTCCAGCTAACTCAGAATTATTCCAATCTAACCAATCATACTTCTTGCTAGAAGAAGCTAATGAAGAAGTAATTGCTTCTAAAGATTTAGATTTTTCACGAACACCAATAACATCACCAATTTTAACAGTGTAAGAAGGAATGTTTACAACCTCACCGTTAACAGTAATATGTCTGTGTGAGACTAATTGTCTAGCACCACTACGAGAAGGAGAAATACCTAAACGGTAAACCGTATTATCTAAACGAGACTCACACAATTGTAATAAGTTCTCTCCAGTAATTCCTTTCATACGAGAAGCTTTCTCGAACAAGTTAGAGAATTGACGTTCCAAAATACCATATGTGTATTTTGCTTTTTGCTTTTCCGCTAATTGAATTGCGTACTCAGATTTTTTTCCTCCTCTTCTTTTATTTGGACCATGTTGTCCAGGA
Source organism: Chryseobacterium gleum (assembly GCA_945862165.1). GTDB lineage: Bacteria > Bacteroidota > Bacteroidia > Flavobacteriales_D > Crocinitomicaceae > CANHVK01. The sequence continues at coordinate 96,337 of CAMAXI010000006.1, forward strand.
CCATAAGCTCTTTTATCTAAAGCTTTATCTGGTCCGAAGATAGGTTCATTGAATCGTCGAGCTATTTTCGACTTTGGACCTGTGTATCTTGCCATTTTTATTTAATTTAAAAAGAGAGAGTGTGAATTAAGGCTTTCCTTCGACACTCTATATTCTCTTTTGGTTTATACTATACTCTTCTACGTTTAGGAGGGCGACATCCATTATGTGGTAATGGAGTAATATCAACTATTTCTACAACTTCAATTCCAGAATTATGAATTGAACGAATTGCAGACTCACGTCCTCCACCTGGTCCTTTTACGAAAACCTTAACTTTACGTAATCCGAAGTCAAATGCTTCTTTGGAACAATCTTCAGCAGCCATTTGCGCAGCATAAGGCGTGTTTTTCTTCGATCCTCTGAATCCCATTTTACCAGCCGATGACCAAGATATAACTTGACCAGCGTTGTTAGTCAAAGAAATAATAACATTGTTGAAGGTAGCTTGAATATGCGCTTCACCCATTGCCTCTACTTTGACGTTTTTCTTCTTCTTTTTATCAGCTTTTGCCATACTATTTATTATTTAGTCGCTTTTTTCTTGTTCGCAACTGTTTTTCTTTTACCTTTTCTTGTACGAGAGTTGTTCTTTGTACGTTGACCTCTTAATGGTAAACCAGCTCTGTGACGAATCCCACGATTACATCCAATATCCATTAAACGTTTGATGTTTAATTGTACTTCAGAACGTAACTGTCCTTCTACTTTAAACTCGTTAATAGACTCACGAATCAAACCAATTTGATCGTCATTCCAATCTTGAACTTTGATATTTTCATCAATACCATTTTTATCCAAAACTTGCTTAGCCGTGCTACGACCAATACCATAGATGTAAGTCAATCCAATTACACCTCTTTTTTTCTTTGGTAAATCTATACCTGCTATACGTGCCATATACCTACTAAATTATCCTTGTCTTTGTTTAAGTTTTGGATTTTTTTTATTAATCACATAAACTCTACCTTTTCTCTTAACGATCTTGCAGTCTGCAGAACGTTTTTTTACTGAAGCTCTAACTTTCATTTTTTTATTATTTAAGGAGAAATCCTATTTGTATCTAAACGAGATACGCCCTTTTGATAAATCATAAGGCGACATCTCAACCTTTACTCTATCACCTGGAAGTATTTTAATGTAAAACATTCTCATCTTTCCAGAAATATGTGCGGTGATAACATGACCATTCTCTAACTCAACACGAAACATTGCATTAGAAAGCGCCTCAATTATTACACCATCTTGTTCTATAGAAGTTTGCTTTGCCATAATTAATAAGATGCTATTTCACTTGTTTGTCTACCTCTAACTCTTGATCCTTCCATTAAACCATCCATATGTTTATTTAACAAATAGGTCTCAATTTGTTGAAGTGTATCCAAAACAACACCAACCATAATTAACAAAGAAGTTCCACCAAAAAACATCTCAAATCCAGAAGTAATACCAGCTCCATGTGCAATAGATGGTAAAATTGCAATCAATGCTAAGAAAATTGAACCAGGTAGCGTAATACGAGAAACCAAAGTGTCAATATAATCAGCAGTTTCATCACCAGGTTTAACTCCAGGGATAAAACCTCCGCTACGTTTCATATCATCCGCCATTTTACGAGGATTAATCATAATCGCAGTATAAAAGAAAGTAAATACAATAATCAACAATGCTAATAAACCATTGTATGAAAATCCATATACATCCCCTAAAGTACGTTGAATAAAATTAGTTGATCCCTCTGCACTTGCTTTTGAAAAAATCATAACCGGAATAGTCATAATTGCTTGAGCAAAAATAATCGGCATAACTCCACTAGCATTAACTTTGATAGGTAAATAACTACGAGCAGCTTCAGAATCTACACCACGAGAACCAACGATTCTTTTTGCTGTACTCATTGGAATTTTACGAACACCCTGAACAATTAAGATAGTACCTAAAACGATCAACATAAATGCAACCAATTCTAAAACAATCATAATCAAGTTATCCTTATTAAATCCAATTTCTGCAAATAATGCTTGTGGAAAACGAGATAGAATACCTACAGTAATTAATAATGAAATTCCATTACCAATTCCTTTGTCAGTAATTCGCTCACCTAACCATACTGCGAACATAGATCCAGCTACTAAAACAATTGTAGATTGAATCCACCAAATTGAACTAGCATCTAAAGGTAAAGCACCTTTGTTACCGATCCACATTGTTAAATATGTAGGAGCTTGAAGAGCACAAATTATAATCGTAAGAATACGCGTATAATTATTAATTCTCTTTTTACCAGACTCTCCTTCATTTTGCATTTTTTGCACAGCAGGAACTGCCATGCCCAACAATTGCATAATGATAGAAGCACTAATATAAGGCATAATCCCTAAAGCCATAATTGAAGCATTAGAAAAACCACCTCCAGAGAAAAGAGACAATAAAGACTCAAGTGCATTCGAATCACCTTTAGCATTAGCCGCAGCTAAAGCATCATAATTAACACCTGGTAAGATGATAAAAGAACCAACTCTATATACAAGAATTAGAGAAAGAGTTAATAAAATCCTCTTTCTCAATTCTTCTACTTTCCAGATATTTTTAATATTCTGTATAAACTTCTTCATTTTAATAAAATAAAGGCAAAGTTAATTAGATTTCTGAACAATTACCACCTTGTTCTTCAATAACTGCTTTTGCAGTATCAGAAAACTTATGTGCACTTACACTTATTTTAGATTTTAATTCACCTCGACCTAATACTTTTACTAAATCGTTACGCGAAATAAGACCATGTGTACGTAATACATCAGGAGTAATTTCAGTTACATTTTTACGTTCAATCAAAGACTGAATAATGTCTAAATTAATAGCCTTATATTCTACTCTGTTTATATTTTTAAATCCAAATTTAGGAACACGTCTTTGAAGAGGCATTTGCCCACCTTCAAAACCGATTTTCGTACTATATCCAGATCTTGATTTTGCTCCTTTGTGTCCACGTGTAGAAGTTCCACCATGCCCTGATCCTTGACCACGAGCAATTCGTTTTGTCTTCTTTACAGAACCTTTTGCAGGAGTTAAATTATGTAAATTCATATTAATTCGATTTAAAGATTTTACTCAACAACTTCCAAAAGATGTTGTACTTTTTTAACCATACCTAATATCTGAGGTGTAGCTTCGTGTTCAATTACCTGATTCATTTTTTTTAATCCTAAAGCTTGCATAGTAGCTTTTTGAATAGCAGGACGTTTAATCGAACTTCTTACTTGCTTAATTTTAATTGTAGCCATGATTGAAATATTAACCGTTAAACACTTTATCCAAACTAATACCACGTTGTCTAGCAACTGTAACAGCATCTCTCATTTGAGATAACGCATCCATAGTTGCTTTAATAACGTTGTGAGGATTTGATGAACCCTGAGATTTAGCAAGTACATTGTGTACTCCTACGCTCTCTAAAACTGCACGCATAGCACCACCCGCAATAACACCTGTACCAGGAGTAGCTGGTTTAAGTAGAACCTGTGCTCCACCGAATTTACCTTTTTGTGCATGAGGAACTGTTCCTTTTAAAATTGGAACACGTATCAAATTCTTTTTTGCATCGTCAATACCTTTAGTAATCGCTTCAGTAACCTCTTTAGCTTTTCCTAATCCATGACCAACGATTCCGTTTTCGTCACCTACTACAACAATCGCAGAAAAACTAAAAGTACGTCCACCTTTTGTAACCTTGGTTACACGGTTAATCGCAACTAATTTGTCTTTCAACTCAGTTTCTGTAGATTTTACTCTATTTAAATTTAATGTCGCCATCGTTTAAAATTTAAGTCCACCTTCTCTTGCAGAGTCAGCTAATGATTTAACTCTTCCATGATACAAATAACCATTTCTATCAAAAACTACTTTTTCGATACCAGCTTTAATTGCTTTAGCAGCAACTTCTTTACCAACTAATGCAGCTTGTTCAACTTTCGTTAATTTATCCGCTGCAGCGTTTTTATAAGAGCTAGATGCTACCAAAGTAACACCATTCGTGTCGTCAATCAATTGAGCGTAAATCTGCTTGTTAGAGCGGAATACAGTCAAACGAGGCAATTGAGCAGAACCAGAAACTTTCTTTCTGATTCTTCTTTTAATCTTAGCTCTTCTATTTATTTTACTAAATGCCATGATATTTTAAATTATTTTTTACCTGCAGCTTTACCAGCTTTTCTTCTAATTATTTCACCAACAAATTTGATACCTTTACCTTTATAAGGCTCTGGTTTACGAAGGGAACGAATTTTGGCAGCAACTTGTCCTACTAATTGTTTATCGTGAGACTCTAAAGTTACAACTGGAGCTTTACCCTTAAGGGTTTCTGCAGATACCTTAATTTCAGAAGGAACTTCCAAAATAATCGCATGTGAATAACCTAATGACAACTCTAAAGTTTGACCTGTAGCAGTTGCACGGTAACCTACACCGATAACTTCCATTTCCTTCTTGTACCCTTGCGATACACCAGTAATCATATTATTAACTAAAGCACGGTATAAACCATGTTTAGCTCTATGATTAGGGGCATCAGATTCGCGGTTAAAAGTGATTACATTGTCCTCAATGATAAGTGTAACACAAGAATCAATTTCTTGTGTTAAAGTACCTTTAGAACCTTTAACAGAAACAACGTTTCCATTAAGTTTTACTTCTACTCCACTCGGGATCGTAATTGGATTTTTACCTATCCTTGACATTTTACTAATTAAATTTAATTAATATACATAGCAGAGAACTTCTCCACCAACGTTGTTTTTTCTAGCTTCTTTATCAGTTATTACACCTTTAGAAGTAGATACGATTGCAATACCTAAACCGTTTAATACACGTGGCATTTCAGCAGAACCGCTATATTTTCTTAATCCCGGACGTGATGCACGAACAAGTTTAGTAATAGCAGGTACTTTCGTAGACTGATTGTATTTAAGTGCAATTTTAATTACACCTTGTTTCTCGTTATCTTCGAATTTAAAGTTTGTAATGTAACCTTGATCGAAAAGGATTTGAGTCATAGCTCTCTTTACATTAGAGCCAGGGATCTCAACCATTTTCAAATTAGCACTACTCGCATTTCTAATTCGAGTCAAGAAATCTGCAATAGGATCTGTATTCATTTTTTACCTAATTAAGATTTTACCAACTTGATTTTTTAATTCCTGGGATTTTACCAGCAAGAGCCATCTCACGGAACGTTACCCTTGAGATACCAAATTGGCGCATATAACCTCTAGGACGTCCAGTCAAACCACAACGGTTATGTAAACGTACTTTAGCACCATTAGCTGATAATTTTTGAATTGCTAACATAGCATCCCATTTTGCATTTTGTACAGCTTCATCTGTACTTGAAGATTTAATGATAGATGTCAAAGCTGCTCTTTTAGAAACATCTCTAGCTACCATGCGTTCTCTTTTGCGCTCACGCGCTTTCATTGATTCCTTAGCCATCTTACTTATTTTTTAATAAATGGAAAACCAAAAGCGTCTAACAAAGCTTTTCCTTCTTCATCACTATCTGCTGTTGTAACAAAGGTAATATCCATACCCATCATACGACTTACTTTGTCGATATCAATTTCAGGGAAAATGATATGTTCTTTAATACCTAAGTTGTAGTTACCTCTTCCGTCAAAACCTTTAGGATTAATTCCTCTAAAGTCTCTTGTACGAGGTAAAGCAACAGAGATAAAACGATCTAAGAAATCGAACATTTTATCACCACGTAAAGTAACTTTTGTACCAACTGGCATTCCTTTACGTAATTTGAAATTAGAGATATCTTTTTTAGAAATTGTAGCAACTGCTTTTTGACCAGCAATTCTAGACAATTCTGCAACTGCATTATCTACTAATTTTTTATCAGCTACTGCATCACCAACTCCTTGGCTTAATACAATTTTAGATAATTTAGGTACACGCATAACGGTTTTGTACCCAAATTTTTCAGTAAGTGCAGGAATAATTTCCTGTGCATACTTTTCCTTTAGTCTCGGTGTATAACTCATTACTTAATTTCCTCCCCTGACTTTTTAGAATGACGAACTAATTTACCTGCGGTGTTCTCTTTACGTGTAACTCTTGAAGCAACACCATTGTGAACAACCATAAGATTGGAAATATGAATTCCACTCTCTTTTTCAACAATGCCTCCTTGAGGATTTGAAGCACTTGGCTTAGCATGACGCTTAACCATATTCAAACCTTCAACTGCAGCACGGTCTTTCTTTTTGTCGATAACAAGAATTTTTCCTTCTTGTCCACGAGAGTCACCGCTAAGTACCTTAACTGTGTCTCCAACTTTAATGTGTAATTTCTTTTGCATAACTTCCACAATTTTAAAGTACTTCAGGAGCAAGCGAAACAATTTTCATAAAATTGTTTTCACGAAGCTCACGTGCTACTGGTCCGAAAATTCGAGTACCTCTCATTTCACCTGCTTGATTAAGAATAACCACAGCATTGTCGTCAAATCGAATGTAGGAGCCATCAGCTCTACGTACTTCTTTTTTAGTTCTTACTATAACTGCCTTGGCTACCTGACCTTTTTTTACGGCACCAGAGGGCGTTGCGCTCTTTACAGCAACTACGATTTTATCTCCAACTGAAGCATAACGACGTTTAGTACCGCCTAAAACGCGTATACATAATACCTCTTTAGCTCCCGAGTTATCGGCTACTGAAAGTCTTGATTCCTGTTGTATCATTATTAATGATTATTTAGCTCTTTCAACAATATCTACTAATCTCCAATTCTTGTTCTTTGACAAGGGTCTTGTTTCCATGATTCTAACTGTATCGCCTTCGTTACAGTCGTTATTCTCATCATGGGCTACAAATTTAGTAGTTTTTTTTACGAACTTACCATACTTTGGGTGTTTTACTTTTCTTTCTACAGAAACAACGATAGATTTTTCCATCTTATCGCTAGTAACAACACCTACTCTTTCTTTTCTTAAATTACGCTTTTCTTCCATTACTAAGCAAATTTCAAATTAAACAAGCCTAAGCTTGAATTAAACGTTTACCCAATTCTGTTTTCAGACGCGCAACTGTTTTTCTTGTTGCACGGATTTGTAACGGATTTTCTATTGGAGTTACAGTGTGAGATACTTTCATCTTCATCAATTTCTCTTCTAGAGTCTCGATACGACCTCTTAAGTCTGCATCTGATAACTTGGTGATTTCTTGTTGTTTCATATCTTAATTATTTACCAGGTACAACATAATCGTTACGAACTATAAACTTACATTTAACTGGAAGTTTTTGTGCTGCTAAGCGCAATGCTTCTTTAGCAGTTTCGTAAGGTACACCGTCTGCTTCAAATAAGATACGTCCTGGTTTAACAACTGCTACCCAGTGACTTGGTGCTCCTTTACCTTTACCCATCCTTACCTCTGCAGGCTTAGAAGTTACAGGTTTATCAGGGAAGATTCTAATCCAAACCTGACCCTCTCTTTTCATGTAACGAGTTACAGCGATACGAGAAGCTTCAATTTGTCTAGAAGTTATCCATGCAGGTTCCAATGTTTTAAGTCCAAAAGATCCAAAAGCGATAGTGCTACCTCTTTGAGCTTCACCACGATTTCTTCCTTTTTGTACTCTCCTAAATTTGGTTCTTTTTGGTTGTAACATCTTTAATAATGTATTAAATCAATTATTTTTTCTTTCTTTTTGGAGCAGCCTTACGGTTGTTCGGAGCTTGTGATGTAGCACCACCTTTAGACCCAGCAGCAGACATTCCTACGTTAGGAGATAAATCTCTTTTACCGTAAACTTCACCTTTGCAGATCCAAACTTTAATTCCAATACGTCCATAAGTCGTATGCGCTTCACTAACAGAGTAATCAATATCAGCTCTGAACGTATGTAACGGAGTACGTCCATCTTTGTACATCTCGTTACGTGCCATTTCAGCACCATTAAGACGACCAGATATTTTAACTTTGATACCTTCAGCACCCATTCTCATCGTTGAACCAATAGCCATCTTGATTGCACGACGGAAAGAGATACGCGCTTCGATTTGACGAGCAATTCCATCAGCAACTAAACGAGCATCCAATTCTGGACGTTTAACCTCGAAAATGTTGATTTGAATTTCCTTTTTCGTCAATTTTTTTAACTCTTCTTTCAGTTTATCAACTTCTTGACCACCTTTACCAATAATTACACCTGGACGTGCAGTATTAATAGTAACAGTAACAAGTTTCAAAGTTCTCTCAATGATAATTTTAGAAAGACTAGCTCTTGATAAACGTGTAAACAAATATTTACGGATTTTATCGTCTTCAACAATTTTGTCCTTATAGTCATTTCCACCATACCAATTAGATTCCCATCCGTGGATGAAACCTAATCTATTTCCAATTGGATTTGTTTTTTGTCCCATGTTCTATTACTTATTTAGCACCATCAACAATGATGGTAACGTGGTTCGATCTTTTTCTAATTCTATGAGCTCTACCTTGAGGAGCAGTTTGAATACGTTTCATCATTGCAGCACTATCAACTTGGATAGAAGTTACAACTAATTTTTCATCTTCAATACTTTTTCCTTCATTTTTTTGTTCCCAGTTAGAAATTGCAGAACGCAATAACTTCTCAAGACTTTTAGAAGCAAATTTAGAATTATGTTGCAAAATATTTAGAGCTTTATTTACTTCAACTCCCCTTACAAGATCTGCAACTAATCTCATCTTTCTTGGAGCAATCGGAGAAGCTTTCAAACTTGCAATTGCAGTTGTTGCTTTCTCTTCTTTTAACTTCTCAGCTCTTATTCTTTTTCTAGCGCCCATGTCACTACTAATTTTAAAAACTATCTTTTCTTATTTTTCTTATCAGCACCATGTCCACGGAAGTTACGCGTTGGAGAAAACTCTCCTAACTTGTGTCCTACCATGTTCTCTGTTGCGAAAACAGGAATAAACTTATTCCCATTGTGTACAGCTATAGTTAACCCAACAAAATCTGGGGTAATTGTAGAAGCTCTAGACCAAGTCTTGATCACTGCTTTGCTGTTTGAAGCTTGTGCTTCTTCCACTCGTTTAAACAATTTATAATGTACGAATGGTGGTTTTTTCAACGATCTACTCATAACTTATTATTTCTTACTTTTCGAGATGATATATTTATCTGAATATTTGGTTTTAGAACGTGTTTTGAATCCTTTAGCAAGAACACCGTTACGAGATCTAGGGTGACCTCCGGAATTTCTTCCTTCACCACCTCCCATTGGGTGATCCACTGGATTCATTACAACACCACGAACACGTGGTCTTCTACCTAACCATCTTGAACGTCCAGCTTTACCTGAAACAACTAAGCTATGCTCAGAATTTGAAACAGAACCAATAGTAGCTAAACAAGTAGTCAAAATCATTCTAGTTTCACCAGAAGGAAGTTTGATAATTGCAAAACGACCATCACGTGCGTTCAACTGTGCATAAGTACCAGCTCCACGAGCAATAGCACCACCTTTACCTGGTTGTAATTCGATGTTATGGATTACAGTTCCTAATGGAACATCCGCCAAAAACATTGCATTACCCACGTTAGGTGTAGCAGATTTACCAGCAACAACAGAATCACCAACTTTCAATCCTTCAGGCGCGATAATATATCTTTTTTCACCATCAGCATAGAACAACAAAGCTATACGAGCTGTACGATTTGGATCGTACTCAATAGTTTTGACAGTTGCAGGGATATCCTGTTTGTCTCTTTTAAAATCAATGATACGGTATTTTTGTTTGTGACCACCTCCAATGTATCTCATGGTCATTCTACCGTCATTGTTACGACCACCAGTTTTACTCTTTTTCGTTACTAATGACTTTTCAGGTACATTCGTAGTTACTTCAGTGTAAGTACTGTTGATCTTGTGTCTTTGCCCTGGAGTTGTAGGCTTGAATTTTTTAAGACCCATTTCTTTTTGTTAAATGTTATTATACAAGTCAATCGTCTCTCCATCTGCAACAGTAACAATTGCCTTTTTCCAAGGATTGTTAGGTTGCACAACGATACCTTTGTTAGTTTGCTTAACAGAGGATTTCCCACCGCCATAGGTTTGTGTACGAACTTCAGTTACGTGAACTCCATACATTTTTTCGACAGCTTTTTTTATTTCAATTTTGTTAGCACTTTTTTCTACTTCAAAAGAGAAACGGTTGCGAGTTTCCATCGCAAGTGTTGCTTTTTCAGTAATAAGTGGTTTTCTAATAATTCTATTCATCACTAAATTAGTTAAGAATGTTTTCGATAATTTCAATGGAACTAGCAGCCATTACTACTTTTTTCGCATTCAATACATCAAATGTATTTACAGAATCAGCAGTAACAACTTTCACTCTTTTTAAATTACGAGAAGACAAATATACGTTATCATTTTGTGAACCCAAAATGAAAAGAACTTTATCATTCGTTAATTCAAGATTATTAATCAGTGAAATAAACCCTTTTGTTTTAATTGTATCAAAATTTACATCTTCTAATACGATTAATGAATCAGATTTTGCTTTGTAAGCGAACGCAGATTTACGAGCTAAACGTTTCAATTTGATATTCAATTTGAAATGGTAGTTACGTGGACGAGGTCCGAAAATACGACCACCACCTACAATAGTACCTGACTTGATACTACCAGCACGTGCACCGCCTGTACCTTTTTGCTTTTTAATCTTACGAGTAGAACCAGCAATTTCTGCTCTTTCTTTCGCTTTGTGTGTTCCTTGACGACGGTTAGCTAAATGTTGCTTAACATCAAGATAGATAGCGTGATCATTTGGTTCAATACCAAAGATTGCATCTGAAAGTGCTACTTTTTTAGAAGTAGCTTTTCCATTTTGGTCAATTACTTTTACTTCCATTATTTCGCGATTAATACAGTTGAACCTTTAGCTCCAGGAACCGATCCCTTAACTACTATTATGTTTTTGTCAGCAAGAACTTTTAAGATTACCAAGTTCTCCATCATAACGCGCTTGTTACCCATTTGTCCAGCCATACGCATTCCTTTGAATACACGTGCAGGATAAGAACAAGCACCGATTGAACCAGGAGCACGAAGACGGTTATGTTGACCGTGTGTAGCTTGACCTACTCCGGCAAAATTATGTCTTCTAACAACCCCTTGAAAACCCTTACCTTTAGAAGTACCTACTACTCCTACAAATTCTCCTTCTTCAAAGATATCTACATTCACAACATCTCCAAGGTTCAAACCTTCAAAACCTTTGAACTCAACAAGCTTCGCTTTTGGAGTTGTGTTCGCTTTTTTGAAGTGACCTTTTAAAGCATTTGGAGTTCGAACTTCTTTACGTTCTCCAAATCCTAATTGTACTGCGTCGTATCCATCTCTTTCTTGTGTTTTTAACTGAGTTACTACACAAGGACCAGCTTCTATTACTGTGCATGGCGTTGCCTTACCCTCGGCACTATAGATGCTAGTCATTCCGACTTTTCTACCAATTATTCCAGGCATACTTTATTTTATTATAATTAAACTTTAATTTCTACGTCAACTCCACTAGGAAGTTCTAATCTCATTAATGCATCTACAGTTTTTGCAGAAGAACTGTAGATATCTAACAAACGTTTGTAAGAACATAACTCGAATTGCTCACGAGCTTTCTTATTAACGTGTGGAGATTTTAATACAGTATAGATTCTTTTGTGTGTTGGCAATGGAATTGGTCCACTAACAATAGCACCTGTAGCTTTAACCGTCTTAACAATTTTTTCAGCTGATTTATCAACTAAATTGTGATCATACGATTTTAATTTAATTCTTATTTTTTGACTCATCTGTTAATCTTATTAAGCGTTTACTTTACCGTTAATTTTTGCGATTACATCTTCAGCAACGTTACGTGGTGCTTCAGCGTAATGAGAGAACTCCATACTAGATGTAGCACGTCCAGAAGTGATAGTACGTAATTGAGTTACATATCCAAACATTTCAGATAAAGGAACGTCCGCTTTAACAACTTTAGATCCAGCTCTATCATCCATACCTTTCATCATACCACGACGACGGTTTAAGTCACCTACTACGTCACCCATATTTTCTTCAGGAGTAACCACTTCTAATTTCATGATAGGCTCTAATAAGATAGGCTTACATTTTCTCAATGCTTCACGGTATGCCATTTTCGCACAAATCTCAAAAGATAAAGAATCTGAATCGACGTTATGGTAAGAACCATCTAATAATTCTACTTTCATAGAATCAACTAAATATCCTGCCAATACACCATTTTTCATAGATTCTTTGAAACCTTTCTCCACAGAAGGAATAAATTCACGAGGAATGTTACCACCTTTAATAGAGTTAACAAATTCTAAACCTGTTTTCTCTTGATTTTCTTGTGGAGAAATTCTAACAAGGATGTCAGCGAATTTACCACGTCCACCTGATTGTTTTTTGTATTGTTCTCTGTGCTCAACTTCAGCAGTTATTGCTTCACGGTAAGAAACCTGAGGTGCACCTTGATTAACCTCAACTTTAAACTCTCTTTTCAAACGGTCGATGATAATCTCCAAGTGAAGCTCACCCATTCCGCTGATAATAGTTTGTCCTGTTTCTTCGTCAGTTTTAACTCGGAACGTTGGATCTTCTTCAGAAAGTTTATTTAAACCAATCGAAAGTCTATCTGTATCTGCTTGTGTTTTTGGTTCAATCGCTAAACCAATTACTGGCTCAGGGAAATTCATAGACTCAAGAATAATTGGGTGTTTTTCATCACACAATGTATCTCCAGTACGAATATCTTTAAAACCTACAACTGCACCAATATCTCCTGCACCTAACTCATCAATTTGATTTTGTTTGTTAGCATGCATTTGGAAGATACGAGAAATACGCTCTTTATTATCCGATCTAGTATTGAATACATAAGAACCTGCTTGTAAGTTTCCTGAATAAGCACGAATAAAACATAAACGGCCTACGAAAGGATCTGTTGCAATTTTAAACGCCAACGCAGCAAAAGGCTCATTATAAGAAGGTTGACGCGTAGTCTCTTCACCAGTTCTTGGATCTGTACCAGTAATCCCATCAACATCCATTGGAGAAGGTAAAATTTCCATTACCATATCCAACATTGCTTGAACACCTTTGTTTTTAAATGCAGATCCACACATCATTGGTACAACTTTACCAGCGATAGTAGCAGCTCTTAATGCATCTAAAATTTCTCTTTCAGTTAATGATTCTGGATCAACGAAATATTTCTCCATTAATGTATCATCAAATTCTGCAACAGCTTCTAATAATTCTTCACGTAATTGACGCGCTTCATCAATGATATCTGCAGGAATTTCAATTTCTTTGAAAGTCATACCCATATCGTGCTCATTCCAAACTACACCTCTGAAGTTAATTAAGTCAACAACACCTTGAAAATCGTCTTCAGCACCAATGTTTAATTGAAGTGGTAAAGCGTGACTTCCAAGCATTTCTTTTACTTGTTTACACACGTTTAAGAAATCTGCACCAGAACGGTCCATTTTGTTAACGAAACCAATACGTGGAACATTATAGTTATTTGCAAGTCTCCAGTTAGTTTCAGATTGTGGTTCAACACCATCAACAGCTGAAAATAAGAAAACTAAACCATCCAATACACGTAATGAACGATTCACCTCAACTGTAAAGTCAACGTGTCCAGGAGTATCAATAATATTCATGTGATACTCTTGATTACGATATTGCCATTTCAAAGTTGTAGCAGCAGAAGTGATAGTAATACCTCTTTCTTGCTCTTGCTCCATCCAATCCATAGTAGCTCCACCGTCGTGTACCTCACCAATTTTATGGTTTACACCACCATAATAAAGGATACGCTCAGTAGTAGTAGTTTTACCAGCATCAATGTGCGCAGCAATACCAATATTTCTTGTGAATTTTAAATCTCTAGCCATGATTATTAGAATCTAAAGTGTGAGAACGCTTTGTTTGCTTCAGCCATACGTAATGTGTCTGCTTTTTTCTTAAATGCAGCGCCTTCTTCTTTCGAAGCAGCGATGATTTCAGAAGCTAGTTTCCCAGCCATAGACTTTTCATTACGTTTACGTGAATAACCAATTAACCATTTCATAGCTAACGATTGTTTTCTTTCTTCACGAACCGGAGTAGGAATTTGGAACGTTGCTCCACCTACACGGCGACTTCTTACTTCTACGCTAGGAGTAACATTTTCCAATGCTTTTTTCCATACGTCTAACCCGCTTTGATCTTCTATTTTAGCGTCTACCAGTTCGATAGCGTCATAGAAAATTTTAAAAGCTAGAGTTTTTTTCCCGTCATACATTAAATTGTTAACGAATTTCGTAACGATAATTTCGTTAAATTTTGGATCCGGGAGAATCGGGATTTTTTTGGCTTTTCTTCTTCTCATTTCTTGAAAGCTTTAAATTATTTTTTCGCTTTTGGTCTCTTAGTTCCGTACTTAGATCGACGTTGTGTTCTACCTTCTACTCCTGCTGTATCTTCAGCTCCTCGTACGATGTGGTATCTTACCCCAGGAAGATCTTTTACTCTTCCTCCACGTACAAGCACTAAAGAGTGCTCTTGTAAATTGTGTCCTTCACCACCGATGTAAGCATTAACTTCCTTACCATTAGTGAGACGTACCCTCGCTACTTTTCTCATAGCTGAGTTCGGCTTTTTAGGCGTAGTGGTGTAAACCCTTACACATACCCCTTTGCGTTGCGGGCAAGAATCAAGAGCAGCTGACTTGCTTTTCTTAACTACTGCCGTTCGTCCTTTGCGAACTAATTGTTGAATAGTTGGCATACTTAAACTCTAACTTTTATTAATAAATAAACATCCCAAACTTATTTTGGGAACAACAAAGATATGAAATAAACTATACAATACAAGTAAACACGTGATTTTATATGTTTTTTTCACAATTATATGTTGAAATAAACATTTTATTCACTTTATTAAAGGTTATAAACATTGGACTGACTGATATTCTTAGGGTAAGTTAAGTTATGAACAAAGTTTGAACTGTTTTGGATGCGGTGATTTTAAATATAAAATGTGTTTCAGAAAAAATGATTGAAAATTTCATACTAGTAATGTATCTTTGTTTATATGGAATATTTAGACGGATTAAACAGAAGCCAACGTGAGGCTGTAGAACAAATTGATGGACCAATCATGGTTATTGCAGGAGCTGGTTCAGGAAAAACACGTGTTCTCACCTACCGTATCGCCCATATGATTAAACAAGGTATCGACCCTTTCAATATTTTAGCGCTAACATTTACCAATAAAGCAGCAAAAGAAATGACTGAAAGAATTAATGCGATTGTTGGCGGTGGTGAAGCTCGAAATATTACCATGGGAACCTTCCACTCTGTTTTTTCTCGCATTCTACGTTTTAATAGTGATCGTTTAGGATATCCTAAAAATTTTACCATATATGACACATCTGACTCCAAGAGTTTGTTAAAGGATATAATTAAAGAATTAAATCTAGATGATAAGACTTATAAACCAAGTATGGTACTAGGTAGAATTTCCGCTGCCAAGAATAACCTTATCTCTCCAGAGGCCTATGCTCAGAACAAGGAGATAATGGATGAAGATAAAATGAGTCGCCGACCAGAAATAAGCAGAGTATATATGACCTATGCAAATCGTTGTTTCAAAGCTGGGGCAATGGATTTTGATGACTTACTTTATCAAACAAATGTTCTACTAAGAGATTTTCCAGATGTACTTCAATATTACCAACACAAATTTAAGTATGTATTGGTAGATGAGTATCAGGATACCAATTATGCACAATACTTAATTGTAAAAAAATTGGCAGCAGTTTATGAGAATATTTGTGTGGTTGGTGATGATGCTCAAAGTATCTATTCTTTCCGAGGTGCAAACATTCAAAACATATTAAACTTTAAAAATGACTATCCTGATTTCCGTGTATACAAATTAGAGCAAAACTATCGTAGTACGAAATCAATTGTAGAAGCTGCGAATAGTGTCATCTCGAAAAATAAAGATCAAATTCAAAAAAATGTTTGGACAGCAAACGAAGACGGAAAACCAATTACAATAATAAAAACATTAACAGATAACGAAGAAGGAAAGGTTATTTCCAATAAAATATACGATTTAAAACAAGCAGAAGGATTAACTTACAATGACTTCGCTATTTTATATCGCACCAACCGACAATCCAGAGCATTTGAGGAGGCGTTACGAAAATTGAATTTGCCTTATAAAATTTATGGAGGCTTATCATTTTATCAACGTAAAGAGATCAAAGATATTTTAGCATATTTTCGTTTAACAGCTAATCCAAGGGATGAAGAAGCACTGAAACGTGTTGTAAATTACCCCAAACGCGGAATTGGTAAAACATCCATTGAAAACTTAATCATTGCCTCCAACACTTACCAAGCGAGTATTTGGGATGTCATCAATGACTTCAATCGTTATCCAGTAGCATTGAATGCAACAACCAAAGCCAAGCTAACAGAATTCGCTACAATGATTGAAAGCTTTCATGTGCAAATCGACAAAATGAAAGCTTATGACCTATCGTATGAAATTGCAAAATCATCTGGTATACTAAAAGAGTTACATTCTGAAAAAGACAAAGGACCGGAAGAAGTGGAGCGCTACCAAAATATCGAAGAGCTACTAAATGGTATAAAAGCGTTTACCAATAGTAAAGCGGAAGATGAAAATAATACGCTTTCGGAATTCATGATTGATGTTGCTTTATTGACTGATGCAGACAATGAAAAAGAAGATGAAAAAAATCACATTACATTAATGACCATACATTCCAGTAAAGGACTAGAATTTCCGCATGTCTATTTAGTTGGATTAGAAGAAAATCTATTTCCATCACAAATGGCATTAAACACTCGAAGTGAATTAGAGGAAGAAAGACGTTTATTTTATGTCGCGGTTACCCGTGCAGAAAAAACGTGTACGATTTCACATGCTGCTTCGCGTTTTGTATTTGGATCCTTAACAACCAGCGAACCGAGTCGTTTTATTTCTGAAATAAATAAAGACTATATTCAATACGAAAACCCTTACCAAAACAGAACTGGTGGTAGGTCCTTGAATTCGAATTCTGGTATTTCGGAACGTACAATATCCCATGGACTAAATCGAACTCCTGAACCAGCACGAAGTTTACGTTCGCTTTCCGATGTAACATCAAGACCGAGTAAAAATTCTGGAGAATTAGAATCTACTTTAAAAGTCGGTTACAATGTATTACACGAAAAATTTGGTAAAGGAAAAGTAATTCGTTTGGAAGGTGCCGGAGCAGAAAAGAAAGCAGTTATATTTTTTCCGCAAGAAGGAAGTAAAACCTTGTTGTTGAAATTTGCGAAATTGGAAGTGTTGGATTAACTTTTTTAGAAAATAGATTCAACAAAAGTAATTTTGAATTCAATAAAACATGCCCCAAATAGTGTCTAACTTTTTGGGGCATGTTCAATTCTATCAGAATCTTTTAATTGTGATGAAATTTTTAATATAACTCCTGTCTCAAGCGTTCGTACAAAATCATACCAGTAGCAACACCAACATTTAAAGATGCAATTTGACCTTTCATCGGAATACGTGCTTTGATATCACACATTTTAAGAATATCGCTACTTACTCCGTCTTCTTCCGAACCCATCACGATTCCAACCTGCCCACGCAGATTTACTTCGTATAATGGGACAGCAGATTTTTCCGTACAAGCAACGATTCTAAACCCACTTTGTTGTAAATAGAATAAACTGTCCTTTAAGTTTCCAACTTTACATACCGGAATACGATTTAATGCTCCTGCACTCGTTTTGATTGCATCTGGTGTTACTTGAACAGATCCTTTTCCAGGAATTACAATTGCAGTTACTCCTTCACATTCTGCTGTTCGCGCAATTGCTCCGAAATTACGTACATCTGTCAAACGATCTAAAAATAAGAAACAAGCTTTTTCTTCCGTTTCAACAGCTTTATCCACTAGTTCTTCAAAATTAGCATACTCCATTGGAGATAAATATGCAATAACTCCTTGGTGGTTTCCTGTTGTAATTCGATCAAGTCTTTCAATCGGAACAAACTGAATGAAATAATTTTTGTTTGCAGTTGCTTCTTTTAGCTCAAAAAAGAGCTCTTTTTGCATACCTTTTTGAATCATCAATTTGTTAATCTCGCGACCAGAATTGATTGCTTCGATTACAGCTCTTACTCCAAAAATTATGTCGTCATTTTCCTTTTCACGAGGAGTATATTTTTCTTCTTTTCTTTGAAAAGGTTTATCGAATCTTTTTTCCATATTTAAATTTTGGCCTTATGCGTTTATAGTTAATTCAACCTCCACATTATCCCCTAAAGTTTTCGCAACTGGGCACGCTTTACCTGCTGCAATAACATGTTTTGTTTGATTTTCATCCCAACCGTTATCAGAAATATCGATAGTAACAATTAATTTTTCAATTTTACGTGGTGGTATTGAAGACATAATTTTAGTGACTTCTGCTTTTCCATGCGTGAACGGTAAGTCGTGTGATTGACAATAAATTCCGATGATCGTCAACATACAGGAAGCATACGAAGTCGCAACTAAGTCTGTTGGTGAAAAGGCTTCCCCTTTTCCGTGGTTATCCGTTGGCGCATCCGTCAAAATAGTTGTACCCGAAGCAAGATGTGTTGCGGAAGTTCTTAAACCTCCTACATATTCAACTTTTGAAGTAATCATAGCTCACTAAATTATAGAATGTAAAATTAGTTCTTTTATGTGATAAACATTGCTACTAGATGAAAAACAATAACTTTGATTTAATGAAAAAAATAAAAACCACACTACTTTCCCATACAGACATCCTGCCACTCACCTGTACTAGAACCGGAACTTGTTGTCATGGAAATCAAATCTGGATAAACCCATGGGAAGTAAGACAACTAGCAGAAACAAAAAAAATAACAGTAACTGAATTTTGTGCTAAATACACAGACTTTGGTGGTATACGATTAAAATTTGAGGGAAATATAAATGTAACAGGCAAGAAAAGTTGTTTATTGTATGACCAACAATTTGGATGTAGCGTACATACTGGAAGACCTCTCGCTTGTCGCATGTACCCATTAGGCAGACAAATTCAACATGGAGAAACACAGTATATATACCAAGGAGACGAATTTCCATGTTTTAAAGAATGTCCTGAAGTTAAAACACTTCCTCACTTATCAGTTGGAGAATATTTAAAACAACAAGAAACAACAAAGCATGAACTAGCACAATCAGGTTATTTAGAAGTCGTGCAAAATTTAGCAGACAACGCTTTTGCATTATTATTGGATACTCCATTAGCTTCATCGGATGATCGAATCACATTAAAAGCTTGGAGAGAACTTGGAATGGAAAATCCCGAAACATTATATTGTAAGATTGACAAATTTTGGATGGATGCTTTAATGAATCCACCCATAGAAACGAATGAAGGTTCAATATCCTTTGTAGAAAAACATAATGAATTTCTTCAGCAGAAAATTCAAGATGTTTTTGGCGGTTTGAACTCTATTCATGAAATTCGTGAAGCATCTATTATTATGATGACAATGGCACTTTATCTTGCAATCGCAATTGGGGCAAATGTGAAAGAACTTTCAGAATTTTGGATTGATATTGCCAAAGCAAATGGGGCTTTAGAATAACACATATCAACAATTCAATCTTATTAACTGTTTATATTTCTCCAAAATCAAGATTTTACTTGGCTTATCTTTGTACAAATACTTGTACAAATGAGCGAGATTATCAACAAAGACGACCAACCTATTCGTATTAAAAAACCAAATTGGTTACGTGTAAAATTACCTATCGGTGAAAATTACAAGAAAGTTCGTGCTTTAGTTGATGAGCATAAATTACATACTATTTGTGAGAGTGGTAGTTGTCCAAATATGGGTGAATGTTGGGGGGAAGGAACTGCTACATTTATGATCCTTGGAAATATCTGTACACGTAGTTGTGGATTTTGTGCTGTCCAAACAGGCAAACCATTAGCGGCAGATTTATTGGAGCCAAATCGAGTTGCCAATAGTGTAAAAACAATGGGCGTAAAACATGCTGTAATAACCTCTGTAGATCGTGATGACTTGAAAGATGGTGGATCTGAAATTTGGGCAGAAACAGTCAATGCAATCCGCAAAGAATCCCCTGGTACAACCTTAGAAACCTTGATTCCTGATTTTATGGGAAAATGGGAAAATCTTCAAAATATTATCGATGTAGCTCCAGAAATTGTTTCTCACAATTTAGAAACTGTTAGACGATTAACCAAACAAGTTAGAATACAAGCAAAATATGACCGTAGTTTAGAAGTCTTATTTCGATTGAAAAAAGGAGGAATGCGAACGAAATCCGGAGTAATGTTAGGACTTGGAGAAAGTCATGAAGAAGTAATTGAAACCATGGAAGATTTACGCAGTGTTCAAGTAGATATACTAACACTTGGTCAATACTTACAACCTACTCCAAAACATCTTCCAGTTGTAGAATTTATCACTCCAGCACGCTTTGAAGAATACAAAGAATTAGGCTTAAAAATGGGATTTAGATATGTAGAAAGTGGACCGTTAGTTAGATCATCCTATCATGCTGAAAGACATATTTTTGAATTATAGTTTTTAAAGTTAATAAAAACTATAGTTTATCAATAATAAATTATTAATAACTTGTTAATTAATCATACTTATCTAAAGTTTTAAATTAGCATTTAGTATAAAATTCCTTAATTAACAAATTATAAACAGTTTTCAATTTAAAATTGTGCTGATTTATGAAGTAGAATTCACCTATGTTTAGAATTCTCGATTTTTCAACTCAAAATCCTATTTTACGTTGAAAAAATAAGCGAAAAATGAAAAAAAAATCGTTTTTCACAATTTTCTTCTCACTTCTAAAAATCAATTATAAGTGAGTAAAATCAATACTTTTAGGCTAAAAATAACTGACAACTTCTTCTTTAGAATCGAAAATTTGAAGTTAAATTTTAAAAGTCGCACAAATACCTTGTTAAAAACGCATAAAAAAGTATTACACTACACGATTTTTATCGTAATCCCGGCTATCTAAACAAACTTAAATTCTAACTTTGCACTTTTAAAAATCAAATAAGATGAGTTCATACGACGTTGCCATTATTGGATCAGGACCTGGAGGATATGTTGCTGCAATACGTTGCGCACAATTAGGTTTTAAAACAGCATTAATTGAAAAATACGACACATTAGGAGGAACATGCTTAAACGTTGGTTGTATACCTTCAAAAGCGCTTTTAGATTCTTCGGAACATTTCCATAATGCAAAACATACATTTTCAACGCATGGTATCGGATTAGAAAATCTTACTGCGGACATCAACCAAATGGTAAAACGTAAAGAGGAAGTAATCAACCAAACGTGCAGTGGTATTAAATTTCTAATGGATAAAAATAAAATAACTGTTATTCACGGAACAGGTTCATTTGTTTCTAACACAAAAATTTCAGTTAAAAAAGCGGATGGTTATGAAGAAATTATCGAAGCAAAAAATTCGATTATAGCAACTGGGTCTAAACCAAACTTTTTTCCTGGTATGGAACCAGATAAAAAACGAATCATCACATCTACAGAAGCTTTAAAAATGACTGAAATCCCTAAAAAGATGTTAGTGATTGGTGGTGGAGTTATCGGTTTAGAATTAGGGTCTGTTTACGGTAGATTAGGGACTGAAATTCAAGTAATTGAATTTGCGGATTCCATTATCCCAACGATGGATAAATCATTAGGAAAAGAATTATCAAAAGTACTTAAGAAAGAGGGCTTTAAATTCCACATGGAACATAAAGTTCAAGGTGTTGTAAACAATGGAGATTCTGTAACTTTAAAAGCTTTAAATAAAAAAGGAGAAGAGGTAATTTTTGAAGCGGATTATTGTTTAGTAGCAGTTGGAAGAAAGGCATTTACAAATGGATTAGGTCTAGAAAACACAGGAATAATAGTAAACAATAGAGGTCAAGTAGAAGTAAATGATCATTTACAAACTGCTGTTCCTAACATCTATGCAATTGGTGATGTAGTTAGAGGTGCAATGCTCGCACACAAGGCTGAAGAAGAAGGAGTTTATGTAGCAGAATTGATAGCAGGACAAAAACCGCATATCAATTACAACTTAATACCAGGAGTTGTGTATACTTGGCCAGAAGTTGCTGCAGTTGGTAAAACGGAAGAAGAATTAAAAGCAGCGAACATTGAATATAAAGTAGGTAATTTCCCTATCAAGGCTTTAGGAAGAGCAAGAGCAAGTATGGACACTGCAGGATTTATTAAAATATTGGCAGATAAAACTACAGATGAAGTATTAGGCGTTCATATGATTGCACCACGCGCAGCGGATTTAATAATGGAAGCAGTAGTTGCAATGGAGTATAGAGCATCTGCCGAAGATATCTCTCGTATTTGTCATCCACACCCAACCTATTCAGAAGGAGTTAAAGAAGCAGCTTTAGATGCAACCGAAGCTAGAGCACTTCACATATAACAAATTATCAATGAATCTATTTAAGGGTAAATGAAAATTTACCCTTATTTATTTTAAGATCTTTATGTATGAAAAAAACCGGAGTTTTATTATTACAATTAGGAACACCAGATAGTCCAAGCACATCTGATGTCAGACGTTATTTAAACGAATTTTTAAATGACCCTCGTGTTATTGATTTACCTTGGTTAGGTCGAAAACTTCTAGTAAATGGTATTATTGTTCCTTTTCGTGCACCTAAATCAGCAAAGATTTATAAGAAATTATGGAATCATGGTAATGGAAAATCGCCACTTTTAGATTATTCTGAAAAAGTCCAAGTCTTATTACAACAGCAATTTCAGAAGGAAAATATAACCGTTGAAATGGCGATGCGATATCAAAATCCTTCGATGGAAGTTGTATTAGATAAGATGCATCAAGCTAATTATGATCAAATTATAATTATTCCATTATTCCCTCAATATGCAAGTGCTTCAAGTGGTTCTGCCATTGAAAAAGCAATGAATATTCTTCGAAAATGGTGGGTAGTCCCAGAATTAAAAATTGTTTCTCAATTCTACGATAATCCAGATTATATATCATCGATCATCGAAAGATCAAAAGAATTTAAACTATCCGACTTCGACCATATCTTATTCTCATACCACGGCTTACCAGAACGTCATGTAGACAAAGTATATAACGACGGTTTATGTGAAGACCAACCTTGTGAAGCAGAAATTAACGAATACAATAAATTATGTTATAAGGCTACTTGCTATGCAACAACACGATTAATTGCAAATCAATTAGGTATAACAGAAAAAGACTATACAGTATGTTTTCAATCTCGTTTAGACAAGAAATGGCTACATCCATTTTCTGACAAAATAGTTGAAGAACAAGGAAAAAAAGGAGCGAAAAAATTGTTAGTATTTAGCCCTGCATTTATCGCGGATTGTTTAGAAACAATTGTCGAAATAGGCGAAGAATATCAAGAGATTTTTGAAGAGTTCGGTGGAGAAAAAGTACAATTAGTACCCAGTTCTAACGACCATCCACTTTTTATAAATTGTTTAGAAACATTAGTGAGAGAAAGATTGTAGTTGTAATTTTAAGACATAAATAGAAAAGAATAAAGAATCTAAATTGGGATAAAATGGGAAGCTGCGTCTTTCCCCTCTTTGATCAAAATCTTTGTACTATTAAGCTATTACAACTGCTAAAGCAACACCAACGATAATACTCAACAATTTCATCAAATTAAATCGATGATTTTCACTAGCCTCAAAAATTATTGTTGTAGAAATATGTAAAAACATACCAACAACAATGGCAAGTAGTATATTCATCGAAAACATATCGATAGCATTATGAGCAATTTTTCCAAAAAGTAAACCTAGAGGTGTCATACACGCAAAAGTCATAAGGATAATCCAAGATTTTTTATTTGTAATTCCTGATCCCTTTAGCAAAGTCATTAAAGCGATGGCAACAGGAGTCTGGTGAAACAAAATTCCTAGTAACAAGGATTGTCCTGACATATGACTATGATGGGCATGTATTTCCCCTCCTGCTAATGGGATACCTTCAATAAAAGAATGAACGGACAAAGAAAAAAACAAAGCCCAAGGAATTCTGTGATTTTTGTGAATATGAATATGTCCATGTTCTATCCCTCCTGAAAAATATTCTAAAAATAATTGAATTAAAAAACCAATCAAAATAAATAAACCGATACTATATTTAGATTCTGATTCATATAATTCAGGTAAAAAATGAACAAATGCGATCGATAATAAAAAACCACCACTAAAAGCTAACATAATCTTAATCAGCTTTTTTTGTTTAAGTCCATCCATCAAGGAAACAATTATTCCTCCCAAAAAAACAGCAAAAATCAACAACAAAATATTAAAAAGATCCATCATAATTTTCGTGCAATTATAATTAAACGATCTGAAGTTCCTCCATTAAATGTGTTTAGTTGAAAATCACCAAAAACTTTCTCAATTTTGAAATTTGTTTCTTTTAACATATTGTGAAAATCATCAAATGTAAAACCACGAACGGATTCTTGAAAATTATATACTTGACCTTGGTCCGTAAAAGAGATATTTTTATTTATAAACTTACCATCGAATTCACGTTTTAATTTAAATTCGATATTGTCTTCTACCTTAATCTCTTCTTTTACAAGGGAATTTAACGTTTTTGTTACATTCATAAAATCGATTACTAACAAACCATTCGTATGTAACATTTCATAAATAGATCTTAATACCTTAAAATTATCTTCTTCAATTTCAAAATAACCAAAACTGGTGAAAAGATTAAAAACAACATCAAAACTTTCATTATCAATCACTTCACGCATATCGTGTTCTTGAAACTTTAAATGATTATTTTGAAAATGCGTGGCACTTTGAATACTTTGCGGAGACAAATCAACCCCTAATACTTTTAAACCTAAATTATTAAGTGTTATAGAATGTCTACCTTTTCCACACGCTAAATCTAAGACATACTCATTGGATAAATTCAAGTATTTATATAAATTGGAAATAAACAATTCAGCTTCTGACTCGTTTCTGTTTTTATAGAGAGAATGGTAATATTTGGTATCAAACCAAGTACTAAACCATGCTTTATTTTGATCAACTTTATCCGACATATTACTACAAAAATAGACATTATAGAGTGAATTATTGCTACATATTTAGTTTAACCTATCTTTGAGATATTATTAGTAGAAATTCATTATGTTAAAAATTGGTATTACTGGTGGAATAGGTTCCGGGAAAACTTTTGTTTGCCACATTCTAGAAAAATTAGGCTATCCAGTTTTTTATTCCGATCAGGAAGCAAAAAAATTGATGAATGAAAATCTCGATTTAATAATAAAAATAAAGGAGTTATTAGGTTATGGGGCATATTTAAATGGAATAATAAATAAATCATTTATTGCTCGAAAAATTTTTGAAACTCCTACTTTACGCAATGAATTAAACGCCGTAGTGCATCCAGAAGTTTATCTTGCATTTGAAAATTGGAGTAAATCTCAACCTAGTAACCTTGTTTTCAACGAATCCGCACTTTTATTCGAAACTGAATCTTACAAACGATTTGATAAAACTATTTTAATTACTGCAGATATTTGCCTCAAAATTGAACGAATTAAAAAAAGAGATCTTTTAGATGAAATAGAAATAAAACATCGGATGAATAGTCAACTTTCCGATGAAATTAAATTGAAATTAGCAGATTTCGTGATAGAGAACAATGAAGATAAACTATTGTTACCACAATTAATTCAATTTATAAATCAACTAGAAACTTCTACATTATAATTCTTCAAAATCATCAAATTTAGTAGAATCTTCTTTGGTATTCTCTTCTTTTACATGCATCTGAGTTGTAACAAGTGGTTTACCGGACATTAAGTAAAAAACACCATTGATTAATTTATTAGAAATACTTAAAAGGATAAAAAATCCGATTATTTTGAAAATAAAACCTATAATAGGTGCTTCTTCAATTCCAACAATTGAATCATAAAACCAGTTACTAATTGGATTTTGAGCATATTGTGGATTAAAAATAAAAAAAACAAACATTCCTATCCCAAATAAAATAACTCCTACTTCAGCTTTTAAATTAAATATCGGCGTTAAAAACTTCATATTTTCTCCTAAAGAGGCTTTAAATAAAGTAGAGCGTTTTTGTCTGTTTTGCAGTTTCCCGACAAAATAAACTACCAAAATCAATGCACCTGTATATAATTCATATGGGAGAATATAGCCTGAGTTATTTTGATTTAAACAAAACAAAAAAGTAACATCAATTAAAAAAAAATATTGTAGCGTTTTTATAGAATATTCTTCAATAATACTTCTTTCAAAATGCTTTGGTCTTATTAAAGTAATAGATAAACGAACAAATCCCCATAAAAAACCAAAAACAGCAAACATAACGCCCATCAAAAAGGCAAATTTTAATAGATTCATACTACAAAAATGCAAAAAAAAGTTCTATCCGATTCATTTCTAAAAAAGCATTCTAGAATTAATTAATATATTTGATGTTAATATCTAAAAATAAAAAAATTAGAATGAAAAAAATTTTATTCGCTATCGCAATAAGTTTTATTACGCTTATTTCCTTTGCTGAAGAAGGAATGCTTATTCCGTCTTTAATTCAAGCTTTTCAATCAGACATGAAAGCAAAAGGAATGAAATTGTCTGCAGAGCAAATCTACAGTATTAATAATTCCAGTCTAAAAGATGCTGTAATCAGTTTTAATGGAGGATGTACCGCTGAAATAATATCTGACCAAGGTTTAATCTTAACAAATCATCATTGTGGTTTTTACAACATTCAATCACATTCATCACTTGAAAACGACTATTTAAAAAACGGTTTTTGGGCAAAAACTAAAGCAGAAGAGTTAGCAAATCCAGGTTTAACAGCTACCCGTATTGTTCGTATAGATGATGTAACTGCAAGTGTCCTATTTGGAGTTACGGACGAAACGCCATTAAATGAACGTAACCAAAAAATCAAAGAAAACATCCAACAAATCATAAAAGATAAGAGCTTAAATACCCACTACAAAATTGATATTAAGGAGTTTGACTATGGTAATAGCTTTTATGCTATGACTACTGAAGTATTTACAGATGTAAGACTTGTTGGCGCTCCTCCAAGTTCTATTGGGAAATTTGGTGGTGATACAGACAATTGGGTTTGGCCAAGACATACTGGAGATTTTGCATTATTTAGAATTTATGCAGGACCAGATAATAAACCTGCTGTATACAATCAAACCAATGTTCCATATATTCCAGAATACTCCTTAACAATCGATGCTGGACATAGAAAATCAGGAGAATTTACAATGGTATACGGATTTCCAGGTGTTACTGAACAACATACTGTCTCGGGACAATTAGCATATTTAATAAATAGAGAAAGACCTGCGCGTATTGGTATGCGTGAAAAATCTTTATCCATCATTAACACACGTATGCGCGCTAGCGATGATATTCGCATTAAATACGCTGCAAAGCAAGCAACAATCGCTAATTCCTATAAGAAATGGATTGGCCAAGTGCAAGGTTTGGTAGAACTTAATGCGATTGAAATTAAAAAACAATACGAGGCAAAATATACCAAAACAGCGCAGAAAACGGAGCAATGGAGGAATCGATATGGAGATATTGTGCAAAAAATGAATAATTTATTTGAAGAAAATAAAGAATATGACTTCACAAATACGATGATTATGGAATACATCTATATCGGTGGTGGGCCAGAATTTTTCAAACAAGTGAGAGTTGTAGATGAGTTAGTCAAAAATTATGACAAGTATAAATCTGCAGGTGAAATACCTACTAAAATTGAAAAAATTAAAACTTCGTATGAAAAATTCTTTAAGAATTATAATAAAGAAATAGATCAAACTATTTTTAATCTATTACATGCAGAGTTCATTCATTTAATGAATCCAAACTATCTTCCAACGACTGTCTTAAGTAAAAAAACTGAAGAATGGTCTAACGAAATATATACAAAATCGATTTTTACGGATAAAGAAAAGTTAGCGTATTTCTACGCAAACCTAAATGACGAATCCATCGTAAAAATAAAACAAGATCCTGCCTATATTTTGTATACAGATATTATTAATAAATACAGCACTGAAATTGTTCCAAGATTAGATGATTTCAACGCAAAAATGGATGATCTATTAAAAATATATATTGAAGGTAAACACGTTATGTTTCCGAAAGACAAACACTGGCCGGATGCCAACGGTACACTTCGAATTGCTTATGGAAAACTAGAAGGATCTTCACCTAAAGATGGATTAGAGTATAAAAATCATTCTACCGTAGAAGGTATATTAGAAAAAAACAGAACAAATAATCCTGATTTTGAACTATTACCGCGTATAAAAGAATTGTACGAGAAAAAAGAATATGGCGGATATGACCAAGACGGGGAGTTATGGGTATGTTATACGGCTTCTAATCACACAACAGGTGGTAACTCTGGTTCTCCTGTACTAAACAAAGATGGTTACTTTATAGGGATTAATTTTGACCGCACTTGGGAAAGTACGATGAGTGATTATATGTTTGATCCTGCTAGGTGTCGAAACATCGTATGTGATTCTAGATACATACTATGGGTCATCGATGTATATGCAGAAGCAGATAATTTAATTGAAGAGATGCATATTATAACCGAGAAAGATAAACGAAGAAAAATGTAACAGATTATAATTTATGAATTGTAATTTATGAATTGGGTAGCTAAAAAGTTACCCTTTTTTATTTCCCAATAAGATAAGAATTTAAATCCCAATATGTTTTATAACACGTGTTTGGAAAATACTTTGGATCACTTGAAAGGTCATAAATAAATATAGATCTAGGCTTTATATTTAAGACAGGTATTTTTTGAATTTTATAAATGTGTTTATCCATATTATCCAATAATAAATAACGATTATTCAATTGCTTATTGAAGTTTTTTGCATCATTTGATATCAAATCTTTCCATGCTGTAAAGCTGTTATTACTAAATCCTAAACATAATATGGATACTATTAATGTTATTTTCTTTATTTGAACATTGCCAAATATTTTCGTGTTAATTAATACATCACTCCAAACAGTTAAATTAATAAACCACAACATAATAAAATAAAAATAAGCCATGTTAACAGTCCTGTGTTGGCCCATGATTCCAGTACTCCAATATGCAGGGAAAATTGCAAGAAATAACACACCAATTAGCGTGATAAATACAATCCATCTGTTTACGAAAAAATGATTTCGCAACAAATTTGAAAAAAACACAACAAATTGACTAAAAGAAAGATAAATATATGAAAGCAAAATTAGGACACCGTTAAAAGTCCAATCAAAAGAAAAACGAAGCATTTGCAGAAAAGTTTGCAAGACCGAATATCCTAGACGATGGGATTCACCAATGAAATATGACTCTCTAACTTTATTTCCAGGTGCAAAATATACCAAACAAAAACCAATCAATGAAGCTATTAAAAAGCCAAAATACCAAGATCTATTTGCTAGTTTATATCTCCATTGAATTACTACAATAAGAACATGCAATGCAACTAAAAATAACATTTCCACTTCGTTGAATCCTGCTAAAAGCAGGATGGAACAAAAAAGTAAAATAAAAAGTACCGTTTTAGAGAGACCTTTTTTACAATTCGAAAAATGATGTAATCCAATAAAATAAAAAAGTGTAAAACAATTTGCTAATTGATAGGTTACAACACCTGTATACCAATAGGTTCCTTCAGATAATACAGGCATCTGAAAGAGATTTAAAAGTATGATAAAAAGCGTAACTATTAAAATAGTACGTCTATTAAGTACTTTTTTAAAGAAATAATTTAAAAAACAAAAAATAGAAATAATGGCTGACAAGAAAATCCCTAACAAACTTATTCGATAAATCGACAACCAATAATTACGAAATATTAATGGGTTTTTTAAAACAAAAATATTCGAAAAATAACGACCATTCCATAAATTATATTCATCTATTAATGCTGGAAAAAGCCCTTGTTTGGAACCTAAAATCGCATACGAAAAATCATCTCCAGAAGGATGACAATACGCAAATAATAGAAAATATGGGAGTAAGCATAAAATTAATACCCCTATTAATTTATTCTGGTAAGACATTCATTTTATCTGCAAAGTGAAAACAATAATCACGTAAATCTTCACAAATTAAAGTTTCTCCAGTAGCACGCTCAAAACTATCTGCCATCGTCAATAACGTTTGATGAAAAAATTGTTTCATTTCTTCAACAGACATATCTTCAGTCCATAAATCAATTTTTAACGTATGCCCTTTATCAGCATCCCACATAGCTAACATCATCGCTTTCGTGTCTTGATTTTCAACTTGACCATCTGTAGCGCTCCATTTCATTCGAAGCGGCACATGGTTTTCATTCAAACCTACATTAACCTCAATTTTTGACGTTTTTGTTATTTCTTTACTCATTACTATTCAATTTCATACGATTGTAAAATCGTGTTATACGGCATTTTAATTAATTTGGAAAGAGAAACTGATTCATTCTTTTGCATAAACTCATGAACAATCTTCCAGCCTAAATATTGACCTAAACGATCCGGACTCTTTTCAGGAAGACCAACAGTAAAAGGACCTTCGTGTAAAAAATTCGCATGGTCTCTTTCATTTTTAGAAAATAATAAATCTTGGTTTACGATATACTTCCAAATAGATGCTTCATTATGATCCGCCCACGCATATCCATTTTTTGTATACCTAAATAACACATGTTTATCGATTTCAGGAAAAGCTGCCTCCGTCAAATAAATTATTTTACCCCAACGGATCATTTTTTCAGCAAAAGTACCTTCATCTTCAGGTACAACATTTGTTGCAATCCATTCAGCTAAAACATCTCTAGGAATATATTCTTTTAACATTCCATCCTTCATCCATTGAAAAAACTCTTGAGAAGGCAATTCCTTAATTACATCCGTATTTGGACCTAAATAACGTTCTAGGCCGATACCCACTTCTGAATCTGTACAATAAACATTGGAAACAAATAAAGAATTTAGGTAAAAAATTTGTTTCGGAAAGTGTTGAGAAGGTAAATGATATGCTAGATGCTTAAATCCATCTATTATTTGATTTTGTATCTCATTTTTAAAAAGAAATGTGTGCGAAATATTAGACTCAAGTCTTTTAATATATGGATCGTTACGGAAAACCTCTATTCTATTTAAACTGCTAGAATCTTTAAAACCACCTATCCCTAAACAATGTACTAATTGATACGCTAATACACCATCAGAAGCTCCTGCATATTTATTAAATACTACTGAAATATCGGACTTATTCGTATGTACTAACATAGAATCTAAATTTACAAACGGTATTTCTAATTTCGATTTTGAAACATCGATATCCAAGCGATTATGCGAACAAGAAACCAAAAAAAATAGAAGTAATGAAAAATAGAAAAAAATTCTGTGTATCATTTATATTAATTAAATTAGTAACCAAATGTACGGAAAGTCTTTGAAATATGAAGAAAATTGAAATTAAACACGTAATACTATTCTGTCTATTTTCTATTCATACAATGTATGGAAATACACAAACTACAACTACACATAAATTACAAATGGGAATCGTGTTAAGTAGTGGTTTAAATTTCAATAAAATGAATACCAAAATAGCCGATGGAAATATTGGAACCGATCTAAGCATTGGAATGAATATTATTAAAAATTTAAATGATAATCTAGGTATATTAACAGGATTTGAATTCGATTTTTCAAGACAAAACTATACGTTTAATGATACTACCTACACTTTATACAATGACTCTCGAATTTTAACAAAGTCAGATAATTCCTCTACAGGTTCAATTTTTAGAATTACAGAGAGAACGCAAACTCCAATATATTTAAGTATTCCAACGATGTTTGTATTTAGAACTGATTATATTGGATACAAACGTTTTTTTGCAAAATTTGGAATGCGACACTCGTTCATTTTAAAAAGTATCACCAACGATATCGGTTTCAATAACAACAATACTTCAACAATAGAATTAACTCGTATGGAATTACCTACTGATTTATCCATTTATAAGGGCAGTATAGGTATAGCTAGTGGAATGGAATGGAATTATTATGGAACATCCACCATGGTTTTTGAATTAGGATACTATTACGGTATCAATAACATTCATCGAACTGATGCAATTATAGGTGATGTAGATAAAAATAAAAGTTTATTTGAAAAAATAGACAAAACTTCCTATACAACACTTAGGAACACTCAAAATCAATTGACGTTAAAAGTTTCATTTATATTCTAAACAAATGCAAAACATTAAAGTAATTGAACATATAACTGAATGGTTAAAAAACTATGCTGATGATTCTAATCAAAAAGGGTATATAATAGGAATTTCTGGCGGAATAGATTCAGCACTGACATCCACTTTATGTGCTTTAACTGGTTTGGATGTATTGATTGTAAGTTTGCCATTACGACAAAAAAATGATGAATATATACGTGCACATAATCATATAGCCTATTTAACAAACACATATAACAATGTGAAATCGTTGGATATAGATTTAACAAACACATTTAATCATTTAGAATCTTCTCTACCTATATCAACGGTTGAAAACAAATTAGCTATGGCTAATACACGCGCTAGGCTTCGTATGACAACACTTTATGCACTAGGGCAAGCAAATGGCTTATTAGTTGCGGGAACAGGTAATAAAATCGAAGATTTTGGCGTAGGATTTTTTACAAAATATGGAGATGGCGGAGTAGATGTAAGTCCAATTGCTGATTTAACGAAAACACAAGTCAGGGTTTTGGCAAAAGAATTAAAAATTCTACAAGAAATATTAGATGCAGATCCAACGGATGGATTGTGGGATGAAGATCGAACAGATGAAATACAAATGGGTGCAAGTTATCCAGAGTTGGAATGGGCAATGGAATTCAACGGAGATATAACAACCTTAACGACCAGAGAAAAAGAAGTTTTAGAAATATATAAAAGATTGCATAAAATCAATCAACACAAAATGATTCCTATACCAGTTTGCGTAATACCAAAAGAAATCTGTTAATCTATCTCTGGAGCTAAACGTAAAATAATACCATCAATAGCATCTTCTATCGGAATTTGACAGCCTAAACGAGAATTTGATTTAACATAAAATGCTTGATCCAACATATCTAATTCTGCATCACTTTGTGTTTCAAGAGAAGTTTCTGACTCTAAATAACATTGACAAGTAGCACACATTGCCATACCACCACATTCTCCTTTAACAGGTAAATCATAAGATTTACATAATTCCATGATATTCATATTCATATCTGTTGGAGCAACCAATTCATGGGAAACCCCTTCTCTATCAATAATTGTAACTGTAATATCTTGTGCCATATTGTTGTAAAATAAAAAAGACTGTGTACAAATATACACAGTCTAATTAAAATATAAAATTAGATTAGCCTAGAAATGCCACAAATCGTGTTCAAAATTTCTAAACTCTTCAGTAATTTTTTGCGACTCATACAAAGCATCAATACCAGATTTATACGTATCAATTGTACGATCAAAGGTATTAGATTGTTTGTAAATGGTACTGTTGAATTGACGTTTTTGAAATAAATCATCAAAACTCATCCATTGTGCATCATTTTTAGGATTGTAAACATTGTAGTTTACAAATACAAAACGACAATGTGGAAAATACAACCAAAACAAGATTTTTTTACCTTTAATTGTAGTTATATCACCTTTAGAATCTCTGTCCGCATCATACACTACAGGAGCCAAACCAAGGATACGTACGTCAAATTGAGAACGTTCTTTATCGAAAAACCAATCTTCTTTTAAACGGTATTCCACAATATCCTCTGATTTATACCAACGAACTTCAGGGTCTTCCAAAATTTGTTCTTCAACACCAGTAGCTGGATTTAATTTTGTAAGTGGTTCACCTGTCAACGGATCCGTTTTAACCATTGGAGATCCATCCGCATTTACTTTATCTTTTTTAATACCAATTAGACGTAATACATTGTCTTTAAAGGTAGTATCGTTTTCATAACTTTTGCCAGGTGCTAATTGCACAGGATATTTAAACAAATCTCCATCAAACGAACCAATATTATTAGGGTTTTCATTATCGTACATTACTAAATCACCTTTCATGATATGGTGACGAATAACCGTCCATAAAGACCAACGAGTCGTGTTTTTAACCCAATCACCAGCACCAGTAAACTCATCCATTGGAAAGTACATTGGATGGTTAATTTTCTCGCGCATGTCGATTGATCTCCAAATACGTTTTTGAAACATCACATCCGCTTCACGTACAAATTCATATGGCACCAAACGTTTTGTTGGAATATGTTCTTGTATGTAAATACCATCTATAACCCCTTCTGCAGGAATATTAACAGGACCACCATTAATTTCGTTTTGTGCATTTACAAAAGCAAATGAAGCAAGAGTAAATATGGATAAAATTAACTTTTTCATAACTTAAATTTTTAAGTATTCTAATTTAGATTAACTGTACAGGCTCCAAACTTAGCACCAGTTTTTCCATCTGTGTATTTACACATGAATGTTACCATATCACCAGGTTTAGCTTGTTTTAACAGTGCAGAAGCTGCGGCGTCAATAACATTACCCTGACCCTTAGCAGTACGACCTTTGAAATCCATTTTCCAATCTAGAACCGTAAAGTTAATCCCTTGTAAATCAATAGATGGAGGAAATTTAGCAGAAAGACCCATTGCTGTTTTAGGAGCAGCTTCTCCAGTACCTTTACCAGCAAAGTAAATAGCAGCAGGAGGAAGTGGTTTAACTTTAAAAGTAAACGAACCTAAATTTGCAGATTTTTTGGTTACAGTATTTGTTCCTTTAATTGCAATCTGACAAGTTTTACCGGGACCTACTGTCGGTGTTGCAATCCAAATTGCACCTTGTTTTTGAATAGATACACCAGTACCTAACAAATCACATTGATTAAAACCAGCTGCAGTTCCTATTACTTTATTTGCATATCCTTGGTAAAGTACAGTCATATCTGGTAATGAGATAGAACCTGAAGGCTCTTGAATTGTAATTGTATGTTCCCAATCTTTCTGAACAGGTGTACCATTTTTCTTACGAATCATTACAGTACCTTTCACTTTCATCTCTCCAGAACCACTAGCAGTAACTTTTACTTTCGCTTGTCCATCTACAGCAGGTTCTACTTTTCCACCTCCAGAAGTAACTTTTACTTCAGGTTGTTTATCCGAGTCGAAAGCAGCCATCATTACACTAATTTCAACTTCATCTCCTTTTGTAGCTAATAATTGACCGTTTGCAAATCCTTGTACCTTATTGAATGAGAAATCACCCCCACCAACTCTAGAACGAATTAAGGAAATAGCATCCGCACGTGCAGTTAGCACTTCTTTTTCTAAGGCAGACAAAGATGCAATACCAGCTACTTGCGGATTATGATCCCAAGTTTTTCCAACCCAATGAACTCCTTCTATATCGTGAACAGTGTAAAACTCGTTTTTTGACATCGAGATATAAATTTTCTTTACCTCAGCAACTTCATCCGAACTAATTTTTCCTTTTTTAATCATTGCATCAACCTGCTTATCTAAGTCTTTGTTCCCTTCAAACTTATTAATGTCCGTACATTTTAAGGAGTATGGAGTTTCAGGTGTAGAAGCACTTTTAACTAAAATTTCAACTAGCTCTTTTCGGTATTTATTGTAATTTTTCCACAACTCTTCTCCTTTGCCTTTAGGTTTCTTAATGTCCTCATTAATACCCATTATAAGCATTGGTTCATCATATTTATCTGGACCTTGCACGTGTGCTAAATGCATACGTATTGGTTTACAAGGTGCTTTTTTCTCATCATATTCTTCATGAATCAACGCTTCTTCTTCTGGAATACCTGGTGCATTTTTACCGTCTTTAGTTATGGCTTCTTGACATTGCATCATAATGTCAACTTTACAACCATCTAAAAATTTAATCATTTCAGCAGTCTTTTTCTCAATCACATCTACATCTTTTAAATATGCAGAAGCTTTTTCACTTAAAGCTGGATTTGACTTGTCTTCGGCTACCTCTTGTAACTCCTCTTTTTTCTCTTGTCCACGAGCATATTCATTTTCATTTGCAACTTGAATATTTTCTTCGATTGCAACAAACGCTTCTAAAATTGATTTAGATACGTTCAAGGCTAAAAGTGCAGTTAGTACAAGATACATCATACCAATCATCTTTTGCCTTGGTGACTCATTACCACCTCCCATTTTCTTATAGTATTAAAAGTTAATAATCTGATAAATTAAATGTGAGATTCTAATCTCTAGTGATAGTCATTGCTTTTAACATATTACCATACACATTATTTAAATCTGTAAGGTTTTTAGAAAGCATTGCCATATTCTCTCTGTAAAGTCTTGTATCTTCTGTAGAAGCAGATAAATTCTGCATCATTTCAGTTACTTGAGACTGGAATTTTTCTGTTGCTTCTAAATGCGCGGAAGATCCTTTTAATTGTAATTCGTACACATTATTCAATGCTGCTAAATTGCGAGAAACTTTTTGCATTTGTTCACCAAACGATTCTCCTTCTTGCGAAGTAGATGTCATTCCAGAAATTGCTAATGAAGCTCTCTCATAGGCATCCGATAAAGAAGAAACTTTATCAGAAGCAGCTTGTAAGCTAGAGACATAAGAATCAGTTGCTGAAACTGCGGAAGAAATACCTTGAAGTGAATTTGCATTTTCTCCTAAACTTCGCATACCTGAAGCTAAACTTTCTAATAATTCAGAATCAATTTTAGCTTCTGCTAACATGGAATCTAACTGTTGTGTTAAACCAGTTTCATGAGCAGGTTTATCATGTTCTTTATGTCCTTCTTCAACTAAACCGTGTAAATCATCTTCGCCATCACCTGGTTCATGTACTTCCGCTAACTCAGGATAAACTAAATCCCAGTGATAATCATGCGGTAGAGGTTCAAATGAAGACATGATAAAAATCGCTACCTCTACTAAAAGACCTGTTACCAACATGATAGAAGCTCCAGGCCAGTGCATGATCTTAAACAATGCACCAAGGATTACAACAGCTGCTCCATACCCATAGAAATACTTCATGAAAGTTTTCCATTTCAAACTACCAGGGACCATTCCAAAAATCTTCATAACTCTACGTATTAAATTTAACTTAACTTATCTACAAATTGAATTCTATTTTAACTCAATCTCATCAATTTCTTCTGCACTTCCTTCTTGTAATAAATCTGCTCCACCTCTACCCATGTGGGTCATCACATTACGGAATCCAATGTACGATTTAGCAGTATCTTGATATTCGTATGATCTTGTGGAAGTCATACAATAGTAACCTATATCTTTCCAAGATCCACCTCTCAATACTTTTTGTTTTAATTTCGGTGGATCCCAATCTAACGCATCGTATCTGTATTCAGCATTAATATCGTTTGAGA
Source organism: Chryseobacterium gleum (assembly GCA_945862165.1). Classification (GTDB taxonomy): domain Bacteria; phylum Bacteroidota; class Bacteroidia; order Flavobacteriales_D; family Crocinitomicaceae; genus CANHVK01. Next base: position 134,078 of record CAMAXI010000006.1, read on the forward strand.
ACTCGTAAACAGATTCATCAAAAGCAGTTTCACACCATTCAGAGACATTACCCGCCATACAATATAAACCAAAACCATTTGGTTGGTAAGAGAAAGCTTTAACTGTATGGAAACCTCCATCCTCTTGGTAACGTCCACGCATTGGTTTAAAGTTAGCTAAGAAACATCCGTAAGAGTTACGTGTGTAAGGCCCACCCCAAGGATATTGAGAACCAGCTAAATCACCTCTAGCACCTCTTTCCCATTCCGCTTCACTTGGTAAACGGAAATCATTTAAATACATATCTCCCATTGCTAACAACCAAGAGTTTAATAAATGGGATCTCCAATTACTAAATGCTCTCGCTTGCGTCCAAGTTACACCAACTACTGGATAGTTGTCATATGCTGGATGATGGAAGTACATATTTGTCATTGGATCATGGAAAGCATAAGTAAAATCTCTCACCCAACATAAAGTATCTGGATAAACATTTATAACCTCTTCAATGATAAAGCGAGATCTGTCAGCGTGACCACGAATTGCGTTATTTTGTAACTTTTTATTTACATGTCCTAAATTTAAGTCCATTCCTTGTGGCTCCTCGTTATAAGGATTCGCTGGAGTACTTAATTTACGGTGGTTATCCGAAATAACTTGTCCTTTACCATCAATTCCATTTGGAACAATCTCTACACGTCCACGTCTTGCAGCTTCGCGAAGATCTAACCAATAATATTTGTATAATAATTTACGGGTATCAATCTCACGTTTTTTGTAAAAACGTTCGTTAGAAGGATAATACATATCCGCTAGAATTGGAAGCATTTTTTCATCCTCATAGCTAAATTGTTTGTCCCAGTTTAAGGAAAACAACTCGCGATTTTTGGGACGATCACTCGCTTCGTAATCTACCATTTCTTTAGAGCTTTCGTCAAAGTAACGTTCTCTGTAGTTGATATATTCACCCGATATTTCATCTTCTATTAAATCCGTGTTTGCATAAATCAACTCACGCGCTATAGAATCACGAACGTGATCACAAAACTGACGATACTCGTTGTTAGTGATTTCTGTTTGATCCATATAGAATGCTTGAACAGATGCTGTTTTCTTACGTGAATTGTGTAAAAAAGGCACATCTTGGTCATCATCTCCCATATTGAAGGCTCCACCTTTGACATAGACCATTCCTAACGGAAGCTCCGGTTGATACGTTGGTCGTCCCAAAACTCCAGTTAAGTGACCAGTTCTTGTACTACATGCTGTAAGTACAATACTTAAAAGACCTAAAAAAACTACTTTATTCATTTTACTTTGTTTTAAATTCCGGACATCATTTAACAATCTACAGGATCAAATGCGTTTATGATATAACGGAATTACTTATAAATGGTTACAAAAATCTATATTTTTTTTTTAATTTACAACCATCTAGGATGTTTTGATTTTTCCGATGGTGGTATTGGGGCAATATATCTATATCTAATTACAATTTCATGCGTACCATTTGAAGCACTCAAAATACTGTTTGCATTTAAGTCAAATGAGTATCCAAGCGTGATATTTTTTAGCGGATAAAATCCAGCCATCATACAATAAGTATTTGTTGTTCTTACAGTTAGCCCAGCGTAAAAAATATTTGCATGTGTGTAACGTACATTAATATCTCCAACGTGTTTTATCAAATCACTCATCACTAAAAACTGAAATTCTATGTCTTTTTTAGGTCCTAAAATATTTGCTAAACGATGTCCAGCATTTAAAAAATAATGTCGTTCGTAGGTGAAATTAGATGCATGAATGGTCGGTTTATTTAAATGTGCGCTCGATAAGCCTACATAATAACCTTTAAAACTTTTATAATAAAGCCCAAAATTACCATCCATATTATTTCCTGAACTCGCAGCAGGAAGAGAAGCATCTACGGTTGAAGTTGGCGGAATCCAATTAGGATCTAAGCCAAAATTCAATAAACCAATACCGATACCTGCATGTAACACCCCTACTTCCCCAATTTGAAACGGATACGAATAATTAAACAGCAAACGATTTTGGCGAATGGGTCCAATAGCATCATGATAAAAAGAAATACCGGCTCCACCTACAGCATTTTTATTTAAGTTCATTTCACAATTGAAAATAGCAGTGTTTGGTGCCCCTGCGACTTTATCCCATTGATTACGATAAATCATGGAAGAAGAAACTCCTTCATCTACTCCAGTTATAGCAGGATTAATTCGTAGTTTATCAAACATAAAATGTGTCATTAATATATCTTGTTGCGCAAACAAAGACTGCGCAAAAGAAGCTATTAATAAACAAAAAAGAAGATTTTTAATCATCTTGTAATTTTATATTTTTCAAGTTGTTAATCTAAAAACAAAGCACTAAAATCCTGAATTTAGGTTGCTAAAGTACGCAAAAAATGTTGAAAATTCAAAGTTGGCGCCAAAAAAGTGTAGTTTTCAACAATGATTTGTTACTTTTTGAAAAATAAAAAAATACTAATTCTATACATTTAGCGTAATCCAGCTAATCCAAAGAATATTATTTTAATTTTTGATATGTTCTCCACCAAAGGTCAGGAATTTCATTTTTTAAAGCAAACGCGTAGTCTTCTTGGTTACAAGGGATCAGATGATGCCTATCGTAGCGTGAATGTCCTTTTTTAGGGTGTGGGACTTCCATCCACCAACGTTGCGATTTATTGCTTTTATAAAATATCAAGTCATTTTCAAACTCTTTGTGGTGTACCATAAATTTGGTGTACTCTGTTTTAGCACATTTAGGGAAATCACCTTTACGATCTGCTACACCTTCAATAAAATACCATATAATTTGTGCAATCAATTGATTGGATGCACTAGTCGTAGCGTTTGGAAAAAGGTTAAATAAAGCAAAAGCGGAAAGTTTATCACTTATGCCTGCATATTTTGCAATTTGGCAGACTTGTTCAGCATAAAAACCATTTGGAGAATTATATACATCTCCTCTAAAATCAGAATTTTTAATTGAACATAAATCTATATTTAGAATATCTGCGTTTCTAATTAAAGGTTCTGCTTTTCTAAAGTCCGAATTAAATTCTCCTAAACGTAAAGTGTCAAAATATAATTTTTCAAATAAATCCATTTCAGACTGCTTTACAAAAGGAGTTTGGATACCGATTATTGAATAATTAAAAAGAAAAGAGGGATTATGAATCAAAATAGTACTTAAATATCCATCGTATTTCACCCCATTTTCTGTGTCTCCAAAATCCATTTTAGAATCTATCGTTGAAATATTAACCGATTGTTCTAAGTTTTCGTATCCTTTGTACACTGAAAATAATAAATCTTGGGAACCACCAATAACAATGGGAATAATCTCATTTTTAACTAATTCTTCGATTACACGCGAAACAGCAAAATAAGTATCTTCAATTGTTTCGCCTGGTAAAATATTTCCAAGGTCATACAATTTCTTTTCCCAATGTGCACTAGGAAATAAACGATAGAATTCAGTTCGAAAACGTTCATCTGTTTGGTTTTGATACTCTTCCAATCCGTTTCTAAACTCAGGGCAATAGAAAATTGCTATACCTCCTTTTTCAAGTGCAGGAAAATCTCCTTCGGTGTGCGAATAAATCGAAGTTGCTATCGACTGTTCTTCGTTAGAATCTATTTGAATTGGTTGAAAGAAGTAAGAAATATCCATTTGAGTGACGAGTGAAGCGTTAAAATGACGATGAATAGATTAGTTATTTTTTCTTTTTAGCTGGAGCTTTTTTAGCTGGCGCCTTTTTGGTAGCAGAAGCTGTAGTGGTTTTTTTAGCAAATCTTCCTGTTTTTTTAGCTGCTGGTTGTTCTTTATGAAGTTTGACACATTCTTCATAGGTAAGAATCTCCCAATTTGAATCTTTTGGAAGTTTAACATTGTCTTTTCCTACTTTTAAATATGCACCCCATCGACCGTTTAAAATTTGCATATCTTCTTGTTCAGGAAAAACTTTTAGAATTTTATTTGCATCATCTTCTCTTTTTTGCAAGATAATTTCACAAGCTCTATCTAGCGAAACAGTCATGGGATCATCTTCTTTTTTCAAAGAAACAAATGCTTTTCCGTGCTGTAGATACGGTCCAAATCTACCCACATTTGCTTTAACAACTAACTCTTCAAACTCCCCTAATGTTCTTGGTAATTTAAACAACTCTAAAGCAGCTTCAAGTGTCATCGAATCTAAATTCTGTCCTGTTCTCAAAGATGCAAATTGTGGTTTCTCTCCATCTTCTTTTTCGTCGCCAATTTGTACCATTGGCCCGAAGCGTCCGATACGAACAATTATTTTCTTTCCCGATTCCGGATGAACACCCAATTCTCTTTCTCCAGTTGCTCGATCAGAATGTTCTAAAGTATTTGTAACATTCTCATGGAAAGGACTGTAAAAATCTTGTAACATTTTAGTCCATACAATTTCACCATGTGCTATTTCATCAAATTGTTGCTCGACTTTTGCTGTAAAATGGTAATCCATGATACGATCAAAATGTTCACATAAGAAATCTGTTACGACAATACCTATGTCTGTTGGGAATAATTTATTTTTTTCTTTTCCAGTAACTTCTGACTTTTTTTCTTCGGAAATTGAATCATTAATTAATTCAACAACTATGTATTCTCTTATTTCTCCTTCTCTCTCTTCTTTTTCTACATATCCTCGTTTTTGGATGGTAGAAATCGTAGGTGCGTATGTTGATGGTCTTCCAATTCCAAGTTCTTCTAGTTTCTTAACCAAAGAAGCTTCTACATAGCGAGGAGCTGGACGAGAGAAACGTTGTGTCGCTTTTATATTTACACGTTCTAATTTTTCACCTACAAACACTTCGGGAAGCAATTCAGAATTTTCAACTTCTTCTTCATCCAATGTTGCAGCAAGATATACTTTTAAGAAACCATCAAATTTAATAACTTCTCCTTTTGCGTTAAATACATCCTCTAGCGATTGATTGCCAATTTTTATTGTAGTTCGCTCTAATTTTGCATTACTCATTTGAGAAGCAATTGATCGTTTCCAAATTAAATCATACAATTTAACTTCATCTGATTCTCCTGTAGTCGAATGCACTGAAAAATCGGTTGGTCTTATAGCTTCGTGTGCTTCTTGTGCACCTGCGTTTTTAGTTTTATATTTTGTAGGATTCGAGTATGATTCACCATAAGCAGTTATAATCTCATCTTTCGCACCATTCAAAGCAGTATCTGAGAAATTTACAGAATCCGTTCTCATGTAGGTTATTTTTCCAGCTTCATATAAACGTTGTGCAACAGACATTGTTCGTGAAACAGCGAAGCCTAATTTTAAACTTGCCTCTTGTTGTAGCGTTGAAGTAGTAAAAGGAGCTGAAGGTGTTTTTGTTGCTGGTTTTGTTTGAACGTCTAATACATTAAAAGTAGTGTCGCGAAACTGCTCTACGAGGGTGTGTACCTCTTCGAGGGTTCCGATGTTTCTTGCAATATCGGCTTTTATTTTTTCTTTGCCTTTGGAAAAAACTGCTTGAATTTTATAAAAAGTTTCGGATGCGAATGCACGAATTTCCTTTTCTCTTTCAACAATTAATCTTACTGCAACGGATTGAACGCGACCTGCAGATAAACTAGGTCTCACTTTTTTCCATAAAACAGGAGAGAGTTCGAAACCAACTAACCTATCCAAAACTCTTCTTGCTTGTTGTGCATCTACCAAATTAATATCTATTCCTCTTGGATTTTCAATCGCTTTTATAATCGCTGCTTTGGTTATTTCATTGAACGTAATTCTTCGCGTTTCTTTTTTAGCTAATCCTAAAGTTTCATATAAATGCCATGATATTGCCTCTCCTTCGCGGTCCTCATCCGTCGCTAGCCAAACAATCTCTGCTTCCTTACTTAATTTTTTCAACTCAGCTACCACCGCCTTTTTATCTGCAGACACTTCGTAGTTTGGATGGAAATTATTTTCAATTTCTATCGCCATTCCTTTGGATGCTAAGTCTCTGACGTGACCATAACTAGATTTAACAACGAAATCTTTTCCGAGATACCCTTCAATTGTTTTTGCTTTTGCAGGGGACTCAACAATTACTAAATTCTTAGCCATGTGTTTTTTGCTTTATTATAAATGCGATGCAAAATAAGGTGTTTTAAAATTGAAAAACAAACAGAAAAGATAAAAAGGAGATTTGAGAGACGAGGGAAGAGAGACGAGAGACGATAATGATGGATGGGGTTGGGGAGAGATAGCGGATGTGTTAGTGGGTTGATATAGCAGATAGAAAAGCGGATGTGTAGCGGGAGAATGCAGATGCGAGGTTGTGTTATTGGGGTAAGACAGCAGATGAAAAGCGGGTGAGGTGGATGTTGTAGCTGATGTAATAACGGGTGAGTCACGACTCACCCGAACGGTAACAAAAATTAACAACTGACATTTTGGCACGGTTTGATTTTTTTGGTAAATTTGCAGGGATAAAAATAAAAGTATAAAAATGAGCAACATTGATTTAGGAGCAAGCAAAGTCATTGATGAGAAAAGGCAGGGAGAAGCGATTCAAATTGAACGTAGCGTACCTGCTAATGGAAAAAAATTATTTTTAGAAAGTTATGGATGTGCTATGAACTTTTCGGATAGTGAAGTCGTAGCTTCAATATTAAGTGAAAAAGGGTATACAACAACACGTGATGAGCTAGAAGCAGATGTTATTCTATTAAATACTTGTTCCATCCGAGATAATGCGGAGCAAAAGGTGCGAACTCGTTTGAACGATTTTAAAAATCGTAAGAAAAGACAACCTGGATTAATCGTTGGCGTACTAGGCTGTATGGCAGAACGATTAAAACAAAATCTATTAGAAGAAGAAAAATTGGTGGATATTGTTGCCGGTCCAGATTCGTATCGAGATTTACCTAATTTAATACTAGAAGTTGAAAGTGGGCAAAAGGCAGTGAATGTTTTGTTGTCCCGTGAAGAAACCTATGCAGATATTAGTCCTGTTCGTTTAGATGGAAAAGGGGTTAGTTCATTTGTTAGTATTACTCGTGGTTGCGATAATATGTGTTCCTTTTGCGTGGTTCCATTTACAAGAGGCAGAGAGCGTTCAAGAGACCCTCAAACCATTATTGAAGAATGTACTACATTATTTATAAATGGTTATCGAGAGATAACTTTACTAGGACAAAACGTCGATAGTTACCGATGGAATATGACGAGTAAAGGTGAAATAAAAGACGAAAATTTACCAACTACTAATTTTGCGGAATTATTAGAAATGGTGGCTTTAATAAATCCATTATTACGAATTCGATTTTCAACTTCCCATCCTAAAGATATGTCGGATGAAGTTTTGGAAACAATGGCAAAATATTCCAATATTGCAAATCACATTCATTTACCGGTACAATCTGGTAACAATGAAATGTTGTATCGTATGAATCGAGGTTATACGCGTGAATGGTTTTTAGCAAGGGTTGACGCTATCCATAGAATATTGCCTAACTGTACTATTTCCACGGATATTATAACTGGATTTTGTGGAGAGACGGAAGAAGAACATAAAGAAACACTTTCTTTAATGAAAGCGGTGAAATTTGATTTTGCATATATGTATATGTACTCTGAACGACCTAAAACTTTAGCAGAACGAAAATTCAAGGATGATGTTCCGGAAGAAGTAAAAAAATCTCGATTGACCGAAATTATCAATTTACAACGTGAAAATTCATTACATGCACATCAGGGATTTGTTGGTCAAATACAAGAAGTGTTAATCGAAGGATTTTCAAGACGTTCTGAAGAACATCACGTTGGACGAAATCAAAACAATATAAAAGTAGTATTTCCAAAAACAGAGTTGCCAATCGCATCTTACGTTCAGGTAAAGATAACAGATTGTACCTCTGCAACATTGATGGGAGAAGTAGTAGCTTTATAAATTATGAATTTACAACAAATTAAGCAGCGATTTGGTATTATTGGAAATTCTCCTTTATTGAATCGTGCTTTGGAAATCGCAGCACAAGTAGCACCGACAGATATTTCCATTTTGGTAACCGGTGAAAGTGGAACGGGTAAAGAAATTATCCCACAAGTTATACATCAATTAAGTGCGCGAAAACACGGAGAATATATAGCTGTAAACTGTGGCGCAATTCCTGAAGGAACAATTGATTCCGAGTTATTTGGACATGAAAAGGGCTCTTTTACAGGTGCTAGCGGAAGTAGACAAGGATATTTTGAAGTTGCAAATGGCGGCACATTATTTTTAGATGAAGTAGCTGAATTACCCATGCAAACACAAGTCAGGCTATTACGTGTTTTAGAAACTGGAGAATTTATTCGCGTTGGTTCTTCCAAAGTGATAAAAACAAATGTTCGCGTTGTAGCAGCTACCAATGAAAATATGCAACGTGCAATTTCTTCTGGAAAATTTAGAGAAGACTTATTGTATCGATTGAGTACTGTACCAATTGCATTACCAGCACTTCGTCAACGAAAAGAGGATGTCAACTTATTATTTCGAAAGTTTGCCAATGATTTTGCTGAAAAATATAGAATGCCTGCCATACGACTTACTCCTGAAGCAGTTACAATTATAGAAAATTACACTTGGTCGGGAAATATTCGCCAATTAAAAAACTTGGTTGAACAAATTTCTGTGATTGAAAGCAAACGCGAAATCGATGAAATAACCATTCAAAGTTATCTTCCAGCTGTCAGTGAAAACTTACCGAGTGTGATTTCCAAAAACGAAGAATCTATTTCTGAACGAGACATTATGTATAAATTTCTTTTTGATATGAAAAGCGATTTGAATGACTTAAAAAAACTTGTTCATGAATTAATTAATAAAGGAACTGATTTTCAATTAAATTCAGAGCAGTCGGCAATGATCAATCGTATGCACAGCGAAATGTCACCTAATACCGTCGAGACACATATTTATCAACCAGCAATAGAAGGAACAAAATTTGTGAAAAATGATGAAGTGTATCAACAAGATTTTCATGAACATATTGAAGTAGAGGAATCCTTGTCATTAGAAGACCGAGAGAAAGAACTGATTCAGAAAGCTTTGGAAAAACATCGTGGCAAGCGCAAATATGCTGCAGAAGAGTTGGGGATTTCAGAGCGTACTTTATACCGAAAAATAAAAGAATATAATATACAAGCGAAATGAGGATTTTACTTTACTCTTATATTATTCTATTCTCATTAGGTTCTTGTTGGCCAACTAGTATTTCATTTAAAGATACAGGTTCAATGCCTGAAGAATGGAAAACATTTTCAATTAACACATTAGAGAATAATGCGCCAAATGCACCGATTAGTTATCCTTCTCTTTTAGCGGATGATATTCGGGACGGAATACAAAATAATACACGGCTTAAATTGTCAACCACTCCAAATAGTGGTGAAGTAAGAATCGATGGACTCATTTCAAGTTATTCTATCTTCCCTATTGCAATGCAGCCTGGCGATAATGCAGCAAAAAATAGATTGACAATTACCAGTAATTATAAAATTCATATACTTGTACCTAAAGAACAAGAAATGCTCGTAAATTGTTCGCGATTTGCAGACTACAATTCCGATCAAGATTTGGGTGCTGTTGAGAACGAATTATTAAAAGATATTAATAAACAAGTCGTTCAAGATATTATTAATAAATTATTATCTAATTGGTAAGATGAATATACACGATATTGCTTTACGTATTGAAAATCCTGCGTTACTTGTATCGAGTGATATTCCAGTTTTGCAAGAATTGGCTAAAAAATATCCATACGCACAATTATTCTCTCTGCTGTATTTAAAAGCATTAGCAAAAGATCAATCTTTAGAATTAGAAGATGCTTTAGGGAAACATGCTTATAAAATTACAGATCGTGTTAGGCTATATGATGTATTACACGAGAAAGAAGAAGAAAATAATTTTGTGCAAGAACTTTACGAAATAGCTACTGAAGTTTTGCCAGAGGTAGAAATAAACACCCTTGAAATTCAGAAACAAGAAGTTGAAGAAATTATTGAAAATACGGTACTATCCGAGGAAATTAAACAAACAAATACTAATTTGAATGAAATTGAAGTAACAATCTTTGAAAACATTCAAGAAAATAATGAAAAGGAATTAGATTTAGATATTATTTCGAATGCTATTTCAGGCGTATTTGAAAGAGAGTTTGAACCAGAAAGGATTCTCGAAGAAGATTCGAATAGCATCGTAGACGTACCTTCTAATATTCCCTTACATGTCGAAACAGAAAATACAAAGATTAGTTTTAAAGGCTCTAAACAACCTTTTAGCAAATGGTTAAAAATTGGAAATAAACCTGTTTTAAGTGAAAAAGTAGAAAATTCTGCAGAAAAAATAATTGACAATTTTATACAAGAAGATCCTAAAATAAGTCACCCAAAGAAAGAATTTTATTCCCCGATTAAACAAGCGAAAAAAAGTTTAGATTCTGAAAACTTACAATATACAGAGACATTAGCGAATATTTTAGGCATACAAGGTAATTATCCAAAAGCAATTTTAGCTTATGAACAATTATGCTTGACAATTCCAGAAAAAAAGACTTACTTTGTACAAAAAATTAAAGAGTTAAAAGAAAAATTAAATTCATAAGTTATGGCGGTATTATCAATTATTATCATTTTAGCAAGTATTTTATTAATTGCTGTTATTTTTATTCAAAATCCAAAAGGTGGAGGTTTATCTTCTGACTTTGGTTCAGCAACACAAATAGGAGGTATTCAAAAAACAAATGAATTTATTGATAATTTCACGAAGATTTTGGCTGTAGTTATTGCTGTATGTAGTATTGCAATGACTGTTATTTCTACCCCAAAGAAAACTGTTCAAGCACAACCAACTGAACAAGCTCCGCAAAACGGTGCTCCTCAACAATAAAATTAATCTTACAAAATATTTAATGTCAGTATGTCGAACATACTGACATTTTTTTTGTTTAAAAATGGACAAAAAATGAAAAAATGTCAAAGAAGTGCACATGGCACACATTTGGTGTAAAAGTAAACGAAACTTTAAAATTTATTATTTATGTCTATATCATTTAAGCCATTGGCAGACCGCGTTCTAATTGAACCAGCTGCCGCGGAAGAAAAAACTGCAAGTGGAATTATTATTCCAGATACTGCGAAAGAAAAACCGTTACATGGTGTTGTTAAAGCTGTTGGAAATGGGAAAAAAGATGAGCCAATTACTTTAAAAGTTGGTGATAATGTTATGTATGGTCAATATTCGGGTACTGAAATTAAGATAGATGGAAACAAATATCTTATTATGAAAGAAGCGGATGTTTACGGGGTGATTGGGTAATTATATTTTTAAAAAAAATTATTGAAAAATTGGGTTAGTCTCGACTAATCCCTAACGTAAAGTATTATGGCAAAAGAAATTGTATTTGAAGTTGAGGCTAGAGAAAAGCTTAAGAGTGGCGTTGATAAATTAGCAAACGCAGTAAAAGTAACATTAGGCCCAAAAGGGAGAAATGTTGTTATTAGCAAAAAATTCGGGGCACCACATGTAACAAAAGATGGTGTAACTGTAGCTAAAGAGATCGAGTTAAAAGACCCTATTGAGAACATGGGTGCACAGATGGTAAAAGAAGTTGCATCTAAAACTGCGGATATTGCAGGTGATGGTACAACAACTGCAACAGTTTTAGCGCAAGCTATTATTACAGCAGGTATGAAGAATGTAGCTTCTGGAGCAAATCCTATGGACTTAAAAAGAGGTATCGATAAAGCTGTGATTTCTGTTGTAAACACCTTGAAAAGTATTTCTAAAGAGGTAGGTTCAGATAATGATAAAATCAAGCAAATCGCATCCATTTCTGCAAACAATGATGAGACAATTGGATCATTAATTGCTGAAGCAATGAAAGTTGTTGGAAATGATGGTGTAATCACTGTTGAAGAAGCAAAAGGTACAGAAACAGAAGTAAAAACTGTGGAAGGTATGCAATTTGATAGAGGATATTTATCTCCATATTTTGTTACAAATGCGGATAAAATGATTGTAGAAATGGAGAATCCATTAGTACTTATCTACGAGAAAAAGATTTCTAACATGAAAGAATTACTTCCAATTTTGGAACCAGTAGTTCAATCTGGAAAATCATTATTAATCATCGCGGAAGATATTGATGGAGAAGCATTATCTACATTAGTAGTAAATAGAATTCGTGGTTCTTTAAAAATTGCTGCTGTTAAAGCTCCAGGTTTTGGGGATCGTAGAAAAGCAATGTTAGAAGATATTGCAATTCTTACAGGAGGTCAAGTTATTTCTGAAGAAAGAGGATATACACTTGAAGGTGCAACTATGGATATGTTAGGAACTGCTGAAAAAATTGAAATTGATAAAGACAATACAACTGTTATCAATGGAGCAGGAAACAAAGAAGCTATTGCATCTCGTGTAGGACAAATTCGTGCACAAATTGAAACAACTACTTCTGAGTATGACAAAGAAAAATTACAAGAGCGTTTAGCTAAATTAGCTGGTGGTGTTGCTGTTCTTTATGTTGGTGCTGCTACAGAAGTTGAAATGAAAGAGAAGAAAGACCGTGTTGATGATGCTTTAGCTGCAACACGAGCTGCTGTTGAAGAAGGTATTATACCTGGTGGCGGTGTTGGGTTCATTCGTGCAATTGAAGCTTTAGAAACGTTAAAAGGCATCAATGAAGATGAAAATACTGGTATTGCAATCGTAAAACGTGCTATTGAAGAACCATTACGACAAATCGTTGCTAATGCAGGCGGAGAAGGCGCGGTAATCGTTCAGAAAGTAAAAGAAGGAAAAGATGACTTTGGATACAATGCACGTACAGAGGTATACGAAAACTTATATGAAGCTGGAGTAATCGATCCAACAAAAGTTGCGCGTATTGCGATTGAAAATGCATCCTCTATTGCTGCAATGTTATTGACTACTGAATGTGTTATAGCAGACGAAGTTGAAGATAATGCACCAATGATGGGCGGAGGAATGCCAGGCGGAATGGGTGGCATGATGTAAATTAGGAATTATAGGTTTGGGGAAACTCAAACCTTTCTCATCCTTCCTTCCCTACTCGATTAGGATAGAAAAGGATGCCTATATATAGAACTCTCTTGGGAAACCAAGGGAGTTTTTTTATGGAATAATTAAATCGATTTCATTAAGTTTTGAAATTTATCCTTTTTACGGACCGAAACAGGTACTTTCGATAAATCGCTCATTTGTATATAGAAACCATCGGTTTTAGAGAATGCTTTCACATAAGCCATATTAATCAAGTGAGATTGATGCACGCGTTCAAAACCATGTGGTGATAGAAGTTCTTCATATTCTTTTAGTGTTTTAGAAATGAGAATTGGCTTATGGTTTTTGATGTAAAATTTTGTGTAATTATCTTCACTTTCACAACGAATAATATCGTTCACTTCAAATACATGGGTTCCGTCTGAATTTGATAATACAATCCGTTTAAATTCCTCTGTTTTTTTGCGAATATTTTCCAATAGAATACCGACATTTTCATTGCTCGAGTTTTTGATTACTGCTTGTACAATTTTATCTGTCACCTGTTTTAAATCTTCTGGATCGACTGGTTTTAATAAATAGTCCAATGCCGAAAAACGAAACGCTTTAATGGCGTATTGCTCAAAAGCAGTTATAAAAACTATTTGTTGATCAATTTTTCCATTGCGTTGGATGAGTTGTTCGAGAATATCAAAACCTGTACCATCTCCCAACTGAATATCTAAAAAAAGCACATCCGAAGCGGAAGATTCGATCGTTGAAATTCCAGTAGCAACACTTTCCGCCTCTCCTACTACTTCGATTTGAGGCGCATACCGTGCAAGCATACCTTTAAGTCCTGTTCTAAGGTTTGCGTCGTCGTCGATTAATATGGCTTTTATCATAATTTAGTGATTAGTAATTAGGAAATAGTGATTAGATTAGGATAAATGGATTTAGATTAGAGGTATTGAAGTGGGATTTTTAGGATGATTTTGGTTCCCGCTATTTCATTCTCATCATTCGTAATTTCTGAAATTTGGAGAGAGGTTTCTATCTGAAGTATGGTCTCCATCATTGTTAAACGTTTTTTTGTAATGTTTAAAGCCATTGATTTGTGGACATTAACTAACTTTTCTTTCCCTTTTTGAGAAGCATATATTCCTATTCCATTGTCAGTAATGGTGCATTCGAGGAATTCTTCCTGTACATCAAAATGGACACTAATTATTCCTTTCTCTTTCTTAGGAACAACTCCATGAATGATCGAATTTTCGATAAAGGGTTGTAACAATAAAGATGGAAGCGCTACATCGTCTTCGATCTCTTCAGAACGCGTAATTGTATACTTAAAACAATTATTAAACCGTAATTGCTCTAGCTCTAAATAATTTTCTAAACTCTCCATCTCTTTATGTATTGGGATAAGAGGTTCCTTTGAAAATTCTAATGTTAGTCGCATTAGCTTAGAGAACTTAGATAAATATTTGATTGCTTCATCTGTATGATTTTGAATGATAAAACTGGAAATAGATCCAAGACAATTAAATACAAAATGTGGATTCATTTGAAGGTGTAGCGCTTTTTGTTCGTATTCAATCAACTCTAGTTTTAAATTCAAGGTTTTAGTGCGTTGTTGCCTGTTATATAAAACAATTATAAAACCAAAAACAATTAATACAAAACAACCTGAGATGATCGAAATCTGCTGATTTCTTTTTAATTTTTCTTGATAAATTACATGGTTTTTTTCCCGTTCCTTTTTATAGAAAAGTTCTTTTTTGTCAAATTCAAAATTCATTTCTGCCTGAATGGTATTGCGAATATTTTCTTCGCTTCGAATACTGTCTTTTGCTGTGCTATATGCAACAAAATGTTTGAGTGCTAAATTTGGATTATTCTGAATTTTATAAATCTCGTACAGCTTTAATTCTGTGTTTTTTATTTGATCCAATACACCTAATTCTTTCGATAAACCTAAGGATTTATCCATATAACTAATTGCTAAAGCGTATTCTTTTGAATTAATATAGATTTCTCCGAGATAATAATAGGTGTCTGAAATCCCAAACTTATCATCAATGGACGTAAATATGTTGATTGCTTTGTCAAAATTTTCTTTTGCTTGCGTTATTTTATTTTGTGCTTTGTACTGCAATCCTAGATTATTGTATAATTCCCCTAGTCCTCTTGGATTTGGATATTTTTGGAATAGCTCCAATGCTTGCATGTAATACGTATGAGCTTTATTAAATTGCTTTTTATGGTTGTAAATATTACCAATATTCGTAATGGTAATTCCCATCGTGGGATCTTTTAACTTTTTCTGAAAATGGAGACACTTCAGAAAATAGATAAGTGCCTTATCTTCTTTAGCTTGTGAAAGATATACAATTCCTATATTATTGTATAATCGTCCTGTATTTTTATTATTTTTAATTTCCTCATACAATTTTATTGCTTTTCGATAATACGTCAATGCTTTACTGTAATTACTTTGTTCTGAAAAAACTACACCAATACTTCCATATGCGCGTGCAAGTCCTTCTATAACACTTTGTGATTTATTCGTGCATATTTGTTTTTCTAAATAATTGGTAGCCGTATGAAAACTTTCTAATGCATCCTGATAGTTCCCAAGCATGATATTGGCATTTCCAATATTTTGGTAAGAAAGACTGATGTTTTTAGAATCCTTACTTTCTAATGCAAATTCCAAACTTTGATTGGCATAAAAAAGCATTTTATCAGGATTCGTTTCTAGGTATTCCTCTGCGATTTGATTTAGTATTTTCGCTTTGGAAGTAGCTTCTTTTACTTTCGTAAAAAGCAATAACATCGAATCCAATCTTGGATTTTTGTTTCCAAAAACAAGAGAGGTTAAACAACTCAAAATAAAGACTAAAAGCAGATTTTTTTTCACCTAAATAACTTTGATACAAAAATAACATTTAAGTAAGAGATAGATCGAATGAATTAGAATTCGTCGGGATTGGATTAGAATTCGTTGCTTCGAGAACCTCAGGAACCATGTTCGAGAGCCTCAGGAACCGAATTTGAGAGCCTCAGGAACCGAATTAGAGGGATGAGTGACGAGTGACGAAGTGAAGAATAAAAACATTAAGGTATTTAGTGATTTTAGGGGTAGTTAAATTAGGAGGACATTAAGGCGCTT
>CAMAXI010000007.1 GCA_945862165.1 Chryseobacterium gleum
GTAGCAACAATAGATGCTTTAGGATTAGTAACCGCAATCAAAGCTGGAACAAGTAGTATTAGTTATGTAGTAACAACAAACAATTGTTCTACTACGGTGAATAGTACGATTACCGTGAATGCATTACCAATAGTAGCATCTATTACTGGAGCTTCTATCGTTTGTATGGGGCAAACAACCCAATTAGTTTGTACAACCCCAAATGGAGTTTGGAGCAGTCAATCTTCCAATATTGCCTCTGTGGATGCTAGTGGTTTAGTGACTGGAAAAATTGCTGGTTCATCCAGTGTTATTTCCTACGCGCTTACAATTAATGGATGTACTACTAAAAATGATTTTACAATTACTGTAAATCCAATGCCTGTCGTTTCATCCATCACAGGAAATCTTACAATATGTTCCGGATTAACTTCGCAGTTAGCCAATGCAACAGTAAATGGTGTTTGGACAAGTGCTAATCAAGCAGTAGCAACAATTTCAAATACTGGATTAGTTTCAGGACTGACAGGAGGAACAAGTCAAATTAGTTATACGGTAACAACAAATGGTTGTACCACAATACAAAATGCAACAGTTACAGTTGTTACATCTCCAATTGTTCCTGTAATTACTGGAAATTCAACGATATGTGCAAACACTTCAAGTTTATTAGCAAATTCTACAGCTGGTGGTGTTTGGACAAGCGACTCAACGAAATACGCTACAATTGATCCTATTTCCGGATTAGTTTCTGGGAAGGCTGCGGGTAGTTCTTTAATTCGTTATACCGTTATAGCGAATGGTTGTACCACCGAAAAAACAATTACTGTTACAGTAAAACCATTACCGATAGTTGCTCCAATAACTGGTCCAACAAATGTATGTGTTGGAGCTACGATTGTATTATCAGATATTACACCAACTGGTGTTTGGAGTAGTTCAGATCCTTTGGTTGCCTCAGTAAGTGGAGGAGGCATGGTAACAGGTCTTAAGGCAGGAGCCGTTTCGATAAACTATGCTGTAACTGCTGGGGGCTGTACAAATACTAGTACAACTGCAATCGCTGTTAATGCTTTACCGATTGTTGCTTCAATCGTTGGTAACACAACTTTCTGTTCAGGTAGCACGAGTCAATTATCTAATGCAACAATTAATGGTAGTTGGTCAAGTAGTAATACTGGAGTTGTAACAATCGATCAAAATGGTTTATTAACCGGAATTACAGCAGGTACAAGTATTGTTTCTTATGCAGTTACAATAAGTGGCTGTACAACTACAATTACTTCGAATGTAACAATAAATCCATCTCCTGTAGTTGCAGATATAACAGGTGGTTCTTCGCTGTGTATGGGAACTACTTTAAAGTTATCAAGTGCTACCACTGAAGGGACATGGGTAAGTGCTTCTAGTGGGGTAGCTTCTGTAACTTCCTCTGGATTGATTACAAGTGTAAGTCCTGGAACTTCTGTTATTTCTTACGCTAAAACTTTAGGTACCTGTACCACTTCAAAAACAGATACAATAACGGTTTATGCATTGCCGGTTGTAGCTCCAATAACTGGGATGGTAGATATTTGTGCGGGTTCTTCTTCACAATTAGTAAATACAACTCCAAATGGCGTTTGGTCTAGTTCAATACCTGGTATTGCATCCATCGACGGTTTTGGGATGGTAATTGGAATAAGCGCTGGTTCTTCAACGATTTCATATGCGGTTTCAGAAAATGGTTGTACAACCATTGTAGACACTGTTGTAAATGTTACGGGAGCATTGGTGGTATCTCCCATAAGTGGTAATACTACTTTATGTGAAAATGAAACTACGAAACTTGCGGATGCTACTCCTGGTGGAACTTGGTCAAGTGCAACAGTTAGTATTGCAACTATTAATAAAAATTCTGGTTTGGTTACAGGTATAACCGCAGGAACAAGTATAATTACCTATGCTGTTGTTACAAATGGTGTTTGTCCTCAAATTGCTCAAACAACCGTTACGGTAAATCAAGTGCCTACGGTGAACACAATTACGGATAAAACAGTTTGTGAAGGAAGCACAGTAAACGGAATTACTTTTTCAGGAAATAGTTCACCAACCTATCAATGGACAAATTCGAATACTGCAATAGGTTTGACCTCTTCAGGAACCGGAAATATTACAGCATTTACTGGAACAGGAACCACTTTAGGCGGCCCCTCTCAAACAGCAGTTATTAATGTAACCCCAAATATGAATGGGTGTGTTGGTACTTCAAAAGCATTTTTCATCACCATTAAATCATTAGAGAATCCAGCATTCTCTTATACAGCTACTTCGTATTGTAATTTAGATGCGGATCCTTCTCCAACTATTACGGGTTCAACGGGTGGTTCGTTTTCTTCAACTCCTTTAGGACTAGATTTAAATCCTATAACTGGTGTTGTAAATCTAATAACTTCTTCGGAAGGATATTATGCCATAACGTATTCTACAGGTGGTACTTGTTCGCAGGACTCCACTGTGCTTTTGAGTATTTCAAACCATCCTAGTGTAAATAGTACAAGTGATCAAATCGTTTGTGATGGTTCTAATTTTAACGCGATAAACTTTGCCGGAAACCCTGGAACCATGTTTAATTGGTCAAATTCAAATAGTTCCATCGGATTAGGTTCGAATGGAAATGGAAATATCCCAAGTTTTATTGGGACAGGAACAATTACTAGTGGAACAAATATTTCTGGAACGATTGTAGTAACTCCATTTGTTGGATCTTGTGTTGGTAAACCGGATACTTTTCTTTTACAAGTTAAAGCCAAAGACAATGCGAATTTTACATATCCAAGTAACTCATTTTGTTCTACTTTAGATGCAAATCCGATTGCAAATATTACGGGTAATACTGGAGGTGTATTTAGTGCTACGCCAACTGGATTAACACTCAATCCATCCACAGGGTTAATTACGCTCGCTAGTTCAACGTCTGGAACATATGTTTTAACCTACACGACTATTGGATCATGTACTAATTCTTCTTCATTAAACTTAACCGTTGGAGACAATCCTTCTGTTAATATTGTCAGTAATCAGATAAAATGTATTGGAACAAATTTTGATCCTATCAACTTTACTGGTTCCGCTGGAACTTCCTATGATTGGGTGAATAATACTCCTTCTATAGGTCTAGCTGTATCTGGTACTGGAAATATTCCAGCATTTGCAGGTGCAGGTGTTTCAGCACTTACTACTTCGTTGACTTCAACTATTACTGTTACTCCACACATTGGTTCTTGTCCTGGTTCACCTAAATCATTTACATTAACACTTAATTATACAGATAATGTTGGTATAACTTATTCAAATGTTTCATATTGTGCTGCAGATGCAAATCCAACACCAACGATAACAGGAACAACAGGCGGGATATTCTCTGCAACTCCAAGTGGTTTAGCGATAAATTCAACGACCGGAGAGATTGATATAATTTCTTCAACACAAGGAATGTTTAATGTGATGTATAGAACTACAGGTGTTTGTGCAGATACCGTAATCGTTCCTATTGGTATTAGCTTTAGTCCTGCTGTAAATACTATTTTGGGACAAACTGTTTGTACAGGTACAAGTTTCACTCCCACAATTATTTCAGGTTCTCCAGGTTCATTATTTGATTGGAAAAACTCGAATACGAATATCGGTTTAGCTGCTTCTGGAACTGGAGACATTGCGTCTTTTGTTTCCTTAAATACTTCCAATTTAGCAATTCAAGGAACGGTAACGGTAACTCCACGTGCTGGTTCATGTAAAGGGACTCCTAAGTCCTTTGACTTGAAAGTAAATCCAGTAGACGATGCTACATTTAGCTATATTGCAGCTTCTTTTTGTTCCAATGCTTCTGATATTACACCAACAATTACAGGTACAAAAGGAGGGAACTTCTCTTCATCTCCGTCGGGTTTAAGTTTAAATCCAACTACGGGTAAAATTGCAATTTCTATATCCAAAGCCGGTAACTATAATATAACCTACCTTACAAATGGAGTTTGTCCAAAAGTGTTTTCCAATGTAGTCAAAATAAATCCGGAACCTTTAGTTAATCCGGTTAGTAATCAAATTGTTTGTCAAGACATAAACTTCAACTCGATCAATTTTAGCGGTACTACTTCTACCTTGTTTAATTGGACGAATAGTAACACGTCAATTGGTTTAGCATCCGCTGGAACAGGAAGTATTTCTTCGTTTAAAGCAACGGGTACGTCAAAAGGCGGAAGTCCTGAAACAGCCATTTTACAAGTTACACCTTCCATAGGAGTATGTCTTGGAACACCAATATCAGTAGTGTTAACGGTAAATAGCTTTGACAATCCTTCCTTTGCTTATTCTGATAATTCTTATTGTAAATCGCAAGGAAACCCTATTCCTAAAATTACAGGAGCAACAGGCGGAAATTTTTCGGCATCTCCAATTGGCCTAGATTTAGATAATGTGAGTGGAGCTATTAATCTATCAAATTCTACATCTGGTACTTATGCAGTAACCTACACTACGAATGGTAATTGTCCTATTGATTCAACCGTAAACATTGCTGTTGGTAATGACCCAATTGTTAATGCAATTACAGATCAAACAAAATGTGAAGGAGTTGCTTTCTCGACAATCACTTTTTCTGGAAACCCAGGGACGGTATTTGATTGGACAAACACAAATACAACAATTGGTTTAAGTGCAAGTGGTACAGGCGATATTCAAAGTTTTAATGCTACTGGAACCACGACTGGAGCGTCAGATATTTCAGGTACGATCACAGTAACTCCGAGAATAGGTTCGTGTGTTGGTACTCCAAAAACATTCAAATTAACCGTAAATGCTTTAGATAACGCTAATTTTTCATATGCAAACGCATCGTTTTGTAAAACTCAATCTAATCCTTCACCTACAATTAGTGGTTTAACAGGGGGAACTTTTAGTTCTTTACCTGCTGGTATAGCCATGAATTCAAGTGGGGTTATTGACCTTGCTTCTTCCTTAAGTGGTACATATACAGTTAGCTACACTACCCATGGTACTTGTCCAAATGTAACTTCTATTCCAATGTCCATAGGAAATGCACCTACTGTAAATACGGTGACAGATAAAACTGTTTGTGCTGGAAGTACGTTTACTACGATTGCTTTTAGTGGATCGCTAGGTTCTGTGTTTAATTGGACGAATGTAAATACTAGTATTGGATTAGCAGCAACTGGAACAGGTGATATTAGTGCATTTACTGCTTTAGCTGCCGGGATGAGTACAATAACGGTAACTCCAAGTGTAGGTATTTGTATCGGTGCACCAAAAACATTCAAATTAACAGTGAACCCGCTCCAAACTACGACTATAGCTTATGCACAAACTTCTTATTGTCAAAATCAAGTTAATCCTTCACCAGCTATTTCTGGTCCTACAGGAGGAAGTTTTTCTGCTTTCCCATTCGGTCTATCCGTTAATCCATCGAATGGAATAATTGATTTAGCTACTTCCAATCCTGGAAATTATAAAGTAACATACGCTATTAATGGCGTTGCATGTGCTTCCAATTCTACAACACAAGTTGCTATCGGAGATAATCCAACTGTGAATGCAATTTCTTCGCAATCTGTTTGTAATGATGTAAACTTTAATACAATTCTATTTACGGGAAATACTGGAACGCAATTTTCTTGGGTGAATTCAAACACTGCGATTGGATTAGCAGGTTCTGGATCTGGAAATATTGCCTCGTTTACAGGTACAAATACTACGAAAAACATAATTTCAGGAATACTTACCGTAACTCCTTCGATTGGTACGTGTGTTGGAACAGCGAAAACGTTTATGTTGAGTGTAAAACCATCCGACGATGCTTCTTTTAGTTATGCATCTAATAAATATTGTGCGGACGATAACAATCCATCCCCAACAATTTTAGGTACAACAGGTGGTAAGTTCACAGCTAATAACGCGGGTATTAGTTTAAATAATGGTTCCGGTAAAATCACATTGGGAACTTCTACTCCTGGAACATATAATATTACATATCTAACTGGGGGTGCGTGTGCAAAAGCATCTACAGAAGTAATTACCTTGGTTCCAATCCCATTGGTGAATCCGGTTGTAGATCAAACAGTGTGTGAAGGCAGTAATTTTAGTACGGTTACTTTTTCTGGATCAGCAAATACACAGTTTGATTGGACAAATTCTAAAACTGCCATTGGTTTAGCTGCTTCTGGCGTTAGTGACATAACTTCTTTTAAGGCTAAAGGTACAACACCAAATGGTGCTGCTTTAACCAGTAAAATAGTAGTTACCCCAAAAATTAATGGTTGTCTAGGAACAACAATTTCGTTTGATTTAAAGGTGAATTCTATGGATGCTCCGTATTTTTCCTATCCAAGCAATTCTATTTGTCAATTAGATCTTAATCCAACACCAATAATTACAGGGACGACAGGTGGTATATTTTCAGCTACTCCAGTAGGATTATCTTTAAATAGTGGTTCTGGTAAAATAATTATTTCTACTTCAATTGTTAATACGTATACATTAAAGTACACTACTAAAGGTGCGTGTGTGAAGGATTCTTTAATAACAATCGTAATTAATCCTACTGCATTTGTAAATACAATTACAAGTCAGCAAAGATGTCAAGACGATAGTTTTAATCCAATCAATTTTACCGGTTCAACAAATACTATTTTTAAATGGACAAATTCGAATAAAACGATTGGTTTAGCGAATTCGGGAGTTGGTAACATTGCTTCTTTTATAGCATCAGGGACGGTTTATGGAGGAGGTTCTGTTAGCGGAAATATAGTTGTCACCCCTGAAATAAATGGCTGTTTTGGAGCAACAAAAACATTCAATTTAACTGTAAATCCAATTGATAATCCAGCTTTTGCTTATTCGGATAACTCTTATTGTGCGATTCAGGCAAATCCAGTACCTGTAATTTCAGGAACTCTTGGTGGTGCGTTCACTTTTTCTCCAGTTGGTTTAGTTATTAATTCAAGTACAGGAGAAATTGATTTGAAAGCGTCAATACCGAATAATTATTTTATTAAATATACAACTACTGGAAATTGTAAAAATGATTCGACAGTTAGTGTTGGTGTAGGTGGAAATCCTTCTTTAGAAGATATCGATGACCAAGATGTCTGTGAAGGAACTTCTTTTGATCCAGTTAACTTTAAGGGTAATCCTGGAACTGTATTCGCATGGACTAATTCAAATGCGACAGTTGGTATTTTGACTTCAGGAACGACAGATATTCCAGCTTACATTGCAAAAGGAGTTTTAAATTTTAGAGATACGCTTGCGCAAATGGTAGTTACTTCTCGTATAGGGTCTTGTATGGGTAATACTGTCAATTTTAAATATCGCGTTCGTGCTAAACCAAATATTCAAGGGCGTATTGTTCAAACACCTTTAACCAGTAAATTGGTAAAAGATACAGCAGTATGTAAAGGAGCAAATATTAAGTTGCTTGCGACTGGTATCTCGAAAAATGCAGATTATCATTGGACCCCAAATACTGCTTTGCTTGGTTTTCCGTCTTTTGGAGCGAGTGTTACCACGAATATGGATTCAACGCAACAATTCATAATTACAGGTCAAAATCAATTTGGATGTAGTAATACAGATAGTGTCATTGTTCGTGTTTATAATCCAAAAGTTCTTTCTCTCCATTCGGATACCACTGTGTGTTCTGGAGTGAATTTCAATGGAATAGTCTTCAAAGGAAATACGCCAACACCAACTTTCACCTGGACAAATACCAATATTTCTATCGGCTTACCAGCGAGTGGCTCTGGTAATATTGCGTCTTTTGTTGGTAAAAATTCATCTGTAAATCAATTACAATCTGCAACTATTATGGTAACTCCAAAATATACAATTCCGACTTCTGGTGCTGTATGTTCTGGTACTACTACCACCTTTAAATTACAAGTGAATAAATTGGATAACCCTACTTTTTCTGGTTATTTGTCGCAATATTGTTCCAACGAAACCGCTTCTACAATTCCTACCATAATTGGTACTAAAAATGGGGTATTCACTGCACAGCCAGCTGGACTTGTTTTAAATCCAATTTCCGGTCAATTATTCCCAACGGCTTCTTTAGCGAAAGCGTATTTTGTAAAATATACGACTACTGGAGTTTGTGCAAAATCGGACTCCATGAGTTTAACCATCAAACCAATATTAACGGCTTCAATAAGTGGTCAAAAAACGGTATGTAGAGATGCTGCACAACCTATAATTACGTTTAAAGGAGCAAATGGAACAGCGCCTTATACCTTTAAATATACGATCAATGGTGGGGCAATAAAACAAATAGTATCTGCAGTATCAACAGACTCCGTTACTTTACCAGTATCAACAGCTACAGCAGGTACGTTTGTGTATGCGCTCGTTGGTGTACAAGAATCAAGTGCTTCTCAATGTAGTAATGGTGTTGGAGGTAGTGTTACTATTAATGTAAACACTTTACCAATTGCGCAAATTACAGGAACAGCTACTGTTTGTGAAGGTGGAACATCGCCAACTGTAACTTTTACAGGAGTCAATGGAACATCTCCATTTACGTTTACGTATGCTATTAATGGATTTACACAACCTACGATTTCAACAAATTCAGGAGAGTATAGTGTAAATGTTACCCAAGCTACAGCTGCAAGTTCTACTTTTACCTATTCCTTAATCGGCATTAAAGATGGAAGTAGTTTGGCTTGTTACCAACCTCAGAATACTTCCGCAACAATTTCAGTGAAAAAATTACCAACTGGAACGATTAAAGCGAGTACAAAATCTGTTTGTATAGATGGTACAGGGCCTACAATCACTTTTGCAGGTGCTAACGGAATACAACCATACACCTTTGAATATAAAGTAAACGGTGTTTTGAATTTTGTAAGTTCCAATAATAACTCATTTGCAGTCATTGATGTACCTACAAATACAGCAACGAAATATGTTTATGAGTTAGTGAGTGTTAAGGATGCTGGACAATATTCTTGTAAAAACACAAATATTTACTTGAAAGATTCAGTGGAGATTATCCCGGGTGCTTTTGTTAACCCAATAGAGGACGTTACTGTCTGTAAAGGAAATAATTCAGGATTAATCAATTTTACAGGATCATCCAATACTACGTTTAATTGGTATACAAATAATACTACTACAGGATTAGCTTCGACAGGAAAAGATTCGATTGGTAATTTTAAAGGATTGAATACTTCTACGAACTCACCAAATATTTCAATTGTAACAATAACACCATCGAAAGGAGTTTGTAAAGGAAAAGCGATAACATTTAAAATTTTAGTTCGACCAAATCCGGTTCCAAAAACAAGTCCGGTTACAATTATCTGTCCTGGAGATTCTCTATTGATAAAAGGGATTACTCCAAATGGTATTTCTCCGGATTATCAGTATATCTGGACTCCAGATGCTACATTAAGTTGTTTGGATTGTCCTCAAGTTTGGGCAAAACCGACGAAAACAACAGACTATACGTTCATTGCAAAAGATGCTTTTGGTTGTATCGGGAAAGATAAATTTACCATGCTCGTTCGTGATACTCCATTAATTCAAGGAAAAGACACCACATTATGTGGAGCAACCAGCGAAATTAAGTTAAAAGGATCCGGAGGAATATCCTATGTTTGGAGTGATGGTATTGTTGATGGACAGCCATTTACCCCTGAATTTGGTGTAAATAAATATGCTATAACAGGAAAAGATAAATATGGATGTAGTTCTTCCGATACTGTCATTGTGAGTGTTTTAACGCAACCAAATGCTTCTTTTACCTTGAGTACAAATGAAGTATTTGCAGCGCCTAATCAACCTGCGAATGTATTAATTACCAATACAAGTAAAAATGCACTTAAATATGTTTATAATTATGGAAATGGGGAACCATTAGTAGAAGGTACGACATTGGAACCAAAAACGGCAATTTACCAATATCCAGGTATTGCTACGGTTGAATTAGTAGTATATAATGGCGCATGTTCAGATGCATATAGTTTACCAATTATCATTAAAAAAATCGACACCACTTCGATTGTGAAATTACCAAATGTATTTACACCAAATGGTGATGGTGAAAATGACGAGTTTATGATTGTTGTTAAAAACGCGAAAACATTACATTTAACGATCTTTAATCGTTGGGGAAATCTAATTCATGAAATTACTGAAACAGCTCCAACTTGGGATGGTAAAATAAATGGATATTTAGCTGCAGAAGGGGTTTATTTCTACGAATATACGGTAGAAACACAAAGTGGGCCTCCAATTAAAGGAAATGGCTATGTGCAATTGATTCGAAAATAATGTTCGATGTTATCTAAAGAAAAATTAAATTCGCAATAAAATTAAAATTAAATAGAAATGGGAAGAGCGTTCGAATATCGTAGAGCATCGAAAGAAAAACGTTGGGATAAAATGTCAAGATTATTTCCAAAATTAGGAAAAGCAATCACTATGGCAGCGAAAGAAGGAGGTGAAGATCCTTCTACAAATGCTAAATTACGTACAGCAATTCAAAATGCGAAGGCGCAGAATATGCCTAAAGATAATATTGAGTCGGCTATAAAAAGAGCAACACAAAAAGATACTGCTAACTTCAATGAGATAAATTACGAAGGAAAAGGTCCTCACGGTGTATTAATTTACATTGAATGTGCTACCGATAATTCTACGAGAACTGTTGCAAATGTCAAATCCTATTTTAATAAATCTGGAGGAACGGTTGTTCCAAATGGTCAATTAGAATTCATGTTCGATAGAAAATCCGTTTTTGAATTAGCCTTGAAAGAAGGTTTAGATTCGGAAGAATTAGAATTAGAATTGATTGATGCTGGTTGTGAATTCATCGAAGTAGAAGAAGATAAATATGTTGTATATGGTGACTTCACTTCTTTTGGAACATTATCTAAAGCAATCGACGATTTACAATTGGAGGTATTGAAAGCGACACTACAACGTATTCCAACTTCACCAATTGAGTTAACTGAAGAACAAATGGTAGATATTGAAAAATTGTTGGATAAAATCGAAGAAGATGATGATGTACAACAAGTGTTTACAAATATTGCCTAATTAATTGTATTTCGAGGCTATCTGGAAAGATAGCCTCAATTTTTTCTACCATGCCTGAACTCATACTTGTACCGACTCCTGTAGGGAATCTTGAAGACATAACACTTCGAGCAATACGTATTTTAAAAGAAGCTACTATTATCTACGCCGAAGATACTAGAGTAACAAAGAAATTACTCAATCATTTAGAAATTCAAAAACAAGTATATCCTTTTCATGCACACAACGAACATAAAATGTTGGGAAATGTGATGGAATATGTTAAGTCTTCAGAATTAACTGTTTTAGTTTCTGATGCCGGTACGCCTGCTATTTCAGATCCTGGATTTTTATTAGTACGTGCATGTATTGAAGCTGGAATTAAAGTTTCGTGTTTACCTGGTCCAACAGCTGTAATTCCAGCTCTAGTTGGAAGTGGTTTTCCATGTGATCGTTTTTGTTTTGAAGGGTTTTTACCACATAAAAAAGGAAGACAAACCAAGTTAATGGAACTCGCGCAAGAAGAACGTACGATTATACTGTATGAATCTCCACATCGCTTGGTGAAATGTTTGACGCAAATTGAAGAATTTTTTGAGCCAACACGAAAAGTATGTGTGGTCCGAGAAATTTCAAAAATATACGAAGAATATCAACGTGGTGAGGTTTCGGAAGTACGAAAACATTACGAACAAAAACCACCGAAAGGAGAAATTGTTGTGGTGATTGAAGGGAAACCAGCTGTCAAAAAAAGCAAAGAATAATTTTATTATTACATGCAGAAAAAGTTTCTTTCTAATTTAGTATGGATGGTTTTTTTTAATCTCTTGATTAAACCATACGCTATTTTTGGAATAGATGCGGAAGTCCAAAATCGTGTAGGAACCGAAGAATATGGTCTCTATTTTACATTACTTAATTTTTCCTACTTATTTAATATTTTCCTCGATTTAGGAATCACGAATTATAATACGCGCTATGTTGCGCAACATCCTAATTTGGTGAGGCGGTATATTGGAAACATTTTGAGTTTACGACTTGTTTTATTTGTAGTATATGTAGTGTTAAGTATTGGCTTAGCATTCGTTTTAGGCTATAACGCTAAGCAATTTTGGTTTGTTTATGTGTTGATTTTCAATCAATTTTTAGTCAGTATTCTTTTGTATTTTAGAAGTTGTTTTGCAGGCTTACTTCTTTTTAAATGGGATATTTTTCTTTCCATATTAGATCGTATTTTATTAATAGGGATCGTATCCGTATTGTTATACCATCCTTTTTTTAAAGGGGATTTCGATATCAAATGGTTTGCATTAGCACAAACTGCTTCTTTTTTAATTTCCGTATTGGTTGCTGTTCTGTTGGTTTTCAAACGTATTGGCTTACCACGTTTACATTGGGGGAAGGCCTTCAATGTTGTAATTTTAAAGAAAAGTTTTCCATATGCATTATTGATATTATTAATGATGTTATATACCCGCGTGGATGCAATGATGATTGAGCGCTTACATGTGCATGGAAACAAGCAAGTGGGTATTTATGCACAAGCTTTTCGTATGCTCGAAGCGAGTTTGATGTTTATAATGTTGTTTACTGGTTTATTATTCCCGCTTTTTTCTAGAATTTTAAAAGATAAAACAAGTATCATTCCACTATTAGATACTTCTTCTAAGTTGGTAGTTGCTTTCACTACTTTAATGGGTTTTACGTGTTGTTTATTTGCTTACTTTATATTAGACACCATTTATATTCACGACATCTTGTTCGTAGTTCCAACCTTCCAATTGCTCATGTTGAGTTTAATTCCAACGGCATTCATTTTTGTTTATGGCACATTGATGACTGCTAATGGAGATTTAAAACGATTGAATATTTTATCTTTTATTGGTTTAGTTTTAAATGTACTTCTTAACTTTATCTTAATTCCTAAATATGGCGCTTTTGGTGCAGCGATTGCAACATTTATGACACAATTATTAATCGCAATTTTTTATTTTTCATCGGTTTGGAAACAATTTAAGTTACATTTTCTAGGAAAAGAATTGTTGCGATATAGTGTCTATGTTTTATGGTGTTTGATTGCAGCATGGGTGAGTAAACAAGTAGAAGAAGAAATCTATCAGTTCGGTACATTTATTGGCTTATTAATTTCGGGTATGTTTTTAATTGGGTTGATTCCAATTAAAACAATGCTTTCTTCGTTTAAAAAAGAAATACAGTAATTATGAATTTATCCTACTCTCGTTTTTTTATTTCCCTGAATTGGACAACGTTGGTATTTATTTACCTCGTAGTAATTGCAGGAAGTTTTGTACGTATAACAGGTGCAGGGATGGGCTGTCCAGATTGGCCGAAATGTTTTGGACAATATATCCCGCCAACCGACGAAAAAGTATTACCTCCTGATTACAAAGATATTTATGCTTCCAAACGCGCTAAGAAAATTGAGCGATTTGCTAATTTTTTGGACAAGATTGGTTTTTCCGATGTAGCAGTTAAATTGCGAGATGATAAATCCTTGTTAATTGAACAAGATTTCAATGCCAAAAAAACGTGGACAGAATATATTAATCGTCTCTTTGGTGTAGTAGCTGGTTTTGGTGTGCTCTTTATTTTTATTGCTGTTATACGTAAATATCGGTCTAGAAAAATGGTGCTATTAGCTACTAGTAACCTGATCATATTGGTGATTCAAGCATGGTTTGGTTCGATCGTTGTCGCGACAAATCTAGTTCCTTGGACGATCACCTTGCATTTGTTTTTAGCACTTGTGATTATTGTAATTCAATTATTGTTAGTGATAGAGGTAAGTAAAACACAACGCATACCTTTAATAGCTGCTTCTAAAATTAAATCCTTTGTATGGATCGTTTTAATAATCACTTTTGTTCAGTTGTTTTTAGGGACACAAGTACGTGAATCGATTGATTTTTTAGTAAAACAAGGGTATTCTAGACAATATTGGGTGAATCATTTAGGCCTGCCATTTTTTATTCATAGAAGCTTCTCCTGGATTGTATTGATAGGAATGGGGTATATGTTTTGGCTTAATAAAAAATCCGAAAACCTCAAGATTATTTCTACTTCCTTTTATATTCTAATTATAGAAATCTTATCAGGAGTCCTATTAGCCTATGCAGACATGCCAGGATTAGTTCAAACTGCGCATTTACTTTTTGCGACTGTCTTGTTTGGAGTCTTATTTACAACTGCAATTCGTTTTGGTAAAAAAGATGCGTTGAACGCTTAATCGACGGGTTTTCATTTTTAATGTTTAAAACATTCGTCCGGATTTCCTAGTCGAATCGTAAATGTAATTCCGTATATAAAATACCAATCTTTTGTCTGACTATTTCCCCTTGGGCCATAGGCTGAACCATTTATATTTCGGTTGGAAAGCGCTACCGTTAAAGGGCTTGCGACTTCCATTAATTGTGCCTTATCCACAAATCGGTCACTGCTTACATCATCTAAATAATCGGTGAATGTTTTGCGTATACCGTATTCCATCCCAAAACAAAAGATTTTACCAAAAGGATATTTAAAACCAATACCAAAAGGGATTGCTAATTGATTTTTACTGTAATAATCATTTGTGTTCAACGGTGTTCCTTGTCCTTCGGTGCCTAATGTTCGTAATTCGACCGTTTCTCCAAGATAGGTAGTGCTTGGATTCATTTGAAAATAGGCGACTTCTGCAAAAAGATAACCAGAGCCTCGATATGTTTTATTGCCGAGTTGAAAAGGGAAGTAATTAAATTCGATTCCAGCACCTATTTCTGTAATCGTAGAAGAGAACGAAAGGTTCCGATTGGTATAAACCCCTTGGTATCTAGAAGGAGATGTTGCATCATCCGCAGAAACG
This sequence comes from Chryseobacterium gleum, assembly GCA_945862165.1. Classification (GTDB taxonomy): domain Bacteria; phylum Bacteroidota; class Bacteroidia; order Flavobacteriales_D; family Crocinitomicaceae; genus CANHVK01. The sequence goes on from CAMAXI010000007.1 coordinate 14,918, forward strand.
CTACCAGTCATAAATAGTCCACGTAGAGCTACGCGTGGATTGATATTGTATTTTACGATAATTCCAATTGCTACCTGAGAATTTTTAAAATGTTCCAACGTATTTAGGTCTCCAATGTAATAAGATGCACCACTAAATATCCCAATCTCACTTTTGGATAGATTGTTTTGTCGTTGCGTAAAAACGACGAACGGGAAGAATAGTATAATCAGAAGAGTCCGCATATATAGTGTTTTAACGAAAAAATTTTTTTTTTGTTGCTTTGGATGACTTATAAAGTCTAAGTATTTCGTTTTGTTGTAAATATATTTTTAATTTTGTCAAAATTATTATAAAAAACAATTATTATTTTTTGCTTATGCGGTTTTTAGTATTGACAACTGTTATTGTATCCCTGGCGTTTTCTAGTTGTAAAAAATTAGATATAGATAGTATTAAAAATCTCACTTGGAATCCGAAATTCGCTTCTCCCTTGGCCTATGGTACTTTTACCGTGAAGGACATGTTAGCTAAGTTTGATTCATCTGGGGTAATCAAATCAACGAATGGGGATTTATCCATTGTTGTTACTTCGAGTTTTCCTGCTTTGGAAGCTTCCAAATTCATTCAATTACCAACGGTATCTCAAGTTTTTGATTTAACTCCTCCTGAGATTGCTACGTATGGCGCAAAAGCAGATCCATTTAATGTATTACCAAAAGGGATTGATTTACAAACACAAAATGCAAATACGCAAATTATTGATTTTCCGATAAATTCAGGGCAAGAAATTGCAAGTATCGATTTTACAAAAGGAGATCTTGAAATAACCTTAGCTACAACTTTAAAACAAGATATTAATGTGAAGTTGTCATTTCCTGATTTTCAAGTGAACGGAGTAGCATTAGAAGACTCTATAAAATTGATTTATTTGAATTCTACGCCAATGTCCAAAAAAATTAAATTTTCATTGGCAAATGTAAAAGCAGATTTTACAAACGAAGGTAAATCTTCCAATAAAATTAGAATTAAAGCATTGGGTACAGTTTCTGGAACAGGTGAAAAAGTAACTGGTTCTGAATATTTAAAATTAACATGTGCAATGTCAAATTGTGAGTTTGGAGTTGTGAAAGGGTATTTTGGTCAAATTTCTGTCGCTAATCCAGCGGATTCTATTATGCTAGATCAATTTGAATCGTTTAAAATTTCAAAAGGGGTAATAGGGTTAACAAATCCGAGTATTAAAATGAATATCTCCAATACCTTTGGTTTTCCGGTGGAATTAGGATTTGATAAATTCTTGTTTCAAAACAAAGCAGGTGGTCCAATTGTAAACATGAACCATACTCCATCTTCGATGCCGATAGCCTATCCGAAATTTTCGGAAAAAGGAATCCCTGTAAAGACAACTATTGCAATTAACACTTCCAACACAACTAATTTAGATCAATTGATTAGTAGTGTATCGAAATATTTAATTGTTCAATCTTCTGCAACAACAAATAAAGGTGGAAAAACAGGAGAATTAAATTATATTTTAGGAAATAGTCAATTAACAGTAGATACAGAAATTGATGTTCCATTAGAAGGATATGCAACTGGTTTTGAAAGACAAGACACAATCGATGTGGATGGAACTTTTGATGTGGATAATTCGATACAAAGTGTAATCATTCGTTTGGTCTTAAACAATGGATTCCCTCTAGAAATTAATGGATCTATGTATTTTGTGGATGCTTATGGAAATACCCTTAAAAATAATGGTGCATTGATTGACTTATTAAAGTTGAATCCAACCATCCTAGCATCCGGAAAAGTAGATACTGATGGAAATGTAACAGCATCTACAACAACGATAAATGATATTGTTATTTCCTCAGAAATACTTCCGCTATTAAAAACTGCTAAAAAATTAATTTTTAAAACCAGTATTGGTACAGCCAATGGCGCAGCGAATAAGTCTGTGAAATTAAGAGATGATTATACGATTGGGTTTAAGTTAGGGGTAAACATTCAGGCTGGAATTAAAAAATAAAATAATAGATAGTACTTTAGTTATGCAAAAAAAATTAAATAAAATAGGTGTACTACTTTTTGGATTAATAGTAGCTTCTTCACTTTTTGGTCAACGTGATTTGACGCTTTACTCCATGAGTAATATATCGCAATCACTTACAGTTAATCCAGCTTTTAGACCAAAAGCAAATGTTTTTGTTTCTCTACCAATAGGTATGCAGTCTTTCAGCATAACTAATTCAGGGTTTGCTGCTGCGGATTTATTTTCTTCCGATCAAAAAAGTTTTACTACGGATGAACAATTTTTCAAGGGAATGCGTTCAATCAATTACCTGCAAGTGGAAGCGAAAAACGAACTTTTAGGATTCGGATTCCGGGTGAAGAAAAATTATTTTACGTTTAATATAAGTAATAAATATTCGTCGGAATTTGATTATACTCCTGACTTTTTAAAGTTGTTTTTTCAAGGTAATGGTGGTAGTTTGGCGGGTAAAAGAGCAAGCTTTGATGGACTTGGTTTATATATTACGGATTATGTCGAGTACGCATTAGGGTATAACCGAGAGGTGAATGATAAATTAGTTGTTGGTGGAAAAATCAAATTACTTTCAGGTATTACAAACTTAACCACTACTAAATCTACATTAGGATTAACTACAGGAGTTAATGGAACTTCCATAGGTTTTGATGGTTCAGCATTTGTTAACTCAAGTAATTTAGGGGTTATTTTGGATACAAACAATAACACACAATTTCCAATTGAATCTGGGTTTAATTTTGCTAATCTTGGTTTAGGGCTTGATCTAGGAGCAACATACAATTTGGATGAAAAAATAAAACTTTCTGCTAGTATTATTGATATAGGATTTATTTCTTGGAAAAACGATGTTAGAAATTATAGATTGAAACAGTTTGAGTATACATTTAATGGGATAGATGCAAGTCCTGTATTAACGGATACTACTTCAAATGTATTTGATCAAATAAATGATACTTTGAACAACATGTTTAAAACGGAAGAAAGTAAAAATGCGTATACAACGAGTTTGGCAACACGTTTTTACATAGGTGGGAACTACCATTTCAATAAGTATTTTAATGCTGGTGTATTGTGGTACAGTCAATTTGTTCGAAATCAGTATCGTCCTGGTTTAGTACTTTCTGCAACTGCAAATGTTAAATCCTGGTTGTCTGCTTCCGTTAATTATGGAATGTATGCGAATTCGTTTACGAATATCGGTTTTGGATTAAGTTTACGTGGTGGACCAATTCAATTATTTGTAATAACGGATAATATACTCGCACCATTTAATCTAGGAGGTACGCGTACGGCATCTGTAAGTGTTGGTTTAAATTTGGTGTTTGGAAAAGAAGCGGATAAAAAATCTAGTTTTAGTGTTGAAAAAACGAAAGCAACAAATAATGCGCAAAATCCAAATGGAGATTCTCAAAAGTCGGAAAGTGTTCCAAGTGCACCAGCAACACCGCTGACACCTGCTCCATCAGAACCTGCAAAATAGTATAGATTCATGCAAACAAAAACCCAGTATAGACGTGATGCATCGCGTCTATACTGGGTTTTTGTTTGCCCTATAAAAATCTTTGGACATTGGTCATAGGTATCCTATCTTTTATCTATTTTTGTTTACAAGATCAACAGAAAAAATTTCAACACGAATTATTATGAAAAGAATTAGAATCATCGATATTTTAACGAATCCTGAAATCGGGAAGGAAATCAATGTGAAAGGTTGGGTAAGAGCGTTTCGAAGTAATCGTTTTATTCAATTGACAGATGGTTCTACAATTAATACCTTACAAGCAGTTGTTGACTTCGAACAATTCGATGAAGCTCTTTTGAAAAAAATCACAACTGCAGCGGCTTTGAGTTTAACTGGAACATTGATTGAATCGCAAGGTTCTGGTCAAGCAGTGGAATTACAAGTTTCTACCATTGAAATTTTAGGAGAAGCAAATCCAGACGATGTGCAAAAAACGGTGATGCAACCTAAAAAACACAGTTTAGAATTCTTAAGAGAACAAGCACATTTACGTTTTAGAACAAATACCTTCGGAGCTGTATTTCGTATTCGTCATGCAGTAGCTTATGCAATCCATAAATTTTTCAACGACAAAGGTTTCTTCTATTTACATACGCCAATCATTACGGGTTCGGATGCGGAAGGAGCAGGGGAGATGTTCCGTGTTTCAACCTTAGATGCTAAAAATCCTCCGATGACAGAAGATGGAGAAGTGGATTTCTCCAAAGAATTTTTCGGGAAACAAGTGAACTTAACAGTTTCAGGACAATTGGAAGCGGAATTAGCTGCTTTGGCCTTAGGTCAGGTGTATACGTTTGGTCCTACATTCCGTGCGGAGAACTCAAATACATCGCGACACTTGGCAGAATTTTGGATGGTAGAGCCTGAGGTTGCGTTCAACGATTTGAACGACAACATGGATTTGACAGAAGAATTCTTGAAGTATATCTGTAATTACATCATGGAGCATTGTGCAGATGATTTGAAATTCTTAGATGATAGAGATAATACAGAGCAACAATCCAAACCACAAAACGAGCGCAACGAATTGCGTTTAACGGAGCGTTTACAATTTGTAGCGAACAATCCTTTCAAACGTATTACGTATACAGAAGCAATCGATCTATTATTAAATTGTGCGCATTATAAAAAGAAAAAATTCAAGTTTGATGTTGCTTGGGGTACCGACCTTCAAAGTGAGCACGAGCGTTTCTTGGTTGAAAAAGAATTCAAATGTCCTGTAATTATTACGGATTATCCAGCTTCTTTCAAAGCATTCTACATGCGTCAAAATGAAGATGGGAAAACAGTTGCCGCGATGGATGTATTGTTCCCCGGAATTGGTGAAATCGTAGGTGGTTCACAACGGGAAGAGCGTTTAGATATCTTATTGGAAAAATGCAAAGCATTCAACATCCACGAAGAAGAATTATGGTGGTATTTGGAAACACGTAAGTTCGGAACAGTTCCGCATGCAGGATTTGGTTTAGGATTTGAACGTATGGTCATGTTCGTAACCGGTATGTCTAACATTCGTGACGTAATTCCTTTCCCAAGAACACCACAAAATGCAGAGTTTTAATTTTTGAGAATATAACCCATGGCCCTCAAACAACATCTTGCACAGAAGTTAGAGCAACGTCTCTCTCCGCAACAAATTCAGTTGATGAAATTGTTGCAAGTGCCAACGATGGAGTTAGAACAACGTATTAAACAGGAAATTGAAGAAAATCCTGCGTTGGAAGAAGGTCTGGACACAGTTGAGGATGATTTTGCAAACGACGAGGATTATACCGAAGAATTAGACGCTTCAACGGACTTTGATTTGTCGGAATACATGGATGATGATAGTCCGGATTATAAAACGCAAGTCAATAACCGATCTAACGACGATGAAGAATATTTCGTTCCACTTTCAGGGGAACAATCGTTTCAAGAAAAGTTGATTGAGCAATTACATTTGTTAGATTTAGATGATACCCAATTCAGTATTGCGGATGTAATTATCGGTAATTTGGATGAGTCAGGATATTTGAATCGAACAGTATTTGCATTGGTGGATGACCTTGCTTTTTCAGCAAATATTTATGTAACAGAAAAACAAGTGGAAGAAGTCTTGGCTTTGGTGCAAGAATTGGATCCAGCTGGGGTAGGAGCGCGTGATTTACGTGAGTGTTTATTATTGCAATTAAAGCGTACCCAATCTGGTGATATTACCCGATTTACAGCAAAGAAAATTATTGAAGATCATTTTGAAGAATTTATTAAAAAACATTACGATAAAATTCAATTCAAATTAGAGATCGAAGACCAAGATTTAAAAGAAGCCATCGATGAGATTTTGAAATTGAATCCCAAACCAGGTGGTTCAATGAAAGAATCTGCTAAACCGATGCAACAGATAACACCAGATTTTACCATTATTGAATTTGAAGGTAAGTTAGATCTTTCTATACATGGTAGAAATGCACCAGATTTAAAGGTTAGTAGGGAGTACGAAAACATGTTACGTGGTTATTCCGAGGGTGCTAAAACTTCTAAGTCGGATAAAGAGGCGGTGAGTTTTGTGAAGCAAAAATTAGAAAATGCGAAGTGGTTCATTGATGCAATTAAGCAGCGTCAAAATACCTTGTTTGTAACCATGTCAGCAATTATGAATTACCAACGTGCGTTTTTCTTGACTGGGGATGAAACCAATTTACGTCCGATGATTTTGAAAGATATTGCAGAATTAGTTGGATTAGATATTTCCACAATTTCTAGAGTAGCGAATAGCAAGTACGTACAAACGAATTATGGGATTTACTCCTTGAAGTATTTTTTCTCTGAATCCATGTCAAAAGATACGGGGGAAGAAGTTTCCACACGCGAGGTGAAAAAGATTCTCTCAGAAGCCATTCAAGGGGAAGAAAAGAACAAACCCTTAACGGATGATAAATTAACGCTTATATTGCAAGAAAAAGGCTATAACATCGCGCGCCGTACCGTTGCTAAATACCGGGAGCAATTAAATTATCCAGTTGCACGTTTACGAAAGGAGTTGTAAACTTTAGAAATTATATATATATTTGTAATGAATCTGAAATTTAGCTAGTCTTTCAAGTAGGATTCCCCCGGTAGCTTTATGCTACCTTTTTTATTATATGGATATTATTCCGTTTAAATCTACTAAATCATTCTTAATCACAACATTTTTTAATCTTTGAAAGTAGTTGTGGCCACCCTTTTTTTTCATGAAAGCATTTGGTTCATAATTTTGTCTTACACAATAGGCAATAACATCATTCATTTGATGTAAGAGTGAATTTCTAGAATCTCTAAAAATAGGATCTTCAATTATCTTATTAATTCTATCATTATTCGTATGTCTTTGCCCTCTTATGAGAATCCTGAGTTTTTCTCCATCTGTATTATCGGATAATATAATTCCTTTTTCATTTTGATGTTTAGTTTTTAGATGTTCTTCAAACGTATGTAATAATTGAATCCAAGTAGTATTAAAAACATCTTCGTTTGGATTTATTTTGTTTTTTACAACACTAAATATTTCAATATTTTCTTGGGTATTTAACCAATCAATACATTTTTTTATAATATCTAATCGATCATTCCGCTTTATTCTTACTAATTCTTTTGGACGATTAATTAATTCAGTACAATGGATTTCTTCTCTTAATTTTAGTCCTTTTGAATCTCTTAGTTGATTTCTGAATTTTACTAATTCATCTAATGTGTTTCTCCATTTTGATTCATGTATAATTAATGCTGATAACACAAAATACTTTGTAGGACTATTTTTTATTCCAACATCTCCGCTCTCATCGACATATAATAAATACATATATTTTAATTTGTCTATCTAAGTTAATTAACATTTTTATTAATTGAAAGTTTCAGTACATTTGAACTATGAAATTTCTTTCTAATCTAATCTCCTGGATTTTTCTTCCTCTTTTCATGCCGGTCTACGCCTTATTATTAACGATGTATATCCCATCTTTAGAAGAAGGTTCTTTTCAAAATAAGACGATTTATTTGTTGGATCCGCGATTGAAGTTAGCCTTATTGGGCATTTTCTTTCTTTTTTCTTTTTTAGCACCTGCCATTTCTTTAGTCATTTTAAAACGCAACAATAAGATTTCCAATTTAGAAATTGATAATCGTTCCGAACGTTCGATACCAATTTTAATTACCGCAATCTATAGTGCAGTACTTGCTTGGTTTTTGATAGCGAAAACACCTGAAGGAATTTTACCTGCTGCCATCTATTTATTACCTGCGGGTGGTACCGTTGCTATTTTATTAGTCTTATTGATTACCCGCTTTGATAAGATTAGTTTGCATGCATTAGGTGTAGGTATGTTAATGGGTTTTTTGATTGCTTATTTCCAAACCCAAGCACAATTTCAGTTGGTTATATTATTTCTGGCAACGATTCTTAGTGGTGTAGTAATGTCAGCTCGTTTATATTTAGGTAAACATAATTTACGCCAATGTTTGATGGGGTATTTTTTAGGGATGTTAGTTATTTATTTAACGATTAAATTTTTGGGCTAGTAACTCATTTTCACCCACCTCTTTCCTCCCTCTAGGGAGAATTCCTCCACATTTCCTACTAAATTATTAATCATTCTCTGACTAATTTAAAAATTGATTATAAAAAAAGGCTGTTTCAATGAAGAAACAGCCTTTTAATAGTTATCCAAAAGTCTAATGTCTTTCGTCTAATAGTCTTTTGTCTAGTATTCAAAAGTCTCCATGAACTTAGTTGTGAAGTTTCCATTACAGAAATCCTCGTTCATCATTAATTTTTGGTGGAAAGGAATCGTAGTTTTAATCCCTTCAATGATGTATTCATCCAATGCTCTTCGCATTTTAAGAATTGCTTCTTCGCGTGTTTGAGCTACTACGATCAATTTTGAAATCATCGAATCATAGTTCGGTGGTATTGTATATCCTGAGTATGCGTGTGTGTCGATACGTACACCGTGCCCTCCAGGACAATGGTATGTCGTAATTAATCCTGGGGAAGGTCTAAAATCGTTAAATGGATCTTCCGCATTGATACGACATTGAATCGCGTGCATTTGTGGAAAGTAGTTTTTACCAGAGATTGTTTCACCTGCAGCAATTTTGATTTGCTCCTTGATTAAGTCAAAGTTGATTACCTCTTCTGTAATTGTATGCTCTACTTGGATACGTGTATTCATTTCCATGAAGTAGAAATCACGGTTTTTGTCTACCAAGAATTCAACTGTACCAACTCCTTCGTAATTTACCGCTTTCGTAGCTTTAATAGCAGCTTCACCCATACGTTGACGTAAGTCATCCGTCATGAATGGTGAAGGCGTTTCTTCCACTAATTTTTGGTGTCTACGTTGGATAGAACAGTCACGCTCGGACATGTGACAAGCGTTTCCGTGTTGATCCCCTGCAATTTGAATTTCGATATGACGTGGTTCTTCAATGTATTTTTCCATGTAGATACCATCATTTCCGAATGCTGCTGCTGCTTCTTGCTTTGCAGAATTCCAAAGCGCTTCCATATCTTCTTCTTTCCAAACAATTCGCATCCCTTTTCCACCACCACCAGCAGTTGCTTTGATGATTACTGGGTAAACGATTTGTTTTGCTTGAACGATTGCATCTTCTAAACTTTCTACTAATCCTACAGAACCTGGAATACAAGGTACACCTGCAGCAATCATGGTTGCTTTTGCAGTTGCTTTATCTCCCATTTTCGCAATTTGTTCTGGTAACGCTCCGATGAATTTAATCCCGTGTTGCTGACAAATTTCGGAGAATTTTTCATTTTCAGACAAGAAACCATATCCTGGGTGAATTGCATCTGCATTCGTGATTTCAGCTGCAGCAATGATATTTGCGATAGATAAATAAGACTTTGAACTTACTGGAGGTCCTATACATACTGCTTCGTCTGCAAAACGCACTGGTAAACTGTCTTTATCAGCCGTCGAATATACCGCAACAGTTTTAATACCCATTTCTTTACATGTACGAATGATACGTAAAGCAATTTCACCTCTGTTTGCAATTAATATTTTTTTAAACATCTGTTAATTATTATATATGAAAAAGGGACTTGTATTTTAGAGTAACTCTAAAATTTCAAATCCCAATTAAATGAATGAATTATTAAGCTGGATCAACCAAAAATAATGGTTGGTCGTATTCTACAGGAGATGCATCGTCCACTAAAACTTTAACGATTCTACCAGAAATTTCTGCTTCGATATCATTAAATAATTTCATCGCTTCAATGATACAAACTACTTTACCTTTTTCGATTGAATCTCCTACATTTGCTAATGCTGGTTTATCTGGTGAAGTTGAACGGTAGAAAGTTCCAATCATTGGTGACTTGATTGTAATGTATTTAGCATCTTCTGAAACTGCTGGTGCTTTTGGTGTTTCAGCTGTCACAGCTACTGGTGCAGGTGCAGCAGCAGGTGCAGAAATTTGTTGTGGAGCTTGTACGTATACGGTATGCTCTTCTTTTTTGCTCTTATTTTCAGCTTTAATAACGATTTTAAAATCTTTTTGCTCGATTTCAACTTCGCTTACACCTGATTTAGATACAAACTTGATTAAATCTTGAATTTCAGTTAAGTTCATGTTTTGATTTATTAGTTCTTAATTTTTATGAATTATAGGCCCATTTTAAATAAACGGATCCCCAAGTAAATCCTCCACCAAAAGCAGACAGTAATAAATTATCTCCTTTTTTCAATTGTTTTTCCCAATCCCACAAACATAAAGGTAATGTTCCTGCAGTTGTATTACCATACTTTTGTATGTTAATCATTACTTTTTCTTTCGGAATCCCACAACGTTCTGCTGTAGCATCAATGATGCGTAAGTTTGCTTGATGCGGTACTAACCAATTGATATCTTCACTTTTCAAATTGTTTTTTTCCATGATTTCCGCCGAAACTTCTGCCATGTTTGTTACTGCAAATTTGAATACAGTTTTTCCTTCTTGTTTAACGTAATGATCTCTATTTTGAACTGTTTCTAAAGTTGCTGGACTAGCAGAACCACCTGCAGGTTGGATTAGGTAGTGTCTTCCAGAACCATCGCTACGTAAAATAGCATCCATAATACCTAAATTTTCCGTATTTGGTTCTAATAAGACTACACCAGCACCATCACCAAAGATAACACATGTTGTACGATCTTCATAATCGATGATTGAACTCATTTTATCTACACCCACAATTAGTACTTTTTTATGTGTACCTGCTTCAATAAATTTTGCGCCAGTTTGTAGTGCATAAATGAAACCAGAACATGCTGCGATTAAATCAAATCCCCATGCGTTTGTCATTCCTACTTTGTCACAAATAATATTTGCGGTACTAGGGAAAGGGTGGTCTGGAGTAACTGTAGCAACAATTACTAATTCAATATCTAATGGATCAATACCTTTTTTTGCGAGTAAAGCCTTTACAGCTTCTGCACCCATGTCTGAAGATGCACCATTTTTCATGATTCTTCTTTCAGAAATTCCTGTTCTAGATAATATCCATTCATCTGTTGTGTCAACGATTTTAGCTAAATCGTGATTTGTCATAACTGTTTCAGGTAAATATCCTTGAACTCCGGTAATTGCGGCTGTAATTTTGCTCATATAACTAGTTAAATGCTTCGTTTACTTTTGTTGCCAATCCGGATTTTGCTACTTCATACGAATGTAACAACATGTTTTTTACTGCGATATCGTTAGAGATACCATGACCAATAATTACATTTCCTTTAACCCCTAAGATTGGCGTGCCTCCATAATTTTCATAATTGAAACGATCGAAATATTCGTCTTGAATACCTCTTTTTTTCATCATGTAATACAATCCTTCGGCTTGTTTAAGAACGATATTCCCTGTGAAACCATCACATACAATTACATCTGCTTTACCACGGAATATATCTCTACCTTCTATGTTTCCGATGAAATTTACCTCTTCAGATTCAGCGAGTAATTTATGTACAGCAATCGTAAGTAGATTCCCTTTCGATTCTTCTTCGCCGATATTTAATAGTGCGACTTTAGGGTTTTCAATACCATATACATTTTTAGCATATAGTGACCCTAATACAGCAAATTGATAAAGTACATCTGGCTTGCAATCTGCATTAGAGCCTACGTCTAATAATACAGAATTTCCACCGTCAAACGATGGAATAACCGATGTGATACAAGGACGAATAATTCCAGGAATCGTATTTACTTTATAAATCGCACCTACCAACATTGCACCTGTATTTCCTGTACTTGCAAAAGCATCAATTTCTTTTTTTGCTAGCAAGTCAAACCCAACAGAAATTGTACTGTTTGGTTTTTGAGGAATCGCACGGGTTGGATGGTCATGCATCGTGATAACATCCGGTGCATGTACGATTTCGAAATCATCTGGATTTGCTCCACGCGACTTTAGGTCATCTACGATAGTATCGTGATCACCTAATAGTACGAGTTTTACGTCCCGAGGAAGTTCTTTTTGAGCGAGTATCGCACCAGATATATTTGCATCTGGTGCGAAATCGCCACCTAAAATATCTATTCCTATCTTCATCAGGAAGAATGAATTAATTAAATCGCTACTTCTTTTTCAGCTACTACTTTACCTTTATAGTAAAGTTTTCCTTCATGCCAGTGTGCATGGTGGAATAAGTGAGGCTGACCTGTAGTTGGACAAATCGCAATATTGTCAGCTACTGCTTTAAAATGCGTTCTTCTTTTGTCTCTTCTAGTTGTCGAAGTTCTTCGTTTAGGATGTGCCATTTTACTTTGTTTATATTATAACGTTTAATTCAAATTTTTTAAAATTGCGAATTGAGGGTTGATTGGTCTGTCAAGTGGGTCATCTTCCGGTTCATCTTGGTCATCTGCGTCATTTTCGTCTTCATCTTCCCAATTTTCGTCGTCTTCCCATTCGTCTTCTTCGTCCCAATCCTCATCGTCTAGTTCTTCCTCTTCTACATTCGCATTAATGGTATGCTTTTGTATTAGTTCCCACATTTCTTCATCACATTCACCAGGTTTATGTGTTGCTCTTAGTGGTAACAAGGAAGTGATTAATTCGTAAATAGGGAAAGTGACGTCTATTTGATAACTATCTGGGTGTATAACCACTAGATTTTCATCTTCTTCGTCTTCTGTTCCAAATTTGTAAATTAATCTATATTCTCCTTGGATGTCCAAATTCATCGGCGTGTCACAGCGATCACATGTAGTAGAAACAGAACCTTTAATTGCAAAATGGGCAATTAACATGGTGTCTTTTTTTTCTAACTCTAGTGTCGCTTCTAAAACGCCTGCGTGAATTATGGAATATTCCATAGATTCAAAGAACGATGTTTTTATCTCGTATTCGAAATGATATTTTCCTACTTTTAATCCAACAAATGGAATGTTAAATTCGTTATTCATTCTTTTCGCTTCATTAAAATAGGAAAGCAAAGGTAATAAAATTAAACGAAGATTGTTTATATCTTTTTAATTTTTACTCTTTTTTATTGTTTTATGCTTATTCAACGCGATTATTTGCGAATGGTTTTCGTTTAAATTCAGGCGATTTTTGTTCCGATAATGGGTTAGCGTGTATTTCTTTGACAAACTTTCGTGTTTTATAAATTTCTACCGCTAAATAAATTGCATTGCGCATGGATTGTGCGGAAGCGATTCCTTTTCCTGCGATATCAAACGCTGTTCCATGGTCAGGGGATGTTCGTACAATTGGAAGTCCAGCAGTAAAGTTCACTCCTTCGTCAAAAGTTAAGGCTTTAAACCCTGTTAATCCTTGGTCGTGGTACATTGCAAGAACCGCGTCGAATTGATTGAATTGTGAAGAACCAAAGAATCCATCCGCAGGATAAGGACCGAAAACAAGCATTCCTTTATCAAAATTTTCTTTAATAATTGGAATGATTATTTCTTCCTCTTCCTTTCCTAATTTACCATTTTCACCTGCGTGTGGATTTAGTCCAAGTACAGCAATTTTAGGTCTAACGATTCCGAAATCTTTTTTCAAACTGTTTTCCAAAACTGTAAGTTTCGCTTGAATTTTTTCTTTCGATAAATTATCCGAAACTTCTTTTACAGGAATATGGCTTGTTGCTAGAGCAACGCGTAAGTTTTGACCAACCATCATCATTAGTGCTTCTTCTTGATTGGAAAGATGCGCTAAATATTCTGTATGTCCTGGAAATTTAAAATCAGCTAAAGCAATAGCTTCTTTAGAAATTGGTGCAGTGACAAGCACATCGATTTTTCCAGATGCTAAATCTTGCGTTGCTCTTTCTAATGATGCAAAGGCATATTTACCTCCAGTTTCATTCATTTCACCAATTTGAAAGCGTATTTCATCGTTCCACACATTAATTATATTGATTTTATGTGGTATCGCTTCTTCTGCTGTTTTACAAGATTGGTAAGCAAATTCTTCTTCCTTCACCATTTTTTTATGGTAGGATATCGTTTTTGTTGAACCATAGATGATCGGTGTAAACTCCGATAAAATACGTGCATCTCCAAGTGCTTTGATTATAACTTCCGGACCTATTCCATTGACATCACCTATGGTAATTCCCACACGGATTGCTGCTAGTTTATCCTTTTCCATTGTAGTTGTTTTCCAAGAAATGTGTTAAAAGTCGAATACCGACACCTGTACCTCCTAATCCTTTGTAATTTTCTTTCGCTTCTAAGAAAGAAGGTCCTGCAATGTCTAAATGAACATAAGGTGCTTTTACGAAATGTTCTAAGAATTTACCAGCAGTGATCATTCCTGCAGTTCTTCCGCCGATATTTTTCATGTCTGCAATGGAAGACTTTAATTGATCTTTATATTCATCCCAGAATGGAAGTTGCACTACACGTTCGTGTACTTCGTTTCCAGACTCGGTTAATTTGTCTAATACTTTTTGTTTCGCGTTCCCCATCATACAGGAAGCTTTTGTTCCGATAGCTACCACTGCTGCCCCCGTTAATGTTGCAGCATCAATAACTAATTCAGGGTTGAATTTATTGGAATATGCCAATGCATCTGCTAGGATCATACGACCTTCTGCATCTGTATTTAATACTTCAATGGTTGTTCCGTCGTACATGAGAATCACATCCCCAGGTGCATACGCATTAAGTCCTGGTCGGTTGTCTGTCGCTGGAATTAATCCAATGATATGTACCGGAAGTTTATTCAAGGCAGCAGCATAGATTGTTCCAGCCATACAAGCAGCACCAGCCATATCGCTTTTCATCAAGTCCATGGAGCTAGCTGTTGGTTTTAAACTTAAGCCACCAGTGTCGTATACAACACCTTTACCTACTAGTACAACTGGTTTTTTATTTGTCGCGTTTTTAGGTTTGTACTCGATAACAGTAAATGTTGGTGGGTCAATAGAACCTTTGTTTACAGCAAGTAAACCTCCCATTTTAAGTGCTTCGATTTTATTTTTCTCAAAAATTTCTACAGAAAAACCAGCGATTTCTCCAAGTGTAGCAATTTCATTCGCTAATTGTGTTGCCGTTAAAAAAGAAACAGGTTCATTCACCATGTCTCGTGCCCAAAGAACAGATTTTAGTACGTTGTTCAGGTTTGTAATTTCTTCTTTACCGAATTTCCCGATTACAAAAATATTTTCAAGTGCATATTTTTTCTTGTCTGCATCTTTGAAGTATTTTAAGAATTGGTAGTTAGATAACGCGAAACCTTCAGCGACACTTAATACTCCCTCTTTTTTACCAATGATGGTAATGTTTTTTTCGGTACGTGGAAGTTTTGCTCTTACATCATGCCCAGCAATGCGTAATTTTTCTTTGTTTTCATTTTCACGAATAAAGAAAATATGTTGGTTACCAAATTTTAAGAAGTCGAAATCTTCTTTTCCTTTAACGAATTCAGCAGCTTGTTGAAAAACAAGTGGGTTTTCTGTTTCTGAAAGGGTGTTTTTTTTGTCCAATAGAAAAACGAGGCTTTCCGTTGGCGCGTAATTTTTTATTTCTTTTATCATAGTAAATCTTTTTACGAAAGTAAAGGTAATCAAAAGTCGTTAGACATTAGACAAAAGACATCAGACAAAAGAAATGGGATGCATTTCATCTTTTTAATGATTCCACATGTTTTTTGAAATGAAATGTTAGTTGTTCGTGTTTAATTTGGTGTAGTTGTAGTAAGAAGTTGCTAAAATTCCTAGAATGATAAATGGGAAAAATGTTTGAAAATTCACACCATCCACTGCACCATGACTGATACTTGCGAATAGGAAATTAAACGTAAATCCTGCATATGCAAGTTCTTTCAATTTGCGTGGTAATTTAGGGATGATTATAATTAAAGCTCCTAGTACTTTGAAAATCACCAATGCATTTCCGAAGTATTCCGGATATCCAAGGTGACTGATGCCTTCTTTTGCTAATTTAGATTGTGAGGTTAGCGCCGGCATAACACCTTCCATTAAAAATATTAAGCTCGTTGTAATCCATTAAATAATTTTATTTTTTTTTCATCGGTTTTATTTTTTTTGGAATAAAAATATTTAAATTTTTCCATCTTCCAGCAATGTTGCCAATTCTTCAAAGGTCATTGTGATTCCTTGTTCGAAGCCCATTTCAATTAATTTATGAATTTCTTCTTCGGAATTATAGGTGGTTTTAAATTCTACACTGGTACCAGTTTCCGTTTTTGTAAACGTGTTTTTCCCAAGAGATATTGGTAATTCCGTATTTGTATTTCCGTCCTCATCGCAAAATTCATCTTCGATAGCATAGCTTACCATTGGATCAATCTTAAGGAAGTTCATTTTCCCCCAGTGTTTTTCATTTTCAGGACTCACCATCGCGTATAACCAGTAACCACCTTCGGAAAAATGCATGGTTTTTGTTTCCGCACGCCAAGGTTTAGGAGCCCACCATTTTTCTAATGATTCACTTTCTGTGAACGCTTTCCAAACTGTTTCTAATGGTGCATTGAATTCTCGGGATACCAAAATTGATTTTTCTTGAAAATCTTTACTTACGATTGTTTTACTCATGTTGTATTATTTAAATTGTTTATTTTAAGTTGTTTAATAGTTCATCTAATTGATCAAAGCGTGTTTCCCATAATTGTTGGAAAGGGGATAACCAATCGGCAACTTCTTTCATTTTTTGAGTATTGAATTGGTAATAGATTTCTCTGCCTTGTTGTTTATGACTAACCAACTCACATTCTGCTAGTATTTTAATGTGTTTGGATACTGCTTGTCGACTGCTGTAAAATGTTCTTCTATTGCATTTGGTGTCATGGCATGAAGGGCTATTAACATTAAAATTGCTCTGCGTGTTGGGTCTGCAATGGCTTGAAATACATCTCTTCTCATAGTTTTGTGTATAAATGCAATTAATTGGTTGCGCAAAATAAAACACACAAAAAATCCGCTCACCTAATTATTGTCAACTAGTATGAGCGGATAACGTTCGTTTTCTATTTCTTACTTAATCAACAATGAATGGTTGTTGCGTTGAGAAATTACTATTTGTAAAATGAATGATATAAGCTCCTTTCGTTAAATTTGGCAGGTTCAACTGTAGGTTAGCTGTTTGTTGCACTTCTGTTTCAAATTCACATTTACCTGCAACATTGTATATTTTAAGCTTTGTAAGTTCATTTGTAATTTTAGTGTCCGGGAAACGAATCATTAATTTTTGTCCTGCGTGAATTGGGTTTGGGAACAATTCAAGTTGTGTAATTTCTGTTTCATTCAGAGAAGAAGTTCCGTTCACCATCACAGTTGTCGTTGCTAATTCGCTCCAACATTCTCCGTTACCTACTTTTAAATGGTACGCACCAGCCTTAGCGTTATCTGCATTTAGAATTGTTGGATTTTGTTCAGAAGAACTGAAAGGATACACTCCCGTCCATTCGTATATAGCAGCAGTAGTTGAAGTCGATAAATGAATTGTTTGTCCTGTTGTGTATGGACCATCGTTTGAAATAGTTGGTGTTGCTGGTCTTACTTTCACTGTCACTAATACAGAATCCTTCGCACTAACACATGCACCGTTAAATGCATATACTACGAAATAACCTGAATTTGAGGTGTGAATATTTTCAATAATAGGTGTACGAACATTGCTGCTAAAGTTGTTTGGACCTTTCCATTGGTATCCAGTTGCTCCAGCTACCGAACTAGCTTCTAAGTTTATTGTTTGTCCTTCACAGTTTATGGTGTTGTACAATTCCCCTGTATGGTTAATTGCAGTTGGTTTATTGAATACATCACAACAGTTTCTAACAATTAAGGTATGACTGTAAGTCGTATCTTTTGGGTTGCTAGAAATAACTCGTAAACGATAATGATTTCCTACAGGTAGGTTCGCAGGAATTGAAAGGGTAGATGTTCCCGTAAATGTTCCACTGCCCTCGATTGCTAGTGTATCAATATTTTTAGGCGTTTCGAAACTTCCTGAAGCATCACTTAATTGGATGATAGAAGTGTTTCCGCTGTTGAAAATTCCACGAACCGAGTAGTTCAATGTCACGTCACTTCCTAAACAAAGCGTATCCGAAGGAGTCGTTAGCGTGATTTCGTTATCTAATAATTTAATCATCCAATAATCGATGGTACCTCTTGAATTTTGAGATTTATGAGCCGAAATATTTGAACTAGATTGTCCACCTAGTAAAATTCCATTATCACTACAACGCGTTAGGGTATAGCAGTAATCACCATCATTTCCACCGTAGGTACCGTCCCAAATTTTTGTTCCGTCTGTATTTACTTTGACAACCCAGAAATCAAACCAACCCATTTTTGCTTGACTTTTTTCACCGATTGCATTGGATCCTGATGAAGTCGCGAAAAGGTAGGTTCCATCTGTATTTTGAAGTACTTCATCCACCGTTTCTTCGCCATCACCACCGAATGTTTTGTCCCAAGTCACAGCGCCAAGCGAATCAATTTTTACCAACCAGCTGTCGTTTGATCCTCGGCAACTATCTGTTTTTTCAAAACTTATTGGAGAGCGAGAGCCACCAGCAAGTAAGAAACCGCCGTCTAATGTTTGAACAGCTGCTTTGGCATCATCTAAGCCACTACCACCATATGCTTTATCCCATTTTTTTGTTCCGTTTTCAGTGATGCGAATTGCCCAATAATCTGCGGCCCCCATGTTGTAGTCACCACGTAAATAATCTGATTTCTCACCTCCTGCATTTGAGTAGGTTGTTCCTAAGAGTAAGTATCCACCTGTAGTACATTTTACGATTTTTCGTAAAAAATCGGAGCTATTACTTCCATAGGTTTTGTCCCAAACTTTTATCCCAGTTGAAGTGATTTTAATGATCCAATAATCTGTTCTTAAATCTATATCTCGATTTTCTTCGGTTTTGTCTCCTGAAATACGAGAATCAGATTCACCACCCAATAAGAATCCACCATCCGGAGTTTCTACGATTGACCTTAAATCTTCATCGCGAGAACCTCCGAAAGATGCGTCCCATTGTTTAACGCCATTTGCATTGATTTTGATGACCCAATAGTCTTTTCCACCATTACCAGTTTGACTTTTATCGCCTGAAATATCCGAATCCGAATATCCACCTAGTAGGAATCCACCATCACTTGTTTCTATTACTGTTCGACAAAAATCTGTATATCTTCCACCATAGGTTTTATCCCAAATTTTTTGACCTAGTTTATTTGTTTTAACTACCCAGAAATCGACAAACCCCGTTTGACCTTTTTTGTCTTCTGTTTTATCTCCTGAAATACCTGAATAGGATAACCCAACGAATAAATAATTTTTATCTGAGGTTTCGATTACTTTGTACCCCGCATCTGCATCAGAACCACCGAAGGTTGCGTCCCATAATTTATTGGGTCTTGTTTGAGCAATCAAGGAGTTTACGGTAATAAGTAAACAGAAAATGGTGATAGTGAATTTCATAGCAAAATGATTAAAGTTTTGACAAAGATAATTTTTCCATCGAAAATAATCTTTATTTATCGGGAATTAGACTTCTTTCATCGATTAACAATTGAATAGCAGTTCGCTTCCACGATACATTTACAATAAATTACTAATTTTGGTGTAATGGACAAAAAGTAGGCTGTTTTTTTTCTGTGAACGCTTTCCAAACTGTTTCTAATGGTGCATTGAATTCTCGGGATACCAAAATTGATTTTTCTTGAAAATCTTTTTTGACAGTTGTTTTATGCATTTGCTAGCATTTATTTCTGTTAAACTATTCAATACTTTTAAACTGTTGAATAGTTATATATGTATTTAGATTAGTTATTTACGCGTTTCATCGGTGAAGTCCGACAAATCTCATATAAAACATCGAGTAAAGCTTCCGCTTGTTTTGGTGGAAACATGGAAACCAATTCTTTCTGGATTCCGTCATAATAAATCTTTAGTGTAATTAACGAGCCGTCGCAGCATTTTACGCCATTAAACGTAAGGCTACTTACGTCACTTTTTCGGAAGTTTTTTATGAATTTTTTATACATTTTACGGCTCAATTTTCCGGTGAAGTAGCCAATTTTGGTAGAATCTAGTTCACGCGAATTACTATTTGCAAGAAATACCGTTTCCGCATGAAGTTTAAAGGTTTTATCTGCTTTTAATTCGAGGTGATATACAGGACAAGTTCCAAAACAATACGAAGTTTGGAAGGTGATTTTTTCGAAGATTTGAGTTCGTCCAAGTTGCGCGAATAAGCCTAACACGATAATTAATAGGTATTTTTTCATACTGGTCTAACGAATTTAAAATGGATTCTTATTTCAAATGTAGAAATTAATTAAACGATTTTTGCTACGTATAATTTTTATTTTTTTTCCACCTTTTTCCATTGCCCAAAAAGGTGGAGCCAAAAAGTCTAGGCCTCTAGGAAGTAACTTTGAAAATTACGTTTAATTCACTGTCTGCACCCAAACTCACAAACGCCTTTTGCTGATTTTTTTATTAAAAATCAGAAGGCTGGGTTCAAACAAGGGTTTGACAACGTGCATTTAAACTTATTTTCTACTGTAACTTCCTAAATGGCCATTTTATTGCTTCGAAAAGAATTTTTTGTTCCTTAAACTAATTCATTCTTGTTTGCTATAGTTGATAATCCATAAAAACATAGTAACTTGACATCAATTATGAAATTTACAGAATTACAATTACACGAGAGTATCCTTGAAGCGATCTCTCACATGGGGTTTGAAAATGCGACTCCAATACAAGAAAAAGCTATTCCTACCATTCTTGAAAATAAAGATTTGATTGCTTGTGCACAGACAGGTACAGGAAAAACAGCAGCGTTTATTTTGCCGATTTTAAATAAATTAGTTGGAAAAGAAGATACAACCATCGATACATTAATCATTGTTCCTACACGGGAATTAGCCATCCAAATTGAGCAAGAAATACAAGGTTTATCGTATTTTGTTTCGGTAGGTTCACAAGCAGTTTATGGTGGAACAGATGGAAAAGACTGGGACATTCAGAAAGATGCATTAAAAAATGGAACGGATATTATTGTTGCTACACCCGGAAAATTACTTTCCCATCTAAAAATGGGGTATGTGAATTTTAAACATGTAAAACACTTAGTGTTAGACGAGGCCGATAAAATGTTAGATATGGGATTCACGGAGGATTTAGAGCAAATTTTCTCGTATTTACCAGCCAAAAAACAAACCTTGTTATTTAGTGCTACGATGGCTCCAAAAATTCGGACACTTGCGACTAAAATTTTACATGAGCCAGAAGAAATTACCTTATCTATTTCAAAGCCTGCGCCGGGTGTTTCTCAAAATTTGTATTTGACATTTGATAATCAGAAGATTCCGGTAATAAAACATATTTTGGAATCACGACCTGAATACACAAGCATCATTATTTTTACTTCTTCGAAAAGCAAAGTTTCGGAAATAGTGCATGGTTTACGCAAAGCAGGATTCAAATCGCAAGGGATTTCTTCCAATTTGACGCAGACTGAACGCGAAGAAGTATTGATTGGTTTTCGATCTAAACGTATTCGTATTTTAGTAGCTACGGATGTGATGAGTCGCGGAATTGATATCAAAGAAATCAACATGGTTATTAATTACGATGCCCCACATGATGCGGAAGATTATGTACATCGAATTGGGAGAACAGCGCGTGCAAATACGAAAGGTGAGGCGTATACCTTAATCAATGAGAAAGACATGTTACGTATGCAAAACATCGAGAAATTGATTGAAGCAGAAATCCCACGTTGTATATTACCAGAAGCGTTAGGAGCAGGACCGGAATGGAAAGTGTCCGCTGGTGGATTTAAGCGAAAAAAGAAAAGTAGTTCTTGGAAGAAGAAAAAGAAACCCGAAGTAACTGTTAGTTCCGAATTAAAATAATCTAAACATCAAAACCAAGGATAAATTTGGAACTATATAACTCTTTAACCAGATTTTCATGATTTTGTGCTCTTCCTTGTATGGAAAAAACACAGGAATGCATGTTTTGGTTTTTGGTTTTTTTGGTGATTGACATCGTTAAATCGTAGTTTTTTATCAAGATTAATAGATCTTCTAGGTCAAATTCATTGGAATGAACAAAGGTGATATTGTATGTTTCAACTTTATTGGAGCGTTCAATTAAGCGTTGTATCCAGGTAAAACTGAGCAAAACAATCATTACAATAATTAGCGCGGCAAATGCGAATTCATACCTACCTATTCCGATGGCCATTCCGATGGCTGCGGAAATCCAGATGGTTGTTGCGGTAGTTAATCCCTTGACGTTCATTCCTTCCCGGAAAATTGCACCCGCACCTAAAAAACCGATACCAGTAACGATATTGGATGCTACCCTGCCATCGTTGCTTATATAATTGGAAATCATAGTGAATAGGGTAGAGCCTACTGTAATTAAAATAACCGTTCTGAATCCTGCGGCCTTACTTTTATATTCTCTTTCTGCGCCGATAATTGCACCAGCGAATAATGCAACCAAAAGTTTTGTTATTTCTTCGACGAATAAGTGGTTTCCAAACATGTTTTTTTTGATTAATATACGTATAAATGTTTTAATTCAATTTTCTTTTGGATGAAAATAAGATCTAATTTTCGGATAAAGTAACGATACCGATCGTCTTCATTGGGTACATGGAAATTTAGTTGTTTTTTATAAGCGATTTTAATTCAATCATTTTACAAAAAAAATTGCTTGAATAATTTGTTTTAATCGGAACATTTATTGTAACTTTATTTTACAAAAAACTATAACCTATGAACAAACAAGAATTAATTGATGCAATCTCAGCTGAGTCTGGATTGACTAAAACAGATGCTACAAAAGCATTAAACGCACTTGTAAACGCAACTTCTACTGCATTGAAAAGTGGAGATAAATTATCTTTAGTTGGATTTGGATCTTTCTCTGTTTCTAAAAGAGAAGCAAGAACAGGACGTAACCCACAAACAGGTAAAGAAATTCAAATTGCTGCTAAGAATGTTGTTAAGTTCAAAGCTGGTTCTGAATTAGAAGCAAACGTGAACTAATTATAGGTTTTCTTTGAAAGAAGAAAGGTTGATTCAGAGATGAGTCAACCTTTTTTTTGTTTCTTGGGTTTGGGTAGGAGTTTATTTTTTCTCAAATCCCATAATTAGGAAAGGAATTATTAAAACGAGAGTATATAGTTTCGTTATAAATTTATTATTTCATCTAATAAAACTGAATCTTTTTGGAAATCCCAAACCGTACTTTTTAAAACCTTTTCATTTAATCGAAGCATTAATCAATAAAGTTTGTTGTTTTAACTTTTTCATACAACTATCTTACGACAGTAAATCAACAATAATTTTTCAACCATTACATTCTATCATAAATTTTAAGGATAAAATCTAACTTTCACTTTATACTTACCTTTATAAGTTTTACAAGGTGTTGATTCAAGTAGTCCATCTTGATATCTTTTGTTTTGTGAAATAAACTCACCTTCTACAAAATAATATTTATTCATATTTTCTTTATCAAATTGAACAGGACCAACGTATGTTATGTTATTATAAAAGTTTTGATTGTTTTTATTCTTTTGATTTGCGTTAAAATAAGTTGCGTCAAAGGAATGTGAATCATCTATTCCTGGGAAATCACCATACATGTGATTTAATTGATAATAAAAATAGTCGTTATTAAATAAACATAATTCTCCTCCTATAGTGTCTAAACTAGAAGAGCTTCCACTACCATCTGAATTTACTGTATATAGAGTTTTATCTTTAAATACAAAACCATTATCATTATAATATGTTCCAAACAATGCTTTTTTACCAGTAGTAAGTCCCTTGATATGAGGAGGTAAAGCTAAATATAGAATTGGAATTTTTAACTGACTTTGTGTTATTGAATCTTTTGTATTATTAGTTTTGTTATTTAAAAAGTTAATTTGATAAATATATGGTGAATATTTATTAATAAGGTCAGGTATAATTAGAATTTTACTACTTAAAGCAATATTAAAAGTATCAGATTTAACTCCATCATTAAGAATTAAATATTGTTCAGATTGTGTTGACGAATTAATACTGTTTTCTTTTTTACATGACACTAACCAAGAAAATGTAAAAAACAGAAAACATAAAATATATATATTTTTCATTGTTATTTTTTATTTTTGAAATATAAAATAGGCTATAATATTTTTTATATAGCCTATTTAGATTTATTTAAAATTGATAACCAACTTTCCAATTAAATTCTATTGGTAATCCAGTTGTTAAAAACCAACCAACGCCACCAGCAATATCATTTACTGAGGATGACAAAGCGTCTGTTGTTATTTTGTAATCATAAGTAGGTGTTGTAAAAAATCTCACTCCAAAATATGGTTCAATCGTAAAATGATTAGCAACTAAAAATTTATACCCACAACCTAAACCACCACCAAACACAGAGGAACGTGTATTGGAATATAAATCTGGATTAATGTCAGCAGTTGTTAAATTTCCGTAGCCTAATTTAAACTGACCGAAAAAACCATCATCATTTCCATTTTTGCCATACACTCTAACAAAAGGTTCAATTATTGGTCCTTGCCAATTTGCAAAATACCAATTCATATTTGCCCCTAAAGTAAACTGTTTATTCAATGGCATTTCATACTGAATTCTTGCTTTAGGATTAAGTAATCCAAATCCAGCAGATCCGTTTCCTTTCCAACTTTGTGCTTTAGCGGATGACAAAGCCAACAAAATTGTTGAAACTGTAAAAATTAACTTTTTCATTTTATTTTCGATTTTAAGATTACTTATTGAAGTACAATTTTTCTTGTGTCTTTCACAATTTGGTTTCCATCCATTATTTGAACAGTATAAACTCCTCTTGCTCCAAATTGTGAAGTATTGATAGTAAACAATTGTTGATTTATTAAAGAAGAGAAAACAGATTTTCCTAATGCATCAGTTATTTTGATTGTGCTTCCAGATAATTGAGTAAAGTCTCCAGTATTTATATAGATAATATCACTTGTTGGATTTGGATAAATTTTAATCTCTGTTGTACCAATTATATTATTTAACCCAGCAAAATGTGCTTTGATAATAAGGGTATCCGTTACACTTATATGAGTTGTTATAGTATCATACTTTGTAGAGCTACAAACGATTCCAGTTGTATCAAAAACAATTGTTGAACGAGTTGCTGAACCACTACAATTATTTGAATTCGTATAGTTATAAGTTATGGTTTTATTCCCTAATCCAGCTAACTTAGGATTAAAACTTGTACCACTAATCCCAGAGCCTATATATGTTCCACCACTTGGTGTTCCTACTAATGTAATTGCATTTGAATTATTATTAATAAATGCATTTAATGAAGCTAAACTTACAATAGGATTTGGATTAACTGTAACGTTGGTAATTGAACTTGTCGTACTACAAGTACCATCAATTATTTTTACAGTGTAATTTCCAGAAATATTTGAAGTATAAGAACTTGTTGAAGCATTATTTATTTGAATGTTATTACTAAACCATTCATAAGTATAACCTGCTCCCATTGAAGTATTTAGAGTAACCGAATTGCCTTCACAAAAAGTTGTTGAACTTTGGTGAGCGATAGTAGCTATTGGATTAGTACAACTTTTGAAAAGTGCCGTTATTTCTTCTTGGGCTAAAGCTCGGCTGTAAATACCAATATCATCAAGCTTACCATTTAAAAAAAATGAATTCGGTGAACTTGCTCCAAAAAATATAAAATTAGAAGGATTTAATGGTTCAAGTATAGTTTTTGAACCTAAATTGATTCCATTCAAATAGTAAGTAACCAGATTTTTACTTTTAACTATTACATAATGAAACCAATTTTGAGAATTCGTAAAATAACCCGAATGATTCCAACCTATGGAAGAACTTAGTGTTAAAAACTCCAATCCATTGTGGATATAATCAACACCTCCATTTCCAATACCGATACCATTACTATTTACATTATCGTCACGACCGATCTGGGCATAGCAACCTCCTTGGGTGTTGTTTAGATATATCCAACAAGATATTGATACTGTATCTATTTGAGCTATATCACTAGAACATTGAATGTAATTGCTTACACCATCAAAACTATATGCACTATTCGCTTTACCATTTCTATCAATAGTCAACGTAGCTCCATTCACTGTGCCATTATTTCCATTTCCAGATTCATCATAGGCATTACCATTGAAAGGCCACCAACCGATTAATCCATTCTTAGGTATATAAGAAGGAGTTTGTGCAATTATACTACTACCCAGTAATAGTGATAATATTAAGATTTTTATTTTCATAACAATTTGATTTTTAGTTTAACATTTCAAATCTACCTTATCCTTTACTACTATTTTTCACCATTTATTTTACGTAGGTATTTTGAAACTAATCGTTTATTTTCAATGAGTTTTCGTATACATTAATAGATTAGATATTCAATTTTACTTGTGAAAAAAGTGAATACGAAAACACAAGAAAGTTAATCTTTGATGAATCGGGGTTGATACTATTAGATCAGCGCATGAAACAGTTGCGTTCAGTCAAGAAAATCACCCAAGAAGAATTGGCGTATCGTTCGGAATTAACACTTTCCCAAATAGCACGGATTGAAATGGTAAGGAATAATCCAACGGTTTCAACCATGTTTCGAATTGCAAAAGCTTTGGATGTAAGTTTATCGGAATTATTCGATTTTTCTTAGTCGTTACTTAGTTACTTTTTCAGATGTTATACGATTAGCAATTACGACTTTAATCTTTTATAGTCAATAGATTAACGAATAATTATACAGCTACTTACTTAGTCGTTACTTAGTCGTTACTTAGTCGTTACTTAGACACATTATTCAATTTCTCCTTTTTCTGAAATAACATATTGTTGATTTCTATCTTTTGGATTTTCGGGAATTGTAAATTCAAGCCAATTTTTATTTAATTGAACAAAAAAGTTTAATTTTAATATTCGTTTAGCTCAATTTACATACCATTGAATGACAAAAGAAGAATTTATTGATAAATTAGGAGATTTAGAATGGGAAGACTTTGAAGTGAAAGAAGCCAAAGAGGCAATTCCAAAATCTTCCTGGGAAACAGTAAGTTCTTTTTCCAATACTACTGGTGGATGGTTAGTATTTGGTGTAAAACAAATTGGTAAATCATTTGACATTCAAGGTGTATCAAATCCAGAAAAAATAGAGCAAGATTTTCTAAATACATTGCGTGGAGACAAATTCAATGTTTCTTTCTCGCCGAAATTAATGAGGTATTCATTTGATAAAAAAGTTGTACTTGCATTTTATATACCGATTTCAAAAACAAAGCCTGTTTATTACAACTCGTTGTCAAATACATATATTAGAAGAGGGAGCTCAGATCAAAAAGCAACTAAAGAAGAGATAGATAGTTTATTTAGAGACCAATCTTTTGGTACTAAATCTTCCGAAATTGCAGTAGGAACTTCCCGAAACAGTATTAACAACTCTTCTTTATCTCGTTTTCGAGATTATATGTCTCGTTTCAATCCTACAGTTACTTACAATAGATATAATGAAGATGATTTCCTTCAGAAACTTCGAATTATGGAAGGAGAGAAATGTACTTTGGGTGGTTTGTTATTCTTAGGAAATAGAGATGTAATTGAACGACATTTTCCAGATTTTAGAATCGACCTACTAGAAATACCTGGTACTTCCTATAAAGATTCAGAAACACGATATACTTATCGAATAGACGAGTTTGACAACCTATGGGAATATTATTTTGAGTGTATAACTCGCTTAAAATCAAAAGTAAATGTTAATTTCAAAATAGGCAGTGAAGGTTTTGCAACTGATGAATCAATCGGTTTTGATGCATTACGAGAAGCATTGGTTAATTTATTAATGCACGCTGATCATTTTTCTCCTGCGTGTCCACGAATTAGAATATTTACAGACAGAATTGAATTTTATAACCCAGGTGGTTTACCAAAACCATTACATGAAATTAAAGGAAAAGATATTTCATTACCCCGTAACCCTATAATAACGAAACTTTTTAGGGTTGTTAAATTAGCTGAAAATGCTGGTTTTGGATTGGATAATATTGAATACAACTGGAATACATACAATCAAACGACTCCAACTTTTGATATAGATTTTGATTCGGTTATTGTTACATTCAACTTATCAAATCAGAATACCGCACAAGTAACCGCACAAGTAACCGCACAAGTAACCGCACAAGTAACTTTATTAATGAATGCAATGAAAGAGGGTCTGTATACTAGCGCTGAATTAAGAGAGTTAGTAAATATAAGACACAAGAAAACATTTTCTGAAAACTACTTAAATCCTGCCATATCATTAGGCTTAATTGGAATGACACATCCAAATTCTCCTAATAGTCCTACACAAAAGTATTTTTTAATTTCAAAACAAAGCTTGACTACGAAAAAGAAAATTACTCCAATAGCAAAAGAAAAGTAATCCTTACTTCGGTTCCGAACAAATTGGAATCTACGGTTTTTAAGTTTGTTATTTCGTAATTGAAATCCCTTGTTTCAAACTCTCGATTTAGTAAATCCAATCTATCTTTCGTTAATTTTTGACCAAATGATTTATGAAAAGAATTTGAAGATCCTTCATCGAATCCAGTGCCATTATCTCGGATTGTACAAATTAGTTTTCCAGCATCGATGAAGAAATATATATCAATCGTTTGTTGTTTAGCCACCTCATTTTCAAAAGCATGCTCAAAAGCATTTTCAATAAAAGGCTGTAAAATCAACGGTGGTATAAGAGTGCGATATTTGTCAACAGAATGATCTAATTTAATATGCGTAGTCACCCTATCAAATCGCATTTTCTGTACATTCATGTAGCTGTCTAGAAAACGAATTTCAGTTTCCAAAGACATCAATTTTTCAGAAGCATTTTCAAGAGTTTGACGAATCAATTTAGAAAACTCTCCTAAGTAATGCAAGGCATTGGTCGTGTCATTATCTATTATGTAATTCTGAATGGAATTCATTGCATTGAAAGTGAAATGCGGATTCATTTGGGCTCTTAGAGCCTCTAATTTGGTTTCTGTCAGCTTATTTGTTACTTCCGCTTTTTCTCGCTCTCTGTGTTCAATAAATCGAATTCGATATCGAATGATTAGATAAGCTAACGTTATCAAGATAAGCAATACCAAAGTAATAAACCAAGTTGTTTTCCAGAATGGAGGAGTGATGATTAAAGTGATTACTTTGGTTTGAAACGAACTTCCGGTTCCAGTATTTTTACCTTCTATATGAATTAAATATTTCCCATTAGGAACACCTAGTAATTGTATATTTCCAGTTGGTAGTAATTTGTTCCAACCCTTAGAAAGACCATCAATTTTGTATCGATAGACATTTTTGTCAGCATTGAATGAATTGATGGATGAAAAAAAGATTTGTACGTCATTTTCTTTGTACGTTAATTCTATCTCATCATTTGAAATTGCTCCCCAAGTATAGGCTAATTTTTTAGTATAACGATTTCCATTTACAAAAAGCTCGTTAATTCGAATTGGTGCTTTACTTTGGCTAATTTCTTTAAGAATCGCTTTAGTATTTAACTTAATAAGACCATTATTGCTTGCAATCCACAGATTTGCATTTTTATCTTTTACACAATCATTAAACTGAATATCTTCTATCCCTTCAGATTTGTCCAATAATTTAACAAAACGATTGTTTTGTAAGATGTTAATTCCTTTGTTAGTTCCTATGAAATATGTCCCGTTATCATATTCAATAAAAGAAATCGAAGTCCCAACAATGTCTTTATACGGTTTAAATTCTTTAATTATAAGCAATTTCTGACCATCCCATTTTGTGACGAATACACTTCCATTATTAGTGCCGATAATTAACTCATTTTTGGAGTTCAAAATAAGTTCTTTAATATATCTCCCTTTGAATTTTTGTGGTTGTAGTAAAGAAGTAAATTTTCCATTCTGTAATAGAAATAAGCCTTTCGAATATGTTCCAAACCAAATTAAGTTTCCTTGTTTACAAATTTTCGTGATATCTCTTGGAACTGAATTATCTCCTAAATTGTACTCTTGGCACTTAGTTCTGTCAAATTTATTAGTCAATCTATATATAGAAGAATACAATTGCCCATAATACAATCTGTCTTTAGTATCGAAAACAACTTGCCCTCCATTGGAGCCGTAAAAATGTACAATATTCATTTTTGAATCAAAACAAAACAACCCCCATGTGTTACTTACCCAAGTGTATCCTTCAAGATCAGAAATGATGTTACATGAAGTAAGCCCAATAAATTGATAATCAAAAGTATATATCCTGTCTTGGGATAAGACATTTTTATGTTTGTGCAAGTATTCCGTTAATTTTTGATACAGTTGATTTTTGGAGATTACAATTGCTTGATTATTTTGCTTTATTTTTAAGATATAATCTTTTGCACCAATCCAAAGACTTCCTGTTTTATCAATATATAATTCTTGAATTTGAAGTTCTTTTAATCCAAAATAGGATGCATTAAATTGTTTAATTCGATTACTTAAATCAACTCTAAAGACTCCTTTATCAATAGATCCAACCCAAAGTTGTTGCGTTTCTTCATCGTAATAATTGCACCACAATCCATTGGAAGTGATATTTGCTTTTTTTGTGATGTTTATAATCTTATTGTTTTTAATTTCAAATAATCCGCCATTAGGGTCAGTTACATTCCATGCTGAGCAATAAATGGAGTTTTTAGCTTTGGCATAATTCCAAATGATTGGATTTTTAATAGAATCTACCGTGCCACGTATCAAATTTTTAGTGTATAACTTTTGTTCAGGACTACTACAGTAATATTTTTTTGAGTCGTAATAACTGGAATAGTTACTTTGTACATAAAACAAACTATCTAATCTACTTTCATTTAAATGCTTTTTTATATTTAACTGATAAACGCCATTAAAACTTGATGTCACCAAAATCTTATCTTCGAGCTCATCTATTCCTACGATTTGAAAACCTCTAATTCCGTTTTTCTTTTGAAATGATTTAAACTTGTTACCATTAAAAATACTTAATCCATTGTCGGTTGCAAGTATTAAACAATTATGCTTTTTAGAATAATGTATTTTACGAATCTTGTTATTTATTAATCCATTCTTTTCGTTGAAATAAGCAAACTTTTTACCATCAAACTTGGCTAATCCATTGCCATAAACTGAAATCCATAAATTGTGTTCTTTGTCTTCTACTATTGACCAAACTTGGGTGTATTTCAATCCATTTGATTCGTTATAAACTTTGAATTTTTTCCCATCATACCTGCACAATCCAGCATCTGTCCCAATCCACATATAACCTCTAGAATCTTTGAAGAAACATTTGATACTATTACTCGGTAAACCGTCATTTATCGTAATGTTTTTGCTTGGAATTGCTTGTGTATAGGAAATTCCAACACTTATAAAACTTACAATAAAACAAAGTATTAACCGCATCTATACAGTTCTATTTTTATAAATGAAACTTACCAATTGTTCGCTTTTACGTACGGAAACATCTAATTTTTTGCCAGTAGTCATTGTAACTGAATATCCATCCACACGACTGTAGTTTGAGATGTAATTCAAATTGATAAGTGTTGATTTGTGTATTCTAAAGAAAACAGTGTTGGGTAAAGTTTCTTCTAAATACTTGAGAGTTTTTGTTACCGTAATTTCACGACCTTGAAGTGTTATGATTTTCGAATAATTATCCATTCCTTCACAATAAACAATGTTGGATATCTTTTCTAATTCATAGCCAGTTGAAGTTGGGATTGCTATTTTGTTGAATTGCGTTGAATCCGTATTTAAGTTTTCTAGCAATGCAGAAATTCGTTGTTGATTGGTAGATGCTGTTTGTTTACGTTCAAGGCGTTTAATAGCATCGTTTAGGTCGATAAAATTGATTGGTTTTAATAGGTAATCAATTGCCGAATGTTTGATAGCATCAATCGCATAGTTTTTATGAGCAGTAGTGAAAATGATGTCAAAAAACACATTGTCAAAGTACTTGAATAACTGAAAACCATCTTCGCCTTTCATTTCAATATCTAAAAAGATAAGTTCTGGATGAAGTTTGTTAATCAATTCCACGCCTTGACTTACAGATTCCACCGCACCTAAAACAATAAGTTTCGTTCCGAAGTATTGATGGATTAGCTTTTCAAGGAATTCTCTCGCTGGCTTTTCATCATCGATAATAATGCATGTAATCATGTTTAATACTGTAATTGATAAATTCTTATATACTTACGGTAAAACTAAAGTAATTAATTAGAAGTATATTCTTCTATTATTTTTCGTTGGGATATTTTGGTTAACGATATATTTGGAAGAGGGAGTGTGAAAACTTCCGGGATTTTAGTAGTTTTTAGTTTTAATAAGAACGTAAACTTAAATCTTGTGCAAGTAATTCATATATCAAAGTGCGAAATTCACGGTTTTTGATACTATATAAGATCAGGTCTACAAATATGACAGATAATTCATAAAATAAAAAACCCAGTAAACACTTAGTATTACTGGGTTTTTCAATGCGCTCTCTCCTGGGCTCGAACCAGGGACCCTCTGATTAACAGTCAGATGCTCTAACCAACTGAGCTAAGAAAGCATTTCACAACTCTCACCGAATTGTGAGTGCAAATATATATAAAAAAATTAATTCCAATATATTTTTGCAATTTTTTTTACCTAAAAATCGTCTTCGTCAATAGAGAAATCTTCTAGTGTTGAGTCAACATATTCATTGTCATCGTTTTCTACTTCGTCGATGATGTCTTCCGTCATGGTGCCGTCAAATTTAGCAGGACGTAAAATGTTTGTTTGGGCAACATTTAAACGAATTTCTGTTCTTACGAACCCGTCTTCCATCGTATATGCTTTAGCGAAAGGAGAACCAATTAATTCAACCAATGCACCTTTTTTAAGGAAGTCAAGAATACGTAAATTTGCACCCTCTTTTTTCCAGATAGTACAATTTACCCAAGTAGTTTTTGTTTTCGATTCACCAGATCGTTTGTCTCTCCAGTTTTTGTTGTGTGCAACAGGAAAGTTAATTGCTATAACACCTCTATCCATCGTTTTTAGTGTAGCATCTTTTCCAATGTTTCCGATAAGTCTGGTCTCAAATACTGTAGCCATATTGTTATATATTAATCGTTTAATTGTGAAAATTAAAAAAAGAATTTTGAATATGCAAATTCAATAGTCTGAAATTATACCACTTATTTTGTATACACATAGACTTTGTGACCATTCATGTTTTGTGTCATTGTAAGGCTGTTATCGGAAATACTTGTAAAATCATAGCCTTGGTCGTCGTATCCTCCGTCTGGTTTAGTGCGCGAAATGGTAATAGAACCCGATTTAATGAGCGCATATTTACCATAGGTAACTACTGGGATACTTTTAGTAGTTTTTGTTTCAGTGATTGTTCCTCCACGACCATCCGGCGCAAAATTCAGTTGTTCCTTATAGTCTATGTTTAAAGCTTTGCCATCAATGGAAACTAAATGCCACATGCCTGCAATTTTTTTATTGGTCATTGCCTCGGGGGAGCAAGAGATTAAGGTTGTGAATAATGTTACAAATACAATAATTTTTTTCATGGTGGGATTTTTAAGTAAAAATAGAAATCTTTTTAGAGTAAACGTTTTTGGTAACGTTGAATATCTATTTCACGATCTAGGATTTTGTCTTCTAGGATAAAGTCGGACATTTCGCGCGCTAGTAATGGAGCCATGAGGTAACCTTTTGTACCTAAACCATTGAAAATATATAAACCAGGGAAGTTAGCATGTCTTCCCATTAAGGGTCTTCTATCCAGAACTGTTGGTCTTATTCCTGCTTCTTGGTCTATTACTTCAAAATTACATGTGGTTAAGTTTTGTAAATGACCAATGAGTTCCGTGCGTGCTTCTTCGGTTGTGTGTAATGTAGGGTCGTCCCAAGCGTAGGTTGCGCCAACTCGGTAAATAGCGTCTTTTACTGGCAAAGTAAAACATTTTCGGTTGAGTGATTCTGTGCGCGAAATTTCTTCAGACAGTATGGTCAGTGTCTCTCCTTTGGTTGCTTGTAAGGGCAAATAGTTAAACCAGGGGTTTTCTAATCCATGGTACCCTTCACAAAAAATAATTTTTGCAAATTGCTCCCCTTTATACCTTGCATTTTCAGGATCGATATCCGTGTATTGGATTTTTTCGATGCGTAATCGCTGGGTTTGTTCTAGCCACTTAAAAGCATCCTCTAATAATTGTTTGGTAGAAATATAGGCTGCATTTAATACTTCTCCAGTGCCATAGGTGTTTATTACGGTGTTGTTCGTATAGTCCGAATCATCCAGCGGCTTGAGGTATGCTTGGTATTCTTCGATATCCTGTTTTTTTAACCAAAAATCTAATTCTTGTTGGTGAGCAAATGCGCGTCTAATAGGAATTGGGTGGAAATAAGTTTGTCCCCATTCGTTACTTGCGTCTGCATAAAATTGTTTGGCATAAGGTAAGAATTCGTCAACCCTCCAACTTTTCGCCATACGTCTGAATACCATCGGATTGATTAGTCCAGCTGCGATGCGGGAACTATAGTTCGTTTCAGCGTCGATTACTTCAAATGGGATGTTTCGGTTGTCGAGGTGTCTCGCAAGAGCTACTCCAGCGATACCAGCTCCTACTATTAAGACTTTTTTCTTTTCCATTATTTTGCAATTGCAAGTGTGATAATACTTATTTTAATTTTTGGATTGTATGCTTGAATTTCTCGTACACACGCTTCCAACGTAGCACCTGTTGTAACTACATCATCTACCAATGCGATGTGTTTATAGTTTTTTATATTTTTCACATCGATGGTAAAGGTGTTTTGTACATTTTCCCAACGCTTAAATCTTCCTTTTTTTGTCTGACTCTCACTGTGCTTACTCTTTTTCAATAGTTTGTCATTGAAGGGAATATTACTTGTTTGTGCGATTCCTTCGGCGAGTAATCGACTTTGGTTATATCCGCGTTGGTATTCTTTTTTTGCATGCAATGGAATTGGGATTAAACAATCTACTTGCATGAAAGTTGGTATTTTTAATAGGTTTGTTCCAATACGACTTCCCATTTCTAGGGCTAATTTTTTTTTGTTTTGGTATTTAATACCATGTAATATTTTTTGGGTGCTTATTTCTTTTTCAAAATGAAGAAGGCTATAGGTTGCTTCCACGGGTATTCTTCCCCAGAAAAGTTTATCTAGTTTACTTGCTTCTTGGAACTTTTCGAATTGTGTATAATGAAGATCGTTTTCGCACATGTGACATAGTAGAATTTTTTTATGTGTTGTTTCTTCTTCACAAATCAAACAGATATTGGGATAGACCAAATGTGTTAAATCTTCTTTCCATTCAACTAATTTTTTTTGCCAAATTCGATATACCGATAGTGTTTTAGTGAGTTGCGACATGTGTAAACAATTTGATGTTAAAAAGGCTCTATTTTTTTTCTTGACAGGTGTTTGTTTATGCTGTAAATTTATACAAATCTCTTGTAATATTAAGTGAGTAAAAAACTTGAGTTATTTTAAAATATTTATCGACAAAATGATTTAATTGGTTGTGAATATCTTTTAAGTCGTCGATAAAACTTGTTTTTCTTCGGAAGGACAAGGAGTTTAGAAAACCGTTGTTGAAAACGTTTGTGTTTTGTGAATTTCTTTAATTGCAAGAACTGATTTTAATGACAATTTTTGTAACCCCGTTACTAATTCATCTCAAACAAATGAGAAGTGTTTTTAACAAAAAAATAGATTAATAATAGATTACTTAATTAATATAGTATGAATCACGTAGAACCAATTTTAACACCTAACGAAGGAAGGTTTGTGTTGTTTCCTATACAGCATGATGATATTTGGTCTTTTTATAAAAAAGCGGAAGCAAGTTTTTGGACTGCAGAGGAGATTGATTTGTCGACAGATATACTTGATTGGGAGAATAAGTTGAATGATAATGAAAAACATTTCGTTAAACATATTCTTGCATTTTTTGCTGCTTCTGACGGGATTGTAAATGAAAATTTGGCAGAGAATTTTTTATCAGAAGTGCAATATACGGAAGCTAAGTTTTTCTATGGTTTTCAAATTACGATTGAGAATATTCACTCAGAAACGTATTCTTTGTTGATTGATACCTTAATCAAGGATTCTGCAGATAAGAAATACTTGTTTAATGCGATCGATACAATGGCTTGTGTTCGTAAGAAAGCAGATTGGGCATTACGTTGGATTGAGCAAGGAACATTTGCGCAACGTTTGGTAGCTTTTGCAGCGGTAGAAGGTATTTTCTTTTCTGGATCTTTCTGTTCTATTTTCTGGTTGAAAAAACGCGGTTTAATGCCAGGGTTAGGATTCTCCAATGAGTTGATTTCAAGAGATGAAGGTCTACATTGTGATTTTGCTTGTTTGTTGTACAATAATCATATTGAAAATAAGTTAGATAAAAAAGAGGTAGAGCAAATCATCTTGGATGCAGTCGAAATTGAAAAAGAATTTATTTTGGATGCGCTTCCTGTAAAATTGATTGGAATGAATAGTGACTTAATGTCGCAATACATTGAATTCGTTGCAGATAGATTACTTGTTGAGTTAGGGAATGATAAAGTATACAACGCAACAAACCCATTTGACTTCATGGATATGTTGTCGATTCAAGGTAAATCTAATTTCTTTGAGAAACGAGTAGCGGAATACCAAAAAGCTGGTGTTATGAACAGTGGGAATGACAACCACGGGTTTAGTATGGATGAAGATTTTTAATATAAAAAACAAATTACCCTTAAAATAGATTAAAGATATGTATGTAGTTAAAAGAGATGGACGAAAGGAGGCAGTGAAATTCGACAAAATCACCGCACGAATTATTAAAATGTGTTACGGTTTGGATCCGTTAGTAAGTCCAGAAGCGGTAGCGATGAAAGTGATTGAAGGTATTTATGATGGTGTTACTACTTCTGAGTTAGACAACTTAGCAGCAGAAACAGCAGCAGCAAAAACAATCGACCACCCAGATTATGCGCTATTAGCATCTAGAATTGCAGTTTCTAACTTACACAAAGAAACAAAGAAGTCATTTTCAGAAGTGATGGAGGATTTATACACTTATGTAGATCCAAAAACGAATCAACCAGCATCTTTGTTGGCGGAGGATGTATATAATGTAATCATGGAAAACCGTGAAGTACTTGATTCTAGTATCATTTACGACCGTGATTTCAAATACGATTACTTTGGATTTAAAACATTGTCGAGATCTTATTTATTACGCTTAAACGGAGAAATTGCTGAACGTCCACAGCAAATGTTGATGCGTGTTTCTGTTGGTATCCATAAGGGGGATATTAACGAAGCAATCAAAACGTACAATTTAATGTCAGAAGGTTGGTTTACACATGCTACACCAACTTTATTCAACGCTGGAACACCAAAACCACAAATGTCGTCTTGTTTCTTGTTAACCATGAAAGAAGATAGTATTGATGGTATTTACGATACATTAAAATCATGTGCTAAGATTTCACAATCTGCAGGTGGTATTGGTTTAGCTATTCACGATATTCGTGCTACTGGTTCATACATTAAAGGTACAAATGGTGCTTCCAATGGTATCGTACCGATGTTACGTGTATTTAATGATACAGCAAGATACGTAGATCAAGGTGGAGGAAAACGTAAAGGTTCTTTCGCTGTATACATCGAGCCTTGGCATGCGGATGTTTTTGATTTCTTAGATTTAAAGAAAAATCACGGAAAAGAAGAGCAACGTGCACGTGATTTATTCTTCGCATTGTGGATTCCAGATTTATTCATGAAACGTGTGGAAAGTAATGGCGATTGGACCTTAATGTGTCCAAACGAATGTCCAGGTCTTTCGGATACACACAGTGCTGAATTTGAAGCGTTGTACATGAAATATGAGGCAGAAGGAAAAGGAAGAAAAACAATCAAAGCACAAGATTTATGGTTCAAAATTTTAGAATCACAAATTGAAACTGGTACTCCTTACATGTTGTACAAAGATGCTGCGAATGCTAAATCTAACCAACAAAATTTAGGTACTATCAAGTCTTCGAACTTGTGTACAGAAATTATTGAATATACTGCACCAGATGAGGTAGCTGTATGTAACTTAGCTTCTTTAGCATTGCCAAAATTCGTAACAGAAGATGGTCAATTTGATCACAATAAATTATTCGAAGTTACTTACCAAGCAACTGTGAACTTAAATAGAATCATTGATGGAAACTACTACCCAGTAGAAGAAGCAAGAAATTCGAACATGCGTCACCGTCCAATTGGATTAGGAGTTCAAGGATTAGCAGATGCATTTATTATGATGCGTTTCCCATTCGAATCTCCTGAAGCAAAACAATTGAATGCGGAGATTTTCGAAACAATCTATTACGCTGCAATGACTGCATCGAAAGATTTAGCGAAAAAAGAAGGTGCATACGAAACGTTCCAAGGTTCTCCTTTATCTAAAGGTGTGTTCCAATTCGATATGTGGAATGTTACGCCATCTACTCGTTGGGAATGGGATGTATTACGTAAAGAAGTAATGGAATTTGGAGCAAGAAACTCTTTGTTATTAGCGCCAATGCCAACAGCTTCTACAGCGCAAATCTTAGGAAACAACGAATGTTTTGAGCCATATACTTCTAACATTTACACACGTCGTGTACTTTCTGGTGAGTTTATTATCGTAAACAAACACTTATTGAAAGATTTAGTAAAAGAAGGTCTTTGGAATAAAGATATGCGTTCTAAATTAATGGCTTCTAACGGTTCTGTTCAAAATATCGTGGAAATTCCAACGCATTTGAAAGAATTATACAAAACAGCTTGGGAGATTTCTCAAAAAGCAATTGTTGATTTAGCTGCCGATCGTGGTGCTTATATCTGTCAATCCCAATCCTTGAACATCTTCATGGAAAATGCAAACTTCGGAAAATTAACTTCGATGCACTTCTACGGTTGGAAACAAGGATTGAAAACAGGAATGTACTACTTACGTACGAAAGCTGCTACGGATGCAATTAAATTCACAGTAGATAAAGCATTTACTTCTGAGCCAGAAATTAACAAAGTACCAGTTGCTGCATTAACAAAAGAAGGACAAGAAGCAATTGCTTGTTCATTGGACGATCCAGAAAACTGTGAAATGTGTTCAGGGTAGAACTTGAGATTATGACTTATAAATTGAGCGACTTCGGAAACGGAGTCGCTTTTTTTGTGTATATGAAATTATTACTGTGATCTTAAAACAATACCACCCGATCAAAAAACTTCTTATAGCGATCGGTACTCATAAACTTATTACCACCGTAACAGCTTAATTTAATTAGTTTTCCTTTATAGATGAAAACACGTCTCCAGCAATGTCCCGTTCCATAGACGTATGCAAGTCCTTCATAGGCTTGAATTCCATTTTGGATTGTTAGTTCTTGAATCTTCGTTTGTTCGGGTGCATTGAAAATACTTTCTACGTATTTAGAGAGGTTGTAATTTTTTCCAACACGTTCACTTTCGATTAGGTAGGTATTTCCTTGACCCATTTCTCGATAAACAATTTCTTCGTAGTTATCTTCTTTTTTCACAAAAGGTTTACCTCCAAATTGCACACTAATTCCAGAGGTAGGGTCAGCATAGGTAAAGCTGTTTTGTTTCTGGATTTCTTTAGCTGCTTCTATTGGTTCTTCTGCATAGGTTGCATTCACCTGTTGTACTTTGTAGCCACGGTCCTTTAGGATTTGTAGAATACCAGTCGGGCCAGCCAAATGCGAGGCGCCTACGGCAATAAACAGACTGTTTTTTTTGCAAAGTGTATCAATTCCATCTGCCATGATAAAGTTACGCTCGTTAATCATCCATTGATAGCCATCTTTGGTAGCGGAAAGTTGACGTTCCATCATTTCGCGAATTCGCTCAATATTTCCCGAAAGGTATATTTCCATCAATTTTTCCTGACTTAACTTATCTGTTGGGGAACTGATACCCAATATGCGCGATTTATTAATTAAAGCGTATGCTGCTAATTGATCTTCAATGGATTCAAGTGTATAACACTTTTTGTTCAGGTTATACGCAAGTAGTTGCAGGTATAAGTCTAAAAATTGTGGACGACCATCTTCTGAACCATAATTTGTTTTTGTAGCACGTTTACTCGTTGTGTATGGCGTTCCAGCGGCATCAAATTCAAAACTAGGGGTATTAGCGCGGGTGTCTAATTCAGCAAACATACTGTATATATCTGCCTCAATAACAACTGCCTCTGAACGAAGAAGTACACTGTAGGTACTGTCTGAAAATTTAAATACACGAGGATCATTCGAATGATAGGTTCCAAAGATATAACTCGGTTTTTTGAGTTTTCTCCCTGAGATTTTCCATAATAATTGATTGGGATTGCTAGACATGGTTTGTGCTGACACATCGAAATATGTCGCTACAAAAACCAAAAACAGTAAGCAATTACGCATTGTATATCTTAATGAGCATCTAACCAATTATCCGCTATTTTCACTTCTACTTCCATCGGAACAACCAGTTCGATAGCCGATTCCATGGCTTCTTGTACTAATTTTCGCATCAAATCTTGTTCCGAAATGTGTACATCAAACACCAACTCATCGTGTACTTGTAACAATAATTTAGATTGTACTTTTTGTTCTTGCATCGCTTTGTCAACTGCAATCATGGCAAGTTTTATGATATCTGCTGCAGAACCTTGAATCGGTGCATTAATTGCATTTCGTTCGGCATAACCACGTACAATCGCATTCGCAGAATTAATATCTGGAAGGTATCTTCTACGTTTCATGATGGTTTCTACATAGCCCAATTCCCGAGCATCGTTTACCAAACCATCCATGAAGGATTTTATGGTGCCAAATTGTTCGAAATAACGATCAATAATGGATTTTGCTTCGGTTCTAGAAATTCCTAAATTTTGCGCCAATCCAAATGGACCTTGTCCATACATAATTCCAAAGTTTACCGCTTTCGCAGCACTACGTTGGTCTTTAGTTACTTCTTCCAACGGAACATGAAATACATTTGCTGCCGTTGCTGTGTGAATGTCTATTCCTTTTTGAAATGCGTCAATCATTCCAGGGTCTTTACTCAAGGCTGCAATGATACGTAATTCAATTTGAGAATAATCCGCCGCCATGATTTTGAATTCTGGTCCACGTGAAATAAAAGTCTTACGAATTTCTTTTCCTTTTTGGGTGCGAATTGGAATATTTTGCAAATTCGGATTATTGGAACTCAAACGTCCTGTTGCTGTAACCGTTTGCATGTAACTCGTGTGTACACGGTGATCGTTTGGATTCAACAACGTAGGAAGCGGATCTACGTAGGTTCCTTTTAGTTTTTTATTTTGACGGTATTCTAAAATTTTCCCTATGATTGGGTGATCGTTACGGTATTGTTCCAAAGCATCCTCCGAAGTTTGGTATTGTCCTGTTTTGGTTTTCTTTGCTTTCGCATTGATTTTCATTTTTTCAAACAAGACTTCTCCCAATTGTTTCGGAGAATCTAAGTTGAAGTCTTCCCCAGAAATTTCTTTGATTTCTTTTTCCAGACTAATCGAGTCCTCCTCTAAACGTAAGGATAATGTTTTTAACCCTTCCACATCAATTGCAATTCCTTCTCGTTCCATGCGTTGAATGACATTAACCAAAGGCATTTCCATGGTGTGGAATAAATCTTTTAAATGTTCTTTTTGAATTTGGGGTGCTAAAATTTGATATAGTTGAAAGGTAATATCTGCGTCTTCACATGCATAATCGGAAACTTGCTTTGGATCTAAATCGCGCATGTTCCCCTGATTTTTTCCTTTTTTACCAATCAATTCGGTAATAGAAACCGGTTTATATTGTAAATAGTATTCCGCCAAAAAGTCCATGCTTTGTTTGGATTCAGGCTGAATTAAATAATGTGCAATCATCGTATCAAATAAGGATCCGCCAACCGCTATACCATAATTCTCCAAGACTTGTAAGTCGTACTTTAGGTTATGACCAATTTTTTCAATGGATTCATTTTCGAAGAAAGGCTTGAAGGAATCTACGATTAGTTGTGCTTCTTGTTGGTTTTCTGGGAGTGCGACATAAAATGCTTCCCGTTGATTGAATGAAAACGACATGCCTACCAACGCAGCGAGTAAAGCATCCACAGCAGTTGTTTCTGTGTCAAAACAAACGGATGTTTGCTTTAATAACAATTCCAATAATTCTGCGCGTTCTTCGGAATTGGTGATTAAATGGTAATTCGGTTTTTCCGTAGCAATCGTTTTTAATTCAGAAGTTTGAACCGGAGTTTGAATTTCCAACAAACTTTGTGTTCCAAATAAATCAAATTGTCCTGTTTCAGTTACCGGAGCAGTAACAGTTATTTCTTCTCCGATAACGCGTTTTGCCAACGTTCTAAATTCTAATTCCGTAAATACTTCCATGACCTTTTTTGCATCTGGTTCACACATAATGAGGTGTTCTGGATCAAAAGGTACATCGACATCCAGGATAATCGTTGCTAATTGTTTGGATAAACGACCTTGGTCGGCGAACTCAATTACGTTTTCGCGCATTTTTCCTTTGAGTTGGTCCGCATTGGTGATGATGTTTTCCAAGGAACCATATTCTTGGATTAATTTTTTAGAAGTCTTTTCTCCAATTCCAGGTATTCCAGGAATATTATCGGAAGCGTCTCCCCATAATCCAAGGATGTCAATGACTTTTAAGGGATGGTCGACCTCAAATTTTTCACATACTTCTTTTATTCCCATAATTGAAGCTGGATCACCACCACGACCAGGTTTGTAAATAAATATTTTTTCTGATACCAACTGACCAAAATCCTTATCCGGAGTCATCATGTAGGTATAATACCCTTCTTTTTCTGCTACTTTTGCTAAGGTTCCAATGACATCATCTGCTTCAAATCCCGATTTCAATAAAATAGGAATGTTAAATGCTTCAATGATTTTTTTGATTGGATCAATCATCGCACGCAAATCTTCCGGCATTTCCTGACGATTCGCTTTATACGCTGCAAAGTCTTCCTGACGATTCGTTGCCCCACCAGGTGCGTCAAACACCACCGCTAAATGTGTTGGTTGCTCTTTTTTAATTACATCAATCAGTGCATTTGTAAAACCAAAAGCAGCAGACGTATTTTGTCCTTTGGAATTCACACGTGGATTCTTCGCAAACGCAAAATACGCTCTGTAAATCAATGCAAAAGCATCTAATAGGAATAATTTTTTATCGTGTACTGGAGTAATCATTTTGGGAATTATGAATTGTTGTTTTATGGATTATGATTTTCTATAACAAATATACAGCTTTAACGGGCAAATTCATGCCAAGGAATCATTTCACAATTTTGTCTTACATAATGCTCGTTTCCTGTATAAATCATTTTTTTGACCACTATTCTATTTTCCGCTTTTTTTTCAAAGTAATCCAAACCTTTCATGTGTTTACTCATGATTGTTGCGGTCGACTTTATTTCATGGGTGATTAACTTTTGATTTTCGGAATAAACTAAATCGATTTCGTTGCCGACTGAATCCCTCCAAAACCAGCTATCAACGACTTGATTCTTATGATACATACGTTTTATGTGTTCTGAAATCATCATATTTTCAAATAATGCTCCTTTTATTGAACTAGCTAGCAGGTAATCATAATCGTTTATTCCTAACAAATGGCACAATAAGCCGGTATCGTAAAAATAAATTTTAGGAGATTTTACCAATCGTTTACTGAAATTTTCAAAATAGGGTTGTAAGGTAAAAACGATGTAACTACTTTCTAAAATAGACAACCAAGATTTTGCCGTTGGTTGGGAAATCCCACAAGCATTTGCAAGTTCATTGAGGTTGAGTAGTTGTCCTGCGCGGGCTGCTAATAAGGAAAAGTATTTTTTAAATAATGCTAAATTTTTTACTTCTAATAGTTCTGTTAAATCACGTTGTACGTATGTTTCAATGTAATTGGCATAAAATTTCGAAGAGTTGATTCCACGACTGTAAATAGCTGGATAAAATCCTTTTAACATGCAATTTATATAGTCTGTTTCTAATAAATTCTCACTTTTTAACTCTTGAAAATCAAAAGGAAATAATCGAAATAATGCTACTCTACCAGCTAAACTTTGTGTAATATTTTGCATCAAATGGAAGTTTTGAGAGCCGGACAATATATAGTGTCCCATGCTGTTTTCTTCATCTACCTTCGTTTGTAAATATGAAAATAACGTGGGCACGCGTTGGGCTTCATCAATAATTGTCTTTCCAGAATAGCGCTTTAAAAATCCATTAGGATCCT
Source organism: Chryseobacterium gleum (assembly GCA_945862165.1). Classification (GTDB taxonomy): domain Bacteria; phylum Bacteroidota; class Bacteroidia; order Flavobacteriales_D; family Crocinitomicaceae; genus CANHVK01. The sequence continues at coordinate 59,357 of CAMAXI010000007.1, forward strand.
CCAATGCAAACTCACGTTGATCTAGATTTTCTAAATTCACATATTCGTATTCAGAAAATGTGTTTTTTAAAAAAGTCGTTTTCCCAGATTGTCGAGGTCCTGTGACTGCTATAACAAGATATTTATCGATTAATTCACGGATACTTTCTAGTATGTTTCGTTGCAATTTCATATAACAATAGTACGACTTATTTTGAAAATACACAAGTTGTATTTTGAAATTACATGCATTCTATTTTGAAAATACACAAGTTTCATTTTGAAATTGCGCGTTTTTTTAAAGTTGTTACTTAAATCAATTTAAAAGTACCTAATAGAAATAATTTTTTATCGTGAACTGGAGTAATCATTTATATAGTTATGAGTTATAAATTATGGATTATGATTTGATTGAATCATACGCAGCGGGAAGCAAGTGTTTTGGTTCGATTTAGTTTACTTTTCATTTATTTTCTGTTACTTTTCAAAATTGTCATCCCCCTCGGTCCCCCTTCAAAGGGGGAAGCAGTGTTTTGCATCAAAATCACGCCTTCGCTCGTCACTTCATCACTTCGTCACTTCGGTCCCTGAGGTTCTCAAAGGGACATCACTTCCAAGTCGTTCCGTCCTTCCCATCTTTCACCACCAATCCAGCCGCAGCTAATCCATCGCGAATCTTATCCGAAGTTCCCCAATCTTTGTTCTCACGTGCTTGTTGACGTAAATTCAAGACTAAGTCCATCACACCTTCTAATTTTGAGTCGTCAACTGCGCTACTTAAAGTAGCCAATCCAAGTACATCAAAAACAAAGGCATTCACTTCTTTGGTTAAGATTTCTAAATCAGTTTGTGTAATTGTTGCTTTACCTTCTTTGATAGTGTTAATCACTTTAACTGTTTCAAATAAGTTTGCAACTAATATCGGCGCATTGAAGTCGTCGTTCATGGCATCGTAAAAAGAAGCGACTAAACCTTGCGCATTTATTGAAGAACTTTCGCTAGTTGTTAGATTTGCCAAATCTTTTACAGCATCCATTAATTTTTCAAATCCTTTTTCCGCAGCGTTTAATGCCTCACTGGTAAAATCAAGTGTACTGCGATAATGTGCTTGCATCATAAAGAAACGAACAACCATTGGATGGTAACCGCGCTCTAATAAATCCGAACCTCCGTTGAATAATTCATTTGGTAATAAGGTATTACCGGTAGATTTAGACATCTTTTTACCATTCAAGGTTAACATGTTTCCATGCATCCAATAATTTACAGGAGATTTACCTGTAGATGCACAACCTTGTGCGATTTCACATTCGTGGTGAGGGAATTTCAAATCCATTCCGCCTCCATGAATATCAAACGTTTCTCCTAAATATTTAGTACTCATTGCCGAACATTCCAAATGCCAACCTGGAAAACCTATTCCCCAAGGAGAAGGCCATTTCATAATATGTTCTGGTGAAGCATTTTTCCAAAGAGCAAAATCCAAGGAGTTACGTTTTTCATCCTGACCATCCAAGTCACGGGTACCCGCAATTAAATCCTCAATTTTTCTTCCGGATAATTCTCCATACGGGAATTGCTCGTTGTATGTGTTGACATCAAAATAAACCGAACCATTCACTTCGTATGCGTAGCCGTTTTCAAGGATGGTCTTAATCATTTCAATTTGTTCGATGATATGACCCGTTGCAGTTGGTTCGATGCTTGGTGCGTGATTATTGAATTGACGAAGAACATCGTGAAAATCCAAGGTGTACTTTTGTACAATTTCCATTGGTTCAACTTGCTCTAAACGTGCTTTTTTAGCAATTTTATCTTCTCCTTCATCTGCATCGTTCTCTAAATGACCGACATCGGTAATGTTTCGAACATAACGAACCTTATACCCGATATGTAACAGATAACGATATACCGTATCAAAAGAAATAAATGTTCTACAATTTCCAAGGTGAACGTAATTGTATACTGTTGGTCCACAAACATATAATCCGACAAAATTTGAATGTATAGGAACAAATTGTTCTTTTTTTCCAGAATGGCTATTGTAAATGTGTAGTGTAGAGTTTGTCATAGTGTTGTGTTAACATCAATTGTAAATAACAAATATAATAAGGAAGTGAAAAATAAGTGGTTTAATTAAATATTTCTTAATTTTAGAGAACTATTTATTTTATAATGAATTATGAAAAACATATTATTTTTAATTCTAGTTATTTCTATCTCTTTTCAAGCCTTTTCTCAAAACGCAAATAATCAAGTAGTTGTTAATTCTGATAAAAATGGCGAGATGGAAGATTCATTGTTATCTATCCAAGAAGAAAAACACGACGGGCATTTTGCAGGTGTAGATTTTGGATTAAATGTATTGTTAAATAATTCTTTTCAAGCGAATTTTCCAAATGAACCACAATGGAATAATTCGGTTATAAACTCTTATTATTTCAATTTCAATTTTTACGATCGAAAGTTGATACTAACTCCTGATCGATTAGGAGTGACTTTGGGGTTGGGGTTAAATCTTTCAAAATTTGCTTTTTCGAAAGATTGGACATTGAAAGATGCGTATAGTGTACAAGATAGTACTGTATATGGTAATGCGCATTTAGATACAATTAGTTTTACACGAAATAAATTACATTTAGCATATTTACAAGTGCCAGTTTTACTTGAGTTTACGCCTAAAAAAAATTTTTGGATTAGTGCAGGATTTATTACAGGAATTAAACTTTCTTCAAACGTAAAGCAATTATACACGGATGAAACTAACCCTAACATATTATACGAGCGAACTATTAAAGGAACGTTTGCTTTAAACACATTGAAATGTGATGCGACGATTAGAGCCGGTTTTGGACAAAATTTTGGAAGAATGTATGGTGCATTTATTTCCTATGCATTAGTCCCTACGTTTAACACTTCTTTGATGGCTAATGTTCATCCGCTTACATTTGGTGTAAGTTACAATTGGTAATTTCTATGAAAAAATCGTTTATCCGAATAGTCGTTCTTACACTTTTCGGTTTTTATGTATTTGCAGGCTTTAGAAGTCAGCATACTACAATTCCTAATTTATTAGAAATTCCTGCGCACAATTCGCACGACATAGTTATTTGTCATACTGGTTATTGTTTGTCATACGATGAAAAGTTTAAAGTAGCCAAATGGGTTGCGTATGAACTTACGCTTGCAGAAACGGAAGGAGAAATTGGACGTAATGATAAATTTAAACCGGACCCATTAATTACACATAATAGTGCAGCTTTAGAAGATTATAAAAAATCAGGATACGATAGAGGACATTTAGCCCCTGCAGCAGATATGAAATGGTCAGTTCAAGCGATGGAAGAATCTTTTTATCTTTCCAATATGTGTCCGCAAGATAAAAGTTTTAATCGCGGTATTTGGAAAAAGTTGGAAGAACATGTGAGAGAATATGCAAAACATAATAAACAAATAAAAGTTGTTACAGGTCCAATTTTAGAACAAGGCTTACCAGTTCTTGGGCCTAATCGAATTACTATTCCGCGCTATTTTTATAAAGCTTTGCTCGATTATTCGCAACCTTCTGTTAAAGCGATTGCGTTTTTAATGAAAAATGAACACAGCGAATTACCTTTGAGTCACTTTGTTATTTCCATTGACAGTTTAGAGAAGGTTTCGGGTATCGATTTTTTCCCATTATTGCCCGATGCGGATGAAATTAAGTTGGAAAAAGAAAAGTGTTATTCCTGTTGGGAATCGGATAAAAATCATTAATAAATTTGGAATTCATTAAAAAAAGCGTACATTTGTGCAGTATTTATAAATAACTAAGTGCGAGGGGATGATTATCCCCTCTTTTTTTTAGCAAATGATTACAAAAGAATTAGTACAAAAATTAGCGCAAGAACGTATCGATGAACTAGATAGAGGTCTATTTATCGTTGCTATTTCTATTTCTCCTAAGTTTGTGATTAACCTAGAGTTAGACAAAGTAGAAGGGTATGTTGCTATTGATGATTGTGTTTCTGTTTCTCGAAACGTAGAACATAATTTAGATCGTGAGGAACAAGATTTCGAGTTACACGTTTCTTCTGCAGGATTAGATAAGCCCTTACGTGTTTTGCCGCAATATGTTAAAAATATTGGTAGAACAGTAGAGGTTATATTAAAAGACGGAAAAGAAAAAGAAGGTGTTTTGTTAGAAGCAACAGCAGAGAAAATTGTTGTTAAAACGACACGTACGGAGAAAAGTCCGGAAACAAAAAAGAAAGTAACCATTGAAGAAGAGGAAACTCTTCCATTGGCAACGATAAAGGAAACAAAAATTGTTATTTCATTTAAATAAATAGGCATGAACAGCTTAGAATTAGTAGATTCGTTTTCAGAATTCAAAGAGTTAAAAAGTATCGACAAACAAACAATGCAACACGTATTAGAAGACGTGTTTCGTGCAATGTTGAAAAAGAAATTTAACACAGACGAACATATCGATATTATTGTAAATATTGAGAAAGGTGATGTGCAAATTTTCTTGAATAAAGAAATCGTTCCAGATGGTGAGGTAGAAGATTCAAATACGGAAATTGCTTATTCTGAAGCGATTAAAATTGAACCTGATTTTGAAGTGGGTGAGGAAGTTTCTGAAGAATTTAAGTTTGCTGATTTTGGTAGAAGAAATATTCTTTCATTACGTCAAAATTTAATTTCTAGAATTTTAGAATTAGAAAAAGACCATATTTATAAAATCTACAAAGAGCGTATCGGTGAGATCGTTACTGGTGAGGTTTACCAAGTTTGGAAAAAAGAAATCATGGTATTGGATGATGAAGGGAATGAGTTAATCTTACCTAAATCAGAACAAATTCCAGCAGATTATTTCAAAAAAGGAGAATCAATTCGCGCAGTAGTTTCTAAAGTAGACATGCGTAACTCAAACCCAGTTATTATCCTTTCTAGAACTGCTCCAGAATTTTTAGAGCGTTTATTCGAGTTGGAAGTTCCGGAAGTATTTGACGGATTGATTACCATTAAACGTATCGTTCGTGAACCAGGAGAAAGAGCGAAAGTAGCAGTTGAAAGTTACGATGACCGTGTAGATCCAGTTGGAGCATGTGTTGGTATGAAAGGATCACGTATTCATGGAATTGTTCGTGAATTACGCAATGAAAACATCGATGTAATCAACTTTACAACAAATACACAATTATTTATTCAACGTGCACTTTCTCCAGCAAAAATAACTGCTGTTGAAATTATTGAAGAAGAAAAACGTGCAAAAGTTTCCTTAAAACCAGACCAAGTTTCTTTGGCAATTGGTAGAGGAGGGAATAATATCAAATTAGCTACTAAATTAACAGGGTATGAAATCGATGTTTACCGAGATGGTGAAGTGGATGTAGACGATGTGGATTTAGAAGATTTCGCAGATGAAATCGAAGGATGGATTTTGGACGAATTAAAAGCAATCGGTTGTGATACTGCTAAATCTGTTCTTGAAATAGGAGTAGAAGATTTAGTAAACAGAACTGATTTAGAAGAAGAAACAATTCAAGAGGTATACAAAATACTTCGTGCAGAATTTGAATAATAGTAAATGTGTGTACGAGTTGCACACATTTTTTATACCATTAAGTCGCACAAAAAGTTAACCTGTTTTTTACAGGAAGAAATAAAAAATATGGCCGGAAAAACACAAAGATTAGGCAAGGTAGCAGGAGAGTTAAATGTTGGGATATCCACATTAACTGAGTTCTTGCAATCGAAAGGAGTATCAATTGACCCAAATCCAAACTCAAAGTTGGAAGGGGAACATTATGATCTATTACGCCGACAATTTGCAGACGATCAATCGCTTAAAGAACAAGCGAAATTAAGCGCTGTGAAACGTGAAAAAAGAGAAACAGTTAGTTTAACGGATTCTAAAACGGATTCGAAATCTTCCAATGACGATGAGGAAGATGATTTTGATCCAAGTATTTTGGACAAAGTCAAAGCGCAAACACCTATCGTTACACCTCCTGTTGCAAAAGAGGTAGTGAAAGAGGCTGTGAAAGAGGAAACACCAGTTGAAAGCGATTCGAAAGAACCGGCGATGGACGGTGGTGCTAAAACACTTGGTGAAGGGGATATGCAATTACAAGTGTTAGGGAAAATTGATTTAGATAAAATCAATTCCAAAACACGTCCGGATAAAAAGAAAAAACCGGAAAAAGAGGTTAAAACAAAACAAGATAATACACCAAAGGTTGCGGCTAAATCGGAGGTTAAACCTGTTGTGGAAACACCTAAAGTAGTAGTAGCTCCAGTTGTTGTTGCACCTGTTGCACCAAAAGAGCCGGATGCACAAAAAGAAATTGAAACAATACGTGTAGAGCGTAAAGTGCTTACGGGTCCTACAGTGCTTGGACGTATTGAACTTCCTGTAGATAAACCTAAAACGGATCATCGTCCAGCTAGACCTGGTGATGAACCACGTAAAAAACGTAAGAGAATCAAGAAAATTGATCCTACAAAAGCGAGTACAGGAACACCTGCCATTAATGATCCTAAGAGTGCACCAACGAAAGAACGTAAATTTTTAGGTAATTCAAGACCAATTGGTAGTAATGCTCCGAAAGTAGCACCTACGGAAAGAGATATTCAAAAAGAAATTAAAGATACGCTTGCACGTTTGTCGAATACTGGATCTAAATCCAAAGGTTCTAAAAACAGAAGAGTAAAAAGAGATAATAACTTACAACGTCGTGAACAAGAAGCATTAGACGCTGAATTACAAGAAAAAGTATTAAAACTTACGGAATTCGTTACAGTTTCTGAATTAGCTTCGATGATGAATGTAGGTCCAACACAGGTAATCTCAGCGTGTATGTCCTTAGGGATTTTCGCTTCGATTAACCAACGTTTGGATGCAGAAACTATTCACATTATTGCAGATGAGTTTGGTTTTGAAACAGAATTCGTAAGTGCGGAAGTACAAGAAGCGATTCCTACAGTAGAAGACAAAGAAGAAGATTTAGTATCTCGTCCTCCAATCATTACGGTGATGGGTCACGTCGATCATGGTAAAACTTCTTTACTAGATAGAATTAGAAATGCAAACGTTACTTCTGGTGAGTCCGGAGGTATCACGCAACATATTGGTGCATACTCTGTGGTACTTGGAGATGGTCGTAAAATGACTTTCTTAGATACTCCAGGTCACGAAGCGTTTACTGCGATGCGTGCACGTGGTGCGCAAGTAACAGACGTTGCAATTATATTAGTTGCTGCGGATGATGACGTGATGCCACAAACAAAAGAGGCAATCTCTCACGCACAAGCTGCAAATGTACCGATGGTATTTGCGATTAATAAAATTGATAAAGACGGAGCAAATCCAGATCGAATTCGTGAACAACTTTCTGCTATGAATATTTTAGTAGAAGAGTGGGGTGGTCAATACCAATGTCAAGAAATTTCTGCTAAGAAAGGGTTAAACATCCAAGAATTATTAGAAAAAGTATTGTTGGAAGCTGAAATTTTAGCTTTACGTGCTAATCCAACTAAAAATGCGGTTGGTACAGTTATCGAATCTTCTTTAGATAAAGGGAAAGGATACGTAACAAACATACTTGTTGAGGCAGGAACTTTGAAAATAGGTGATGTTGTATTAGTTGGACGTAACTACGGTAAAGTTCGTGCAATGCATGACGAACGTGGAGCGAATATTAAAATTGCAGGACCAGCTACTCCAGTATCTATTTTAGGTATAAATGGTGCGCCAAATGCAGGGGATAAGTTCCACGTATTAGACGATGAGAAAGAAGCAAGATCTATTGCTACAAAAAGAGAACAATTGTACAGAGAACAAGGTTTACGTACAACAAAACATATTACATTGGAAGAGATTGGTCGTCGTTTGGCTATCGGAGATTTCAAAGAGCTTAACTTAATCATTAAAGGTGACGTGGATGGTTCTATTGAGGCACTTTCGGATTCCTTACAAAACCTCTCTACGGAAGAAATTGCAATTAAAATTGTACATAAAGGTGTCGGTGGAATCACCGAGGCGGATATCAACTTGGCGTCTGCGTCAGATGCGATTATCCTTGGATTCCAGGTACGTCCATCGGTTGCTGCACGTAAATTAGCGGATGCAGAACAAATCGATATTCGTTTGTACTCTGTAATCTACAAAGCGATTGACGAGATTAAAGCTGCAATGGAAGGTATGTTATCTCCTGAAATTGAAGAAATCGTTACTGGTTCTGCTGAAATCCGTGAGACATTCGACATCACGAAAGTTGGTACAATTGCAGGATGTTTCGTTACGCAAGGTATCATCAAACGTAATGCGAAAATCCGTGTTATCCGTGATGGAATTGTACTTCACACAGGTAAACTTGGTTCATTGAAACGTTTCAAAGACGATCAAAAAGAAGTGAAACACGGTTACGAATGTGGTTTGAATATCGATAAATTTAATGATATCAAAATTGGGGATATCGTGGAAGCATTCGAAGAAAACGAAGTAGCTAGAAAATTATAAATTATGAATTATGAGTTATGAATTATAACTCACATATAAAACAAAAAGCCTGCTAAAATATTTAGTAGGCTTTTTTGTTTCTAAAGATCCTTCTTTCGTCACTTCGTCACTCGTAACGAAAACTGAGGCTCTCGAATGTTATTTTCCATTCCAGTTGGTCATCGTCAAACCAATACCAATAGTCGAAAATCCTTTTATGAATTCTGTAGCGGTTTTAATGCGATCCTCCAAAGTCGCTTTTTCGTGTGCGTTCCATTCTCCAAGTACATAATCTACCTGTTGACCAGGTTTAAATTCATCGCCTACACCAAAGCGTAATCGTGCGTATTCAGTCGAATTTAAAACAGCTTGTATATCTTTTAGTCCATTATGTCCTCCGCTACTACCTTTTCCCTTCATCCGTAATTTTCCAAAAGGAAGTGCTAAATCATCGGTAATAACCAAGATGTTTTCTATCGGAATTTTTTCCGTTTGCATCCAGTAATTAACTGCTTTCCCACTTAAATTCATGAAGGTATTCGGTTTTAGAAGCTGAATTTGTCTCCCTTTATATTTTGCTTGCGCAAGTTCCCCAAGTTTCTTAACTTCAAAAGATGTGTCACATTCCTTTGCAAAAGCTTCTACAACCTTAAAACCGATGTTATGACGTGTTTCTTCGTATTTATAGCCTGGATTACCAAGGCCAATGATTAGATATTTCATGATGGTACAAAAATACTATTTCACAATCAATTGAAATCCTTTTCCATGTACATTCATAATCTCAATCGCTGGATCTTCCTTCAATAATTTTCGCAATTTCGCGATATATACATCCATACTACGACCATTAAAATAATTGTCATCTCCCCAAATTGCACGTAAAGTTGCTTGACGATCGATGATTTCGTTGGTGTTTTTGGATAATAAACTCAATAGTTGATTTTCTTTTGTGGTTAATTTAACGACTCCAGAAGGTAAATGAAGCATGCGCGATTGCACATCAAAGACGATAGCTCCAATATTTATTTTACTATCTTCCGCATGATTTTTAAGGGAACTTCTTCTACTAATTGCTTCAATGCGGGCAATTAATTCTTCCATGGAAAATGGTTTGGTTAAATAATCATCTGCTCCAGCTGCAAAACCAGCTAATTTATCTTCTTCTAGTGATTTTGCAGTTAAAAATAAAATAGGAATCTGTTTATTTAATTCACGTATTTCTTTTGCTGTTGCAATTCCATCTAAAATTGGCATCATCACATCCAGGATACAAAAATCGATTTTTTCAGCATTGAAATATTCTAATGCTATTTTTCCGTTACGAGCTAATTTTACATGGTATCCTTTCGATGTAAGAAAGGTATGTAATAAAAGTCCTAAATTGTCATCATCTTCTGCGAGTAAGATTGTTAATTTATTTTCCATGTGCTTGATTTTTAGTGTTAATTGGAATTTGTATGGTAAATTCCGATCCTATTTTTTCTTGACTTTTTACAGTTATCTGCCAATTGTTTAAGGTAACAATTGCTTTTACATAACTTAAACCTAGACCAAAACCCTTCACATTATGCAAATTACCGGTTGGGATACGGTATAATTTATCAAAAATCTTTGCAATGTGTTCTTTAGATATCCCAATACCTTCATCTTTAATACTTAATAAAATGTATTGAGAATTACTGGTTAATGAAACCGTAACCCTAGGTATATCTTTACTGTATTTTATCGCGTTATCTATAAGGTTTGAAATGACATTTACTGTATGCATTTTATCTGCATGAATATGAATAGGGGTAGCATCCATGTTTTTTACAATTTCACCCCCAAAATCTTTTATTCTAAATTGCGCATGCGCACATAGTTCCTGAATAATTTCTGAAAGATTAATGTCTTCTTTTTTAAGTTCAATATCTTTTTTGTCGATAGCTGCACTTTGAAGTATTCGTTCCACAAGTAATTCAAGTCGATTGTTTTCTTGATTAATCATGTGAACAAATGGTTCTGTTTTCATATTTTCTTGTCCCATTAAATCTTTGTCGCGCAAGGCCTGACAAGCAAGTGAAATAGTAGCGATGGGTGTTTTAAATTCATGCGTCATATTGGATATGAAGTCATTCTTCAATTCGCTCAATTTTTTTTGTGTGATAATTGTTTTAAACATGAAGGATATCGCATATAGGATTAGTAGCACAAGTAAAAGACTAATACTAAAAGGGATAAACATTTCATGAAACAGAAACGATTTTTCAGTAGGAAATTTTAGATAAAGGTATAGACTTTCATCGATAATATTGGATGGAAATAATTGTGTTTTAAATGTATTTGTTGTGTCTATTGTACATGCGTAATGAGAGGTAGTTGTATTAAAATGAATGGCTTCGTAACTTTCATTTTTTACTACAAAACGAAATTCTTTTGGAAGTTTATCCATTCTTGCCTCGTATGCAATAATAGAATCAAGAAAGTGTATATCGATTCTTTTTTCTGGTGCTACAAATGTATTATCATGAAAGGCTACAAATAGCATTTCATTGATTAGTTTCGATTTTTTAAATATTTGCTGCATTACACGTTGATCTAATTGATTAGAAACGTTTTCGCTTTTATCTTGTTTTGATTTTACAATGTCTTGATTGAAAATGTCTTGAATATTTCTTACATCTTTTGCTAATACTTGATGTTGTGTTTTTAATCCGGAAATTGTGTCAAAAGCTGAACCTTGAATAAGTAGGTATTTATTAAATTTTCCATTTTCTAGTAGAACAGTGTCACGTATACTAATACTTTCTTCCGAAGTCAATAAATTCTGAAATTCCTTTTTGAGAATGTCTTTATATTCAGGGCTAAAATCTTTGTTGACGACATGCAGGTATTTACGAAGTTCAATCGCTTTTTCATGGCGAATTGCAATCCGCTCGATTAGCGTTTTTACTTTGTCTTTAAATTCTTCTGATTTTTGGTTGTACTGTTGAGATACTTGGTAAAATTGAATAAGTAACAAGGAAATCATTGCAAAAGAAACAATTCCGATAATCCAATTAATTCTAATTTTACGCATAACTACAAAGATTGAGACTAAAGTAAAATTAATCTCCGAGATGTAACGGTCCTTAACTTTTTTTAACGCTCCATGATTTTTGCAGCAGCTCCTTTTGAATTTTCTATTTCAAGCATACATTTTTCTTGTAATTCTTTCAAATTAGATTCAATAAGTTGCATCGCATCAGAAAATTCCTCGCTTGTTTTGATCGAAAACCCAATCCCTGCATCTATAAATTGTTGTGCTTCTGGGAATTTCGCATGTAAAGGTCCAAAGATAACCGGTAGACCAAACACCACAGGTTCAAGTGTATTGTGCAACTTTCCTGTAAATCCACCTCCAATAAATGCGATTTTTCCATAGGAATAAGCATTAGCTAATTTGCCGATACAGTCAACTAACAAGATAGATTTGTCTTTTTGGTCCGTATACTTTGAATAACGAATAATTTCGTTTTGAAATAGTTTTTCGATGGATATTAGATGATTTTCTGAAATGTCATGTGGAGCGATGATTATTTTATTGGAAACTGACGTAAAATAACGATACAATAATTGTTCTTCAACTGGCCAAGAACTTCCTAAAATAAGCGCTTTTTCCCCTTGTAAAAAGTCTTCTATTATTAAATCTTGCACTACTGATTTTTTGTTTTCTATTACTTTATCAAATCGTGTATCTCCTGTTATACGCACATTATGAATACCAATTTTATGTAAAAGGATGCTTGTTTCTTCATTTTGAACATAGAAATAATTAAAAGAATTAAGTCCTTTACGGAATAATCCTCCGTACCACTTGAAAAATATTTGGGATGGTCTTAAAATACAGCTGATGCTGTATAAAGGAATTTTTTGTTTGCTGATTTCAAAAATGTAGTTTAACCAAAATTCATATTTAACAAAATATACCGCTTTCGGGTTGAAGTGATTTAGTAATTTTCGTGCGTTTTTTCGGGTGTCTATCGGTAAATAATAAACAAAATCAGCCGTGTGTTTTCGCTTGTGGTAATGTTCCATGCCGGAAGGACTAAAGAAAGTAACAAGTATTTTACAAGTAGGATTTCTTTCTTTTACTAAATTCATCACCGGTATCCCTTGATCGAATTCGCCTAAAGATGCGCAATGAAACCAATAGATAGAAGTGTTTTTAGGAATCGTTGGTAATTTTTGCCAATAATTTTTTCGCCCTTGAATCCATGCTTTTGCTTTTGGATGAAAACCTTGAATAAGCCATAACAATAAAGCATATGCTCGGATGGAAAAATTATAAAGCAAAGCCATGTTTTAATCGTAATAAAATTCTTTTGGTTTACTCTTATAAATAGGTATTAACCAACCAGCTCTGAAGCCATATAGGTTATCTCTACGCATACTTGTTGAGACTTGTTCTGTTGGTTGATCAAATAAAATAGTTCTTTGGTTGAATGTATACCCTTGTAAGAAATAAAAACCAGCATAAAAATTAACCAATCCATTGTTTGCCATATAGGCATATCCTAAAAATTCATGGGTAGAAACACCTCCCGTTAATCGATCATACCCTTTACGATAATCTAATTCTACTTGTGGAATAATTTGTTTATTAGACTCTATTCGAATGTGGTATTGCAAATACCCAGCACCTGCTTGAATAAAAATTCCAGAGTTTGGATTTGAACCAAAGATTGGTATTATTTTTCCAAAGGATAGATTAGTGTTATAGCCTCTCGAAAAAAGTAAAATAGCAGCAACATCTCCATTTACATCCGTAATGTTACCATACGAATCTCTCAAATTTTTTAAGATGTCTCCAGTTTTAATTTGATTGCCAAATAAGAAATTAACATCAACTCCTAAAAACCAATTTCGTTTTGTCTTATATCCAGCATTTATTCCAAGACTGTTTAATAAACCAAAGCGTTCTTGTAAAGAATTAATTGGTTGGTTTATTCCATATTGAATCCCAACCCATGGCGTACCAATGGTTTCTGAACTTACATTTCTTTGACCAAGCAGAGAAGAGGATATAAGCGTTAGCAGAAATAGTAACTGTCGTTGCATAACTCAAAGATACATTGAAAAATGAATTTAGGGATATTTGCTGAAAGGAATTGAAATTTCAAGTTTAAAAGTGTAATAAATTCAAGGAATTAAAATCAAAATAATTACTTTTGTTGATTAGACTGAAAAGCATTAATAACGCTCAAATATTCGGAAAAAAACAACGAATGAAAAAAATACAAATGGTTGACTTACAGTCACAATATAAAAAGATAAAAACAGAAATTGATGCTGCAATTATCAATGTGATTGAACAGGCTAATTTTATTAATGGACCAGAAGTTGGTGAATTTCGTTCTGATTTAGAAAAATATTTGAATGTACAGCATGTTATTCCATGTGCGAACGGTACAGATGCATTGCAAATTGCATTGATGTCTTTGGGTTTAAAGCCAGGAGATGAGGTGATAACACCTTCTTTTACGTATATAGCTACAACAGAAGTTATAGCATTATTACATTTAGTTCCTGTTTTTGTAGATGTTCTACCAGACACATTCTGTATCGATCCAACCAAAATAGAAGCGGCTATTTCCCCAAAAACAAAAGCGATAGTTCCTGTACATTTGTATGGACAATGTGCGGATATAGATGCAATTTTAGAAATAGCCAACAAACATAATCTTGCAGTTATCGAGGATACTGCCCAAGCGATTGGAGCTGAATATACCCATAAAGACGGTTCTGTGTCCAAAGCAGGGACTATAGGAGATATTGGTTGCACCTCTTTTTTCCCATCTAAAAATTTAGGGTGTTATGGTGATGGAGGTGCAATGTACACGAATAACGCAGAGCTAGCAGTGAATTTAAAGAAGATAGCAAATCACGGGCAAGTAGTTAAATATCATCACGAAGTAGTAGGGTGTAATTCCAGACTAGATACAATTCAAGCGGCAATTTTAAAAATTAAATTAAGAGATTTAGATAATTATTGTGCTGCTCGACAAAAAGTTGCTGCATACTATGATGCTGCTTTTGCTTCAATACCACAGATTACAATTCCGGTAAGAGATGTTAAATCCACCCATGTTTTTCATCAATATACGGTAAAATTAGACGGTGTTGATCGCACAGGATTGATTAATTATTTGTCTGAAAACGGTATACCTTCGATGGTATACTATCCACTTCCTGCACACAAACAAGGAATGTTCAAAGCATTTGGTAAAGAGAATCAAGATTTACCAGTCACCAATTTATTGACAACACAAGTGCTTTCTTTTCCTATTCATACTGAAATGGAAGAAGCGCAATTAGAATATATTACAAATCATATCATACACTTTATAAACGCTAACAAATGAAAAAAATAGCTGTCATAGGAACAGGTTACGTTGGTTTAGTTACCGGTACTTGTTTTGCTGAAACTGGTAATCAAGTAATATGTGTAGACAACAATGTTGCTAAAGTAGAAAAAATGCGTAGCGGAGAAATTCCGATTTACGAACCACATTTAGACGTTTTATTTGAACGAAATATCAAAGCAAATCGTTTGGTTTTCACAACCGACTTATTGGAAGGTATAAAAGATGCTGAAATTATATTTTTAGCATTACCTACACCTCCAGGAGAAGATGGTTCTGCAGATTTATCGTACATTTTAGGTGTCGCAGAAGAATTAGGTAAAATCATTACGGATTATAAAGTTGTAGTTGATAAGAGTACAGTTCCAGTTGGTACCGCAGAAAAAGTGCGTTTAGCGATGGCTAAAAATGCTACCGTTGATTTTGACGTGGTTTCTAATCCAGAGTTTTTGCGCGAAGGTTTTGCAGTGGATGATTTTATGAAGCCAGATCGCGTGGTAATTGGTACTTCTTCGGACCGTGCAAAAAAAACAATGGACCAATTATACAAACCATTTGTTCGCCAAGGAAATCCTATCATTTTCATGGATGAAAAATCTGCGGAATTAACTAAATATGCAGCAAATTCATTCCTTGCAACTAAAATTACATTCATGAACGAGATTGCAAATTTTTGTGAGTTAGTTGGTGCGGATGTAGACAAAGTTCGTATTGGTATTGGTTCAGATGAGCGTATTGGAAAACGTTTCTTATTTCCAGGAATTGGCTATGGAGGTTCTTGTTTTCCGAAAGATGTGCAGGCATTAGTAAAATCTGGAAATGAATACAATTTTTCGTTTGAAATATTGAAATCTGTAATGACTGTTAATGAAGAACAAAAAACGGTTATTATTCCAAAAATTAAAAACTTCTTTCGAGGCGACTTGAAAGGTAAAAAAATTGCGCTTTGGGGCTTAGCCTTCAAACCAGATACGGATGACATTCGTGAGGCTCCAGCGTTATATATTATTGATGCATTGGTAGATGCAGGCGCTACAGTTACCGCTTTTGATCCTGAAGCAATGCCAAATGTGCAAGGAGTAATTGGAGATAAAATCACTTATGCTTCCAATGAATATGAAGCGTTAGAGAATGCGGATGCGTTGGTTGTTTGTACAGAGTGGGGTATTTTTAGAAATCCGGATTTTGATAAAATCGCTGCATTGTTAAACGATAAAGTGATTTTTGATGGAAGAAACCTGTTTGATTTAAACGAAATGAATGAAAGAGGTTTTTATTACAGCTCAATAGGTCGTTCTATTGTTGAAAAATAAGCTAAAATGGAAAGAAGAAAAAGAATATTGATTACAGGGGCAGCCGGATTTTTAGGTTCGCATTTGTGTGATCGTTTTATCAAAGAGAATTACCATGTTATTGCCATGGATAATTTAATTACAGGGCGTTTAAAGAATATAGAACATCTTTTCAAATTAGAAAATTTTGAGTTTTATAATCACGATGTTTCTAAATTTATTCATGTACCAGGAGAGCTAGATTATATATTGCACTTTGCATCTCCAGCAAGTCCGATAGATTATTTGAAAATTCCAATACAGACTTTAAAAGTAGGTTCGTTAGGAATCCATAATTGTTTAGGTTTAGCAAAGGTGAAGGGTGCGCGTGTATTAATTGCTTCTACTTCTGAAGTTTATGGAGACCCAACGGTACATCCACAACCGGAAGAATATTGGGGAAATGTAAATCCTGTTGGACCTCGTGGGGTTTACGATGAGGCAAAACGTTTCCAAGAAGCAATGACCATGGCATATCATTCATATCATGGTTTAGAAACTCGAATTGTACGCATATTCAATACGTATGGCCCAAGAATGCGTTTGAATGATGGGCGTGTATTACCAGCTTTTATTGGTCAAGCATTAAGAGGAGAGGATTTAACCATCTTTGGTGACGGTTCTCAAACACGATCTTTCTGCTATGTGGATGATTTAGTAGAAGGTATCTACCGTTTATTACATTCTGATTATGCAGAACCAGTGAATATTGGGAATCCAGACGAAATAACGATTAGTCAATTTGCGGAAGAAATCATAAAATTGACAAATACCGATCAAAAAGTTGTTTACCATGATTTGCCGGTTAATGACCCTAAACAACGTCAACCAAATATTACAAAAGCGAAAGCTATTTTAGCTTGGGAGCCAAAAGTATCCCGTAGTGAAGGTTTAAAATTGACCTACGAATATTTTTGTAGTCTTTCGGAAGAAGAATTGAGACACAAAGAACATAATAATTTTGATAATTATATAGTAAAATAATGGACTATTTTGCCCACGAAACAGCATTTGTTGATCCCGGTTGTACCATAGGAAAAGGAACTAAAATTTGGCATTTTTCGCATATTATGCCAAATTGTATTTTGGGTGAAAATTGTAATATTGGCCAAAATGTGGTTATATCTCCGGATGTAGTTTTAGGAAAAAACGTCAAAGTGCAAAACAATGTATCAATATATACAGGTGTTATTTGTGAAGATGATGTTTTTCTTGGTCCATCTATGGTTTTTACGAACGTAATGAATCCTAGAAGCGCTGTGAACCGTAAAAATGAATACCTTAAAACAGTAGTTCGAAGAGGTGCATCAATTGGTGCAAATGCTACTATTGTATGTGGGCATGATATTGGAGAGTTTGCTTTTATAGGAGCGGGGGCTGTAGTTACAAAAACAGTAGCACCATACGCTTTAATGGTTGGAAATCCCGCGCGACAATTAGGGTGGATGAGTGAATACGGACAAAGACTAGAGTTCAATAATGAAGGAGTTGCTATATGCTCTGAAAGTGGAGAGGAATATAAGTTAGAAAATAATAAGGTCATTAAAATAAGCAAATGATTGTAACGAACGAAAAAGTAAGATTTGCAGTTGTTGGTGCTGGACATATCGGAAAGCGTCATGCAGAAATGATTTCACGTGATCCAGAGGCAGAGCTAGTTGCAATGGTTGATGTAAGAAGTGCACAAGAATGTGGTTTAGATAAAAACATACCATTTTTTAATACAATAGAAGATTTATTAGCATCAGGTTTGGAATTTGATGTTGTAAATATCTGTACGCCAAATGGCTTACATGCAGAACAGTCTATCAAGGCTTTGGAGGCAAGAAAACATGTAGTTTGTGAAAAACCTATGGGCTTATCGAAAGAAGCGTGTGAACAAGTGATTTTTAAATCTTTACAAATGTCTCGCAATGTATTTTGTGTCATGCAAAATAGATATTCGCCGCCTTCTGAATGGATTAAAAAAGTTGTGGAAGAAAAAATATTAGGTGATATTTTTATGGTCCAATTGAACTGTTATTGGAACAGAGATGCGCGCTACTATAAAAAAGGAGGGTGGAAAGGAACTCAAGAATTAGATGGAGGAACATTGTTTACTCAATTCTCTCATTTTATAGATATTATGTATTGGTTGTTTGGAGATATAGATAATATCAAAGGTAACTTTGCAGATTTTACGCATCAAGATACAACTGATTTTGAAGACTCTGGCTTTGTTTCTTTTGATTTCTTGAATGGAGGTATGGGATCGATCAATTATTCCACAGCTGTTACAGATAAAAATCTTGAAAGTTCCATGACAATTATTGGAAGTAAAGGCAGTGTGAAAATTGGTGGTCAATATATGAATGAAGTGGAAGTTTGTAATATCCCAGGATATGAAATGCCTATTTTAGCTGAATCTAGTCCTGCAAATGATTATGGTCCGTACAAAGGTTCCGCTGCAAACCACCATTTTTTAATTTCCAATGTAGTTCAAACATTAAAAGGAAAAGCAAGTGCTACAACAAATGCTTTAGAAGGCTTAAAAGTAGTTGAGATTATTGAAAGAATTTATAACGTAAGAAATGAGCAACTCAATGTATCAAAAGTTAATTAATAAAGAAGCTAAATTAGCGGTTATCGGTTTAGGTTATGTTGGTCTACCGATAGCGTTAGAATTTGCAAGAACGATTAAGGTTATCGGATTCGATATCAATCAAGCACGTGTCGATATGATGCGTAATAATATCGATCCAAGTCAAGAATTAGATACAGCTGCTTTTGATGGATGTGATATTCATTTTACAGCTGATTTGGAAGATCTTAGAGAAGCAACTTTTTTTATTGTTGCTGTTCCAACACCGATTGATTCTGCAAATGTTCCGGATTTAAAACCCTTGTTAGGTGCTTCAACGACCGTTGGAAAAGTACTTAAAAAAGGGGATTATGTGGTGTTTGAATCTACCGTTTATCCAGGTTGTACTGAAGAAGATTGTGTTCCAGTTTTAGAAAAAGAATCTGGATTAAAATTCAGACAAGATTTTATGTTGGGGTATTCGCCTGAACGTATCAATCCAGGAGATAAAGAACATACGCTTAGAAATATTACTAAAATCGTATCGGGATGCTGTCAAGATTCATTAGATAATATTGCTTCAACCTATGAAATTGTGGTGGATGCAGGAGTACATAGAGCATCTTCGATCAAAGTTGCTGAAGCTGCAAAAATCATTGAAAATACACAACGCGATGTAAATATTGCGTTAATAAATGAACTTTCTATTATATTCAATAAACTGAAAATAAACACTTTTGATGTCTTGGAGGCTGCTGGTACAAAATGGAATTTCTTAAAATTCTTCCCTGGACTAGTT
The DNA here is from genome assembly GCA_945862165.1 of Chryseobacterium gleum. Classification (GTDB taxonomy): domain Bacteria; phylum Bacteroidota; class Bacteroidia; order Flavobacteriales_D; family Crocinitomicaceae; genus CANHVK01. Next base: position 78,900 of record CAMAXI010000007.1, read on the forward strand.
GGTGGACATTGTATTGGAGTAGATCCCTATTATTTAACCCATAAAGCAGCGCAAGCTGGCTATATATCTAAAGTTATTACATCTGGTCGTTTTGTGAACGATTCCATGGGTGGCTACATTGCAAAACAAATTGTTAAAAAAATGATTGCCCAAGGTAAGCACATTCAAGATACGCGTGTATTAGTTATGGGAGCTACATTTAAAGAAGATGTTACAGATATCCGAAATACAAAGGTGATTGATGTTGTAAAAGAGCTACAATCGTATCAAGTAACCGTTGATTTAGTAGATCCACATGCTTCTTCTAAAGAAATGGAACATGAATATGGAATTGGATTACATGAGCAACCTGAAGGGTTATATGATTCTATTATTGTAGCTGTCAACCATAAGGATTATATGGGTTTAACAGAAGCATATTTTAAGTCTTTATTGATCGATGGTAAAGGTACTTTTGCAGATATCAAAGGGATTTATAGAGGTAAAATAAAAGAATTAGAATACTGGAGTTTATAAAAAATAATTATCAGAAAATGAATATATTAGTTACGGGAGGAGCTGGATTTATCGGATCACATGTTGTGCGTTTATTTGTAAATAAATATCCGGAACATACCATTGTTAATTTTGATAAATTGACTTATGCAGGTAATCTTTCTAACTTGAAAGATTTAGCAGGTAAAACAAATTATCATTTTGTAAAGGGAGATATTTGCTCCCAAGCAGATGTTAAAGCGGTATTTGAAAAATATCAAATTACAGATGTAATTCATTTGGCAGCAGAATCGCACGTAGATAGATCGATTGAAGGTCCTATGGAGTTTGCTATGACGAACGTTATAGGTACATTAAATCTATTAAACGAGGCCAAAGCATATTGGAATTTGACTGAAAAACATACGTTTCATCATGTTTCAACGGATGAGGTTTATGGTTCATTAGGTGCTGAAGGATTATTTACAGAAACAACTTCCTACGATCCTAGAAGTCCTTATTCTGCGTCTAAAGCTTCCTCTGATCATTTTGTAAATGCTTTTTTCCATACGTACAATTTCCCGGTGAAAATGAGTAATTGTTCCAATAATTATGGAAGTCATCATTTTCCTGAAAAATTGATTCCTTTAATGATTCAAAATATTTTGAATATGAAACCTTTACCGGTATACGGAAAAGGAGAAAATATTCGTGATTGGTTGTGGGTGGAAGACCATGCACGTGCGATTGAAACGATTTTCTTTCAAGGGACATACGGAGAATCTTACAATGTAGGAGGTTTAAATGAATGGAAAAACATTGATTTAGTACATTATTTGTGTAAGATGTTAGACGAAAAATTAAAGCGTGAACCAGGAACTTCTGCAAGTTTAATCTCGTATGTTACTGATCGCTCTGGACATGATATGCGTTACGCTATCGATGCTTCAAAACTGGAAAAAGAATTAGGTTGGACACCTTCTATTACCTTTGAAGAAGGATTGGATAAAACAGTTGATTGGTATTTAGCTAATGAAGAATGGGTGAAGGAAGTAACGAGTGGAGATTATCAAAAGTATTATTCAGACATGTATTCTAATAGATAATTATGGGACTCTTCTCTATATTTTCAAAAAAAAAGCCAGCAATTCAATTACCTCCATTTGATTTTTCAACGATTGGAGTAGATATGCATAGTCATTTATTACACGGAATTGATGATGGTGCAGCTACATTGGATCATAGTATTGGTATGATTTTGAAATTTAAAGAGTTGGGGTATAAAAAACTGATTGCTACCCCGCATATCATGATGGATTGCTATCAGAATACGCCTGAAATAATTGCTGCAAAACACGCAGAGGTGAAAGCAGAATTAGAAAGACTAAATATTGATATTGAATTTGAAGCCGCTGCTGAAAATTTTTATGAGGAGGCATTAACAGAATCTATCAAAGAAAAACGCGCGGTTACATTTAATGGTAATTACCTATTGTTTGAGTTTTCATTTTTTAGTGAACCTGCTCAAATAGATCAGTTAATTTTTGATATGTCTGTAAATGGTTATATTCCTGTTTTAGCGCATTACGAACGTTATCCCTATTATTTTAAAAATCCAGCAAAAATAGAGGAATACAGAAGCAAAGGAGTACAGATACAAGTCAATTTACTTTCTATTGTTGGGCATTATGGTCCAGACGTGATGGAACAAGCACATTATTTAATTGATAATCAATTAGTCGATTTTGTTTCTTTAGATTGTCATCGTATTGAACATCTTGAGATTTTAGAAAGATGTGCATCCCATCCTTATTTTCATAAGTTGGCGGATCTTAATTTGAAAAATAAAGCATTGCTATAAAACAAAAAATCCTGCTAATTTAATTTAGCAGGATTTTTTCGTTTATACTTGAATTATAAATTTCGTAATAAATTTCGCAAGTTTACTTTTTGATCAATTAAAGTATGTAATTCTGAAATTGTGATACGTACTTGTTGCATTGTGTCTCGGTCTCTCACAGTTACTGTGTTATTTTCCATTGTTTCATGGTCCACCATCACGCAGAAAGGAGTACCAATTGCATCTTGACGACGGTAACGTTTTCCGGGGGAATCTTTTTCATCGTATTGGCATTGGAAATCATATTTTAATGTATCGAAGATTTCACGTGCTTTTTCTGGTAATCCATCTTTACGTGTCAAAGGCATAATAGCAACTTTGTATGGTGCTAATGCAGCAGGTAAAGAAAGAACTACTCGTTCAGAGCCATCTTCTAGTTTTTCGGTGTTTAAGGAATTACTCATTACCGCTAAAAACATACGGTCTAGTCCAACAGATGTTTCAACTACATACGGAACATAACTTTCATTTAATTCAGGGTCAAAGAATTGTAATTTTTTACCAGAAAATTCTTCATGTTGTTTTAAATCGAAGTCTGTACGAGAATGTATCCCTTCTAATTCTTTGAATCCCATTGGGAAATCAAATTCAATATCACACGCTGCATTTGCATAATGCGCTAATTTAATATGGTCATGTAAACGGTAAGCTTCATCCCCTAATCCAAGTGCTTTATGCCATTTTACACGTGCTTCTTTCCAGTATTCGTACCATTTCATTTCTTCTCCTGGGCGTACAAAAAATTGCATTTCCATTTGTTCGAATTCACGCATACGGAAAATGAACTGACGTGCAACGATTTCATTACGGAATGCTTTACCAATTTGAGCGATCCCAAAAGGAATTTTCATTCTTCCAGATTTTTGTACGTTCAAGAAATTCACAAAAATTCCTTGTGCAGTTTCTGGTCGTAAATAAATAGTAGCAGCATCTCCAGCAACGGAACCTAATTCTGTCGAGAACATCAAATTGAATTGACGAACTTCCGTCCAGTTTTTAGAACCGCTTATTGGACATACTATTTCTAAGTCTATGATTAATTGTTGCACCCCTTCTAAATCATTGTTTTCTAAAGTCGTACGCATACGATCTTCAATCTCCGTAATTTTTTGAGCATTTCGCAACACATTTGGATTTGTCGCAATAAATTGTGCCTTATCAAATGCATCACCAAATTTTTTAGAAGATTTTTCAACTTCTTTGTTAATTTTTTGACGAATTTTCTCCATGTGTTCCTCGATCAATACGTCTGCACGGTATCTTTTTTTAGAATCCTTATTGTCAATCAATGGATCATTAAAAGCATCTACGTGACCAGAAGCTTTCCAAGTTGTTGGATGCATAAAAATAGCAGAGTCAATACCCACAATGTTTTCGTGCATTTGGGTCATCGATTTCCACCAATATGTTTTTAGATTATTTTTTAATTCAGAACCCAATTGACCATAGTCATACGTTGCTGCTAATCCATCATATATTTCAGAGGATGGGAATACGTATCCATACTCTTTTGCGTGGGAAATAACTTCCTTTAATTTGTCTTCTTTTTGTTCCATAATACAAAAGTAAAAGAAGTACGAAAACTAATGTGTCTTAAAAGTTAATTTTCTTCAAAAAAAGCCAACAAGATTGAACTTACAAACCAAGTCCTGAATTAATTATTAAATTTGTTGGGAATAAATTAAAAATTATGAAAAAAATTATCTTAAGTGCTTCAGCTGTATTACTTTCTTTAACAACGATGGCACAAGCACCAGCAACAAAAGCATCGAACAAAAAAGGAGATGTAGCACAAGGTATTCAGTTGAATAATGAATTAGATAGTGTATCTTATTTAATTGGTAGAATATTAGGAGAAAATGTATTGCGTGATTTATCCAATGCGAATAAAGAATTGGTCATTAAAGGACTTTCAGATCGTTTGAAAGATAATCCGAGTATCTGTAATGATCCGCAAAACAAAATTATCAGTGCATACTTTCAAAAAGCGGAAGCTGAAAAAAAAGCGATCCTTGCAAAAGAAGGAATGAAAGCGCGTGAAGAAGGAATTGTTTTCTTGAACGCGAATAAAACAAAAACAAATATTCAATCTACACCAAGTGGATTACAGTATGAAGTAGTTGTTTTAGGTAAAGGAGAAAAGCCGAAAGCTACCGACCAAGTAACTGTTCATTATCACGGTACAACTACCGAAGGTAAAGTGTTTGATAGTTCTGTAGATCGAGGAGAGCCAGCAACTTTTGGATTAAACCAAGTAATTAAAGGATGGACAGAAGGTTTACAGTTAATGCCAGTAGGTTCCAAATTTAAATTTTATATACCGCAAGAATTAGCGTATGGTGAACAATCTCCTTCTCCAGCTATAAAACCTTATTCTGTTTTGATTTTTGAAGTAGAGTTATTGAAAATTAATTAATTATGAAGTTTTTAGCATTACTATTTTTTTGTGTAAGTTCTACTATTACTGTTTTTTCACAACAATTAGCGGATGGTTTATACGCAAAGCTTGAAACAAGCAAGGGCGAAATACTACTTAAATTAGAACCTGAAAAAGCACCTCTAACAGTTGCTAACTTTGTTGGTTTAGCAGAAGGTAATTATCAATTTGCTGGTAAAAGTTTTACAAAACCTTTTTACGATAGTTTGAAATTTCACCGTGTGATCGCAAATTTTATGATACAAGGTGGATGTCCTTTGGGAACAGGAAGTGGAGATCCAGGATATAAGTTCTACGATGAGTTTGATTCGTCACTAAAACACGATGGCCCCGGTGTACTTTCGATGGCTAATTCTGGACCAAATACAAATGGGAGTCAATTTTTTATTACCCATGTTGCAACTCCATGGTTAGATAATAAACACGCTATTTTCGGACATGTGGTGGAAGGACAAGAAGTAGTAAATAAAATTGCACAAAATGATGTCATTCTACATGTTAAAATTTTGCGGATTGGAGGTAAATACCAAAAATATAACCCCTTGACTGCTTTAGTAGAAAAACGTAAAGACCATACGCAGATAGTGTTAGATTCAGCCAAACGTAGTTTCCCAAATGCGAAACAATCTGTTACAGGATTAACCTATGTTTTAGAGACTAAAATGAATGGGTTAACTCCAAAAGCGGGAGATACTTTAACGGTTCATTATACAGGTTATCTATTATCTGGAAAAAAATTCGAGTCCTCCCGAGATGGTGAAGCAACCCCTATTACTTTTGTTTACAAAACACAAGGGATGATTCCTGGTTTTGATGAAGCAGTAGGTATGTTGGTGAAAGGAGGAAAAGGACGTTTTTATTTACCTTATTATTTAGCATACGATCACCGTCAAGCAGGTTCAATAAATGCTTATTCTGATTTAATTTTTGACTTGGAGTTAGTGAATATTAAAGCAGCCACTCAAGTAACATCCGATTCTAAAAAATGGTATCAAAAAATATTTTCTTGTCGTTCAAAACAATCCTAATTGTAGGACTTTTTTTTCGTGTTTTAACTGCTGTTTTTTCGGAAGGGTATGGAATGCATGATGATCATTTTTTGACCATCGAAGCTTCTTCTTCTTGGGCAAATAATTATGATTATAATCACTGGTTGCCTTGGACTGAAGGAAGTACAGGAAAACCGGAAGGACATAGTTTCACTTATGTTGGATTAAATTACTTGTTTTTTGCAAGTTGTAAATTCATAGGTATAAATGACCCTAAAATCTTAATGGTAATCAATCGATTACTCCATGCACTATTATCCATTTTAGTAGTTTATTTTGGGGTTAAAATCACTGAAAAAGTATCTAATAGAAAAAATGCAATTACAGTTGGATGGATTTTGTCTTTGTTGTGGTTACTCCCTTTTATGTCGGTGCGAAATTTAGTAGAAATGGTTTCTATTCCATTTTTGATGTGGGGCATGTGGTTACTATTGAAAGCAGAAAATAGCCGGAAACTATTTTTTTATGCTGGGTTATTAATTGGTTTTGCAATTTCGTTTCGTTTTCAAGTGGCAATTTTTACGGTAGGTGTTGCCGGGTATTATTTGTTTAGGCGTCAGTTTACGGCATTTTTCTATTTTAGTTTAGGAAATATAGTATCTTTTTGTTTGACGCAAGGACCAGTAGATTTTTATGTTTGGGGGTACCCTTTTGCGGAATTTATTGGGTATGTTGAATATAATTTGCATCAGGGTACGCAGTATTTGCCTAACACCAATTATTTCATGTATTTCTATGTTTTGTTTGGTGTATTGCTATTTCCTTTTGGATTATTGATCGGTACTGGCTTTTTTAGAAGTGCTAAAAAACAACTATTTTTATTTGTACCAACCGCTGCTTTTATTGTATTTCATACCCTATATCCAAATCGGCAAGAGCGGTTTATCTTGTCTATTTTACCGTTCTTCATCATTTTAGGAGTGATTGGTTTTGAATCGTTGAAAGAACGCGCTTTTTGGAATAAGGCTTGGAATTTCTCCTGGAAGTTTTTTTGGATCTTAAATATTCCTTTATTATTGTTTTTTACGTTTGCTTCGACTAAAAAATCTAGAATAGATGCTATGTATGCTTTGTATGGGACAGAAAAAAATAATCCAAAAATATTAATGGAGGGTTCTGGTGATGCAGCTACTTCTCAAATGCCTAAATTTTATGCCAATAAATGGTATGCTAGTTTTAAAGATGTAGCGGTATTAACGAATGATTCTACTTTTAAAGCAGATTATATTTTCTTTAGTGGAAAAGGCGGATTGCAGGAGCGTGTTTCATATTATAAAAAACAATATCCTCATTTACATTTGTATAAGGTTTGTTCTCCAAGTACGATTGATCAAATTGTACATGATTTAAATCCTCGAAATGTGAATGAATATATTGAGGTTTGGAAAGTAAAATAATTTATTTTACCGTTTCAAAAACAGCTTTAAAATCTTCTTCATTTCCAAACCATGTATTGGCTTTTAATCCAATATTTCTAGCGCGTTCGGGTTGCTTAACACTTTTCAACCCTTCAATGGTTTGAATAACCGCTGTTTTTAGAAATTCTTTCTCCTTTTCAGTGAAATAATCCAGATTAGTTAGACGCTCCAAAGAATTTTGATTTTCGTTCCAAACAATCATCGCTCCAGGAAGATCTTTTGTGTGTTTTTTTAAAGCACCGTCCATGAGTATAACCGAAATGTCATCTGCATATAAAGATTTTAATTTCGTGTTGAATTCTAGCGCTTTTTTATAATTCTTATCTTTAAATTCCTCTAGGATATACTCAATTAAAGTTTCTTTCATTTCAAGATAAAATTCTACTTCCTTATCGTACACTTCTTTTGTAATGTCTTTCTGAATACATTTTGCTAAGCATACTATGCTTTGTTCATAGGCGTCCTTGTATTTTGACTCTTTATTCTTTTGCTGAGAGATTTTAAATAAGGCTTTAGAAAGATAAACGTATGGTATAGCATCGTTTTTTGTTTCAGGTTTTAAGGCATATTTCTGTGCTTTATCGACCAATTTTTTATAATCGTTTCCTACATATAAAGTGAATAAATCGCTATATAAAGGAGGTTGCGCTTTAAGCAGATTAAAAGAAAATAGAATAAATACTAGTACTATTGCTTTTTGCATCGTTTTTGATTTTTAGATTTCAAAATTACCCAAGACAATTAAATTGCAATAATTTATTCCACACTCTTTATCAACAATTCTAGTATTGAAATAGCTGCAGTTGGAATTTTAGTGCCTGGACCAAAAACTCCAAAAACTCCTTTTTCATACAAGAAATCATAATCTTTTGCTGGAATAACCCCACCAGCGATGACCATAATGTCTGCTCTTCCAAGTGACTTTAGTTCTTCAATAACTGCTGGAATTAAGGTTTTATGTCCTGCTGCTAATGAGCTAATACCAAGGATATGTACATCATTCTCAATCGCTTGTTTGGCTACTTCTTGCGGTGTTTGAAATAAAGGGCTGATATCCACATCAAACCCCATATCCGCGAAGGATGTTGCAATAATTTTAGCTCCTCGATCGTGGCCATCTTGACCCATCTTTGCTACCATAATACGCGGTCTTCTTCCTTCTAAGTACGCGAATTTATCGGCTAAAGCAATTGCTTTTTTAAAATCTTCATTTTTCATAACTCCTTTTGCATATACGCCTTGAATCGAATGTATTTTAGCTTGGTATCTTCCAAAAACACGTTCCAATGCATCTGAAATTTCTCCTAATGTTGCTCTATTTCGTGCGCAAACAATTGCTGCCTCCAACAAGTTACCTTCGTCTGTTTGCGCAATTTTTTCGATGGCTAAAAGGCTTTCTTGGACTAGCGTAGTATCTCTTTCGGTTTTCAACTTGTTAAGTTGTTCCACTTGCTGAATACGAACCGAATCATTATTGATTTCCAAAGTTTCAATCGGTTCTTCTTTTGCGAGTTGGTAACGGTTTACTCCAACAATTATGTCTTCCTCACCATCTATGCGTGCTTGTTTTGTTGTTGCTGCTTCCTCAATACGCATTTTCGGAATGCCTGCCTCTATCGCTTTTGTCATTCCACCCAAAGTTTCCACTTCCTCAATTAATTCCCAAGCTTCTTGACAAAGTGTTTCTGTTAAAGTTTCAATGGCTTTACTTCCTTCGGTTGGGTCAATAATTCCTGTAATTCCAATTTCTTCCTGTAAATAGATTTGGGTGTTTCGCGCGATTCTAGCAGAAAAATCTGTCGGTAAAGCAATCGCTTCATCCAATGAATTTGTATGTAACGATTGTGTTCCCCCTAGAACAGCTGCTAATGCTTCGATACAAGTACGGGTAACATTATTGAATGGGTCTTGTTCGGTTAAACTCCAACCAGATGTTTGGCAGTGTGTTCGCAATGCCATCGATTTTTCTTTTTTAGGATTAAATTGTTTGACAATTTTCGCCCATAATAATCTTCCTGCGCGCAATTTGGCAATTTCTACCATGGGTTTCATACCGATTCCCCAGAAGAAACTTAAGCGCGGTGCAAAATCATCGATATCCAAACCTACATTAATTCCAGCACGTAAATACTCTAATCCATCGGCAAGCGTATATGCAAGTTCTTGTGCAGCAGTCGCGCCAGCTTCATGCATGTGGTATCCAGAAATAGATATCGAGTTGAATTTCGGCATATATTTAGTCGTGTACGCAAATATATCCGCGATAATCCGCATGGATGGAGTGGGAGGATAAATGTAGGTGTTACGCACCATAAATTCTTTCAAGATGTCGTTCTGTATTGTTCCTGAAAGTAATTCTTGTTTTACCCCTTGTTCTTCTGCGGCAACAATATAGAATGCTAAAATTGGAATTACTGCACCATTCATTGTCATAGAAACAGACATTTGATCCAATGGGATTTGGTCAAATAATACTTTCATGTCTAAAACGGAGTCAATTGCTACTCCTGCTTTTCCAACATCCCCAGTAACGCGTGGATGATCAGAATCGTATCCACGATGTGTGGCCAAATCAAAGGCAACCGAAAGTCCTTTTTGTCCAGCTGCTAAATTGCGTTGATAGAATGCGTTGGATTCTTCTGCTGTCGAAAATCCTGCGTATTGTCGAATTGTCCAAGAACGAGAACGGTACATGGATGCATAGGGTCCGCCTAAAAATGGCGCAATACCTGACTTGAATCCAATGTGTTCAGGGTATGTATATGGTTTGATTACCGGATTTGAAGTTGGTAAGTCTTTCCAATCGGTTTTTGTGAAATCTATGTTTTTCATTTTTTTACAATTTTTCAGACAATCTATTTTCGAATTCCTTTTCCAAAATCAATGGATTTATTCCCATAAAAGTTTCTTCCGCTTCTCTCCAAGTTGTGTTTGAAAGATCCGGGTCTAAATAGTTATTTATTCCTACCAAAACTTGTTTTTTCTCCAAGATGTTTTGTATGCTTTTAGAACGTACACGTGCAATTTCAGTTGTTAAATAAGCTTCTGCTGCTGAAGTATTTACACCTCCTTGTTCTTCAATTATTTGGAATAATTTCCACGCTTCGTTTGCTAGCGTTGTCGTATATTTTTCAAGAATCAGACTTCCTTCTAATGGATCTACGAGTTGATTTATTTCGGCTTCATCTTTTAAGATCAACGAAATATTAATCGCCATTCGCTCTGAAAAAGGGCTACTTCCAGTTGTTGCAAGTAAATCGTATGGTTGAATGATTAGTTGATCCACACCACTTAATACTGCGGATAAACCTTCCGTAGTTTGTCGAAGTAGGTTTGTGTAAGGATCTTGTAAGGATTTATTTACAAAACCTGTTTTAGCTGTAATATAAGTTTTAGCAGTTGCTCCATATGCTGTTTTTATTTTATTCCAAAGCACTTGAAATGCTCTAAACTTTGCAATTTCCAAGAGAAAATTTGGACCAATTCCAAAGGTGAAATGGATTGGTTCGTTTGGATCTTTAGCAAGTAAATTTTTTCCTTTTGCTAATGCGTATGCTAATGATTGCTTTATATTTCCGCCGATAGCATACACTCCATACGAATTTACGGTATTTTGCTTGGAATTTACCTGTATAAATAACGGAGACTTATCCGAAAACCAAGCGCGAATTAAAGTAGCTTGTTCTTCGTCTTTTGTCGTGAAATAGGTATATATGTATGCAATTTCAATGCCCGCGAGTAATACGGGTAGTTGAACATTTTGAAGTTGTGTTACATCGAAGTTTAATGCATTTGCTCCTAAATTTAGTTGGAGTAACGCAAATTGATTCGCTGTCTTTTCATTGCTAACCTGAATTTCTACGCCAATTTTCCAATCGTTTGTTGTTGGTTTTTCATAGTTTAGAATTTTGGTGTTCGCTGTATAGATATCGGTAAAAGTCAATTCCTCTATTTCGTTTTTAAAAGCGGTTGGATCATCCGTGTTTTCAGATTTTAATTCTTTGATTAACTGTGTTTTCCAATCAGAAAGATTCGGTTTTTCAAATGCTTCAAATAGTTTTTTCATTCGTTTGGATTGAAAATAAAAATATACAATCAAAGGTAAGGATATATCTAGGAAATAAAAAGTATACCGCAAAAGTCTATGCTTTAGATATATTATATTTGTGCTATTAAATGCTAATTACTTTTATATCACCTTATGAAAACAGTTTATTTTTTTTCGTTATGTATTTTACTTTTTGCATGTAACACTACTCCAGAAATTACCGAGGAACCAAAGAAAGTTCGTGTAATGAATCAATCGACTACAAAAAATGGGATTACGACAGCGAAATTTACTGTTTGGGGAAATTGTGGCATGTGTAAAGAAACAATCGAAAAATCTTTAAAAATTAATGGTGTTAAACATGCAGATTGGCACATTGAAAGTAAAATATTGACGGTTTCTTTGGATACGGCTCTTGTGGATTTGCAAACGGTTCAACAAGCAGTCGCTAGTGTTGGCTATGATAATGTTAAATATACTGGGGATTCAAAGGCGTATGCAAAATTACATGCGTGTTGTCAATACGAACGCAAATAATAATATAGTGCACAAAGCGTAATAATTATTTAACATGCAGCGGTAATTGATTACGTATATATACTTAAATTTGTACTCTTTTTATTTTTGTAATTCATTTTTTAACAATGATTCATATTTTCTTGGTAGACGATCATAAAATTCTTCGTAAAGGATTGAAAATTTTGTTGGAATCTGAACGAAATTTTAAAGTGGTTGGAGAAGCAAATTCTGTAAGAGAAGCAATCACTGCAATTTCTTCCGCAGAAAAAATTGACGTAGTTGTTACGGGTATCAATTTACCAAATGAATCCGGTTTAGAGCTTGTAAAATATCTTACAGCAAATACTCCTAGTGTTAAAAGTCTCGTTTTTTCCATGAACCTTGCATGTTCTTACGCGTTAAAGGCGATGGAAATAGGTGCTAGTGGGTATGTAACCAAAAATTGTGAGGACTTTGAATTAATCAATGCTATAATGGAGGTACATCATGGAAACACTTTCGTTTCGGAATCAATAATCGAGGAACTAACTAAAAATCAAACAGCTAAATCAGTACATGAAATTCCAATATCCCCCAGGGAATTAGAGGTTTTAAAGCATATTATTGATGGTTGGAGTAATAAAATGATCGGAGATATGATGTATGTAAGTGAAAGTACGGTCAACACGCATCGCTATCATTTAATGAAAAAATTGAAGGCTAAAAATTCAGCGGATTTGGTGCGTATCGCGTTCTCTAAAAATTTGATTAATCAAAATTAGAACGCATACATCGAACACTTAAACCACCATTTACTTCAAAGTTGTAGTGATTTACAGTTGTTGTAGAAAAATACCACATCCAAGCAAACCCTTTGTAATCCAATGTATTTGACCAATAATAGGCAAATGTTTGTTGAAATATATAATTCCCAGTAAGCATTCTACTTCCAGCAAATCCCACTTCTTTAAAAAATGGAATTTCGCTAGAATTGGACTTTTTCTTGTAAATGAAATTAGAATTGTCCGTTTCAGTTACGTTTACACTATTTGTTTCATTGTAGATTTTGTCAATCGCTATTTTCCATTCCGCATCTGAAGGTACTTTCCAGCCTGCAGGACAAATACCGCGTTTATCGATTACCGTAGACCAAGTATATAAGTAGCCTTGCTCTTTGATTTTATTTTTATCTCCAGCTGGAGCCCATCGGTAAATTTGGTTGGTGTCAGTGTTTAGCGGTGTGTTTATCGTTTTGGTTGTTCGTATAGAGTCGCCATTAGAAAATCGGGTGGTTTTTAGATTTTCGAGAAACCATTCTGTACTATCGATGCGAAAGGTTTGGTAAATATTTCCATCCACATCTTTGACACTATTTTGTGCGGAAATAGTGCGAGAAAACACGATGAGTATTAGTAATGCTTTAAATTTCATGCATTTAAATTTTGCGGTTTGTTTTAATTGATTTTACCTTCTGAAAAGAAAAATCCATCCCGATAGATACTGATAGATTTTAAAAGTCCATTCGTATCATAGTTGTAAATTTTACCCGTGTAAATCGAACCAAATTTGAAATTTCCAACTTGGTATAATTCATCCTGTTTGTTGTACACAACATTATACCCATTTGGGTCAAATGGACCATCTTTTAAGATTGGACCTGCAACACGAATTGAATTAAATCCTTTGGTTAGTATTGGTATATTGGAATTGAATGCTAAATCGTTGTGAACGATTGCTTCTACTTTTCCTTGTTTTTTGATATGAATCTGACTACTTATAACACCAGATTTTTCATACCAAGTAACATCCCCCCTCACTTTATCTTCTTTTGATTCATAGGATAATGCCAGTGTACCATTGTTGTAAAAGTGTTTAGTGACACCAAGTTGTTTTCCGTGTTTGTCATAGATGGATATGCTAGAAATTTTTCCACTTGGGAAATAATAAGTTAAAGTGTCATTATAATGTTGGTTGGAAAAAACGCCTTTTTCTTTAATTACTCCTGTTGGATAAAATTTTTCATAAGGACCATTAGGTACGTTGGATACATATTTTCCTTTTAGTTTTGGTGTTTTACCATCTGGATAATATTTAGTCCACATCGCTTCCTTTTTCCCTTTTACCAAGATTCCTTCTTCGACTTTAGTATTTGCGTTATAATTACTATTCGGCAAATCTTTTCCGTAGTAGGTCATGAATACTGTATCCGTTTTTATTTTAGGGCGATTGGATTGAGAAAACCCGGTTAAATGGAAGCAAATTATCAAGATGAATGCGGGGTAATTAAGTTTTCTATTTTTCATTTTTGCACAATTTTATGCTTTTACGATGCCAAAGTTACGTAATCTATCGCGTGTTTTATATGATATTTATCATAAATTTGTTTTTTCATAGTTTTCTATGAGAACCCTATGTTTACTTAACTTTTTGTTAATTTTCACTTCATATTACTACCCTTTTTTATCTTTTTGTGTGTTGAATTTTGTTTAATAAATACTTGTTCTAAAACACGATAATACTAAATTTAATTTTTGGTTAATAAAAGATATAGAATAGTTGAAAGAAAATTTTATTCGTAAACCTTATTCCTTGTATATTTGCACCACATTTAAAGCTGTATATAATGAGTGCATTTTCTGAAAGACACATAGGGTCAAATGAAGCTGAAAAGCAAGCTATGTTGGCGAAAATTGGAGTTTCTTCCATCGCTGAATTAATCGATAAAACAATTCCATCTCAAATACGTTTGGGACGTGAATTAAATATCTCGGATGCTTTGACAGAACAAGAATACCTAACACATATTAATGCGTTAGCTTCTAAAAACAAAGTATTTAAATCGTACATCGGATTGGGATATAACGATACAATCACGCCTTCTGTGGTTCTAAGAAATGTATTGGAAAATCCAGGATGGTACACGGCATATACGCCATACCAAGCGGAAATTTCACAAGGACGTTTAGAGGCTTTGTTGAACTTCCAAACAATGATTTTGGATTTGACAGGAATGGAAATTGCAAACGCATCTTTGTTGGATGAAGCTACTGCTGCTGCTGAGGCGATGCTTATGTTCTTTAATTCCCGTTCTAGAAATGATGTTAAAGCAGGAAAAAATAAATTTTTCGTTTCTGAATTTGCTTTCCCACAAACTATTGATGTAATCAAAGGTCGTGCAGCAAACTTAGGAATAGAATTAGTAATCGCTGATCCAGAGACAGTAACTTTTGACACTACATTCTTTGGAGCATTAACACAATACCCAGATGCATTAGGTCGTATTCAAGATGTTGCAGGATTTATTACAAAAGCACACGCATTAGAGATTAAAGTTGCAGTTGCTGCAGATATCCTATCCTTAGTGTTATTGAAATCTCCAGGTTCTTTAGGAGCGGATGTTGTGTTAGGTTCTTCACAACGTTTTGGGGTGCCAATGGGATACGGTGGACCACACGCTGCATTCTTCGCATGTAAAGATGAATTCAAACGTACAATTCCTGGTCGTATCATCGGTGTTTCGAAAGATGCAGATGATAACCTAGCGTTACGTATGGCATTACAAACACGTGAGCAACATATCAAACGCGATAAAGCTACTTCCAATATTTGTACAGCACAAGCATTATTAGCAGTGATGGCGAGTATGTATGCGGTATACCACGGACCAGCGCGTTTAAAAGCGATTGCGACAGATATTCACACAAAAGCGACTACCGTTGCTACCGAATTAAAAAAATTAGGATATACGGTAAAATCGGATAACTATTTTGACACATTGTGGGTAGAATTACCTGCTACTGTTTCTGTAGCGACCTTGAAATACCAAACAGAGGCAAACGAAATCAACTTACGTTATGTAAATGATTCACAAGTGACTATCAGTTTTGGTGAATCTATTACGAATGCAGATTTAAATACCTTAGTAAATGTATTTGCGCAAGTTTCTGTGAAACCAGTTGTAACGGTTGAGAAATCTTCAACAGTTACCATTGCTGCGAATGATTTACGCACAGAAGCAATTTTAACACACCCAACGTTCAATACCCATCACTCTGAATCTCAAATGATGCGTTACTTGAAACGTTTGGAAAACAAAGATTTATCTTTAGTACATAGCATGATTCCGTTAGGGTCTTGTACGATGAAATTAAATGCTGCGACGGAATTAATGCCTATTACAAACCCATCGTTTGCAAATATGCACCCATTCTGTCCTGTAGAACAAGCGGAAGGATACCACGAAATGTTACGTCAGTTAGAAATCGATCTTTCTGAATGTACTGGTTTTGCTGGAACTTCCTTACAGCCAAATTCTGGTGCACAAGGAGAATACGCAGGTTTAATGGTAATGAAAGCATACCACGAATCTCGTGGTGATTTCCACCGTAAACACATGATTATTCCTTCTTCTGCCCACGGAACAAACCCAGCTTCTGCGGTGATGGCTGGATTTGAAGTAGTAGTTACTGGTTGTGATGAAAACGGAAATATCGACATCGAAGCATTACGTGAAAAAGCAATTGAGTTAAAAGACACTTTAGGTGGTTTAATGGTGACTTACCCATCGACACATGGTGTATTTGAAGAAGGAATTATTGAAATCACTTCTATCATCCATGAAAATGGTGGACAAGTATATATGGATGGTGCAAATATGAATGCGCAAGTTGGATTAACAAATCCAGGAAATATTGGTGCAGACGTTTGTCACTTGAACTTACATAAAACATTTGCAATTCCACATGGTGGTGGTGGACCAGGTATGGGCCCAATCGGTGTGGCAGCACATTTAGTTCCTTTCTTACCAGGAAGTCCAGTATTAAAAGCTGGTGGAGAGCAAGCAATTCATGCTGTTTCTGCTGCTCCTTATGGTAGTGCATTGATTTTGTTGATTTCTTATGGATACATCAAAATGTTAGGTGCAAAAGGGTTGAGAGAATCTACGGAAAACGCGATTTTAAATGCAAATTACATCGCTACGCAATTGAAAGCGCATTACCCAATCTTGTATACAGGTAAAAATGATACGGTAGCACACGAGTTAATCTTAGATTGTCGTGAGTTTAAAAAGAATGCAGATGTTGAAGTAGCGGATATGGCAAAACGTATGATTGATTTTGGATTCCATGCTCCAACCGTTTCTTTTCCAGTTGCCGGTACATTAATGATTGAGCCAACAGAGAGTGAAGATAAAGCAGAATTAGACCGTTTCATTGAAGCAATGATCAAGATTCGTCAAGAGATAGCGGAAATCGAAAATGGACATGCAGATAAAGTAAACAACTTATTGAAAAATGCACCGCATACCGCAGATTGCATCATCAATAAAAACTGGGAATACCCATACACACCAGCAGAAGCTGTGTATCCAGTAGCTTACTTGAAAGAGTTTAAATATTGGGTTCCTGTGCGTCGTGTAGACAATGCGTTTGGTGATAGAAACTTAGTGTGTTCTTGTCCAAGTGTAGAGAGTTATGCGAATGTAGTGGAGGCTTAGACTTCGACAGGCTCAGTCTGACTTAAGTGATTGTCAGATTGAGCGGAAATGTCAGATTTATCTCAGTCGAAATAAATGTCAGATTGAGCGGAGTCGAAATCGACATGAATTTTTTAAAAAATTAAAAGGGAGGATGTGATGTCCTCCCTTTTTTATGTCTTTTTCGGAATGTAATCCAAAAAAATAGGTTCTTTTTTGGATTACATTCCAAAAAAGTTGTATTTTTGATTAAACTCATTTCGATATGATTACTCGATATATTCAAAAAAGCATTGAAGATAAGTTGTTTAAAGGGAAAGTGATTACACTACTAGGCGCAAGACAAACAGGAAAAACTACTTTGTTAAAATTAATTGCAAAGAATTATTCAAAGATGGTTTGGTTGAATGCCGATGAATATGATATCCAAGAAAAATTCAAGAATCCAACATCAACGGGTTTAAAAGCATTGATTGGAAGTGCCGAGCTTGTGGTCATTGATGAAGCGCAAAAGATTTCAGGAATTGGATTGGCACTAAAATTATTAGTGGATAATTACCCATCCATCCAAATAATTGCGACAGGTTCTTCCGCTTTTGAACTATCGAATAAATTAAACGAACCTTTAACTGGTAGAAAATTTGAATTTCAATTATATCCAATTACAACAACGGAATTAAATCTACATCATACAGAACTCATTGAAAATCGCATGTTACAACATCGATTAGTCTATGGTTATTATCCGGATGTAATCAATAATGAAGGTAACGAAATAGAAATCTTAAAGTTATTAGCGGATAGTTATTTATTTAGAGATATTTTGATGCTTGAAAACATTAAAAAACCAGAGAAATTAATTAAATTAATCAAAGCATTAGCATTTCAAGTTGGCAATGAAGTTTCGTATAATGAAATTGGAAATTTAATTGGATTAGACAGTAAAACGGTAGAATCGTATATTCAAATACTCGAAAAATCCTTCGTTATTTATAAGTTGTCTTCGTTTAGTAGGAATCAGCGAAATGAATTAAAAAACGGGAAGAAAATTTATTTTTATGATAATGGTATTCGTAATGCATTGATTTCAAACTTTCAATTAGTAGAAGGCAGACAAGATATTGGTGCGCTTTGGGAGAATTACCTGATTTCTGAAAGGATAAAACAAAATGAATATTTAAAGCGATACGCAAATAGTTATTTCTGGAGAACCAAAGATGGATTAGAGATTGATTATGTGGAAGAAGTAAACGGGGTTTTGTCTGCCTATGAATTTAAATGGAATGTCCATAAAAAACATAGAATTACATCGGTCTTTTCAAAAACATACGGAATTGCGGAGGTAAAAGTGATTACGCCAGAAAATTACATGGAATTTGTTACTTTTTAAACGTCTTTTATCTTTTGGTTTATTCCATTAGAATACAACCGATACACTTCTATAATCATTCGATAAAAGAATAAACACCAAAATTTGCGGTGAAAAAGCCTTATTTTCACCGCATAATCTGCGGTGTAAATCAACTAAAATAGCAACCATCCCTTTTTTTACCCGCTCAAATTTTACCTTGTACGCCTTTAAAATAATTAGATTAACGAATAAAATCGCTAATTTGCGGTGAAAAAGCCTTATTTTTACCGCATAATCTGCGGTGAAAATGTATATACACGAAAGAGAACATTGGACTAATTTTATTTGGGATAACGATAAATTATCTGTCAAATTATTAGAAGTTAGGTATTTGCAAGGTCGGTTACTAGGCAAAATGGAAGGCTTAGGGTTTGATTTGATTGAAAGTGCTACGTTAGAATCCCTTATTTTAGATGTCGTTGATACATCTAGGATTGAAGGCGAATTCTTGAATCCAGAACTTGTAAGATCCTCTATTGCAAGAAAATTAGGTGTGGAAAATGCTGAATTTGTAACGACACCGAGAAATATTGATGGAATTGTTGATGTGATTTTAGATGCAAGCCAAAACTTTGAAAAGCCTTTAACAGAAGAAAGACTATTTGGTTGGCATAATTCGTTGTTTCAATCAGGATTTAGTGGGCATGTCCCAATTGATGTTGCAAAATATCGTTCAGGTGGGATGAAAGTTGTTTCCGGTAATTTTGGTAAAGAAAAAATTCATTTTGTAGCTCCATCTGCTGATAGAGTTTTATCCGAAATGGAACGTTTTTTGAATTGGCTTAACGAGGATACAAAGGTAGATTTAGTAGTGAAATCAATAATTGCCCATTTTTGGTTTGTGACAATTCACCCTTTTGATGATGGCAATGGCAGGATCGCACGTGCAATTTTAGATATGTTATTAGCAAAAAGTGATAAAAGTAAAATCCGTTTTTATAGTCTTTCGAATCAAATATTTAAAGAGCATAAAAAATACAATGAAATCATTGAGAAAACACAAAAAGGAACCCAAGATATAACAGCGTATTTGGATTGGTTTTTAGGTTGTTTTGAAAGAGCTTTGTTGGCAAGTGAACAAAATTTAGAGTTAATTTTAGATAAAGCGCACTTTTGGGAAAGACATAAATCCATCCAAGTAAATAAGCGTCAGAGATTTGTAATTAATTATTTTTATGATAATTATTACAATGGTGTCGGTTTTTTACGTTCATCGGCGTATGCAAAATTGGTGAAATGCTCTACAGATACTGCTTTGCGTGATTTACAAGATCTAGTCTCCAAAGAAATGCTAAAAATTGAAAATAAAGGCAAAAAGACAAACTATATTATAGTAAGTCCCAAGGGAATCCGGATTCCAAAAATTTCAGAATCATAAACACCTGAACTCGAAGATTTAATTTTTTTCGATTCTAGTATTTTTCAAATACACCCGATACGCCCACAATCCTGGTAATCCAACAAGGACAATACCTGCAAATAAATATCCTTTCGTTAACAGATAAAAATCTTTTACCCCCAATTGTACTAGTTGTTCTTTTGCCGCTCCGATTCCAATGAAATACGAAAGACTAATATTTGCTTTTACTTTCCATGTTTTAGCTACTGATTGGAAAACAATTTCTCCATCAAACAAATTAATTGGAAATAAAAAGAAGATACACGATGAAATGACTACACCTAGTGCAAATACAAACCACGGATTTTTAAATTTTTGTTTCATTTTATTGTTTTTATCAGTTAGTCATCTCCCTCGCCCCCTTTCTCTTCGAGAGCCTCAGAGACCGGGGAAGTCTTTTATCTTTTGTCTTTTAGTCTTTTGTCTAAGGTCTAATGTCTTTTATCTAAACTCTCAAACTTATCCTAAAAGTAGTTCCTTTATCGATTTCGGAATGCAGTACAAACACATTTCCATTATGGTATTCATTGATAATACGTTTCACCAAGGAAAGTCCAAGTCCCCAGCCGCGTTTTTTCGTTGTAAAACCTGGTTTAAATATGGTTTTTAAATTACTATGTGCGATTCCTTTTCCGGTATCTTGAATGTCGATATGAACATGGTTTTCGTCTTTTGAAATGGTGATATTGAGTTCTCCGGAGGTTTCCATCGAATCGACGGCGTTTTTAGTGATGTTTTCAATCACCCATTCTATCAACGGAGGGTTGTGTGGAACGAGCATTTCCGGGGAATCGCTTTGTATGGAAAAATGAATTTTGCTGGAGACACGTAATTTCAAATAATCAATCACCGTACTAACGGTTTCTACGATGTTTTTGTCTTCGAGTTGTGTTGCTGAGCCAATTTTAGAAAAACGGTTGGCCACTTGTTCCAGGCGACTCACGTCTTTTTGCATTTCGAGTGCAATACTCGGATCAATATTTTGTGTTTCTAAATATTGTACCCAAGCCAATAACGAGGAAAGTGGTGTCCCTAATTGATGGGCGGTTTCTTTCGCCATTCCTGCCCAAACTTGGTTTTGTTCCGCTTTACGGAAGGTGTTGAAGATGAGGTAACCCACAAAAATAAATAAGGTAAAAATGATGAATTGCACATAAGGGAAATACTGTAATTTTTTTAATTCAGGACTATCATCATAATACAACAAACTATGTTGTTTGCTACCAAAATTGATTGGGATCGCTTTATTGCTGTGTTTCAATCGTTCAATCGTTTCGGATAATTCACCCTTACGCTGATTACTCAGAGGAAGATTTGTTGCTAATATGGAATCTGAATCAGCATCTACCAATAATACTGGAACAGCACCTTCATTTGCCTTTAGTTCTACATTAAATGCGCGAATTAAGGAATCTCGTTCCCGTTCCAATCGCGTAATTTCTTTAGAATCGGTATAGGCACAATTCATCACCAATCCTTCGTCGATTTCGATGGTGATTTTGTATTTCCAAGAGTTTGCTAAATATAGCAGCGTATCGTTAAACAATCGTTTTACGCTTGTGTCTGGAAGTGCGTCGTGTAAATTGTTGAAATCGGAATAGGTGAAGTCGAGGTGAAGATGCTCCGAAATATCATTATTATTGTCATATAAAATAACAGGAATAGACTTGTTTATGCCAATAATTTTCAAGGGTAAGGTATAATCGGGCATCTGTTGGATGTCGATCGGTTTTAATATCTCTTTGGTTGCACTACTCCACAATTCCATTTCATTGCGTTCTTTATCCCGCAGTTGTGAGAAAGTGCGATTGGTAAGTTGTACTAATTCTGCTTTTTTCTTAATGGCTTCCGCCCATTGTTTTACGCGATAGCGTTCTCGTATACTTACTTTGGAAACGATGGAATTCGAGAAAAATAAAGACGCGGAAATCAATACCAGCGCGATGCCGAGTAAAATGATTTTCCAACGTTGTTTTTTTGAATAAAGATTCATGAATTTTCTTCGAACTACCAAAGATATAAAATTGCATAGGTAAACGATAATTAAGCTGAATTTATTTGTGTTCAAAACTTACGGTCCTTTATGTGGATAACCCCCAATAATTTTAAGGTTTCTATCAAAGTAAAATTGTAAATTTGACTCACAATTTTTTAAATAAGAATAATGAATTTACTTACCGTAGGAAGTGTTGCGTTTGATGCTATTGAAACGCCATTTGGAAAAACAGATAAAATAATCGGAGGAGCAGGTACTTATATTGCCTTAGCATCTTCTTTTTTTGCTAAAAATCAAAACATCGTTTCTGTAGTTGGAGATGACTTTCCGCAAGAAATGTTAGACTTATTGTCGCAACGCGGAGTAGATCTTACAGGTTTACAAATCAAACAAGGTGAAAAAACATTTTTCTGGTCTGGTAAGTACCATAATGATATGAATACACGTGACACCTTGATCACAGAATTGAACGTATTAGAAAATTTTGATCCAATCATTCCTGCAGATTACCAAGGTGCAGAATTATTGATGTTAGGTAATTTAAGCCCGCAAGTGCAACGTGCTGTGATTGAAAGATTGACGGAACGTCCAAAGTTAATCGCAATGGACACGATGAATTTCTGGATGGATATTGCGTTGGATGAATTGAAAAAAACAATGGCATTGGTAGACTTATTAATCATTAATGATGAAGAAGCGCGTCAATTGTCTGGAGAAAGTTCGTTAGTAAAAGCAGCGAAAGTAATTCGTGCGATGGGACCTAAATATTTGATTATTAAAAAAGGCGAACATGGCGCTTTATTATTCCATGGTGAAAAAGTATTCTTCGCACCAGCTTTACCTTTGGAAGAAGTTTTTGACCCAACAGGAGCAGGAGACACCTTTGCAGGTGGATTTATGGGTTATTTAGCAAGTACGGGAGATATTTCTTTTGAGAATATGAAACGTGCAATTATTGCTGGTTCTGCATTGGCTTCATATTGTGTAGAAAAATTCGGGACACAAAAATTAGTGGAAATCACACAAGAAAATTTAGATGCACGTATACAAGAGTTCGTAGCGTTGTCTAATTATGATATGGTTTACCAAGCAAATTAATAGTTTTAGTTTATAAGTCACACTGAGCGGAGTCGAAGTGTAACTTATAAACTACCTCTACACCCTAACAAATTTCAAGAATGGAAAAGAAAGAATTTATTGATCGTCTGAAGGAATTAACTGTAAATGAAGATGTTTTTGCAGTTTCACGTGCTATAAATGAGTTGCGTGGTCAATTTGAAGATTTTTGTATCGAACAAGATCGTTTAAAGCAAGTTGCACTTTTAGAAGCGCAAGAACGTGGAGAAACAGTTGATTTTACAAATGAATCGGATCCATTAAAAGAAGAATTCTATACCGTTTTTGGCGAATATAAAGAACGTAGAAATAAACTTTCTTCGGAGAAAAAGTTAGAGGAAGAATCCAACTTGCGTAAGAAAAAGAGTTTAATTGATCGTTTAACAACGCTGATCGCTTCGGAAGAAAATATCGGAGCTGCGGTAGAAATGTATAAAGAAATACACGAAGCATGGAAAACGGTTGGTGATATTCCACGTGAAAAACGACAAGATATTCAATCCGAATACTCTAAATTGTTAGAGTCTTTTTTCTTTAATCTTAAAATTTATCGAGAGTTAAAAGACCATGATTTAAAACGTAATTTCCAATTAAAAAAGGAGATTGTTACGAAAATCGTATCCTTATTAGCGAATGATACAATTCGTGATTTAGAAGCGCAAATCAAATTATTACAAAATGAGTTTGATTCATTAGGACCTGTTCCAAAAGAAGAATGGGAAGCATTGAAAAATGAATATTGGATAGGTGTAAAAGCGGTATATCAAAAAATCACCGATTTCTACGAGGGTAAAAGAGAAGAACAAAAACAAAACTTGGAACAAAAACATACACTTTTAGTTCAAGTGAAAGAATTTGTCCTTACGATACATGAAATTTTAGATGCAAAATCGTGGGAATCCGCAACTGAAAAATTGTTGACGATTCAAAACGAATGGAAAACAATCGGCCAAGGTCCCCGTAAAGAAAACGAAGAACTATGGGGTGCTTTGCGTGCAGAGTGTGATGTGTTTTTTGCTGCTAAAAAAGCCTTCTATCAAGTTATTAAAGATAAATTTGAAGTTGTTGCAAAACAAAAAAATAGTTTAATTGAAAAAGTTTTAGCGCTTAAAGATTCTTCGGATTGGAAAGTTACTTCTGAAAAAATCATTCGTTTACAACAAGAATGGAGAAATTTAGGAAGTGCAGGACAAAAAAACGAACAAAAATTATGGAAAGATTTTCGCAGTGCATGTGATGCTTTCTTTGAAAATAAAAAACAATTCTTCGCAAAAGAAGATGAAGTTAATGCAACGAATCTAGAGGCGAAAAAAGCACTAATCACAGAAATTGAAGCATATGTTGTTGGGGAAGATAAACAACAAGTTATTGCGGATTTAAAAGAATTCTCTAATCGTTTCAATGCGATTGGAAAAGTACCTTTCAAAGAAAAAGATATTGTGTATCAAGCATTCAAAAATGGTTTAGATATACATTATAAAAAAATAAAATTAGAAGGTGCTGAAAAAGAGCAAGTGATGTTTCAAGCGCATTTAGACACGTTGAAATCCAATCCAAACGCTTTTAAATTAATTGAAAAAGAACGTCGTGATTTAGAGCAAATGGTTGCGAAGCAACAACAAGATATCAATCAATTGGAAAATAATCTTGGTTTTGTATCTAAATCCAAAGCTGGAGACGCGCTGCGAAAAGATGTAGAACATAAAGTTAATGTGGCTAAAGACCGTATCAAAGAATATAAAACGAAGATTAAATTACTTACTACGAATGAATAAATCGGTAAACATTCTCTTGATTTTACTTTTAATTCCCGTTTTTGGGTTGACAATCTTTATTGGGTTCGACCTACCGGTAGAGTTTTTAAAAACGAGTGGTAAAAATCTTCCTTTTCAGCATTTAATCTTTATTGTATTTGGGGTCATCATTTTTCTTTTAGGTGCGCGTCGTTCCATGCAACGTTGGATAGGTGTGAAAATGGTAAATAAGGAAGAGAAATACCAATGGAATCAAGAAATTGATGCGAAAAGAAAAGCACAGATTAATATGTATTTAATTATTGAAGGTGTAATGCATATTTTAGTGGCATTTGCTTTAATATTGCTTACTCAAAAAGCATTAGTGATTGCTACGGTGTTTTTCGCATTGGGTTTAGATCACATTTTGTTTTGTGTCTTTGGTAACATAAAAAAAGTGTGGCGTGTTGGTATCACGAATAAAGCGATTGTTATCGCAGAAAGGGATTTTAAAGTGATTTATTTTTCTGGTTTACGACGTGTGACTGTCCACCAACAAACATTGTTTTTTGATTATATTAAAGAACTTCAATTAGCTATTTCGATCGATTCTATTTCTCCGAAAAATAGAGGGGCATTTAGAAATGTCCTAGAAGAAAAATTGAATCGCGATAAGGTACATTTTTCCGAAACGTTTAAAGAGTTTTAGTAAAGTTATTTAGAAGATTATACACTTCCCTCCTTGAGGAGGGACAGAGGGAGGTGATTCCATTTCTTCTAACAAAAAAAGGAGGTAATATTTAAGTCACTTCCTTAATCCCTCGGTCTCTGAGGCTCTCGAATAGAAAGAGGGAAAACTTACATTAATTTCGCAATCGAACGAAGAAAAGCGAATTAAAAATTAAAAATTCGGTTTTAAGTCGTGATTTTTAAAGAATTCGTCCACATATTCCACCGCTTCATCTGCTGTATCCACAACCGTAAATAAATCTAAATCTTCTGGAGAAATATTATGTTCTTGTTCGAGCATCGCAGTTCGTATCCATTCAATTAAACCATCCCAATAGGCATGACCAATCAAAACTACTGGTCTACGCGATATTTTCTTCGTTTGAATTAATGTAAGCGCTTCAAACAACTCATCAATCGTTCCTAGTCCACCAGGTAAAATAACAAATCCCTGCGCATATTTTACGAAAATAACTTTACGCACAAAGAAATAATCAAATTGTAGATTATGTTCTTGATCTATATATGGATTGTGATTTTGTTCAAATGGTAAATCAATGTTTAAACCTACCGATTTCCCTTTACCTTCTTGCGCTCCTTTATTTCCTGCTTCCATTATTCCTGGACCACCACCAGTAATAATTCCATAACCACTTTCCGCAAATTTTCGGGCAACTTCTACCCCTAATTGGTAGTATTTATTGTCTGGTTTCGTGCGAGCAGAACCGAAGATGGAGATAGATGGTCCTATCTTTGCCATGCGTTCATATCCCTCTACAAATTCTGACATTATTTTAAATATGGCCCAGCTATCGTTTGTTTTTATTTCTGTCCAATCTTTGTGAAATCTGTTCATCGCTTCAATATTTCGTAATTTAACAATAAAACAATATATACATTATTTTTCAGTATTTAAATAGGTCTTCGAATATATTTGTCCTTGGAACATCTAGGAAATAGGTGCTTGAAACTAGTTAACTAATACGTATTCAGGATTATCGTGCTAGTTCTTTCTTTAAATAGGGTGCTGTATGGGAACGTGTTTTTTTTAGTTTTGCTAATGCTTCAGGTGTACCTTCAAACAATACTTCACCGCCATTTTTTCCGCCTTCAGGACCTAAATCTACCAGGTAATCAGCAACTTTAATGATGTCTAAATTGTGTTCAATAACCAAAACGGTATTCCCTTCATCCACTAATTTTTGGAGTACAATTAATAATAGCCTAATATCTTCAAAGTGAAGTCCAGTAGAAGGCTCGTCTAAAATGTAAATAGTTTTTCCAGTTCCTTTTTTGGCTAATTCTGTGGCTAATTTAATACGTTGCGCCTCACCACCAGAAAGTGTTGTAGATGCTTGTCCTAGTTTTACATACCCTAATCCTACAGAAACT
The DNA here is from genome assembly GCA_945862165.1 of Chryseobacterium gleum. Taxonomy (GTDB): domain Bacteria; phylum Bacteroidota; class Bacteroidia; order Flavobacteriales_D; family Crocinitomicaceae; genus CANHVK01. Next base: position 105,976 of record CAMAXI010000007.1, read on the forward strand.
AATGTTTCTAGAATACGGTGAATTTTTGGTATTTTATCGAAGAAATGACACGCTTCCTCAATATTCATCTCCAACACATCACTGATCGATTTTCCTTTAAAACGTACTTCCAAAGTTTCACGATTGTAACGTTTACCATTGCAAGTTTCACAGTTAACATACACATCTGGTAAAAAATTCATTTCAATCACTTGAATTCCTGCTCCTCCACAAGTTTCACAGCGTCCACCAGCAACATTAAAGGAAAATCTCCCTGGTTTATAACCTCGTATCTGCGCTTCGGGTGCTGCCGCAAATAAACTACGTATTTCCGTAAATAAATTCGTGTACGTAGCAGGATTAGAACGTGGTGTTCTACCAATAGGACTTTGATCTATTTCGATCACTTTATCCAAATGTTCTAAACCTTCAATGGATTTATATGGCATTGGTTTTTTAACCCCTTTGTAAATGTGTGCATTCAAAATAGGGTAGAGGGTATGGTTAATCAATGTCGATTTTCCACTTCCAGAAACACCAGAAACACAGGTTAAAGTTCCTAATGGTATGTTTAAATCAACATTACGCAAGTTATTTCCAGTTGCGCCAAGCAAACGTAAGGTATTCCCATTTCCCTTTCTACGTATTTTTGGGATTTCTATTTTTTTGTGCCCTAATAAATATTCGGTGGTCAGTGAATTACTTTCTTTAATTTCATGGAAGTTACATGCGTTCATAATGCGACCACCATGTACCCCAGCTCCAGGGCCAATATCCACTAAAAAATCAGCTGCTTCAATCATTTCTTGGTCGTGCTCAACTACTAAAACTGAATTTCCACGATCGCGTAAATTTTGAAGCGAATGAATTAATTTTGAGTTGTCCCGTTGGTGAAGTCCAATACTTGGTTCATCTAAAATGTACAATACATTCATTAATTCGGAACCAATCTGCGTTGCTAAGCGTATTCGTTGTGCTTCACCACCTGATAGACTATTTGCAGAACGATTTAAACATAAATAATTTAGTCCAACTTGCAGTATAAATTGCAAACGGGATTTGATTTCTTTTAAAATTTCAGTGCCAATCGTAAGTTCACTTTTGGATAATTGTTCTTCTAAATGTGAAAACCAGGTTGCTAATTCTTCGATATCCATTTGGGTTAATTCCCCAATATTCTTATCGTTGATCTTAAAGTATAAGGATTCTTTTTTTAAACGGGAACCTTTACAAGAAGGACACGTAACTTTATTCATAAACGATTGCGCCCAGCGTTGAATGGCTGCACTACTATCTTCGGAATGTCGTGTAATAAATTGTATAATCCCTTCAAAGATAATTTTATTCGCTTTTTTGTCATACTCGATTCCTTCGTTTCCATTGAGGATCGTTTGTAGTAAATCTGCAGGGATTTCCTCTAACGGTGTATCTAAACTTAAATTTTCATGACTTAATAAGGTCTGTAATTTTTCGAAAATCCATGTTTTTTTATATTCTCCTAATGGAATTATCCCTCCATTTTTGATTGTTTTTTTAAAGTCAGGAATTATTTTTTGAATATCTATTTCTGCAACATCTCCCAATCCACTGCATTGTGGACAAGCTCCATAAGGTGAATTGAATGAAAATATATTCGGTTCTGCTTCTTGGTAACTAATACCAGAACTAGGACACATCAACAAACGACTAAAGTGCTTGATTTCGTTCGTGTCATAATCTAAAATCGAAATGGTTTTTTCACCATACTTCATGGCAGTAACAACGGAATCATAGACACGTTTTGGGTCAATTCCTTCTATTTGTAATCGGTCAACAACAATAGAGATATCGTGAATTTTATACCGATCTACCTGCATACCAGGAGTGATATCTACCACAACACCATCGATAAATACTTTTGAGAACCCCATTTTGAGAATTTGTTCAAATAATTCTCTATAATGACCCTTTCTACCCTTGATCTTTGGTGCTAAAACACTAATTTTTTTTCCTTTGTATTTCGCAAGTATAAGCTCTACAATTTGTTCGTCGGAGTACTTTACCATTTGTTCTCCAGAATTATAGGAATATGCGGTTCCTATTCTTGCATAGAGTAAACGTAAAAAGTCATATATTTCTGTAATTGTTCCAACGGTAGACCTAGGTGAGCGTGAAACCGTTTTTTGTTCAATGGAGATAACAGGACTCAATCCATTTATTTTATCTACATCTGGTCGTTCTAGATTTCCTAAAAATTGACGTGCGTATGCAGAAAAAGTTTCAATATATCTACGTTGACCTTCCGCAAAAATGGTGTCAAAGGCTAAAGAGGATTTTCCCGAACCAGACAAGCCAGTAAAAACTACTAATTTATTACGTGGAATAACTAAATCTATATTTTTTAGATTATGCTCTCTTGCACCAAGTATTTCGATAACATCTTGCGGTTCTTCCTTTTTCATCAGTGGTAATACGAATAAGGTCTTAATTTTTCTTTACTATCTGGTAAAAGTAAGGTGTATTTTTTATTTTTAATCGTCAAATGTGTTTTCAATAACCAAGGATTTAATTTTTTTAAAATTTTGTAATTATATCCTTTTCCAATTGCCCAATCGGATAGATTTAGTATGCTAGAACTAATTACATGTTTTTTTGTTTGAATAGTAGTATATTTTTGTGAATCTGGAATTGAAAATCCATATGCAAGTTGATTTTCAAGGATGATTTTTAAAGCTAATAAGCGATAGACATACCTACCGGTTTCGTGGTTTTGTTCCATGTCGAAATAATTTGTTGCTTTTTGCCAATGTAAATCAGCATTTACTCCTCCTATTCCTCGGTTATAGGACGCTGCTGCTAACAACCAATCGTTAAATTGAAGGTTTGCTTGTTTTAAGTATTTGCATGCTGCATGTGTACTTTTTTCGATGTCCAAACGTTCATCTACTTCAGGGCTTATTTCCAATTGATATTCTTTCGCTGTAAATGGCATAAATTGCCAAAATCCTTGCGCTCCAACTGGACTTACAGCCTGTTCAACTAAAGCACTTTCGATTACTGCTAAATATTTAAAATCGTCCGGAATATTTTCTTTTTTTAGAATGTTTTCGATGATAGGAAACCAGCGATGTGCACGTTTAATAATTTGCGAAGTGGCAGATTGTAAATAAACATTGATTAATACTTCGCGATCTAATCGTTCTTGGATATCCGCATCTTCCAAATAAATTTCTTTTCCAGCAAAATACATGCTCTTTGGTAAATCCGGAAGTTGAAATGGAAGTTGTTTTTGATTGTTTATAAGTTCTTTATGAACTTCTTTTTTCTCGGTACATGCATACATAAATATGCAAAGCGATAGAATACTAATTATCTTCATTTTTTGGGATAGGCTGTTTATATTTTAATGTTATAAAATACAATGTACCAAAAACGATAATAAAATAGATTGGGAATATAAGCAAGTAATTAAATTCCTTTTTTCTACTCAAATAAATCATTATTAAACTTAATAATGCAGAGAAAAAGCCAATAATTGTAAAAACATACCAAACTTGTTTATCTTTTAATCCAGCATACACCAAATGATGTGTTGTGTGGTCTTTTCCACCTACCATCGGTGATTTTCCTTTTCTTAATCTATTGATAACAACTGTTAACGTATCTGCAGCAGCAGGTGTAAATGCAATTAAACAAATTGCAAAACCAACCCAAGATGGTGTATTCGTTGATAAACCAAGATTCCATAGATCGTGCGTACTGAAATAGGCTACAAATAAACCTATAAACTGACTTCCTGCATCCCCCATAAATAATTTAGATGGGTTTACATTATAATATAAAAATCCAAGTAAAGCACCTAGTATAGAAATTACCATAATAGAATCAACGTTTACTATAACACCATCGATCATGAAAATACTTAACAAGCAAGCTAATAAAATCCAAACAACCGTAATTCCTGTGATACCATCCATGTTATCTAACATGTTTAAGGAGTTCATTAATGCTACCACCCAGATTATGGTAATTATTTTATCATAAATTTGGATATGTGTTAATTCGATAATTGTACCAGAATAGATAAAGGTTATACCGCAAAGAATTTGTACTAGTAATTTACCCCACGGTTTTGTGTTATAGGTATCATCTGCTAATCCCATTGCAAATGAAATACTACCAGCAATCAATAATCCTATAATTTGTTGGTCGTGTAGAATTGGTTTGTCTGAAAAGATACTATAACAAATAATCGCAAAAAGAAAAACAACATAAAAACTTACACCTCCTAAAGAAGGTTTGGATTCATTACTCCATCGAATAACAACATCATTTCTATTTCGAATTCCAAGCGATTGCGAAAAATTTAATAATAATTTATTTACAACTAAGGATATGAATATTCCTCCAGTTAAAAAACTAAGTATGTAAATGAAATTTTCCAAACGAATTAAAATGGGGATACAAAAGTACTAAAATCTTTCGCAATTTGGTCCTTGTCGGATACTATTGGGTTTTCTACACCCCAATTGATATCTAAAATACTTGAATCCCAAGCAATAGCATCTTCGGATGGTTGGTTATAATAATTGGTGCATTTATAGTTTAATAAGCTATTTGCTTCTAAACTTACAAATCCATGCGCAAAACCTTCTGGTATCCATAATTGTTTTCCATTTTCTTGAGAAAGTTCTATAGAAAAGGTTTGTCCATATGTACTAGAATTCGAGCGAATGTCGACTACTACATCGATTACTTTTCCAAAAGATACACGTACCAATTTCCCTTGCGCAAATGGTGGTTTTTGAAAGTGTAAACCTCTTATAACATACAATGAAGACATAGATTCATTCTCTTGTACGAATTTAATTTCTTTTCCTATGAATTCAGAAAATTTTTGATGTTGGTAACTTTCAAAAAAATAACCTCTTTCATCTGCATATTTTTTTGTGTCAATCACAACTAAGCCCTCAATATCTGTTTTAGAGAAAATCATCTTCGTAAGATTTTGTTAATTATTCTTTTAAATAATGGTTGTGTTGTTTGTTCAGGTTCATCGTAGTATCCTGAATTTGCACCATATCCATACCCATATCCGTACCCATACCCATATCCGTACCCATACCCATACCCATATCCGTATCCATACCCATATCCACTTCGTTTAGGATCGATACCATTTAGAATGATATTTAAAGATTTAATTTGTTCAATTTCTAAAATTTCAGCAACCTTGTAAGCAGATATTCGTTTCGAATAGTGTGCTTTAAATACATAAATTGGAATGTCAGCGTTCGCAAGCAATTGAATACCATCCGATACAAGTCCTACAGGAGGGTTGTCAATGATAACAATGTCATACGTAGATTTTAAAGTAGCAAGTATACTTTGGAATTCTTTACTTAATATTAATTCCGATGGGTTAGGTGGTATTGGTCCTGCTGTTATAAAATCCAGATTGTTAAACTTAGATTTTTGTATTGCTACTTCTAAGGTAATTTGATTCACGATTAAATTACTCATCCCTTGTTCATTCGTTGAATTAAATCCTAAATGCACTTTTGGTTTACGTAAATCTAAGTCTAATACAATTGTTTTTTTACCAGACATCGCAAGAATTCCAGCAAGATTTAATGCGATAAATGTTTTTCCTTCCCCAGATATAGATGAACTAATAACAATTGTTTGCGCGTTTTTGTTTATAAAAGTAAGGTTTGATCGAATGTTACGAAGGGACTCTGCTAGCATCGATTTCGGAGATTCTTGCACAACCAATTGCGAGAACTCCATGCTTTGTTTGGTTAGCGGAACACCGCCAAGGATATTTACTTTGTCCGATAAAATATTCTTTAATTCTTCAATATTGTTTATCTCGTTAAATGTAAGGTATTTAAATGTTAGAAATAAAAGTCCTATAAGGAGTCCACCTCCAATAAATGCAAGATAAATTATTTTACCTTTTGGACTAAATGGTTCACTTGGTATCGTTGGATAGCTAAGAATTCTATTGGAAGGAACGTAACCTGCATTGGAAATAGCGTAGGTAAATTTCTTTTCCTCAAACATTTTGTAATATTTCTCATTTACTTGAACAATATTGTCTAGTTTTTTAAACTTTATTTTGTTTTTTGGCAGTGAAAACGATTCTTTTTCTAAGTCATTTAAATCTTTTTCTTTTTTAGAGATCTTTTCGAGTAAATCTTTTTCCCCATTTAAAATTTCTTTGAGTATGTTTTTTATTACAACTTTTATCTTTTTGTTAACTTGTTTAACTTCGCTCGTCTCTTCTGTTAAAGAATAAAGAATTTCTTCCCGTTTATCGATTAATTCAGACAAGGCTTCTTTATTTTTTTCTAAATTAGTAAGTATACCTTCTTGATTAAAATCAGGGGTTATTTTATATAAATCAACTTTATTAGGATTATTTTGTAGTTTATGCTTTAGATTTTGAATAGATGTTAAGTCTTCGTAATTTAATTTTAATTCATCTTTTAATTCATTGATTTGGTTGGATATATCTAGTTCTTTTGAGTCTGGATTTGTCATTTTAGACGCTTTTTGAATGGCTAAAATACTATCATTAGCATACCTCATTTCTTTCGCTAAAGAATCTAATTGACTTTCAATAAATAATAAACTATTATTTGCCCCCTGTGTTCTAATTTCTTCGTCATAATCAAAAAAGGAAGTTGTTACAGCATCCACAATGTCATGACATATGTTTTCATTTTCATGCGAAAAACTAATGCCTATTGTTTTGGCTGCCGGGTCTAATGGCGTAACAAGTAGATTAGGGAAAAACTTTGTAAATAACGCATTTTTACTATTAATGGTAAAATAGATTCTATTTCCATTAACGGAGGAAATAAATGAGTTGTAATTCGGTACCGATATAAAAACTTGAAATTTAGAACAAATAATCGTGCTGTTTATTTTTCCATAAATTTTGTTTTTTTTATTCCCATTTAGGTACTCTAAAACGATTGTTGAACCTTCAATAGATTTGATAAAAATAGGTTTGTCTAAAATAGTAGAATCTGTTATTTGTAATAGGTTGATTTTAAAAGAACTTTTATTATATAAATCTTCTGTTAAGATTTTTCCTTCCGCATACGCACTAACTTTTAGATTTAATTTTCCTAGCGCTTTTTCAAACAAAAATGGGGAGCTTAAAAATTGAATCTCTGCGGAAATATCCTTTGCGGCGATGGCATTATCAATTCCAATAACTTCTTTACTTTGATCTTGATCGGAAATTTGGATAACAGAATTTGATTCATAAACTGCTTTTGTATATCTCAAATAAAAATACCCAACAACATAAAAAAATCCAAGTGTTAATATTGGAAAATACCAATACCTTCTTAAGATGTTTCGTATAATATGTGGATAAAAACCTTTATTAACGATTATGCCCTTTGGTGCTTCTATCACTTGACGAAAGTTTTATATAAGGTTATGGATGTAACAATTACGGATACTGGAGTTAATATTTGCTGAAATTCTTTGGTTAACTCCTGCACATAATTAATGTTAGATTCGATATAGATGTAATCATTGGATTGGACTAACATATCCCCATTTTCAATTTTATCAATCGTGGATAAATCAATTAAATAGATTTTTCGAATACCATTTTCTTTCCGAACTAATTTAATTGTTTTTGCATCACCTCTTTCTGGGATTCCTCCTGACATAGCAATCACTTCCAAAATTGTAGTTTTATTATTGGGTATTGGTATGATGCTTGCTGTTGATCCAACGCCTTTGAATAATACTATCCGAGCATTTGAAACAGACAGTCTTACATATGGATCATTGATGAATTTTGAAAATTCCCGCTTAAATACTTCTTCCGCTTCTGTTGTAGTTAATCCTACCAAGTGTATATTCCCAATTAATGGTAAGAATGCTGTACTATCCTGTTTAACTGTGATTTCCCCTTTTCCATATTCTCCAGAGTTTCCTCCTGCTGAAGGGGTTAAAAACATCCTTTCCCCATTATTGGTAAGCACTGAGAAACTAATTTTATCCCCAACTGCAATTTTGTATTCTTTGTTAGTTTCAGGGGTAAGTGTATCGAATGCATATTCAGTTCCTCTAGGAATTTTAAAAATGCGTGATTTTTGAACTGCACAGGATGAAATGAATGTGAGTAGTGAAAATAAAAAACTAAATTTAAGTATACTATTTCGCATTTTTCTCCAATAATTTTCGATATAATTCTTCCATATCTCTCGTCAATCTTGTATAATGAAACTTTTCTTTCACAAAATTCCAGCCATTCGAAGATAATTCCATGCGAAGTTCTTTATTATTTATCAAATTTCCCAATTTTTTCACGTAATCTTCTAAATCTCCTCTTTTTATTACAAAGCCTGTTTTTCCTTCGAGGAGGATATCCTTAACTCCGCCAACATCGCTTGTTATAATTGGTACATTTGAAGCCTGTGCTTCGATCAAACTTACAGGTGTGCCTTCATTGTCTGAAGTCAAACAAATTATATCCATTCCGGCATTAAATGTTGCAATGTCTTTGATCCAAGAGGTAAGTATTATTTTTGCTTGGTATTTTTCAATTAAAACAGAAACTTTTTCTTGAATTTCATCCATTAGTTCCCCATCTCCAACGATAAAAAAAGTAGCTGTTCCTTCTTGTTTTAGCAATAAATTTTCAACAACTTCTAAAAAAAACGCATGATTTTTGATTTTGGTAAGTCGACCAATAATCGCAACTGCAACATCTTCTTCTTGTAATTGATAGGTCTCTCGTGTAATTTTTCGCTTTTCACTGATGTTGTCTTGAAATTTCTGTAAATCAAAACCTAAGGGGATAACATGAATTTTTTTTGCAGGACAAATATGATGAATTTCCGATAATTCTTTTTTCTGAATTTCGCTGATTGCTACAATTGCTGTTGATTTTCTAGCTAGTTTTCGTTCGATATACTTGAATAATTTCGTTTTTAGTTGTCCAAAATAAGAGTGAAAAACATGTCCGTGAAATGTATGAATGATTACAGGTACATTACAAGCATATGCTGCTCTACGGCCAATTGCTCCTGCTTTGGAAGCATGTGTGTGCACAATGTCTGGTTTGAACTCAAGTATAATTTCTTTAATTTTTTTATATGCTTCTCGGTCTGATTTTATATTGGGTTTACGTTTTAATTCTTCAATAATCGTGGGTGTAATCCCATATTCTCCAGGAATATGAAGGGAGTCTGATTCCCCTTCTTCAGGTAAACCTCCAATTAATAAGGTTTCAAAATCTTTATGTAAAAATCGCGTGAGAAATGTTGCGTTGTAGGTTGGGCCTCCAATATTGAATCGATTGATAATACGTAATACTCTGGGCATATACTAGTTTTTAACCTGCTAAATTAAAATTTTGAACTTGAGTTTTAGGTTTTATATTGAAAGGTTATTGAAGGTTTAATGTTAAAAAGTTTTAGTAGACTACTTATTTTATGGGTAATTACATCCGATTTTTGTACTATGAAAGTAGCTATTTTTTTCTCTTTTTTTTGTTCCCTTGTTTTCTCGCAAGCGAATTTGGATAGCGTTTTAACCGCTTTCCAAAAAGATAAAAGTTTAGCAAATGCGTCTATCAGTTTTTTAGCTATAAATTTAACAAACGATTCAGTTGTAGGTAGTATCAAAGATTCAATTTCTTTACCGCCAGCATCTACTGTTAAGTTGTTTTCTACTGCTACCGCTATTGAGTTGTTAGGTCCTAGTTATGCGCCAAAAACAAAAGTTTATACTAATTCTTTTATTTCAAAAGATTCCATTTTACAAGGAAATATATTTATTCGTGGTGCGGCAGACATTTCGCTTGGTAGTCAATATTTTAATACAGAAGACAGTTTAAGTCAATTTTTAATGAGCTGGGCTGATTCCCTCTATAAAAAAGGAATACGAAAAATTTCCGGAGATATAATAGGGGATGGCTCTGCTTTTGGATATAATGGAGTGCCTAATGGCTGGGCGTATGATGATATTGGGAACTATTACGGCGCTTTTCCTGCTGGACTCTCTATTTATGATAACTGGATTCGCTATTATTTTCAAGTTCCAGCCCCAAAATTAAAACCTATCTTGCTAAAAACTTTCCCTGTAGTTCCGAATCTAACTTTGAAGAATCAATTGATTGCTGTAAATGGGGTAGGTGATAATTCGGTAATTTATGGAGGACCATATAATTACGACAGAACAATAAGAGGTTCATTATCTGCAAATTCACCAGTTTTCATTGTAAAAGGAAGTATGCCTGATCCTGAACTTCAATTTTTGCAAGCTTTCAAGGATGTTTTACAATTGAGAGGGATTCAAGTAGATGGACAATTAATTTCCTGTCGCGGAAATCAAGATAAATTAAACCTGCCAATCGATTATACAAAATTGCATTTGTTGCTAGAACATTCCGGGAAATCTTTAAAAGAAATCGCCTATTGGACGAATATGAAAAGCATCAATGTGTATGCTGAAACTCTAAATGCTTGGATAGGGTACGAAAAGTTTGGGGAGGGTACAACCGAGAATGGCGTGAAAGCGATGGAAGAACATTGGGCTTCTAGAATCAATACCATAGGCATGAATTTAACCGATGGAAGTGGACTTTCCCGATCTAATAGTGTGAGTGCAAAAAATTATTGTGGATTGTTAAAATACATGTATTTGTCCAAGAATCGGGATATTTTTAAAGCTACACTTCCAGTGGCAGGTGTTTCGGGTACATTATCTTCTTTTTGTAAAGGACAATGTGCCGAAGGAAAAATTTATGCGAAAAGTGGAACAATGCGTAGAATAAAATCCTACGCAGGATATGTCGAAACAGGCTCTGGTAAAAAAATAGCCTTTGCGCTAATTGTCAACAATTATTCTTGCTCTAATAATGCAGTCATGAAGAAAATGGAAGCAATTATGAATGCCTTGTATCTACAATAAACTACAATTCTTTTTGAAGAATATCCCCCCAAAATTCTTTAATGCTCTTACCTTGGTATGCTAACATACGCGGTACGATACTTGCCTCTGAAAATCCTGGAGTGGTATTCACTTCAATAACATGCGGAATTTCGTTAACGAGCATAAAATCGATACGTGCGATTGAACGTAATTTAAGAAGTTGATAAATTTTAATACTCAATGCATTTACGCGACTAACTTCAATTTGACTAATACGAGCAGGAATAATCTCTTCCGATTTACCAAGATATTTCGCTTCGAAGTCGAAAAATTCATTTTCACTAACAATTTCAGTAATGGGAAGCGTTTGTATTCCTGCTTCGGAATTGTAAACGCCACAAGTAACTTCGGTCCCTTTTAAAAAGGATTCAATAACAACAGTTCTTCCTTCTGCAAATGCTTTTTCAAGAGCTGGTTGTAATGCTTCTTGCGTATTAACTTTTGAAATACCATAACTTGAACCAGAGTCAGATGGCTTTACAAAACATGGCAAACCAAGGTTGGAAATTATTTCCTCGGATGTAAAATCATTGATTTTAGTTAATAACAAAGATTTTGCAACTGGAATATCAAACCCTTTTAAAAACTGATTACAATACCATTTGTCAAACGATAACTCGGATGCTAATGAACCTGAATTGACATAAGGGATTTCTTGCATTTCAAGCATGGCCTGAATTTTTCCATTCTCTCCTGGATTACCATGAATGTAAATTATTGCGGCGTCGATTTGTCTTTTTTGTCCTTCATAAACATAGGATTGTTCCCAAGGATTATAAGCTACTCGTTGATTGGAAATTAAAGCGGTCCAACCTTCTTTTGTCACTTCTACCAAAAATGGAAAATATCCTTCCGGAAAATTGTTAAGAATAGTTGTTGCACTTTTTTTGGAAATTTCAAACTCGGAAGAAAATCCTCCGCATAATATCGCAATGTGTTTCATAGTGTACGAATTGAATACCCAAAAATAGATACTATTATGTTTAAATCCATAATTCATAATTATATTTATATTTGTTTGTTAAATTTAGTCCTCATGAAAATCTTAAAGAATATACTTGCCTTTATCACAACGAAACATTTTGTCAAGCAAGTCGGTTTGTTGATTTTATGCTATTTATTGATAATTGGCGGTACTTTACTTTATTTAGATATTCGAACACATCATGGAGAAAAAATAGCTGTTCCGAACATTGTAGGAAAACATATTGAGAATATTGAGGAATTACTGGAAGAGTCTGAATTGGATTATATTGTTTTAGATTCAATCTATAGGCCAGATGTGCGCGAGGGAACAATTATCAAGCAAAATCCGGAACCAACTTCTAGAACCAAAGTTTTTGTAAAAAGTTCGCGCATTGTTGAAATTAGTCTTTCCAAAAAAATCAATTACGTTGTTGTTCCTGATTTAATGCATAAATCCAAAAGATATGCCGAAAGTATTCTGAAAAATAGAGGTTTGAAATTTCAATTTTCATTTAAAATTAGTCCGAACGATATCGATGCTGTAATTTCTCAAAAATATAAAGGAAGAAGAATCAAGGAAGGAGCGAAAATACCGCACGGTTCTATTATTCATTTAATTATCGGTAAAGGTTCAAAAGAAGATCCTTTTGAAGTTCCAGATTTATACGGGATGACCTATACACAAGCAGACTCTGTAATTTATGAGTTACCTTCTGTATCTTTAATCATTGGGGATTGTGTAGGTTGTAAAACCAAAAAAGATACATTAAGAGCACGTATATCTTCACAAACACCTGAATTCTTCAAAGGTAATATGCGTCCTCCAGGTTCCGACATTGTTATCTTTCTTGAAAAAGATTTTGAAGATAAACGCTCCGATGAATCGAGTGAAGAATAATAAATTCTCCTTCTTTTCGTTGAAGTAAAATTGATTTAATTTTTGGATATGCGTTTTATTTTTTTTGTTGTTTTATTTTCTCTGACTAGTTTAAAACTTGTTGCTCAAGATGAAATTTTATCTCCATTAGAAACTAATTTAGCAGGTACTTCAGAAAATAATATAAAACGCAATAAATCAATTGATTCGATTATTATTTACAGTGTTGACACACTCAAGCTACCAATTTTTGACGATTTTTCTACCAATCGTTTTCAAAAGTATGATTCTTCCTTTACTGGTAACATTCAAAACACACTGTATTATTCTTTAAAAAATAAATTAACCGACAAGCCCTTATATACGTTTGCTCAGTACACTTTTAATAAATCCTACACTTCAACCTATGATACTTCTACAAAAAAAGACACAAGTATTTTAAATAAACCGGTCACAATTGTTGCGTATAATTTAACGACTTATCCACCAACTTTTCAAGATCGTATTGTATATCCTGCGTATACTTATTTTGATACGATTGGGAGTAAGAATTCTCATGACTCCCTTAAAATAAACACGAAAGATGTCCTATTAGATTCTGCGCGCGTTTTTTTTAAATCCTTGAAAGACAATAATGCAATTTGGGTGGATTCATTTGCGTTTCATAATTACACCTTGGCGTATCAACCTTGGTCTTTAGGAGTAGCAAGTTTTGATGGTTTAAATGATAAAGGATATCCCTATGCAATAAACACACAGTCAAGAGGATATGGAGACTATCTAACTTCCAAAAATATTGATTTGTCTTCTTTGGTCCCAGCGGATTCCGTTTATATAAGTTTTTTATACCAACCAAAAGGATTTGGAGATGCGCCTGAAAATATAATCGATGGATCGAAACAACAGCATGATTCATTGTGTTTACAAGTCTACCGACCGGATTGGGATCTATGGGTCTCTTTTTGGGCTACCACCGTAGAATCGGACCCAGTAAAATTTGAAGCCGAATCAAAAACATTTAAAAAAGTACATTTAGCCATTACGAATCCAGCATTTTTCAAGAAAAATTTTAAATTCCGTTTTGTTAATTTTGGGGATATCTCTGGAAGTTTAGATCATTTTCATTTGGATTATGTAGAGTTGAAAAAAGATTCTAAATTAACCGATACGAATGTATTTAAAGATTTTGCTTTAGTATATCCTACAGGTTCTCTTTTAGAAGAATACACAGCTGTTCCCTGGAAGCATTATCAATATGTTCCTAAAAATGTAATTAACGATTCTGTTACCATATCTGTACATAATGGCTTTGCTATTCCACAACAAAATTTAGATGGTACAGTTGAAATTTACCATAAGAATAGTAAACTAAAATCCATCAATTTACCGGGGCAGCAATTGTCCGGAGGAGATATAAATTACTTACCTTTAACTACCTATAATAATTACTTCGATTTTTCTAAACAGGCGTTTAGTTTTCCTTCGAATTCCGATGATTCTGCAACTTTTTATATAAAAACAATTATTCCCGCGCCGTTCGAACAAAAATATTATGCGGCGTATGTTCAGAATGATACTGCTTATTCCTATCAGATATTTCGTGATTATTATGCTTATGATGATGGTACTGCAGAGTTAGCATATGGATTAAAAACTCCTTCGGCAACTGTTGCGTACAAATTTGAACCTTATATGTCAGATTCTTTGTTAGGCGTATCCATTCATTTTGTACCTACCGTATCTGATAAATCAAAAAAACTTTTTTCATTATATGTGTGGGATGAGAAAAATGGACTACCGAATTCCATCATTTATAAAGATGAAGAGTTTTCTCCGCAACAACCTATCTATCAAGATAAAAGAAATAAGTTTACAAATTATTATTTTAAAGATTTTAAACGTCTGCAAATGTCGGGAACATTTTTCGTAGGAATTAAGCAATTTGATCAAGATCCTTTAAACATCGGATTTGATGTAAATACATTAACAAATTCTAAAATGTTTTATTCAAATTCTGGGACAGACTGGAATAAATCATTGACAAAAGGTGCATTAATGATTCGGCCTATATTTTCCTCTAATCTGAATAAGCATGTAGGGTTACATGAAGCAAGTATAGTGGAACAACATATCATCAAAATCTACCCTAATCCGACACAGGAATTTATTACAATTATACCTAATTATCATGGGTTTGAGGGCGGTTTTTTAAGGGATATTCAAGGTAAGATATTACTGCAAATAGAAGAAAATCAATCCAAGGTTTCAATGGTAGATTTCCCAACAGGAATCTATCTTTTTCAAGATAAAAAAACAGGTCAAACATATAAAATAAGCAAACTATAATGGACAATTTCAATGATGCCGAATGGGAAGAAAATGCTGGGGAAGATGAGTTATTTGAGCACCATAAATTTAAAGTCGATAATGGGCAAGAAATTATTCGTATTGATAAATTTTTATTAGATCGTTTACCAAATACATCTAGAAATAAAATTCAAGTTGCTGCTAGAAATGGGAATGTTTTAGCAAACAAATTACCTATAAAACCAAACTACAAGGTTAAACCTGGCGATGAAATTTCTGTGGTTTTTCCGTATCCGATTCGAGAAATTGAATTGATTCCGGAAAACATTCCAATTAAAATAGCCTACGAGGATGAATATTTAGCAGTGGTACATAAACCATCTGAAATGGTAGTTCATCCAGGGTATGGTAATTATTCAGGTACATTAGTTAACGCTTTAGTCTATCATTTTGATAATTTACCTGTTAAAACCTCTGATTATTCTGGAAGACCAGGTTTAGTGCATCGTTTAGATAAAAACACAACCGGATTAATGGTGATTGCTAAAACGGAATTTGTCCTTACACATCTTGCTAAACAGTTTTTTGACCGTACAACTGAACGACGATATAATGCGCTTGTTTGGGGAGATGTAAAGGAGGATACAGGTACTATTATTGGTAATATAGGAAGATCATTGAAAAATAGAAAAGTCATGGCTGTTTTTCCAGAGGGTAGCGAGCACGGGAAACATGCTGTAACGCATTATACTGTCTTACAGCGATTTGGATTAGTGACTTTAATTGAGTGTAAACTAGAAACCGGGCGTACGCATCAAATTCGTGCACACTTGAAATCCATTGGACATCCGCTATTTAATGATAATGAATATGGCGGAGATGCAATTTTAAGAGGAACAACCCATACGAAATACAAACAATTTGTAGAGAACAATTTTTCGCTTATTCCTGGCCAAGCTTTACATGCTAAAACACTAGGTTTCATGCATCCAATGACGAATACATATTTAAGTTTTGATTCAGATTTACCACAAGGTTTTCAAGAGATTGTGAAAAAATGGGAAAATTATACACAAGGTTCGAGAGAGTAGTTAATTTTCTATCTATCATTTTGTAGTTTCGTGATTTATACTTACTTTCAAATTCTATTTGTTAGAATTAAATTGATAAACATTATGTTATTTCGTAATATACTTTTCTTTTGTGTGTTAACACTTGCTTTTCAAGTGTTTAGCCAAGAGCCAAAAGAAATCAAAAAAGCAAATAAAGCATTTCAAGACGAAAATTACATTGAGGCCGTTAAGCTAACTATGTATGCTTTTGAAAAGGTAAATCCAAAAAGCAGAAAAGCTTCTGAAAGAAAAGGGGATATGGCATTCAAAACAGGGGAATGTTATCGCATGGTAGAAGATTATAAAAATGCGTTGGATTGGTATCAAAAAGCCTTAGTAGTGAATTACCAAACAATTCATCCAGAAGTATTATTTTACTACGCAGAAATGATTCGTTATATGGGCGATTATAATTTAGCGATCGAAAATTATAATGCTTATAAAAATATTGCACCTACCGATTCCAGAGCGGATGCAGGTTTAGTTGCTTGTAAGGAAGTGGCTAAATTTATGTCACGTAAAACAAATCACTTAGTAACCAATATTTCTGTTTTAAACAAAGAAGGCTTTGATATGTCTCCAGTTTTTGCAGATAAAAAGAAAACTTCCATTGTATTTAGTTCAAATAGAACAAGTTCCATGTCCGGTGAAACGGACCCAAGAACAGGTGAACCGCATATGGACTTATGGTTTACACAAATTGATAAAAAAGGGAATTTTGGAGAACCTGTTTTATTACCTGGTGAAAAAATTAACACCGAATTTAATGAAGGAACGGTATGTTTTGATAGTAAATTCAAAAAGATGTTTTTTACACGTTGCCCATATGAAAAAAATAAAAATTTAGGGTGTGAAATTTGGATGTCTGAATTACGCGGAAAAGATTGGGCTGAACCGATTAAACTACCATTAAAAAATGCAGATTCTGTTTCAATTGGCCAACCTTGTGTTTCTGCAGATGGTAACTTTTTAATTTTTGTTGCCGAACTACCTGGCGGATTTGGAGGTAAAGATTTGTGGTATTCTACCTACTCTAAAAAAGCAGATATTTGGGCTCCTCCTGTAAATTTGGGTCCAGAAATTAATACCGCTGGAAATGAAATGTTCCCAACGTTTAATGCCTACGAAGATTTATATTTTGCTACAGATGGTAGACCTGGATTAGGAGCTTTGGATATTTTTAAAGCGATTAAGAGTTCGGCAAATGGAAAGAATTTATGGGAAAAAGCAGAAAATATTGGCTATCCTAGAAATTCTGAGGCAAATGACTTTAGTTTAATAGAAATTAACGAAACCGAGGGATATTTAACTTCCGAAAGAAAGTCAGGATTAGGTAAAACATTCAAGACAGATTTATATAAGTACCAATTACCTCCAAATAAATACGATATCAAAATTATTGTAAGTAAACTAGGACAAATAGAAAAGAAAATAGGGAATGTAAAGGTGTTAATTATTGGTTCCGATAGCTCTAAAGTGGAAGGTGTTACAGACAAAAAGGGTGTAATCTTTTTTGAAACAAAAGCAAATGGAGAACGCGTAATTAAAGAAAATACAGACTATACGATTTTAACCTATCGTGTTGGTGCTGAAAAAAATAAAAGTGAAACGCAATTCACAACACGTGGTTTACGCTATGATCAAAACTTTATTATCGATGTTCCATTACTAATCCCAGAAGAAAAAATTCGTATCCCAGAAGTAAGATATGCTTTTGGTAAATGGGAATTGTTACAAGATTCTACAATCAGTTCGAAAGACTCTTTAAATTTTGTATATGATGTATTGATGAAATATCCGAAATTGATTTTGGAATTAAGTTCGCATACAGATTGTCGTGGTAATGATGATTTTAATTTAAAACTTTCCAAAAACAGAGCAAGGGAATGTGTACTTTACTTGGTAGAGGAAAAAGGAATTGATATTCGTCGCCTGATTCCGGTAGGTAAAGGGGAAAAAGAACCTGTAAAATGGATAGATGAAAGAGGAAAAGCAGTGGTTTTATCCGAAAAATACATCACGCAATTTAAAACAAAAGACCTAGTTAAATTTGAAAAATTACATGCTTTAAATAGACGAACAGAAGGTTTTGTTAGAGGTATGGACTTTGATCCAGATTTGGCAGAACAAAAATTACTTTCTCCGGTAGAAAATTTAAAATTGGAGAAGAAAGATTCCAAAAAAGGGAAAAAGAAAAAAAAATAATAGGTTAAGTGTGCAAAATAGCTTTTTGTACTTTTTTCAACCAAATAGTTAAACAACTTGAAAAATACCTCTACTTTTTTTTTGTTTTTATTTCACTTAATTTTTTGGGTTGCATTTTATTTAGTTCCTTTTATAGATCCCCGCGGGATTCATTCCGTGCACAAAAGTTTGCATCCAAATTTCTTTTTTGATGCACATTTACTAATCAATCATGCTTTCTTTATTTCCCTTTTTTATTTAAACAGTAATTATTTAATTCCCAAATTTTTAAAGAATTCTAAAAAAATAGAATATTCAATTTTTATCGTTTTTTTATTTATTCTAATCCTCACATTATCGTATTTAATTTTCCCTTCTATACGTTTACCTAAACCTCCTTTGGGTGCACCAAGGTTGCCAGATATTGAAGTACGTCGACTTAATCAAACGATTGCCTTGTCAATCCCCTTGTTTTTTGTGTTGATGGTAAGTCTAACCTATCGTATATTGATGGATAAATTTTTACAGGACAAGATAAACAAGGAGAAAGAAACGGAAAATTTAAAAACGGAACTTTCTTTTTTACGGTCTCAAATTAGTCCCCATTTTATTTTTAATGCACTAAATAGTAGTATTATTTTAGTTCGAAAACATTCCGATTTAGCAGAAAGTTGTTTACTTAAATTAGCGTCTTTGTTACGGTATATGTTGTATGAATCAGATGAAGATAAAGTATTGATTGAAAATGAAATTCAGTATATTTCTGATTATATTGATCTTCAAGGTATTCGGTTTGGAGAAAGTGTAGTTATTGAAAAGAAAATCGCGATTGAGGGTTTAAATGATCGATTTATTGAACCAATGCTTCTAATTCCTTTTATCGAAAACGCTTTCAAGCATGGAACATCCGTATTAAAAAATCCGGAAATCCGAATTTCGCTTACAGAAAAAGACGATAAATTAATTTTAGAAGTTGCCAATAAATTTGTGAAAATAGCCCATGAAAATAAGAATAATGGAATTGGATTAAGTAATGTTAATAGACGATTAGAATTATTATATCCAAATAATCATACCTTTAATTTATCGGTTGATAATGATTGGTTTTCAGTGTATTTATCCATAGACCTTGCATAATGATTAAATGTATTTGTATTGATGATGAGCCTTTGTCGCGCGAAATGATGGAAGAGTTCATTCGGAAGGTTCCTTTTTTAC
Source organism: Chryseobacterium gleum (assembly GCA_945862165.1). Classification (GTDB taxonomy): domain Bacteria; phylum Bacteroidota; class Bacteroidia; order Flavobacteriales_D; family Crocinitomicaceae; genus CANHVK01. The sequence goes on from CAMAXI010000007.1 coordinate 125,569, forward strand.
AATTTGTTACAGCATGTAGAAATGCAATGGAAGCTTATCCGATTTTAGAAAAAGAAACCATCGATCTAATCTTTGTAGATATTGAAATGCCGGAAATTAACGGGATACAATTTGTTCAATCTCTAAAACAAAAACCTTTTATTATTTTTTCTACCGCGTATAAAAAATATGCTCTAGACGGTTTTGAATTGGATGTTATCGATTATTTGGTAAAGCCTTTTTCATTTGATCGTTTTTATAAAAGTGTCATGAAAGTAAAGGAGGCACATAATTTGATAAATAGTTCTACTCCAGCAATCCTAAAACAACTACCGCCGGATTATATCTTTGTAAATTCCGATTATAGCTTGGTAAAGGTTAATATTCCTGAAATTGCATATATAGAGGGTTTAAAAGATTATATCAAAATTTACTTATCCGCAAATTCAAAACCAATAATCACCAGGATGAGTATGAAATCGATGGAGGAACGCCTGGATTTATTAGGATTTAAACGTGTACATAAATCATTCATTGTGAATTTGAGTAAAATTTCCTCGATTAAAAAAACACGATTAACCATCGAAGAAACAGAGTTATTTATCGGGGATAATTATAAAGTTCCATTATATAAATCATTAGGATTAGAGATTGCGGAAGAAGAATAATTTTTTCGACGAAAAACACCTTTTCATATCTTTTTTCACCCGGTACGTATCTTTTAATTTTTAGCAAAACTTTTATTTTTCATCTTTGAAGAGTTGATTACAATAACTATAAATATATAAGCCATGAAAATACATTCAAATTTAGCAGTTAGTGATAGTGGGTTTATCTTTAACCCATCGAATGGAGATTCTTTCTCAACGAATTTAGTTGGAGCAGAACTTATCCGTTTACTAAAAGAAGGAAAATCTTTAACAGAAATAAAGAAGGAAATAACTTCCAAATACGAAGTAGAACCTACCGTTTTTGAAAAAGATTATGAAGATTTTATTTCGCAGTTACAGGACCATTTTTTAGTAAGTAATGACTAATTCAACGAAACGAAAAATTACAGTTGCAGTTACCGGTCTAAACGCCGTTGACAGTCCTGGGCCAGGTGTGGCTGTAATACGTGGAATCCGAGATTGTGAAGATTTCGACGTCCGAATTATAGGACTTTCCTATGAATCGTTAGAGCCCGGGATATATATGGAGGGAATTGCGGATAAAGTGTATCAAATTCCCTATCCTGCAGCAGGAACACAAACATTATTAAGCAGAATAGAATACATTCATGCGATTGAAAAAATTGATGTAATTGTTCCAAATTTTGATGCAGAATTATACAATTTTATTAAAATTTCTCCCCAACTAAAAGATTTAGGAATAGAAACGTTTCTGCCTACAAATGAACAATTTGAGTCAAGAGATAAAGTGAACTTATTTAAGTTTGGAGAAAAGCACGGTTTTTTAATTCCAAAGGATAAAACAATTTATGATGTAAGCGAACTTTCAGCAACGGCGCAAGAGTTTGGTTATCCATTGGTTGTAAAAGGGAAATATTACGAGGCGACTGTAGCATATACCTTAGAACAAGCACAAAAAGCATTTCATAAATTGAATGCAAAATGGGGACTACCGATTATCGTCCAAGAGTTTATATCTGGTACCGAGGTAAATATTGCAGCATTAGGAGATGGAGAAGGAAATACAATTTCAGCCGTACCAATGCGTAAATTATTTATCACCGATAAAGGGAAAGCTTGGGCAGGAATTACACTGGAAGAACAATCCTTAATTGATTTAGCAGAAAAATTCATTCAAGCAACGAAATGGCGCGGTGGTTTTGAAATAGAAATCATGCGAACACAAGATGGTAAACCTTATATCATGGAAGTTAACCCGAGATTTCCAGCTTGGATTTACTTGACAGTTGGGGCCGGACAAAATCAACCTGCTGCTCTTGTTAAATTAGCATTAGGCGAAAAAGTAAAACCTTTCACTACCTACGCAGTCGGTAAATTGTTTATACGTTATGCCTGGGATTTAATTACGGATGTTTCAGAATTTCAAAAAATTTCGGCATTTGGAGAATTATAATATTTCTTTTCCTACCTGAACGAGTAGGACGATAAAGCATTAAAAAACATTAAAATAAATTTAGTATGAAAACAGAAAAATTAAAATACGAACGTCCTGCAATTCGCAAAATGAATACAGGATTAATGAATAAATTTGGTACAAGAACGGAATATGCACCATTTACCCACATCGACGGGGTTGCTGTAAAAGAGTTAATTCATAAATATGGCTCACCATGTTTTGTGATCTCAGAAAGAACTATCCGAAAAACATACCAAAATGCCGTAAGAGCATTTAAAACACGTTACCCTAAAGTTCAATTCGCTTGGAGTTATAAAACAAACTACATTGATGCGGTATGTAATGTATTTCACCAAGAAGGTTCTTGGGCGGAAGTAGTTTCTATTTTTGAGTATACTAAAGCGATTGAAAATGGTGTTCCTGGAAATAAAATTATTTTTAATGGTCCTGAAAAAACAAAAGCAGATTTACAAATTGCACTGGAAAACAATTCCTACATACATATTGATCACTTTGATGAGTTATATGATTTAATCGAATTGACACAAGAATTGAAAAAAACTGCAAAAGTGGCGATTCGAGTAAATATGGATACGGGTGTTTACCCAATGTGGGATCGTTTTGGGTTTAACTATGAATCTGGTCAAGCTTGGAATGCGATCACAAAAATCATGGCTTCAGAGTATCTAGAAATGGTCGGATTACATTGCCATATAGGAACTTTTATGTTGGATACAAATGCATATGCAATTGCTGCAGCAAAACTTTCAGATCTTGCTGTAAATATTAAATATGTGTTTAATAAAACCATTCAATATTTGGATTTAGGAGGAGGATTCCCATCCGCAAATACTTTGAGAGGCGCATATTTACCTGGACCAGATATGATTCCATCAATCGATGATTTTGCAGAGGTAATCACAAGTACCATTTTAAATTATGGCTATAAAAAAGAAGATTTGCCTTTGTTGATTTTAGAAACTGGTAGAGCGATGATTGACGATGCTGGTTACTTACTTGGTAGCGTAATTGCTAATAAACGTCTTTCCGATGGAAGAAGAGCAACAATTATGGATTTTGGGGTAAATATTTTGTTTACTGCATTCTGGTACGAACATAAAATAACGCCTGCACAAGAATTTTCTTCACATACGGAAGATATGGTACTTTATGGTCCACTTTGTATGAATATTGATGTTGTGAGATCAAGTGTAACCTTACCTGCTTTAAATCGTGGAGATCATGTTGTGGTTCATAAAGTTGGAGCATACAATATGACACAATGGATGCAATTTATTGCCATGCGACCAAAAGTAACCTTAATCGATACAAATGGGGAATCGCATATAATTCGTGAAAATGAAACGGTAAAAACAATTACTGAACCGGAAAGAATGCCTGAACATTTAAAAACGTTTAATTTATAATATAGACGAATGAATAATTGGCTTGCTATAGCTAGAAAAGGTTTGTTGTATAGCTTTGACACCATTGTCAATAGCTATGCAGCTGTCTTTTTTTCAAATAATCTTTGGTTTGGACTTTTATTGTTGCTTGCTTCATTTGTCAATCCTTTAGCTGGGTTTTGTGGATTAATAGGGGTGATATCTGCTAATGTTTTTTCACGTGTAATAGGTTTAAATAAAGCATTGATTAGGAAGGGCTACCACGGATACGACGCTATGTTGGTATCAAGTGGAATAGCACATTTTTATGCATTTAATCAAACGGTTTTATTTGTTATTATTTGTGTTGGAATGTTAGCAACGCTTGTTTCATATTTAATTCACGGTATTTTACATAAATACAATTTACCATCCTTAAGTTTCCCTTTTTTAATTACGATTTGGATCGTGTTTAGTGCATTTCCTTCCATGCATACGATGAAAGTTCACCCGGAACTTATTTATTCGATGAACGAAAATGTTAAATCTACAGGGTTTACAATTACACATTGGATGGAAACAATTGCACAATTGGAAAGAAAATTTTTAGTCCTTCCAAAAATTGTTGCGGTTTATTTTAAATCACTATCCTCTTTGTTTTTTCAAACAAATATTTTAGCTGGACTACTAATCGCTATTGGATTATTAATTTATTCGCGAATTGCCTTTAGTTTATCTATTTTAGGATTTGTTGCTGCTTACTTTTTTTACCCAATTTTGGGAGGCGATGTAAATGATTTTTACGAGAAATTTATTGGACTCAATTTTATATTTTTTGCAATCGCCATAGGAGGAATTTATGTAATTCCGAGTTTTGCAAGTTATTTAATGAGTGTAATTCTAATGCCTTTATTAATAATTGTGCTCTTCGGATTAAATAGAATTTTGTTTATGCTTGGCTTGGCTCCATATTCTTTGCCTTTTACATTGATTACAATTATGTTCTTATACCTTTTAACTTTTAGAGTTAAAGTACATTTTCTACATCGTGTGCATCATCAAGAATTTAATCCTGAAAAAAACTTATATAATTTTTTAAATGCAAATCATAGAATGCGTTTATTCAATTATTTTCCAATTCATTTACCTTTTTGGGGAGAATGGATGGTTTCGCAAGCGCATGATGGTAAAATAACGCACATGGGTGAGTGGAGCATGGCGTTCGACTTTATTGTTTTAGATAATGAATTGAAATCGTATAAAAATCCAGGATATACCGTAGATGATTTTTATTGTTTTAACAAACCAGTTGTGGCTTGCGCAGATGGTTATGTGATTGCTGTTTTAGATAACATTGAAGATAATGCAATTCGCGGTAATAACACCTTACAAAATTGGGGTAATACAATGGTGATTTACCATGTAGAAGGATTGTACAGTCAAATAAGTCATTTAAAATTAGGGTCTTTGAAATTTGCAGTTGGTGATTTTGTGAAAAAAGGAGAAATTATTGCTTATTGTGGAAATTCTGGTCGCTCTCCAGAACCGCATATCCATTTTCAATTGCAGTCATCGCCTATAATTGGTTCAAAAACACTTGATTTTCCATTAGCATATTACATCAAAAATGAAAATGACAGGTTTGTATTTGAAACATTTTCAAAACCTTCAGAAGGAGAATTAATTCAAGGTATTGCGGTAAATAATTTACTTAAATCTGCTTTTGAATTAAATCCCGGATCAAAACTTAATTGGAAAATTAACGAATCGGATAAAGAAGAAACACTTGAATCGTGGGAAGTATTTACCGATAGTGAAAATGCTTCATATATCTATTGTCATGCTACAAAAGCATACGCGTATTTTTACAACGACGGAAATTTGTTAGTGTTCACTAGTTTTTTCGGGACTAAAAAGGCATTGTTGTACCATTTTTATCTTGCGCATTATAAGGTTGTATTGGGGTATTATCAAGATTTAGAAATTACAGAAAATTATCCGGTTGCTACTATTTCCTTAAAGATTTTGAATGTATTGCAAGATTTTATAGCGCCATTTTATCGTTTTGTAAATGCTACATTTAAATTAAAATATACATTTATTGATGACATTAATATTACCTCTGAAATTAGGATTGAGTCAAGCGCGGAAATTAAAGTTTTAGGAATTAATTCAAAAGCATTTCAATTTTCTACAAAACTCAAAAACAATAAGATACATGAGTTTATGATTGAAACTTCAAATACTAAAGTTATTGCCACATGCGAAAGTTGATAGTATTAGTTTGTCTTTTAATTTGTTCATCCGTAATCTGGTCTCAAAAGCAAATTAAACTGAAAGAATCTTTTGTAGATAGCGCTTCTTATGTGTATTTCATTCAAGGAAAACATGATGCTCTGGTTTTTCTAACTGAAAAAGCACTTTCTTCAGGAGTGGATTCCTATTACTTACGCGTACGAATGGGAGTGTCCTATTTTACAAAAAATGAATTTTATCTCGCTGTAATTCATCTGCGTAAGGCCCTAGCTTTTTATCCGTCCGATATGTATACCAAAGAATATCTTTTCTATGCCTATTTGTATATGGAGAATTTTGAAGAAGCAAAATTAATTATCGCCAAAATGCCTGCCAATTTCCAGGCTGCATATCAAAAGTTAATTAAAAGGCAAAATTCTTTTGTGTTTGAATCTGGTTATCAAACAACAAGTTATGCGAATAAGCAAGACACAGCTGTGTTTTTAGCAAAAGACGAGACTGACACTTCCCTCTACGGAAATGGCATCTATGCTGAATCCGATCGAATGAAATCATTACAGTATGTACAAGTTGGAATGGGTTATCCACTTTCAAAAAGAATAAAAGGTTATTCCGGAATTTCGTATGTAAGAAATAATCGCGAAGCACATATTTATACGCGGGAGAATTTGGTGAAAGACAGTTCTCACATATATGCATTAACGCAATATCAAGTGTATTCTGGTCTAACGATAACAATGCCAAAACAAGTAAATCTTTTATTTGGAGGCCAATATATGTATTACACGCAAAATAAATTGTACGCAAATTATGATACGATAACTTGGAAATATAGGTATCATGATAGCACAACCGCTAGAAATAATTTTGTGTCAAACTTTTCGCTAACCAAGTCTTTCCAGAAGTTGATCCCTATGGTAAGTGTTGGTATAAATAGAATTGATGGGTTAACAATTATGCAATATTCTTCGCAAGTGACCTATTTACCTTTTGGAAATTTTAATACTTCAATTACAGGAGGTTTTTCACTTTCTAAAGACAATTATGCATCCAGAAAAGTGTTTTTCGGAAAGTTAGCTGGAAAAATAACGGGCAATTGGTGGTATGATGCGTATTTTTACGCTGGAAATTTAAAAAACTTAACCGAAGGTAATGGGTATGTAGTGTATAATATCTCCGACAAAATCACCATGAAAACTGGGTTAAATGTAACCTATTATTTCTATCAAAAAATGAGTCTTGGCTTTCGATATGATCTATTAAAAAGGGAGTCTACTTATTATCGTTATTACTCTTCGTTTAACGCAACTAAAATAAAAATGTACGTAGATAATTATATTAATAATTCATTTATTTTAAGTTTGTTATGGAAATTCTAAAAAAGAGATTAGTTGTTGTTTTAGCTTGTATGACATTGTCTTTTTGTATACTCTCTCAATCAGATGTTGCTGTAAGAGAAGCTTTAAAAAAGAGCTATGATTCGGAATATCAATTAAAATATCAAAAAGCAATCGAGGATTTACAGGGTGTTTACGAACCAACTTGTTATGAATTAAATCTTCGAATAGCTTGGTTAAGTTATAAAGTTGGCAAGTATTCAGAATCTGTAAATTATTATAAAAAAGCAATCGCTAAAATGCCTTTGAGTATTGAAGCAAAACTCGGAGTTGTTTATCCACTTGGAGCGCTTGAAAAATGGGATCAGGTTGTAGATAATTACCTAGCAATTGTTAAAATAGATGGATTCAATGCAACTGCAAATTATCGTTTAGCATTAATATATTATAATCGTGGGGATTATGGAAATTCATGGAAATATTTACAAAAATATGTAAACCTATATCCATTTGATTATGATGGAAATAGTTTAGCAGGTTGGATAAAGTATAGTGTTGGAAAAAAAGAAGAAGCCTTTGTTTTTTTTAAGAAAGCGTTAATGGTAAATCCGTACGACACAAGTTTTAATAAAGTTCTAGGAATTAAATAAATAGTATATATAAATCAAAAATCAATAAACATGAAAAATCGTTTAATAAAAATCACAACAATCGGGTTGTTTTCATTAGCAACTTTATTTTCTTTTTCTCAAAATGAAATTGAATTAAGAAATGCTTTTAAACAAAGTTATGTAGATGAATACAATTTAAAATACGCAAAAGCAATTGAAGCATTAGCACAATTTGCTAACCTAAATACCTATGAAGTACATGTTCGTTTAGCATGGTTAAATTATTGTAACCTAAAATTTAACGATGCTGCAATGCATTATAAAAAAGCAGTCGAACTAGCTCCAAAAAGTTTAGAGGCTAGAATGGGGTATATTTATGCATTAGCTTCATTAGAAAAATGGGATATGGTTATTGACCAATACAAAACAATTTTAGGGATTGATCCTACACATGCTGTTGCAAACTATAATCTTGCATTAATCTATTACAATAGAGCGGATTATAAGTCGGCTTTACCTTTTATAACAACGTATATTAATTGTTATCCATTTAATTTTGATGGTGTAAATCTTGCAGGATGGATTAAATTTAATTTAGGTAATAAAGATGAAGCAATTACATATTTTAAAAAGGCATTACTTTTAAGCCCAGATGAAAATAATATGACACGATTTTAAAGGTTAAATAATTTAATTTTATCAATTTTAAAATGCTCATCTTGAATGGGCATTTTTAGTTTAACTTTGTCTGAAAAATTCCTATATGCACGATTTAATGCAACAAATAATAGATAATCCAACGGCATCGTTGATTATCATTGGTAATTTGATATTGATTGAAAGTTTACTTTCGATAGATAATGCTGCTGTTTTAGCAACAATGGTTTTGGATTTACCTGAGAATCAAAGGCAAAAAGCATTGAAATATGGTATTCTTGGAGCCTATGTTTTTAGAGGATTAGCCTTATTGTTTGCATCTGTTTTGATAAAAATATGGTGGTTAAAACCGATTGGTGGATTATACTTACTTTATTTAGTTTTCGATTGGTGGAAAAAGAAACAAAAATCGGATAATCCAGAAGAAATGGTAGATAAAAATGCAAATTGGTTGTATCAAAAAACAGTTGGATATATCGGAAATTTTTGGGCTACAATTGCCTTGGTAGAATTGATGGATATGGCTTTTTCGATTGATAATGTATTTGCTGCCGTTGCTTATACACCAAATACGATCTTAATCTGTATTGGTGTTTTTATTGGTATTCTTGCAATGCGTTTTGTAGCGCAATGGTTTGTGAAATTGATGGAGAAATTTCCTTTTTTGGAAACTTCAGCATTTATTGTAATTGCTATTTTAGGACTTAAATTGTCGTTTTCAATTTATGAACATTTTTTCCCAAAACAAGCGGTTTCTATCTTTATGAAAAGTGAAACGGCAGATATGTTTGTATCTTTATTAACGATAGGTATATTTTTAGTGCCTATTCTTTTTACGCTTACTAACAAAAAAAAATAGATTCAAACTAAAGTGCATTAATCCTATTTTATTTTCATAGTTACTCCCAATTTGTAAATAATAACACGCAGTCTATCCTAATTTCTTAAATTTGTACAAAATATAATTGGATGGAAGAAAAGGCGAAAAAATCTACAGGAACTAAAAAAGCAAAAATTGAATCTTTATTATTGGATATAAAATCTAATAATACTGCTATTGTAAAAACCGCTTTCGAAGGACTTAAAATCGTGGGTGAACCAAGTATATTACATCCAATTATATTGGAATTAAATACAAAAAATCACACAGAAAAAAACGCTTTAATTCTTGAATTTTTAGCTTGTTTAAAAGATCGTAAAGCAAGAAGTGTAATGATGGATTTAATTCAACAAACGGAATTAAAGGAATACCAACAGTTATTACTTTCTACGATTTGGAATTCTCCATTAGATTATACAGATTATTTGGAGGTTTTTGTAGATCTAGCTTTAAAAGGAGATTTTATAATAACATTGGAATGTTTGACAATTATTGAAAATTTAGATGGACCTTTTTCTGAAAAATCGGTAATGGAAGCGCAAGTGCTTTTAGGAGCTTACGCAGAATCAAATCCAGATAAAAACAGTCAAAAAGGGATGCTTATTAGTGAAATAGCTTTATTGATTAAAGATTTTCAGCGTATTGTGGACGCAGATGACGAATACTAGAGTTTTTCTAGTAACAAGTCTGTTATTGTTTTTTCTACAACTTTACTCGCTTCAATGTGCGACATATGTCCAGCATTAGGAATTGTAATACAAGGTATAAGGCCCGCGCTTTTTAACACCATCTCTTCTTCAGTAACAATCGCATCTTTTTCCCCTTGTATACACACTAATGTGCTTGCGATAGATTGCGCAAAACGCGTTAAATCAGGCCTGTTTCGCATTGCTAAACTTACATAGGTAATTCCATCGATGGATATATCTTTAGCTTCTGAAATCAAGGTTTCAATGGATGATATGTGTGCGGCCGGATTTATAAATAATCCTGGAATCGCTTCTTGAATAAATAAATCTTTATTTCTAGAAATAATCGAAATTACACGATCTCTATTCAGTTTTTTTTCAGTCGCATCCTCCCAAAAGTTAGAATTTAATAAAATTACCTTTGGACTAAATTTTACGATTCTAGCTATTTCTAACGCGACATATCCACCCATGGAATGACCAACTAAATCAAATGTTGTAATTCCTTTTGAAACTAATTCATTACAAATAGATTGAGCCAAGGAAGTTATACTTGCGTTTTCATCCTTTAATGGTGCAGATTTTCCGTGTCCAGGAATATCCACATAGATACATTGAAATACATCTTTTGGAAATTGTAAGTATTTCCACATCGTGGAGGATTCTAAAAAACCATGGAGAAACACTACGGGTATTCCTGAACCTTGAATGCGAATATTTAATGCAGGCATTTAGGAGTTCATTATGGATTCAATCTCTTCCACTTCAATTGGAATATTTGCCATTAAATTAAAAGGATTACCATTTTCTTGAACTACTAAATCATCTTCGATACGTATACCAATTCCTTCTTCAGGAATGTAAATTCCAGGTTCACAAGTAAATACCATCCCAGCTTTTATCGGTTCATGAAATAAGCCAACGTCGTGCGTATCTAATCCTAAAAAGTGAGAAGTACCATGCATAAAATATTTTTTATACGCAGGCCATGCTGGATCTTGGTTTTTGATGTCTGTCGCATCGATTAATTTTAATTTAATCAATTCACTTTCCATTAATCGTCCAACTTCTTGATGGTATTCAGGGATAATTGTTCCTGGTACTAACATCTTTTGAGCCTCGTTTTTTACATGTAATACCGAATTATAGATTGCTTTTTGTCTTTCAGTGAATTTACCATTCACGGGTATGCAGCGTGTTAAATCAGAAGCATAATTAGCATATTCAGCACCTACATCCAATAAGATTAAATCACCAGCTGCACATCGTTGATTGTTCTCAATATAATGAAGTACACACGCGTTTTTTCCAGATGCAATGATAGGCGTATAAGCAAAACCTTTAGAGCGGTTCATTAAAAATTCATGTGCTAATTCAGCCTCAATTTCATACTCCCAAACTCCTGGTTTAATGAATTTTAATAAGCGATCAATGCCTTTGTGAGTTATGTCACATGCTTTTTGCATTAAAATGAGTTCTTCTTTCTCTTTTACGGAACGAATTGCATGCAGAATTGGTGCGCTTTTATACACTGCATGCGCTGGATAATCATTTTTACATTTTTTTACAAAACGTTCTTCACGTGTTTCCGTATCTTTTCCGGCGCGTAAATGTTCGTTTGTATTAAAATAGATTCCTTCTGCTTCTGTCATCAATTGATTGAAAATAGTCTCAAATTGTTGTATCCAATAAACTGTTTTTATCCCAGAAACTTCAAATGCTTGTTCTTTCGATAATTTTGCACCTTCCCAAATAGCAATCGTTTCATTTGTTTCTTTTAAGAATAATATTTCTCGGTGATTTTCATTGTTAGCACTCGGAAAAAGGATTAATATAGACTCCTCTTGGTCTACTCCTGAAAGATAAAAAATGTCACGGTGTTGTTGAAAAGGGATTGTGCTATCTGCACTTATTGGGTAGATATCGTTCGAATTGAAAACTGCTAAAGATTTACCTTGTATTTTAGAACTAAATTTAGAACGATTCTTAATGAAAAGTTGAGAAGAGATTTGATCGTATTTCATACTTTTTTTATTTTTTTACTCGATAACAAAGATACTTTTCTATTCCCTTTTTACAATTGTTTTTATACTTTTTTGAATTCTCAAATAGAACGTAAATCTTTTACGTTTGTCAGGTGATAGCTTTGTTAAAATTAAAACTAAGTACTATGATAACACTATTTGATAAAGTTGAGATACAAAAGATTGAATTTCAAACGAGCTGTAATGAGGTTTCAGTTATGTGTATCATAACTAAAGGGAACCTAATCTATAAAAACGAAATTATATTAAATTTTTCAGATTTAAATAGGTTGATAAATAAAATTCAGAAGATTACCAAAATCGGAGATTTATTCAGTTATTTCAAATCTACTAAATTAGAAGATGGGGAAGATTTGTATTATTTAGCGAATCAACAAAATTCGGAAATCGAGATTCCCCTTTTTGAAATGGATGAATTCAAGCCACTTCGACAAATTAGAGCGTAATATATAAGATAACAAAGGGTTCGTTTTTGTGATTGTTCTAAAATACTGATTTTATATTTTATTTCTACATTATAAATAACAAGTATCTAAAGTTGATTTCAAGATAAATAAAACAACCAACTTATTTATCTTACGTCTTATTTTTATATATTTGAATAATTATAACTCGTTTAGAGTCTAATATCTAGTTTACTATGAAGAAAAATATATTTTTTTATTTTGTACCTGTCTTATTTTTAATTAGTTGCATTAAACATGAGATCATCCCAGCACCGAAACAAACAGTAGTATTAACAAGCTCTTTTCGAGGCGTAATAGGCGGTACAGATATAAAATGGTTACAAAATGTAGACGATTATACCTGTACACCTTCTCAAGATAAATTGATTACTTCTTCAAGCGATAAGCAAAACTCAGCGATCTATAAATCAAAAATCGCATCAACTTCTGCGAAAGGTCAAATTTTAGTTGCTTTGGGCAGTATTTATTGGATTAATGATGCGTTTGCTACAAAATTAATGTTCTCTAATTTCTTTGATGCTTTCAAAACCGTTTCTCCTAATTATTCAACTGGAGGTAAAAAAGGTTTCGAAGTGCGTTATACGGATAATTTAGGAACAGAATGGGTGTCAGATTCAGCTTCAATCTTCCCGCAAAATGTTACTATTACAAACATATCCTACGAGTCTGATTTGAATATAGATTATTGTAAATTTACAGCATCTTTTAATTGCCACCTTTTTCATTTTAATAAAGACAAAAATAAAAATGACTCTTTAATAGTGGAAAACGCAGTTTTTAAAGGCTGGTTTACAAGACAATAATTACTCTAAGTTTTTTTACACTATGAGTCAAATAATTAAAATAGCTATCATAGGTGATTACAACTTTACGTATAACGCCCACCATGCTACCAATTTGGCTTTAGATCATGCAGCTTATTTTTTAGAGGTAGAAATCAGCTATTATTGGATAAAACTAAATGAAGCTAGTCAATTAACTGCAAATCAACTTAAAGAATATGATGGTATTTGGATTAGCCCAGGACCATACAAAAATGAGTTTTTTTTAGGCGGTATTATTGAGTTTTTACTGCAACAAAATACGCCTGTTTTTATAACAGGAGAAGGATATAAAATAGTACTTGAGGTTTTAGTTGCTAGAAATAATTTAAATGCTAAAGGTGAAAAATTAATTTCTGATAACCTTGTGGAAGGTAAAACGTTTGAGCAAATTCAAATTATCCCTCATTCTAAAGCGCTCATACATTTATATACAAATCACAATGATATAGAGCTAACAGCTTCTAGATATAGTTTATATCCTAAATTATTGAATTATTTATCAGGTGAGTTTATAACTGTTGAAGCATATAACCAAGTTGAAGAAGTTGAAATTTTTAGCTTGATGAATAAAGACTTCTTTTTAGCATGTGGTTTTTGTCCGCAAATATCTTCTACGAGAGAAATCCCGCATCCAATCATTTACACGTTTATAAAAGCAGCAATCGAAACACAATTAAAATAACGCGTTGCCTCGCTCATTCTTTTCATAGAATTCATCTATTTGTAGACTTAAAGACTCAGCTGCTTGAACGGCAAGTTCATCACAACGTTCATTTTCAAAATGGCCATTGTGTCCACGAACCCATACGAATTCAAGTTTGAAACTTTGTGAAATTGCTAAATAACGTCGCCAAAGATCTTCGTTTTTTTTTCCAGTAAATCCTTTCTTTACCCAGTTAAAAACCCAACCCTTTGTAATTGAATCAATCACGTATTTTGAATCGGAAGTAATTCTTACAGGGTAAGCAGTAGTTTTTAAACTTTCTAAAGCAACAACAACAGCTAATAATTCCATGCGATTATTAGTTGTCAAGCGATATCCCTGGCTTAATTCCTTGATTTTAGCACCAAAACGCAAATATACCCCATATCCACCATTACCAGGATTCCCCTTTGCTGCGCCGTCGGTAAATATTTCAATAACTTTCTCCAACTTGGTATTAGTTGGAATTATTTTTTAAATATTCTAAGTGCTTTTCCATACGCTTTAGCATCCAACGTCGCACGATATACATGAAAAATGAGATTCCAGATATTACATAATAAGAATACCATCGTTCAAAGCCCTCACTAATTCCTTTGTAGGTGACAATTATCGCGGATGTAATAGCAACTGTCAACCACAGATATACCATAAATTTGTTATACTTATTCATATTAGTTTATTTTAAATTTTCCTTTTGGTTTTATAAATTCATATTGTTTGAAGTCTAAAGAAGTTTTGATCCCATCTCCATAAAACAAACTTCCATCATCGGAGCGAACAATAACATTAGTTGGCGTAAATATAGCTTGCGTATTTTGGTTCCAATGTAATTCTTCTGTTTCTAATGTCTGGTTTTCTTGTATGTTTTTTAAACATACGGAATCCTTAAACAACATTTCGCCAGTTTCTTGAAATATTTCGCCATATAATGCAGTTAAAATGGATTGAACTTTACCGTTTTTTGTAAATAAAGTAATTTCTATTCCTTCCCTGAATTTAATTCTAGTTGTCGGCTCATGGTAGGTTTCTGATAATTTGGCACGTAAGGCTATCTTGGCAAAACCACTGTCTGTTTCAATCAAACGTATATTGGATGTACGTTCATCAGGATCTGTGGATTTATAACTCACTTTTTTAATAGTGTTTATATCATTTTCACATGAAATAAGCATACTAAAAAAAGCAAAGTAAAAAAATATCAATTGAAATTTCATTGGATATTTAATCAATTTTATTTTTCTTAAACCAACGTTCATAACTTGCCGGAGTAATATTCACACCAAAATTAAAGGAAAAATAGTTTTCTTTTAAAGATGTTTCTATGCCATTCCAGCGTTGCCCGTAAAGGCAGCTTAGATTTATGGATGAAGATGAAAATTGATTAATTATTGGAATCCCTAATCCAAAAGTCAATGCTTTATTCGTAAGTTGAATCTGTTGATCTAACCATGGCAATGTTTGATAAACAGCACCAATACGGTATTTCATGCGATGTATTAGATTGATGTCTTTAGAGCGATCTAAAAAGTCAAAATGTGGAGCATATTGAAAGCCTAGACCATATTGAATCGTATTTTTAAAAGTTTCAACCGTATACGGATTGTTGAAGGTGCTCCAATCCGTTAATCTAATCTCTCCGGAAATTTGTAATTGTGGAGATTTATTGGAATTATTAAGTTCTTTATTTTTTTTAGTAAAATCATATTTGAACCCAAAAGAGACGGAAGAAGCTGTCTGAATTTTGCCTTTCATTGATGTATTTTGCAAAGTATCATTGCCTAATACGTTGTTAATGCTTACTGCATAAATTAATGCGTTATTATAGGTAGATGAAAACGAATGTGAAGGAGTATAGGTTAGTCCTAAAACTAAATCATGATCGCTAGCAATACGGTATAAATAACTCATTCCAAAATCAATGTTCATCGCTTTGATTTGAAGCGATCGTTCTCTAATTCCACCTAGATTTGAAGTGGACATCGTGGTAGTGATTTCGTTTTTATTCGTTCCAAATATATACCCCAAATTACTTCCGATGGAAAGATGATGTTTATGATGTGTTAATAGCTTAAAGGATAATCCAAAATATGCATTAGAAAAACCTCCGCTCCCAGTATATAAATAATTTAAGGTGTCTGATCCAGCTATTTTATTGCTTTTTAATTGATAACCTGTACTTGCATATGGCTTTAAACCAAAACAAATCCCAAATCGCTGACTAACCGCCATACCTAATGTTAAATAGTTAATAGCGATAAAGTGGGAAGAACTTGTTATTTTATCTTGTTTAAAAGTAGAAAAATTAGAAGCTAAGCCAATAGAGAAAATAGGCTGACCTTTTCCTAAAAAGGTATATGATGAAGGATTTTCAGGGTTTAATTGTGCGGAATCAATCAAAGCAGTACTTACATTGCCCAATGCTCCAAATATCGGGTGGGTAAGCGGGTTTGTCTCCCCGATGCCACGGGATGAAAATGGATTGTTTGTATTGGTTTGTCCATGAATTAATAATGGGGATAGAACAAGTAGAAAAAGTAATGTTTTAATTAGCATATGTTTGTATTGAATGATATAATCCGATTAAAGTTAAGTTTAATTCTACAAATATGCCGTTTTTTGATACTATATCAAAACAATGTGCATCGCCTCCTGTAATATAGATAGATAAGTTTTTAAATTGAGCGGTATAAGTAGCTATAAAACTATTGATTTCGGCTTGTATTCCTTGCATCACCCCACTATGTATACAAGAAACGGTAGAATTACCAAGTATAGGGGGTAGGCTATATTCTTCTACAAGTGGTAATGCACCTGTAAAGGTATGTAATGATTTATACCGCAAATTAATGCCAGGAGATATAGAACCGCCTAGATAACAGCGATTTTCATCAATTAAATCAAACTTTATACATGTTCCAATATCAATAATCAAATTAGCATTTTCCGATAAAAAAGAAACGCCAACAATATTCGCAAGTCGATCACTTCCTAAAGTTTCAGGTGTTGCATAACGATGGTCAACTGGTAAGACGCCACTGTTTTTAAAATGTATTGAATTAGGCATCATTTGTAATAGCCAATTGGTCTCTTTTTCAGAACGTACAGATGATAAAATAGATTGATCAAACTGGTATTCCATTAAAAAAGATTTTAATGCATTCCAATCAGCATTCCCAAAATAAAAAACTTCTTTTAATTCTGAACCAGTAAACACTCCCGCCTTTATTCGTGTATTCCCAGCATCTATTACTAAAGTCGTTTTCATTTCTTCTTTCTTTTATACAAAATTACCTTTATTTTCAAAAAAAC
>CAMAXI010000008.1 GCA_945862165.1 Chryseobacterium gleum
TCCTGAGCCAGGATCAAACTCTCCGTTGTATAAAACGTTGAATTTTTGTTGAGCTCATTCTATGTATTTCTACGCTGTTTCCTTATTTCCTAATATGTCAAAGAACTAATCTTTTGCCGTTATTCTAAACTTTCGCCTCAATAACTCAATCACGCTGTCGTGTTGTGGGGTGCAAAGATATGTATTAATTTTAATTAAACAACAAAATGTGAAAAAAAATATTCTTTTGTCTAATCTATCATTTCAAAATCCTTGTCGCTTTCTCCGTTGAGAGGTGCAAAGATAGAGTACTTATTTGAATTAACAATCGATTTTTGAAAACTTTTTTGAAACTATTTGATATTTAAAAATAAATACCTGTTATTAAGTGGTTTAATTTCATTTCTACCTGCGGTGAAAAGCGTAGAAACATACCATTGACTAGGTATATTCTTTAAATATCTTATTTAACCACTTCAACATTATAAACATCATCAATGCTGCGAAACCTAAAAGAACAGAGTTTACCAAGAAAAAATTGGCTTTATTTTCATATCCATCCCACAAACTACTCAATACCCCTGATAATTTATTCCCAATAGACGTTGCTAAAAACCAACCTCCCATCATTAACGCTGTTAATCTTGGAGGACTCAATTTTGAAACCAGGGACAAGCCCATCGGACTCAAGAACAATTCTCCAATCGTAATCACTCCATAGGATGATATAAACCACCAAGCCGATGTTTTAATCATACCATTCTGACTTGCGTAAACACCAGCAACCATAATAAAACAAGATAAAGCGGATATTGTTAATCCAAAGGCAATTTTAGCAGGCGTAGAAGGTTCTCTTCCTTTCCTTCTCAAAAAAGCGAAAAACGCTAATATTAATGGTGTAAGTGCAACCACCCAAAAAGGATTTACAGATTGGAATAAATTTGTATTGATCAATTTAATTCCCTCCCCTTCTTTCGGCAACTTAGATTTTTCCATATTTTTAAAATAAGGAGGGTATGTCATTTCCATCTTCTCTTTATCCGCAACTCGAAACTGTTTATCCATTACAACAAAGGTATCTTTGGCATACACATTCGATTCATCTACTAATTTCAACTGTGAAAGCATTGGCACTACCACATTTGGCACTTCGCGATCTGTATAACGATCCGCCCAGGTATTCAAAGTAGATCCATTTTGCTTAAAAACTGCCCAAAATAATATCACCACTGAAAAAATCGCTAACATCGCAGCAATTGGTTTCTTCTCCTCTTTTGGCGATTTAACGTATAATCGTCCGTAAAAAACCACCACTGGTATACAGCCAAACAAGAAAGCGTCGGTAGAATGAGAACCAACAAGTGGTTCTGGTAGAAAATATCCAATCAATCCAAAAACAATAGAAGGCAATAAAACCGCAGCAAAAATTTTCCACAGTGGTAAATCAGATTCCGATTTTGCTTTTATCACATCTACATGCTTAAAATGTTTAGTACCCACCCAGAAAATAATGATACCAATAAACATTCCAATTCCAGCTGCTATAAATGCTGCACCCCATCCAATCATATTGTACAGTGCTGCCCCAAAGAAATTACAAACAAAAGCTCCAATATTTATCCCCATGTAAAATATATTATAGCCTTCGTCTTTCTTATCCTTATACTGCTCGTTGTTATACAAATTACCAAGAAGCGTAGAAATATTCGGTTTAAAAAAGCCATTCCCAAGTATCACTAAAGACATCGACAAATACAACATAGGTAAGGAATGTACAGACATTAAGCAATATCCAATCCCCATCATGATTCCACCCATAGTGATTGATCTTCGGTATCCTAAAACGCGATCCGCCAACAAGCCTCCTATAAACGGTGTCAAAAACACAAAAGCAATAAAAGTTCCGTATAAATCGGACGCTTCCGCTTCTGTCATTGAAAAACCATTTACAGTATCCTTTAAATAAAGGGTGAAAATTCCTATCATTAAATAATAACCGAAACGTTCCCACATTTCAGAGAAGAATAGAAACGGTAATGCTTTAGGATGTGATTTTTTCATTTTTTAGGATTATAGATTAGAAGATTACAGATTGGCAGATTTCAGATTGATAGATTGCAGATTGGTAGATTGATAGATTGCGGATTACAGATTGGAAGATTTCAGATTGTATAGATTGCAGATTGGTAGATTATAGATTGGCAGATTAAAGATTAACAGATTACACAAATTGAAAATTGACCGATTGTAGATTGTTAAATTGAAAAGATAGTTAGAAATTGATAGATTCCAAAACTACAAGGAATAAAAAAGGGCTGTACGAATACAGCCCAAATTAGTTTTGAAAATAGTATTATACTATTCCATGCATCATTTTGGATAAACGACGTGAAAGGAATAATAATACTAAACCTAAAGCTATAACAAACACAGAGATCGACATGAAAATTGTGTAAGCCCCCATTACTTCCGTATATTTTGCAATGTAACCACCTAAGATATTAGCGAAAAAAGAAGATAACATCCATACTCCCATCATTAAAGATGCTAATTTTATCGGTGCTAATTTAGTAATCATAGATAATCCCACTGGAGATAAACATAATTCAGCAATTGTATGTAAGAAATATGTTAGTAGTAACCAAATTAAAGCAGCTTTCTGTTGAACAACCTCAGCACTACCTGTACCTGAAGTTTTCACTTCGTAGGTAGCCATAATCATAAAGAAGAATCCAATACCTAAAATAATCATTCCTAAACTCATTTTAACAGGAGTACTAATTTTTGCACCAAATTTAGAAGCAAAAAACCAAGCGAAAATTGGAGCTAAAGAAACTATCAAGATTGGATTGAAAGACTGGAAGAATGTTGTAGGAATTTCCCATCCACCAACATGACGATCAATATATTTATCCGTGTAGAGCGTTAAAGAAGAACCTGCTTGTTCAAAACCAGCCCAGAAAAATATTACAAAGAAAGTTAAAATGAAAATTACTGCTAATCGTTGTCTTTCGATTTTCTTCATAGCAGGATCAACTACCTCATTCGCTTTAGTTACTTTATCTGCAGCTTTTTCTTCTTTCGATTTAACAGCTGGTTTTAACCCAATTTCTAATAAATATTTCTTAGAAAATAGATTGAAGAAAATCTGACCTAAGCCCATTCCGATTGCAGCAGCTAAAAAACCATATTTATACCCATACTGCAAAATAATCTCTTTCCCGTCAGGACCTTTACCTGTAACAGCAAACCAATCATCCGCCAACATACCGATAACAAGTGGAGCTAACAAAGCACCTAAATTGATTCCCATATAGAAAATAGAAAAAGCACCATCTTTTCTAGGATCGCCTTCTCGGTATAACTGACCTACAATAGTAGAAATATTCGGCTTAAAGAAACCGTTCCCAATTACAAGTAACACTAAACCAATAGCTAGTCCTACATGCGTATTCATAAAAAACAAAGCTAATTGTCCAGCAAACATGGTAATTCCACCAATTGTAATAGCTAAACGTTGGCCTAAGAATCTATCCGCTATTAAACCTCCAAAAAGAGGTGTGAAATATACAAATCCTGTAAAGAATCCATAAATTAGTGATGCATCTTCACTTGGAATATTCAATCCATTCTCAGACCATAATTTAGTCATATAAAGAATAAGAATACCTCTCATTCCATAATAACTAAAACGCTCCCACATCTCAGTAAAAAACAATAAAAATAAACCTTTAGGATGACCAAAAATTGTCCCTTGTGCTTCAATTCTTGTGATTAAATCGTTCTTTGAATCCATTATTAAATTTTAATTTTGAGTCGTGAAAGTAGGAAATAAATTTTAATTAATATCTTTCCCTTGATAAATAACTTCTTATGTTAATAAATATACATACACATCACGCTCGAAATAGTCAACACGAAATCATACAAAGTGACAAGCTAGCAGAAGATAGCCCTTTTTCTTTTGGACTATTACACCAACAATATCCTGAAGCATCTAAAACGGCAGAAACAATCGATCAGATATACCGTCATAAAAACTGCCTAGCAGTAGGAGAAATTGGGCCAGACAAAAATTCAACTATTGATTTAGATATACAGATACAGACCTTTAAAAAACAATTATTTGCATCTGAAAAATACAAACTTCCTGTAATACTTCATTGCGTAAAAAGTTGGAATGAAATTCTTCAAATTAAACAAACAACAAACCCAAGCCAAACATGGATATTTCATGGATTTCGGAAAACAAATTTATTGACATCTGTATTAGAATCTGGTATACATATCAGTATCGGAACAGCCGTGATTTGGGATAAAAAACTACAAGAGCAGGTTAAAAACATCCCGCTAAATCGCTTGTTTTTAGAAACCGACAATGACACAAATTATACGATTGAAGCCGTCTATCAGAAGGTAGCTTTGATAAAAAATATATCTTTACAAGTATTAAAAGACCAAGTGTATATAAACACGAAAAACACTTTTCAAAAATGGGAAATTGGCTAGAAAGAACGGAACTTATCTTGGGAGAAGATAAAATAAAGCAATTAAAAAACGCACATGTACTCATCGTTGGGCTTGGAGGAATTGGCTCTTACGCTGGAGAATTTATTGCAAGAGCAGGAGTTGGAACGATGACAATCATCGATGGAGATGTTTTTGATATTACAAACAAAAACAGACAATTAACCGCCCTTGATTCAACCATCGATAGAAACAAAGCGGTAGTACTTGCAGAGCGTATCAAAGATATTAATCCAGAAATACACATAAACATTGTTGAAGAGTTTGTGTTACCGGAACGCGTATGGAAAATACTAGAAGAATACAAACCAGATTACGTTATGGATTGCATTGACTCTGTAACTCCAAAAATCGAATGGATAAAGGCCTGTTTACGTCTGAAAATCAAGATTATTTCGCATTTAGGAGCGGGAGGAAAATTGGATCCATCTCAAGTAAAAGTAGCCAAACTTGAAGTTGCTAACAACTGTAAATTAGGTCGATACATCAAAAAACGCTTACGTCGTGAAGGCGTAAACTTTAAACGCGTAAAAGCAGTATTTTCAACGGAAGTTCAAATCAAAGAATCTTTAAAAATGACTAACGGACTGAACTATAAACGTTCATTTTACGGAACAGTTAGTTATATGCCTGGGCTTTTCGGACTACACGGCGCTGCAGAGGTGATAAAACATTTGAGCAGGGATGTGATTGAGGTATGATAGATTTAAAGATTACAGATTGGAAGATTACAGATTGGAGGATTACAGATTGAAAGATTATAGATTGGAAGATTACAGATTGAAAGATTGCAGATAGGAAGATTATAGATTGGAAGATTGCAGATTGGAAGATCGGAAGATTACAGATTGAAAGATTGCAGACAGGAAGATTGGAAGAGTTAAAAAGGAGATGTTGGAATATAATATATATTTAAAGTAATAGTTTTATTTAATTAATTTAAATATTTAAATATAAACAAATTAAAAAAATTATAATACAATTAAAAAATTAATTAAAACTAAATAATTAGTATGAATATCAAGTTTAGTGCTAACCATTTATTGATTGTATTCTACTTGTTTTTGATTGCATGTAGTGAGACAGAAGCGCCTACTAAATTAGGGTCATTAGCATCCATTGAGGCAGGGGAAGACAATAGTTACGCTAACATATATCGCGTAAGCACGAAGCAATTGCATTTAGATCTCGATGTAAACTTTGAAAACAAATCCATTTATGGTATTGCAAGACACGAAATAGAAAACAATCATGCGGACACAGCTATTTTTGACATCAAAGGTTTACAAATTCAGAAAGTAACTTTAGGAGCAAAGGGAAAAGAAAAAAACACAAGTTATATCATTGGTATTGAGGACTCTATAAATGGAGCTCCATTAAGTGTTTTAATCACTCCAAAAACTCGTTATATCAATATTTATTACCAAACCACAGATCAAACCACCAGTTTACATTGGAATAACGAGAAAATAAAACCAACATTTTCAAACGATTCTATTCAAAAAGACTCGTTAGTAGGATCAAGTACTACTCCAAGTTATGTTTACACCTTACCTGGTGAGCAGTTTATTCGAAATTGGATACCATTACAAGATATTGGTTATCGAAAAATCAATTATTCCGCTACTGTGAGAGTTCCTGAAGGTCTATTACCACTTATGGGTACCATTAATCCAACTAAAAAGAATGACAGTAGTACCTATCATTTTTCGAGTGTTACCCCTGTTTCGATTTATGACATTGGCTTAACTATCGGGAATTTTAAACATAAAAAACTGTCCGACAAAATCGGGATTTATTTCATACAAAAAGTCAACAAATCAATACTGAAAGAAACAAAAACCTTACCCGTAATTTTTAAAAACATAGAGAAAACTTATGGAAAATCACCTTGGCCTATAACTAACTTAATCGTTTTACCTGATACTTCACCATTCCACAATTACACGTATCCTTGCTTGTATTTCATACACCCGAGTATATTTTCTAAGTATGAGAACTCTAGCTATGAACTTGAACAATTTTTATTGAATCATTGGCCGAGTACATTTTTCTCTAACAGTTGTAAAAACAATATATCGTTGGAAACTGGCATAAGCAACTACTATCTAAATCGCTTCGTTTTACAAAATTACGGCAAAGAACAAGCTGAATTAGCATCTAAATTATTCATCAACACGTGTTTATTATCGGCACACGAAGATTTCCCACGCCAATTTCTACCTGCAAATGTTTACACTAAAAACTGCAATGAAAAAAGCAGTACACAAACAAAGGAAATTGCTTTCAAACAACTCAAAGGATATTTATTGATGAAATCATTAGAAACAAGTCTAGGCACTGTAAAACTAGACCGGTTTGTTCGAAAATACCTATTGGAAAATCAAACACATTCATTAGCGGATTTCGAGCGTGAATTAAATCACTATTTAGTTCAAGAAGAAGTTATTCGTTTCCCTTTAAAAACCTGGTTATATGGTAAAAAAATCCCCCCATTCACCTATAAAATAAATTCAAAAAGACATTTACAGATTCATGTTTTTGTCAAATCATTTTTGAGTAATAAACGATTCTTTCGACTACGAAAAACCAAAGTAACCTTTACGCATTTCACCCAATTTGATTGGCTAACCTTTATTTCATTATTACCTGCAAAGACAGACGTTAAAAATCTTTCACAACTCGACACTCAATTTCATTTATCGTATCATCCGAATAAGAATATTCAATCTGCCTGGATTAAGTATGGTATTAAAAATAATTATGCCGGGGTTCAAACAGCTTTACAAGGTGTTCTAGCGCGATATGGAGATAAAGTCTACCAATCCATCTTTCAAGCTAGATAAAACTCTTTAAAACTACTCTTACAGTATTCCTATAATTGCGCATAAAAAAGGGTGTCTCAATTTGATTGGACACCCTATTTAGGAATTATTAGTTGGAATATATCTTACTATTCTCCGAATTTTTCAATTACTTGTTGCGTTACCCCAGTATTAGAGAATCCTCCATCGTGGAATAAGTTTTGCATTGTTACATAACGTGTTAAATCCGAGAACATAGAAACACAGTAATCCGCACATGCTACAGCAGAAGCGTTTCCAAGTGGTGACATTTGTTCTGAGAAGTTAATGAATTCAGTAAATCCTTTAATTCCTTGTCCTGCCGTAGTCATAGTTGGCGACTGAGAAATTGTATTCACACGTACTTTTTTCTTGATACCGTAGTGGTAACCAAACGAACGAGTTATAGACTCTAACAACGATTTAGCATCCGCCATATCATTGTAATCTGGGAAAATACGTTGTGCAGCAATATATGTCAATGCAACTACAGATCCCCATTCATTTAATGCATCTAATTTGTGCGCTGTAGCTAAGGTTTTATGTAAAGAAATAGCAGAAACATCCATTGTTTGATTATAGAATTTATAATCATTTTCTGTATAATGTTTTCCTTTACGAACGTTTGGAGACATACCGATAGAGTGAAGAACGAAATCTATTTTACCACCCAAAATTTCTTGTGCTTGAACGAATAAATTTTCTAAATCTTCAACACTTGTTGCATCTGCTGGAATAACAGTTGCGCCAGTCTTTTCAGCCAAATTATTAATTTCCCCCATACGCATAGCGATAGGCGCGTTAGTCAATACGAATTGAGCACCTTCTTCGTGCGCTCTTTCAGCAACTTTCCAAGCAATTGATTGTTCGTTCAATGCTCCGAAAATGATACCTCTTTTACCTTTTAATAAATTATTTGCCATTTTATTTTGCTTTGGTTACAAATATAGAAAGAAAAAACGTGTTATAACGCTATTTTTAGTCCGTCAAACGCAGGATAAACATTTGAAGGGCATAAAGATTGAATTTCTTCGTGGGTCCCGAACAGATGTGAAATATGCGTTAAATATGCTTTTTCCGGTTTTACTTCCTCGATTAGTTGGAGTGCTTCATCCAGATTGAAATGTGAAATATGTTCTTGAATTCTTAATGCATTTACGATTAAAACTTTAACACCTTTTAATTTTTCTCGCTCCAATTCACTGATTGTTTTAGCATCTGTGATATATGCAAAATCTTTAATCCTATAAGCAATTACAGGCATTTTATAGTGCATCACCTCGATTGGTTGCACCTCTAATCCTCCTGGCAAGGTAAACTTTTCGTTTTGAATCGTATTTAACTGAATCAAAGGTACACCTGGATATTTATCTTCATCAAACACATAATGAAATTCGCGTTTTAAAGCTACCTCTACCCTTTTAGAGCAATAAACTTGCATATCCCGGTCTTCTTTGAAGTTAAACGCTCTAACATCGTCTAACCCACTTACGTGATCTTTATGCTCATGCGTAAATAAAACCGCACGTAATGTCTGAACGTTTTCGCGCAACATTTGGTACCGAAAATCAGGTCCGGAATCAATTACGTAGTTCTCACCATTGTAAGAAATTAAAATCGAACATCTTAAACGATTGTCTTTGGGGTTATTGGATGTGCAAACCTTACAATTACAAGCAATTACAGGAACACCTTGGGATGTACCTGAACCTAAAACAGTAATATTTATTGCGTTTTCCATCCCTTACTCGCAGTTAGTTTTTAATAATTTAATCAAAAACAGTAACCAACCTATAATCATTAACAAACCACCGATTGGAGTTAATGGTCCGAATATCCTCCCAAGTTTCACTCCAATTAAATTTTGGAAAACCAAAGCATAGATAGATCCCGAAAAAATGATTACACCAATTACTAGAAGTCGGTAAATAATTTTTAGTGAAAAATTAAATTTGTGTGTTAATGCAACTAATGCTAACAAAGCAATTCCATGATATATTTGATACTTTACACCAACTTCATAGGACGCTAACTGTTCCGTTGTCAATACTTTTTCTAGAGCATGGGCACCTAACGCACCAAATACAATCCCCAAGAGAATAAATAACGTTGCTGTTAGTAAGATTCTTTTATCTAAAACATTCATATTAATTCATTAATGCTTTCGCGTTTTCGAGTGCAGCTTTATTAATATTATCTCCACTCATCAACCTTGCTATTTCCTCAATTCTTTCTTTTTCTGATAATTTCAATACTTGTGTAGTAGTAATATCCGAATCATGCGACTTTGTCACTTTTAAATGATTTTGTCCTTTACCCGCTACTTGTGGAAGATGCGTAATAGCAAAAATCTGCATGTATCCCCCCATTTTATGCAGGATATTCCCGATTTTTTGCGCTACCTCACCAGATACCCCGGTGTCGATCTCGTCAAAAATTAAAGTTGGAAGTTGCTTTTTTGCAGAAATTAGGTATTGAAACGCCAACATCACCCGTGACAACTCCCCTCCACTCGCCGCTCTCTCCACTGGTAAGGGTAACATTCCTTTGTTCGGAGAAAATAATAATTTCATCTCTGTTAGGCCATTCGCGGAAAACTTATCCGTTTTCGTGAGATCAAAAACAATTTGAGTATGGGGCAACTTAAGTTCAGACAACAATTCAATTAATTGATTTTGAATACCTAATGCTTTAGTCACACGCGCTTCATGTAAAAGTGTTGCTTGTAGGTTTAATTGAACCTCTAGCGCATTTAAACTATTTTTTAATTCACTAATTTCAGTTTCTAGTTCTTCTACAGAAAGTTGCGCATTCGATAAAGTTGCGTATATTCCAAGTAATTCACTTTGATTCAATGCATTATGTTTTCTCAAAGCAGAATTAAACAAATCAAGCTTACTTGTAAGAAATTCTTTTTGTGCTGGATTTACTTCTAAATCGTCCAGATTAGATAAAGCCTCGTTCCCAATATCCGAAATCTCCAAATAAGACTCTCTAAATCTTCGGGTTAATTCATCTAATTGCGGATAAATACCTGCTAACTTATCTAATTTAGATTTTACTTGACCTAATTGATTGATCGCATTTGTGGCGTCCCCCTCGTCTGTCAATTGATTAATCAATACCGAAAATCCAATTTTAATGTCTTCGCTATTTTCAATTGCTTTCAATTCTGATTCAACTTCTTGAAAATTCGTTGTAGTTAATTCTAATTTTTCTAATTCATCCACCTGAAATTTTACGTAATCCGCATTCAACAAGGCATTTTTCAAAGTTTCTTCCTTGTGATTTAGTTGAATTTTGGATTTTTTATACGCTAAAAACAAGCTATTGAATTCATTTTTAAGTTCTAGTGTATCTCCTAACACATCTAAAAGCTCCATTTGAAAATCAATGTTCTTTAAATCGATGGTATGGTGTTGCGAATGAATATGAATCAACTTTTCTGCAAGATCCTTCAATATATTCAATTGAACTGGCGTATCATTAATGAAAGCGCGCGATTTACCTTGTGCCGAAATTTCTCTACGAATGATTGTCTCTTCGTTGAAATCAAGTTCATATTGGTTAAAAAACGTTTGTAAATCAAAATTTCTAATTTTAAAAACAGCTTCAACCACCGTTTTTTCTTCTTTATTTCGAATTACTGAATAATCTGCTCTCTCCCCTAAAATAAGATGTAAAGCACCCAATAAGATAGACTTACCTGAACCTGTCTCTCCAGTTATTACTGTAAATCCTTTCGAAAAATCTAAGGTTACTTTCTCAATAAGTGCAAAGTTTTGTATGTATAAAGAATTCAACATCAGTTTAATATTTCTTGATATTTAGAAGAATTCACAGGGTCAATTTTCTTTAGTAGATTTACTAAATCCGTTTTTTCTGTTAAAGTAGCATCGTAAAATAAATTTTTCAACTCGGAAGTTTTTGCCTGCACAAAAATGGTGACATTTATAGAACCTGGTCTTGCAGCAGCTATTTTGGTCAATTTATTCAATGCATTAAACATGTTTTTTCTAGCACTTTCTTTGTTTTCATATAATTGATCTAAACCCTTTCTGTTGTATTCATAGTTGCATTCGCGTAAAGGCTCAAACAATTGTTGTAAGGTATTATCAATTAACCAATAGCGATTTTTCTTGGAGCTTTCATTAGACATCCAACCTTTAATATTGGAAGATTGGGCATTAGCAACAATTTGTTGTGCTTCCACAAAATAGGGATTTCCACCTTTTAGAGACATGGAATCATAATCTACACCTAGAATATAATAGGCATAAAAAGCAAGTACCGAGGTTATGTTATCTCTGAATTGATTAGGGGCATAAATTAAAACGGAATTTCTAGAGAATGGAAATGATATGTCCATGTCCACAAAATTAAATGCGGTTGTGTTATACGTACTTTTGAATGCAGGTCTAGAAGATTGAATCTGCATGGTTCCTTCATAGACGCCAGGAGAAGGAATTGCATTGATTTGAATTTGAATATTACAATTTATCCTTTCTTCTACTGAAAATTTATCTTTCGTCCATTTGGTGTTATTCATGAACTCAAAAACGGTTTGCTTCATTTGTGCAAGGATTTCTTGTTCCACAGAAGAAACTTCTAATTTGGCGTCATTTACCACAGTGACTTGACAATTAAGCTCTTGTGATTTATAGGTAAAAGGAATAAATAGTATACTTATAACTAGAAATACTTTGATCATACGTTGAAAGAATTGTCTTATAAAACTAATGAAAAAAAGGTAGTTAATTAAATTTAGTCGGTGAATTCAATAAAATATTTGTTCAAAAAGAGGAATTAAAAGTTTTTCTGATTTACTTTTTTATTAGTGAAATACTATTAAACAAACTACTTAATGCAATGTATCAAAAATTATCATCGATATAATTTACAATATCATGTGCAAGATCCTGTTTTAATTTTAAAGGAAAATCTGTTATTTGGTCGTCTTTCGATAGAATAGCAATTTTATTCGTATCATGTCCAAATCCTGCACCTTCGTTTTCCAAGGAATTTACCACAATAGCATCTAAATTCTTACTTACTATTTTATTTTTAGCATGTTGAAGCGCGTCGTTTGTTTCAAGCGCAAAACCTACTATAAATTGTCCTGCTTGCTTATTTACTCCAGCCCAAGCCAAAATATCTGGGTTTTTAACGAGTGTCAGTGTAATTTCTTCTTCTTTTTTCTTAATTTTTTCAGTCGCTTTAACAACTGGGCGATAATCCGCAACCGCTGCACAAAACACTCCTATTTGATAATAAGTCCAATATTCTTGAACCAAAGACAACATTTCACTTGCTGACACTACCTCTTTTTTAGTTAATCTAGGGTGGGTTATTTCTAACTTTGTAGGACCTGAAATAAGTAAGACCTCTGCTCCTCTTTCAAGAAATTCTTGTACAATTGCATATCCCATTTTACCGGTTGAATGATTTCCTATAAAACGTACGGGATCAATATGCTCATGTGTTGGCCCTGCTGTAATCAATACTTTTTTTCCAAGCATTGAATTATTTAGCGTGAAAAAAGTCTTCAATTTAGCCACTATGTCTTCTGGCTCAGTCATTCTACCTTTCCCAACTAGTCCACTTGCAAGAAATCCACTTTCTGCAGGAAGAATTTTCACGCCATAAGATGCTAATTGATTTAGATTATTGATTGTGGTAGGATGCGCATACATATCTAAATCCATGGCAGGAGCAATCATCACCGGACATTTTGCAGAAAGATAGGTAGCAGTCAATAGGTTGTCACAATAACCTGTTGCAAGTTTTGCTAAAGTATTTGCAGTTAGTGGAGCGATTAGAAACACGTCTGGCCACATCCCTAAGTCTACATGATTGGTCCATTGACCATCTTTTTGATTCCAAAAATCAATATAAACTGGATTTTCAGAAAGTGTAGCTAGGGTTAGGGGACTTATAAAATCACAAGAGGCAGGAGTCAATATACATTTGACTTCTGCCCCTTCTTTTTTCAATAATCGTATCAGAAAAGCGATTTTATACGCTGCAATACCTCCAGTAATTCCTAAAAGTATTTTTTTTCCTTTCATTTTATTTTTTGTCTTCTTCTTCTTCGTACTTACGAAAGTACACTTTATCTTCCAACATTTCAGACATAGCAATTGCTACTGGCTTTGGAAGTTTTTCGTAGTATTTAGAAATCTCAATTTGCTCACGATTTTCGAAAACTTCTTCTAAATTATCTGTAGTTGAAGCAAACTCTTGTAATTTACTAGTTAACTCTTCTTTTAATTCAACAGAAATTTGGTTAGATCTTTTTGCCATTGCAACGATCGTCTCATATACGTTACCTGTTTTCTCTTCGAAATCAATTGTATTTCTAGTGATTGTTGAACGTTCAGAATTTGTGTTTTTGAAATTCATACGATGATTTATGTTAAAATTTAAATTAAACTTCTTAAAACAAGCGAGCTGTTAAGTTTTTCAACTCCTCCAGGCGCTCTGAATTTGGAAACTCTAGTACAAATTTACTATATCTTTCCATTGTTTTGTCAATTCTCTCCTTTTTTTTGTCTTCTACACTGTGTTTTGCAAGTTGATAGGAGTTATTAATAAGAATCTCCCATACTTTTTCCCGATAGATAGATACTGAATTTTCTTTCAAAAAAGTTTCAGATGTTACGATTGCAGCTTTATAATTTTCCGTTCGATCATATACTTTTAGGGACTCAAAATCTTTATACTGCAATTTAAAACGTAATTGATCCATTAATTTATTGCACGTATCCATTTTATCGGATTGTGGAAATTTATAAATAAACAATTGTAATTCGTTTAGAGCAGTTTCCGTTTCAGCTTGATCTAAAGATGATTTTGGTGAATTATTCACTGCACAAAGCGCATACAAAAAAGAGGTTTCTTCTCGCATTACACTGTTAGGATATTTATCACCAAAAGAAGCTAAATAGTATTGTGCAGTATAATAATCTCCAAGTCTGTAATTAGCAACACCGAGACGGTAATAGGAATTCTCACCTTCTGAAGATTTAGGTGTTCGCTGATACACTTGTTCTAAAAGTGCAATGGATTTTATGTAATTCTCTTGATCGTAAAGCTTTATGCCTAATTCAAATTTACGTTTATAATCATCATTTTTAACAACCCTTGCGTATTCTGAACAAGCACTAAGTGTTATCGCTAAAACAAAAAGAGAACAATAAAAAATACGCATAAACGTTTATAAAGAAATTATTTCACACGAATAGTAACTCCTACTTCGAGTGTTTTATTTTGACGAATACCGTTTAATTGGCATAATTTTTCAACCGTTAAACCATTAAGGTTTGCAATTTTAAATAATGAATCTCCGCTTCGAACCTTATGGTATTTACGCGCTTCTCTTACTGGTTCTGAGCGAACTGGAGCTAAATTTTTAGAAGCAACTGCAACACCAGCAAGAACTTCTGTAGCCTCAACACTATTGTCAATATCTTCAAATTCCTCGTCCATTTCAACTTCTTTTATTCTTGAAGGAACAGTAGAAGTGTTTTTTGGTTTAAATAAATCCTTATGTACTAACAGATTCTCATCTTTCACGTTTTTATTCGCAAAGTCTATGATATATTCTGGATTAATCGGAATATCGTAAAAACGAACCTCAAAATGTAAATGTGCTCCGAAAGAATGACCGGTATTTCCTCCAAGTCCAATAATATCACCCGCCTTCACTTCTTGGTTAGGAACGACTAACAACTTACTTAAATGCGCATAAAAAGTTTCTAACCCGTTATAATGGCGTATCACCACTAAATTGCCGTATCCACCTTTATTAAACTTCGCATAACGCACTTTTCCGCTCCAGGCAGCACCAACTAAATCACCTGTTTTAAGGGAGATATCAATCCCTTGATGCGCACGCCCATGTCGTGGACCAAAATGCGAAGTCATATAACCATCA
This sequence comes from Chryseobacterium gleum, assembly GCA_945862165.1. Taxonomy (GTDB): domain Bacteria; phylum Bacteroidota; class Bacteroidia; order Flavobacteriales_D; family Crocinitomicaceae; genus CANHVK01. The sequence continues at coordinate 15,286 of CAMAXI010000008.1, forward strand.
AAGGGGATTTTAAACTCTTCTGCAAGCGTATCTCCCACACACAACCATAAAGTATCTTCGACATTCGAGAAAGAATTTCTTCGTTTTGAAGAAAAACAGGTTTCTGTATCCCAAGTTTGTGAAAATTTCAAATTTGGATTGGAAGAAACTTGTTTATGAACCTCAAAATTTAATACACCATCGAAATTATTCTCTAAGGTAAAATCTTCTTCTGATTCAAAGATTAAATCGTCTGCATTTCGTTTTTTTGCATTTTGTGCAAAAGATGTAAATGTAAAAGACGCTAAAACAAGTATATATAAATATTTCATAGTAATAATTTAGTCGGGACGAGAGGATTCGAACCTCCGATCTCGCGCCCCCCAGACGCGCACTTTACCGGGCTAAGCTACGTCCCGATAGCATAAGCGTCCCAAAAGTACAATTTTAAATAGAGATTTCAAAAAGTAAATTCCAAATTTAACGTATTTTACAAGTTGTTTTTCCAGGAAATACGATTATATTCAATTATTTTACACAATAAATCACATAACTTCTACGACAAAAATATCGTAAAAAAGTTTTTCATTTGGCTTTACTAAATCTAACAATCCTTGATTACCGTATGCTTCTTCTGGTGGAACAAGCACCCAAACTTTATCGGATCTTTTCACTCCTAACATTCCTTTTTTAAGGCCTGAAACTAGACCATTATCTGAAAACCTCATCCGAAATGGCACTCCACGTCGATAACTTAAATCGTATTTTGGATTAGATTTAGTACCTACCATGTAATGAAAATCGATCGTATTACTTTCGGTTGCTGTTGTTAATTCATCCTTATTTTCTTCTAATAACCAAACCTTTACATCATCTATTTTTCTTGTAGGCTTAATCTTACTTAAAATTTTAACCCGAATAATATTATTAGCATTTGGTGGAATAAGTCCTTTTACACCATATTTTCCACGTGCTAATTTTGCTGGTAAGAATATTTCAACAAAATCTCCTACTTTTAAATGTAACAAGGCTAAATCCCAGCCTTTTGTTTGCATACCATATCCAACTAAAAAAGGAAGTGAGGCACGATTCAATAATTCATTACCATCTACCAATGTTCCATCTTCTAAGAAAACTTGATAATTAATTTGAATTACATCTTCTTCTTTCAGTTTTTCGCCCTCTCCATGTTTGAACCATTTAATTTCTAGTCCATCCTTTAATTTTAATTCATTCTTTATCTTCGTTGGAACAAGGGTTTTATTTGTTGAATTTGTCTTTTTCAAATCCGAAACAATGTTTTCATCTTCATTTATTTCTTTTTTAACTCCTTCTACATTACACCCTACAAGACTTAAAGCCATACAGAAATAAACGATTTTTGCTCTCATATTAATTATTTAATTTTAATAATTCCAGATCAATCACTAAAGGTGTAATTGGTGGAATTTTATTATTATCTCCTGAAATACCATGTGCTAGATGAGAAGGAATAATCAATACTGCTTTCTCTCCCAACCTCATTTTTTTCACACCTTCCTGAACACCTGATTCAATATCCGTTTTGTCTATTTTAAAATAAACAATTTCATCTTTTGGTGTAACATAACATGTATCTCCATTTAAAAATGTAATCACATATCTTACACCAGCTTCCATTCCTGTTTTCGCGGAATCTCCAGCCGTTTTTTTATATACCCCATAATATAATCCAGAACCTGTTTGACGCATATCTAACATCTTTCGATGCTCTAAATACATGGCGATATTTAATTTTTCTTTTTGCGCAATTCGTTGATTCATTTCAATCGATTTTTGCTTACTCCAATCGATTTCTTTTTTTTCTGTATTGGAATTACAACTGAATAACAGAATAATTACTAGAAAAAATAATATTGGTTTCATAGAATCTAATTAATTAACAAATGTAAAATTCGAAAATTACACAAAATAGTGTGGGGCGACATTCAAAAACAATTGAATAGCATCCTCGATTTTACCGTCGAATCGACCACCAGAAGCATTTGCATGTCCTCCACCTTGAAAATATTTACCTGCCATTTCGTTTACGGGATTCTCTTTTCCTTTAGAACGGAAGGAAATCTTTATAAATCCACCTTCTGCTTCCACAAACAACACCGCAACACGCATTCCAAAAATGGACAATGCAGTATTTACGAGTCCTTCTGTATCCCCTTTTTGATGATTAAATTGATGTAATTCATCCAAAGTCAACCAAATATAAGCTATACGCATTTTCTCATCCACCACTAATTTATCCGAACATGCATACCCTTTCAAACGTAAGCGCTCCAGCGTATTAGTGTCATGAATGTTTTCATGAATTATTGCATGATTGAATCCTAAAGGCAATATTCGTGAAATAATTTCATGTGTTCTAGGCTGCACAGAAGGAAAACGGAAGGAACCTGAATCAGTCATGATCCCTAAATAAATCGCCGTGCCAACTTCGGGTGTTAAATACTCATTCCAATTTGCGCCTTCGATAACATCATACACCAACTGACATGTTGAACAAGAAGTAGTATCTGAAAGCATTACGTCTACATAATTTTCCGGATTTAAATGATGATCGATCATCACTTTTTTACCATTCGTTGCACGAAGCACCTCCCCCATTGCATCCCCCAAACGAGATGGCTCATTATAATCTAAGGAAAAAATTAAATCTGCAGCATTTAAATGTTGACGTACTTCATTTTCCTTGGTCTCAAAATCTACAATCTCATTTACACATGGAACCCATGCTAAATAATTCGGAAAAGGATCTGGATGACAAATCACCACTTGTTTTCCTAAGCCTTTTAACGTTAAATAAAGTGCGACAGAACTTCCAATTGAGTCACCATCTGGCGATTTGTGTGAAGTAATTACAATTTTGGATGCTGATTCGACTAGTTGTTTGATTTGTGTGTATTGAACCATTTAGGAGATTATGAATTATGAGTTTGAGTTATGGATTATAAATTATGTGCTAATTGCACTAATGATTTCATTTCTTGGTTGATTCTGTTTGCTAAGTTAGTAGAAACAGGCACTAAAGGTAAACGAAGATTTTGGGTTAGTATTTCTCTGTTTTCTAAAGCTACTTTAACCCCTCCAGGATTTCCTTCTTCAAAAAACATTTTAGTAATGTTTAGTAATTCATGATGTATTGGTCGCGCTAAATCAAATTCTCCCTTCAATGAAGCATTTACCATAGTTGAAAATTTTTCAGGCAATGCATTTGCAACAACGGATATCACACCTGCTGCGCCACACGCTATTAAAGGCATTGTAATCGCATCGTCCCCTGAAAGTACATTAAACCCTTTTGGTTTACGATTGATAATATCCATGATTTGTTCGAAGTTACCTGATGCTTCTTTTACAGCAACAACATTAGGTAATTCGGCTAAACGCAAGGTTGTGTCTGCTAACATGTTTGAACCAGTTCTTCCAGGAACATTGTATAAAATGATTGGCAATTTACTAGCTTCTGCTAAAAATTTAAAATGTTGGTAAATACCTTCTTGTGTTGGCTTATTATAATAAGGCGAAACAGAAAGAATTCCATCCACACCAGCAGGAACATTAGCGATTGCTTTGGCAACTTCTAAGGTATTGTTTCCTCCTACTCCGAAAACAATTGGCAATCTACCTGCATTTTTATTAATGACAGTTTGTAAAATCTCTTCTTTCTCTTCTTTACTTAATGTTGGAGATTCCGCAGTTGTTCCCATCACCACCAAGAAATTTGTACCTCCTTGTATTTGTAACTGAACTAATTTGCGTAATGCGTCAAAATCTACGGATTTATCTGATTTGAATGGTGTTACTAATGCTACACCGGAACCTTTGAAGTTACTCATGTTTCTAAAATTAAGATGCTCAAAGTTAGTGAAAATTAGTTGAAAGTAAATAGTCGAAAGTCCAAATTAGAAAGTTGAAAGTGCTTTCAACTTATTAACTCAACAAACTCTTGCTCACTCAAAATCTTCACTCCCAACTTTGTGGCTTTTTCCAATTTTGCTGGTCCCATATTTTCTCCTGCCACGACATACGTAGTTTTAGCTGAAATTGAACTAACATTTTTTCCTCCGTTGTCTTCAATGACTTTTTTTAATTCATCCCGTGAAAAAGTGGAAAAAACCCCGGAAACTACAAAGTTCATCCCTTCAAATTTATTAGAAAGAAATTCTTTTTTAACTCCTTGTAATTGAACCCCAGCTAGTCTTAATTTTTCGATTAATTGCTTATGCTCTTCCTCTGAAAAATAACTTTGTACTGAAATTGCTATTCGTTCTCCAATTTCATCTACTGCAATAAGTTCGTCAAAAGAAGCTTGTGCTAATAAATCAATATTCTCAAATTTGGAGGCTAATTTTTTCGCAACAGTCTCACCTACAAAACGAATACCTAAAGCAAATAATACGCGTTCGTAAGGTATTTGCTTGGATGCTTCCACACTTTGCAATAAATTATTTGCAGACTTATCTGCCATGCGATCTAAATTGACCACTTGATCAAAGGTCAGGGTATATAAATCCGCAACATTTTGAACCAAGCCAGCTTTAAATAGTTGCACTATCGTTTCTACACCTAATCCATCAATATTCATTCCTTTACGTGCAATGAAATGTTCCATCCTACCAGTTACTTGCGGTGGACATGCCTTTTCATTTGGACAAAAATGGTTGGATTCTCCTTCATTACGAACTAATTCCGTTTGACATTCTGGACAATGCGTGATAAAATCCACTTTAAGTGCATTTACAGCACGTTTTTCTAGATTTACCCCAACAATTTTAGGAATGATCTCTCCTCCTTTTTCTACATATACACTATCCCCAATATACAAATCATTTTTTTCGATTTGATCCGCGTTATGAAGGGAAGCACGTCTGACAACTGTACCACCTAATTGAACTGCCTTTAGATTTGCAACTGGCGTAATCGAACCTGTTCTTCCAACTTGAAATACAACCGATTCTAATATAGTTTCAACACGTTCTGTTTTAAATTTATAGGCAATTGCCCAACGAGGTGATTTTGCTGTAAAGCCTAATTCTTGTTGTGCGTCGTAATTGTTCACTTTTATAACAACCCCATCAATTTCAAATGGAAGATTTTCACGCTGTTTATCCCAATAAGAAATAAACTCCATGATTCCATCAATAGAATCTGTTTTATGTATGTAATTTTCTGCTAAAACAGGAATCTTAAATCCCCATTCCTTTGCTTTTAAAACACTCTCGAAATGACTGTTAATTGGCAAATCATTGCCATATAAACCATACAAAAAACAATCTAAACCTCTTTCCGCTACAATTTTAGAGTCTTGTTGTTTCAATGTCCCGGAAGCCAAATTTCTAGGATTTGCATATTCAGGTTCTTCGTTTTCACGTCGCTCTTCATTCATTTTGTGAAAAGAAGCTATTGGATAAAAAATTTCTCCTCGAATTTCGAAATCTGCTGGGAATTCTTTTGTAAGTTGAAGTGGTATTGTTTTTATTGTTTTCACATTCGCTGTGACATCCTCCCCTGACGTACCATCTCCTCGTGTAACTGCCCTAACTAATTTCCCATTTTCATAGGCGATTCCTATTGCAACTCCATCATATTTAAGTTCGCAAACATATTCAATTTTCGTTTCAATGCTTTTTTTAATGCGATTTTCCCAATCAATAATTTCTTCTCTCGAATAGGTATTTCCTAGTGAAAGCATTGGAAAACGGTGTTTTACGGTAGTGAACTTTTTAGTAATATCTCCTCCAACACGTTTTGTTGGGCTTGTCTCTGAAGCAAACTCGGGAAATTTCCTTTCTAAATCGATTAATTGATTTAAGAGCATATCAAATTCATAATCCGATATTTCCGGAGTACTTTCCACATAATACAAATGATTGTGATGATTAAGTTCCTTGGATAATCTTTCAATTTCTTGTTTCGCCGCTAACGTTGTCATACTTTACTTTTTCTTCGCTTTTAGCATTCTACTTTTCCCTTGTAAATCTAATTTTATTTCCACCGCATCGTATCCGATTGCAATTACTAATTCTTTTGTCAATTCAGCATAAGATTCATGTAATTCAAAAAACAAGCATCCATCTGGTTTTAATAGACGAAGTGCTTTTTCAGCGATTGCTCTATAAAAAATTAACGGTGTTTCATCTGCAACAAATAATGCCAAATGAGGTTCGAAATCCAGTACGTTCTTCTCCATTAAATCCTTTTCTTTCATCGGAATATACGGTGGATTTGAAACGATAAGATCGAATGAATTTTCAGTAAATATATCTGCGTCTTCTACTAATGCATTGTCTTGTAGAAAATGTAGATCCAAGGATAGTAACATTGCATTTTTCTTAGCGAGCGCAATAGCTTCATTACTAATATCTGTAGCAGAAATATCACTTTTCTTTAAAATACTTTTAAGTGCCAAAGCAATACAACCCGATCCTGTGCAAATATCTAAAACAGTATATTTTTGAGTAGTATTTAACGAACTAATTATCCAATCCACTAATTCCTCTGTTTCAGGCCTTGGAATCAAAGCACGTTCATCACAACGGATAAGTAAATCATAAAAAAAAGTTTCTCCTAGAATATATTGAAACGGTTCGTGGTTTTGCAATCGTTTTACAATAGATCTAAAATAAAGCAAATCTGATTCTGACAATCGAATGTCTTTTTGGAGCAACAAATCGGCATCCGAAAGTTTTAAACGTTTTTTTAAAGATTCTTTGTAGAATGTATTTATTTCTCTTTCGGTAAAATATGGAATTAATCGTTCCGAAAAATACGTTTTAACTGCTTCAGCTGTGTTTTGCGTAACAAACATGTATTAACGTTGCTTTATATAATAGGTATATCCAAATCCGACGGTTAGAAACTGTGTAAATGATGTTGCAGGACTAGAATTAGCATTTGAAACATCCTTTACAAAGCCTAGTAAGGTAGGATCGAAATTATATTTTTGAGCCGTATAACTCACTACCCATCGATAGGACGATTGATTATCTGCAGTGATAACAAAACCTATAGAAGGCTCGACTACAAGTACATTCATTGTAGGTAACTTGCTTAATTTTCGGTTATTTTCTGAATCAAAAATCAATATAGATTGTCCAATTTTTACGTTTAAATCAATCCCGTATCGATCTGTGTGAAATTTTTCATAGCCTACTCTAACAAAAGCTCCAAGTGACTGAATACCACCTAAATTTTTAGTATCGTTCGTCAACACATGATTAATCCAAAAATAATTATAATTAACTCCCAATCCAGTAGTCAATCGATTTTTGAACGAATAATGATAATAAGGAGATATATTCACAATTCCTTGCATATACCCGTTAAAATTCTTGTTTCTAATAGCAACTGGTAAACCAACCTCCAAACTGATGGAATGGTGAGGATTTATGCGAGAATATGTCTCCGCTTCTTCATTATCTTCTTCCTCCAAAGTTTGCGCACTAATGGATAATGGTAAAAAAATCAAGGTTAAAAATAGAAATGTGTAACAAAAAAAAATGCGATGTGTCATATATTCAAATCATTAATAAAAACAGATTAGCCAATATACAAAAAATACAGGTTTTACTTTTAGAATTCCCTAAATTAATTCACCAAATTCATTTTCTTTAATAAAAAAGAGGCATTCATATTTTGACAAACACCATTTTGAAGCTGATAATCAAATGTCAATTCATCGTTTTGAATCGTAGAGTCAAAATGTGCTGTATAAAACGCCTTGTTTTGCGTTTCCAATGTACACAAAGACAAATCGTGTGTAGCTATGACACCTGCAGCTCCAAGGTTTTGCATTTTAAGCATAAACTTATAGGAGCCCTCTTCTTTATCCTTACTATTGGTTCCTTTTAAAATTTCATCTAAAAGCACAAAAACAGATTGATTTTGCTCCACAGCGTCCATTAACTTTCTTAAACGACTCAATTCGGCAAAAAAATAGGAGCTGTTTTCCGAAAGATTATCGCTTGTTCGCATCGAAGTATATAAATGAACCTTTGGGTATGTATATTCGGTTGCAAAAACAGGGAATCCAGCATTTGCAAACATTATTGCGCAACCAATTGCTCGTAAATAAGTACTCTTTCCTGCCATATTTGGACCTGTAAGAATCATAAATTGTTGGGAATCGACTAAACTAAAATCATTTTGCACCGAAGATGTGTGTGCTAATAAGGGATGGGTCAATCCTTTCATTTCCTTTTTCTCAATTTCATTTAATTGCGCATAAATGGTATTTGGATAATTAAATCGCACAGTCGCTGCGGATATATACGCTTCCACTTTAGACAATCCTTGCTCCCATCCTTCCCATTTAGCCTGATTTTTTGTTATCCAATTTCCAAGTGAAATTCGTTGTCGAATATCCCAAGCTAAAAACACATTTATCGCCATTCCCAACACCATATTATTTCGTGTGTTGTATCTGCTAATAATTTTAATCAATTGATTTAATTCGTCGGCTATCTCTTTTGGTTTTTCTTGAAAAAAAGTAGAAATCCAAGGTTCATTTTGATCTTTTTGTACTAATTCATTTAATGAAATCAGTTGATTACGCATCACTACTATTCGATCTTCTACATTTGAAATTTGATTTGCGATAAAATTGGTGTTTTTTAATTCGATACTCGCTGGAATTAAAGTAATTAGAATAATCAACGAAAAAACGGAGGTAGAAATAATATCTAAATTAAAAAGAATCAAGGAAGAAAAAGCCAAAATAGGGATGAGTAACTTGATAGATTTAAACCAAGTTTTAATTGGAAAATTGGAATCTAATAACTGGTTTAAGCGATATTCCTTTTGTTTGGAGTCTTCCTGCATTATTCCAACTGCCCGAAAATGAAGGGACCAGGTTGTGTTTTTAGCGAATTGTTCTACGATCTCATTGACTTCTGTTGGTTTTTTATTGCCATATAAAAGCATCGAAACCAATTCTTTTTCTCCTAAACTACTTGTTGTTCTATTTATAAAGGCAAATAATCCATTGGATTTAAACAAATCTAAATCTCCTGAAAAAGGGTGATTATTCGATGCATGTTTTTCACCCGAATTAAATCCTGAAAAATCGCCACCTAATGCATCAATCTCATTTTCAGTTAAATTAATTTTATTTTGTACAATCTTCAAGGCTGTTTTACAATCCGTATAGCGCGCTAATACGATTAAAAACAAAACTATTGAAACAAGGATTACCGTGAAAAATGGAAAATACTTACCAAACGTTAAATAAACTCCTATGGTCGTTGCTAAAAAAATAATCAAACGTAACCAGCTGTAATTTCTTAAAACACGCATTAAAGATTTCTTATCCTGCTCTAATTGTACTAAATTCTTGTTGTAAAATTCTTTTGCTAGCATACTTTCAATTGAAAAGTAAATATACAAAAAAAGGGACTGTTTCATATTGAAACAGTCCCCTAATTAGGTATAATAATTAAAATTTGTCTTTAATACAACGAATCGATAATCCATCACGTTTGTCTCCGTGTCCAGCGAAGAGTGCAGGTTCATTAAAACCTATTTCTCTCCCCCATGCACTTAACTCACCATGTTATGAAGAACTCCACCAATAAGCATTCTTACCAATATTATTAAAAGAACCATTTACGCCATACATACCCTTAGGTAAAGCATGAAAACTACTTGTGTTGGTAGCAGAAGTATTAGGCATTTCCCAATGTAGTTTCGCTTTCATTTTACCACCTGCAATTTCATCACCACCTAGAAATTTGGCTATAGTATCCCATTCTACTCCAGAAGGAACATGCCAACCAGTTGGACAAACACCTCTTTTATCGATAACTGCCATCCAATTATATAGTACTCCGTGTTTTGTGTCATTTTTATAAAAAACATAAGCGCCATTTTCCCAAGCATTCCAAACTGTACTGTCTTGAATATGCGGAATCGGTTGTCCGTTTTTGTACTTTGTAACTTTCAGATTATCCATCATCCATTCCTGCTTCCCAAGTAAAATAGACTTGTATACATTTCCTTCAATATCTGTAACGCCATTCCCTGTAGATTGTGCTTTTGAAAAAAATACAGATAAGAAACAAATAAAGAATAAAACCAATCTACTTTTCATTATATTTAAATTATTGTGAAGCACAATATTAATTAAAATAAAATTTGATTATAATTAATTAACAATTACTTAATATACCGAATACAACGTATGGTTAACCCGTCTTCTTTTGATGCAAAACCTTTATAAACGTTATCTTCGTTTATCCCGATTGCTCTTCCAATAGCTTGTTTTTCATTTTGTTCAGTAGAACTCCACCAGTATGCATGTATTCCTACATTAGACAATTTACCTTTTTCGGTAACATAACCAATTGGAAAAGCACTAAAACCAGAAGCATTCAAGTCAAAAAAATCAAAATCTTCCCAAACACCTTTTTTATCCGATTTCATGTCAATCGCTGCAATATCCTCTCCTCCCAATTTATTTTCTAAATAAAACCAATCTTGATCTGTAGGTACTGTCCATCCAGTAGGACAAACATTGCGCGCATCATTTACAACACTCCAAGAATAATACTTCCCAGAATATAAAGGATTAGGGTTAGATATTGCTAAATGTTCATCTAATATGGAATCCCCATTATTAAAATGCATCGTCCTTAAGTTTTCAGTCATCCATTCAGACTTACCAATACGGATTACTGAATAATTATTACCATCTATGTCTTTCACCTCTTTTATTCTTTGAGATAATACTACATTTGTCATTAACGATACGACAAAAAATAGATTTAATGTGTAGATAACTGCTTTCATGATATTAAAATATTAACATTAAATTAAACTTGATAACATAAAGTTAACATTAACTTATTGAAATAGCAAATAATTGATACAAAATATGAATAATAGCAAAGGAATAGTATATATTATTGGTTCTGGACTATGCTTCATGGTTGTCAATTTTCTAGTAAAACTGTTAGGTGGGCAAGATACGATTGAACAATTACCTGTCTATTCTAAATTCCCAACACATGAACTTGTTCTTTTTCGTTCTATTATCTCCTTCTCTATTAGTGCCTTCTTATTACGTAAACGAAATCTATCCATTTTAGGTACCAATCGAAAAGGGTTATTCGTTCGAGGATTTTCTGGTATGATTGCACTTACATTGTTTTTTTACACGATTCAGCACCTTCCCATTGCAATTGCTTCCACACTTCAATATTTAGCGCCAATTTTCACCATTATTCTAGCATATTTCTTTTTAAAGGATCGCATAACAATTGGACAGTGGATTTGTATTGGGATTGCGCTCATCGGTGTTTTTATCCTTGGGTTATCCAAACTTGAAATTTCCGCATTATCTGCCAAAATCTCTTGGAAATGGATTATAGTTGGTGTCATTTCTGCATTTTTCTCTGGAATAGCATATATTTCTGTCGCACGACTAAAAGCAACAGAAACCCCATTAAATATCGTTATCTACTTCCCGATGATTTCGCTTCCGGTGATGGGAATATGGTCCTGCTTTGATTTTGTTGTGCCAAAATATGAAGAATGGATTTATCTACTTTTATTAGGCATATTTACGCAAATCGCCCAAGTTTTAATGACGCGTGCTTTCATGATCGCAGAAATTGGCATTATTAGTCCATTTCAATACCTAGGCTCCATTTATGCATTAATTATCGGAATTTATTTTTTTGATGAAAGTTTACCGATTCTTTCTATTTTAGGAATTATTTTCATCTTATCAGGAGTATTGGTCAATCTATTTGTAAAATCTAAAAAACATGCATAAAATCAATAAAGCGGATTTAGCAAAATTTGGAAACCTAGAATTACTAGCAAAACAAGTAGTTGAAGGTTTTATTACAGGACTGCACAAAAGCCCTTTTCATGGTTTTTCAGTAGAATTTGCAGAACATCGTTTATACAATACAGGAGAATCTACAAAACACATCGACTGGAAACTTTACGGTAAAACCGATAAATTATTCACCAAAAAATACGATGAAGAAACAAATTTGCGTTGTCAAATAGTTATTGACTGTTCAAGTTCCATGTATTTTGGAAAACCAAACCAATTAAACAAACTAGAATTCGCAATAGTTAGTGCTGCTTCATTTATTGAATTGTTAAAAAAACAACGAGATGCGATTGGTATATCTTTATTTTCTAATGAATTAGAAATTAACACCCCCGCAAAATCATCGTTAGCGCATCAACACTACCTTTTACAAGCCTTAGAAAAACGTTTGCATACGTATACACCTAATAGCAAGCGTCAAACCAACACGATTTCATGCATCCATACTATTGCTGAATTGACCCACAAGCGAAGTTTAATTTTACTCTTTACAGACTTAATGGATGATGTGCATCACGAAAACGCCTTTATTGAAGCACTTCAACATTTACGACACAACAAACACGAAGTTATTGTTTTTCATACTATTGAAAAATCGAGTGAACTAGAATTAGAGTTAGGCAATCGTCCGCTAAAAATAATTGACATGGAAACCGGGGAAGAAATGAAACTCCAAACCGCTGATATCAAAAAGAATTTTACGGAAGAATCAAAAAAATATTTTGATCAAATAAAAATTAAATGCGGACAATTGAATATCGATTTCGTTGAAATTGATATTGCGCAAGGCATTGAATTCGTATTACAACAATACCTTCTAAAAAGACAAAAAATGAGAATATAAACTATTTTAAAATAGATTTATGTTCATTTCCTAACAAATCCAAAACGGTTTTAACGGGACTAAATGCTGCTGATGGTATTTCTACAAAGATGGTATTCCAGAATGCCATGGAACCATTCCAAAGACCAGGTAATTCAGAGAAGAAAATATCTTTTCCTTTATACTTCTTTTTAACCACAAAATATTTACTTGGGTCAGAAAATTCAGTTAAATCAAATTTTTTGCCGTATACATCTTTCGTTACTGCTGCAATGACTACAGGATTAAAGTAAGTACTTTGCACCATTAATCGGTATTGTTGCCCTTGCATTTTAATTTGAGACTTCTCGACAATTTGCTTCGTTACATATCCATTTTCTTCTACCCAAAAAGGACCACCCCCCGCTTGCCCTTCATTACGAACCATTCCACAAATTCTAAATGGACGGTTTAATAATTTAGGAATATCTTGTTCTTCCATGTTCTCCATTTCCGACAAAGAAATGAATTGAAACGTACTGTTTAATTTTGTAAGTTCCTCCATCGAAGGACTCTTCATCAATTTGGTGATTTTTTCTTGAAACCAAATAGCCATTCCACCTAAATATTTCCAGGTTTCATTCATTTCAATTGACTTATCGTAATGTTGAATATTGTCTATGTTTTTAATAAAAATAACATCCGACTCAATGGCATTTAAGTTTTCTAACAATGCGCCGTGACCAGAAGGACGCGTCAACATTTCTCCAGAATCAATAATAAGTGGATTTTGTTCGCTATCAAATGCAATCGCATCTGTTTCTGGATTTTGATAGGAAAAGGATAAATCAATTTCCTGGCCTATAAATTCTTTTAATCCTAAAATACCATCTTGAATTTTAGACTCAAATTTTTCCTTTATTGTATAGTGAAAAGCGATATTTTCCTCTTGAACGGATAATCCTTGCAGCATTTGCTCTTGGTAAGGATTTAAAACAAATGGTCCATTTTTATGAAAAGGAATCAACCCTTTAGGTAAATCCCCAAAGCCCATTCCAATATCCGTCAATAAATAGCGAACGAAATCGTCCAAAATAATATCTTGACTCTTTATTTTTTTACGAATCTCTAAAGGTAATTTATGAAAAAATGCAAAATCTTCAATATGATTTAAGAAACGTTCTATCTGACTCGTATTTTCATCATTCGTATTTTCTAAAAAATCAAATAAAAACTGAAACATACGTGAACCAGAACCAGATGCAGGAATGAAAAACGTAGATTTTGGCGTAGATGCTTCAAACTTATCCATCAACAATTCTTTTTGTTCTTCCGGAAAAGCAATTACTCCATCCCCTAGTTTACATGGTGAAACCAACTTTAAATCTGGTTGAACACCAAAAACCTTTTCTCTTTGTGATTCCACATTTGTTATTTCTACGCTTGAATTATTCATTCTACGATCCTTTTTTATTATTTTGCACTATGCATTTGATACGCGAATATATTAATTACATTCGAAAAGCCCAAGGAAGACACCAAATACACTCGCCTTTTGTGTATAATTTTGTAGATTCCTGCCTTAAAATCAAGATTTCTAAAGAATTTAAAACTAAAATCAAGCTTTTAACGAATAGTTTAGCCAATAATCACACCAAATTAATGATATCTGATTTCGGAGCAGGGTCAAAAAAAATGGGTCAAATTCGCACAGTATCTTCTATTTATAAAAACGCAAGTTGCAAGGGAACATATGCACACTTACTTTATAAATTATGCAACTATTACCAACCTAAATTTATATTAGAACTAGGGACAAATCTAGGTGTTGGAACTTTTTTCTTACACGAAGGGAATCCAAATACAAAAATCATTACCATTGACGGATGTTTAGAAACACAAAATATTGCTAGACAAAACCTTACAAATGATAATATTTGTTTTATTCATGCAAAATTTGAAGAATACATAACAAATTTAGCACCTCAAAAATTCGATTTAATCTATATTGATGGTGATCATCGTGGTGAAGCTTTGTTAAACTATTTAGAAATGTTACAAGCATTTAGCCATGATGAGACTATTTTTGTCATAGACGATATCCGATGGAGTAAAGACATGTTTGATTCTTGGAAACAACTAATTGCATCCAATAATTTTCATTTAACTTTAGACATTTTTAAAATGGGAATCTTAATTAAGAAACAAGCTAAAGAAAAAGAACATTTTATCATTCGAATTAAAAACGTATTAACCAGCTTATAAAAAAACTATGAAAATTTACACCAAAAAAGGAGATACAGGAACCACGCAACTAATTGGAGGAACACGTGTTCCAAAACATTCTTTGCGCATAGAATCGTATGGTACTATCGATGAATTAAATTCCCACCTTGGATTGATTAGAGATCAGGAAATAAAGGATGTACATGTTGTTCAAATACTTGAAATTCAAGATCGATTGTTTACGATTGGATCATTACTTGCTGCAGACCCAGAAACAAACACCATGAAACTACCTGAAATTTCAGAAAATGATGTTGTATTTCTTGAAAATTGTATGGATGAGATGGATGCACTTTTACCAGAAATGAAGTCATTTATATTACCTGGAGGACACACAAGCGTATCCTATTGTCATATTGCGCGTTGCGTTTGTAGACGTGCAGAGAGAATCACAGACAACTTAAATGAAGTGAGTTTTGTCAATCCGATTATTTTAAAATATTTAAACCGCTTAAGCGATTATTTATTTGTGCTTTCACGAAAGTTATCCCAAGATTTATCCGTTAATGATTCTCCTTGGAAACCAAGATATTAAATTAAAAAATGTTTAATTAACAGGCTACATTAACGCAAAAGTTTAAATTGTTCAAAAAATTAACAAATAGATTATAATTAAAAAATTATAATGTTATCAAAATAAAATTACTTTTGTGCAAAAAACAAAACTTAATAAACTAGTATATTATGTATTGGACATTAGAATTAGCATCCTATTTAGAAGATGCACCTTGGCCAGCATCTAAAGACGAATTAATCGATTTTGCTATTCGTCACGGAGCACCATTAGAAGTTGTAGAGAACTTACAAGATTTAGAGGATGAAGGCGATGTATACGAAAGTATTGAAGAAATCTGGCCGGATTACCCATCTAAAGACGACTTTCTTTTCAATGAAGATGAATATTAATTGAACTGAATGAAAAATAAAAAATCCCGAATCATTTTTTTTGATTCGGGATTTTTTATGCGTTTTTTTTTGTTTATACATTAAACCTAAAATGCATAATATCACCATCTTCCACGATGTATTCTTTACCTTCCACTTTAAATTTACCTGCTTCTTTCACTGCAGCTTCCGATTTTAAAGATGTATAATCTATATATTTCATTACTTCAGCACGAATAAATCCCTTTTCAAAATCGGTATGAATTACACTTGCTGCTTGCGGTGCTGTCATTCCTCTAGTAATCGTCCAAGCCCTTACTTCTTTTACCCCACAGGTAAAATACGTTTGTAGGTTCAATAAGGAATATGCAGAACGAATTAACCTATTTACACCTGGCTCTTCTAATCCTAACTCTTCTAGAAACATTTGACGCTCCTCATATGTTTCTAATTCGGTAATATCCGCTTCAATTTTTGCACCAATCACCAATACTTCTGCATTTTCTGCTTTTACGTTTTCTTTTACTTGGTCCACGTATTTATTGCCAGATTTTACAGAGGATTCATCAACATTACATAGATATAGAACTGGTTTAGAAGTAATCAATTGAAATTTATGGACAAACTCAATTTCTTTTTCATCAAATTCCATGGAACGAACCGAAAGTCCTTTTTCTAAATGGTCCTTTACTCGGTATGCTATTTCGTTTTCTTTTAAAATATCTTTATCCCCAGTCTTTAAACTTTTAGAAAGTGCTAGAATACGTTTTTCAATCGTTTCAAAATCTTTTAACTGCAACTCAATATCAATCACTTCCTTATCTCTAATCGGATTAACACTTCCATCCACATGTATAATATTCCCGTCGTCAAAACAACGCAAAACGTGAATAATCGCATCTGTTTCACGAATATTTGCAAGAAATTGATTCCCTAACCCCTCCCCTTTTGATGCGCCTTTTACTAAACCAGCAATATCAACTATCTCCATGGTAGTTGGAACAACTCTTTCTGGATTAACAATCGTTTCCAAGACTTCTAAACGTGTATCTGGAACTGAAATTGTTCCTACATTCGGTTCAATTGTACAAAAAGGAAAGTTTGCAGACTGCGCTTTTGCGTTTGACAAACAATTAAACAAGGTGGATTTTCCAACATTTGGTAACCCTACAATTCCACATTTTAAAGCCATTGGTAATTTTTTTGTGCAAATATAAAGAATTCCGCGTTGCTATATACACAAGCGTTTTATTAGAATAACAGAATGTACGGTTTTATGAACCAATGCTGTTAATAAAAAGAAAAAACAGGTGAAAAAACAGCCTAAAATCTCATTAAATTCGCATTAATTAACATTTGTATTATATTAAGTAAATACTGCAATTATGGCTCAAGACATATTTGACAAAATCAAAAAAAATAGAGGTCCTATCGGACAATATTCAAAAGGAGTTCATGGTTACTTCACATTTCCTAAATTAGAAGGAGAATTGGGTAACAAAATGCTTTTTAGAGGGAAAGAATGTTTAATCTGGTCTTTAAACAACTATTTAGGTTTAGCAAATCATCCAGAAGTTCGTGAAGCAGATGCAAATGCTGCAAAGCAATATGGATTAGCATACCCAATGGGTGCACGTATGATGACTGGTCAAACAGCAGAACACGAAAAGTTAGAGAATGAATTAGCAGACTTCATGCAGAAAGAAGACTGTATTCTTTTAAATTTTGGATATCAAGGAATGGTTTCTGCGATTGACTCATTAGTAGACCGTTCTGATATTATTGTTTACGACAGTGAATCGCACGCATGTATTTTAGATGGTATGCGTTTACACTCCGGAAAACGTTTTGTATTTCAACATAACGACATGGAAAGTTTTGACAAACAAATGCGTAATGCAACACGTTTAGCAGAACAAACTGGCGGTGGAATATTAGTTATTACCGAAGGTGTTTTCGGAATGGCTGGTGATCAAGGTAAAATAAAAGAAATCGTTGAATTTAGAAAATCTGGGAAATATAACTTCCGTCTTTTTGTAGATGATGCGCATGGATTCGGAACACTAGGTGAAACTGGTCAAGGTGCAGGTGAAGTACAAGGGATTCAAAATGAAATTGATGTGTTATTCGGAACTTTTGCAAAATCTATGTCTTCAATTGGTGGATTTATTTGTGGAGACGAGAGTATTATTGAATACCTACGTTATAATATGCGTTCGCAAATGTTTGCTAAAGCCTTACCAATGACAATAACAATTGGTGCACGTAAACGTTTGGAACTTTTGCGCACACGCCCAGAATTAAAAAATAAATTATGGGAAATCACAAATGCATTACAAACTGGATTTAAAGAGGCTGGATTTGATATTGGTGCAACGAACTCCCCAGTAACTCCCGTATTTATGAAAGGTTCTCTAGCAGAAGCTACAAACCTAACGTATGATTTAAGAGAAAACTACAACATCTTTTGTTCGATTGTAATTTATCCAGTTGTTCCGAAAGATGTAATTATGTTACGAATCATCCCTACAGCTGCTCATACACTTGAAGATGTGAATTATACGCTGGAAACATTCAAAAAATTGAAATCGAAACTAGATTCTGGAGAATATAAATCCGACGAACTAGCATCTGTCGAAATAGACAAAAAATAAAACAAAAAATGGGGTTAGTTGACCCCATTTTTTTTTATCTTTTCAACGGTATCAACACATTAATATTCAATACAGAATCTACGCCATCATTTGGGTTACCTACCCCATAATCAAAACGATTAATTGAAAATTTAGCATCTAATTTTGCTTTCTTTTTCATTTCTAGAAAAGTAAAAGGGATTTTAATTTTACGCTTTGCTCCATGCAAAGTCAAATCGCCAACTACATAATAATTATTATCTTCTTCTTCGAATGAAGTAGAAACAAAATCAATCGAAGGATAATTTTTAGCATCTAACCAATCTTTTTGTTGAATATGGCCATTTTGCATAGCATTCCCAGTATTCACAGATGCAGGATCAATTGTCAATTTAAATGAAGCTGATTTTAAATCATTTGTATCCAATATTACTTCTCCTTTGAACGAATTAAATACACCGCCAACCGACGGACTAGAAAATCCTACTCTGTATTTTTTTTCTATTTTCCACCCAAGTTTCTCTTGTGGTAAAAAAGCAAACGCCATCCAAAGAATGGACAGCGTTGCAACATACATTGAAATATGTTTCATATTAGTTTTTAGCGAACTCTGTATTTGCAATAATTGTAACCTCATCACTTGCTACAACACCTGGTAGTTCAACTCCAACTTTAAAGTCTTTACGGTTAATTACACCAGATAATTTAAATCCTACAGTTGATTTGTTTGTGTGTGAATTAACAACAAGTCCGCTTTTCACAGCTTTCAAGGTAATAGATTTAGTAACTCCATGAAGTGTTAAATCACCTTTTACCTCGTAATTTTTATCGTCTTTTTTAGTTACAGAAGTACTTTTGAAAGATAATTTTGGATGAGCAGTTGCATCAAACATATCTGCTTGTTTCAAATGACCATCTAATCCTTCATAACCAGTACTTACACTTGCAGTTTCTGCAGAAAATTCAAAAATAGCGTCAGAAAAATCTTCTTTGGAAGAATTAATTTTCGACTCATATTTTGTAAAGAATCCTAATACATCATTAATTCCTAAATGATTAATAGAAAATCCTACACGAGAATGTACT
This sequence comes from Chryseobacterium gleum, assembly GCA_945862165.1. Taxonomy (GTDB): domain Bacteria; phylum Bacteroidota; class Bacteroidia; order Flavobacteriales_D; family Crocinitomicaceae; genus CANHVK01. The sequence goes on from CAMAXI010000008.1 coordinate 34,835, forward strand.
CCGTCAATACCCCATGTTGTAGCATCTGTTGGAACAAAAGAAAATAATCCAAACGCAAGACCTGCAATCAATGTTAATTTTTTCATTTTTTTAAATTTTAATTAAGTTATTTTTATTTACCATGGTAAATTTATGTATTATAATTGAATTAGATTAAGAAATAATAAATATTTTCTCTACTTTTTTATTCCTTTATTATACGAATGACTTCAGTGCCATATTGTGTGTTTAATTCTAACACATACATCCCTTTTTCCCATGTAATCATATCTAATTCAAAATCCCCTTTCACTGACGTTTTTTGAACTATAACTTTCCCTAGTAGATCCATGACTTTTAAAGTACCGCTAGGTAGATTACTTAATGTAACAAATCGTTGAGAAGGATTCGGGTAGACAGTGACTTTTTCTAAATTTTCATTGATTAAACCATTTGTAAGACATGAATTATAATTTATTTTAATCTGATATTCTTGACGAGTATCGTTACACCCTACTGAAACTATTTCCCAATCATAAAAGGAATAATAAAATTGTAAGCCAGCATTTATTGCATTACTGCCTTTAATCGATATAACATCTTTTAATTCATAGGGATATTTTACTCCTGTATTCGAACGACCAAGCGAACCTAAAGTTCCACTTAATCCTAATTGATAATCGACCCCTGGATCTAAATCAAAATTCAATTCAATTCTTTGAATTCCAACGAGTATATTTATGTTTCTGGCTTGCAACACTTTCCCTGAAGCGTCGCGTAATTCTATCACTCTTTCCCCAACTGCATACGCATTTACCAAGACAGATTTTAAGACCAAAGGTTTAAAAACATCAAAAATTTGATAACGAACCGTAGGCACATAATTCCCAATATTAGTACTCACATTGGTCTCGCCAACATGCATCGTACTATCTTTTGCTACACTTGTACTTCCCAAATAAAAACTCGTATCACTGTTAGGATTTTTAATAGAAAACAAACTTGCGGTATCGAGTACAACTTGCGATGAATCCGAAGAATACCATGCTAGAGGACCGTTCATCACAGAAATCAAAGATACAATTGAATCTTCTGGACAAATAGCCACTTGAATAGGTTTAGGATTGATTGGATGTATCTCTACCAAATCTTTCATACGCATAGAATCTGAAATTCCACAACCATTAGATGCTTTAGCAATTAATTGCACAGTATATTTTCCTGGTTTTGTATACACATGACTTGGGTTGGAAATTTCAGTAGTGTTCCCATCTCCAAAATCCCAAAAATAATTCTGTGCATTACTACTCTTATTAGTGAAATTCACTTTTAATTCACGGCATGACTTACCATAAGACGCAACAAAATCACTGGTTACCTTAGGGAGATAGGGAGCTCCAACTCCTACCGCATACCATGCATTGGTAACTGATTCTACTTCAGGAGAACAAGAACCAAATAAATCAATTGCTGCTTGAATAGCATAAAAACGTGCATCTTGAAAATTAGATAAACTAGTTAAGTAAACCGTTAAATTTCGATACGCAATCGCAGCTGCTTTATCAATTCCTATTCCTGCAACATTATACACATTTCCTTTATCATTTACTCCATTACCACCTGCTACCAGTAAATAATACCAAAAATTTTGAACCCCATTATTACTATGGATACCTCCAAAATCCACATCATTAATTGCTGTCCAATAATTGCCTTGATAAGTATCTGGATGTTTAGTCGCATTAGGATCTTCTAATGACCGAAAAATAGAACTTATCTCATCCCCTACTTTCCAATTTGCTTTATCTGGACGCGCATACCAATCAATCGTTACACCAAAAATATCGCTGAAGGATTCATTTAAAGCACCAGGCTCATTTTGGGAAACTAATTTCGCTGTATTAGAAGTAATTCCATGCGTAATTTCATGTCCGATAATATCCAAAGATACTAAAGGATTTTTTGTATTTACTCCATCTCCATCACCAAAAACCATACGCGCACCATCCCAATAGGCATTTCCAAAAGCGGATCCATAATGAACCATGTTAATTAATTTGAACCCATTATTGTCTATACTATTTCGATTATGTTTTTGAAGATAATAATCATAGGTTTTTTCAGCACCCCAATGCGCATCGACTGCATATTGATCTTTTTGCACATTTATTGTATCCCATACATTATTTTTATCGGTGAAATCCGTAAAAAAAGAAAAATTAGTGCTGTTTTTCATATTATAGGTCTCTATACCATTGCCTCTTCCAACTTCTTTTAATGTGTACCCAGTATTTGTACTATCCGTCGTAATCGTTTGCAATCCACTATAGACTGTATTTGCAACACCTTTAACATCTTTATGCTGTAATAAGTTTTCGGAAAATAAAACCTTTCCAATGGCTGCATCAATAAATACATTTTGTTTTGACAATGGATTTGAGGCGTAAACAACGATTTTAAAAGCTTTTTTTGCAGGATTAAATAAATTGGACGGATCAATAAAATAAACTATTTCTGCATCTGGAAAATAAGTAGCTTTATCATTCCCAGATTGTTGTTTTAACAGTTTTTCTTCTTGTAAATTTTCCCACATATATTCTTTTGCCGAAATATGTTCTGTTGCTTTTTTAATTGCAGTATTCGCATCTATAATTACATCATTAAAAAGCAAATTATCAAATAATTGTCCATGCATAGACACAACTTTATTCGCTTTGGTATGTACTACATAATAAGCATAATTAACTGGTATTCCATCCATTAATTGCTGATAACGATAATGTAAAAAGCCTAACTCATCGCTCTGACAATCAATTAATTTCAACGAAAACAATACTTTCTCTTCGAAGTAATCTTCTAAAAAACCAGCTACATCTGCGATTAACAACTCTTTTCCTTTAGGAAAAACAACCAAACTCGGAATCGTTGAATATTCCGAATAAAGTACTTTTTCAGGTACTATTTTTTTGGATGGATTGACATTCGAAAATGTGATAAAAGAAATACCACACAATAAAACGGCAAGGAAAATTTGAATTCTTTTCATAAAACGTAAACTAATTTATTACGCTAAAATACAAATTTATAAAGATTTATACATCAATACCCAAGCTGGATCTTGAATATCCTGTAGTAGTAACCAAAACTTTTCATCTAGAAAATAACTAGATTCAAAACTTCTAACCCCGTATCTATTTAATAAATAAATGGATTGTTTATCAGATGGTCGATACACACCTTCACTCCATCCTTTATCATTATTATTCGTAAATGGATAAATGGAATACCGAATTTTCCATAAGGAATCTAGAGGTAAACAATATGGAATTTTTTGTTCAAATGCATGATTTTCAATTACACCACAATCTAAATTATGCTCTTTAAAAAAATTTCTTCTTTCTGGATTATACATACTCGGCCAATAACCTGAAGCAAATTTTATAAACTCATCTTTTGTCAAGATTTTCATGTGTGACAAACAAACGCCATTATCCATAAAAGCGAATAACATAAACAAATCACCATTTCCTTGAACACATACCTTACTCGCAAACACTCCTCGAAGCGAAGGATTGGGCCTCACAGAACAAGTGATAGTCCAAATAACAAGAATTAAAACATTTAAAAAGTTCCGATTCATACCGTTTATTTCTAATTAACTGATACGTAGGAACTAAATTAATGTTTCATTTAGCCTTGAATAGATACCTAGTAATGAGAAATAATATTAAGATGTAAACAAAAACTAACCAAATTAATTTCACTACAAAAATTAACACCAAAAGAACTGGAATTCCAAAAATAGCAAGTAAGTGAAATTTCCCTTGATCCCTTGAATTATTTTTCAAAAGTTATACATCTTGTAGGTGTTATACAATAGCTTAGAGGAATATCATACACGTCTACATCCTCAATACGCTCAATCATTTCAAAAAGAGACAATCCGATAAAAACAGTTTTCGGTGAACAATTAGCTAAAAACCGGTCGTAAACACCTTTTCCATAACCTACACGCGCTCCTTTGCTATCTACTACTAGTAAAGGAACCAAAACGATATCCAATAGTTCGTTCGGAATAAACTCACCATTCTGGGGTTCTGGTATCCCAATTGCGTTATTCTCAATGCATGTTTGATCCGTAAATAATCGATGATTTAATACATTGGTTTCTCTCTCCCAAACGGTCAAAGCGATTCTACCACCTTTTTTTTTTATACCGGAAATAATATTGAATGTATCTATTTCATTTTTAGATATTATCGGAAGAAAACAACTCGTAATTTTATTTGAAAAATCAAAGTTTTCAAACAATATTTTTTTTAGACCATCTTCTAATACTAACTTTTCTGACAATGAAATTTCCTTACGCTTTTCTAAATAGTGTATGCGTAATGCTTTTTTATTCATCTAAAATTTCGGTAAAAAATTCATTGCGGATGAAGACATCGTTTGTTCATTAATTGTTTCAACTTCTGCCAAAGCTTTAGCGATAGCCACCGCTAATAAATCTTCTAAATCCTCTTTATCAACATCTTGTAACGAAGCATTGATTTCTAAATTTGTAAGTTTTCGATTTCCATTAAACTCAACACGAATCAATCCGCCTCCAGCATCTCCACTAACACGAATTTCTTCCAGTTTTCGCTTGCTTTCTTCCATTGCTTGTTGCATTTTCAAAAGCATTTCTTGTTGATTATTTCCAAACATACCTCCTTTATTTTGGTGAAACTTTATACAGATAAACCCCTGCTATTGCAAATAACATATTTGGAATCCAAACCGCTAATAATGGTGGGAAACCGACATTTAATGCTGCAACAGTTGTAATTTTCATAGCAAAAATATACGTAAATGCAAAACCTAATCCGATTGCAATATTTAACCCAATACCCCCTCGTTTTTTAGTGCTCGAAACAGCAACACCTATTAAAGTTAAAACATAAACAGCAAATGGCAAAGATGTTCTTTGATATAAAACTATTTTATACATCGGTACATTAGAAGATCCCTTTGATACTTCTCGATCAATAAATTCTTTTAACTTGCTATTAGTCATTGTTTCACAGCGATTATCTCTAAAAGCTAAGTCTTCAATTTTAAATGTAAAAACTGTATCTTTTTGCCTACCAGAGGAAAGAATATCATTCGTCGATCCAATTTTTCGCGCATAAAAATCCTTCAAAACCCATCGATTAGTTCCTGGGTAATTTTTAGCGGTAGTAGCACGAATAAAATACGTTGGTTGAATGTCTTTCGTCCACTGCTCCATATTAAAATTATACACCAAATTCTCCTCGCTATTATAGGTCGAAAAATAGACATACTTTTCCTTGTTAAATTCTGCATGATAATTCTCCACTAACATTCTAGAACGATAGTACTTTTCTTCAAAGTCTAGACGTATTTTATTAGAAATTGGCAATAAAAAATGATTGATAAAAATCGATAAGACTAACAAAATGGTAGCACTAATAGCATACGGTTTAAGAATGCGTATGAAAGGTCTACCACTAAATAACATCGGAATTATTTCCGAATCTTGCGCTAATTTTGCAGTAAACCAAATAACAGAAATAAATACAATTATAGACGAAAACGTGTTGCCATAATATACCAAGAAATTCAAATAATAATCAAAAAATATAGCTGAAATTGGGGCGTTATTTTGGATGAACTCACTTAAGTTAGCAGAGATATCAAAAACCATAGACAAAAGCATAATAATCCCCAACATAAAAAAATATGTAGACAAGAATTTCTTAATGATATATTTATCTAAAATGGACAACATAAACTTATAAACGTTGGCTTAAGATTGGTACTAATTGATTTTTCCAAGTAGTAAATGAACCATCAATAATACGTTTTCTTGCCTCTTTGACTAATGAAAGATAAAAATTTAAATTGTGCAATGTTGCGATTTGAATTCCTAAATTTTCATTAGACTTAATTAAATGTCTTAAATACGCTTTAGAATAAGTAGAATCTACATAAGATCCACCTAAAGAATCCAATGGCGTATAATCACATTTCCATTTTTCATTTTTTATATTAATGGTACCTTCCCAAGTAAACAACATTCCATGTCGCGCATTTCTAGATGGCATTACACAATCAAACATATCAACTCCTAAAGCAATGCATTCTAAAAGGTTTGCAGGCGTACCCACTCCCATTAAATAACGAGGTTTATCTTTTGGTAAAATCGAACAAACTAAATCTGTCATTTCATACAAATCTTCATCTGGCTCTCCAACGGAAAGTCCACCTATCGCATTACCTATTGCATTAAATGAAGCTATTACTTCTGCGGATTCGGTTCTTAAGTCTTTATAAGTACTGCCTTGAACAATTGGAAATAATGCTTGATTATGTCCATACAATGGCTCCGTTTTATCCATTGCATCAAAACACCTTCCTAACCAGCGATGGGTCATAGCCAATGACTTTTTTGCATACGCATAATCACAAGGAAAAGGAGTACATTCATCAAAAGCCATAATAATATCCCCGCCAATCACACGCTGTATTTCAATAGCTCTTTCAGGTGTAAAAAAATGATAACTTCCATCGTGATGTGATTGAAATCGAACACCCTCCTCTGTAATATTATTAGAATTTGAAAGTGAATAAACTTGATAACCGCCACTATCTGTTAAAATCGGACCATCCCAATTCATGAACTTATGTAAACCACCAGCACAACTTAATACATCTAATCCTGGTCTTAAAAATAAATGATAGGTATTCCCTAAAATTATTTGTGCTTTTACATCTTCTTTTAATTCATGTTGATGTACCCCTTTCACAGTACCTGAGGTACCAACAGGCATAAATATTGGAGTTTCAATTATTCCATGATCTGTATGTAAAACTCCTGCGCGTGCTTTTGAGGCGGAATCAGTATGATGAAGTTCAAAATGCATATATTTGTGACCTAAATTAAACAAAGCAAAGATAACTGCTATTTACTGATTTGACTCATTTTTAACAAAAAGGATAATTTAAATGGAAATTTTACCAAGTTTTGAAACACAACTTTCACTTTTTATCTTCTGCTTTTTTGTATTTTGTGTAGTGATTCAATTAAGCTATATATTCTACTTTTTCAGTCGATTAGCTTTCACTTCTTTTAAGAAAAAAAACATCAAAAATCCTGAAAAACCTCCTGTATCAGTCATCATAGCAGCACGAAATGATTCAGATAATTTATTTGCCAATCTACCTATAATTTTAGAGCAAGACTATCCAAATTTTGAAGTTATCGTAGTAAATCACCAATCCATTGATGAATCTTACCATATTATTAATGCCTACAAAATGCAATATCCACATCTACGAATGATTGAGGTGGAAAGAAGTAAACATATAGGCATAGGTAAAAAACTTCCGCTAACATTAGGTATTAAATCCGCTTTGCACGAACATTTAGTATTTACCGATGCAGATTGTCAACCGGAAAGTAATTTATGGCTGCAAGGTATGGTAGACGGTTTTGCAAATGAAAATCAAATTGTACTTGGTTATGGACCATATAAAGAAGATACAGGATTCTTAAATAAAGTAATACGCTTTGATACAATTTTTATCGCAATGAATTATTTTTCATTTGCATTAGCAAAAATTCCATACATGGGAGTTGGTAGAAATTTAGCCTATACTAAAACAGCATTCAAATCTGTTAGTGGATTTAAATCACATTATGCCATAAGCTCTGGAGACGATGATTTATTTATTCAAGAAGCTACACAATTAAATACGTACAATATCCAGATTAACCCAGATACTTATTGCTATTCGACACCCAAAAACACTTGGAAAACATGGATTGCGCAAAAATCTAGACACTATTCTACTGCTGGAAAATATCAGGTTATTAAAAAAGCATTGTTAGGAATCTATCCCTTGACACTACTATTGCTATGGTTTTCTTTTGTTATTTTACTTTTTGATACAGAGTATACCATTTTTACAAGTAGTATTTTTATTGGTGTAATTACACTAAAGTGGATAATTCAAGGGAGATGTTTTGCTAAATTAAAAGGCAAAAATTTTATTTTATTCTTTCCGTTTTTTGAATTATTCTATGCAATCTTACTACCTGTTCTATACTATACTTCTGAAAAACCAAGAATTTCAAAATGGAAGTAAGCGAAAATTTATCTGAAAAAGCCAAACACGATTTAGTTTTACTCGAAGCTTCAAAAAAAGGAAGTCAGGCCGCTTATGCAGAATTAATGGAGCGATACAGAGATTCCATTTATTTTATGATGTTTAAAATGGTTAAAAACACGGATGATGCGGATGATTTAACCATTGAAGCATTCGGTAAAGCATTCAGCCGTTTAGAGCAATATTCCCCAAATTTCGCATTTAGTACTTGGCTTTTTAAAATTGCATCGAATAACTGTATCGATTTTATTCGCAAAAAAAGAATCAAAGTTACTTCTATGGATGCTGGCTATACAACGGATGACGGTGAAATTATTCATTTCGATGCGCGTACAGATGTCCACAATCCAGAAGAAGCTATAATACACGCGCAAAAAGTAAAAATGATGCGCAATTTAGTCACAAAATTGAAACCGCGTTATCGTGAACTAGTTGAATTAAGATATTTTGATGAGTTGAGCTATGAAGAAATATCTGAAGCGTTAAATCTCCCCTTAGGAACCGTAAAAGCTCAGCTATTCAGAGCGAGAGACTTCCTAGCAAATATGATTGAAAACACGAAAGAAAGTATATAAAAACAAAAAGGCTCTCAAATTGAGAGCCTTTTTTTATGCGATATAGAGTCAGTTACTTATTATTTCTTTACAGTTTCTACAACTGCCTTGAAAGCTTCAGGGTGATTCATTGCTAAATCAGCTAAAACTTTACGGTTTAATTCAATTCCGCTTTTATGAACAGCACCCATAAACTGAGAATAGCTTAATCCGTGTTGACGAGCACCTGCATTAATACGAGCGATCCATAATGAACGGAAATTTCTTTTCTTTTGTTTACGACCCTCATAGGCGTAATTTAATCCTTTTTCAATAGCATTTTTCGCTACTGTCCAAACATTTTTTCTTCTTCCAAAGTAACCTTTGGCTAACTTCATGAACGATTTTCTTCTCGCTCTAGAAGCCACGTGATTTACCGATCTTGGCATAATTTTTTGTTTTTTAAAAGAGGGTGCTTCACTATTTCAGAAGGCTTGTGTACTCCACTATTGGGTTAAACGTTGAACCTGTATGAAACTATTTCATACATAATTGCAATTTGATATTTGAAACGTCAGCTGCATGAACAAGTCCTGCATGTGTCAAATTTCTCTTTTGCTTTTTAGTTTTTTTCGTAAGAATGTGGCTTTTAAAAGCGTGTTTTCTCTTGATTTTACCACTTCCAGTTATCGTGAATCTCTTCTTCGCACTGGATTTAGTTTTCATTTTTGGCATCTTTACTTTTTTTTAAGTGTTACCTCTATATCAGCTATTTTTTGTCATCTGACAATCTCTTATTTTCCTTTTTTAGGATTTAGCATAATTATCATACGCTTACCCTCTAGTTTTGGCATGGATTCTAATACGCCCAAATCACCAATCTCTTGTGTGAAACGAAGTAATAAAATTTCTCCACGATCTTTAAAAACAATCGTTCTTCCTCGAAAGAATACGTATGCTTTTACTTTTGAACCTTCTTCCAAGAATTTTTTAGCATGTACTAATTTAAACTGAAAATCATGTTCATCTGTATTAGGACCAAAACGAATTTCCTTAATTATTACTTTACTTTGTTTTGCCTTTAATTCCTTTTGTTTTCTTTTTTGATTATATAAAAACTTTCTATAATCCATTATTTTACAAACCGGAGGAACAGCGTTAGGTGAAATCTCAACCAAATCCATCTCTTGTTCTTCTGCTAATTTAATAGCATCATACGTAGACATTACTTTTGGTTCTTCACTTTCCATTACAAGACGAATTTCTTTTGCAGAAATCTTCTCATTAATTTTGTGCTGATCAGGCTCTTGTTGAGGTACTAATCTTTTTCTTGGTTCTTTTCTCATTCAGTAACTAAAGCATTTGTTGCTAATTCATTTTTAATTGCGACTTCAATGGTTTCGGTAAATGCTTCTATTGACATAGACCCAAGATCTCCCGAACCTCTTTGTCTAACAGAAACCCTCTGGCTTTCAAACTCTTTTTCTCCAATTATCAACATAAAAGGAGCTTTTTTGAGTTCAGCCTCTCTAATTTTCTTGCCTATTTTCTCATTTCGGTCGTCAACCAAAGAGCGAATATCGGAATTATTTAGCAAACTACATACATTTTCAGCAAACTCGTTGTATTTATCACTAATTGGCAAGATGTGTACCTGTTCAGTAGCTAACCATAATGGGAAATCTCCAGCGCAATGCTCTAACAAAACTGCTACAAATCTTTCCATCGAACCAAATGGAGCTCTATGTATCATCACCGGTCGATGTTTTGCATTATCACTTCCAGTATATTCAAGTTCAAAACGTTCTGGTAAATTGTAATCCACCTGAATTGTACCTAACTGCCATTCACGTCCCAAAGCATCTTGCACCATGAAATCTAGTTTTGGGCCATAAAATGCTGCTTCTCCATACGCCACCACAGTTGGCAATCCTTTATCTGCTGCTGCTTCAATTATTGCGGACTCTGCTTTTGCCCAATTTTCGTCAGAACCAATATATTTTGTTTCATTCGCAGGATCTCTTAATGAAATTTGCGCTTTAAAATTATCAAACTTCAAGGTTTTAAAGATATACAACACTAAATCGATTACCTTTTTAAACTCACCAAGAACCTGGTCTTGCGTACAAAAAATATGGGCATCATCTTGCGTAAATCCTCTTACGCGTGTCAGACCATGTAACTCACCGCTTTGCTCATAACGATAAACGGTACCAAATTCAGCAAATCGAGCAGGTAATTCCTTATAAGAACGTGGTTTAGATTTGAAAATCTCACAGTGATGTGGGCAATTCATTGGTTTTAGTAAAAACTCCTCGTTTGCATCCGGTGTTTTTATTGGTTGAAATGAATCAGCACCATATTTTTCATAGTGCCCAGAACATACATACAATTCTTTACTTCCGATATGCGGCGTAATTACTTGTTCATATCCAGATCTTTTTTGTGCTGTCTTTAAAAAGTTTTCAAGTCGTTCACGCAATGCCGCTCCTTTTGGTAACCACAAAGGCAACCCTTGACCTACACGTTGTGAAAAAGTAAATAATTCTAATTCTTTCCCAAGTTTTCGATGGTCTCTTCGTTTCGCTTCTTCAACTTTCTCTAAATATTCCGTTAACTCAGCTTGTTTAGGAAAAGTAATTCCATAAATACGTGTTAACTGTTTGTTTTTTTCATCCCCCCTCCAGTAAGCTCCTGCTATAGAGGTCAACTTAACGGCTTTAATTGGAGATGTATCTGGAATATGTGGTCCACGACATAAATCCGTGAAATTTCCTTGCGTATAAAAAGTAATGTTGCCATCCTCTAAATTTTCTAACAATTCTAATTTATACGGATCGTTTTTATCTGAGAAATATGCAACTGCATCACTTTTAGATATTTCTTGACGAACGAATCTTAATTTTTCTTTCGCCAATTCTTTCATTTTATTTTCAACTTTCACTAAATCCTCCTCTTTTATAGAATACTCCATAAAATCAACATCATAGTAAAAACCATTCGTAACCGGTGGTCCAATTGCTAATTTGACACCAGGATAAAAGAACTCTAAAGCTTCTGCCATCAAATGGGCGGAGGAATGCCACATCGTAGATTTCCCTTCTGCATCATTCCAAGTCAACAAACTCAAAGTAGATGTCTCAGGTAATACTCTTGTAGCATCCACAACTTCATCGTTCACTTTCGCTGCCAAAACATTTCGAGCCAATCCTTCAGAAATACTCAATGCAACATCAAATGCAGTAGTACCTTTTACATACTCACGTAAGGAACCATCCGGCAATGTAACTTTTATCATTTTATTCAATTTTGAAAGCAAATATACACTTAAACTACTGTTAAATCAATCGAAAACAAGGAAAAATCACTCTATTCAGAAGTGAAAAACAAATTTTATTGAGATTTTTGTACACTTTCAAAAACACAATGAATGAAATTTTATAAAATTCCTTTTATCTGGTTAATTATTCCATTTTTTCTCGGGATAACGACAACAAACATCGTTTTAATTTCAGCTACCTATTCTTTCTTCATACTTATATTATTGTTTTTACTATTAATTTTTGCTTTCAACGCTAAAAAAATAATTTTAAAAACCGCCACACAACATACTTTACTCTTTGCAAGTTTTTTTATGCTCGGAAATAGCATCATGACTTTGGATGAAAATAAAACGCAGTTTTCAAATGAAAATTACACGAAAAATGAAAAACATTATGGAATCATCTCGGAATCTTCCATCACAAAGTCTGGCTATATAAAATATATCGTTGAATATAAAAACAATACTAAATACCAGTCCACTCGTCTTGAAAATAAAAAATTAATCTTCGTAAAAATCAAACAAAACAAAACTCCGTTTACCGAAAATAGTACAATTCTTTTTCACTGTAATTTTGAAAAAATCAAAAATTTAGGATATCCCGGCGAATTTGACAGTGAATATTATTGGAAGAACAAAGGGGTGTACGAAATTGGATTTATTAACAATGAATCGAATATTAAATTATTAACTCATTCACACCAAACCATTTTATCTCCTGAATCCTTTAGAAATAATTTGACGGAAATTTTAAAATCGGTACTTAAAGGGCAAGAACTTGCGTTGGCTAACGCATTAATATTAGGTGAGCGCAGTTTGTTAACAAACGAAACCACCCAAGGCTTTAGTGATACTGGGGCAATGCACATTCTTGCAGTTTCAGGATTACACATCGGGATTTTACTGCAAATATTATTACGAATTTTTCAACTATTTCAAAAATTCATCACCAAAAATCAAGCAACCATATTATCCTTAATTATCGTTTGGTTTTACGCATTTATTACCGGTTTTTCACCTTCTGTAGTTCGTTCGGTAATTATGTTTAGTTTCTTACTAATAGGAACCATGAAAGGAAAGGAAAATTCTGAATTAAATATTCTTGCTTTTTCTGCGTTTATACTATTAAGTTGGAAACCAATCTATATTTACGATGTAGGATTTCAACTTTCATACACTGCAATGCTTGGGATCTATTTATTCTATCCTTTTTTGAAAAATGTAATTATCTCTCGTTATAAAATTTTGCAATTAATCATCGAAGGTTCAATGGTTGGAATAGCTGCTCAAATAACTACTATTCCATTAACATTGTATTATTTTCATCAGTTTCCAAATTATTTCATTCTGACAAATATTGCCCTAATGGCATTTTCATTTATTATTCTTCTACTCGGGATTTTACTGTTTTCTTTTTTTTGGATTCTACCGATTAAAATAATTTTAGGGATTATACTTCAAAAAACAATGACATGTATGTTGACTATCGTGAGTTTCTTTAGTCAACTCCCATTTGCCGTTGCTAAAGGATTTATAATCAACAAATGGGAAATACTGTTTATATACCTTAGCATTGGTTTATTTTTGAGTGCGCTGATAAATAAAAAAATTAAAATGATTTACTTAGCATTATTTAGCAGCTTAATAATTTCTATTCTTATTTTTTATAACCGTCTAGAAAACAATAAGTATTGCTTGAACTACATACACCGAGAATATCCAAAATTCCAAATTATCAAATCAAATACAAGCAATTATTTTATATTCCCTAAATACACTTGGAATTCTAATAAAACACAAAGAATCATGAAAGATTTTACAACTTTATATCCTGGAAGAAACATTTTAATTCCTTTGGAAAGATTAGAAGACAATTAATATTGTATAATTTTTTGAGTTAATCTATTATTTATTATCTTTATTACGTACTCAACATAATTTTATATGCTTAAAAATTTATTTACGTTAATCTTAGTTTTTATTTCTATTTCCGCATCCGCTCAATTTTATGGCTGGAGTAGATCTATTGGTGGTTCAGGTGCAGACACTTGTGCTGCTTTAGCAGTTGATAACCAAGCAAATCTTTACATCCTAGGAAGCTTTTCTGGGAATGGTGAATTCAGAAATGACAGTTTATCCGACAAACTTACAACTGCAGGTGGAGATGATATTTTCTTGCAAAAACGTTCCAAAAAAGGAAAATACATTCGTTCCAAAAAAATTGGAGGAAAAGGAAATGACCGTCCAAATAGTATGATATATTACAAAGGTTCCATATACATTTCTGGTACCATTGAAGATTCTGTAGATTTTGGAATTGTAAAAGTTGCCTCTAAAGGTAAGCGGACCATTTTCATAGCTAAAATGGATACCATAGGTAATTTTATTTGGGTTAAAACAATAGGAGATGATTTATATTCTAGAGCTAGAAGTTTAGCTATAAACAAGGATGGGATTTACTTATCAGGCGAAATAACTGGTAAATTAGAAAATGTGAGTTATATAAATTCAATGTTTTTACAAAAACTTGATTTCAATGGTAATGTTAGTTGGACCAAAACTTTCGGTACTAAAAGAAGTGTTGTAAGTAATTCAATTACTACTGACTCGCTTGGTAATATTTATAATGTAGGAGGTTTAATTGGAACAAATGTAGATTTTAATCCTTCCACTTTAAAAGATACGATTCTTTCATCGAGCATTAATGGTGTCGCTGACATTTTCATCCAAAAATTAAATGCAAATGGTGAATTAATTTGGGTTAAAAAAACAGGTGGTACTGCAGCGGATGAGGCGAATACAATAGTAAGTAAAGGAAATGAATTGTATGTCTCCGGATATTTTTCACTTACAGTTGATTTTGATTATTCCTCAACTGGAATTTCTAATTTAGTAAGTAAAGGTGGTAAAGATATTTTTGTAGGAAAATATGATTTAAATGGTAAACTGACTTGGATTAAACAAATTGGAAATACGAAAGAGGAAAATGCTAGACAATTAGAAATAGATAAATACACTAATATATATCTATCCGGTAATTTCAATAATTCGGCTGGTACGACAACCGATTTTTTAGGGAAACCATTGGGCTCATCAGGCAGTGTAGATGCGTTTTGCATTAAATTTGATGCTCAAGGGAAAATTAAACTTGATAAAGACGGGAAATTCCTAGCAAAACAATTTGCTGGTTCTGGTTCTGATTACGGTTCTGCAATTAAAGCCGATACAATGAATAATGTCTTCATTTCTGGATCGTATGGCGGGAGTATAGCTTTAGACCTTGGTTCAAAATCGAATACTTGTGTCGGAGCTAATGATATATTTATCTATAAATCTTTACTATTTAAGGATAGTGATATTTATTTTACGGAAGGTGGTCAATCATCTATTACCGAAAACTCTTTACATTTAAATGTATATCCTAACCCTGTTTCTGACAAGTTACATTTAACTTTTGATCAATTAATCAATAACGGAACATTATCAATTACAACATTAACAGGACAAACATTACAAACAAAAGAAGTTTCAGAAGGACAGACTTTTGAAACAATAAATTTAACGGAACTTACTCCTGGGATTTATTTCGTTCGATTAACTTCAGGAAGTAATAATTACACCTATAAAATTCACAAAATATAAATTTATATAACATAAAAAAACCAGAGCTTTCACTCTGGTTTTTTTATGCCGTAATATCCCATTCTATCCTAAAAATGGATATCTATAATCATTTGCAGGAATAAAAGTTTCTTTAATTGTTCTTGCAGAAACCCATCGTAATAAATTAAGTGGCGCTCCTGCTTTATCGTTTGTTCCAGACCCTCTAGCTCCTCCAAAAGGTTGTTGCCCTACTACAGCGCCTGTTGGTTTATCATTTACGTAGAAATTACCAGCGCTATGCTCTAATGCAATTAAAGCTTTCTGAATTGCATAACGATCATTTGCAATAATTGAACCTGTTAAAGCATATTCTGACGTTGAATCAACAATTTTTAATGTTTCTTCAAAATTATCCGCTTCATAGACATATATAGTAATAACTGGACCGAAAATTTCCTCTACCATCGATTTGAAGAATGGATTCGTCGTAACAATTACAGTTGGTTCTACAAAATACCCAATGGATTTATCATACTTTCCACCCGCAATTATTTCAGCATCATTAGCTTGTTTTGCAAATTCGATATAACTAACAATTTTATCAAATGAACGTTCACTAATTACTGCATTAACAAAATTAGACGTATCGTCAGGTGAACCCATTTTTATCGAAGCTAATTGTTCAACTAAAACATGCTTAACATCTCCCCACAAATTAGAAGGAATATATGCTCTTGACGCTGCAGAACATTTTTGTCCTTGAAACTCAAAAGCACCTCTTGTTATTGCTGTTGCAACCTCTTTTGCATTTGCAGATTTGTGAACCATTATAAAATCCTTCCCACCTGTTTCTCCAACAATTCGTGGGTAACTTTTGTAATTTTCAATATTATTAGCAATTGTTTTCCAAAGATTTCTAAAAACACCCGTAGATCCTGTAAAATGAATACCTGCAAAATCTTTATGTTTAAAAATAACATCTCCAGCAATTTCACCACTTACAGTCACCATATTTATTACACCGTCAGGTAATCCTGCAGCTTGAAACAATTCCATGATAACTTGTGCTGAATAAATTTGTGTTTCAGCTGGCTTCCAAACAACCACATTACCCATCATAGCAGGAGCCGCAGATAAATTTGCTGCAATTGACGTGAAATTAAATGGTGTTAAAGCAAATACAAATCCTTCTAAAGGTCTATATTGCAAACGATTCCACATCCCAGGTAAAGATTCTGGTTGTTCACGATAAATTTCAGACATATATTGAACATTGAATCTGAAAAAATCAATTAGTTCACACGTAGCATCAATCTCCGCTTGAAATACATTTTTAGATTGCGCTAACATTGTCGCCGCATTCATTCTTGCTCTAAAAGGTCCTGCTAACAAATCTGCTGCTCTTAAAAAAACAGCTGCTCTTTCTTCCCAAGGTAACGCTGACCATGCTTCTTTTGCTGCTAAAGCCTTTTCAATTGCTACTTCAACATGCTTAGCATCACCTACATTATAGTGTGCTAATAACTTTTTATGGTCATGAGGAGAAGTTAAATCTTTTTTATTCGAAGTATACACTTTTTCAGCACCAATATACATTGGTATATCTATCGGTTCTTGATGATACATTTTATCATACATCGCTAATAATTCTGCTCTTTCTGGAGAATTAGCAGTATAGGATTTAACTGGTTCGTTAATCGCTACTGGTACTCTTGATATTGCATTTGCCATAATCTATTTTTTTTCAAATTTAATGATTGTTTACTAACCTACAAGTTGAGTTTATACATTCTTAATTCAATAAGTTTGGATATAGCAACTGAAAAGTAGGAATTTTTACTTTTAGAATTTCAGATGTGTTTAAATTTTGAAAAACATAACTTCCTTCCATCCTTCCCAATGCACTTTGAAGATCACAAGAACTCGAATATGAAAAAGTATCACCTGGCTCTATGACTGGTTGTTCGCCAATTACCCCTTCCCCACGCACAACTCTTGGGAAATCCAAAGAGTCATGAATAAACCACTCGCGCTCTAGCAATTGCATACTAAAATTACTTTTATTCGTAATTGAAATTGTATATTGGAAAATATATTTGTTATCTATGATGGAAGAAAATCGTTCGCTAAAAGTCGATTCTACACTCACTTTTATTCCATTGGTAATTTCTACGGACATACTTTTTTATCTTTTATTAATCAATATTTAATTGAATATCAAACCCACATTTAAAATGCCCTAATGGACAAACTTTATGACCATGTATTCCACAAGGTCTGCACTTCAAATTTTCAACTTCTATCACTTTTGCATCTTCGCTCAATGGTCCAAAACCAAAGCTTGTAATCGTAGAGCAAAAAAATGCTGTCACTGGAGCATTCATTGCTGAACAAATATGCAAAGGACCAGAATCATTTACAAAATTACGCATAGCAGATTTCATTAAAGCAGCAGATTCTAAAAAACTAAATTTCCCCGCAAAATTCGTTGTGTTTTTACTAGTTGACTGCTCTATAATTGATTCACATAAAGGAAAATCACTTGGTCCACCCAACAAATAAACCTTCCCTTTTTTTTCCAGTAACTTTATCAATTCCACCCATTTCGCCAAGGGCAACATTTTTGTATACCATACCGAAGAAGGTGCCAAACAAAAATATTTTTCGTTTGCGTAAACATGCACATTTTCAAAATCTAAATTCGAAGGATATAAACTTGGACGAACAGAATTAGTAATTCCATATTGCTTGACACATTCCAAATTTCGGGCTACTTCATGCTTGTTGGCATCTAAAGAATGATTGATTTTTCGTGAATAGGAGAAAGACATTGGATTGGAATTAAATCCTGTTGTTTCTTTTGCACCTCCTAGAAACGTTAAAATTCCAGAACTTAAATAACGATGTAAATTAATTATTTCATCGTACTTATTCTTCCTTATTACTTTTAATAATCTAACTAGTTCAGTTATCTTGTTTTTTTTCTTATCTAGAATTAAAATGGTTTGAATATGAGGGTTGTTGGAAAGTAAGTTTTCATTCCCTTTACGAACCAAAACATCAATCTTAATCGCTGGACAAAGTCTTTGTAATTCAGATATTACAGGAGTTGCCAAAATTACATCTCCTATAAAAGCCGTTTGAATAATTAGTATTTTTTTCATCTAGTAGTAAGATAAAAAAGGGCTACATGTATGTAACCCTTTCTACAAATCAGTTGTTTTATTAAGATTTAAAATTCATACCCTCCTTTTTCGAGAATGTGGTTTGCAATTACCTGTCTTGCTTGTTTCGCATTAAAAGGTTCTAACTTTGTAAATCTTCTTACTCCCATTAAAGTCATGCGTAATTCATCCCCCTCCATAAAAGCGTTTAACGCATCTTTCGCAGATTTAGCAATTTTATCGGCAGCATCATAAAAGTACGTTTTGACAATAGCTAATTGGACTTCCGAACTTGACTCTCCTTTAGCTTGAACGAGCTTATCCACTCTTAACAATGCTGATTCAGCTTGGTACGTAACAATCAACATATCCGCAATATTCATGAGGATTTCTTGTTCTTTTCCTAATGAAGTTGCTAACTTTTGAACTGCAGCTCCAGCTACTAGTAATATCGTTTTCTTCAACCCTTCCAATAAAGCATATTGTTGAGATAATACGGTTACTTCTACATCCTCAAAATCTGGGATACTCATTAGTTCACTAGCAACTTTTGTTGCTGCACCTAACAAATCAATTTCTCCTTTTAACCCTTTTTTAAGAATCATATCTACTGAAAGCATGCGATTTATTTCATTCGTACCCTCAAAAATTCTATTTATACGAGAATCTCTATAGGATCTTTCAACTGCAGATTCTGAAGAATATCCCATTCCTCCATAAATTTGAACTGCTTCATCTGCTACAAAATCTAAACATTCTGAAGCAGCAACTTTCAACATAGCGCATTCGGCTGCAAACTCTTCAATTCCTTTTAAAGTCGCTTGTCCCTTGCTAATACCATCCTCTATCAGGTGATTGATAGTATCTTCAATGTTTTGTCCTACTCTATACGTTGCAGATTCCAAGACAAAAGTACGAATTACTTGTTCTGCAACTTTATGTTTAATAGCTCCATACTTTGCTAAAGATCTACCAAATTGCTCGCGCGCATTTGCATAAACTACAGAGTCTTCTATCGTTTCTTTAGACCCACCTAATACTCCAGCTGCTAATTTAATTCGACCAATATTAAGAATGTTAATCGCGATTTTAAAGCCGTTTTCTCTTGTAGAAAGCATATTTTCTACAGGGACTTTTACATTATTGAAAAAGATTTGACGGGTAGAAGATCCTTTAATCCCCATTTTCTTTTCTTCCGGATTTAAAGTTATGCCTTCACTTTTAGCTTCTACTAAAAAAGCAGTCAAATTTGTATCATTATCAATCTTTGCAAAAACGGTAAATAAATCGGCAAAACCTCCGTTGGTAATCCACATTTTTTGACCGTTTAAAACATAATGACTTCCATCTTCGGATAATATTGCTTTTGACTTACCTGAGTTAGCATCTGATCCAGCAGAAGGTTCTGTTAAACAATATGCTGCTTTCCATTCTCCTGAAGCTAATAAAGGAGAATACTTTGCTTTTTGTTCTTGTGTTCCATAATACAGTAATGGCAATGAACCAATACCTGTATGTGCACCATAAGCAACAGAAAATGAATGTCCTTTCCCTAAATATTCTGTCGCTAGCAAAGATGTTTTAAAATCAACCCCCATACCGCCAAATTCCTCTGGTACTGAAAGTCCTAACAAACCTAATTCTCCTGCTTTATCTAATAAACCTTGCATTAAGCCTGGCTCCATAGCATCAATTCGATCTAGTATTGGAGTAACTTCGTGTGCAATAAAATCGTTACACATTTCAGCTATCATCAATTGTTCCTCTTCCCATTCTTCTGGTGTGAAAATTGCGGAGGGTAATGTTTTTGAAATTAAAAATTCTCCTCCTTTTATTGCTTTATTTGTATCTATCATGGCATTAAATTTTATCTAATATAACGATTATTTTTTATTTTTTTAAAGCGATTTAGTTAATTTTTAAGGAATTTAAATGGATTAGAAAACCTGTTTTTTTGCACATATAAAAAATAAACACCTTTTTCAAGTTGACTTATATCGATGGAATATAAATTCTCTAAATTTCGAGTAAGTTCAAATTGTAAACAAGTTTTTCCGGATAAATCAACCACCGATATTTTCTTTAAATCTTCATTGGATTCTATGTGCAAAATATCTTCCACTGGATTTGGGTATACATTCCAAATGTCTAAATCTACCAATCCTAGCCCTACTGTGCTTCCAACATAAATTTGGGTTGATTTTTTACATCCATTTGTATCTTGAACCATAACAATATAGGATGAATCACCTTTCAATTCAGTTCTATTTTTAGCATAAATGGTATCTCCCCAATAATAACTATACGGAGGATTACCACCAGAAACAAATAAGGAAATAATACCTTTAGCTTTAATGGATTCATCTTTCACTAAATAATCAATCGTCAATGAATCTGGATTTGTTAATGTGACTTTTATCGAATCTTCACAATTGTTTCCATCTACCACTTTGATGGTATATAATCCAGAGCTTGCATTATTTACGAACAATTGATTACTTGCAACGCCATTCCATTTAACCTTTGTTATGATTCCTGGATTATCCGTAGTAATAGAAATATAACCACTTTTTCCGTTATAACACAAAGGATGTCTTAAACTATCAATTTCAATGATTGGATTTGAAAATGGACGCAAGGAAATATTCGCTGAATCAAAAACACAATTGTAGTAATCCGTTATCTTAACTGCATATTGACCTACCGGAAGTTTTGAAATAATTGAATCTGTACTCCCTGTATTCCATAAATAGGATACTGGATATGTAACGTTTAAAGGAGTAACCCTTAATTCACCGGTTGCAAACTGACATTTGGTGTTGATTTTATCAATTTTGGTCGATAATTTACAATATGGTGAAGTAAAAGCCTGAATTATTGGAACCGATTTTTTAGTCCCTGAAAAATAAGAATCTAAGGTTTGGAAAGAAACTTGGCCAATCCGCATGAAAACAGTGTTTTTTTGATAAAAATTATCACACAATTTAATTCCCATGGATCCACCTCCATTCGTTTTTTGAATGGCTATTAAATAGCTTCCCGTATCCAAAAGAACTCTATCTAAAGCATTACTTTTAAGCTTTAAATACTTCGTGTTTGTTCCATTAGTGAGCGTAAAAACATCACTTTTCCCTAATTCAACAATCGAGACTTTACCATTTAAAATAGGAAAAACAAATGCTTGTACTAAAGTTCCGTTAGTAGCATTAGTAGATTCAAAATAAATAGAATCTAAGTAACTAGCATTTTTGAAAGAAAACAAATTACCTATCGTAATCGTATTAGAACTCGTCAAATCAAATACAGAACTCATTTTCGCATTATCTCTAGCATAACTAGCCTGTGTTATCGAAATTGGAATATTTAATGAATCATTACTAAACACAGTATCTTTAGAGGTTTTTATCCAATGTTTTAAGAGATAGGTAGTGTTCTTTTTTGTTGGTAAAAATTTACCTAACACTAAGGTAACCGTATCATTTAATGAAAGATTTTTATATAATTTAGAAGTAGTAAATAATAATTTTGGACTTACTCCTTGTTCTATAACTTGGACATTCAACTCCACAGAATCTATGGCAATTGATCCTTCATTATGAAACGTTAACCGCAAAGGAATAGAATCGACTTGACTGATTGGAATCTTAGAATATCTTGCTGCATCCACAAAATCAAGACTTACATCTTTCCAAGGAGTTTGTTTTTTCAATTCGAGATTATCGATCGCTAAACCATCTCTAACCAGATTGTTGTCATTATATAAAAAGGAGATTAAGACATTAGAAATCCCAATATATTTTGACAGATTTACAGAATTTGATTTCCAGGAGTTTTCATTCGGAATCAAATCGAATTCTTTTACCCATGAACTTCCTCCGTTTACACTAATCTCAATCGAGGCTTGAGAACCTAATTTCCCGGTGAAAAAATCATCAAATTTAAGAATTAAACTACCTGAAAAAGTTGGAATATTGATGGTCGGTAATATAAGTCGATCTTTTGACTTATCACAGAATCCAATTCCTTTTTCGTAACTACATCTAACATCATTAGTCATTACAAACTTGGTATGACTTGGCACCTTCCAAAGCGAAGTTAAATTAACCAAATAATTGGCTTGAACACTATCTCCTACGGTATAAATCCCATCCAATGAACTACCTGCTTCCTGCCAATTTAAAGGGAGTTTTGTCGTGTTATTCAAAGCTCCTTCAAAATTTTCAGAAAATAAAATTTGTGCGTTGATGAAAGACATAAACACACAACTAAAAATCAGAAATAACCACCTAACAATCAAACAAAAGTCTTTTGAGATTTTATATACTCAAAGATAAAAAGAATACGATGAAAACTTAAATTATTAGCAATAAAAAAAGCCGGCTTTCGCCGGCTTTCATCAATTAAAAAACACTTAAAATTAGTCTTTAATAACTTTTTGTGTGAATGTACCTTCAGCAACTTTGATATTGATGAAATAAACACCAGCGTTTAATTCAGCAGTGTCAAAAGTTACATTTGCAAATTGGTTTGCATTTTTAGTTGCAATAACTTGACCAGTAACATTTACCAATTCAATAGTAGCAGAAGAACTAGCGTTAAATTTAACGTTTAATTCATTTGCAACTGGATTAGGGAAAATTGCTAAGCTAGCAATCGCTAAATCATTGATTGAATTTGTTTTCTCAGCAACAGTTACAGAAGCATTAGCAGTACAACCATTAGCATCAGTTACAACAACTGAATAATCACCTTTTGCAACAGTGATTTCAGAAGTAGTAGCAGCGTTATTCCATGCATAAGTGTATGGAGAGAAACCACCAGCAGTGATTACACTAGCAGTACCATCTGCTTTTCCAAAAGTCGCATCTGAAGAAGATGTTGTACTTGTAACTTTAGAACTCAATAAGAAAGTATTAAAAAATCCTTTTGTTCCTGGAGATTTAAAATAACCATACGGTAATAAAACATCCAAAACCTTTAATGTATCATTTGCGGCATCATTAGAAGCAGTGTAAACATAATTGAAGGAAGTAGCATTATTATCTAAAGTATCTAAATAAGATAAACTTGAAGTAAATACTCTAGAATGAAAATAACCTTGTTTCTTGGTATAACCTAAAAATTTAGACCAAAAAGCCATTTTATTTAGTAAAGGGTTTTTTGCAATTGCAAACGCATTAGCATTAGAATATGTTACATTAACCACTTTATTAGAACCTAAACAGTTGTTATCAATAATAGGCGAAGACTCGAAGTTATACTCTACAACAGGATAGATAATTAAATCTGATTCGAATGGCTTATTATTAGCTCCATCCCAAAACAAAGGATATTGTCCAAATTTAGGAGCTTTTGAAAAGTCCGGATTTGTTGTTCCTGCAACTAATGGAAATGCTGCACCAAAATAACCAGCATCAACGGTACCATAAGTAACGTTTTTACCATTTACAGCTGTTGACGCAACTGTTTGTGAAATAGATACTGTATAAGCATTTTGTCCAGTTCTAGCAACAATCTTTGTACCTGGAGTAATACCTGCTCCTGAAATCTCTTGACCATTCCAAAACGCAGAACCTAAAGTAAAAGCAGTCGTTGTTAAAGTCGTACCAGTGATTGAAGCAGTTGCAACAGTATTTCTACCATAAACCCCTGTACTATTTAAGTAAATAGAATCTTTAAGGTCATTTGGCTCAATAGATACTGTAAAATCACCAGTAATATTTAAACTACTTGCTAAATCAAACCAATATGTCGTTAAACTACTAGCAGAATAAGCTACATCTTTTGTAACTTTTGCCAACTGGTTAAATTGAGCATCTAAAATTTTAACATCTACAGTCGCTCCAGCTGGATTTAAAGAAACTAAAGAAACACCTAAACTTTTAAATTTGATAGGAGATGTGTTTTTGAAACTTTGAGAAACAGTCATCAATTCAACTGTATCAGGTGTTCCGTAATATGGAGTAATCCATATACCAGCAGTTTTAGGACTACCATACGATCTTTTATTAGCTATATAACCAATAGTATCAGTAATCACCTGTGAACCTCTTTTTTTAGATCCGATTTTAAAATCAGGAGTTAAATTACCTTTTTGCTCTACTTCAACAGTAGCATAAGTTGATTTTCTCTCCGTTTTAATTGCTCTTTTTTGTGCGTTTACAGACAAAGCCGTAGCAAAAACCGCAAATGATAAAAGTAATTTTTTCTTCATATAAATAATTATTAATTAATACTAATGTCAAAAATACAAGAAAATGATTATAAAAACACTATTAAAGTTTAATATTTATTCACATTGTAAATAAACAACAGCCATTCTACTAGAAATAAAAAAAGGTTGCTTTTGAAAACAACCTTTAAACAAACTAAACTATAATCATCTCTATAACATCTCAATAACACCTGCTGCACCTTGTCCAGTACCAACACACATGGTCACAATCCCGTATTTTTGTTTTCTTCTTTTTAGTTCAGATAGCATTTGAACTGTTAATTTTGCACCAGAACAACCAAGAGGATGTCCTAAAGCAAGTGCACCGCCATTCACATTAACAATTTCAGTATTCAATTTTAATTCCTCGATTACTGCTAATGATTGACTTGCAAACGCCTCATTTAATTCAATTAAGCTTATATCATTCATTGTCAAGCCTGCTTGCGCAACAGCTTTAGGAATTGCTCCTACCGGACCCATCCCCATAATTCTTGGTTCTAAACCAACAACTGTATAACTCGCCAAACGAGCAATCGGTTCAATATTTAATTCTTTTACCATACGTTCTGACATTACAAGCACGAATGCAGCACCGTCTGAAGTTTGAGAGGAATTACCAGCTGTAATGGATCCACCATTTGCAAAAACAGGCTTAAGTGCTCCTAAACCTTCCACCGTACTTTTTCGTGGACCTTCATCGGTGTCCACAACATACGATTTAACCTGCCGTTTTTCATTTTTATCTAAAAAAATATGCTCTACGGTAATCGGAACTATTTCTTCTTTAAACTTTCCTTCGGCAATAGCTTTTAAGGCTTTATCATGGGAATGAACAGCAAACGCATCTTGCGCTTCTCTGGAAATATTAAATTGATTTGCAACAGCTTCAGCCGTTAATCCCATCCCCCAATACCACTCCGGATGTTCTTTTGCAACTTTGGAACCAGGAACAATTCTCCATCCTCCCATCGCCATAATCGACATAGACTCAGCACCACCTGCAATAATACAGTCGGCCATTCCTGCTTCGATTTTCGCTCTTGCCATCGCAATCGTTTCTAAGCCTGAAGAACAGTATCTATTAACGGTTATCCCTGGGACTTTAACAGAATCAAAGCCCATCAAAGAAATCATTCTACCCATATTTAACCCTTGCTCCGCTTCTGGCGTTGCATTACCAACAATTACATCATCAACGCGATCAGGATCTAATTGTGGAAATTGACACATTAAATGACGAATAACTTCAGCACCTAATTCATCCGGTCTAGAAAAGCGAAATCCACCTTTACCAGCTTTACCTATTGCAGTTCTGTATCCTGCTACTATGTAAGAATTTTGACTCATATTATTTTAGATTAAAGACGGAAAGAACAAAGATTAAAGACTTGACTTTCCATTTTTTTTTGAATTATTTAGTTATTAATAAGGATTTTTTAAATCCTGAAATCATTTTCTGTATTTCAATTATTTTCTGTAAACAAAAGGAAGTATCTAATTCGAATAAATCAGAAACTAATATTAATTGCGTTTCTAATTCAAAGGAAGATGATATTGCAATATTCAAAAAATGAACAAACTCTTTCTCACTAGACCTACCTGAGCCTTCTGCAATATTAGAAGGTATTGAAACAGCAGATCGATTGATTTGAGAAATTAATCCAAATTTTTCATTTTCTGGAAGTTTTTGAGTAGTTAAATAAACAATTTTAACTAAACCCATTGAGTCTTTCCAAATTTTCAATTCTCTAAAATTATGCTTCACGTAGGTCTTTTTTTCTTTTGTCTACAAATCTTTTGTCTAATTACGTAAAATTTTCCCCTGTTTCAAAATACTTTGCAAGCGTTCTAATGTTTTCTTTTCCATACAAAGTTCTAGAAATGCTTTTCTTTCCAAGTTCAGCACATACTGTTCGGAAACTAATGTGTTTTCAGATAAATCACCACCTGCTAATACATACCCAAGTTTTTCTGAAATCACTTGATCATGTTTAGACATATAATTTCCAGATAACATAGAATGTGCTCCAACATATACAATACCTAAGGCTTCTTTTCCTAGAACTGTAATGTTTTTTGCTCTTTTTGGCGCAATATAACCAGCATCTGCTAACTCTAAACACGCATGCTTCGCTCTCAAAAGCTGATGATCTCTACTCACAACCACTTCATCTATTCCAACACGTAGATATCCAAGATCAAATGCTTCATGTGCTGATGTAGAAACTTTTGCTTGACCAATTGTAAGAAATTTATCTCTAAATCTGTTGATTTTGATATCTCCATCTTTTAACTCATCGGAAAGTCGTTTAGCAAACTCTTTCGTACCGCCTCCGCCAGGAATTAAACCAACACCAAATTCCACTAATCCCATATATAGTTCAGCATGCGCAACTACTTTATCTGCATGCATAGACATTTCACAACTGCCGCCTAAAGCCATATTATGGGGAGCAACAATCACAGGAACATTACAATAACGTATACGCATCATCACATCTTGAAAAGCTTTTATTGCAAAATTTAACTCATCGTATTCTTGCTCGATTGCCATCATAAATATCATTCCGACATTTGCACCTGCAGAAAAATTTTGGCCATTGTTATAGATAACTAAACCACGGTATTCTTTCTCTGCTAAATCAATTGCCTTATGAAGTCCTTGCACTACTCCACCTCCAATCGTATTCATTTTTGTATGGAACTCCACATTCAAGATACCTTCTCCGATATCTATAATCGAAACATCCGAATTTTTCCATACCGTATGTGAATCTCTTAAAGAATCGAGTATAATTAGATCTTCTGTACCAGGAATTACTTGATTTTCTTTTTCTAACTGATTATAAAAATATTTTTTTCCTTCACATTGGGTGTAAAATGTTTTTTGACCTGTTTTCACAAAATCTACTACCCATGGAGCTACTTTACAACCAGCATCTTCAATCAATTTCAAACCTGCCTCTACGCCAATTACATCCCATGTCTCAAAAGGACCTAATTCCCAACCGAATCCAGCTTTTAAAGCATCATCAATTTTATAAATCTGATCTGAAATTTCAGGGATACGATTTGAAACGTAAGCAAACAGTCCTCCAAACAATTTTCTATAAAACTCTCCTGCTTTATCTTTAGATTCAAAAAGAATTTTAGTTCTTTTTCGTAAATCATCGATGGATTTTACAGCTTCTAAAGCACTGAATTTAGCTTTTATAGCAGAACGATATTCCATTGAATTTAGGTCTAAGGTGAAAATTTCACTTTTACCTTCTTCATTGGTTCCTTTTTTATAGAATCCTTGTTTTGATTTTGAACCTAGCCAATTGTTTTCAACCATCGTTGATACATATTTAGGAAGTTCAAATTTTTTATTTTCTTCGTCCTGCAAACAATTCTCTCTCAAACCATTCGCAACATGAACTAAAGTATCTAATCCAACAACATCGCAGGTACGGAAAGTAGCAGATTTAGGCCGACCTAATACAGGACCAGTCAATTTATCTACCTCTTCCACGGTTAAATCCATTTCACCAACTAAATGAAACAAAGACATAATCGAATACACTCCGACTCTATTGGCAATAAATGCAGGAGTATCTTTACATAACACCGTCTTTTTACCAAGAAAACGGCTTCCAAAATCCATTAAAAATGCGATAATTTCACTTTTTGTTTGGGAAGTTGGAATGATCTCTAACAGTTGCAAATACCTTGGAGGATTAAAAAAATGTGTCCCACAAAAGTGTTGTTGAAAGTCTTCTGTTCTACCTTCTAACATTAAATGAATTGGAATTCCAGAAGTATTGGAAGAAATAATAGTACCCGGTTTTCTATATTTTTCTACTTGTTCAAATATTTGTTTTTTGATGTCTAAACGTTCAATAACAACTTCAATAATCCAATCACAATCTGCAATTAATTGCATGTTATCACTGAAATTCCCAGTTACTATCCTTGAAATAAAACGCTTTGAATAAATTGGTGAAGGGTTTGTTTTTAAAGCAAACTGAAGTGCATCATTCACGATTCTATTTTTAAAAATCGGTGAATCGGAAGTTAATCCTATAGCTAATTCTTTATCATTTAATTCTTTTGGTTGAATATCTAATAAGATAACTTCACATCCAATATTCGCAAAATGACATGCAATTCTTGACCCCATTACACCGGAACCAAGGATGGCAACTTTTCTAATATTTCTATTCATTTCTCTATAATTTCAATATTAACAGTGTTGAAATAGACCATTACAATCCTTATTCAACCCAATATTTAAATATAGAAATAATATTTAAAGTCTACCACAATTCTTTGGATATTCTAACCGCTCCTTTAAAATGTGCTACAAGGATTTTTTCTTGATTTATAATTTCAACGATAAATACAGCGGATGAATTTCCTTTGTACACTAATTTAGAGCTAGCTATTAGAGTATCTCCTGGGTAAACTTTAGTAACATGAGAAATACTTGTTTCCACACTTACTGCCTTATAACCATAGGAATTAGCCACAAAAGCAAGACACGAATCTGCTAATGAATAGCATATACCTCCGTGTGCAATTTTAAAACCATTTGTGTGTATTTCTTTTACATCCAGTGATAATACTACTTCACCTTCTTTCACTTTATGAATCTGAATTCCTAGCCATGAACTAAAATCATCGGAATTAAACATCCCTGCAACAATATCTGTTGGAGATTTCATTCTTGAATTATCGCTCTTGATAATAAAGTAATTAAAGCTGTGGCAACAATAAATAATTGTGTAGCTGTATCGTCGTCTAATGAAGTACCATCTTCATCATCTTCACTAATTTCAATTGCAATAAATTGATTTAAATCTGGTTGATCACAGAAATCTTCTAGAATTGCTTCATCATCTTCTTCAAAGAATTGATCTAACATCTCGTGAAAAGGACCTTCAAAAGCGTCTAAATCTTCTTCTTCAATTTGACGACATTTTACACCTTGTTGTAAGAAAGCCTCTGAAAACAAACAGAAATAATAAATAACCAATCCTTGTAATTGTTCATTTTCATATTCTTGTGCTGCTGATAAAACATATCCAACTAATACAGGTTGTTGTTCTGCGTATTTTTCAGCAATTGCATCTAATGCATCATCATCTAAATTATCTACAATTTCAATTGCTTTACTGATGCTTGTATGTGTAATATGGATTGTATTCATCTTTATTCCATTAAAAAGCCATCTTTCGATGGCTTAAATTAGTATCTATCTATTTAACATTACTGGCATAACCAGCATCAGAATATCTTCATTCTCGTTGTCATTATTTGCAGGTACTAATAGTCCTGCGCGACTCGGAACACTCATTTGGATTTTAATTTCAGAAGATTCCATATTTGAAAGCATTTCCATTAAAAAACGCGCATTGAAACCAATCTCCATATCATCGCCATCAAAAGAGCATGTTAATCGTTCTTTTGATTCATTATTAAAATCTAAATCTTCTGCAGAAATGGATAATTCAGAACCAGCTATGTGTAATTTGATTTGATGTGTAGATTTGTTTGCGAAAATAGATACACGCTTGATTGAACTTAAAAATTGCGCTCTATCCACTGTTAAAACATTTGGATTTTCTTTTGGAATAACAGCTTCGTAATTAGGATATTTCCCATCTACTAAACGACACATCAAAATAATATCTCCAAAGGTAAATATAGCATTTGAATCGTTAAATTCTACTAATACTTCCCCTTCATTCCCTACGTTTGCTTTTAATAAGTTTAACGGTTTTTTAGGTAGTATAAATGCTGCACTTGATGTTGTAACGATATCTGTACGTTTGTATCTTACTAATTTATGTGCATCTGTAGCGACAAATAAAATCTCTGCAGGTGAAAATTGACAATATACACCACTCATCACTGGACGAAGTTCATCATTACCAGTTGCAAAAATTGTTTTGTTTATTGCTTTAGAAATAATTTCAGCAGATAATTTTACTTGACTCCCTCCTTCCATCGCAGGGGATTTTGGATAATCCTCTCCATTATAGCCAACCATTTTAGATTTACCGTTATCGTAGGAAATTTCAATGCCAAAATTGGACTTATCAATTAAAAAAGTACAAGGTTGATCTGGTAGATTTTTTAAAATATCTAACAAGATTTTAGCTGGAATACATATTTTACCGGATTCTGTAGCTTGCACTTCCAAGGTAGTTTTCATGGTTGTCTCCACATCGGAAGCTGACACTACTAACTGATTATCTTGAATTTCGAATAAAAAATTATCTAAAATTGGAAGTGAATTATTCGTAGTTAATACTCCACTGATGCTTTGTAAGTGTTTTAAAAGTACGTTACTTGATACAACAAAATTCATAGTAATATTATTTTATGTGAACAAAGATACATTAAGTTTTTTTAAAATCTATTCTGGTTTAGTTGCAAAATAAATATGGCCCATTATCAATGGATTAAAAACAAAATATTGACATTTTACTAATTCCCCAGATGGCAACTCACACCAGAAACGATCTGGATTATACGAAACAGAATCTCCAAAATCATTCATCGATTTTTCTGACGCAGGCATTCGATACATTTTAAGATTTGTACTTTTACCATTCACTTCTTTCGTACTTATTTTACCAAATGGTTTAGTACGTTTTAAACTATCTACTTGTTTTGCATTCAACTCAAAATTTGCCAATTCAAAATGTACTTTTTGATAATTTGTTAAATATTGAATGGCCATTGAGGTGTCCAATTTTGCCAAACGTTTACCATTTTGTTTAACCGTATAATGTGCTTTATTTTTAGATACAGAAAAACTTCTGGAAGGAGTGTCATAAAATTTCACATTAACTTCCGAAATTTCATCTAAACTTAAATTAAAAATATTCGTACATACCCATTTACGTTTATCCGCAAAAAATCTTGGGTCAATGATACCTGCAAGTCCTTTCACTTTCATAATTACTGGTAAATCACTTTTTTCATCCGGAGTTTCAAGCAACATATATGTACCATAGTGATCTTGCGTAGAAAAGCCTACAAACCAAGTTTTAGTCCATTCTCCATTTTGAAAAATCTCTACTTTTGTATGAGAGGCTGTCATTAATTTAACAATATTTTGACGAGATTTTTCTGGGACATACCCTTTAAACTGTATATTTTTAAACGTTTCCATCAGGATATAAATCGGTTCTTGTGTAACACAGTTACCTTCTTCATCCGTCCAATTACTTGTGTTTTTCACCAAAGTAATTTTCATGCCATTTGGTTCAGTAATTATTATTTTATTTATCGAAGTAGTATCTTTAATAGAAAACTCTAAAAGCTCGGTATCTGACTTACCTCTATTTCGAACAAGATTTGTCGCGAAAAAACCAAGTACTCCAATAATAATTAAACCAATAACTAAACCAATATTTTTATTTCTCATTTCTAATATATTTTCGTTTACGAATAAAATAAACTAACGAAGCAAAAGTAAGCACGATAATACTTGGAAAAAACATGTTGACAAATTTATAATATCCAGCTTCTAATTTTACTTTCTCCTTATCAATAGCATGAATATCAATTTGTTTACTTCTTAAATCCAAAACTGAATTGTCCCCCATCATGTAATCCACAACATTTTGAAAAAACTCTTGATTTCCATAAATCAAAGGCTGCATATTAAGACTTGCCATTGTTTCATCCATTTTCAGTTCATTAAACGAACGTGCCTTATAGAGATATCCGCCTGATTTATTTGGAATTGAATCGTATTTATTTTCAATAAAACGTCCATTCGCAACAACCAAAACCTTTCCTTCTTTAACGCTTTTTTCTTTAAACCCCGATTCTGGATTATTCGCAAATGCACCGATAATTCTATTTTTAAAATGCGAATCAAAATACCCTTCTACTAAACCAGCTAAACAAATTTTATTAACCTCATCCGTAGGATCGGCAACAAATTGTGGATTATTCCAAGCATCTTTATGCATCACGACACTAATTATTGGGGCTAACCCAGTCACAAGTGCATTGGACGAAGAAGTTAAAATAGGACTTTTTACCGTTTTTCCATTTCCGACAAATTGGATTTGAGAGCCATATTTTAACAATACTGGTTCAATATTTCTAGAAATCGGATGCGAAGTCGAGGTAGAACGAATTGCAAAAAACCAAGGGATTAATTGTTGTTTTGCAGTTGGAATATGTTTGGGAGCACATTCTTTATCAAACACTAAATTATCATTAATTTTTATTCCGTAATCAAACAACATACGGTCTAATTCAAGCGTATAGCGCATGGTGTGCGTATAACCATTTCGGTTCAATGAATCTTCAGGCACATACAATTTGTCCACAAAACACATTAAACGACCACCTTTCATTAAAAATTGATCAATAATATATTTATCCTTTTCTGAAAAAGGTTGTGTAGGTCTTGCAATTACTAATCCATCGACTCCCTTTAGCGCTTCAATAGAATCTTTTAATGTAACATCTTCAACAGTATAATACGGCGATACTAATGTCCTAACGCGTTGTGTTTGTGCATACGACAATTCACCATGTCCTTGCAGAAAAGCTAATCTAGGTTTTGCAGTTTGTGTAGCGCGTCGAATTGAGCTCAATAACATATATTCCAAATTATTAATGGAATTTTGAATTTGAGATTCTAGTTTAGGGTTTAAGGTATAATACTGTCCTTGAGGTGTTCCTGGCATAAGTTGAATATGACTTATGGTACTACCACCATATTCGATTTCAGCACCTGGCCAAAGTAACATTTGGTTATTTGTACCATCTTTCATATACATCAATTCCATAGGCATTATCCCTTTTCCTCGATTATACAAAATTTCATAGAGTGATCGACGATCTTCTTCGGTACCTTCCATCGGATCGACAAACTCATATTCTAAACGATTACCAGCATGTTGCTTGAATTCTTTTAATTTATCTTCAATTGCATTTTTATAGCGTTTTAATTCCGCTGGTAAATTGCCATCTAAATAAATTTTCAACAATAATCTATCCGAGAAATTATTTTCATTGGATAGGTATTCAATTGTTCCTTTAGATAAGGAATAACGTTTATCTTCGGTTGCATCGTATCGGAAATAAACGATACCAGCAATCACATTGATTAATATAATTGAAGTTACAATTATGGTTAAGAATGTCCAATTATAAACAAAACTTTTGGCTTTTTTTTCAGACATTTTGTTTACTTTTTTAAGGATTTAATAATGGTCAAGGAACTTGCAATAAACAAAAAGATCAAGCTTAAAAAATAAATAATGTCACTTGAATCAATAACTCCTCGTTGAATGGAATCATAATGATAACTCATTCCAAAATACTTAATAATGAAATCAAAGTCTCCCATCAAGTTGAATGAACCTAAAAGGGTTAGTCCATTATAAAATACCCAACACAAGAACATGGATAGTATAAAAGCAACAATTTGGCTACTCGTTAATGACGAAGAAAAAATTCCAATTGCAACAAAAGAAGCTCCAAGTAAAAGCAAACCTAGATAGGATGTAATAGTTGCTCCATCGTCGATAACTCCAATTGGATTACCTAAAAAATGCATCGAGATATAAAAAACGCCTGTTGGAATTAACGCTATTGCTACTAATGTAACTCCTGCAAAATACTTTGCAAGCAATACATTTAAATCCGAAATTGGTCGTGTAAATAGTAATTCTATCGTACCATTTTTTCTCTCTTCCGCAATGGATCGCATTGTAATTGCAGGAATTAAGATTAAAAAAATAGTAGGTGATAAGTTGAAAAAAGGAATTAAATCTGATTCTGATCCCTCTAACAAATTCGTATCGTAGGAAATTACCCAATGAAACAACCCCGAAGTGATTAAAAATATTAAAATAAAAACATACCCTATTACAGAGCTTAAAAAACTTCGTATTTCTTTAAAATAGAGTGCTTTCATAATTTAAAATGATCTAATTGCTCGTACTCGAATACCCTTATTCGCTTTATTAGAATTGTTTCCTTTTTCACCCGAGGCAAAATCTACTTTCCATGCTCCTAATGAATAATTCTGGGTAGAACTCCAATATTCACTTGCGCTAAATCCACCGAGTGATTGGGAATATAATTCACGGTGTATTAATAAAAGTTCTTCCACAGAAGGTAGATACCAATCATCATATGAATCTATAACTAAATCGTCACATGCTTTAGCTGCATAAGGTAAAATCGAAGTACAACCTCCAACAATATCTTTTGTGTTTTGTTTTCCAGTTCCTACTTTTTCACCATCAGCACCATTAATAAGTGTTCCATAACACCCCCATTCCATAGGCTTTAAATCTTTCGGTGCAGCACAATAACCATGACCAAACATATTTATTTTAAATACATAGCCACCCTTATACATACTTCCGATTTTATGTTTAGATTTTGCACAACTAAACACTAGAAATGCGGTAATAATCATTAAAAATAGACGCTTAAATATTTGCATTTTTTTAAAATTTTTTAAATTCTAATTTCTTACACAACGTAAAGATAAACCAGTTTGTTTTATTTCATCATCTCGATAAACATTCGAATTATCCTTAAAAATAGCTCTGTTCCATGCTGTATTTGAAACATTTTGAGTGGAAGACCACCAAACTGCAATCTCTCCAAATTCACAAAAATGTCCATCAAATCCAATGTAACCATTTAATAAGGCGTTAAAATTACTTTTTAAATATCGCTTATCACGAAATAAAGGTAATTTAAATTGTTGTTTTTTTAAATTTTCACCTGCAAAATTAGAGCCACCTAGGTAATTTATCAAATTAGACCATTCAACATCTGTTGGTATATGCCAATTTATTGGACAAACATTACGTTTATCCCCAATAACATACCAATTATATAACTTTCCAGTCATATTACTTCGATATTGACGTGGAAAATCGACGTATGCTGCAGTATTTAGACCTTCCCACAATGTATCTTGTGTGAAAAAATCGATAGGATCACCATTGTTAAATTTGGTCACATTCAAATTAGAAGACATCCACTCTTTTTTTCCAATTAGTACCGTTTTGTACCTATTACCATCAATATCATAAACTCCTCTACCGTAAACCTGCCCAAGTAAAATAGACACAGCCATCAAATGAGTAATCAATACGATATATTTCATCCTTTTAATTTATGGCGTTGAAAGCGATACTGGAATAATTTTGCCATTAATCCATTTCCACTGATTTAAAGTGAAATCAGAAATATACTCCGCCATTTCCAACGAACTAACTGGCGCTTCGTAACCAGGAAAAGCTTTAGCTAACATTTCCGTTTGTACAGCGCCCAAACACAAGCAATTGAATTTTAATTTAGTATCTTTAAATTCCTCTGCTAGCATTTCTGTCAAATTAGTTAATGCAGCTTTCGAAGAAGAATATGTTGATAATCCTGGAAATTTAACAGATCCTTGAAAAGCTCCCATCGAACTTATATTTACAACATGACCACCATTATCAAGCATTTTTGGCAAAATGGTTTGTAAAGAGGTCATAACACCTAAAACATTGACTTTATAACTTATTTCGATCTCTTCTCGGGTAAGTGATAAAAACGGCTTATTCACTAAATAACCAGCATTATTTATTAAAAAATCTATCTTGGAATAATTAGCGATGATTTGCTGTAAGTCAGACACTAAATTATCAGAACATAAGTCAAAATTATGTACCTGAACATTCTTAAAATATTTCCACGTATTTTGTTCTTCAATAGTTCTTGCCAATGCAATTACCTGAATTAAAGAGTCTTTCGCAAACAAAGAAACCAATTCTGCTCCAATACCTTTACTTGCACCAATAATTAGAACTCTACGCATCGTAACTGATCGTAACTTTTTCAGAGGCAGGTTGCGCTTGACAAGTCAAAACATAACCATCTTCAACTTCCTGTTCTGTTAGTGAATAATTCAATTTCATTGTCGCCTTCCCTTCGATTACTTTTGCTTTACAAGCGCAACATACACCACCTCGACAAGAATATGGAGGATCATAACCTTCCACATTTAAGGAATCCAAAATTGAAGAAGATTTTTCATCAAATTCAAGTTCAATTTTTTCTTGATCCAAGATAATTGTCACATGACTAGTCCCTTTAAATACTTCAACCGCTTCTTTTTGTGTTTCCACAAGTAACAGTGGTGTTGTAAATAATTCGTAATGGATTTTGGTTTTGGAAACTCCAAATAAGCGTAACGTTTCTAATCCACTCTTAATCATTTCTTCAGGGCCACACAAGAAATAAGCATCCGCCTTTAATAAATTCAAGTCTGACTTAATTAATGCACTTATAGAATCATTATTTAAACGGCTGTTTACAGCATCTTCCTTTTGTTCTTGGGTTAAAAACAACTGTGTTTTAGTATTTTTCAATGCTCTCAACTCATTCAAAAACATACTTGAATCTTCCCTTTTATTCCCGTAAAAAAGTCGCATATCACCTATTTGACCTTCCAAATGTTTTGCTATTGAAAGCATAGGTGTAACCCCACTCCCTGCTGCAAAAGCAACAATAAAAGCGTCTTTGTTATTCCATTTAAAATTTCCTTCTGGCTTGGAAACAAAAACTTCATCTCCGGCTTTCAGAAATTGATTTGCCCAGTTAGAAACTTTACCATTTGGAACTTTTTTGATAGCTACAGCTAAAGATTCATGCGGACCACTACATATTGAATACGATCGACGCACTTCATCACCATCAATTTGGACAGCTAAAGTAATATATTGTCCAGGAGTATAACTATAATCGTTTCTTAATTCACTTGGAATATCAAATACAACTTTTACACTGTCATTCGTTACAGTTACTACTTCTTTAACGAGAAAACTATTAAATCCCTTTGGAGATTTTAACCCCTCTTTTTTCTTGAAAATTTTATCTAAAAACCCCATATTTATTCATCAAATGAAACTATTAATTTTTCGGATGTTGGATGCGACTGACATGTAAGTATGTATCCAGCCTCCACCTCATCTGCTTCTAATGCGTAATTCACATCCATTCTTACTGTACCTTCTACTATTTTCGCCTTGCAAGTACAACAAACGCCACCTTTACATGCAAAAGGTAAATCAGCCCCAGCGTTCAGCGCAGCATCCAAGATATTTATATCGTTAGATTTCAAAGGAATTTCCAACACATCTCCATCTACTATTACTGTAACTAAAGCACTAATATTTTCTTCTTGATTTACTTCGTTTGATTTAATCGGAGAGTCTCCGGATGTAAACAACTCAAAATGAATTGACTTTTCATTAAATCCTTTCGCTACAAACGTATCTCGCACTGCAAAAATCATGTCTTTAGGACCACAAATAAAAACATCATCTACCGAATCAACAGTTACAAATGCATCGATTAAATCGCTACATTTATTACTATCTATCCTTCCTTTTTGGATCGTATTTCCTAAACTTTCTCGCGACAAGACATGTGTCACGCGTAAACGATCCATGTATCTATTTTTTAAAGCTTCGATTTCTTCTCTAAAAATGATCGATCCAAATCCTTTATTTCCATAAAAGAAAGTTATAGTAGCAGATGTTGATTCTGCAAGAACAGACTTAATCATTGATAAAACAGGTGTAACACCACTACCAACTGCAAAAAAAACAAAATTCTTGTTCTCGATTACTTGTGGTAAAATAAAAGTCCCCATTGGATTCATTACCTCTAACAAATCCCCTTTTTTAAGTTTGTTATTAGCAAAATTGGAAAATTTACCTGTCTCTATCGCTTTAATTGCAACCTTCCAACTATCTTCATGTGGTGCAGAGCATAAGGAGTAAGAACGTCTAACTTCCTCTCCGTTAATTAATGCTTTGAGTGTTAAATATTGTCCTGACTTATACGAAAAAGAGGATTTAAGTTCTGCTGGCACCTCAAAAGAAACGGATACAGCATCGTTTGTCTCTTTTACAATGTCTTTAATTATTAATGGATGAAAACTTGGCTTCATATTCTATTTTTACGTTTTCAAAATTACTAAAAAGTTGAGTATAATTTTAAAATAAATATCCACACAATTTACACAAGTAAAAGATTGTGATGTATTTTAATTTATTCTATCATTTTGATTCTATTTTCGTTCTATTTTATGTAAATTTGTTTACTAAACTTTTCCATATGAGCACTAAAAATATCGAGGAATTAGAACGAGAATTTCAAGCAAAAATTGATGCTGACATCAAAATTGAGCCAAACGACTGGATGCCTGAAGGATATCGTAAAACATTAATGAGACAGATTTCACAACATGCGCATTCTGAAATCGTTGGTATGTTACCTGAAGGAAATTGGATTACAAGAGCTCCAAGTTTGAAGCGTAAAGCTGTGTTATTAGCAAAAGTGCAAGATGAAGCTGGTCATGGTTTATACTTGTATTCAGCAGCGGAAACTTTGGGTTTAGATAGAGAAGCAAGTATTGATGATTTACATAGTGGTAAGGCTAAATATTCTTCCATATTCAATTACCCTACCTTATCTTGGGCTGATATGGGCACAATTGGCTGGTTGGTCGACGGAGCTGCAATTATGAATCAAGTTCCTTTGTGTAGGTGTTCTTACGGACCTTATGCACGTGCAATGGTTCGTGTTTGCAAAGAAGAATCTTTTCACCAACGACAAGGATTTGAAATTGTAAGTTTGTTAGCAAACGGAACACCGGAACAAAAACAGATGGCACAGGATTCCTTAAACCGTTTTTGGTGGCCAGCATTAATGATGTTTGGACCTAACGATGACAACTCGCCTAACTCGGCACAATCTATAAAATGGAAAATCAAACGTTCGTCCAACGATGAACTACGTCAACAATTTATTGATGTAACAGTTCCTCAAGCAGCAATGGTTGGATTGACTATTCCAGATAAAGATTTGAAATGGAATGAAGAACGAGGAAGATATGACTTTGGAGCTATTAATTGGGAAGAATTCAATCAAGTAGTTCAAGGGAATGGACCTTGTAACAAAGAACGTATTGACGCACGTCGCAACGCTAAAGAAAATGGGGCTTGGGTAAGAGAAGCTGCGAATGCATTTGCGGAAAAAAGAAATAAAAAAGAATTGACACATTAATAAAAAGATTATGAGTTCAAAAGAATGGCCACTTTGGGAGGTTTTTATTCGTAGTAAACAAGGTTTAAGTCATAAACATGTTGGTAGTCTTCGTGCTTCCGATGCACAAATGGCAATTGACAATGCACGCGATGTGTATACACGCAGAAGTGAAGGAATTAGTATTTGGGTTATTGAATCAAAATTAGTTACAGCATCTGATCCGGATGAATCTGCGGAATTTTTTGAACCAGCAGAAAGTAAAATTTACAGACATCCTACGTTTTATAATGTTCCTGACGGAATTTCTCACATGTAAGCATATGACAACTCAAGAAGCATTTTACAACTACATAGTTCGCCTAGGTGATGATAGTTTAATTTTAGGACAGCGTCTCTCGGAATGGTGTGGTCATGGTCCAGTTTTAGAAGAAGACATTGCATTAACTAATATAGCATTAGATTTAATTGGTCAAACAAACAATCTATATGAACTAGCAGTTACCATTGAAAGCAAAGGGAAAAATATAGATCAGCTTGCTTTTTTACGTTTAGAAAAAGAATATACAAATGTCCTTTTAGTTGAACAACCTAATGTTGACTTTGGTTATACAATCGTTAGACAATTCTTTTTCGATGTGTATCGTAAACTCGTTTTCGAAGCACTTTGTCATTCATCCGACGAAAAATTAGCTGGCATTGCAGAAAAGTCTTTAAAAGAAACGAAATACCACTTGAAACATTCTTCCGAATGGGTAATACGTTTAGGAGATGGGACGGAAGAATCGCATACCCGTGTACAAGAAGCTGTAAATACACTTTGGAAATTTACGCAAGAATTATTCTACCAAGATGAAGTAGATCAAAAAGTGATTGAACTCGGTTTAGGTATAGACAGTTCGGTTTTTAAAGAAGATTGGAATATTCATGTCCTTAATATCTTAACGGTAGCTACATTAACAATCCCAACAAAAACTTGGCCTCTCGAAGGTGGTAGAAAAGGTACTCATACGGAACATTTTGGATATTTACTTTCTGAAATGCAATACATGCAACGTACTTACCCAAACATGGAATGGTAACTAAGAATTACATTTGGGAGCAATTAGAACTAATTTCTGATCCAGAAATCCCAGTTTTAAGTATTGTAGATTTAGGGATTGTTCGTACTGTAAAATTAGCGCATGATTCATGCATTGTAACAATTACCCCAACCTATAGTGGATGTCCAGCCATGAATGTAATTCAAGACGATATCTTAAAATTACTTACTCCTACTATCCATACAAAAGTTGAAATGACACTTTCGCCAGCTTGGACAACAGACTGGATGAGTGAGAATGGAAGAAATAAATTACGCGAATACGGGATTGCACCACCAGAACATGAAGTAGATAAAAGTGTACTGTTCGCAAAACCGACTGTCGTTCCTTGCCCGAAATGTACTAGCAGTCATACAAAAATGATTAGTCAATTTGGTAGTACTGCTTGTAAGGCACACTACCAATGTTTAGATTGTTTAGAGCCTTTTGACTATTTTAAATGCTTGAAGTAATTTAACACAAAGAAAAAAAGGTCACTGAGTACACAAAGTTTAATTAAATAACTTGCTTTATTCACAAAGTCGCTATGCTTAAAAGTTCAATTTAAATCTGAAAAATTGTGCACTTTGTGCATTATCTTTGAGTCCTTTGTGTTAACCAGAAAATAAATACTATGTCTGAATTTCTACAAACTCCCATTGAATTCCTCAAAGGTGTTGGTCCACAACGTGCAGAAATCCTACGCAAAGAAATTAACATAAAAACATTTGGCGATTTATTGGATTACTACCCTTTTCGGTATGTAGATCGTTCTTATTACAACAAAGTTTCAGAATTACCGCAATCCGAAGGGTTTGTTCAACTAACTGGAAAAATTATTCGCATTGAAGAAATTGGTTTAGGAAAACAACGTCGCTTGAATGTCAAGTTTGAAGATAACACGGGTATCATCGATTTGGTTTGGTTTCAAGGTATTAAATGGGTAAAACCAACACTCATACTAAATGCTGTTTACCAAGTGTATGGCAAGCCGAAAATATTTAGCAACAACTATAGTATACCTCATCCAGAAATTATACCAATCCAACAAGCAGACCCAAGAAAAGGATTAAAAGCCATTTATTCTTCCACCGAAAAATTAGCCGCAAAAGGATTGCATTCCAAAGGGATTGAAAAACTGACAAGCGCGTTGGTCATACAGCTGAACAATCACATTCCAGAGAATCTCTCTACTGAAATCATTAGAGAACTGCAACTACTTCCCCGTGAAACTGCTATCAAACAAATACATTACCCACAAAATATAGATCTTTCAGAAGCAGCAAAATATAGACTAAAATTTGAAGAGTTATTTTTTTTACAACTTGAATTATTACTCCGAAAACAAATTGCTTTACAAAAAAACAAAGGAAATGTGTTTGCTGAAGTAGGAAGTGTATTCCTAGATTTTTATGAGCATCACCTACCCTTTTCGCTAACGAATGCCCAAAAAAGAGTAATACGAGAGATTCGTCACGATATCAAAAGTGGTCACCACATGAATCGCTTACTACAAGGAGATGTTGGTTCTGGCAAAACTTTAGTCGCCTTAT
Organism: Chryseobacterium gleum; assembly: GCA_945862165.1. Classification (GTDB taxonomy): domain Bacteria; phylum Bacteroidota; class Bacteroidia; order Flavobacteriales_D; family Crocinitomicaceae; genus CANHVK01. Next base: position 77,541 of record CAMAXI010000008.1, read on the forward strand.
TATGTATGCTAATGGCGGTCGGAAATGGCTACCAAGCAGCAATCATGGCGCCAACTGAAATTTTAGCACAACAACATTATGAAACGATTTCTGACTTAGTAAAAAACTTACCAATCAAGGTTCAAAAACTGACAGGTTCGGTCAAGAAATCAGCACGAAAAGTAATACATCACGAATTAGAAAGCGGTGAAGCGCATATCTTGATTGGAACACATGCCTTATTAGAAGATAATGTCAAATTCACCAAACTTGGATTAGTGGTCATCGATGAACAACATCGTTTTGGGGTAGCACAACGTTCCCGTTTATGGGGAAAAAGTGAAACTCCGCCACATATTTTAGTGATGACAGCAACTCCAATTCCTCGTACCTTAGCAATGACGGTCTATGGAGATTTGGATGTTTCGGTGATCGATGAATTACCACCCGGTAGAAAACCAATTACTACCGAACACCGTTTTGAAGGGGATCGTTCGCGCATTTTTGGTTTTATGCGGAATGAAATTGCGAAAGGCAGACAAGTGTATATTGTTTTTCCTTTAATCAACGAATCAGAATCCTTGGATTACCATAATTTAATGGAGGGATATGATTCCGTAACTCGTGCATTTCCAAAACCTCAATACCATGTGAGTATCGTTCATGGACAAATGAAACCCGAAGCCAAAGATTTTGAAATGCGCCAATTTATTGAAGGACATACACAAATTATGGTTGCTACTACCGTGATCGAAGTAGGTGTCAATGTCCCCAATGCATCCATTATGATTATCGAAAGTGCGGAACGTTTTGGATTATCCCAATTACATCAATTACGCGGTCGTGTTGGTCGTGGCTCTGAAAAATCCTATTGCATCCTGATGACCAAGGACAAACTTTCCAAAGAAAGTAAAAAACGTATGGCGACAATGGTGCGAACGCAAGATGGTTTTGAAATTGCAGAAGTGGATCTAGAATTACGTGGTCCAGGCGATATAATGGGGACACAACAAAGTGGTATCCTCGATTTAAAAATTGCAGATTTAGTTAAAGACAATCACTTGGTGGTTACAGCGCGAGAAAAAGCACGAGAAATATTACAAAAAGACCCTAATTTAGAGTTACCAGAGAATAAAATTATTCGACATAAAATCATTTCGATTTTAAAAGAGAAACCAAATTGGAGTAAGATATCTTAAAACCTTCTTACTCAATTCAAATTAAACTTCAAAAAAGATATAAATTCATCCGCCCATTTTACGCGTTCATGTCCTCCTTTAAATTTTGTAATTGTACATTTAATATTTTTTTTACGCTTCAACTTTTTAATTGCAGAAAATTCATCATAGATCTCTTTTGTTCCGTAAGAAAAGTAATAGTTCGATAAAAGTTTTGATGTGTCTTTTTTTGATAAATATTCGTTTATAGAATAAACACCCCCATACAAAGAAGGCAAAATATAGTTTCCAAATAAATTTGGTCTTTCAAAACCTAAGGCTAAACAAAAAGCAGCTCCATTGGAAAAACCATACATATAACGCTCCTCAAAATTAGATGAAATACTGTGTTTTGCTTCCGTAAATTTCATTAATTCTTCAGTAAAAAACTTTAAATGTGCTTCATAAAGATTTTTATTATCAATCTGTTTAGAATTCGACCATGATTTTAAGTATTCATAATTACGATAGTCTAAAAAATCATTTTCAACTTTTTTTTCATTTGAAAAAACACAAACCATAATAAATGGTTTAATCATTTTATGTTCAATCAATGAATCAATAATGTTAAAATACAAACTATCTGACAAACTTTGTCCATCTGTTGTGTAAACAACAGGGTAAATGGTTTCCCTAGAGTATTTCTTCGGTAGGTAGACATAAAAACTTCTGTATTGTTCAAGATGCTTGCTATAAATACTATCTAATGTAACATTTTTGTTTTTGCTAAGTTGATGTAAATTAACTGATACATTTTGAGAAAAAAACGAAAACGAAAACAAAAATAAAAACAAAAATATAGTTAAAATCTTCAATGTATAATATTAATAATGTGAATGTAATTATACTGATTTTTTTTAATAAAAAAGTTATTTTCAAAAACGCTTTAAGGTTTCAAGTTAATCTTTAAAATGGATAACAACTCATCTGCCCATTTTTCAGGGTCATGCCCACCTTTAAATCGAGTAATAACACATTTAATATGTTTTTGGTACTCCAATTTTTTAATACTCGATATTTCATTATGTTCTTTTGTTCCGTAAGAAAAAAAATAAGTACCAGACAATATAATTGAGTTTTTTGAATTAATAAATTTATCAATATCATATTCTGAACTATACATTGATGGTAAAATAATCTTTCCGAACAATTCTGGTTTTTCAAAACTTAAACTCAAGCAAAATGTCGCAGCATTTGAAAATCCGAATATGTATCGTTCATCAAATTTATTTGAAATACTATATTTTTCTTGTGTATATTTTATTAACTCTTGTGAATAAAACTTTAAATGTGCATTGTACAAATTTTTATTGTCTATTAGCTTCGAATATGACATTGATTTCAAATATTCATAATTTCTATATTGTAAGTTGTCATTTTCAACTTTTTTTTCATTTGAAAAAACACAAATCATGATAAATGGTTTAATAATTTTATTTTTAATCAATGAATCCATACGATTAAAATAAAGACTATCCGTTAATAATTGACCATCTGTAGTATAAACAACTGGGTACTTAACTTTTTTAGAATATTTAGAAGGTAAGTAAACATAAAAACTTCTATATTGTTCTAGGTATTTACTGTAAATACTGTCCAAAACAATATGTTTATTTTTACTTACTGGATTAACATTAATTACTGAATTTTGAGAAAATGCCTTAAATGTTAAAAAAAGAATAATAATTGTAAAAATTTTCATTGTTTTCATATATTGATATTGAACAAAATAATAAAAATATAACATAATTATTTGAGAACTATTCAAAAAAAAAAATTAGCGCAGAGAAATCTTGAGATTTTTTACATATTAGCGTTTTGGAGTTCGCAGAGATTTATTTTTGACTTTGTCAAAAACAATTCAATTTTTTTTTTCTGCTAAAAGCAGAAATCTCTGCGTTCTCAACAATTGAGTCAATCTTGTCACAGTTCTCCTTATCCTCTGCGAAAATATTCATGAAACTTTCTGCATTTAATGAACTTAGTGATCTAACTATTTTAAGTGTTATGTAAGAGTTAGTATTAAATTTCTGTAATAAAACCTCAATTGTTAATATACTTTTTAGAATAAAGCGGTTAGACTAAAACTTTCTTCCTAAATTTGACTTACAATAATCACTATGGAATATAATACACAACGTTCTCAGATGCTACTTCCGGAATACGGAAGAAATGTTCAAAACATGATTTCCCACGCAATGGAAATCGAAAATAAAGAAGAACGTAACAGCGCTGCGCAAGCAATCATCGAAGTAATGGGGCAATTAAACCCGCATTTACGTGACGAAGATGATTATAGACATAAATTATGGACACACCTTTTCATTATGTCTAAATTTCAGTTAGATGTAGATTCGCCTTACGAATTACCTAATCTGGAGATTTTATATGAAAAACCACAGAGAATTGCGTATCCAAATTCCAAAATTCGTTTTGGTCATTATGGTAAATACACCGAGAAAATCCTTCAAAAAACGATGGAAGAATCGGATGAAGATGCTAAAACGTATTTAAAAAATACAATGGCTAACTTCATGAAAAAACAATACTTAGCATATAATAATGATGCTGTTGAAAATAATGTGATTGCACAACACCTTACTGAAATAACAAATGGTGGATTGACCTTAGAAAACCCAGATATTTTGATGCATACCAATCAGATATTAAAAACAATGGGGATTCAACCAAATAGAAAGAAGCAAAACATACCTTCTAAAAACAACCAGAACAATAAATTTAAGTTTAAGAAAAAATATTAAGTCATGGCATCTTTCGAAATTCATGGTGGAAAACAACTAAAAGGTGAATTAACTCCACAAGGAGCAAAAAACGAAGCACTGCAAATCTTGTGTGCTGTTTTATTAACGCCTGAAAAAATTACAATTTCAAATATTCCAGATATTATTGATGTCAATAAACTAATCGACTTACTTCAAGTAATGGGAGTAAAAATCGAAAAGGTGGAAAAAGGAACCTACATTTTTCAAGCAAAAGAAATTGATTTACCATTTCTGGAAACAGCCGACTTCAAGAAGAGAGCTGCTGCTTTACGCGGATCAATTATGATTGTTGGACCATTATTAGCCCGTTTCGGCAAAGGTTTTATTCCAAAGCCAGGAGGGGATAAAATAGGTCGTAGAAGATTAGATACACACTTCGAGGGATTCACGATGTTGGGTGCGAAATTTAATTACGATTTGAACGAACACTTTTACTCGATTGAAGCTGAAAAATTAACAGGTTCTTATATTCATTTGGACGAAGCATCTGTAACAGGAACTGCAAACGTATTAATGGCCGCAGTTCTTGCCGAAGGAAAAACGACCATATATAATGCTGCTTGCGAACCATACTTACAACAATTATGTAAAATGTTGAATAATATGGGGGCTAAAATTACCGGTATTGGTTCAAACATGTTACATATTGAAGGTGTTACGTCATTAAACGGTTGTTTTCACCGCATTTTGCCTGACATGATTGAAATTGGTAGTTTCATCGGATTAGCAGCTATGACTAAATCTGAAATTACGATTAAAGATGTTAGTTATGACGATTTAGGGGTTATACCCAATGTCTTTCGAAAATTAGGAATTCATTTAGAACGTCGTGGTGATGATATTTTCATACCATCACAGGATCATTATGAAATAGATACATTTATTGATGGTTCTATTTTAACGATAGCAGATGCACCTTGGCCAGGATTTACTCCTGACTTACTTTCCATTGTACTAGTAGTTGCTACACAAGCAAAGGGAAGTGTTTTGATTCACCAAAAAATGTTTGAGTCACGATTATTCTTTGTTGATAAATTAATCGATATGGGAGCGCAAATCATTCTCTGCGATCCACATAGAGCAACTGTTATTGGTTTAAATAATCAACACACACTTAAAGGAATTACGATGTCATCTCCAGATATTCGTGCAGGTGTTTCCTTGTTAATTGCTGCATTATCTGCGAAAGGAAAAAGTATCATTGAAAACATTGAGCAAATCGATCGAGGTTATCAAGATATTGACTTACGTTTACGTAATTTAGGTGCGGATATTAGGCGTATTGGATAATTAATGTGTAAATGAATTTAATGTAACAATGTGTAAATTGTTAAATTGACACATTATTTAATTGGTACATTGAAAAATTGATACATTAACACACTAATATATGACATTTTGACAATTAAAATCAATTGGCAAACTCTTTGTAATAGATAAATCACAAAAGAAAATACTATGTCTGAAGAAAAAGAATTAAACGAAGAAGTGAAAAACGAAACTGCTTCTGATACGCAAGATACAGCAACAGAAGAACAAGTACAAGAAACAGTTGCGGAAGAAACTCAAACCGAAGAAACGGTTGAAGAAACAATTATTGAGCCTACTCCTGAAGAAAAATATGCTGAATTAAACGATAAATTTTTGCGTTTGTACTCTGAATTTGACAATTACAGAAAACGTACTAATAAGGAAAAATTAGAACTTATTTCAACTGCAAGTTCTGGTGTAATTAAAGATTTAGTAGCTGTTTTAGATGATTTCGAACGAGCAATTACCAATAACGAAACAGTCGAAGATACTTCTGCATTGAAAGAAGGATTCAATTTAATTCACAACAAATTAAAAGGGATATTAGAAACTAAAGGGTTAAAACCTATGATTTCTAAAGGAGAGGTATTTGACAGTGAATTACATGAGGCGATTGCTAACATTCCTGCTCCAACAGAGGATTTAAAAGGGAAAATTGTGGATGATGTAGAAAAAGGATATTATATCCATGACAAAGTTATACGTTACGCAAAAGTAGTTGTAGGTCAATAAGATAATTATGAGTCAAAAAAGAGATTACTACGAAGTATTAGGAATTAGCAAAAGTGCTTCCGAAGCTGAAATAAAAAAAGCATATCGTAAACTTGCGCTACAACACCATCCAGACAAAAATCCAGATGATGCAAAAGCGGAAGAAAAATTCAAAGAAGCTGCAGAAGCATATGAAATATTGAGCGACGCAAATAAAAAAGCGCGATACGATCAATTTGGACACGCAGGAATGAACGGCGGAGGTGGCTTCGGTGGAGGCGGAATGAACATGGATGACATATTCAGTCAATTTGGCGATGTTTTCGGCGGGGGCTTTGGAGGAGGTTTCGGCGGTGGACGTGGAAGAAGTGGTGGACAGAGAACTATCAAGGGTAGCAATCTTCGTGTAAAAATGAAATTGACACTGGAAGAAATTGCGGAAGGTGTTAAGAAGAAAATAAAAGTTAACAAATTAGTTAACGCAGAAGGAGTAACTTCCAAAACTTGTACTACATGTAATGGTCAAGGTCGTGTTACACGTATGGCTCAAACATTTTTGGGCAACATGCAAACACAAACTACGTGTCCCACGTGTCAAGGTACTGGTAAAATGATTGATTACAAACCTGCAGATGCGGATGCTAATGGATTAAAACGACAAGAAGAAGTTATTGAAATAGATATACCTGCAGGAGTAGAAGAAGGAATGCAATTAAGCGTTACTGGAAAAGGAAATGCAGGCCCTTTTAATGGTATTCCTGGAGATTTAATTGTTGTAATTGAAGAAATTGCTCACGACACATTACGTCGAGAAGGGGATAACATTCATTATGACGCATATATAAACTTTGCAGATGCAGTTTTAGGAGAAAGTATCGAAATACCAACTATTTCAGGGAAAGCTAAAATAAAAGTGGAACCGGGTACGCAAAGTGGTAAAATGTTGCGCTTAAAAGGAAAAGGTTTACCGCAACTTCAAGGATATGGAACTGGAGATTTATTTGTGCATATCAATATTTGGACACCTACTAGAGTGAGCAAAGAAGAAAAAGAATTACTCGAGAAACTTCAAAATAGTGAGAATTTTCAACCTAAACTAGATGGCTCTGAAAAAGGTTTCTTTCAAAAAGTAAAAGACATGTTTCAATAAAAAATAATTTAAAGCCTCGAAAGAGGCTTTTTTTGGCTTTATAAATCAGGTAATGAGTAATTGCGTGTTAAAAACTACCTGAGATTTAAAGAAAAACTGCTTAAATCAACCCTAAATTTGCTGTTACTATGTTACAGCTAGGAGTTATCGGATATCACCAAGAAGAAATTTACCAATTACGTAAATTACAAAATCATTTTCAAGTAAATAGAATCTATGACTTGAACTACCCTAAATTCGACTTGCCAGAAATAAAGTCCAGCAGTAAAGAGGTAATTGACAATTCAGACTGTATTTATTTCACTTCTATTCTTATTTATTTTGACGATGCTTGTTACGCAATTAAGAAGGGTAAACCGATTTTCATTAATAATTTACTTTCATTAGACAGTACGCAAGTAAATACACTTTTTCAATTATCTACAGAAGCTGAATCTATCATTCAACTAAATTCACCTTTACGGTTTGAAAAAATAACACAAAGTATTTCAAATAATTTCAGAGCACCTAATCTAATCAATCTTCAACGTACATTTATCGATGAAGATCATACGAATGCTACCTTACAAGAAATTTTATTTTATGAAATTGAAAATATTATTTCTTTAATAAAAGCAAAAGTACGAAAGACCTATTCGTTCTTGATACCAGAAGATGGCTTTGAGATTGAAACAATTGATGCACGATTAGAATTCGATAATGGATGTGTAACTACATTACTTATTTCCTCCATTTATGATGCACCGAGACATACGTTTAAATTATTCAATAATAAATCATTAACTTGCCTCGACTTTGAAGCGAATAAAATTCATTTAAAAAATGAATTCGAACAAGAAACATTAGAATTTGAAAAGCAATCTGCACAAACCAAACAAGAAGAAATTTTTAAAGCGCAATTAAATAATTTTCACGAATCAATCGTAAAAAACATATTACCTGCTGTATCCATTGAAGACGGTTTACAAGCCTTTTATATTACTAAAGAAATAATTGCTAAACTTGTACATTAGTTAGGCAATAAATTTATTTTTTTACGTTTATATTAGTAATGAAACTATACGTTCTCCTTTTTGTAAGTGTATTATATTTATTTACAAATTCTTGCGTTAAAAACAAAAATAATCCCTCGTGGATTTATATCGACACATGGACACTTAAAGCAAATCAAACAAATCTTGAAGGAGAATTAAGTCATAATATAACAGATGCTTATGTGTTAATCGACGATAAGGTAATTGGTTACTTTGAACTACCTATTAAACTCCCATTATTATTAAATGGTTCAAAAAAAATAACCCTATACCCTACGATACATAACAACGGTATATCATCCACAAAAAAAACGTATCCATTTCTGCAACCCTACATAATCACTGCAACACTTACAAATAACCAGACCTTAAAAATAACACCAACTACAAAGTATTATCCAAACACTAAATTTTGGATTGAAAACTTTGAAGATGCAGGTTTGAAAATAGAGACAGCATTAAATTTTCCGCCTATCTTAACTACAGCATCTGATCCTACAATTCTAAAATATGGTCAACGTTACGGATGGATTCATTTAACAAAAAGTGATTCCATTTGGATGGGTACTACTTCCAAAATGAGTTTACCACAATACGGAAGTGAGGTATATTTAGAAATTGACTATATGAATACTACCAATTTGTTAACTGGAGTAAACTCCTATGGAAACCTTGTCTTCAAAGCTAATCCCAATATTCAGTTGAATGCACAAAAAGATTCAGAAAAAAAATGGAAGAAAATTTATATTGATTTGAAAGAAATAATCTCCTTTTCAACTAATTACAATCTTTTCGAACAATTTCTAAGGGCAGAATTAGATCCTGGAAAAGATTATTCTGATATTTATATTGACAATATTAAACTTGTATATTTCTAAGATGCATATACACAAAAAATCATATAACCTACTAGTTATCGACTATATAACTGCAGTAATAGCTTGGGTTTTATTTTTTTATTTTAGAAAAACACATATCGAATTTAGCTCCTTTATCAGGGACAAACAATTCTATCTTGGCATTATATGCATTCCTTTTTTTTGGATATTACTTTACTCCCTTCAAGGTACTTATAGTCAAGTAAAACGATTATATCGAATACAAATTATTCAACTCACTATCTTTGGAACAACGATAGGTGTATTAACTTTATTCTTTTTATTATTACTTGATGATGTAATACCAAGTCATCAATCGTATTATAAATCTTTGCTTGCATTATTTTTAATTCATTTCGGTATTACACTTATTCCCAGGTTTTTATTTATTTCACGTCAAGTAAAAAAAATTCAAGAACGTAAAGATGGATTCAACACAATTTTAATTGGAGGTAACGAAAAAGCGCTCCAAATTTTCAATGAATTAGAACAATTAGAAAACAGCATTGGTGCAAAATTCATCGGTTATATTCGAATTAAAGATACCGATACACGTTTAGATAACAAATTACATTGCCTTGGCAAACTAGATAATTTACCCCAAATTTTGGAAAAAAATGCCATTGAAGAAGTAATTATTGCCATAGAAAGTAATGAACATGAAATCTTGAGTAAACTTATTGCTTCCATTCAGGGTAAAGGAGTTAGAATCAAAATAATTCCAGATATGTACGATTTTCTATCTGGTTCATTAAAATTAAATAATCTCTTTGGTGCATTACTATTAGAAATTCCATCTGACGAAATGCCTCCTTGGCAAAATAGTATGAAACGTTTACTTGATATTAGTATTTCCTTATTATCTATCTTACTACTTATTCCTTTTTATGTGCTTATTGCGATTTTAATTAAACAAAATTCAAAAGGTCCTATCTTCTTTTTACAAGAACGTGTGGGTAAGAATGGAACTCCTTTTAAAATTATAAAATTTCGAACCATGTTTGTTAATGCAGAAAGTAATGGTCCACAACTTTCAAGCACAAACGATTCCCGTATCACGCCCATTGGAAAATTCTTACGAAAAACACGTATTGATGAATTCCCGCAATTTATGAATGTATTAAAAGGAGATATGTCTCTGGTTGGACCTAGACCTGAACGTCAATTTTACATTAATCAAATCGTTGAAAAAGAACCTCATTATTTACAATTAACTTCCGTTAGACCTGGAATTACCTCTTGGGGTCAAGTTAAATTTGGCTATGCGGAAAATGTAAATGAAATGATACGAAGAATGAAATATGATTTATTATATCTAAAAAACAGGTCACTTTCCCTAGATTTTAAAATTATGTTTTACACATTAATCACTATCCTTAAAGCTAAAGGAAAATAATCATTTTTTTCTAGGTGGAACAGGATCATGCCCACTTCCTCCCCATGGATGACAACTTGCAATTCTTTTTATGCCTAAATAGGTCCCTTTAAAAACTCCCCAAGTCAATAAAGCTTCTTTGAAATAAGCGGAGCAAGTAGGATGGTATCTACAAGAAGGTGGAAAAATAGGGCTAATTACATATTGATAAAACATAATTAAACCTAAAAAAGGATAGGATAAAAAAACTAAAATTTTACGCACACAATTGTTTTTTATAATTCTAAACTACGGATATTTTTCTAATATCTTTTGATATTGTAACTTTACAAGAAAAAAGTGCGATTTACACTATTATTCTCATTGCTATTATCTTTTATTACGCTTGGACAAGCTACGCATCAAAATAATGAATATGAACTCCTTGAAATAAAAAACGCTGTCCCTTTACAATTAATTATACATCCTAAAATTATATACAAAGATAATTGGCATATACTACCACAAACTATTTTTTGGAAACAAATCATCACCCTTTCTCCTGACTCATGCCTTATCAATGTTGCTTGTAACCGTAAAATATTACATAAAGTAGGTTACCATGAATGGATGAAAAAAACAGAGCCGCAAAAAGAATTTTTCAAAGACAGTCTAAAATTAGTTCATGCGCTTGCAGAAGCAGAAAAAATTAATGTTACATCCGGAAAAAATGATTTTTACAAAATAAAAGAAGTTTCTCCAAATATTACCAAAGGGATACAACTCTTTCAGCAATTCGGTGTAGACCCATGGTATGCGCAAGCAATTTTACTCATCGAAAGTCCTGCCCAATTAAAAAAGTCTATTTCTGGCGCATATGGGGCATTCCAATTAATGCCTGGTGTGGCACGTAATTATGGATTAACAGTAAATAATTCTGTGGACGAGCGAGAAAGTTTTGAACGTTCCGCATTTGGAGCAGCGCAACTAATTTCCAGGTCATGTATACCTTCTGTCAAAAGTATATTACAGGCACATAACATTGCCTATAAGGAAACAGATTTATGGTTTAGATTATTGGTGATGCATGTTTACCATGCTGGTGCAACCAATGTACGCGCTGTAATTAATAAGATTCAACCAACCCAAGGTGGACAAGAATTAATCAAACAAATTTGGTCAACCACAGCTGGTTCCTTTGGGAATTCCTCCCAAAATTATACGCAAGTTGCATTGGCAACGCAGTTATTATTACATGAAATAAGTACTGCGCATTAATAGCCCAATATAAATTCAATCGAGTCTTTTACTTTCACTGCATTAGTCAATAAAGCTGCTTCCAATATTGAGTTCAAGGGTATTGCTGGTGTATCCACAGAACCTACAATTTGAACAGGCGCATCCAAATACTTGAAATTATCGCGTTGTATTCTTCCTGCAAGTCCTAAAGAAAATGATGCTTCTATGGATTCTTCAGTAACTACGATTACTTTTCCATGTTTTTTTGTCACCGCATTAATCGTATCAAAATCAACTGGATTCAAGGTACGTAAATCAATAATTTCTACTTGTCCTTCAAAGTGTTTCTCCGCCTCTAAAGACCAATAAACCCCTCTTCCGTAGGTAATTATCGCGCAAGACTCTCCTGATTCCACAAATACAGAATTAGCCTCTTTCACTACCCTAGCCTTTCCAAAAGGAATAACATACTCATCATCTGGCTCAATAGACATCGCTCCTTCCGTACCAGGAATTTTCGACCAATACAAGCCTTTGTGTTCTAAAATCACTACTGGATTTGGATCATAAAATGCCGATTTCATCAATCCTTTTAAATCCGCTCCCGTAGATGGATATGCTACTTTAATTCCGCGGATATTTGTCAAAATAGATTCCACACTCGAAGAATGGTATGGTCCTCCAGAACCATAGGCTCCAATTGGAACACGTATGATACAACTTACCGGCCATTTACCATTGGATAAATAATACGAGCGACTTACTTCTGTAAATAACTGATTCAATCCTGGCCAAATATAATCTGCGAATTGTACCTCTACAATTGGTTTTAAACCAACAGCTGACATACCAACAGTACTACCAATAATAAATGCTTCTTGAATCGGTGTATTGAATACACGGTCATCCCCGAATGTTTGCGCTAAGGTTGCTGCTTCTCTAAAAACACCTCCTAAACGTCCACCTACATCTTGACCATACAACAATGCTTCTGGATGTTTAGACATGATTTCACGTACAGCAAACAAAGCACTATCCACCATTACCGTTTTTTTCTTTCCTTGCGGTTCACGTTGCCCCTTTTCCTCCGTAATTGGACTTGGGGCAAAAATGAAATCTTGGATAGATTCAGGTAATGGATCTTGCGCATTTAATGCTTTATCATAGGATTCATCTACGTATTTTTTTACTTCTTGTTCAATTACAGAAACATGAGTATCTGTCGCTCCATTATGAAGAAAAGTATGTTTTAATTTTGGATAAGGATCCCGAGTAGCCGCTTCCTCCAAATCATCTCTGTACCATTCTTTACGAACTCCTGACGTGTGATGTCCTAACAATGGAACTTTTGCATGTACTATGAATGGTCTTCTCTCGCGACGCATAATATCAAAAACCTCTTGAATAGTTGCGTAAGACTCTTCAAAATTACTTCCATCAATCGTTCTCACTTCAATTCCGTGAAATCCTTTGGCGTAACCTGTAATATCTTGCGCTCTAGTTTCTTTGGCATTCGCTGAAATATCCCAACCATTATCTTGCACTAAATACAAAATTGGGAATTGTTTCAAAGCAGCCATTTGAAAAGCCTCCGCTACCTCCCCTTCTGTACAAGAAGCATCACCTAACGAACAAACAACTACTGGATTTTTTCCACCAAAGTCTTCCGCTAAACCTTGTTTTTCTTTATATTGAATTCCCATTGCAATTCCTGTAGTTGGAATTGCTTGCATACCAGTCGCTGAAGATTGATGGGGAATTTTAGGCATAGTATCTCTTTTCAAAGAAGGATGCGAATAATAGGTTCTACCTCCTGAAAATGGATCGTCTTTTTTAGCAAAAACTTGCAACATTAATTCATAGGGTGTCATTCCAATACCCAATAAAATACTGTCATCTCTATAATAAGGTGAAACCCAGTCTTGTGGTAATAATTGAAGTCCAACCGCTAACTGAATCGCTTCATGTCCGCGAGATGTAGCATGTACATATTTGGATGTAACCTCTTTATTTTCCTCGTATTTTTCTGCTAAGGTTTTAGCAGTACACATCAGTCTGAATGCTTTTTCTAAAATTTGAAGTTCCATATTTTTGAATACTTTAAATCAGTTTAGTTGTTGTTTTTAAGAATGTAGGTCAAGATTTTCTCTATCAAATGAACACGATCTTTTCCCATTACATTGTGAGGGTGCATTGGATATGGAAAGAAGTCCATTTGTATACCGTCTTCCACAAACTGCTTGATTAATGAATAATTATGTTGCATTACAACAACATCATCGACAGTCCCATGAATCAATAATAAATTTCCTTTAAGATTTTTAGTATAGTTCATCAAACAAGCATTTTTATACCCTTCCACATTCTCTTCTGGTAGATCCATGTATCTTTCTCCATACATAATTTCATAAAACTTCCAATCTGTAACAGGTCCTCCTGCTACTCCTACTTTAAAAGTACCTGGTTTACGTAACATCAAAGAGGTTGTCATAAATCCTCCAAAACTCCATCCATGAACTGCTAGTCTAGTAGAGTCCACAAATGGTAAAGATTTCAAATAATTCACTCCTTGTAATTGATCTTCCATCTCGATAGTACCCAATTGACGATGAATCCCACTTTCGAAAGCAAAACCGCGATTACCAGAACCACGATTATCTAAGGTAAATACTAAATATCCTTTTTCAGCCATCCAATGCATCCATAAATTAGAACCATCTAACCATTCATTCTGAATCATTTGCGCATGTGGGCCTCCATATACATATACCATCACAGGGTATTTTTTTATTGGATCAAAATTGCTTGGTTTAATTAATCGTGTATACAATTTTGTGCCATCTAATGCTTGAATACTACTTATTTCTGTAACCCCAATTTTATAATCCGCTAGTTTATCGGAGGCAACCAATAATTCTTTCACAATATCGCCTTTCGCATTTAACAATAAAGATTTAGAAGGAACTGAGTGACTTGAATATTCATCCATAAAATAATTTCCATCTAGACCAATTTGTAAGGTATGCGTACCCGAAGACTTAGTTATTAATCGTTGTTTTCCTTTCAAATTCACCGCAAAATAGTTCATATCCAAAGGACTTTCCCCGGTAGCCATAAAAACAACTTCTGTCCCTTTATTTATGGTACCTACAATATTCTTAGTGACAAATTTATTATAAGTCAATTGCTGTTTTAATTTTCCATTCCAATCGTAATAGTAAAGATTATTAAATCCGTCTCTTTGCGAAATCCAAATGAAATTATTAGATGTTTTGGATGGGAAAAATACTGGATTTTCTGGCTCCACCCATTTTTCATTTTTCTCATCAAATAAAGAACGTACAAATTCACCAGTAACAGCATCATAGACGTTTACCCAAAAATGATTTTGACCTCGATTTAATTCAACAATAACTACCTGCTTTTCATCTGGTGTCCATGCTAAATTGGTTAAATAATCGTCTGATTTACCCTTAGGAGTAATGAAAACCGTTTTTTTAGTTCTCAAATCATAAATACCAACTTTAGGTTTCTCTGATTTTTGTCCTGCCATCGGATATTTAATAGAAATCAATTCTCCTGGCGTAGATTCAATATCTAAAAGGGGGTAATTATGTACTTCCGATTCATCTTTCTGATAAAAAGCAATTAAATTCGCATTTGGCGACCAAAAAGTACCTTTTGAAATTCCAAACTCATTACGAGCAAAAAATTTACCTGAAACAACGTTCTTATCTGAATTTGAAGTAACCGGGATTAACGCACCATTTTTTTGAATAAACAAATTATTTTGTTGTGTAAACGCAACGACATCATTTTCGGATAAATAATCTACATTCTCTACATTTTCAGGAAGTTCAATAGTTTTTTTACCAGTTTTAGTAATAATATTAAATTCATAATATTTACTTCCTGTATGCAACGAGATATTTTGTTCATTTTTCCAAGAATATCCGAAGAAATTTCTGAAATCCGTACCCAAAACGGCATTAATTTCAGTAATTGAAATCTTAAGTAATACAGAAGTGTCTTTTACTGTATTTACATAAAGAACGGTATATTTATCTTTCAAAAAACTATATTTCGCAGTGTTTGGAACCCAAGAGAATCCCTGCATTTTATCCGCCCCCAAAGCTCTATATTGTTGGAGTACAGATTCAGATAAAGTCAGCTCTTTTTTTTGTGCGAAAGAGAATGAAAAAAGTGAAAATGAAAATAAAAACAAAATAATTCTCATACGTAGTTTAAATTATAATTAAAAATTCTTTTTTGTAAAATTAAGATTGTTTAATCAAAAAAGTGAATATCTAACAAATATTTAGCGTTCAGTAACACATATTTCGTTATTCATGCGTTACATAAATTGTATTTATTATACGCATAAATTGTATATTTGCGATGTCAAATCTAGAAATATAAGTAACATGAAGTTTAAGCATATAATTTATTATTTATTTATCAGTTGTTTAACCTTTACCGCATGTACAGATTCGGATGAAAAGAAGGAGAATGAAGGAATAGATGAAGCTTTATTAGATTTCAATAAATTTTCTTTAAAGTCTTTTGACATTCCTGCAACTATATTATTACCAGATGAAACATCCAATATTGGAGCTTCAACAAAGGTAGAAGTCACACACACAGAAGGGGATTTCTTGTGGGATTTAAAAGTAGGTCCAAATTTCGAATTAGTAATAAACGACTGGGGTAACGATAAAGAAATATTAAATGCAGAAGTTAAAAAACTAAAAAATTTAGACTTTTACAATGTAAAGTTCCTAAAAAAAACAGCTTCAACCTTACTTTATGAACGTACATTAAATGTAGATGGCAAAAAAAACGCATCAAAAAATGTTGGAATCGAGCATAAATCGTATCACTTATTTATGACCAAAACAATCCAAAATATCATCTATACTTTTGAAACAAACGATGGTGGTTCAACAAAAGAAATTGTAGAATTACAAGAAAAATGCATAAACTCCATACACGAAATTAACAATTCTAAAAATTCCTAGTTTCTTATGTCTATTACAAGAGAAGAAATACTAAATGTACTTTCGAATGTCATTGAACCTGACTTAAAAAAAGACATAGTATCCGCTAATTTAGTCGAGAAAATTGAGTTTAATGATACAAAAATTCACCTAGAAGTTTTCGTTTCAAACCCAGCTCTTCACGCAAGAAAAAGACTGCAAGAACTCATCGAATACAATCTTAAAAATGTATTTGGAAAAGATTTAGAATACACAACAATCGTGAAAGGTCTTCCTGCAGAAAGCATCGCAGCTAGAAGAAAAATTTTACCTGACGTTAAATACATAATTGCCATTGCTTCTGGAAAAGGAGGAGTTGGTAAATCAACAGTAACTGCAAATCTTGCAGGTGGTTTAACCAAAGCTGGTTTTAAAGTCGGTATTGTAGATGCGGATATTTACGGACCTTCCATGCCTACCATGTTCGATGTTGTTGGTGAACGTCCTACCATGATCGACATCGAAGGTGAGAGTAAAATTAATCCAGTAGAAAATCACGGAATCAAGCTTTTATCGATTGGTTTTTTCACAGATCAAGATAACGCAGTAGTTTGGAGAGGCCCGATGGCGGCAAAAGCATTGACACAGTTATTTACCGACGCACACTGGGGAGAGTTAGATTTCTTGTTGATCGACTTACCTCCTGGTACTGGTGATATACATTTATCGCTTGTGCAAACAGTTCCTTTAGACGGAGCGGTAATTGTAAGTACTCCTCAAGAAATAGCACTTGCAGATGCTAGAAAAGGAGTGAATATGTTTAAATTAGAGAACATTAATGTACCTGTTTTAGGCTTAATAGAAAATATGGCATGGTTTACACCTGCTGAATTACCAGATAATAAATACTATATTTTTGGAAGAGATGGTGCGAAAAATTTAGCAGAAGGAATGAATATTCCATTTCTTGGCCATATACCATTAGTGCAATCTGTACGTGAAGCTGGAGATGTTGGAAGACCTGCAGTTTTCCAGGAAAACACACCAACTTCGCAAGCCTTTGACGAATTAACCCAATCTTTTTTGACTACATTAGAATCCTTTAAGAAAAAATAAAATGCATACGCACGAAGAATTGATAGCAATAGTAAAGGTTTCCATTGAACAATTAAGACCTTTTCTCAAGGATGATGGTGGTGACATGGAATTAATTGACATAACAGAAGAAGGAATCGTTCGCGTTAAACTACTTGGCGCATGTAGTTCTTGCTCTATGAGTGTCATGACTCTCAAAGCGGGACTCGAAGAAGCGTTAATAAAAGTAACTCCACAGATTAAAGGCGTTATATCCATTGATGATTTAGAACTTGTATAACACAAAAGGCTGCCTAATTAGACAGCCTTTTGTGTTATATAGAAAATAAATTTCTACTAATCTGATCTACATTATTTTGCTGCAGCAAATTTTTCTGCTACAATAGTCCAATTAATTACATTAAAAAACGCATTGATATAATCAGGTCTTCTATTTTGGTAATTTAAATAGTAAGCATGTTCCCAAACATCCATTGCTAAAATTGGTGTTCCAGTACAACCTTCACCCATCAACGGATTATCTTGATTTGGCGTAGAACAAACTACTAATTTTCCACCTTCAACACATAACCAAGCCCATCCAGATCCGAAACGAGTTGCTCCAGCTTTAGCGAACTCTTCTTTAAAAGATTCAAACGAACCAAAAGTAGCATCAATTGCAGAAGCTAATTCACCTGTTGGTAGTCCTCCTGCATTAGGAGCCATTACTTCCCAAAATAAATTATGATTCCATAAACCACCACCATTATTTCTAACTGCTGGTTTGTCTTTGCACACTTGCATGATTTCTTCAATCGTTTTACCTTCTAAATCTGTACCAGCGATAGCAGCATTTAAATTAGTAATATACGCTTGGTGGTGTTTAGAATGGTGTATCTCCATTGTTCTTGCATCGATATGTGGTTCCAAAGCATCGTATGCGTAAGGTAATTTAGGTAATTCAAAAGCCATAATAATTGATTTAAAATTTGATGCTAAAATTACATAGTTTTTCGAATATGCCTAACATGGTTCGTAAAAAAACCTTAATTTTAACCTACCAAATTTTACACCATGAAAAAAACTGTTTATATCGTTGGAATTCTTTTGTTTTCTCTTATTAGCGCTTGTTCTGAAGCTCCACAACCAAAAAAACCAGCACCTAAAAAAGTAGAAATGTCCGAAGAAGATAAAGCATTAGAAAAAGAAATGCAAGAATTAGATGAAGATGTTGAAGCTTTAGAAACCCTAAAAAAATAGATATGGAAATTTTAAAACACGCACATTCTGGTCTACGTTGGGTAGCATTAATATTATTAATTATCGCAATTGTAAATGCTTTTTCAAAAAAAGGTGTTTCGCTATATTTGAAAAAAGATAAAATGATTAATCTCTTCACGATGATATCTTTACATACGCAATTGTTACTCGGTTTAATTTTATATTTCACAAGCGATAAAGTAAAATTTATAGAGGGATGGATGAAACAACCAATGCTTCGATTTTACGGGATGGAACATTTTGTGATGATGTTAGCTGCTTTAGTTATCGTAACTATTGGACGTAAAAAAGCAGAAAAAATAGAAGCTCCATATTCTAAACATCAAACAATTGGAAAATGGTATTTAATTGGTTTACTAATTATTTTAGCTGCAATTCCATGGCCATTTAGAAATTTGGGCGCGGGATGGTTCTAAAAGGATTTTTCATTGCACTTGTTGTATTACCTTTATTATCATCGTGTACAACAAATTCATCTAAAACTAACTTTGAACAAACTTCACCAACGACAGAAATTAATGCGAAAGCATTGTATACGCTTCATTGTGAAGCCTGTCACGGAATGGATGGCGCAAAAGGAATTTCAGGTGCTGCAAACTTAAAGATTAGTAAAATTACCGATAGTCAAATTCAATATACTATTGAAAATGGCAACGAAAAAGGTATGATGCCTTTTAAAGATATTATCAGTTCAAAAAAAGAAATAGACGCTTTAGTCATTTTTGTTAAATCCTTGAGAAATTAATGGAAGAAGGACATGTTGTTGTAGATCATGTAGAGGAGACTTGTATCATAGTTGGAGTAGTTACACAAAAAACAAGTGACGAAACTGCTAATGAATACCTAGACGAACTTGAATTCCTAGCACATACTGCGGGTGCAATTACTGTAAAAAGATTTTTGCAGAAATTACCGATGCAGAACCCTAAAACATTTGTAGGTACTGGGAAATTGGAGGAAATAAAGGAATATATCAAGCGAGAAAAAATCGAAATGGTCATTTTTGATGATGAACTTTCTCCTTCCCAATTACGAAATATTGAACGTGAGTTAGAGTGTAAAATTCTTGACCGAAACATTTTAATACTAGATATTTTCGCTAGTCGCGCAAGAACCTCCCATGCTAAAACACAGGTTGAACTCGCGCAATTACAATATATGCTTCCAAGACTTACACGTATGTGGACTCACCTTGAAAGACAAAAAGGTGGAATTGGGTTACGTGGTCCTGGTGAATCTCAAATTGAGAGCGATAGACGAGTTATTCAAATGCGTATTTCTTTAATGAAAGAAAAATTGCAAGAAATTGACAAACAAATGTCTATTCAAAGAGGGAACCGAGGTCAATTAGTACGTGTTGCACTAGTAGGATATACCAATGTTGGAAAAAGTACGATTATGAATCTTATCAGTAAATCCGAGGTTTTTGCTGAAAATAAATTATTTGCAACACTTGATACTACTGTTCGAAAAGTGGTAATTGAAAACTTACCTTTTCTTTTAACAGATACAGTAGGGTTTATTCGAAAATTACCTCACCAACTCATCGAATCTTTCAAATCTACACTTGATGAAGTAAGAGAAGCGGATTTATTGATTCATGTATTAGACATTTCCCATGCTAATTTTGAAGATCAATTTAATGTCGTAAATGAAACATTAGCTGAAATTGACAATTCCGAAAAGCCTACCATCATTGTTTTTAATAAAATTGACGCTTTTACTTACGTAGAAAAAGACGAAGACGACTTAAGCCCAAATTCTCGGGAAAATATTTCTTTAGAAGAATTAAAAAAGACTTGGATGTCAAAAATGAACAATGAAAATTGTGTTTTTATCTCTGCAGAAAATAAAGATAACATCGAAGAATTTAAGACGGTTGTTTATGAAAAGGTAAAAGAGATTTTTAAAATTCGTTATCCTTACCATCATTTTTTATATTAATTGAAAAATAAAATCTTTTCGGTTACAGACTCTAATTTCGAAGAAATTGCACTTGAAGTATTTGAATTTCAATACCGAAATAATCCTATATATAAACGATTTGTAGATTATTTAGGGAAAACAAAGCCAACTTCTATTTTTGAAATTCCATTTCTTCCTATTTCATTTTTTAAGACACATGAAATCCGGTGCTTTCAAAAAAATATAGCAATTCATTTTAAAAGTAGTGGTACGGGAGGAAATAGAAGTAACCACTATGTTGAAGACCTTGAAATGTATTCTAGGTCATTCGAACCAACCTATCGAAATCAAATAGGTAATCCAGAGGAACAAGTCATTATTGCATTATTACCAAATTATATCGAGCAAGGGGAATCCAGTTTGGTTTATATGGTTCATACTTTAATTCAACAGTCTAATAATTATTTATCTGGTTTTTACCTGAATGATTTAGACAAATTAAATACAGCATATAAAACCGCAATTCAATTAGAAAAAAAAGTAATTGTTTTTGGTGTTAGTTATGCCTTACTCGATTTAGCAGAACAAAAAATAGACCTTTCACAAGCGACTATCATAGAAACTGGTGGAATGAAAGGTCGTAGAAAAGAACTTACGAAAGAAGAACTTCACAAAGAACTTATAGATGGTTTGAATGTTACGTATATCGCATCTGAATACGGTATGAGTGAATTATTATCTCAAGCATATAGTGATAAAAATGGTGTTTTCACTACCCCACCCTGGATGAAAATACTTATACGCGATGTAAATGATGCTTTGAGCTTTGAAGCTGAAGGAAAAACAGGAGGAATCAATGTTATAGATCTTGCTAATTTATACTCTTGTTCTTTTATCGCTACGCAAGACCTTGGAAAAGTTTTTGGGAATTCATTTCAACTGATAGGCAGATTTGATAATTCTGATATTCGCGGATGTAACCTATTAGTAGAATAAAGACGTGTAGATAAAAGATGAAAGACCGATACTTGTCTTTGCTCTTTTATCCAATAGTCTTTTATCTAAAAACTTGTAACTTTGTACTTTCGACTTTTAACTAAAAAATGAAAATGAAAATGAACCTTACATTAAATGAAATTTTAATTCTTCTAGTGATTGGTGTTTTTGCAGGCATGATTAGTGGATTCATAGGTGTTGGAGGTGGTATCGTAATTGTTCCAGCGTTAGTTTATTTTATGGGACTTACACAACATCAAGCACAGGGAACAAGCTTGTTATTAATGCTCCCTCCTATTGGTATACTTGCGGTTATGAATTATCAAAAAGCTGGAAATATAAATTGGTGGTACGGCGGTATAATAGCACTTGCTTTTATTGTAGGTGGTTATTTTGGATCTAAAATTTCACTGAAATTACATCCCGGAATCGTAAAACTAGTTTTTGGAATAATAATGATATATATTTCAATTAAAATGATCTTATCCGGATATAACTCTATCAAACAATGAATCCAAGTATACTAAAACACATCCAAGAGAAATCTGTAAAACTTTTAGAGAAAATAAATGGGTATCGAGAAATATTACATGCAAATCCTGAACTTTCTTTTGAAGAATATAATACCTGTGAATTTGTCGCATCAAAATTAATAGAATTAGGTATTCAGACAGAAAAAGGAATTGGAAAAACTGGGGTAGTTGGACTTATAATGGCGGATCATCACACATTATCAGATTCTTTTATTGGTTTGCGCGCAGATTTAGATGCATTGCCGATAAAAGAAGAAAATGATGTTTCTTATAAGTCAACCGTCCTAGGAGTTATGCATGCTTGTGGCCACGATGTTCACACAAGTATATTATTAGGAGTAGCAGAAATATTAAACGAAATTCGTAATGAATTAAAACATCCAATAAAATTAATTTTTCAACCTGGGGAAGAGAAAAATCCAGGAGGGGCTTCCATTCTTATTGAAGCTGGGGTGTTGACAAATCCAAAAGTTTCCAAGATGTATGCACTACATGTTTTTCCAGAAATGGAAGTGGGAAATGTTGGTTTTAAAGAAGGATTATACATGGCTTCTTGTGATGAGATTTACATAACCATTCATGGTAAAGGAGGACATGGCGCAATGCCTCATCAATGTATCGACCCAATACTCATCGGTGCAAATATTATAACTTCTTTACAACAAATTATAAGTCGTTCCTGTGATCCAAAAACTCCGAGTGTACTTTCCTTTGGTCATTTTGAGGGACTTGGAGCAACAAACGTAATTCCATCTATCGTTCATCTTAAAGGAACTTTTAGAACAATGGATGAGGCTTGGAGAAAAAAAGCATTAGAGCTGATAAAATATCAAGCTGAATCTATCGCACAAACATTTGGAGGAACTGTAGATGTGGTAATTAGTAATGGATATCCATGTCTTTATAATAATGAAGAACTGACAAAAAGGTTGAAAATAAAAAGTGAAGTGTTTTTTGGTCAAACACATGTGCAAGACCTACCGATTCGTTTAACATCGGAAGATTTTGCGTTCTACTCACAAAAAATACCAACTTGTTTTGTAAGACTTGGAGTTGGAAATACCGACAAAGGAATTACTTATGGTGTACATCATCCTAAATTTGACATTGATACCCATGCTTTAATAACTGGAATGCAGTTGTTATCTCTTGCTTCTATCGATTAGTTTTTAAGTACCGATATATTTCCCGTTTTCTTAAAAGAAGTTCCATCCAATAAAAAACCATCTAAAATATAAAAATAGACACCATCATCACAAACTTCTTTATTGTCATTTTTCCCATCCCACATTACTAAATCTGTTTGATTCGCTTTGCGAAGTATGATCGTTCCCCAACGATTAAAAACAGTAATATTATATTGCTTAAAAATTTGATCCGACAATTGAAATTGGTCATTTATACCATCTCCATTCGGCGTTATTACATTTGGGATATCACAATCATTGATAACCTTTATCATTTGTGAAGAAACATCGAAACAGCCTTTTGAATTTGTTACTTTTAATTCAATTGTTTTATCCCCGCTACTCACATATTGTTTCTTAATAGCGTTTTGAAAATTTGTGTAATAAATCGTTGTATCTCCTAAATTCCAGTCCCACGAAATAATATCATTCTTATTACTTGAGAAATCTGAAAAATCAACTAATTCACCCAATTTATAATTCTTATCCTCCTTATAGAACTTAGAAATTACACCTAAATCTGGAACAACAATACTATCTGTGTAATAGGTAACATTACATCCTAAAGTGTCGGTCAAAATTACATAAGGAGAATACGCATTGTTTCCTAAAAAAGAATAATTAAAATGTGTAGAGTCACGAACAATTAAATCCTTACCTAAATACCAAGTTATTCCGGAAACATTTTCCATATCGGTTAGATCAAATATAAATTTTTGACCACATATCGAATCTGTTTTTATCCAGGAAGGCACCCCTTGAGGACCCAAAATAGTTAAAAGATCTACAATGGTAGTATCTGATTTACAACCAAATTCATCTACCAAGGAAAGAGATACTGAATAAGTTCCTGGGAAAAAATAATTTACTTGTGGACTAAATAGATCCGATGATTTCCCAATCCAAAACTTCCAACTGGATGAATCAATTTTACCGATTGATTTTGTTGTGTTTAGAAAAGTTGATGTAATTGGAGGACATTTAAATTCACCCAAATCATTTATATTGTTATTTAATGGACTTGACAAAGTATATGAAATCCCTGCTTGAGGATGTGAAACTTTAATAATTGACTCTTTTTTGTTTATACAGGAATTGGAATCAATAACCGCTAACTCAACACGATGGGAAGTATACAATTGATTAGAAGGCTCTTGAAATGAAAAAACCAACGTATCTCCAAAATTAATCATATTATTATCCACGATCCAAGAATTTAGACCGCCACTATTTTTTTGATTTATAGTTGCCTTAAATAATTCATTATTACAAATGAAATTTTGCATGGTAAATTCAGCGCTTGGTTGTTTGATTTGAATTTTGACACTATCTCTGGATCTACAACCAAATTTATCTTCTACAATTAAAGTGGTATAATAATCCCCTAGCATGAAGTAATCCATCGATACCGAATCTGTTAGGTTATTAGTAGTATCTATTTTTGAAAAATTAGAATATGTCCAATAAAAAGAGCTTAAAGGAAACCCTCCATTTACTGGATACGAATTATTACCAAAATGTACACGCTTTCCTTTACATGTAATTTTTTTATCTGCTGAAATTGAACTAACGGGTAAAGCTAATACAGATATTCCTTTTGCTAATTTCGTTGTATCCGAACAACCAACTAAATTCATAGGCACACCAAATATAGAATAGGAGGCTGTTTTAGTATATGCATAACTAACGACATCCCCATTCAATGTATTTCCATCTCCTAAAAGAAATGTACAGAATTTTATTGGATGCAAAATAAACGTAGAGGAATTGTCCGTAAGTTTAAAAGAAGATAAATTACAAACGGAATCTACTCCAATCAATATATCTGGCTGAATCCAAGAAATATGCACTTTTTTGGAAATTGTATCCGTACAACCTGTAGTTAAATTATTTATTGTTTGTTTAATAGTATAAGTACCATAATCATTAAATAAATGAGCTGTAGATGCTAAATTAGTATCTGACAAATTCACATTATTAATAGTTGTTGAGTTCCCATCTCCAAACTCCCATTTTGTTTGAATATTATCCGATAAACTCGATTTTGATTTATCTTTCACATTTACTTTTACAGGTAAACTGCTTGGATTACAGTATAACTTCTGCACATCAAAAAAAGCTTTTGAGGGCTTCACTTCTACTGCATTTTTTCTAATAATTGAATCCTTACAACCTCTAAACTCTACTAATAACTTAACATCATAAAAACCAATCCCTTGCGAGAAAACATGTTTAGGATTTACTGCATGCTCCAAATCTGAATCATCTCCAAAATCCCAAGTATATGTAACTTCGTCAATTGTATGCGGGGAATTAATTTGCACCTGCTGATAAAATGAAACATCCAAATTTTTACATGCAGAATTTGGATTATTAGAAAAATTTAAACCATCAATTCTACCTACTTGAATCATTTTTTTAAAAATAGTATCCTTTGTACACTTATTTACGGAAGTAACACTTAATTTAACATCATAAATTCCAGAGCTAAAATATTGAATCGAAGGAGATTTATCATTTGATACTACACCATTACCAAAATCCCATTTCCATACAACAAATGGGTCGTTTTTTACTGGATTTATAGAACTATCACTAAAAACAATCGCTAACTTTTCACACCCCTTAACTACATCAGAATGTACAATTGGTATAGGATGTGTAACAGATATTACATTTTCTTTTGTTTGTTTACCAACACAACCATCTTTAAATGTAGCTTTTAATGTAACTGCATATTTACCCTCCTTTTGATATACATGGGCTGGATTTCTAATTGCCGATGTTGCACCGTCCCCAAAGCCCCATTGACAAGTAGCTATCGAATCAGAAACTAAAAAATCACAAGACATTCCGGGACAAATAACTTCTTTAGACACCTTAAAAAACGGTTTAGGTCCTTTAACTACAATGAAATTCTGCATCGTATTTTTCCCAATACACCCATTAGGCATTATACATTTCAGAGAAACTGTATAGCTACTATCTTTCATATAGGTATGAAGTGGTGGATTATTTCCCGAATACGTCGTACCGTCACCAAAATCCCAAACACAATTACTTAAAGAATCACTTTTAGCAGTTATTTTAACCTTACCGCCAGAACATACTTGCGGTTTATCAACAATAAAAATCGGAACTACACCTTGAATTTTAATAAAATTAGCATGTTGAATGTATCCAGTACATCCATTCGTACCTTTACAAGTCAATGTAACTGTATAATTTCCAATATCTTCATAGGATTTAGTCGACGGCTTATTTCCGATATAAGTTGTATTATCACCAAAAAACCATTTAAAATCCGTGTAAGCAAGTGTTTTAGAAGTAGTCTCTGTAAATTGAATTGGAGAACCGGGACATGCTATTTGTTTATTTGCTGTAAACGTTGGTAAAGGAGAAGGTTTAATTGTTATAGGTAGTGAAAATGTCGATTGACAATTTATTTTTTTAGAAAAAGCTTCTACTTTCAATATAAATTTACCAGATTGATTAACTGTAACAAACCCAGAATCTTTACTAGAAACAATCGAACCATTAATTACTTTCCAAAAAAGATTATCCAACGGATAATTTGCATTGACATATAATTTTTTTGTTTCGCGCTCACAAAAAATATCTTCCCCTAAAATTTTACCTTTAAAATCATACACCGAAATTTGTTTGGTACGTTTCAAGGATGCACTACACGAAATTTTACTATTGATTAATTGTAATTTTATAGAAAATGTATCTTCTTTTGAAAAAAGAATTGAATCAGGCGAACTTAAAGTACTTTTTACACCATTCCCAAAATCCCATGCATAGGAAAATTCAGAAGGATTAATAGTTTTATTTACAACTTTGATTTTAGCTGGTAAATGACAATTATCCCCTAACAATTCAAAATCAATACTAGGAACCGGAATTACTTCAATGTAGTTTGTAATTCTTTTTTTTCCAGACAACCCATTTTTAGAAGTAACAAACAACTCAACTGTATAATTACCTATTTTAGAATATGTATGACTTATAGAAGTGTTTCCTTCGATATTAACTATTATACCATCTCCAAAATCCCACAAAGACTTATCCAAAGAAGCATTTCCTGGTATTGTTTTATTTTCAAACAATACAGCAGAACCTAAACATACTTTTGTTGTATTTGTTTCAAAACTAACATTTGGAGCTTGCGCAAAAACAATAGAATTTAATCCTAAAACAACGATAAAAAAAACAAACTTCCAATATCTCATTTTAAATTTGATAAGAGTGATATATTTCCATTTTTAGAGAAAAATTTACCGTCTAACAATGTACCCTCTAATTTAAAAAAATAAACACCATCTTCCAATTTATTACCCTTCTCATCCATTCCATCCCAGACAAAAATACCCTTCTGATTTAATGAAGTGTAAACTTTATTTCCCCATCGATTAAAAATAAACACCGAATAATTAGTGAAAATTTCATCAAAAAGAACTAATTTATCGTTTACGCCATCTCCATTTGGTGTTATTACATTTGGCACATCATAATCATCTAAAACTTCCAAAGGATGAAAATCTTGATCTGAACATCCATTCTGATCCTTAATTGTTAGTAGTACGATTTTTTTTCCACCTTTTAAATATTTATACACAATATCTTCATTGGTTAGAGCTAAAATGGAGTCTTCATCCGATAAATTCCATTTCCATAAAACTAACTGCTCTTTTGGAGAAGAGTAATCTTTAAAAACAGTGCCTTCTCCTATTTTGATTAAGTTTTTTTGAATTTCAAAACTTGCTTTAATTCCTTTATCAGGTATGTTAATCGTATCCAAAGGGTAAGTCACCTTACAACCTTCTAAATCTTTTAAAGTGACTGTAGGACCGAATTTTTGAATATTTAGATAAGAATGATTGAAAGACAATGAATCGCCAATAAATGTGTTGTCATCTAACGACCAATAGATCGAAGTTACATTCTCTAATTTAGATAAGTTAAATTCGTAATTCTGACCACAAATATCTCCTAAACTGCTCCAACTTGAAACGGCTTTTGGTCCTAGAATAGTTAAAAAATCAATTAAAGTAGTATCTCCAAAACACCCATATTCATCTTTTGATTTTAAAGTAACAGAATAAGTACCTGGAAACAAATAATTAATTGTCGGTTTATGATTGATTGCTTTTTTACCTATTCCAAAGCTCCAATACGAAGAGTCTATCTTACCAATCGAAGAAGTAATATCTTGGTATTTACTTTCTATCGGTGGACATTTAAATTCCCCTTTATCATTCATATTGTTCTCTATCTGACTTGTTAAATGATACGATAAATTAGCTTTAGGAAGAGAAACGGAAATAACATTTTCTTTTTTATTAGGACATCCATTTACATCGACCGAAGCCATAGAGATTTTATGATTGACAAAAATCTCATTCGATTTATCTTGAAAAGAATATTTTAAAGTATCTTGATCAAAAGCAACTTGAACATTATCAATCAACCATGAATTTTTAGTTCCAGGAGCAGAATTTTTACAATACGTTTTAAATACTTCGTTATTACAAACTATTGGTTTATATGCATATTCAGAATTAGGTTGTGTAATCTCAATTTGCGCAGAATCTAAAAATGATTTACATCCAAAATTATCTTTTACCTGTAAATAGGTGTAAAATTTACCAACCCCTTGATATAATTGTGATTTAACATCCGATAGTTTAAATGTTGAATCTTTACTTTTTGTATATCCAAATGTCCAATAGTAAGAATGTAACGAAACACCATTACCTTGTTTGTGAGATTGATTAGAATAATAGATAATCGAACCTATACATCCTATCTTTTTATCTGCAACGATAGTTGATTTTGGTAAATTAAGCACAGTCAAACTATCATATGGAATTGTATCAAAACACCCTACAGAATTTGTTGGAATCAATTTTATTTGAAACTTCCCGCTATTTTTATAGGTGTAGCTAGAATTCATACCCGAAACTTGACCGCCATCACCCGATAAAAATCTCCAGGAGGCCAAAGGATGCTTTTGAAAAGTTGTACTATTATCGTGGAATCCTGCTTCTGCATATTGACAAATAGAATCTTGATCAATTGTAAAACTAGGCTTTACCCAAGAAATATGAAACTCTCTCTTTGCTGTATCCACGCAGCCAGTCGTATGATTGGTCACTGTCTGAACAGCTGTATAAGTTCCGTATGCCGTAAAAACTGAATTCATTGATCCCAAAGCTACATTGTTCATGTTTACTTTTGAAACAGTTCCTGTTTTACCATCTCCAAAAGACCAATCAACAGTTACATCATCTGTTTTTTTAGACTTTGATACATCCGTAAATGTTACACTTATAGGCATTATTGGATTACAATATAATTTCTGCACTTCAAATCTTGCTAAAGTAGGTTTCGTATATACCGCTTTAGGTATAAATACAGAATCTATACAACCTCTAAAATCAATTTTTAACTTAACATCAAAATAACCAGTATCAATACTATATGCATGGTTTGGATTGTTTTTAATCTCCTTAGTCCCATCACCAAATTCCCAACTATAAACTATTTCATCCGCTGTATGCGGCGCAAGAATTGTTGATGCATCTAAAAATTGAGTCGGTTTTTTTACACAAGCTGACTTTGGTTGTACGGTAAAATTTACTTTTTCAATTCTACCAACCTTAATAAAAGACTTAAAAACCGTGTCATTCAAACAATTAGTTAAAGTACTTACTTTTAGTTTTATATCATATTTACCAATATCATACGTCTGTTTAGGTGGTTTCTTTCCTGTAAAAGTCTTTCCATTACCGAAATCCCATTCCCATTTTACGATTGGATTTTCAACATCTGACATTATTGATGTATCTGAAAATTGGGTTGTTAATATTGAACAACCTTTCAATATATCAGCTGAAATTTTCGGATGTGGACTACGGACTAAAATATATTTATCAATTTTAGACTGACCAATACAACCATTTGTTCCTTTACATTCTAGTGATACAGAATAATCACCTTCTTTACTATACGATGTTGGTGAAGGATTTCTACCAGAGAAACTACCTTCCCCAAAATTCCACACAAAATTTGATCCTTCTGCTGTTGTATTTGTAAATTGAATCGGAAAATTTGGACACACTCTTATTTTATTTACGGAAAAACTTGGAGAAGGTAAAGGCTTTACTAATACTTTATAGGTTGCCTTTGCACTACAAGAAATGGAATTATCTGTCATAGTTACCGAAACGGTATAATTTCCTGCTTTTTTAAAAACACCAGTCATTGAGTCGTTATTACCCCCAGTTGTTTGATTTCCAAAATCCCACGCATAGGTATCCACTTTTCGGTTTGGCTTAACAACTAAATCCGTAGAAGATTGTGCACAAATAGAATTCAACCCTACAATTGTACCCTTAAAATCATAAATAATAATTGGTTTGGTTGTCGTCCCAGTTGCCCCTGAACAACCAGGAAAATTATTGGATAAAGTCAATGAAATAGAAAATGTTCCTGCAGAAGAAAAAACAATCGGAGTAGGTGAACTAGTTGTATTAGTTTGCCCATTTCCAAAATCCCACTTGTACGAATAACCAGAACCTGAAGATGACTTATTGATAATTGAAATAGTAGCAGGTAAAGTACACTTATCCCCTGCAAACTCAAAATCTGCTTTTGGTAGCGCTAAAACTTCAATATAATTAGTCTTTTTTCTTTGTCCTGTGACATTACTCTTTGAAATTACTAATAATTCGACGGTGTAAAAACCTGGAGAAGTATACGTATGTTCTGTACCATTTGTAGCAGAAACAGTACTTGTATTACCATCTCCAAAATCCCAAGAAGAAGTTTGAATGGATGAATTTCCAGATATTGAGGAATTTGTAAAACTTATTGGTGTACCTACACAAACCTTTGTAGTATTTGTAGAAAAATCTGCAATAGGCGCTTGGGAAAGTCCAAAAAAACTTACTAAAACAAAAATAAAAGTGTTAATACACTGTTTCATAAAGCTATTCTCCTGTGAAAGAAAAATAAAGATACAAAAAACTAGTGAATTACACTTCCTAACCAACGAGACATAGCATCGAAAGAACGTCCATTTCTTTTAGCAATATCCGCTACTTGTTCTTCTGTAATCTTACCTAAACCAAAATATTTTGCCTGAGGATGCGCAAAATACCAACCACTAACGGAGGACGTAGGTAGCATTGCTAAACTTTCAGTTAATGAAACACCAGTAACATTTGTTGCGTCTAATAGCTTGAACAAACCTATTTTCTCCGTATGATCTGGACATGCTGGATACCCAGGCGCAGGTCGAATACCTTGATATTTTTCTTTAATCAATTCATCGTTACTTAAATCCTCATTAGATGCATACCCCCATAAATCTGTTCTAATAAGTGCATGTAAATGCTCTGCAAAAGCTTCCGCTAAACGATCTCCAAGTGCTTTTAATAAAATCGCATTATAATCATCGTGTTGTGCTTCAAATTCAGCTACTTTTTCATCTAGTCCTATCCCTGTAGTTACTACGAATCCGCCTATATAATCCTTTAAATTCGTATCTTTTGGCGCAATAAAATCAGCCAATGACATACTTGGCGCACCTGCTACTTTCTCTGTTTGTTGTCGTAATGCATGTTGTACATTAAGAATTGTTGTTCGAGATTCATCCGAATAAATTTCAATATCGTCTCCAACACTATTAGCAGGATATAAACCAACTACTGCTCGTGCTTCTAACCATTTTTCTTGAACAATTTTAGCTAGCATTGCTTGTGCATCGGCAAATAAACTCGTTGCTTCTACACCTACAATTTCATCGTTCAAAATTTGCGGAAATTTACCATGTAACTCCCATGTTTGAAAGAAAGGAGTCCAATCAATATACTTTACTAATTTATCTAAAGGGTAATTTAAAATCGTTTTATTTCCGATAAATGTGGGTGCATTTAAATCTGCTTGATTCCAGTCAATTTGAAATCTATTTTTACGTGCAAGGTCTAAACTCAATAAACGTTTCGCATTTCTATGTTTTTCATGATGTACTCGAAGTGTTTCATATTCTGTTTTTATAGCAGCTAGAAAATCGTTTTTTCTTTGCCCTAATAGACTTTCCACTACTGTTACAGATCTTGAAGCGTCTAACACATGTATCGTAGGTCCATTTGTGTAAAATTCTTCAATTTTAACAGCAGTATGAACTTTTGAAGTTGTTGCTCCTCCAATCATTAACGGAATCGTTAAACCTGCTCTTTGCATTTCTTTTGCCATATGGACCATTTCATCTAAAGAAGGAGTAATTAAACCACTTAATCCAATGACATCCACTTTTTCTCGAATTGCAGCTTCAATAATTTTTTCGGCCGGTACCATCACTCCTAAATCTACTACTTCATAATTGTTACAACCCAATACTACGCCAACGATGTTTTTTCCAATATCGTGTACATCTCCTTTTACAGTTGCCATTAAAACTTTTCCTGCAGAACTACTAGTGCCAGCTTTTTCTAGTTCAATATATGGCAATAATACAGCAACTGCTTTTTTCATTACTCGAGCGGACTTAACTACTTGCGGCAAAAACATTTTACCACTTCCGAATAAATCACCAACGACATTCATTCCATCCATTAATGGACCTTCAATCACTTGTATTGGTCGTGGATATAACTTCCGACATTCCTCTGTATCATCTTCTATAAATTCGACGATACCTTTAATAAGCGCATGCGCCAATCGTTCTTGTACAGGTGCATTTCTCCAAGATAAGTCTACCTCTTTTTTTGTTGCATCGCCTTTAACTGTTTCAGCGAATTCTAACAATCGCTCCGTTGCATCGGATCTTCTGTTTAGGATTACATCTTCGACAAATTCTAATAAATCTTTCGGAATATTATCGTAAATTTCTAGCATAGTAGGATTAACAATCCCCATATCCATTCCTTCTTTGATAGCATGGTATAAAAAAACAGAGTGCATTGCCTCTCTTACTTTATCATTTCCACGAAAAGAAAAGGACACATTGGAAACTCCCCCGCTTACATGTGCGCCAGGTAAATTGGTGCGAATCCATTTTGTTGCACGGAAAAAGTCAACTGCATTATTATTATGCTCCTCCATTCCTGTTGCAACAGGAAAAATATTAGGATCGAAAATAATATCTTGTGCAGGAAATTTAACTTGTTCCACTAATATTCGATAAGACCTTTGACAAATTTCAATTCTTCGTTCGTAAGAATCTGCTTGACCATCTTCATCAAAAGCCATAACGATAACTGCAGCTCCATAACGCTTAATTTTTGAAGCCTGCTCAATAAAATTCACTTCACCTTCTTTCAGTGAAATAGAATTAACAATCCCTTTTCCTTGAACACATTTTAAACCAGCCTCAATAATCTCCCATTTAGAACTATCAATCATAATTGGAACACGCGAAATATCTGGTTCAGAAGCTATCAAATTCAAAAACTGAATCATTGCAGCTTTGCCATCTATCATCCCTTCATCCATGTTTACATCGATGATTTGTGCACCACCTTGTACTTGCTCTAAAGCAACCGATAATGCGTCTTCAAAGCGGCCTTCTTTTATCATTCTTAAAAAAGCACGTGAACCAGTAACATTGGTTCTTTCACCAATATTGATGAAATTTGTTTCTTTCGTTACAATTAAAGGCTCTAAACCTGAAAGTTTTAAAGGTGGTAAATTCGTATTCATATTAGTAGTTAAGATCGATTTGACGTGGTTTGTGATTTTTAGCCAAATTTGCTATTGCTTGAATATGATCAGGTGTAGTTCCACAACATCCTCCAATGATATTAATCAAATTTTCATCTAAAAATTCCTTAATTTGAACAGCCATCATATCTGCTGTCTCATCATATTTACCAAATTCATTAGGTAATCCCGCATTTGGATGCGCACTCACTGCAAAAGGAGCATTTTTAGCTAATACCTGTAAATATGGTCGCATCATAGAAGCTCCTAGAGCACAATTAAATCCTACGCTCAATAATGGTAAATGGGAGACTGAAATTAAAAAAGCTTCCGCTGTTTGGCCGGTTAATGTTCTTCCACTTGCATCCGTAATTGTACCAGAAACCATAATTGGTATTTTCACTCCTCGTTTTTCAAAAACTTCATCAATTGCAAATAGTGCAGCTTTTGCATTCAGTGTATCAAAAACGGTTTCAACCAATAATATATCTACTCCACCATCCATCAAAGCCTCTACTTGTTGTGTATATGCCACAACTAAATCATCAAAAGTTACAGCGCGATATCCAGGGTCATTTACATCTGGAGAAATAGATGCTGTTCGATTTGTAGGACCAATTGAACCAGCTACAAATCTAGGTTTAGTAGGTTCTTTCGCTGTAAATTCATCTGCAACCTTACGCGCCAATTGAGCGGAATGAAAGTTTATTGCATATACAGCACTTTCTAACCCATAATCCGCTTGCGCTATTGTCGTTCCAGAAAAAGTATTTGTTTCTGCAATATCTGCACCTGCCGCATAATACAAGCGATGAATTTCTTCAATAATCTCAGGTCTAGTAAGTGATAATAAATCATTATTACCTTTCAAAGGAGATGGATGGTTTTCAAACCAACCCTTTCTAAAATCTTGTTCTGTTAAATCGTGTCTTTGAATCATAGTGCCCATAGCACCATCTAACACTAATATTCGTTCGTTTAATATTTCTCTAATATCCATTTAATTATCATTTATGTTATACGATACGGATACGGAAATTGAAGTACTTATCTTTTTTGCAAGTGCAAATAGGATTTGGCACCTTACCGAAGTAGGTTGCCAAGGTTTCTTAGGGCCAGTCCCTCCACCTTTCTGTATAAGTATCACGAAACAATGAACTATGTTATCACAAAGATAAGCGTAAAATCTATAAAACAAAATAGCCTGTGAAATTTCCACAGGCTATTTTATATATTTAATTAAATTGTTTTATTTCGTGACCGCTTTACCTTCCTCTGGAAAGATGATTACAAACTCAGTACGACGGTTTATTTGATGTAATTCCTCTGTACATTCTACCCCATCAGCACACTGATTTAGTAATTCAGTTTCTCCATAATTTTTAACATTTAATTTTACACGCGGAATACCTTTTGTTACTAAATAATTCACACAACTCTGACTTCTTAATTTAGATAAATTCATGTTGTACTCTGATCTACCTCTACTATCCGTATGTGAACTAACATCTACTGTTACATCTTTATTCTCTTTTAAGAATAACACCAAAGTATCCAACTCTGCTCTACCAACTGAACTCAATGTATACTTATTGTAATCATATAAAATATTATCTAATTTAACAGCAACATTTTTACCTGTTTTAGACAATTCTATGTCTTTTTTGATTTCTTTCTCCCCTTTAACTGCAGTTAATTTGAAAGATTTTGGATCGTGTCCATACAAAGAAGCCGTAACTTGGTATTGTCCAGGAGGTAAATCAACATTAATTTCACCATCCTTACCAGAAATTGAAGTAGTAATTACACCTGTTTCTAAATTTTTAATTACCAATTCAGTACCTTCTAGTTTATCTTGTGTTTCTTTTTCAGTAACAACACCAGACCAAGTAATTTGTTTTTTATGCAAACCTAACTCTTTGGTAATTGTATCACCAGCAACTATACCTATTGCATTGAAATCAAACTCTGCATCTACTAAATCGGGATGTTTAGTTCTAACCTTATATGCTACATCTGGTAAAGCTTTGAAAATTAATTCACCAGCTTCGTTCGTTTTACCTGCAAAAATCACATTTCCAGCAGAATCAAGTACTTCCACTAAAATATCTGCTATTGAATCCTGCGTAAATTTCACGAAAATAGAATCATTTTTAGGTTTATATAAAATAACATTATAGATACGATCAACAAAATCTCCTCGATTACTAGAAAAATAACCAAGTGTATCAGATGCGTCAACTATTAGTGAAAAATCGTCTCCGTGACTATTTAAATTACATCCTCCATTGCTAACTTTTTGCGCATCTTGTCCAGTTAATTCAGCTTTAAATATATCTAATCCTCCCAAACCAGGATGACCATTACTTGCAAAGAAAAGCTTTCCGTTCGCTTCGTACGGGAACATTTCATCACCTGTACTGTTTACCAAACTACCTGCATTGATTGGTTCACCCCATCCATCGGATGTTTTAGTAGAATTCCAGATGTCCATACCTCCAAAACCGCCTTCACGATTTGAAGCAAACCACATAACTTGTCTATCTTTCGAAAGCGCAGGGTGTCCTACAAAAACACTTTCATTATTATATGGAAAAGGAGATTCTATTCGTGTTGTAGCATCATAGATAAAAATACCTACTGTAGTTAATGGTACAATTTTCTTTGCTTTCAAGTTTTTGGAATAATACCACAATGCATCAATACTATCATAATAAGCAACACCATCATGCTTATATCCTTTGACTTTAACTTTTTTAACTTTTTGGGTTGTTTTATTGTATAAATATTGTTCTAAAAAAGCCGTGTTTTGAACTGCCCAAGGAGTTTCCATTGCATTGTTTCTAGCAGAAGTAAAAGCAATACCCTCTGGATGATAAGCAGGAGAAAAATCTCCTTTGTTTGAGTTGAATGTAGCTAAAGAAACAGAAAATAATGAAGTATCGCTTTTAAGATTAGCTAAAAAATTAGTACTATCAAAATAAATATCAAGTGTCGCTTTTTTTGGATCAATGCTCGTAGAACATGCGGGATGTTGATATATCGCTTGCGCATCAAACGATTTGTCCATATAAAGCAACAATTTAATCAACTTGTAAGAATCTTCAAATGTAAATTGTGTTGTTCCACTTAAATAAGAAAGTATATCATTCGCTTCGTTATACTTTTTACATCTAATACAAGCTTCCGCAGCATTTCTATAAATATCTGGGTATGCTTCTGCATCTAGCTTATCTCTATTGATTAATTCTAGATAAATCTCGCTCGCTTCTTGATATCGATATGCATTAAAATATTTTTCAGCATAAGCTACTTTCTTTGTCTGTCCGAACGCAAAAGTGGATACTATTACAAGTAAAAGTACAGTTAAACTTAATTTGATTGGTTGTGTAACTAATTTCACGGAATTTGAGTTTATGATTAATATTAATTTTAAAAATAGCGAGGGGAAGCATATATAGATCTTCTACCATTCATGTCATAGGTCAACATTAATTCATGCGTACCTATATTTTTTGTTGCTCTTAATTGATTGTATACAAAATCAAAAGAATACCCAAACATCCATTTTTCTTGTAATTGAACAGCCATATTAACGCCAAAAGACTCATTATAACGATACATCCCACCTACCCAGAATTTTTTATAGAAAAATAAATTCGCATTTAAATCTAAGGTAATTGGTGCATTTTTAACAACTTTCAACAAACTACTAACCTTCAAATCTGTAACTGTATTAACTGGATACACATAACCAGCAGCTATAAAGAAGTGTTGAACAGCTAAATCCACATTATTCCATGTAGCTTTCATCAATCTTGGTACACTGACACCTGCATAAAAACTTTTGGTATGATAATAAACACCAATCCCAGTATTGAATGCAACCTTATTATCTTGTACTAAAAATTTAACATCTGTTGGATCATTTGGATTTAATTTTTTTGCAGTAAAGTTAAAATTATACATATCTAATCCTGCACTCATTCCAAAATTCAACCGTCTACGTTTACCTAAAGGTTGAGAATATGCTAAATCTGCGAAAACAGAAGTATTATATTTTGCGCCAATAATATCATTTGAAAAATGTCCACCGATACCAAATGCCTTACGTGCTATAGGTGCATGAACCGATAAAAATTGTGTTACAGGCGCTCCACTAACTCCAATCCATTGGGCTCTATTTACTAATGTTGCATTTAAAGCGCCTCTACTACCTGTATATCCAGGATTGAACTGAAGTGGATTAAACATATACATACTTGCTTGTGCATCTTGCTGTGCAAAAACACCATTACTAGCTATAAAAACTAATAATAAGACACTTAACCGATGTTTTAATTTGTAAACTATCATTGACTCTTACTTTATTATTTAACTAATTCAACATATCCTGACTCAGGAGTTGTTCCATCTCCTTTTTCAATCATATAAAAATAGGTTCCTGCTGGTAACATATTCGTTCCCAATGTAGCTCCTACATTTGGTTTACCATCCCAATCATCTTTATATGGTACTTCTTTTGTTTCGTAAACCATAGCGCCCCAACGATTAAAAATAGTTAAACTGCATTTAGGATACTTACTTTCATAATTTAATACAAATTTATCATTTTTTCCGTCACCATTTGGTGTAATGATATGTGGTATTTCTGCAGGGTCACAATCTGTAAACATAGCGGTATCTAAAGCGATGCAACCTTTATTATCGGTAACTACAACAGAATACTTAATAGAATTGTCATCTGAAAGTTTTGAAATCTGAGATCCCTTCTCTGTCATTTCCTGACCATTTTTAAACCATTGGTAGGTAAAAGATGCATCTGCACCTGTAATCACCAAAACACCATTCCCAGCACCACATGTAGGTAATTTACTTGGAGTAATAGAAATAATCGGTGAGGTAAATTTAACTTCAATCTCTTGTAGATTTGGAGAAACACATCCATTTTTTGTCTCTGTTGCGAAATACGTTCCTGGAAGTAATCCCATACCTGGAGTTTGAACAACTTTATTTCCGTTCAACCAAACTAGCTCATTGGAAAAATACGGTTTTGTAGAAAGGTCTGCGATTGTCTTATTACTTCCTTTACAAAAGGTATATGTATTTGTTGGATCTAATGTTGTTGGTCCAAAAGTCTGAACCGTTACAACTACCGATTGACGCGCCACACTTTCACAACCAGGTGTTAAAGTTGCGGATGCAAAATACGTTCCAGAAGTTAGGTTAGTTCCAACAGATAAGACATTGGTATCATTTTCAGAAGAATACCATTTTAAAGTACCTGAGCCACTTATTTTTGTGTCATTTAAACTAGCAATCGTAGGATTATCTGTCGCACAATATGTTTTTGTGTTTTTCAACACCAAATCTTTTGGACCTTCATTAATCTTAAATTGCAACTTCGCAAAAGATGTACTTTGACAACCGTTATCGTTCACGATGTTATAATATACGGTTTGCGTAACACCTCCCAAAGAACCTATTTGTGTCGTATTCGGTACTATTGGATTTCCAGTTGAATCCGAAGAAATTAATAAGGTGTAACCACTAGGTATTGTAAGTAACGAATTAGCTATAATGGTATTAAAAGTTGGTTTATCAATGGCACAAATTAATGCAGTTGAAAGATCAGCATCAGAAACAGATGGATCAGGAACTTTCAATGGAATTGTCATTGCAAGTTTTACCTTACTCTCACATTTCCCATTACCAAATGTAAACTTGTATACCGTATTTGCAACAACTACCGTTTTACCTGAAATAGCTAGATCATTCGCATCATAATAATTTACTGATCCAGTTGGTGCTGGAGAAAATTTAATCTGATCCAACGTATATGATTTGGATGCACAATACGTTTGTGTAGAATCAAACTTAGGAGTATTAGGAGAAGTTGGTTGTTGATCAATTACTACCGAATTAGAATTTGGAGATAAACACCCATTTTCATCTTTTATTTGGAAGGTATACGATCCTGGATCTAAGCCTGCAAATGAATACGTAAATGGATTTGTTGTTAATTTATCGGTGGTAACCTTCACTGAATTCCCAACTACTGGTTTTGCTGTAATCTCCCATACTCCTGCACTTGGCATGTTAATCTCAACAGAACCCGTAGCAACTAAACAAGTAGGTTGTGTATTATTCCCAGGTAAACTTGGTGCAGCTATATCGATAATCGTAACATCTACTTTTGTACGATTCGTACTTTTACATGTGCCTTCGGATTGCTCCGCATAATACGTACCTGTAATTAATAAATCTCCATTCTTAAATGCAGTGCCATTAACAGGAGCGTCGTACCAGGTTATCGTTTGCGTTAAATTAGTAGTAATCTGCGCTAAATCCGAAACTAATTTGCCATCCGATTTACAATATTTTGGGGATACATTTGAAACCGTTAAATCTACAGGTGGTGGTGTAACTTTTATAGAAACGGTTTGTGAACAATTAGATGCGTTTGTATAGGTAATGGTAACTGTACCTTCACTTATACCAGTTACATTTGTTGTATTTGATGCAGTATTAACTACACTTGCAATCACGTTAGAACTTGAAACCCAACTTAACGGAGTTCCAGAACCTGTTAGAGTGATCGATTGACCTACACAAATTGCTTGATCACCCGAAATTGTAGGTTTACCTGGAACAGCATTAAAAGTGATAGATATAGAATCAGAAATACATCCTCCTTTCGAGGTAGCGAACTTGTATGTGCCAGTAGGAGCTGATATTAAACCAGTGCCAGAAATCGAGATACCCGAAGAAGGACTAAATCTATATATTTGTGAATTATCATAATTAGTTACTTGAACTGTTCCATTAGTTGTGCATGTAGGTTGAGTTACAACACCAACTGTAGGAGTTAAAGGAATTGTATTTACGGTTAAATCAAAGGTTGGATTACAACTAGCTCCTTCAGCCATTGTTATCGTATACATTCCGGCAACAGTAATTTTAGAAATATCAAAATCACCATTAGTAGTATTTAAAGCGGCCGTACTTCCAGCATTAATAGGTGAAACAGAGAAGGTCGCCGAAGCATTCTTTGAATTAGACTTTGAAACATTTAATATAGTGTTACTCGAACAAACAGATGCGGAAGGATAAGAAATTGTAGTGGAGCAACCAACAATATAAACTACTGGACAAGCCCCTGAAGTAGTTGGGCAATTAGCAGACGTAACATTCCCTGCATCTCTAGCTATATTATCGATATTTACAGTACCTAATTTTTTAGGGCTCCCCGATTTTGAAATAGTTATTGTACCTGGAGAAGTAGCATTGTTAAAAATTAAAACGGAACCTGAAGCGGCTCCTATGCCAAAAGTACAGTTTGTTGCTTTTAAAACACCTCTTCTAGCCGCTAAATCTAAACCTGAACTACCAGTATTCCCAGAGAAATTACATGAAAATATGGTCACATTAGCAGATGTACCATTAACACCAATAGCCCCTCCTAAAATCCCTTTATTATTTGTAAAATCACAATTCGTAATATTAACGATACCAGCTGTCACATATACAGCACCTCCATACCCTCCAGCTGGAAACATTGGGTCTTGATCGCCAAGGACAACATTATTTGAAAAACATGAATTTTCAACATCTACAAGTGGAGCTGAAGCTTTAGAACTTTTAACTATTAAAGCTGCACCATCTTGACCTTCGTTGTCAGAGAATTGACTATCCTTAATATTTACAACCACAGACACATCGCCATCCACCACAATTCCAGCACCAGTTGCAACAAACGTGCTACTATTTGAGGAGAAAACTGAGTTTTTTATTAGAACATTCACATTTGTCGTTCCGATATACATAGCACCATTTCGAGAATGCGTATATAACCCTGGTACATCATCCGAAGCATTTCCAAATCCAGAACAACTAAAAGTTGCGCCATCAAAAACTACAGATGAATTATCATGCACTTGAATCGAATGTCCATCCGCAGATTGATATGTATGACCAAAAGCTACATTTTTTATTGTGATGTTTGTTGAGGATGAAATATCTATCAAGTCTCCAATTGCTGAATTTCCATGAAATCCTTTCAATGTCAAATTTGAAATAGTAATATCCTTACAATTCAAAAGTTGAAATAAATTTATTCCATTACAACCAAAATTACACGGATAATCAATAATTGTAGATTGAGGAGAATACCCTTTAATCACCAAACCATTAATATTGGTCAATTTAATTTTTGACTTTGAACTACCTAGAAGCGTTTGTATATTATAATAACCAACATCTACATAAATAGTGTCTCCTGATCCTATTGAAGGGTAATTAGTGATAATTTGTTGAATTGTAGCAGCAGGTGTAGATTTAGATATACCGTTATTAGATGAAGAACCAATTGCACTGCAAAACTTATCGCCAGCAGTACTGTTATCATTTACAAAATAAGGCGTAGCATTAACATTACAA
>CAMAXI010000009.1 GCA_945862165.1 Chryseobacterium gleum
GAATAAAAACATTAAGGTATTTAGTGATTTTAGGGGTAGTTAAATTAGGAGGACATTAAGGCGCTTTGCTTGGTTTGGTTATGTCTAACTATTTTTCTTAATTACTCAATGGTAAGTAATCCTTTCTATTTAACACGAAAAAACCCGACACTGGGCCGGGTTTAGAGGATAAATAATTAGTAATGTATTAGTCTTTTTTGATCTCTATGACATTTGCACCTGTGCTTGTTGTTACTTTTAAAAGGTAAATACCTGCATCTTGTTTGGAAAGATCGATTTTATTCGTAAAATCATTCACGATGATTGTTTGAATACTTCTACCATGCAAATCATAAATCTCTACCGATGAAATTTGGTTTGCAGCTTTTAACGTAAATAACCCATTGTTTGGATTCGGATATGCAATGATTGATTCGTCCAAGGTGATTCCCTTGATACTTGCCAATAATTGATCTTTGTATACTGTTGTTTCTTTGTTCGTTTCAACTGGCGCATTGTAATCAAAGTAGATATTTGCTTGTTTGTTAACCGTATCTCCTTCAATTAGATTACTTAGAGCGCGTAATTTCAATAAGATGTTTCCATGTTTATGCTCCCCTAAATCGATGTTTTGGAAGTAGTACTCTACTTTATTCCCTTCAATACGCAATTTCATTGGGTGAGAAGTATTTAAGATTTGTATGGAATTAATATCATACTTTTTAGGATCAATTGTTTCTACCACTACAATATTTTCCGCTGGATAATTTCCTGTATTCTCAAAATCAATCGTATAATGAAGCGTTTTTCCGATTTCTTTGCTTGGAAGAACGTTTCCTTGTAGGCAGGTGATTATGTTTGGGTCATACGCTCCAACTACTATCTGGTTAAATTTAGCTACGTTATCTTCTGGTTTTTCATCTCCTTGAAGTGGGTTTATCGTAGTGATAAATTTCAAAGTATCTCCAATATTTACAGCTGGAACTTCTATTGGACTATTCACTTTAAAAACAATCGTATCTGATGCACTGATTTCAAATGGTTTCAAGTCAACAAATGATTTACCTAATTTACCGGTTGAAACTGAATTTAAGGAAGAAGCTACAAGATCTAAAACATCATCGTTGTATTCTACTTTGAAATCACCTGATAGTATTTGATTTCCTTTGTTTTTATAGGTTACTTGATATTTAGATTCAAAACCAGGACGCGCAGGACCTATCGGAGAAAGCACAATCTCTAAATCGTTGTGGATGCCATTTGGTGTGATACAGAAATTGATAGTGGTATCTCTTTTTAAAGAGTTTAAAAATGTGATATTTGCATTGGAAGGTGAAATTGAGAATAAAGATGAATTTTCAATATTAAGTGATAAATTAAAACTACCATGATAAACAGGAATACTAAAATTACCTGTTTTATTAGTGATGTAATTATTACCATTAATGGAGTCTTCAATATTTAATTTAATTTTTGAATTAACAATTAAATTATTAGTGTCACATTCTGAAAGATTACTATTTAATAATATCCTCCCCGAAATTGTATTGATATCCCCCTTTGGTTCAAAAGTACAAAATGAATTAATCTCGACATTTTTTAT
Source organism: Chryseobacterium gleum (assembly GCA_945862165.1). Lineage (GTDB taxonomy): Bacteria > Bacteroidota > Bacteroidia > Flavobacteriales_D > Crocinitomicaceae > CANHVK01. Next base: position 1,583 of record CAMAXI010000009.1, read on the forward strand.
AGCAGCATCACTCCAATTATAATTTTTTGCAACATATTCTAACTCATCCTCATCTGTACATATATATTTTAAATTCGGTAATAATCCAAAAGTTAAAAAAGGTTTTGAAACTCCATTTTTGATATAAACTCTTTCTAAACTTTCTATCAACATTAATTTTAATTTTTTCAATTTAATGTTAGAAGACAAATCTAAACTTTTAATTTTAATGTTTTTACCCTGCAAACTCAAGTTGATTAATTCTAAATTTTGAGATAAGTCTATCGTATTTAAACCTATATTTATATTTAAATCTAGATCAAGATTTATTTGTTTTAATTTTGGGCATAAACTCAAATTCAAATCTTTTAATGGCAAAAAGTTTAAATCTAAATATTCTAAATTAGGGGTTGAAGAAAAATCAATCTCTTTTATGGAATCACAAAATCCAACATATAGATATATTAATGAATTTGGAAGTGTAATTCCATTTACATTCATTGCATGTACCGCAACTGCTTCTAATTTCTTGAAAGAATCCAGTTGTAATATGTAAGGGTAATTACTCCCATTCATCATGGTAAATGAATTCAAATTTACACAACCCTTAACATCTATCTGATTGTAAAAACTACAATACTGAAATTCGACGCTCTCTAAAAAGAGATTATCTACTAATTTAAAACTATATATATGTTTACACCCAGATAACTTCAAAATTGATAAACTTTTATTGTTTGTAAAATCAAAATTTTGAACATTCAAGTTTCTTAAGTCTATTTCAATTAAGTTTGTGATTTTTTGTAAATCATTAATTGACTGAACATTACCTAGAGAATCATTTAATTTAATTTTACTTACTTTATCAATTTCTAAAATAGAAATCTCACCATTATTATCATTATCTAAATTTACTTTTTGATTATTAACATCTTTAGCAATAAATTTATTTGTGTCGGTTGATAACAATACTTTTTTTAATTCAGCATCTTCAAACTGAATATTTTGTGCTTGGCTCCATCCTGTAAGCAACAAACACACAAGTAATAACTTTTTCATATTCTATATTAATTAATTATTTTCTGAAACAAATGTAAGTAGCAGATTTGGAAGGTGAAAGAAGAAATGAGAATTCGTCGGGATTAAATGAGAATTCGTCCTTCGAGAGCCTCAGGAACCGAATTAGAGAACCTCAGCAACCGTGTTCGAGAACCTTAGGAACCGAATTAGAGGGATGAGTTAAGAAGTGACGGGTGACGAAGAGAAGAGAAGAATAAAACCATTAAGGCATTTAGGGAGAATTGAAATAGTAAGATAAATGTGGGATGGTGGAGAAATTAAGAACATTTAGGTCGCGGTGCGACTGTGAAACCTACATGGAATATAAGGTGGGGTTTCGACTTCGCTCAACCTGACTAGCGTTGATTAGACTGGCTAGAATTGAAATATATTAAACAAAAAAACCCGACGCTAGGCCGGGTTTAGATTTTATGGAGATTACTAATTTCTTAGTATCTGTATTCGTGAGGTTTATATGGTCCTTCAACCGCAACACCGATATAATAAGCTTGATCTTTTGTAAGAACATCTAATTCAACACCAATTTTTGCTAAGTGAAGACGTGCTACTTTTTCATCTAAGTGTTTTGGTAATGTATACACTTTATTTTCGTAGTTAGCAGAATTTTCCCATAACTCTAATTGCGCTAATGTTTGGTTTGTAAATGAGTTAGACATTACAAAAGAAGGGTGACCAGTTGCACAACCTAAATTTACCAAACGTCCTTCTGCTAACAAGATAATATCATTACCATTAACATTATATAAATCCACTTGTGGTTTGATTTCTATTTTAGAATGACCATAATTTTCATTCAACCAAGCAACGCTGATTTCATTGTCAAAGTGACCAATGTTACAAACGATTGCTTTGTCTTTCATTTTCAAGAAATGCTCACCAGTTACGATGTCTTTGTTACCAGTAGTTGTAACGATGATATCTCCTAAATGAATTACGTTATTCAATTTTTTAACTTCAAATCCGTCCATTGCAGCTTGTAAAGCACAAATTGGATCGATTTCTGTTACGATAACACGCGCACCAGCACCTTGTAAAGAAGCAGCAGAACCTTTACCAACATCTCCGTAACCACAAACAACAGCAACTTTACCAGCCATCATAATATCTGTAGCACGACGAATTGAATCTACTAAAGATTCTTTACATCCGTATTTATTATCAAATTTAGATTTAGTAACTGAATCATTCACATTAATTGCAGGAACTAATAAAGTACCATTGCTAACACGTTCGTGTAAACGGTGAACACCAGTAGTAGTTTCTTCTGATAAACCTTTAATAGCAGCAGCTAATTGTGGATAACGGTCAAAAACCATATTTGTTAAATCTCCACCATCATCTAAAATCATATTCAATGGTTGGCTATCCGGGAAAGCATAAAGCGTTTGCTCAATACACCAATCAAATTCTTCTTCATTCATTCCTTTCCAAGCAAAAACTGGAATACCTACAGCAGCAATTGCAGCAGCAGCGTGATCTTGCGTTGAAAAAATGTTACAAGAAGACCAAGATACATCTGCTCCTAGATCCACCAATGTTTCGATTAAGACTGCTGTTTGGATAGTCATGTGCAAACATCCAGCAATTCTAGCACCTGCTAATGGCTTTGAAGCACCGAATTCTTCACGCAAAGACATAAGTCCTGGCATTTCAGCTTCCGCTAATGTAATTTCTTTTCTACCCCAATCTGCAAGGGTAATGTCTTTTACTTTATACGCTAATTTTTCTGTTGTGTTTGTCATATTAGTTTTTTTAGTGGTATAAAATTACAAAAGAAGTATTGATAAAAAAAATATTTTTGGGGAAATAAAATTATAGATTATCCATCGAAAAATTACAGATTGACAGATTACAGATTGATAGATTGACAGATTGCAGATTGTTAGATTGTTGGCATAAAAAAACCACCTGATTGGTGGTTTTTTATAATTATTCTATATAATAGGAGACGCAATGCATTGCGTCTCTAGGCTAATTTTGATAATTCTTCTTTGGCGATTGTTGAAATTACTTTTCCATCTGCTTTACCTGCTAATTTACCCGATAAAACTCCCATGATTTTTCCAATTTCTTGAGGTGATTTTGCTCCTGTTTGTGCTATTGCAGCTAAAACTTCTTGACGTACTTCCTGTTCGGACATCATTTTAGGTAAATAGACTTCCATTACTTGCGCTTCAAACAACTCATCTTTCGCTAAATCTTCTCTATTTTGAGCGACATAAACAGCATAAGTTTCCATACGTTGTTTGTGTAACTTCATGATAATTTTAATTGCAACATCATCTGAAACGTCACCGTTACCGGAAGTAGCTTCTAACAATAGTTTAGATTTAATATCGCGTAATGCTTGTAATTTTTCTTTTTCTTTCGCTAACATCGCATTCTTGATGTCGGTAGAAATTTGTTCCATGAACCCCATAATCAATCTACGTTATCGTGTAAAAAAGAATTGTTACTTCTTAAAGAGATATTTTCACCATTTCCAGAAACACCATAACGAGAAACAGAATTTTCTACACTTGGTTTAGAATGATCCAATTGAATATTTCTTCTTTCAAAAGCAGGTTCTTTTTCTAATTGTGTTAATCCATCTGCTTTCTTTAATTTTTGGGTATAAGCATGTAGACGCTCCATACGCTCTTGTTGAATTTTTAATTGCTCTTCTGGAGTAGTATATGCTTTAGGAGTTGCTCTTATTGTATTTTCTAACGGAATAATAGCATCATCTAATTCTAATGTATGAACTATTTTCTCTTCGGAAGGAGCTTTAACTTCAATAACTGGGATTATTTCTTCCTCCACTTTCGGAGAGGTAGATTCAACTTCCCAAACCAAACTTACAGGTTCTTGTTCTTTTTGTGGTTCAACAATTGTTTTTGGTGCTTCTTCTACCCAATTTCTAATTGTAGGTTTAGCCTCAAGTGTCGGTTCAACCGTTTTCAAAAAAAGTTCGTTGTTATTTTCAACATTTTTAGTAGGTTCAGCCTTTGGTGCTACTTCTGTTGGTTTTCCTAATTGCGATACGATTTCATTTTTTGGCTCCTCGTGTAAAGGGCGAACAATCTTTTCAGGAGCCTTCTCAAAACCCGTGATAGGAGATGAATTAAATCCTGTAGCGATTAATGTTACACTTAATTTTTCACCTAATGTTGGATCATAACCATGTCCCCAGATTACGTCTGCAGAAGAACCCGCTTCGTCTTGAATAAAGTCCGTGATTTCGGTAATTTCATCCATCAATACTTCTTTATCACCGTAGGTAATATTTAGAAGTACAAATTTAGCACCAGCGATATTGTTATCATTTAACAAAGGTGAATCTAAAGCTTCTGTTACACAACGAATTGCTCTATCTTCCCCTTCTACAGCTGCAGAACCCATGATCGCAACACCTGAATCTTTCATTACAGTGTATACATCATTAAAATCAACGTTTACAGCACCAGTAACTGAGATTAATTCAGCGATACCCTTTGCAGCAACCGTCAAAACATCATCTGCTTTAGAGAAAGCATTATTAATGGTTAAGTTACCCGTCATTTCACGCAACTTCTCATTATTAATCACTAACAATGTATCCACTGCTTTACGCATTTCCTCTAATCCTAATTCCGCCTGTTGTCTTCTTTTACGTCCTTCAAAACCAAAAGGAACAGTAACGATACCAACTGTAAGAATACCTAACTCGCGCGCGATACCTGCAATCACAGGAGCTGCACCAGTACCAGTACCACCACCCATTCCAGCTGTAACGAACACCATTTTAGTGTTTTCACCTAATACGGATCTAATTTCGTCAATATTTTCGATTGCTGCATTTTTTCCAATTTCAGGAATTGCGCCTGCACCATTACCCTCTGTTAATGAGGCTCCTAACTGAATTTTGTAAGGCACTGCAGAAATATCTAATGCTTGTTTGTCTGTGTTACAAACAATAAAATCTACACCTTTAATTCCAAGGTTGTACATATGATTTACAGCGTTACTTCCGCCGCCACCTACACCGATAACTTTAATGATTGATGAAATGTTTTTTGGTAAATCGAATTCCATTTTTTTATTTTTTATATTTTGAATATTGCTAAGCTAAGCAACATTGTTTTTTTTAATTATATGCTATAAACTAGCATGTTGAAGTACAACATACCTACTATTCAGGTTCTTTCAGAATTCCTTCTAATTTTTCAAAGATAGATTTAAAGAATGGACCTCTGGATTCTTTTGGAACAGGTTTTTCTTTTTCATTTTTCTGACCCTCTTTTTCTGACGTATTTTCGTTTGTCTGTAATTTTTGTTTTACATCCAATGATTGAAATCCTTTTAGAACTAAACCAATACCTGTTGAATACATTGGGCTAGTCAAATTTTCAATCGTATTGGAACTACCTAAATGTTCTGTAGGATATCCTATACGCGTATCAATTCCAGTGATGAATTCAAAAAGTTGTGTAATATGTTTTAATTGAGAACCTCCTCCTGTTACTACAATACCACCACTCAATTTTTTTTCAAAACCAGAATTTCTGATTTCATAGTGAACATGCTCAATAATTTCTTCCATACGTGCTTGTATGATACTTGCTAAATTGCGTAAAGAAATTTCTTTTGCTTCTTTTCCACGAACACCTGGAATACAAACAACTTCATTCGTTTGACATTCGCTTGCTAATGCAGAACCATATATCACTTTTAAAGCTTCTGCATGTTTTTTCATGATTGAACAGCCTTCTTTGATATCTTCGGAAATTATATTACCCCCAAAAGGAATTACAGCAGTATGGCGAATTATTCCTTCATGGAAAATAGCAATATCTGTAGTACCACCTCCGATATCTACTAAAACAACTCCAGATTCTTTTTCATCATCTGATAATACTGCTTCAGCAGAAGCAAGAGGTTCAAGGATTGTATCTTTAATTACCAAACCTGCTTTTTCAACACAACGATTGATGTTTTTAACGGCAGAAACATGACCTGTAATAATATGGAAATTTGCCTCTAAACGAGAACCTGCCATACCGATCGGGTCTTTAATACCGTATTCACTATCCACGATATATTCTTGTGGAAGTGCATCAATAATTTCCTCTCCTGGTTCCATCGATAAACGGTACATATCGTCTCTTAATGCATTTATATCCGTAATCGTAATTAAATCATCCGTTTTTCTGCGGGTAAGAATACCTCTATGTTGGTAACTTTTAATATGTTGACCAGCAATACCTACATTTACAACACGAATAATTAAATCGCCTTGCACTAATGATTGTGCTTCTTTTACAGCTAATTCAATTGAGTCAATTGTTTTTTCAATGTTAGAAACAACACCACGTGAAACACCAAGGGAATCACTTTTTCCCATCGATAAAATTTCAATTTTACCATGTTCGTTCATTCTACCAACGAAACATGCAATTTTCGTTGTCCCAATATCTAATCCTACAATTACTTGACTCATATTTAATCTGCTTTCAGGTCTGACCCTAATTGTTTTTTACTACAAACTACTTGATTTTCATACTTCAGATTAAAACAATCATACGTACTCCAACCTTCATAGGGAATGCCTTCCTTGTAAAAGTCTGCTAATTTACGGAATTTTACTTTAACTTCCTCATTAGAAAGGGCACTTCCGAAAATAATTTTTTGCTCTCCAACACGCGGTACAAGCACAAAATCACCATTTTTTTCTTTATGAATTTGACCTATTTGTAAAGAAAAAAATGGATCATTACAAACATAGCGAGAAATTCTGTAGATATCGTCTAAGGAATATTTAGTTATTAAATTTTTATTGTTAATAATTTTATTCACCATAAATCCATTATTCCTATCCGGAATATCCCCTGTAACCACCACAACTCTAGCTGTATAAAGATACGATGGTGAAATTGTATATCCAAGTTCATCTAAATAAAAACTCTCCCCGTAATTATTAAAAATACGTGCAATTGGTCTTCTAATTTTAACATTAATCGCCCAGTCCCCTCCTAATTTTGTATACACATTGCAATCGAGTACTTCTGTCATACCATTTACAAATTTTTCAATTCGATTTAGTTGTAACTGCTGATTTTTTTGACTGTTCAGAATTAAGCCTTTTCTTTTTAATCGAACGAACAATTCTTTTTCTGTTAAAAACGCGTTTTCGTCTTGTATATCAATATGAATTTTAGGCGTTTTTAAAACTATTGATTTTTGCTCCCGATTAGTTACTGCTAATAATATGACAATCAATGCAAAGAAGAGAGTCCAAATCGTAATTTTTAGCCAAGGTTTCATAGTTACTATTTTGTCAAATTACCGTAGAATTAAAATCCAGCGGAGCTTTCATTAATAATTTTTTCTTTCAATGGTTTAACCAAGCGATCAATATCCCCTGCTCCAACTGTTAAAACAACTTGATTAGAAGTTAGTTCAATCGCCTCAATAAGTTCCTCTTTTTCAATCAAGCGCTTGGATTTAGCCGTTATTTTAGACAAAAGAACATCGCTTGTAACACCAGGCATTGGCTTTTCTCTCGCAGGATAAATAGGCAATAAATACAAATCATCCACCTGTGATAATTGCTCTGCAAAGCCTTCCATAAAATCATTCGTTCGGGAGAATAAATGTGGTTGAAAAACCAAGGAAATTTGTTTTGTAGGATATAATAAGCGAACAGAATCTATTAATGCTTTTAACTCCGTTGGATGGTGTGCATAATCGTCAATATAGACTATATCTTCTGTTTTGACGTGGTATTCAAAGCGACGTTTAACCCCTAAAAATGTATTTAATCCATGGCGAATTTCTTCTTCTGACAAACCAAGAAAAACACACAATGCAATACATGCTAGTGCGTTTTCGGCATTATGAATTCCTGGTAATCCTAGGGTAATATTATTCCAAACATTTCCTTCGATAACTACATCCATCACCTGCATTCCATTTTCAGAACGTAAATTTCGTCCTTTAAAATCAGCCTCTTCCGTTAAAGAATATGTAATTACATTCGCATGACTTGTTAACGGTAACCCTTTTTTAATTACTAAAAGTCCGGCATGGTTAATCAAATTCGCATATTCTTGGAATCCTTTTAGGAATGTTTCTTCATCGCCATAAATATCTAAATGATCTGGATCACACGCTGTGATAATAGAAGCAAATGGATTTAATTGTAAAAATGACCGATCAAACTCATCCGCTTCAATCACCGTGAAGTCAGAGGAAGTTGATGCAATAAAATTGGTGTTATAATTGGTTGAAATCCCTCCTAAAAACGCATTACATTTGAGCGAAGAAGTAAACAATATATGTGCCAACATGGAACTTGTTGTCGTTTTTCCATGCGTACCTGCAACGCACAACCCTTTGGAATTATGCGTGATTAAACCCAGAATTTGCGCGCGTTTTAAAATAGTAAATTCTTGCTCTAAAATAAATACATATTCTAGCATCTCTTTTGGAATGGCCGGGGTAAAAATTACCAATGTATTTACTTTCTCAATTTGTTTCCCAACTACTTCTCCTAAATCTTCAAAATGAATTGAAATCCCTTCTTCTACTAGCGCATCCGTCAAGGCAGATGGTGTTTTATCATAGCCGCTCACTTCAAAACCTTTTAACTTGAAGTAACGTGCAAGCGCAGACATTCCAATTCCTCCTATACCAAGAAAATATATTTTTTTGAATGCATTTAAATCTACATTGTTTATCATACCATGCATTTTTCAATTTCATTTACTATCAATTCAGCAGCATTTGGAATTGCAAAATTTCGCAATTTTACAGCCATTTGCTTACCTGCATTTTCATTTGTCAACAACTCAATACTTGCTTGAATTAATTTTTCTTTTGCTTCTTTATCGGTAATTACAAGCACTGCATCTGCCAACGAATTCGCATTGTGTGTCTGGTGATCATCCGATACATTAGGAGAAGGAACCAATATCGTTGGTTTTTCAATAATCGTTAATTCTGAAACCGACATTGCTCCAGCTCTTGAAATAATTACATCTGCTGCAGCATAGGCTAAATCCATTTCCCTAATGAATTCAAACAAATGAACTCCATGCGCTACCAAATACTCTTGTTTATTTGCGTAATTTGGGAAATAAAATTTTCCGCATTGCCAGATCACCTGTACATTCGCATCAACAATTTTATCTATACTACCTATTAAACTTTCATTCAATGTTCTTGCTCCTAAACTACCACCAATGATTAAAATGGTTTTTTTGGAGTTATCTAACTTAAAATGTTCTATCGCTTTCGCTTTTTTTCCATCAATTAAGACCATTTCGTTTCGGACTGGATTTCCGGTTAATACGATTTTTTCGTTTGGAAAAAATTTATCTAAATTAGGATAGGCAACACAAATTTTAGAAACCACTTTTGAAAGTATACGGTTTGTTTTTCCTGGAAATGAATTTTGTTCTTGTACTACCGTCGGAATATTAAGCACCGATGCAATTCTCAAAATTGGTCCCGAAGCATACCCTCCAACACCAATCACAACTTGGGGTTTGAATTTCTTTAAAATAAAAAATGCCTTAAACAGGCTATATACTAACTTAAAAGGAAGTACAAAGTTTGAAAATGTTATTCTGCGTTGAAAACCAGTAATAGGCAACCCGATAATCGAATAACCCGCTTGCGGAACTTTTTCCATTTCCATTTTACCAGATGCACCAACAAACAATATTTCAGCGACTGGATTACGACGTTTCAATTCATTCGCAATAGCAATCGCAGGGAAAATATGTCCGCCAGTTCCACCTCCAGATATGATTATTTTTTGTGAGCTCATTACATTTTATTTTATGAAATGGGGATGTCGCAATGCAACATCCTTACATACAGTGCTGCATCCTTACATATCTTCCGATATTTCTTCTGATTTAGCAATTTTTGTTTGTTTATAAGCAATCGATTGTACCATCCCAATTGCGAGGCAAGTCATAATTAATGCTGAACCTCCCATTGCGAGTAAAGGCATGTTTTGGCCTGTTACTGGAAAGATTCCAGTACAAACCATCATATTCACTGTTGCTTGTGTCAATAATAATATCCCTATCCCGATACATAGATAGGTTTCAAAAAGTTTATCCGACTTCAAACCGATACGAATTATTCTAAAAAGCAGAACGCAATATAAGAAAACCAAGATAATTGCTGAAAAGGATCCGAACTCTTCCACAAAACTTGAGAAATAAAAATCTGCATATGCTTCCGGTAAATATTCTTTTAGTTTTCCATCCCCTACTCCTTGTCCTATGAAACCACCATTAAAAATTGCTAATTCAGCATTCAAAGACTGGGCATTTGCCTGAACATCTTTATCTGTTTCTAAACGATTGGTAATTCTATTTTTCCAAGTTTCATAACGCGGTAAAACATTTAGTGAAGGTGCAGAAATGTGAATTAAAACTAAAAGTCCAGCAAGCGCAATTCCACCTCCAATTGCAGCCAAAATTTTAGTAAAAGGAAATTTGCCGATAATTAGAATTAAAAAAGAGATACAAAAAAGTAAAAAAGCAGTAGAGAAGTTATCTTTAAAAATCAAGATACAGATTACGATAATCGGAAACATGATTGGCCAAAATCCGCTTTTCCAGGAATTGAAAGAATCTTTCTTTTTGACTAATAAACGAGATAGATATACAATCAAACCTAATTTTGCGAAATCAGATGATTGAAATGTCAATCCTACAAACGGAATTTTCACCCATCTTCCAGCCCCATTTACCTTGGTACCAAAGAAAAATGTAAACAAAAGTAATAGGATAGATGCATAAAACATCAATCGAGCAAACTTTGAAAAATACGCAGGATCTTTTCGATGTACCCAGAACATGGTAATAAAACCAAGTATCACATAAATCAAATGTTTAAATAGATATTTAAACGGTGTTCCTCCTTCTATTTTTACTAAAATTGGGACAAAACTATAGACACTTACTAGCGAAAAAGCTAGTAAAATCAGTGTGATCACCCAAATTCCGCGATCTCCTTTTAAGTATGAAAAAAACTTATTCAAGAAATAATTATAATGCTCTTACAGCAGATTTAAACTGATTTCCTCTATCTTCATAGTTTTCAAAAAGGTCGAAACTAGCACACGCTGGGGATAACAAAACTGTTTCCTCTTTTTTAGCCAAGCGGTAACCATAACTAACTGCTTCCATTGCCGATCCTGCTTCTACAATGGTTTCTACAACACCATTGAACGTATCTTTGATCTTTTGATTGTCCGTACCTAAACAGATAATAGCTTTCACTTTATCTTTCACTAATTCTAATAATTCAGAATAGTCGTTTCCTTTATCCACACCACCAACAATCCAAACTGTTGGAGCTTCCATACTTTCTAATGCAAACCATGTTGAATTTACATTTGTTGCTTTAGAATCATTGATAAATGAGATACCGTGAACTTTAGCTACAAACTCCAAACGGTGTTCTACGTTTTGGAAATCGGAGAAGCTATCTCTCACCACCTCTTTACGGATTTCTACTAATCGTGAAGCGATACCTGACGCTAACGAATTTTGCACATTGTGCTTGCCTTTTAAGGCTAAATCATGAATAGACATAATAAACGGATCTTTATTTATATTTAAGGTTAATTGTTTTTCATCTGCATAACCACCATTTTCAATTACTTTACGAATTGAGAAAGGAAGAGAATTTACATTTGTTTTTATTTTGTCAAAATTTGCAGTAATCACCTCATCATCTGTGTTATAGATAAAGAAATCATTTTCTCCTTGATTTTGAATAATTCTAAATTTTGAGTTGACATAGTTTTGCATGTTGTACGCATAACGATCTAAATGGTCTGGCGTAATATTTAGGAGAATTGCGATATCCGCTTTAAAATCAAACATTCCATCCAATTGGAAGGAGCTTAATTCTAAAATGTACCAATCGAAATTTTCTTCCGCAACTTGTTTTGCAAAACTTTTACCAACATTACCAGCTAATCCGACATTTATACCAGCCTTTTGAAATGTGTGATACGTTAGCATCGTAGTAGTCGTTTTACCATTACTGCCTGTGATGCAAACTGTTTTAGCCGTATTGTAATACCCAGCAAATTCTATTTCAGAAATTACAGAGATATTTCTTTCTGTAAATTGTTTAACCACCGCTACTGCATCTGGAATACCTGGAGATTTAACAACTATATCTGCACCTTTAAGAACTTCTATTGTATGTTTACCTTCTTCCCAAGCAATTTCATATTGGTTCAATTCTTCTTTGTATTCTGGAGAAATCATACCAAAATCAGATACAAACACGTTCCATCCGTGTTTTTTTCCGAGAATTGCGGTCCCAACACCGCTTTCTCCAGCACCTAAAATCACTAAATATTTCCCTTCGCCTTTCATCTTATCTTACTTTAAGTGTTACGATAGTAATCACGGCTAACAAAACTGCAACAATCCAAAAACGGGAAACAATTTTTGCTTCATGCATTCCTTTTTTCTGGTAATGATGATGTAATGGAGCCATAAGAAAAACTCTACGACCTTCTCCAAACCGTTTTTTGGTCAGTTTGAAATAGCCAACTTGAATCATAACGGATAAATTTTCAATTAAGAACACACCACATAAAACTGGAATCAATAATTCTTTACGCACAGAAATTGCGAATACTGCAATTATTCCTCCTAATGCCAAACTCCCTGTATCTCCCATAAAAACTTGGGCAGGATAAGAGTTATACCATAGGAAACCAATACAAGCACCAACAAATGCTGAAATAAAGACTACCAATTCTTCTGCCGCTGGTATATACATCACATCCAAATAATCTGCAAAACGAACATTCGAGCTTACATATGCGAAAATAGCAAGTGCAATACCAATAATAGCGGATGTTCCTGTCGCTAAACCATCTAGCCCGTCCGTAATATTTGCACCATTGGAAACAGCAATCACTATAAAAATCACTATTGGAATAAAAATTAACCATCCCCAAGATTTGTGAACGTCATTCACCATCCAGTTGTAATTAAATTCATTTCCTTTGATAAACGGAATAGTTGTTGTCATATCACGTGTTTCAATCCAAACAGAATTGGAATCTTTTGCAAACTCAGCATGGTGACTATTTACAACACGTTCATCTTGGGTTAGTACATGTGTTTTAGGCACCAACTTATGCACTTTGACATTGTCATTAAAATACAAAATGGAACCAACGATAATTCCTACACCAATTTGTCCAACTACTTTAAATTTTCCAGCAAGTCCTTTTTTATTTCTCTTGAAAACCTTGATGTAATCATCTAAAAATCCTATTAAACCTAACCAAACTGTGGAAATCAACATCGTGATAACGTATACGTTATGTAGTTTCGCAAATAATAAGGTTGGAATAATTATAGCGCTTAAGATGATGATTCCACCCATCGTTGGCGTACCGGATTTTTCAACTTGACCCGCAAGACCTAAATCACGTACTGTTTCTCCAATTTGTTGACGACGTAATAGATTAATCAATTTTTTTCCAAAAACGATAGAAATAATCAAGGAAACGATCAAAGCCAGCGCAGCTCTGAAAGAAATAAAATGAAACAATCCAGCTCCAGGAACATTCCATTTGTCTAGTAAGTCGAATAAATAGTATAGCATTATTTCTCTAGTTTTTCAAAAAGGTTAGTTACAATTTTTAGGTCATCAAAAGGGTATTTAACACCTTTAATTTCTTGATACGTTTCGTGGCCCTTACCAGCAATTAAGATGATATCGTTTGGTTCAGCCATCGCACAAGCTGTTTTTATTGCTTGTTCTCTATCCGTAATCGACAATGTTTTTTTATAGTATTGTCCTTCTACCCCTTCCATCATTTGTGCAATGATATCTTCTGGATTTTCGGAACGAGGATTATCGGAAGTAATGATTACTTTGTCGCTCAAAGCACAAGCAACTGCAGCCATTTTTGGTCTTTTAGTAGTGTCTCTATCGCCACCACAACCTAATATGGTATAAACTGTTTCATTTTTTGTACGAATAGATGCAACTGTTTGTAATACATTTTCTAGTGCATCTGGTGTATGTGCATAATCTACGATCGCAGTTATTCCACCTTTACTTCTAACTTGCTGAAAACGACCTACAACCGAATCCAGTTTACTTATAACCGTTAATGTTTCAATTTTATCTTGCTCTAACAAAACAGCAACTGCATAAACTGCTAATAAGTTATATGCATTAAATGAACCTAATAACTTTGTCCAAACTTCTTGGCTGTCGATTGTTAAAACCAATCCTGAAAATTGATTTTCGATGATTTTCACTTTGAAGTCTGCTGGTGTTTTCATTGCATACGATGCTTTATGTGCATTCGTATTTTGAAGCATCACCATTCCATTTTTATCATCGGTATTTGTCAATGCAAATGCATCTTTATTCAAAGCGTCAAAAAAGCCTTTTTTAGCTTTAATATATTCTTTAAATGAACCATGGTAATCTAAGTGATCATGTGTAATATTAGTAAATACACCTCCAGTAAAACTTAAACCACTAATTCTATGTTGCACAACAGCATGCGAACTCACTTCCATAAAGCAAAATTCACAGCCTTCATTAACCATTTGCGCTAATAATGCGTTTAAAGAAACTTGATCTGGAGTGGTATGTGTGGAAGGGATTTCAACTGCACCTATTTTGTTTACAACCGTAGAAAGTAAACCAACTTTATACCCTAAATCTAAAAAAACTTTATGTAATAAGGATACGATAGTCGTTTTCCCATTTGTACCAGTAACTCCAACCAATTTCAAGGCGGAAGATGGATTATCATAAAAATTGGAAGAAGCTATGCCTAGCGCAAAAGAAGAATCTTTTACAATAACTAAAGTCACCCCTGTAGGAACATCAAGTTGTACTTCAGATAAAATAGCTTTACATCCTTGTTGAATGACATTTGAAATAAATGAATGACCATCCACTTGCGTTCCTTTTATCGCAACAAATAAAGAACCATTAACTGCTTTTCTTGAATCAAAAACGATTTGATCAACAGCCAATGACATTTCTCCTTTAACAGAAAGAATATCGCAATTAATTAATATGTCGTTAAGTGTTTTCATCAATTTAAAGTCAATTCTATTAAACCACCTCTATATATTTGTTTTCCTGGAAAAACGGATTGTTTTGTAACTTTACCATATCCTTTCAAACTCACATGCATTCCTGCGTTTTCAATTAAATAAACAGCATCTTTAGCATTCATACCAAGCACATCCGGAACTAAATTTTTCGTAATCAAACGCTTATGGAATTCTATTGTATTTTGTTGTTTTTCCGTAGATATCCATTCGTCTTGAGAACTTTGTTTGAATGGTATTTTCAGTTTACGTAATATTTTTTTCAAATCATATTGATTGCCATCTTTCGTTACCGGTATTTCCCATACACGTTTCCCTTTTTCGTTGATTGCTTTGTGGTATTTTAAACTAGAAGCATAAACTTTATTTGCAATTGCAGAGAAAACTGTTCCAGACATTACAGAACCATATACATTTTCACCGATTGCTTCCACAGAAACGATACAAGAATAGCGTGGATTTTTCACTGGAAAGTAACCAACAAAAGATGCCAAGAAAATACGTTCTCCTTTACCTGCTTTTGCAGAACGATCATTCATTACTTGTGCCGTACCGGTTTTACCAGCGATTTCAAAATAAGAAGATGTTAATTTTTTACCTGTACCATTCGTCATTACGCCTTCTAAACAACCTTTCAAAATTTCAAGTGTGCTTTTGGAACATATTTTTTGTCTTAAAACAACTGGTTGAAACGTCTTAATAACCTGTGTACCCCGACGAATCTCTTGCACAAACTGCGGTCTTACTAGTTTGCCTTCATTTGCAATTGAATTATAAAAAGCTAAAGTTTGTAAAGGAGTTTGCTGAAATTCATACCCAACAGCCATCCAAGGTAAAGATATACCAGACCATTTTTTTGTTCCAGGACGATGTACTGTTGGATTTGGTTCACCCGCTAAATCAATTCCTAAAGGTTCTGTTAATCCAAATTCATCTAAATGTCTCAAAAACTCTTGTGGTTCATCTTTGTATGCTTTGTATATGATTCTAGAAATTACGTTGGATGATTTCTCAAATGCTTGTTGAATAGAGATTCGACCATAATTATGTCCTTTCGCTTCATTCAGAGTTCTTCGACTATAAGTATAACTACTTGCTGCCTGAACCGTATCCGTAATTTTAAATTTATCATCTTCTAATCCAGCCATTAACGAAGCTAATTTAAATGTTGATCCAGGTACTTCCTTTCCTCCAATAGCTTGGTTAAATAATTCGTAATACTTTCCATCTTCTTCAGACAAAGTTAGGTTTGCAATCGCCTTCACAAATCCAGTTTTCACATCCATCACAATTACGCAACCGTTATTTGCTTTCTTATCTTTTAATTGTTTGTGTAATTCATTTTGTGCTACCTCTTGAATTTCTTTATCAATCGAAGTAATTACGTCTGCTCCTTCTATTGCTTCTTTCGTAATCTGTCCTCTTTTTTTCCAACCAGTAGCTAATTTTTGCTCTACCTCTTCCCCTGTTTCTCCTGCTAAGTAGTTATGAAAAGCCCCTTCAATACCAACGCGATATTCCTTTTTTCCTCGTGTGTGCTGGTAGTATCCTAATGTTCTTTTTAACAAATCTCCAAAGGGCCTTTTACGAATAATAATCTCATCATTGTCAATTAATCCCCCTTTATTCCTTCCTTCTTTATAAATTGGGAAGGTTTTGATATAACGTCTTTGCTCATTGGTAACCTTCTTTTTTATTAATAAGTATTTGTTACCTTGTTTTCGTTGAACCCTTACGTACATTTCAAACTCTCTTGGTGTCGCATATGATTTTGGAAACATTTTACTCATCTTAATAGACAAATCTGTTATTTGACTATCAAACAATTCTTTTGAAGGAACTGTTGGATCCATGTATAAATTGTAATAGGAAATTGAAGTGACCAAAGAAACTCCATTACAATCTAGTACCTCTCCCATTCTCGGATAACGTTTCACATAACGTATTGGCATTTTACCTGCTGAATCACCGTTAGAAAGTTCTGATTTTTGCTTATCTGTTTTATCTAATTGAATTCTAAAAACTTGGACTATAACAAGAACCATCCCTATCACAAATAGCGAATAAACCAAATAGGCTCTTAATAATAATCCTTGTCTTTCCGTCATTTCGATTCTCTCTTAATTCGAATTACTTTCGCAGGTTTCGTTGTTTCATACAAACCTCTAGCTTCCAATTTTTTTATTAATATTTCTCTTTTCGTTGCTTCTTCTAATTTTGCTCTTGTTTCCACAAATTCAGCTGTTTTAGCGTCTAATTCCACCTGTGTAGTTTCCATATTCTTTACCAAACTTTTACCGTAATATCCCTTGGAAATAACGATAATAAATATCGCGAATAAGAAAAAAACATAAGTTAAGTTGTTGATTACAAAATCCTGCACCAAAAACTCTCCGTTTAAAATTTGAAGAAAAATATTGCTGTTTTTACCTGCTTTCTTTTTCTTTGCTTTTTTCTTCACAGGAGATTGAGATACTTCCTCAATTACATCCTCTTTCTTGATGTATTCGTTATCCATTGTCTCTTTCTGCTATTCGTAATTTTGCACTTCTTGCTCTTGAATTCACTGCAATCTCTTCTTCTGATGGAGAAATCGGCTTTCTTGTAATGTCACTAAACGGTTTTAAGATATTTCCAAAAAAATCTTTTTCAATGTGTCCATCTAAATTTCCACGTTTTAAGTAATTTTTCACCAATCGATCTTCTAAAGAATGATAAGACATTACTACTAAACGTCCACCTGGCTTCAATACCTCATCGGTTTGCATCAAGAATTTCTCCAACACATCCAACTCGTTATTCACTTCCATACGGATTGCTTGAAACACTTGCGCAAAAAATTTATGATCTTTAAATTTTGGGGCAATTGGTGCTAATGCCTCCATCAACTCCCCGGTAGTGTGTATTGGTTTTGCTTGACGTGCTCTACAAATAGTCCCAGCAATTTTTCCAGGAGAAGTTAACTCACCATACTTACGTAAAATCTTAATTAATTGATCTTCTTCATATTCATTCACCACTACAAATGCAGACAACGCCCCGTTTTGGTTCATACGCATATCTAAAGGATCATTAGAACGAATCGAAAATCCACGCTTCCCTTCATCAAACTGGTGGGAAGAAACACCTAAATCCGCTAAAATCCCATCCACTTTTTCAATTCCAATGGCACGTAAGTGGTTTTTAAGAAATGAAAAATTAGAGGGTATCAACTGAAAATTTGGCGCATCCCAAGCGTTTGCTAATGCATCAGGATCTTGATCAAAGGCAATTAACTGTCCTTTTTCTGAAAGTTTTGAAAAAATCGCTTTCGAATGTCCGCCACCACCAAAGGTAACGTCTACATACAACCCGTCTGGATGGATATTTAACCCTTCTAAACAAGCCTCCAGCATTACTGGTATGTGGTATAATTCGTTATTCTGTGTCATCGATATCACCCATTACTTCCTCTGCCAAATCAGCAAAGTCTGCCATGTTTCCTTCGATAACATCGAAGTACTTGGTTTTATCCCAGATTTCAATTCTGTCGTTGTATGCAATAAGCATCACATCCTTATCTAAACCTACTCGCTCCATCAACATGGATGGAATTAAAATTCTACCAACACCATCCAAGGCAATTGCTTTCGCACCTTGATGAAATAAACGGTAGAACATTCGATTTTTAGGCTTAAATAAGTTCATTTTAGAAAGTTTATCACTTAATCGGTCCCACTCATTCATTGGGTAAAGTGTTAAACAATCCTCAAATCCTTTATTCAACATGAATTTCTCTTGGGCAGCAGGAGACAATTGCTTACGCAATGACGCAGGAAATAAGAAACGCCCTTTCGCGTCTAATCTTACTTCATATTCTCCTACTAAACCAGCCATAACAAATTAATAATGGGTAAAATTAGTGAAGATTTCTCCACTTTTTACCACCAATTTACACTATGTTAATAACTTGTAACGTATAAAGCGATAAAAATGTTTCAAATATTTTTAAAATAACTGAAAATCAATATTTTATATATTAATAATTGAGTGGTAAAAAGTGGTAGTTAATGTAAAAATGTGGAAAAGTTAATTTAATTAATCAATGAATTAACGTGGCAATTCAACAATGAGATTTCATTGAGAAACCCTTCGACAAGCTCAGGATAAAATTTGAGGATTTGAAGATGTGGGAAATTGAAGATTATTGATTTGAAAATGACTAAATTTGCACAAAAACATCCCATTATGATTATCAAAACAGCAACATTCACAGTAAGTAACTCCGACCATAAACTTTGTCCAGACGACACTAAACCAGAATTCGCATTTATCGGAAGGTCAAACGTTGGTAAGTCGTCTTTAATCAACATGTTGACTAACCAAAAAAGCTTAGCGAAAACTTCAGGAACACCTGGAAAAACACAGTTGATTAATCATTTTGAAATTAACAACGAATGGTATTTGGTCGATTTACCTGGGTATGGTTTTGCGAAAGCTTCTAAAAAAGCACGTCATGGGTGGGAAGAATTTATTGCAGCGTATTTAACGCAACGCAAAACATTATTAAACACGTTTGTATTGTTAGATGCAAGATTACCACCACAAAATATCGACTTAGAATTTATGGGTTGGTGTGGTGAAAAAGAAATTCCTTTCTCCATGGTTTTCACGAAGTTAGACAAATTATCTTCTTCCGAAAAACAAAAAAATATTTTGAGTTATAAAAAGGAAATGTTGAAACAGTGGGAAGAATTACCACCAGTATTTGCAACCTCTAGTGAATCTAAATTCGGTAAAGAACCTTTGTTGAATTATATCGATGAGATTTTGAAGACGTGTTAATTTCTTTTTAGACTAAAAGACGATAGACATAAGACTTGTATTTCAAGAAAATTTTCACATTTTCTGTATTGAAAAATTGCTACATTAACCTCCCTTCAACCGCATGTTTTACTGTGTCTTCGAGACTCCTAAATTCAAAACCTAACACTTTTTTCAATTTAGAACTATCGTATGTGACTTTTGCTTGCGCACTACTTGCAGATTCTTTCGTAACCGTTTGATGTCCTGTAATTAAACTTAACACCCACGAAACTCTCCAAGCTAAACCACTCAAAAAAGACTTAGCAACTAAGAACGGTGCTTTTTTATTCATTTGATTAGCTGTAACGTCAAAAAGTTGTTTAAACGTAACATTTGTTCCTGTACACAAATAACGTTGTTTAAACGCTTCAGGCAACCCCATAAGTTTTGTCATAGCAAACACGACATCACGAACGTCCACAAATGCATTTGCACCGAGAGTATAGAATTTTAAGCCATTGGAAAGCGTACGAAAAATGGACAGAGAACTTTCATTCCAATCACCTGGACCGATAATCACACTTGGATTGATTATAACCGCATTTAAGCCTTCTTCTATCCCTCTCCACACTTCATTCTCCGAAAGGTATTTTGAAATCGCATAACCAGAATGATTATCGTCAGCTATCCATTTATTAGGCTCTACGACCGAACGATATCCTGTTGGATCCAACGGAGTTTTACCAACAGCTGCAGTCGATGAAACATGTACAAATCTTTTCATCCCTAAACCCATCGCTACATTTACTACATTTGCAGTTCCATATTTGTTGATACGCAACATCTTTTGATAGTCCTTTTTTTGAAAAGAAACCATTGCTGCACAATGATATACTTCTTCACAACCTGTCATCACTTCTTCTAAAGTCACAACATCCAAAACATCGCATTCTACCCATTCAATAGTTTCAAAAACAGACAACGGAGTATTGTAAAAAGAAAATAAAGCTTGAACTTTCTGAATACGCTTCTTATCGCGATAAGTAGCACGAACTTTATTTCCTGCTAATGCAAGTGAATGAATTAAATGACTTCCTAAAAGTCCCGTGCCACCGGTTACAAGTATCATACAACGAATTTAATGATTACAATTCTAATTCGATGGAGGGATCCCAAAACAATTGCTTAAAATTCACAACACAATCCGCTTTCACAACAACTCCTTCTACCCGAAGCAAGCGCTCCATTTCTTCCGGATTTGAAAAATGCATTTTACCAGTTAAGCAACCTATCCGATTTACAACACGATGGGCAGGTATACCAGGTATAGCATGGGAAGCGTTCATAGCATAAACAACAACGCGACTGGATTTTTTAGCGCCTAAATACGCGGCAATAGCTCCATACGATGTAACTCTACCTTTTGGAATTAATTTTACCACTTGAAAAACAGACGCAAAGAAATCAGTAGTCGATACCATGTTAAAATGCTTTCTTTTTATTTACAAAAAAGACAACTAGAAATAATACAAAAATCGAAAGTAAAAATCCGGTAAAATCCGAAATAATTTTTTCCTTTGATAAAAATATGAAAAGAAAAAAAGAAAGATTAATTACCATTCCAAATACTACCGTTTTTTGATGACTAAATCCAGCTTGAACAACTCGTTGGTAGGCATGTTTACGATGCGCTTGTCCTATATTCTCTTTATTGATAAAACGTCGAATCAAAGTATATGTAGCATCAAACCAAAATAGGGAGGTAAGAATTAAACCCTCAAACAAACTCACTAAATGCGTATTATGAAAATAAAAAAGTAAAATAATAATGGTATATCCAAGTAATGTACTTCCGACATCTCCCATGAAAATTTTTGCTTTATCCCAGTTCCATGGTAAAAAACCCACTAAAGCCATTAGTAAAAACAACAAGAAACTTTCTCCTGTAAAAAAATACAATATCGCAATTACAAATATCGATTCAGAACTTGCGTAACCATCGATCCCATCGATGAAATTGAATAGATTTATAAACCAAATAATTATCAAGAAAGCAACAACATTTAAAATATAAGGGTTTGAAAAGACAATAAATCCTAAATCGATTGAATTTAATCCACCCATAAAATATAAACCTAAACCAGAAACAAAAGCCTGCACCAACAATCTTGGTTTATTTTTTAAGGTATAAATATCATCCAACAAACTAATTATAGACAATAAGAGCCCTGAAAACAATGCTAAAAAAAGCGATTTATCAATTTGATTGTAGTAATACAAAATACTAATACTCAAAAACCAAGTCAAAGCAATAGCGATTCCACCTCCTCGCGGTGTAGGTATCGTATGTGAACTTCTTTCGTTTGGCAAATCAAACATCAATTTCTTAATTGCTATCTTACGTACAATATAAGTTAAGAAAAAAGAAAAAATACCAGCAAGTACTAAATAAAATACCATTGTTTGTAATCGTGTAACTTAGATTTTGAATCTACATAAGTAATGTCAAAGTAAAATTAATAGAAATAAATAGAATTAGTAACTTTGCATTTTATTATACACTTTTATTGAGAAATAAAAACGATGAAATTTAGTGCACCATTTCAAAACAGAACACAGGTATATTTGAATTTATTAGCACTTTCGCTTCTCTTTCTTCCATTTCGAAATAATATTTCTTCTGTTTTTGGAATAATTCTATTCTTATTCTTTTTTATAGATAAACAAAATACGTTAAAAGAAAAATTTAGAAGACTAATAGAAAATAAAGTAGCAGTTCTAACACTTTCCATTTATCTAATTCACCTCATAGGATTACTATACACGGAGAATTTTAAATACGCATCCTTAGATTTAGAAATCAAGCTACCTCTTTTCATTATTCCTTTTGTAATTTTTGCGGAAAAAAAATTATCGTTTGAAAATCTAAATTATGTATTTAAATTTTATACGATTGGTAATCTATTAGCACTTCTCTTTTGTGTCGTATTTGCTATTATCCGTCTCTATTTAACGAAAAGTCCAACGGTGCTTTTTTATAATGAATTATCCAGATTCATGCATCCTAGTTATTTTTCATTGTACATAGGATTTAACTGCGTATTAATTTTCAATAAGATAGCAAATTTAAATAAAGAGGAACAAAAATATAAATCGCAATTATTACAAAATCTAGCAATCGCTACCTTTTTTATTGTTGGAATCTTAATCTTATCCTCTAAAGCGGGAATCTTATTAAGCGGGATAACTTTAGTTTTCTTTGCTATCAAAGAATTATTCTACAAAAAAGTAATTTTAACCATTTTCCTCTCCTGTGTAATTCTAATTTTATTTGAAATTATATCCATTTTCAAAAACGATATTGTAGCATTATCGAGGTTTGAAGATGCTCAAAAGGAATTATCCTCCAAAACAAATACAGCTTCTGGAACAAATGGATCGTCAGGTTCTAGGCTAATGATTTGGAAGTCTGGAAAAACGGTTCTAGTAAAGAATTTAGCCTTTGGTGTTGGGACCGGAGATATTAAAGATGAATTAATTAAAGAATATAAAAAAGTAAATTTTCTACATGGTGTAGAAAATGAAAATAATTGCCACAATCAATACTTACAATTTTTTATTATTTTTGGGATTGGTGGTGGTTTACTATTTTTAGTATCGCTTGTATATCCAACGTATATTTCCTTTAAGCATAGTAATACTATCTACCTATACTTTATATTTTTAATTGCTACGAACATGCTCGTAGAATCCATGTTAGAATCTAAAGCTGGTGTAGAATTTTTCGCTTTATTTAATGCGATATTATTGAATTACATACCTAGAACTCAAAAATAATATGTATTCATTAACTGAAAATACGCTCATCACATTAGTTTTATATCATTGTAATTTAGAAAATTCTGACGCGTATAAAACACTAATTGAGGCGAATAAAGAAAAAAAACTACATGTTTTAATTTATAATAATTCACCCGAGGTTAAAATTGAACAACCAATTAATACAAATCACCAAATTGAAATCATTCAAGATAATTCTAATGCTGGTGTCAGTAAAGCCTATAATTGCGGAGCAAATAAAGCAAAAGAATTAAATCTTCCATGGATACTAATCGCTGATCAAGACACTATATTTCCACCGGACTTTTTTGAAGAAACACAACTAAATATTAAACAACATCCAACTGAAAAACTTTTTGCCCCAATTCTAACTTCAAAAAATCAATATCTTTCACCTTGTCGTTTCAAATTTAACAGAGGGAAAATAGCAAACGATGTATCTATTGGTTTAAATGATTTTAAAAACAAATCCTTATTAAACAGTGGATTATTAATCGATGTGAGTACCTATTTAGAAATTGGAGGGTACAACGAAAAAATAAAACTTGATTTTTCTGATTTCTATTTTATTTTAAAATTTCAAAAAAAACATACACATTTTGTATTAACAAATGTAATATGTGAGCATGATTTATCGGCTTCTGAAACAAATCTAGAAAAGCAACTCATTCGATTTGAATACTATTGTAGAGGAGCATTAGAATATGGAAAATCTACAAATCAATCATTTCAAATTTTTATTCTAATTTTATTTAGAACTTTATTGCTTTCATTTAGGCAACAAACTAGTAAATATATTGTAGTACTACAAAACCAGCTATTCAGCAAAAATTAATCTGTACAAAAACTTTTATGAATACTATATTAAATACGGAACGAACAAAAAGAATAGAATCCTATTTTTTTACTTTTTTATTGTATGAATTGTTTCTTGGTGGAAGTGGAAGAGTATTTAGTTTCGGATCAATTACATTACGCATGATTTTATTTTCCATAGCATTACTATGGTTTAGTATTCGAATTTTTCAGAATCCAAATAAAAAATTCATCATTCGAATGGTACTATTTTTTGGGATTACGGTTTCCGCTGGGACTTTGGTAGGTATATTAAATAATGCTCCTAAAGGTTTAATTTTTACAGATATCAAACAATTACTATTCTTTCTTTCTATTATTAGTTTTTCTTTTTTTCTAAACACTAAAGAGCAAGTAAACAAGTGTGTTAAAATCCTTAAAAACGCAACATTAATTCTTTCTTTAGCTTACCTAATTTGTTATTCTTTCATAAAATTGAACATACTTAAAATGGAACCTTTTTACAATACTTTGAGTGTAGAATGGCTTCATGATGAATTTATGTTTAGAGGCACGGGTGGTAATTTTTTTTATAAAGGGTTTTTCTACCTTGGAATCGGAATATTCTTTTATTTATTCTCAAAACCAACTATTAAAAATGGTTTTATCGTCTTAATAATATATGTTGCTCTATTTCTAACACTATTACGCTGGTTGTTAGCAATAACACTTGTAATATTTACTTGTACTATATTTTTTAATTGGGCTATTCATAAATTCAAAATATCATTTTTAAAATCAAAACAAATGGTTTTTCATTTAGTGATACTTGGTGTAATGATTTTAATACCAATAACTTTTAAAAATTTTTATACTACAACGCTGGGAAACAAGCAAGAGAGTGTAGATATTAGAAAGCAACAATTTGATCAAGTTAGCGCACAAATTTTTAACACAAAAAAATCTACAAAAATTCCGAAAATAAACAAGAATCAAGAAGTAGTTAATACAACAAAAAAATTCAATTTTATCCTCGGAAAAGGCTTTGGAATAGGTGTGCCTATCAGACCAGTTCATATGGAATTAACTTACCTAGAAATCTTTTTTAAACAAGGAATATTAGGTTTGAGTTTCTGGTTTTTTATTTTCTTTTATTGTATTTACAATTTTAAGAGAGCTTGGTATAATCATGTTGATTTAAACACAATATTACCTTGGATTACTGGTGTCCTAGTGATTTATTTTCAATCTATTACAAATCCATTATTAGTAAATTCAATCGGTATGAGTTTTGTCATACTTGCTATGTTATTTTTACGGGACCAAACAAAAATAACACAAAAAAATTAATGTCGATAAAAAGTAAAATAATCACATTATTTAAAAATAAATTAGTTTCTAATTTTATATATCTATATGGATTACAGGCATTTAATTTTATTTTACCAATACTAACTTTTCCATACTTAATTAAAACATTACAACCAGAATTGTTTGGAGCTACCTTGTACTCACAAACCATAATGCTGTATTTTATCATCATTATTGAATATAGTTACAATATCACAGCGATCCGAAAAGTCTCCCTAAATAAAAACAACAAAAAAAAACTTGGAATAATTTTTAATCGAACTATTACAACAAAAATATATTTGCTTGTAATTTCAATGCTTTTATTGGCAATATTAGTTGTGCTAATACCCAAATTCTCTAATTATTGGTTATTATATATTTTTAGTTCTGGCTTACTGATTGGACAAGTAATTTTTCCAATTTGGTTATTTCAAGGTTTACAAGAAATGAAATATTTAATGTATTTCAATGTTATAAGTAAAACAATATTTACCATATTGATTTTCATTGTAATAAAGGAAAAAACAGACTATATGTACGTAAATCTATTCTATTCTATAGCTGCAATCATTACAGGAATATTTAGTATACGTTTTATAACAAAAAAATACAATTTAAAATTCAAACTTCTTAATATACAAATTGTTATAAATGAAATAAAAGCTGGTCTATTAATCTTTATTTCCAATTTCTTAAATCAAGCATACGTAATCTCTAACTTTATTGTATTAGGTTTTACTACCACGGCATTAGAACTTGGTAATTACAGTATTGCCGAAAAAATAATGCTGGTTATAAGACAATTACTTATTGTTTTTACACAAGTAATATATCCACATATTTGTGAAATATCTAAAAACAATGTGGCATTAAAAAAATTCTTCAAGAAAATATTAATCCCTTTTTCACTATTAATTTTTGTGATTTGTTTAGGGGTTTTTATATTCTCAGGTAATATCGTTTTTCTACTTCTAAATAAACAGGACCAAGATATAAGTTTACTTATGAAAATTTTAAGTACAGTTCCAATTATTGTCGTACTTAACATTGCTCCTTATCAAACTTTGTTAGCTTATAATCAGAAAAAAACATACTCTAAAATAATTATTTATGGCGCAATTCTTAACATTACGTCTAATATTATTTTATCTAATTTATACGGAGCAATTGGAACTGCAATAAGTATAATTATCACCGAATTATTTATAACAATTGCTTTTTATTACTCGTTAAAGAAGTTCGATCGACTAAATCTTAATTCTTCTAGTATACATACAAGTAAGTATTAAAATAGATTAAGCAATTTTTCGTTTAATCACTTGAAGAATCTTAGGCGCTAAACGTATAATAGGATAGAAAATAGACACCTTTAATCCATTTATCTTAAAAGATTTAACACACTCTATATTCTGTTTAACAAGATTACTTAAACCTTTAGTGGATGCACCACCCATACGCATTTTTACAATTGGTTTAGCATAATAAAAGGTTTTAGCATGATGTTTTACGATGAAACGCAACATCAATTCAAAATCTGCTGCCAATTTTAATGTACAATTAAATAACCCGAAATTTTGATAAAATTCATTTTTCACAAAAAAAGTGGGATGCGAAGGATGCCACCCTTGCTTAAATGAACCTGAAATATATGGTTTAGATTTCCAATATCGAACTTGCTTATCCGTATTATTACGATCAACAAAAATCAAATCCGCAAATAAAGCATCACAAGCATTCGTGTTAAATTGTGCTACAATTTCTGAAATAATAGTATTTGAAATATAAAAATCATCCGAATTTAAAATACCAACAATATCTCCAGTAACATAGGATAATCCTTTATTCATCGCATCGTAAATTCCTTTATCTTTTTCAGAAACGAACTTGGAAATCTTATCTCCATAGGAATTAACAATATCCACCGTGCCATCCGTAGAATTACCATCAATAATAATATACTCAATATTTGAATACGTTTGATTTAGAACAGAATCTATTGCATGCTGAATAAATTCTTTACTATTATAACAAACAGTAATTATACTAACTTTCATTTAATACTTTTTAATAAAATCAAGCGCTTAAATGTATGATACAGAAAATAAATTCTATAGGACAATTTATATGTAACGGAGAACTTACTTTTTGCTGAAGTAAAAGAAAAATTATCTCCATGCCTTCTGTACCTAATTAATTTATCCTCAATAAAATCAACTTTCCCGACTAAAGATGCAGTGAGTCCGATCCAAATATCATGCATAGCAATCTTTTTTGGGAATGGTAATACAGATTTCTTAATTTTAGAATTAAATGCTATACAACATCCCAAAAACCCATTTTTGATTAGGTTATTTAGATAACCTGACTTCGTTTTATTCAATGCATAAAATGATGGGTCAACCAAATTTCCTGAAGCATCGATTAAAGAACAATCACTAACTACTAAATCAGAATTTTGTAACTTGTTTAATGTAATTTTCACTTTTTCAGGTTCCCAAATATCATCTTGATCTGCAAGAAAAATAACATCCCCACTAGCATGCTTTAAGGCATTTTCCAAATTGAAAATAGGACTTTTAAACGTATTATTTTCAAATAATTTAATACGAGAATCTTGTAATGATTTAATAATTTCTAAAGTAGCATCTGTTGAACTATCATCAGAAATTATTATCTCATCTTCTGCTGACAGTTGTACCAATATAGAAACTAATTGTTCCTGTATATATTTTTCACCATTATATGTTGGTATACAGACAGATATAAACATTTTTTATTACTTCGCGTAATTTACAGAACGTTTTTCTCTAATCACAGTAACTTTAACTTGACCTGGATAAGTCATTTCTGTTTGAATTCGTTGTGAAATCGTAAAAGATAATTCGTCTGATTTTAAATCAGTTACTTTTTCAGCCTCAACTAATACACGTAATTCTCTACCTGCTTGAATTGCATATGCACTTGTAACTCCATCATATGATAAAGCAAGACTTTCTAGTTCTTTAATACGCTTGATGTAAGACTCTACAATTTCTCTACGAGCGCCTGGACGAGCACCTGAAACAGCATCACACACTTGAACGATAGGGGCTATTAATGTAGTCATTTCTACTTCGTCGTGGTGAGCACCAATTGCATTACAAACATCCGGTTTTTCACCATATTTTTCTGCTAATTTCATCCCTAAAATTGCATGTGGCAATTCTGGCTCCTCATCTGGAACTTTACCAATATCATGTAATAATCCTGCTCTTTTTGCAACTTTTACGTTTAGTCCTAATTCTGCCGCCATAATAGCACACATATTAGCAACCTCACGCGAGTGTTGTAGTAAGTTTTGCCCATAAGAAGAACGATACTTCATACGACCTACCATACGTGTTAATTCAGGATGTAAACCATGTATTCCTAAATCAATACATGTTCGCTTTCCAGTCTCCGCAATTTCTTCCTCTAAAGATTTTTTAGTTTTAGCTACTACCTCCTCAATTCTTGCAGGATGAATACGACCATCTGAAACTAATTGGTGTAAAGACAAACGAGCAATCTCACGACGTACAGGATCAAAACAAGAAAGAATAATTGCTTCAGGTGTATCATCTACAACAATTTCAACCCCAGTAGCCGCTTCTAACGCACGGATATTTCGTCCTTCACGACCAATAATTCTACCTTTAACTTCATCTGATTCAATATTGAATACTGAAACAGCATTTTCAACCGCTTGTTCTGTAGCAACGCGCTGAATCGTTTGAATGACAATTTTCTTCGCTTCTTTATTTGCGTTTAATTTTGCTTCTTCTGTTATGTCTTTGATATGAACCATCGCTTGGGTACGTGCCTCATCAATCAATGCTTCCATCATGTGCGTCTTCGCTTCTTCCACGGTCATTCCACTGATTCTAGACAGCTCTGCAACACGTTTCTGTTGTGTTTTATCTAATTCTTGATGCTTAACTTCGACTGCGGATAATTTAGTTTCTAATTCTGCCTTCAACTTTTCACTTTCTTTTTCAGAACGTGCTAATTCCTCCGTTTTTTGAGAAACAACTTTCTCTTTTGCTTTGAATCGGTCTTCATTCGATTGCATTTTGCGTTCACGATCCTTAATCACTTCTTCATGCTCTTCTTTTAATTTTAAGAATCGCTCTTTTGCTTGAAGAATTTTATCTTTTTTCAACGCTTCACCATCATGCTCCGCGTCTGCTATAATTTTAGCCGTTCTCTTTTTAAGTACAATATTTTGAATAACAAAAGCAACTGCTCCTCCTGTTATCAATCCAATCAAACTCCCTAATAAAATATCCTCTACACTCATTTTTTAAATAATAAACCAACTTATTTTTGGCGATTAATACTA
The DNA here is from genome assembly GCA_945862165.1 of Chryseobacterium gleum. GTDB lineage: Bacteria > Bacteroidota > Bacteroidia > Flavobacteriales_D > Crocinitomicaceae > CANHVK01. Next base: position 31,877 of record CAMAXI010000009.1, read on the forward strand.
TAATTTGTTTAGATCCTCTAATAACATTTCCAAAGAAAGTTCTACATTCTCTAATTCATTTTGTTGATTTGTCTGAACAGGTACATTGGCGCCTTTTGTAGCTAATTGTAAAGCAGTCATAGCTAATAAATCCTGCATATCTTTCACCGCATAATTTTCTTGCAACAATTTAATTGCACGATTGATATCTTCAGCAGCCTTCAAAATTTTTTCATCCTCCCCTTCATTTACGGTTAAAGGATATGTTCTACCTGCAAGCGTTATTTTTAACGATAATTTACTCATGACTATTTTTTTAATTGACTGATACAGGTATCTATCTCTTTCACTAAATCATTAATCAAATCATCATGATTAACAACTGGAACGACCAAAGAAGTCTGTCTTTCTAACAATAAAATATTGTCTTCATTTTGTTTTTTCAGTTCAAGATTTTCTATATGCAATGTGTCAATTATATCCTGATTAGCAACAACTAAGGATGTAATCTCTGATTGCTTTGTTTGTAATGACGCTAATTCATTTTCTAATAAAGCATTTTTATCTTTCTCTTGCTTTAATTCGTTTTTAACGTGATAAAATTTATCGCGAATTTCTGTTATAATATGCGCTATACGATCAGACATGTAAACCAACTTTTTTACAAAAATAATATTGTAATCTTAATTATTTAACCATTTAAATAAATACTTCTTAACAATACATTCTTTGCGAAGGAATTCAGTCAATTAAATACGCCTTTAAAACAAAAAAGAGGCGAAACAATTATGTTCAACCTCTCAATAAATTCAATATTTGTCTGAATATAGTAATACTTTTAAGATAAAAGTATATGTCCAATAATAATTGGTATTATACTATTAACAGGCTTTTATTTTAGTAGTAATTTGTATATGAATCAACTAAAAATCAATTTAGGCTTGTGTAGTTGGAGTCCCGAAATTCATAGGTGGAGTTCCCGGAATTTCTTCCTCGCTTATAACCCCCATAACTTGTTCGTATTTTTGAATATTATCTATTAATGCTCTCATTAATTTTTTAGCATTATTTGGAGTCATAATAATACGTGATTTTACTTGAGCTTTTGGCATTCCTGGTAACATCTGCACGAAATCACATACAAATTCTGCATTTGAATGCGTAATGATCGCTAAATTGGAATAAATTCCAGCAGCAGTCTCTTCATTCAATTCAATTGTAATTTGGTTTTCTGTATTTTCCATACTTTTTTAAAATAAAAAAAGGGCTTACTTTCATAAGCCCTTTTAGCGTGTTGTACTATTAATTTTCTTGTAACTCTTCTAAAGTTTCTTTAGAAGAAACAATCATTTTTTGAAATTTACGAGTACCTGTTCCTGCTGGAATTAAGTGTCCAACGATTACATTCTCTTTCAATCCTAATAAATGATCTTCTTTTCCAGAAATAGCAGCCTCATTTAATACTTTCGTCGTTTCTTGGAAAGAAGCTGCCGAAATAAAGGACTGAGTCTGTAAAGATGCTCTTGTAATACCTTGTAACATTGGTGTTGATGTTGAAGGTATCGCTTCTCTTGCTACAGCTATTTTTTTGTCAGCACGTTTCAATTGTGAATTCTCATCACGTAATTTACGCGCAGAAATAATCTGTCCTGAACGTAACTCTTCAGAATCACCTGCATCTGTTACTACCATCATACCATACAAAGCATCGTTTTCTTCCATGAAGTCCGCTTTATGAACGGATTGACCTTCTAAGAATTTAGTGTCACCACCATCAACGATTTCAACTTTAAGCATCATCTGACGTACAATAACCTCGAAGTGTTTGTCATTAATTTTCACACCTTGTAAACGATAAACCTCTTGAATTTCATTCACGATATACTCTTGTACTTTCGTTGGACCTTCAATGTTTAAGATATCGTTTGGAGTGATAGCACCATCTGATAATGGTTGACCAGCACGTACGAAATCATTTTCTTGTACTAAGATATGTTTAGAAAGTGGAACTAAATAGCGACGTTCTTCACCAGTTTTAGAAGTGATAACAATCTCTCTGTTTCCACGTTTGATTTTACCAAATGCAGCAATACCATCAATTTCAGAAACTACAGCAGGATTAGAAGGGTTTCTAGCCTCGAATAACTCCGTTACACGTGGTAAACCTCCTGTGATATCTCCAGTTTTACCGGAAACACGTGGGATTTTTACTAAGGTAACACCCGCTTCAACTTTATCACCTTGATTCACAGAAACGTGCGCATCAACAGGTAAACTATATTCTCTTAATACCTCTTTTGTTTTAGGATCAATGATGTGAATTGCAGGATTTTTCTTCTTATCACGAGATTCGATAATCACGATTTCTGTAAATCCTGTTTGCTCATCGACTTCTTCACGGTAAGTAATTCCTTCAATAACATTATCATAAACAACTTTACCTGAAACTTCAGAAACGATTACAGCATTGTAAGGGTCCCATTTACAGATAATATCACCTTTTTTAATTTTTTTATTGTTTTCAATCAACAACTCAGAACCGTAAGGTACATTCGTAGACATTAATACAATTCCTGTATTATCATCCGTGATTTTTAATTCAGCAGAACGTCCAACAACAATTTTCTTAACACCATCTGCAGTTTTCAAGTCAATTGTACGTAATTCATCAATTTCTAATGAACCAGTAGCTTTTGCTTTCATATCTGAGATATCTGTAGAGTTAGAAGCAGTACCCCCAACGTGGAAAGTACGTAATGTTAACTGAGTACCAGGCTCACCAATCGATTGCGCAGCAACAACTCCAACTGTATCTCCCTCTTGCGCTAAACGGTGAGTAGATAAACTTATTCCATAACATTTAGAACAAACTCCTCTACGCATCTCACACGTAAGTACAGAACGAATCTCTACTTCTTCAATACCAGCAGCAGAAATCGCTTCACCAGCATTTTGTGTAATTAAATCTCCTGAACGAACGATTAACTCCGTAGTATCAGGATTAAAAATATCATGAACAGAAGTTCTACCAACAATACGATCTAATAATGGCTCAACAATCTCATCATTTTTCTTTAAAGCAGTCGCAACCAATCCTCTTAAAGTACCACAATCATTTTGATTAATGATAACATCTTGAGATACATCTACTAAACGTCGCGTTAGGTAACCTGCATCGGCAGTTTTAAGTGCGGTATCCGCAAGACCCTTACGTGCACCGTGTGTAGAGATAAAGTACTCAAGAATTGATAATCCTTCTTTAAAGTTAGATAAAATAGGATTCTCGATAATCTCTTGTGCAGAAGCACCAGATTTTTGTGGTTTCGCCATTAATCCCCTCATACCTGACAACTGACGAATTTGTTCTCTTGATCCACGAGCACCAGAGTCAAACATCATATAGATAGAATTGAATCCTTGGTTATCATTTTTCAATTGATCCATCAACGTCTCCGTTAATCGAGAGTTTGTATGTGTCCAAATATCAATAATCTGGTTATAACGCTCATTATTAGTGATAAGACCCATGTTATAGTTATTCATAACTTCTAACACATCCGTTTCAGCTTTACCAACTAAAACCGCTTTTTCACTAGGAATGATAATATCATCTAAGTTGAAAGACAAACCACCTTTGAATGCCATGTGGTAACCTAATTCTTTGATATCATCCAAGAATTGAGCAGTACGAGCAGTACCAGAAACTTTTAATACGTTACCGATAATATCTCTTAATGCTTTTTTAGTTAATACATCATTTACGAAACCAACTTCTCTAGGAACGTGTTGGTTAAATAAAGTACGACCACAAGTAGTATCAATCATCATTAAAGTTGGAACTCCGTTTTCATCTAAATCGTATGTTTTCACTTTAATAGGTGCATGCAATTCTAATTTACCCTCGTTATTAGCAATGATAACTTCTTCCGGTGAATAGAAAATTCCACCTTCACCTATTACCTTACGCTCTGGTGTTGAAACACGTGCTTTTGTAATATAATACAAACCTAACACCATGTCTTGAGAAGGCACTGCAATTGGAGCACCATTCGCAGGGTTCAAAATGTTGTGAGAAGCAAGCATCAATAATTGAGCTTCCAAAATTGCAGCATTACCTAATGGTAAGTGAACTGCCATCTGGTCACCATCGAAATCGGCGTTGAATGCCGTAGTTACCAATGGGTGTAAACGTATTGCTTTTCCTTCAATTAATTTAGGTTGGAAAGCTTGAATACCCAAACGGTGCAAAGTAGGAGCACGGTTTAATAATACTGGGTGACCTTTCAATATACTTTCCAAAATATCCCAAACTACAGGATCTTTTTTGTCAACGATTTTCTTTGCTGATTTAACTGTTTTTACAATACCACGTTCAATCATCTTGCGAATAATAAACGGTTTGTAAAGTTCTGCAGCCATATCCTTAGGAAGACCACATTCGTGTAATTTTAAATCTGGTCCTACAACAATTACCGAACGAGCAGAATAATCCACACGCTTACCAAGTAAGTTTTGACGGAAACGTCCTTGTTTACCTTTTAATGAATCTGATAACGATTTCAATGGTCTGTTTGATTCCGTTTTAACAGCACTTGATTTACGAGAGTTGTCAAATAATGAATCTACAGATTCTTGAAGCATACGTTTTTCATTACGTAAGATAACTTCAGGAGCTTTAATTTCGATCAAACGTTTCAAACGATTGTTACGAATAATCACACGACGGTATAAGTCATTTAAGTCAGACGTAGCAAAACGACCTCCATCTAGTGGAACTAAAGGACGTAATTCTGGTGGAATAACAGGAACAACTTTTACAATCATCCATTCAGGTCTGTTTTCAATACGTGTTTGAGATTCACGCATAGACTCAACAACTTGAAGTCTTTTTAACGCTTCATTTTTACGTTGTACTGAAGTTTCAGTATTTGCACTATGACGAAGATCGTAAGACAATGAATCTAAATCCAATCTTTTTAATAAATCGTGAAGTGCTTCAGCACCCATTTTCGCGATAAATTTATTAGGATCATTATCATCTAGATGATGATTATCTTTAGAAACAACATCCGATTCTAAAATATCTAAATACTCTTCTTCAGTTAAGAAATCTAAATATTTAATAGCGGAACCATCTAAATGCGTTGCAGTACCCGTTTGAATAACTACATAACGCTCATAATAAATAATTTGATCCAATTTTTTTGTAGGTAAACCTAATAAGTAACCAATTTTGTTTGGTAACGAACGGAAATACCAAATGTGAGCAACAGGAACAACTAATGAAATGTGCCCCATACGCTCTCTACGTACTTTTTTCTCAGTTACTTCAACACCACAACGGTCACATACGATTCCTTTATAACGAATTCGTTTGTATTTACCACAGTGACATTCATAATCCTTAACAGGTCCAAAAATACGCTCACAAAACAAACCATCTCTTTCAGGTTTGTATGTTCTATAATTGATAGTTTCAGGTTTTAATACTTCACCACTTGACTGCTCCAGAATGATTTCTGGAGAAGCAAGTGAAATAGTGATTTTATTAAAACTACTTTGTTTTTTTGGTGTTTCTTTTCTAAAAGCCATTATATATTGCTTGTTTTCAAATTCAACAACTAGAGAATTAATCCATTGAGATATTTAATCCTAAACCTCTCAACTCATGTAATAATACATTGAAAGATTCTGGAATACCAGGTTCTGGAATATTGTCTCCTTTAACTATCGCTTCATAAGCTTTAGCACGACCCATTACATCATCCGATTTTACAGTCAAGATTTCTTGAAGGATATTAGCAGCACCAAATGCTTCTAATGCCCAAACCTCCATCTCACCAAAACGTTGACCTCCAAATTGCGCTTTACCACCTAATGGTTGTTGCGTAATTAAAGAGTATGGACCTATGGAACGAGCATGCATTTTATCATCAACCATGTGTGATAATTTAAGCATATAAATCACACCTACTGTAGCAGTTTGGTGGAATCTATCTCCAGTACCTCCATCATATAAGTATGTCTTACCTGATCTAGGTACACCAGCTTTATCCGTCCAATCATTGATTTCATCCGGTGTAGCACCATCGAAAATTGGAGTAGCAAACTTAACACCTAATTTTTCTCCAGCCCAACCAAGAACTGTTTCATAAATTTGACCTAAGTTCATACGAGAAGGTACCCCAAGTGGATTCAATACGATATCAACTGGTGTTCCGTCTGCTAAGAAAGGCATGTCTTCCTGACGAACGATGTTTGCAACAATACCTTTGTTACCGTGACGTCCAGCCATTTTATCACCCACTTTTAACTTACGTTTTTTAGCGATGTAAACCTTAGCCATTTTAACAATTCCAGCTGGAAGTTCATCTCCAACAGAAATATGGAATTTTTTACGTTTATAAGCACCCAATAAATCGTTTGCTTTAATTGTAAAATTATGAATTACACGACCAATTAAAGTATTAACATTTGTATCACCCGTCCAGTTTGAAGGATTTACAATAGAGTAATCAATAGAAAGTAATGCTTTTTGCGAGAATTTACTTCCTTTCTTAATAATTTCTTCTTTGAAATTATTGAAAACTCCATTTGATTTCGTTTCACCTAAAATACTTACTAATTTATCAACAAGTTTTTCTTTAAGTGTATGGAAATCTTTTTCATAATCTGAATCTAAAGATTCAAGGATTGGTTTGTCTTGTGCCTTAGATTTTCTATCCTTAACAGAACGAGAGAACAATTTTTTACCGATAACAACACCTCTTAAAGATGGACCAGCTTTCAAAGAAGCATCTTTTACATCGCCCGCTTTGTCACCAAAGATAGCACGTAATAATTTTTCCTCTGGAGATGGATCTGTCTCACCTTTTGGAGTGATTTTACCAATTAAAATATCCCCTTCTTTAATTTCAGCACCAATACGAATTAAACCATTTTCATCTAAATCTTTTGTTGCTTCTTCACTTACGTTTGGAATATCAGAAGTTAATTCTTCCATACCACGTTTAGTATCTCTTACTTCTAATGTATACTCATCGATATGAATAGAAGTAAAAATATCATCCCGTACAACTTTTTCAGAAATTACGATCGCATCTTCAAAGTTATACCCTTTCCAAGGCATAAAAGCTACTTTAAGATTTTGTCCTAAAGCTAGTTCTCCTTGTTGTGTTGCATAACCCTCACAAAGTACTTGACCTTTCTCAACTTTATCGCCTTTTTTAACAATTGGTTTCAAGTTAATCGTTGTACTTTGGTTTGTTTTTTGGAACTTAGTTAAAGCATAGTGTTTCGTTTCACTATCAAAACTTACCAATTTATCATCTGCATTCCAATCATAACGAATTACGATTTCATTTGCATCTACATATTCAACAGTACCATTACCTTCTGCGTTAATTAATACACGAGAATCACGCGCAACTAAACGCTCGATACCAGTACCAACAATTGGAGAATTAGGTTTTAATAAAGGAACTGCTTGACGTTGCATGTTAGATCCCATCAATGCACGATTGGCATCATCATGCTCCAAGAAAGGAATTGAAGAAGCCGCAATAGATGCAATTTGGTTTGCACCAACATCCATTAAGTGAAGATTTTTAGGATTAACAACTGGGAAATCTCCTTCAAAACGAGCTTTAACAACGTCATTTAAGAATTTACCAGAATCATCAATGTTTGCATTCGCTTGCGCAATCATTTTTGCATCTTCCTCTTCAGCAGTTAAATAAACTGGTTCATCTAACTTCACTTTACCATCCACAACTGCACGGTAAGGAGTTTCAATAAATCCTAATTTATTCACTTTCGCATAAACACACAAAGAAGAAATCAAACCAATATTTGGTCCCTCTGGAGTTTCGATAGTACACAAACGACCATAGTGCGTATAGTGAACATCACGAACCTCAAAACCAGCTCTTTCTCTTGATAAACCACCAGGTCCTAGAGCCGATAAACGGCGTTTGTGCGTAACCTCAGATAATGGATTCGTTTGATCCATAAATTGAGATAACTGGTTAGTTCCAAAGAAAGAATTAATTACAGAAGATAATGTTTTAGCATTAATCAAATCGATAGGGGTGAATACCTCATTATCACGTACATTCATACGCTCACGAATTGTTCTAGCCATACGTGCTAAACCAACTCCAAATTGAGCATATAATTGTTCGCCAACTGTTCTAACACGACGATTTGACAAGTGATCAATATCATCCACATCTGCTTTTGAGTTGATTAACTCAATCAAATATTTAATGATACAAATTATATCATTTTTAGTTAATACACGAGATGTCTCAGTATCTTCTAATTTTAGTTTTTTATTTAATCTGAAACGACCTACTTCCCCTAAATCGTAACGAGTATCGGAGAAGAATAATTTCTCAAATACACCTTTAGCAGTTTCATAATCTGGTGGTTCAGCGTTACGTAATTGTCTATAGATATGCTCTACAGCTTCTTTTTCAGAATTAGATGTATCTTTCTGTAAGGTATTATAAATAATCGTAAAATCTGCAGAGTTTACATCTTCTTTATGTAAGATAACCGTTTTAACTCCTGCATCGATAATTAAATCAATGTGTTCATCAGCAATGATTGTTTCACGATCTAAGATTACTTCATTACGTTCGATAGAAACAACTTCTCCTGTATCCTCATCAACGAAATCTTCGATCCATGTTTTTAAAACACGTGCAGCAAGTTTTCTTCCGGTTAATTTTTTCAAATTAACTTTTGTAACTTTTACTTCATCCGCTAATCCAAATATTTCAAGGATATCTTTATCCGTTTCATATCCGATAGCACGGAATAATGTTGTTACTGGTAATTTCTTTTTACGATCAATATATGCGTACATAACATTATTAATGTCTGTAGCAAATTCGATCCAAGAACCTTTAAAAGGAATAACACGAGCAGAGTATAACTTAGTCCCGTTCGCATGGCGACTTTGACCAAAGAAAACCCCTGGAGAACGGTGTAATTGAGAAACAATAACACGTTCCGCTCCGTTAACTACAAATGATCCTTTCGGAGTCATATAAGGAATTGTACCTAAATAAACATCTTGAACAATCGTTTCAAAATCTTCGTGTTCAGGATCTGTACAATATAACTTCAATTTAGCTTTCAGTGGAACACTGTAAGTTAAACCTCTATCGATACATTCTTCAATCGTATATCTTGGTGGATCAATGAAATAATCCAAGAATTCTAATACAAATTGATTTCTTGTATCCGTAATAGGAAAGTTTTCAGAAAATACTTTAAAAAGACCTTCACTATTTCTGTTTTCTGGAGTAGTTTCCAATTGGAAAAACTCTTGGAAGGATTTTAATTGAATATCCAAAAAATCAGGATACTCAATTGGGTTTTTGCTTGAAGCAAAATTTATTCTTGTCGATTTGTTGGTTGGTGTTGCCAAGGCTAAAAGAATTAATTGAAAATTGGACTCTTATTTGCACTCATTTTAAAAAATAGGAATAGGCACTACTCAAGAGTAGTGCCTTTCCTATATATTTTAAGTCGAAATTATTTAACCTCAACTTCAGCACCTGCTTCAATAAGAGCAGCTTTAAGTGCTTCTGCTTCGTCTTTAGAGATACCTTCTTTCAAAGTTGAAGGAGCAGCATCTACTAAATCTTTAGATTCTTTCAAACCGTTACCAGTTAATTCTTTCACTAATTTCACTACAGCAAGTTTGTTAGGTCCACCAGCTTTTAAGATAACATCAAATTCTGTTTTCTCTTCAGCAGCTTCACCAGCTCCAGCACCACCACCAGCAACCATTACTGCAGCAGCAGCAGCAGGCTCGATTCCGTACTCATCTTTTAAAATAGTAGCAAGTTCATTAACTTCTTTTACTGTAAGGTTTACTAGCGTTTCCGCGATTTGTTTTAAATCAGCCATTTTATTTTAGTTTAAAAATTTTTAACAATTTATTTAATTAATTACGCTCTTTCTTCAAGCGTTTTCAAGATACCTGCAATTTTACCACCTTGACCTTTAAGCGCCGAGATAACATTTTTAGCAGGACTTTGAAGTAATCCAACGATTTCACCAAGAAGTTCATCTTTAGACTTAATATTTGCAAGTGTTTCAAGTTGATTATCTCCAATAAAGATAGCTTCACCAACAAATGCACCTTTAAGAACAGGTTTTGAATTTTTCTTACGAAACTCTTGAATAATTTTAGCAGGAATATTACCTACTTCTGCAAACATAATTGATGTAGGTCCAGCAAGTACTTCAGACAATTGTCCGTAGTCAATACCTTCCACACGCTGCATTGCTTTTTCAAGAAGTGTATTTTTTACCACTTTTAAAGTAACACCAGATTGGAAACATTTTCTACGTAAGTTATTGATAACTTCAACTGTTAATTCAGAAGTATCTGCCAAATAGAATACACCAGCTTGTGTTAATTCTGCAGTCAGATCGTCTATGTATTTAGCTTTGTCTTCTTTTGTCATAATTACTAAGTTTTTAAGCTAACACAGATTTAGCATCAATTTGAACACTAGGACTCATAGTTGAAGATATGTACAAACTTTTAATGTAAGTACCTTTCGCTGCAGATGGTTTCAATTTGTTTAACGCGGAAACTAGTTCAGCAGCATTATCACGCAATTTGTCAACGTCAAAGCTAGCTTTTCCGATACCTGCGTGTATGTTACCATACTTATCCACTTTAAAATCAATTTTACCAGCTTTCACCTCTTCAACTGCTTTACCAACTTCCATCGTTACAGTTCCTGTTTTTGGATTAGGCATTAAAGATCTAGGACCTAAAATTCTACCTAAAGCACCAACTTTACCCATAACTGAAGGCATAGTGATAATAACGTCAATGTCCGTCCATCCACCTTTGATTTTTTCAATGTAGTCATCTAATCCAACGTGATCAGCACCTGCAGCTTTAGCTTCAGCTTCTTTGTCAGGAGTACAAAGTACAAGTACTTTAACATCCTTACCAGTTCCGTGAGGCAAAGCAACAGTTCCACGAACCATTTGATTAGCTTTTCTAGGATCTACTCCTAATCGTACACTAATATCTACAGAAGCATCGAACTTTGTAGTAGTAATTACCTTAACTAAATCACATGCTTCAACTAAGGTATACGCTTTAGCCAAGTCTACTTTAGCCAAAACTTCTTTTCTTTTTTTAGAAATTCTTCCCATGTTTAACACTATTTAGTTTTAGGTGCATCACCACCTTTAACAGTTACACCCATACTTCTTGCCGTCCCAGCAACCATCGACATTGCTGCATCCACTGTAAAACAGTTTAAGTCAGGCATTTTGTCTTCTGCGATTGTTTTAACTTGATCCCAAGTCATAGAACCAACTTTCGTCTTGTTAGGCATAGCCGAACCTTTCTTAAGTTTAACAGTTTCCATGATTTGAATCGCTGTTGGAGGCGTTTTGATAACAAAATCAAAAGATTTATCACTATAAACAGTGATAACACATGGTAAAACCTTTCCTGGCTTATCCTGCGTTCTAGCATTGTATTGCTTGCAGAATTCCATAATGTTAACCCCTTTTGCACCTAGTGCGGGACCAACTGGAGGAGCTGGATTGGCTGCACCACCTTTGATCTGTAATTTGATCAATGCTGCTACTTCTTTAGCCATTATATTTAAATTATGTAGTCAACGTGAACGTCAAAAGGGAAGCTTTAGACAATTGGTTCACTCCTACGGGTTAATACAAAATTATATTTCTTTTTCTACTTGCATGTAGCTCAACTCGAGTAGGTTTTTACGACCAAAGATCTTCACCATTACTTTAAGTTTTTTCTTGTCTTCATTTATTTCATCGATTGTACCTGAGAAATTATTAAATGGACCATCAATTACTTTTACTGGTTCACCAATAACGAAAGGAATCTTCATTTCTTCTTCCGATTCTAATAACTCATCTACTTTACCAAGAATACGATTCACTTCTGAAAGTCTCATTGGAACAGGATCACCTCCTTTTTCAGTTCCTAAGAAACCTATAACGTTAGGTATACCTTTAATAACGTGTTCAACTTCACCAACAAGAGAAGCTTCAATTAACACATATCCAGGAAGATAATTTTTTTCTTTACTAATTTTTTTTCCGTTTCTGATTTGGAAAACTTTTTCAGTAGGAATTAATACTTGTTCTACGAAGTCAGTTAATTTAAGTCTAGAGATTTCAAGTTCTAGGTATTCTTTCACTTTTTTCTCTTTCCCACTCACAGCACGAACAACATACCATTTCTTCTTAATCTCACTCATAGCGATTAATTAAACATTTGATAAATGAAACCTAATAATCCTTTCCAAGCAGATTTTTCTTCTCCTGAAATTCCGAAAACGAAATCCATTACAAAGATTAATACAGCGAAGATTAGTGTTGCAATAACAACGATAATTGTATTGTTTTGCAATTCTTTCCAAGTTGGCCAAGAAACGTTATGAACCATTTCATTGACTGTTTCGTCGATGTATGTTTTAAATTTTGACACTTTACTAAGTATTAATTTGCACGGGCGGTAGGGTTCGAACCCACGACCAATGGTTTTGGAGACCACTACTCTACCAGCTGAGCTACGCCCGTGTGTAAAAAGGGGGAACAAGTCCCCCTTCACAATTTATTATTTTATTTAATCTAGTGATTAAGCGATAATCTCAGTAACTTGACCAGCACCTACAGTTCTACCACCCTCACGGATAGCGAAACGTAAACCTTTGTCCATAGCTACAGGAACGATTAATTTCACATTGATTGATACGTTATCACCTGGCATAACCATGTCACGTCCGTCAGTTAAGAAAATCTCACCTGTTACATCCGTAGTACGGAAGTAGAATTGAGGACGGTATTTATCATGGAATGGAGTGTGACGTCCACCTTCTTCTTTTTTCAATACATAGATCTCAGCTTTGAAATCTGTGTGAGGCTTAACTGTACCTGGTTTAGCGATAACCATACCACGTTTGATTTGAGATTTCTCAATACCACGTAATAAAAGACCAACGTTGTCACCAGCTTCACCTCTATCTAAGATTTTACGGAACATTTCAACCCCAGTACAAGTAGAAGATAATTTAACATCACCCATACCTAAGATATCAACTGCATCACCTGTATTGATAACACCTGCTTCAATTCTTCCTGTTGCTACAGTACCACGACCTGTAATCGTAAATACATCTTCAACTGGCATCAAAAATGGTTTATCAACGTCACGTGGAGGAAGTTCGATGTAAGTATCAACTGCATCCATTAATTCGTCAACTTTAGCAACCCAAGAAGCTTCACCGTTCAATGCACCTAATGCTGAACCTTGAATAACTGGAGTGTTATCGCCATCGTATTTGTAGAAAGATAATAACTCACGGATTTCCATTTCAACTAACTCAAGTAATTCAGCATCATCAACCATATCCACTTTATTCATGAAAACAACCATTCTTGGAACACCTACTTGGCGACCTAAAAGGATGTGCTCACGTGTTTGTGGCATTGGTCCATCAGTTGCAGCAACTACAAGGATAGCACCATCCATTTGAGCAGCACCTGTAACCATGTTTTTTACGTAATCCGCGTGACCTGGACAGTCAACGTGTGCGTAGTGACGGTTTAAAGTTTCGTACTCAATGTGAGAAGTGTTGATAGTAATACCACGTTCTTTTTCTTCTGGAGCGTTGTCGATAGAAGAGAAATCACGTACTGCAGCAAGACCTTTAGACGCTAATACGCTAGAGATAGCAGCAGTTAATGTTGTTTTACCGTGGTCAACGTGACCAATAGTCCCGATGTTAACGTGTGGTTTCGAACGGTTAAAATTTTCTTTAGCCATTGTTTTTGTTACTTTTTAGTTATTAATTAATTGCCATTTTACAAATATACAAAATTTCACCCAATAATTGGATGAATCTTTGCATGAGCCAATGACGAGAATTGAACTCGTGACCTCTTCCTTACCAAGGAAGCGCTCTACCCCTGAGCTACACCGGCAATCTTTTAAAAAATGAGCGGGAGACGAGATTCGAACTCGCGACCCTCAGCTTGGAAGGCTGACGCTCTACCAACTGAGCTACTCCCGCTTATACTAAATTCTTCAATGTGTGTGGGGGTAGATGGACTCGAACCAACGATACCGTGAGGTGACAGATTTACAGTCTGCTGCAATAGCCACTATGCGATACCCCCAAAAATGGAGCCGGTGGAGGGACTCGAACCTCCGACCTGCTGATTACAAATCAGCTGCTCTAGCCAACTGAGCTACACCGGCGCATTGAATATGGTAATTAAATTTTAAAAGAACGATTTAAATTTCCCGTTTGGGTTTGCAAATATACAAATGATTTTTATGTCTACAAACATTTTGAAGGTTTTTTTTAAAAAATTTACAGGAGGATTAATTGCCCTCCTGTAAATCTATTGTTTTCAATTATTTAAAATGCTTTTTCCTTCTCCTTTAGAACTTGTTTTCTTACTGCCTCTACTGCTAAATCTACCGCTTCCTCAAATGACTTAGCTTGTTTTTTAGCAAAAAGTTCTTTCCCTGGAAGATGAACTTTAACCTCCCCTATCTTATTATCTACATCTGTTGTGTTTTCTAAACGAAGAAAAACCTCGCCAGATACGATGTGATCATTAAATAAATTTAGTTTTCCCACTTTTTCTTCAATGTAATCAACCAATTTTTTGTCAACTGAAAAGTGAACTGAATGTACTTTGATATCCATGACTTTACTTTTTGTGCCCACGCGGGTGTGCTTGTGAATAAATACTATTTAATTGTGTAAACGAACTATGAGTATACACTTGAGTTGCTGAAAGACTAGCATGGCCCAAAATATTTTTCAATGTTTCTAGACCAGTACCATTATTCAACATATGTGTAGCGAAAGTATGCCTCAATACATGCGGACTCTTTTTATTTAAGTTCGTTACGAGACCAAGGTAATAATTTATTTTTCTGTAAACAAGTTTTGGATACAGATTTTTTCCATTCAATAAGGTTAAAAGATTAAAAGAATGAATCCCATTATTTAATTTATATTTTTGATAATCAGATATTTGATTTGACAACTCATTCGATATGGGGATTATTCGTTCTTTATTCCTTTTACCCAATACTTTAATTGCGTTTTTATTCACGTCTTCTTCTTTTAACGCAATCAATTCGCTTAATCGAATTCCAGTTTGGTAGAAGAGTTCTATCATCAAACGATCTCGCACTCCGTCAAAATCATCGGAAAATAACGGTGTTAACTTTTCTATATCTAATTCAGATTGCTTTAAAAAAACCGGAAGTCTTTTTTCTGGTTTTGGACCTTTTATTTTTAACATGGGATTATTCAATCCAACCCCTTGCTTTAGACACCAACGATAAAATGTTCTTAAAGTTGAAAGTTTTCTATTTACGGTTCGGTGGCTACTTCCTAAATCCATCAAATGAACAATCCAGGATCGGATCATTTGATAATTAATTTCATTTAACTCATCCTGATTAGTCAATTCAGCAAATTCAATAAATTGATTCAGGTCATTTTTATAAGCTACGCAAGTATTATCTGAAAATCTTTTTTCAGTTTTGAGGTAGTTTTCAAATTGAATTAAAATAAAAAAGGGAGCCATAGACTCCCTTTACGTAAACTTTATAAAAAAGTTTTATAATTCTTGTGATTGCATTTTAGTTTTATATGCAGCCTTAATATTGCTTTGTCTGTTAATCACAGAAGGTTTAACGAACTCCTTACGTGTTCTCAACTCAAGCATTACTTTTGTTTTGTCGAATTTCTTCTTGTACTTTTTAAGCGCTCTCTCGATGTTTTCGCCTTCTTTAACTGGGATTATTAACATATCTTTGTTTATTAAATTCTCAAATAGGGTACAAATTTAGCATTAAATATTGAACCTGCAAGTATTATTTTAAAATTTCTCTTGAAATTACTAATTTTTGTATTTCTGAAGTGCCTTCTCCAATTGTACATAGTTTCGCATCCCTGTAAAACTTCTCAACTGGGAAGTCTTTTGTGTAACCATACCCACCAAAAATTTGCACCGCTTCGTTTGCTGTTCTCACCGCAACTTCGGAAGCGTAATACTTAGCAATAGCAGACTCTTTGGTCATTTTTTTCTTGTTATTTTTCAAGTAAGCTGCTTGGTATAAAAGTAATTCAGCTGCTTCAATTTCTGTTGCCATATCTGCTAATTTAAAAGCAATAGACTGGAATTTAGAGATTGGTTGACCAAATTGTTCTCTTTCTTTGGAATATTTAAGCGCTGCTTCGTACGCGCCTTTTGCGATTCCTAATGAAAGTGCACCTATAGAGATTCTACCGCCATCCAATATTTGCATTGCTTGTTTAAACCCTTCTCCAACAACTCCAATTAAATTTTCTTTAGGGATTCTGCAATCATTAAAAATTAGCTCACATGTTTCTGAGGCACGCATACCCATTTTATTTTCTTTTTTCCCAGCGCTAAAACCAGGAGTGCCTTTTTCTATGATGAAAGCAGAAGTTCCATCCGAAGCACCTTTTTCACCGGTACGAGCAATTACAACAGCTACATCTCCAGATTTACCATGTGTAATAAAGTTTTTGGAACCATTTAAAACCCAAAAATCACCTTCTAAAACAGCGGTTGTATTCATTCCACCTGCATCCGAACCGGTACCTGTTTCTGTTAATCCCCAAGCACCTATCCATTCAGCAGAAGCTAATTTTGGTAAATATTTTTTCTTTTGTTCTTCAGAACCATGGTAATAAATATGGCCAGTGCACAAAGAATTATGGGCAGCAACAGATAAACCTATTGAACCACATACTTTTGCTATTTCAGCTACAACTGTGATATATTCAAAATAACTAAATCCAGAACCGCCATATTCTTCTGGAATAAAAACACCCATTAAACCAAGTTCACCTAATTTTTTAAAAATGTGAACCGGAAATTCTTGCGATTCATCCCACTCCATAAAATGAGGTCGGATTTCCTTTTCAGCAAAGTCGCGCACCATTTGGGCGATCATTAATTGGTTTTCGTTTTGTTCAAAATTCATATATAAAAGATTATGATTTATACATTAGGAGTTATGGATTAATATGATGCTAATTTACTAATATTATTTGTGTATTTTTTCAATTTATCAGTCCCATTTAAAAAATCTAGGGATACTAAAAAATTAAAGGCTTCCACTTTTCCACCACATTGTTGAATTAGTTCAGCTGCTGCTGAAGCGGAACCACCTGTAGCGAGTAAATCATCATGAATCAATACTTTATCATTCATTTCGATTGCATCCGTGTGTATTTCGATTGTAGCACTACCATATTCTAAATCGTAACTATACGATAATTTTTCATATGGCAATTTTCCTTTCTTACGAATAAGGACAAATGGTAAACCTAAACGAATTGCTAAGGGATATCCGAACAAGAAACCTCTACTTTCAATTCCAGCGATTTTAGTCAGCCCTTTATCTTTGTACAATTCAACAAGATGGTCTAAAATTTCAGTAGAAAGTATCGGATTCATCATAATTGTACTGATGTCTTTAAAAATAATTCCTTCTTTTGGAAAATTGGGAACATCTCGTATTACGGATTTAATTTTTTGTTCAATCATAACGTTAGGTATGGTTTTATTTTCAAAAATAATTCTTCTGTTAATACAACCGACATTTTAAGATCGTTTATTGACTTAAAAGGTCCATGTTGGTTTCGTAATTTCACAATAGCGTTTGCCATATTCCAGGTAAAATATGGATGTTTTTTAAATTCTTCTGCTGTTGTAGTATTGATATTCAGTTTTTTAACTTTTTGCTGGTCAATGTTAATATAAGGATTTATTTCTTCCATTTTTTCTGGAGTCATTTTCCATACCTCAAGCAATTGCTCATCATTGATATAACCACCTAACTGCTCTCTTCGTTTTAGTATGTTTTTAGCAAAAAACGGTCCTATTCCTTTGATTGATAGTAACTCTTCTTCCGAAGCAGAATTTAAGTCTACTACTATGCTAGTATTTTCTTTTTTGAATTCGGAAATTGAAATATTGGTTTTATTTTTTTCGGGATAAAACGTAGAATCAATAATTTTAAGCATCAATTCTTGCGGAATAACAAAAACTCGTTTTAGATCTTCTTTTGACTTAAATCCATATTTACCAAATTTTAGAACTGCTTGCGCTTGTTTCTGCGAAAGACCTAACTTCATCCAATCATTCTTTGAATAAACATTTGGGTCAAATTTTTCGGAAGGAGTAAGATACTTTTTCTTGGAATATTTATCTTTCTTTTTTTCTTTAATTGGTTTAAAATTTCGGATTATTTGTTGCTCTTTCCAATTGAATTTTATTGGTTTTTCAGGAGTATAATAAAGAATTACACGAGGAATAATAGCTAAAATCACGAATAGTGCAAGAAATACTAAAATAGCTCTTCTAGATCGTTTGGAAAATTCAAGGCTATTCATATGCTTGTCATTCTGGGATAGAATGTTTTTGTTTTGAATGAAAGATGTAATATATTGGAAGTCCCAAGACCACAATTAATAAACCCATCCCAGCGTTTGTAAAATCATAAATTAGTAAATCGATACAAATAAAAAGCGTAACAAGTATGTAAATTATTGGCACCACTGGGTAACCCCAAGCTTTGTATGGACGTTCCGTATCTGGTTCTTTTTTCCTTAAAATAAATATCCCATAAATTGTAAGTATGTAAAATAACAGGGAGGCAAAAGTACTATATACCAATAAATCCCCATATTTACCAGAAAGACATAATACGGAAGCCCAAATACATTGAATCCATAATGCATAACTTGGGACATCGTGTTTGTTGATTTTTTTGGCTTTTTTAAAGAAGAGACCATCTTTTGCCATTGCATAGAAAAGTCGAGATCCTGCTAAAATCAATCCATTATTACACCCAAATGTGGAAACTAATATTAAAACAGCCATGATCGAAACTCCTACAGGTCCAACGATCATTTCTGCTGCTGCTGCTCCCACCCGATCATTTGGGACAAATTGGAGTCCTTGAGACATAACGTCCACGCCCATAGCTGAACCTTTTAAAGGAATCAATGCGAGGTATGCAAGATTTGCGAGTAAGTAAACAATTGTTACTATTAGAGTTCCTAAAAATAAACTTCTTGGGATGTTTTTTTTAGGGTTTTTAATTTCACTTGCGATGAATGTAACATTATTCCATGCATCTGACGAGAATAACGAATTAATGATTGTTGCTCCTAGTGCTCCCATTAAAGCAAAACCGGTCAACTGTGTAATATGCATTTTTCCCGAATCGTTTACAACAGTTTTCGTTGCATCCCAAGCGTTATGAAAATTATTACTCAAGGTATCGGTTTTTAATCCTACCCATAAGCCTAAAATAATCAGTGTAAAGAGTGCTATCAATTTCGCAAAGGTAAAAATGAGTTGAATGTACTTTCCGTTTTTCACACCTCCTACATTCAAAAATGTAAGGAAAATTAAGGAAGCAATTGCGAGTAATTGTCCATAATTGATATGTAGTAGATTAAATACATTTATTGCTTCATTCGCTAGACTGGGGAAAAACACCGTCGCATATTTAGCAAAGGCAACTGCAACAGCAGCAATAACACCTGTCTGAATTACGGCAAAAACAGTCCACCCGTAAAGAAAAGAAATTGTTTTACCGTATGCTCTTTGGATATACACATATTGACCACCTGCATTTGGCATCATACCTGCGAGTTCACCATAACTTAATGCAGCAAAAACAGTTATAAGTCCTGTCAAGAACCATAGCATCATCATCCAACCAGCAGAGCCGATATCTCTTGCCATCGGTGCGGTTACAATAAAAATACCTGAACCAATCATAGATCCAGCTACAATGGTTGTAGCATCTAATAGACCAAGTGATTTTTTAAGATGGTGAGTTGACATTTTTATTTTTGAAGTTAGATTAAAATAGAATGGTCAATAAAATTATTTACCATTCTACTTTTATTTTATATAAAAAAATTAATCTTCAGAACCTGATTGTTTTAAAAGTTCTTGTTCTTGCTCTCTTTCCCAATCATTTAATTTACTATTTTTTCTTGAATACAGAAAATAAACAATAACTCCTATAGATGTCCAAATTAAAAAAGCAATCCATGTTTCTTTTCTAACGAAGCACATCAAAAAAACATTGAATCCAACTCCTAAAACAGCAACCACGGGTAAAAAAGGAACTTTAAATGGACGCTCTAAATGTGGTTGTTTAACTCTTAAAACCCAAACTGCCAATGCTATCATCGCGAACGCTAAAAGTGTACCCATTGAACACATTTCAGAAACCTTGTCTATTGGAGTTAAAGAAGCGACAATTGAAATAATCAAACCTACTAAAACTGTGCTTTTAAATGGTGTTTTAAATTTTGTATGTATTTCACAAAACATAGCTGGTAATAATCCATCTTTTGCCATCCCTAAAAAAACTCTAGTTTGACCAAGCATCATTACCATCATAACTGAAATTAATCCTGCAACTGCAGCAATAGTTATAAGTATCGTTGCCCATGGCATATTCACTCCCTCAAAAGCAGAAGCAACAGGAGCTTTTACATCTAATTGATCATACCTTACCATTCCTGTTAACACCAATGAAACTAAAATATAAAGTACTGTACATATTATAAGTGACATAATAATTGCAAAAGGAACATCTTTCTTAGGATTTATAGCTTCTCCCGCCTGAGTAGAAACAGCATCAAAACCTATATAAGCAAAGAAAACAATAGAAGCCGCAGTCATAACACCACTCCATCCAAAATGAGAAGTTCCATCTGGATCAATAATTTGTTTAGGAATAAATGGGTGATAATTATTTGTATCAATAAAGAAAAAACCTACAAAAATCACAAAAAGAACAACAGCAATTTTAAGTATAACAATAATATTATTTGTCTTCGCAGCTTCTTTTATCCCCCTAACTAAAATAGAAGTAACAACCCAAGTAATTAAAAATGCAGGTAAATTAAAGCATAAACTTGGAGCTGTCTCTCCAATAGCAGCATATTTTGTTGCTGCTGTAATCGGATCATTCATTAACCAAAGAGGTGGATCTATTCCACATTGATGTAATAATTTTTCAAAATATCCACTCCAAGCTACCGCTACAGTAGTAGCTCCCATCATATATTCTAAAATTAAATTCCACCCTATAATCCAAGCGAAAATCTCCCCCATTGTTCCATAAGAATAAGCATAAGCAGAACCTTCTACAGGTAAAACTGAAGAAAATTCAGCATAACATAGTGCTGCAAACAAACACCCCATTCCTGCTATTACAAAAGCTAATGCTAATGCTGGACCAGCATTGTTATGAGCTGCAACACCTGTTAAGGTAAAAATTCCTCCACCTATAATTGCTCCAATTCCTAATGAAGTTAATCCCCATCGACCTAAAACTCGGTTAAGATTACTTTTTTTCATTTCAGCTTCAAAAAGACTGATTGGTTTTTTTCTCCAAATTTTAGACATAATTTAAATTTCAGTTAATAAAATTTCAACAGTTTCTTCGATTGTTTTAGGGTTATAACCCAATTCAGTTCTTGATTTCGTAAGATCAAACCCCGTTCTTGGTGGACGTTTTGCAGGTTGATTTAAGGTAGATGATGAAATGATTTCTACATTTTCTGTTGATTTACCAAGATGTTTTGCTATTCTGAAAACGATTTCATTCACAGCCATCAATTCAGGTCCGCATAAATGAAAAATGCCAGTTTTGTTTCTACGACAGATTTCGATGCATCCCCATGCTAGATCGTCAGCCCATGTTGGCATACGGAATTGATCATTGATAATTTTCATTGGATCGCCTTTTGTTAAAGCGTCTATGGACCAAAGTACAATATTTGTTCGGGATAAATTGTTCGCTGTTCCGTAAACAATAATTGTACGCGCAATCGACCAATTTTTATTTTGGCTATTTATCAAAACATGTTCAGCATCCACTTTTGATTGTCCATATATACTTACTGCGGAAGGTTCGTCTGTTTCTTTATAGTTTCCTTTCAATCCATCAAAGATGAAATCTGTGGAGAGTAATTGAAAATGTGCATTTATTTTTTGTGCTTCGTTCCACAACTTTTGCGTAGCCAAGACATTTACTTCTTGACATTCTTCCGGATTCAATTCACAATAATCTACATTTGTTAAAGCAGCAGTGTGAATGATATGTGTAGGTTTATAATTTGTAAAAATTTCTGCTATTTTAGGTTGATTCGTAATATCCATTTCGAGATATCTTTCGGATGGACATTCTTGATTTCGATTAGCTCCATTCGAAGTCGCTAAAAATTCCACCCCACGTTTTAAGCAAATTTTGACAATTTTTTGTCCAAGTAGTCCATTTGAACCTGTAATAAGGAGTCGCATAGTTAATTACTTATTTATAAATGAGGTATAAAGATACAAATAAAATAATTATGGATTATAAGATTGCAGATTAACAGATTGCGGATTGCGGATTGAAGCCCTTCGCTTCGAGAGCCTCAGCGACTGGGCTTGTGTTTTAAAGATTATAGAATTGCAGGTTGCAGATTGGTAGATTACTTTAATCCAAGGAGATCGTTTAAGTGTTTGATTTGAGAAGGAGTTCCAAGAACAAAAAGTTTAGAATGTGGAACTATTTCTTCTTCTCCTGTAGGATTGATAATGTAATTACCACCTGCTGTTTTGTACCCAATAATAGTAACAGAGGTTATTGTTCTAATTTTTAATACTTTAAGATCTCTTAATTTTTTAAATTGGTACTCGGTAGGTAATTCGTTAAAAGCGATGGACTCAATATTCACTCCTTCATTTCCTTGGGAACGAATTGAATCCAAAAATTCTACAACATCGGGATTTGCGACTAAAGAGGCCATGTGTGTTCCTCCGATTGAATCAGGCATAATTACATTATCGGCACCCGCTAATTTTAGTTTTGCTACAGATGTTACATGGGTAGCGCGTGAAATTATTTTCAAAGATTTATTTAATTCACGGGCGGACAGAACCACGTATAAATTGTCTGCATCTTTTGGTAAGCAGGAAATTACTGCTGTTGCTTTATCTAATTTAGCACTCGCAAGTACTTCATCATCTGTAGAATCTCCTTTAATAAAAACATAATTTTCCAACAGATGACTTTTTTCAAATTCTTCTGCATTGATATCAATAATTATCAACCGTGTTTTCTTACTATTCAAATCTTCCGCAACTTGCTTTCCTACGCGACCAAAACCGCAAATGACTACATGATTTTCCATGGTATTTAAAATTTTGTTTGTTCTATATTGTTTGAGATTTATCTTATAATCTCCTCCCATAATGTATTTTGTGATGGAAGAAATCGCTAATGCGAAGGTGCCAAAACTAATAATTATAAGAAAAATAGTAAATAATTTCCCCAATGGAGACAGCTGGTGTGTTTCTTCAAATCCAACTGTAGCCGTGGTTATTACAGTCATGTAAAACGCATCTAAAAAAGACCATTTTTCAATAAACATAAAACCGATTGTTCCAATCGTAATTATAGCAATGATAATACCTAAAAAGATATAAACTCTTTTGAAGAGTTTCAGATTCGCTATAATGTTTTTCAAAGTTCCCAAACGCTAGGTCTTTTTAATCTTTTAAATCCGAAAAAATGCTTATGCTCTAATATCCAAGACATTGCAAAATAGATTAACAATGGTGATCCTAACGTAATAAAAGAAGCATAAATAAATCCTACACGTACTTTGGATGAACTTATTCCTGATTTGCGCGCAATCCAAGAACATACTCCATACGAACGCATTTCAAAAAAGAAAGCAATTTTTTGTATCCATTTCATTGTTTCAGTACTTGATGTCCAATTTTACAAGACAAACATTTTTTCTTCGCACAAAATTCGTTTTTTAATTCCAATAAACCTTGTGAATCTTTTGCTGAATTTACGGATAATCCTACTTCTTTCCAATTTTTGATAATGCTATTCTCTTCCCTAGGGATGTTTTCTAATAATTCCAATGCTTTTTCAGTAAAAGTCTCTTGGTTCTGATATATCCCCCAAAAATAAAGCATAGGGGCAACCACATTTATTAAAATTAAAGATTTGCTATTCTTGGATAAATTTAGATTATGCCTTTTTGTTTCCTTTTTAAAATGATAATGTGTCTCCCAAAACGCATCTATACTAAACTTCTCATGTTCAAACCAATGCAGCCATTCTTCTAAGGGCATCATTAAAAAATCAAAAAACTTTTGCTGCGAACAGATGGAAGAGAATTGTGCTATTCGAAACGTAGGAAAGCCTGCCGTACGCATTCCGAAAAATTTCCAAGAGGCAACATTCATTTGATTCAAGTTATATTTATTTCGATAAAACACGCCGGTTTCTTTTAATTTTCGGATATAATTTTCTTCCGAATGCTCCGGAAGCAGATTGGCAACATCTAACAATATTGCTTCCACCGCTGTTTTTGATTCTTTGAAAAAAGTATTAATTGGAACTTTCCGAACAAGTTCTAGCATCGGAATTCTATTGACATTGGTGCCAATAATTGCAGCTAATTGTTCGGAAATAAGTTGATTCAAATCGAAATTTACTACTTTAAATCTTTCAAATAGCGCTTGACTTTTGCGTTCTAACCTTTGAAAAAGTGCAGTATCTATTTGACTTTGAACATGTAGTTGATCTATCGTTTTAATCGCGTCGTAACATGGTATCCATTTCCTATTAGTCAATATTTTAGCAAGCTGATCGACTAGGTCATTAGATATGTATTTTTTCAATTCTAGCGTGGGAATCTCTTCCTCGTTTATATATACTGATTTATCATAATTATAAACGACATGTAAGACTACATTTTCATATGCTTTATCCAAATGGTGTTTATGAATATACCAATCTGAAGCATTAATATGCATTTCAATATTTCCTATCCACGTGATACCATCGATGGTAATTTTGCCGTTTGAAAAGTCTGGTCCGCTATCGTGGTTATGGATTCCAAAAGCAGTTATGGTAATTGGTCGACCGTCAGTAAGTGTTAAATTTTGATGTGGAATATTTTTTGTTTTCCAAAGATAATGCAGGTATTCTTCTTTCATAGAGTGTTGATTTTTAGTTGTTTTTAAAAATTGACTCTATTTAAGTTAGTGAAAATTATGATTAATGTACCAATTTTTCAATGTGAAAATGTAGCAATTTGTTGTAGGAAGATTCGCGGTGCGAAATGGAGGGTATTCTCTTACTTTTTTTTGGCCAAAAAAGTAAGCAAAAAGGCCTTCGTCGCTGGAAAAGCATCGGCTTTTATTGCGAAACGTTCGCTACAAAAACAAAACTCCTCCTTCGTCGTCAAACAGTTGTTTTTGATACGCTACCTTATTCGATAAAAACACGATTTACTTTTCTGAGGCGACAGAGGTTCCAATCGCTAATTGGGTGTTTCGGATGTAGTTTCAACCGTATATGGTGGAGGATAGAGTATTTAGCTTTGCGAAATGGAGGATTAATCCATAAAAATTGAGTCGCAATGCATTGATAATTGCGATAATTGAGTCGCAATGCATTGCGGATTTACCGCTCGATTTCGATGCTGAAATCTTGGGTAAGGATGAAGCGTGCATCGATGGATTTTTCGGTGCCAGGCATTTCGAGGCCTTTGATTTTGGCTGTTTTACCGGTAGTGATTAGATCTACGACTTGTTTGTCTGTAAGTTTTTTATTTAATAGGCCAAATGGTATTTTAAATCCGCAAGAAGCGAAATTAGCGCAACCGTATGCTGTGTTTCCTTTGCGTAGGTTGACCTGTTTGCATTTAGGACAAAGTAAGTCTTCCGGATTTTCGGTTTTCTTTTCTTTTTTCTCTCGTGGTTTAGAAACTTTCTCTTTGACAACTTCCACTGGTTTTTCAGGTGCGATAGCAATCACGCGTTTCGTATTGAATATCACTTCTTCGGTCAACTCAGACACCATTTGAACTAATTCCTGTTTGAAGGTATCTAATTCGTATTCTCCTTTTTCGATCAAGCGAATTTTACGTTCCCAATTACCAGTTAGTTCAGGACTTTTCAATAATTCGTTTTGAATTGTGTCTATAAGATCTACTCCTGTTTGGGTTGGGACAATGTTTTTCTTTTTACGCTCGATGTATTTACGACGAAATAGCGTTTCAATGATGTTAGCACGTGTAGATGGTCGACCGATACCATTGTCTTTTAACAACTCTCGCATTTCTTCATCTTCCACTTGTTTCCCTGCTGTTTCCATCGCACGTAACAAGGTCGCTTCCGTATAATATTTTGGAGGAGAAGTTTTACCTTGGTGCACTTTTGGTTCGTGCGGTCCAGATTCTCCTTCTTCGAAATGCGGCATCACTGTTTCCTCTTCTCCTTTTTTATCCGATTCCCCTTGCTTATCATTACTATATACCTCTCGCCAGCCTGGTTCAATAATCTGTTTACCTGTTGCTTTGAATTCAACCATTCCTACTTTACCAAGTACTGTTGTGTTCGATACTTTACATTCTGGGTAAAAAACAGCAATAAAACGTTTAGCGATTAGATCATAAATTTGTTTTTCATTCAGTGGTAATCCTTGCGGGAATTCACCTGTCGGAATAATTGCGTGGTGATCTGTCACTTTTTTATCGTCAAAAACTACTTTCGACTTTGGAATTGGTTTTTGCAATAAGGGAGCAATTAATCGTTCGTAGGGTTTCATTGCTTGGAGAATTCCTGGAATTTTAGGATGAATATCTTCCGAAAGGTAGGTTGTATCCACACGTGGATAAGTCACTAATTTCTTTTCGTATAAGTTTTGGATTCCTCTTAATGTTTCATCCGCAGTAAACGCATATTTACGGTTGGCTTCAACCTGAAGCGCTGTCAAATCAAACAATCTTGGGTTTCCTTCTTTTCCTTCTTTTTGTTCGAAGGAAGTAATTTCAAAATTATGTTGTTTTAAATATTCTAACCCTTTTTCGGCTTTTTCTTTAGATCGAATTCGGTCTATTGTTGCCGTAAATTCTGTTTCACGATAGGTTGTTTTTAATTCCCAGTATTCATCTGTTATAAATGCTTCAATTTCTTTATGCCGTTGCACGATCATGGATAAGGTAGGAGTTTGTACACGACCAATTGAGAATGTTGCTTTTCCACGACCAAATTTTACGGTAAACAAACGCGTAGCATTCATTCCTAACATCCAATCGCCAATCGCGCGTGCACTTCCTGCTTTATATAGATTATCGTATTTGGTAGAATCTACTAATTTTGAAAAACCTTCTTTGATTGCTTCTTCGGTTAGCGATGAAATCCATAAACGTTTAACCGGAACATTGCATTTTGCTTTCAACAATACCCAACGTTGAATTAATTCTCCCTCTTGCCCGGCATCTCCACAGTTTATGACCTCTGTACAGTTTTGCACCAAACGTTCGATGGTATGAAATTGTTTTTTGGAGGATTGCTGGTCGATTAATTTGATTCCAAAACTCGAAGGTACCATCGGTAAATCTTCCAAGCGCCAGAATTTCCATTTTTCGGTATAATCTTGTGGTTCTTTTAGGGTACATAAATGTCCGAATGTCCATGTGACTTGGTACCCATTTCCTTCCATATAGCCGTCTTTTGCCTGTGTAGCGCCTATAATTTTGGCGATATCACGTGCGACACTTGGTTTCTCTGCTATACAAACAATCATAGGAAATTATTGGGAGAGCGAAGATACAGAAAATGAAAGGGAAGATAAAGTGATGTTGATAAGTCGTGAGAAATAGCTTATTTCCAATAACGATAAACTACAAACCCATGCGGATTTTTTTCATCTGCTTGGTAATGCAATACTTCTTCTTTGTTCCATGCTGTTTCATCGAATTCAGGAAAGAAAGTATCTGGTTCAAAAGCGTGATCGATGTGGGTAATAAACATTTCGTTTAAATTATTATTCTCCAAGGCTTCCCGGTAGATTTGTCCTCCACCTATAACAAATAATTTGCGTTCAGATTCATCTTTAAAATATTCGATACATTCATTTAAAGAGGTAAACACTTTACAAGTCCCAGCGTCAAAATTAGTGTTACGACTAAGTACTACGTTTTCTCTGTTTGGAAGTGGTCGGTATTTCTCTGGAATCGAATCGTAATTTTTTCGTCCCATTACAACAATTTGTTCTTTTGTGGTTGCTGTGAAAAAACGCATTTCTGCAGGTAAATGCCACATTAGGTCATTGTCTTTACCGATTCCTCGGTTGCTGTCCATGGCTACGATAAGGGAGAAGTTCATTTGAGTGACGAGATTTGAGTGACGGTCCTTCGAGAGCCTCAGGAACCTTTAAAGTAATGATTCTTGAGAGCCTCAGGAACCTTTTATAGTGACGAGTGACGGGAAACGAGTGATAGAATTAAACTGCGACTGCGCCTTTGATGTGTGGATGTGGGTCGTAGTTTGTTAATTCAAAATCTTCCAATTTGAAATCAAAGATGTTTTTCACCTCTGGATTGATTTTCATGGTTGGAAGTGGTCTGAAATCACGGGTTAATTGTAATTTCACTTGTTCTAAATGATTGTTGTACAAATGCGCATCGCCAAACGTATGGATGAAATCTCCTATTTGCAGGTCGCAAACTTGTGCTACCATCATCGTTAATAAAGCGTATGAAGCTATATTGAAAGGTACACCTAAAAATGTATCTGCACTACGTTGGTATAATTGGCAACTTAATTTACCATCTGCTACGTAGAATTGAAATAATGAATGACAAGGTGGTAAGGCCATGTTATCTACATCTGCGACATTCCATGCAGAAACCATTAATCTACGTGAATTTGGATTCTTTTTAATTTGGTCAATAAGGTTGGTAATTTGATCAATTGTTCCACCTTTACCATCTGGCCAGGACCTCCATTGATATCCATAAACTGGTCCTAAATTTCCTTGTGCATCTGCCCATTCATCCCAGATAGATACATTATTATCTTTTAGGTATTTAATATTTGTATCTCCACGTAAGAAC
This sequence comes from Chryseobacterium gleum, assembly GCA_945862165.1. GTDB lineage: Bacteria > Bacteroidota > Bacteroidia > Flavobacteriales_D > Crocinitomicaceae > CANHVK01. The sequence continues at coordinate 60,892 of CAMAXI010000009.1, forward strand.
CACAATAATTCAACAATAATAGAGCGTAAATGCAATTTTTTTGTCGTAAGTAATGGAAAACCTTGACTTAAATCAAAACGCATTTGATAACCAAAGGTAGAAATTGTACCTGTACCTGTTCTATCTCCTTTTTGCGTCCCGTTTTCAAGAATATGGTTTAGTAAATCGTGGTATTGTTTCATGTGTTTTTAGGATTCAGAACGTTTATTAATTTCATCTCGTAAACGAGAAGCTAATTCATAATCTTCATTTTCAATTGCATCCAGTAATTGTTGCTCTAATTCTTCGACATTATAGGTAGTAACCAGTTTTTCACTTGGTGTGGTACTCACTTCTGAAGAAGGAGAATCTTGTTGTAGTTCTGCATTTTCATCTAACAAAATACCTGCACTCGCTAGAATATTTTCATAGGTATAAATTGGGCATTTAAAACGAACTCCTAAAGCAATAGCATCCGAAGTACGCGCGTCAATTTCACTAATTTTTTCATCTTTAGAACAGATCAATTTAGCATAAAAAACACCTTCCACAAGATTATAAATAATTACTTCAACAACTTCAATTTGAAAAGATTGCGCAAAACTTTTGAATAAGTCATGGGTTAATGGTCTTGTAGGCGTCATTTTTTCCAATTCAATGGCAATTGCTTGCGCTTCAAAGCCACCGATGATAATTGGCAAACTTCTTTTCCCTCCAGTTTCGGCAAGAACAAGCGCGTATGCTCCTGACTGTGTTTGGCTGTAGGAAAGTCCTACAATTTCCAATTTTACCTTTTCCATGTATTATTACTCAAGATATGAAAAAACAAAAACCAGTAGTGTTTCAACTACCAGTTTTTATTATAAATTTATTTGCTATTATTAGTTTGCATTTTTGAAATTCTTCAATGCTTCTGTCAATTTAGGCAATACCTCAAATGCATCTCCAACGATTCCATAATCTGCTGCTTTAAAGAAAGGAGCTTCCGAATCCGAGTTAATAACCACGATTACTTTAGAACCATTTACACCAGCTAAATGTTGAATAGCACCAGAAATACCTGCAGCGATGTATAAGTTTGGACGAATTGCTACGCCTGTTTGTCCTACGTGCTCATGGTGAGGTCTCCAACCGATATCTGCAACTGGACGAGAACAAGCTGTAGCAGCACCCAATACATTTGCAAGATCTTCTACAATTCCCCAGTTTTCAGGACCTTTCAATCCACGTCCTGCAGATACCACTAAGTCCGCTTCTGGTAATGGAATACTTCCTTCTGGTTTTTTCGTGTCAATCACTTTTATTGCAGCAACTCCTACATTACCATTGAAAGCTTCAACGGTAGCAGTTCCTTCAATATTTTCTGGTTTTATGGAATTTGGCAACAAAGAAATGATTTTAACAGCCGTTTTCACAGCAACTTTTCCAAATGCTTTTCCGGAGAACACGTTTACTTTACATGTAAAACCATTTCCAGTTTCAGGTAATGCAATCGCTCCAGAGATTAAACCAGCTTTCAAACGAACAGATAAACGAGGAGCAACCGCTTTCGCTACAAGGTCGTGTGAGAAAATTACCGCTTCCGCACCAGTTGCTTCCACAGCACTTGCTACTAAACGTGTAATTTGTTGATTATCTGCCTCATTGATAGAAGAATCAACCAATACTTTGTTTGCTCCATAAGCTCCTAATGCTTCCGCACCAGCAGCATTACCGTAAGCAACAACTGTAACTTCTCCTCCTAATTTTTTTGCATATGTAACTGCTTCAAAAGAAGCTTTAGCAGCAAAATGGTTTGTATTAATATATACTAATGCTTTCATCTTAAATAACTTTTGCTTCGTTGTGTAACAAATCAACTAATTCTGCCATGTTTGAAGGATCAATCATTCTGCATGCTTTTTTCGCATCTGGTAATGAATAAGACTCAAAACTTGTGTAAACTTCCACAGTAGATGGAGCAATCACTTCTAAAGGTTTTGTTCTAGCTGCCATGATACCACGCATGTTTGGAATTCGTTGTTCCGCCATACCTTTCGCACAACTTACAACTGCAGGAGTTGAAACTTCTACAATTTGAAGTCCACCAACTATTTCCTGTTCCAATGTCAACGTTGTACCGTTTACATCTAATTTAGAAGCTTGCGAAGCAAAAGGAACATCTAAGAATTCAGCTACCATACCAGCAACTTGCGAACCGTTATAATTGATTGTTTCTTTACCTGTCAACACTAAATCAAAGTTATTTTTCTTTGCATACTCTGCGATTTGAGAAGCAACAAAAAACGCATCTGTAGGTTCAGCATCGATACGCACTGCATTGTCAGCACCAATTGCTAATGCCTTACGAATGATAGATTCATCTGCAGCATTCCCAACGGTAATGATCGTTACATTTCCTCCGATAGTTTCCTTTAACTCCAATGCTCGAACAAGTGCATACCACTCGTCGTACGGGTTAACAATATATTGCACGCCGTTCTCATCAAATTTTGTATTACCATCGGTAAACGCAATTTTAGAAGTTGTGTCTGGTGATTTACTGATACAAACTAAAATATTCATGCTAAAATTTTAAACTTAACAGACAAATTTAAGAAATAATAGTCAGTTAGCGGTGGTTTGAAGGAAATTTTGAGAAAGGAAAGTTGAGGGGTGGAATTGAAGGGGTGGAAATTAGAATTGGTGGAGGGTGTGACTTCGACTTCGCTCAGTCTGACGAAACTAAAAGATGATAAATAAGAGGATTATTCGCGTAGAAAATTCAAAATGATTTCTTCTAATTTTCGGGTTTCTGTGAGTGGCAGGAGGTGTCCGCCGTTGGGTATAGGAACTGCGTTTTTAATGTTGGAATAATATAAGATACGGTCGTTGGTTCCGTGGATGTGGATTATTTTTTTTGGAGCAGGAATACAATTCCAACTCATCCCTTCATTTTGCCAAGTACATACCGCATTTAATGCCCAACGTAAGTAGGTTGGTGAGGTGTCGTTATAAATATCATCCAGTATTTTTCGGTCTTCTTGGGTGGAAACACTAAATACAAAATAGGACAAGCGGTTTGACTTTTTGAGCCATTGCATGGGGAAAAATAGCGGAACTCTCAATTTCCCGAGCATTCGATAAAGAAATGGAATTTCCTTTTTTGTCTTTGCAGATGCAATCAAGACCAGTTTTTGAAATGGAAGAAATTTAGAAACTTCAATCGCCATAATTCCTCCGAAAGAAATACCAATGACTAATGGATTTGGTTCTGTGATTTGTTTAGAAATACGTAAGGCATAATTTTGGATAGTTTCATTTTTCAATGGTTCGAGCCAATGTATAAACACTGGCTCGAACTCTTGAAAATTCATTTTATGAAATACGCGGTGGTCTGCGCCAAGTCCTGAGAATATGAAGATTTTTTGTGGCATAATTTAATTCAAAATCCATTAATACAAATGTATACTTTTATTTATGCTATTTGCTTTTTGAATGGTTTTGTTGGTTTTTGATAGGATATTGTTTCGCGGTGCGAAACAGAGGTTTTTCTGTCACTTTTTGTTGCAGCAAAAAGTAACCAAAAACTGCTTCGTCGCTGGAAAAGCATCGGCTTTTAGTTCGAAACGTTCGCTACAAAAACAAAACTCGTCGCCTTACAGGACTCCTCAAACAGTTTTTTTTGTTACGCTACCTTATTCGATAAAAGCACGATGTACTTTTCCGAGGCGACAGTGGTTCAATCGCTAATTGGGTGTTTCGGATGTAGGTTCAACCGTTTTTGGTGGAGGTTATGACTTCGACTTCGCTCAGTCGGACGAAACTGAATTTTATTTATATTCTGGGAACAAGCTTAACAAGCCTTCTTCCGATGCATCACACACACCTCTTTCGGTAATTATTTTAGTTACCAAACGTGCAGGGGTAACGTCAAATCCATAATTGCTTGCAGGGGTTGTTTCCGGGCAAATTAACACCGATTCGATGTTTCCATTTGGACCTTTACCAATCATGTAACGCACCTCATCTTGGTTTCGTTCTTCAATAGGAATTTCGGTTAAGCCATTATTGATGGTCATATCCAAAGTTGTAGAAGGTAATGCCACATAAAATGGAATTTTATTATCATAAGCAGCTAATGCTTTTAGATAAGTTCCAATTTTGTTTGCTACATCGCCTTGACGTGTTGTGCGGTCTGTACCAACAATCACCATATCGACCATACCGTGCTGCATTAGGTGGCCTCCAGCATTATCCACGATTAATGTATGTGGCACATTGTGGCGTGTTAATTCATACGCTGTCAAGTTTGAACCTTGGTTTCTTGGGCGTGTTTCATCCACCCAAACATGTACTTTGATTCCTTTTTGGATTGCTTGGTATATTGGTGAAGTAATGGTTCCCCACTCTACACAGCCCAACATTCCTGCATTACAATGTGTTAAAATATTTACCACTTCCCCATTTTTTCTCTGTGCGATTTCTTCAATCAGCGGTAAACCATGCACCCCAATCATACGACACGTTTCCACATCTTCCTCCACAATCGCAGCGGCTGCTTCCCAAGCTGTTTTTAAAAAATCATCGGCATTGTCCATTGCTTCACGCATTTTATCCAAGGCCCAGAATAAATTCACCGCTGTTGGTCGAGAAGCCCTTAAATCGGAAAACGCTTGATCTAAGAAAGAGCCGTCTAATTCTTTTTCTACCATTTCACGTACCGCAAGATAGATACCGTATGCTGCAGTAGCGCCAATTAACGGTGCTCCACGAACCGTCATTTCTTTGATTGCTACCTCTGCATCTTTGTAAGTAATCAATTTTTCTGTTACGAATTCATGCGGAAGTTTGCGTTGATCGATTACTTCTACATAGTTGTCGGCTGTAGGCCAGATGGTGCGGAATTTTGACATTTAGATATAAGATTATTGATGATTTAAATGGATGCTGCATTGCAATATCCTTACAGATGGATATCAGAAAAAGATAGTACGGAATTTTTCCAATTAGCAAGTGTTCCTGGGCGCACCAATTGAATGGTTTGTAAGCCTGCTTGTTGCGCTGCTTCTAATTCTTCTACAATATCGGATAAAAATAAAATTTCTGAAGGTTGTTTATTTAATTTCTGACTGATTTTGATATAGGTTTCTACTTCCCTTTTTCCGCCGGTAGTTGTGTCAAAATAAGCAGAAAAATATGGTGTTAAGTCACCTGAAACACTGTATCCAAAGATTAATTTTTGCGCAGTAATAGAACCAGAAGAAAAAACACCCAATTGAATTCCAGCGTCTTTCCATGCTTTTAAAGCAGGAGCAACGTCATCGTATACATGTCCTTTTATTACGCCTGTTTCATAGGCTTCCTTCCAAAGAATTCCTTGTAAATCTTTCAAAGGCGTGATTTTTTTATCTTCGTTGGACCAGTGTATTAAGGTTTCAATCACCTCTTCTTCTGATGCAATTATTTTGTTTTCTATTTCCTGCGCCAAACGAATTGTTTCTCGGAAGATTGCTTGTACTTCTTGCAAATGAAGCATAGTACGTACTTTTTGCATATTTTCTCTGAAATAGGGAAAAAGCACGTCGTATACAAATGAAACTGAAGTTGTTGTTCCTTCGATATCTGTAAGAATGAAAGTTGGTTTGGACATTAAAATAACTTTAGGTGATTCAAAAATAAAAAAATCCCACCGAAGAGGGATGAATAAATAGTGACTTTAATTCTTCACTGTAATATCTGCGAATTTTTCTTCTAATTTAGATCCAGTATATTCAGGCACCCATCCAGACATATCAATGAAAATGCGAATCGCTTTCACAAATGGATTTTCAGGACCGGCATCAAACCAATGTTTAGTACCTGCAGGTACAGAAATTAAATCACCTTGTTCACATAACAAGTTAAATACAGGCTCTGTTTCTAAGTTAAACCAAAACAATCCTTTCCCATCCACGAAGAAACGTATTTCATCTTCAGAATGCGTATGTTCTGCTAAAAATTTAGCGCGAATGGCATCGTAGTTTTCCGTCAATTTATTGATTGAAATAACATCCGCTGTTTGATACCCTCCTGCTTCCATAAATGGTTTTAGGTCTTTATCGTACGCAAGCAAAATTTCCTCTGCCGTTGCTGTATCTTCGAACACTACATCACACTGCCATTGGTCAAAAAACACACCTCTTTCTTGGAAAAACGCACGAATTTCTGTAGCATCCGTGATTTGTATATTTTTTTCAGGAATCGTTAAAATTGCCATAATCTGTTTTTTTATACAAAAATAAATGAAAAACTTTTATTTCCTACTAAAACTATATGAATAATATATTAAAATTATTTACGAATCCAAGCATCAAATTTTTTGTGCAATTTAGGTACGAAGAATCCAAGTGATGGCACTAAAATTAAGGTAAGCACTAATGTTTTTACTAACTGATGCGCATCTTTCACAAAAGGAAAGACAGTTAGAAATAAAATGTTGATCACTGGATAAACAAATAACCAAGTAATTAACATCATTTTCCATTTTTTTGGTGGTTGCATGGGAAGAGAGTTGAGAGTTGAAATATAAGTAAATTTAATAGTTTTGGTCCAAGCGGGACCACTATTTGTGCAATTTTTTAAACCAGCATCTTGCATATTTAAGTTTCCTTCTTATATTTGCAAACCAAAATAATTCAATAGTGAATTATGGTCCTATAGCTCATTCGGTTAGAGCAACTGACTCATAATCAGTAGGTGCTTGGTTCGATTCCAAGTGGGACCACTTAATAATCAAAGCCTTACAGAAATGTGAGGCTTTTTTGTTTTTAATTATAGCACATCAATAATTATAGTTAACTTAAATAAAAAAGCCCTTTTCCGAAAAAATTATTCTTTAGATAAATTGTTGTTTGCTTTAAGCGAATCTTTTTCCCTATCCTTTATATCAGATTTGATTGCAGCATCTGCTCAAAAAATTTAGGAAATTAACGAATAAAGAAAATAGCAAATAAATTCTAGTTTGAATATTCTACAGACTTATTATAATATTTAAGATAATTCAATTCATCATTTTTGAATCGATACACCGTTGCGATGAAAAAATTAATCTGTGGGTCATTTGGTTTAAACTGATCCGCTTTCAACAAATTTTCGAGTGCTAAATCATATTTTTGTAAAGTCCCATAGGATAAACCTAAATTCAACCATGTTATATAGTTATCGGGGCTAATCTTAACTTGTTTTAAATAATAGTAAATCGCTTTATTATAATCGCATTTGGCAAAATATAAATCGCCTAAATTTTTAATTAATGTATGATCTAATTTTATTCCTTTTTTATAGTAATATTCTGCGGAATCGAATTTATTAATTTTTAAGTAAGCGGTTCCAATTCCTTCAAAAACTTCCGAAGACTGCTTAGGATAAATAGCTATACTTCTTTTAAATTCTTTTATACTTTCCAAATAATACTTTTTCTTTAAAATGGAGTCTGTTTCATTGAATGCCACTGTTCGAATTAATTCATTCGCATAAAAAGAATGTGCTCTTGAATTATTTGGCATTTTAATTACATCTTTTGAAAAAAGTGTTAAGTTATCTTTCCAGTCTTTATTCCTTTCCATTGTTCGAAAAGAATAAAATAAAATTAATGGAACCGAAAAAATTATTAGCTTGAAATTACTTTTAAAAAAAATTGATACACTTTTATATTTTTCAAAGTCTAATTTCGTTTTAGTAATTTTTACTACTAAAAGCACAACAATAAAAGCAAATCCTAGGGAGGCAAAATAAAGAAATCGATCAGCCATTGCTACGCCAATCGTAAAAATAATATTGCTAAACAAAGTCATCGTAAGAAGAAAAATAAATATTCCAAAGGCTATTAAATCTTTCTTTAAAATTTTAACAAAACAAAATACCCCTGCGGAAATCAATAATATGAGCGTTAAAATAACTTTAATGTCTGAAAAATTTACAATTTTAATTTGACCAAACGACCGATCATACAAGAGATTCTCGGGATAAATTAATAATAAAATATAATCTCCCATTATTTTAATTTCAGTAGCAATACGACTTATACTATTATTAGTAGCTAATAATAGATTTTCTAAAGGAGTAATCATATATGTCGTATCATTTTCAGATAAAACGATATTGCGAATAAATAAGAAAATTATGACTGGTACCAATAGAAAAACAAAAGGCAAAATATTTTTTTTAAACGATGAATTAATAAAAAGATAAACTGATACAGGAAGTAATACAATCATTGTAATCGCTGTTTCTTTTGCAAGTAAAGCACCAAAAAACAAAACACTTACAAGTATCAAATAATAAATTTTATTTTTCTCAAAATATTTTAGCAAATAATAAAGACTTGCGATTGAAAGGAAAAAACCCATTAATTCATCTCTACTTTTTATGTTTGCCACCACCTCTGTATGCACAGGATGTGCAATAAATACTATTGAAATCAGAAATGGAATAACAAGATTGTAATTCTTTAACAACTTAGATAAAGTAATAAATAACAACCAACCAGTAAACACATAAAAGAGAAGGTTTAACCAATGACTCAAATGGGGATTATTTGGAGACAACTCCCATTCTAAAGCGAACATAGCAACTGATAATGGTCTATAAATCCCATCGTCTATCAAATAATATCCAACTCTATAATGATTTTGAAATATTGTTGGTATTCCCTCTAGACCTTTAGTTGTTACAGTATTATCTGAAATTAAAGAAAAATCATCTAATACATATTGATGATTAACTGTATTAAAATATAAAATAAATGCTAATAAACCAACTAATACACCTAGTACCCATTTTGCTTTATTGTAGCCCAAAATCTCTGAATTTTCAGACAGGTTATATTTCATAAACTTGACACCAATTTTATTTAAAATAGTGCAATGTTAAATATTATAATTGATCAGGATGTTACTGCAATATTACACTTGAATTAAGTAAAAACTAATATGTTAATTTATATAAAATGTTGTTGCGCAATTTCAGTAATTTGTTTCATTTAAGCTATAATACTTTAATATCATTTGCATCGTATTTATTACAAGTTATTTTGAACCAATTCCGGATTTAGAATTTAGAATATTAAACGTAATTAATCCTAGCACAATTGCCAACCCACCAATAATTTCAAGCAAAGAAAGACTTTCCTGAAATACGATAAAACTTGTTGTTGCAGCAAAAATAGGTTCGAGCGATAAAATCATTGCAGTTGTAATTGTACTCACAAACTTTTGTGCCCAAACAGTAACAAAAAAACAAAGTAAAGTACCGAAAAATCCAAGATATAAAACGTTATTTATAACCATTGGAGAAAAATTAATTTCCGTATGATTAATACCTTTATTGATAATTAATCCCAAAAAAGAAATAATCATAGCGAATAGAAACTGATAAAAAATTAGTCCTAAAAATTCTGTTTTACGCACATAATGACCCGATAAAATAATATGCGAAGCACAAACAATAGCTCCAAAAAAAGTAATTATATCTCCTACATTATAAGGTTGACTATCCTTGGGATTTGTTAAAAAATATAAGCCGAAAGCGATTAAAACAATACACCCTATTTGTGTGAAATGTAACTTTTGTTTTCCTGCTACAACCAATATTAATGGAACCATAATTACTGCTGAACTCGTTATAAACGCACTATGATTCGAGCTTGTAAATTGCATCCCTATTGTTTGGATTACATATATACCTCCTAATATAAGTCCAGTAATAAACCCATATTTTATGGCCTGTTTATTAAAAAAAACATGCTTTTTTTTGGTAACTATCAGTATTGGAAATAATACTAAAACCGCCAACAAACTGCGTAAGGTTGCTAATAAATAGGGGTCAATTAAATGCGTAATTTTTTTGATTGCTACAAAAGTGGTTCCCCAAATCATACAGCAAATTAAAAGCGATAGATGAGGAATCCATTTTTTCATCGTGTGAAATAAGCGTTACTAGTAAATTGATACGTTGAAAACAGATGCATATATTTTTCTGTTTTCTTGAGAAATTAAAATTAACAACTATTCTCTAACAATTCATTTTATCTAGTGAGAAAGTATGCTATACTTTCGTTAGGCGCTCCAACAATCCTTTGTATGCACTCAATTCCATTTTAATGGATCCTACCATTAATTTTGCTTCGATTAATAATGGAATTTTGTTGGCATCTGCAGTGATGTAGAAATTACAATCTTCTTCGTGTTTAAAAATACGGCCGGTTTGTACTACTGGATTAAATAGATAACATTTATATTTTCCAGTTCGGATGGAAATTGTTTTAATTCCTTTGTATTTAATTTTTATCGGAAATACTTTTTCATCCACATAGGAGTTAATCACAAACACATCTCCTTTTTTAGCGTTTTCATAATCAAATGTACGCGCATAATAAAAGGAAGAAAGCATGTCTTGCACATAACTTGGTGCATCTTTCACTTTTTCTTTCCCATTATCGATTACATTGGCATGTTGGTAGAATTTATATTCTTGGTTGATTTTATAACCACCTTCATCCACGTCGCGTTTGAACACATGCGGAAAGACTCCTTCTTCATCTAGAAACGTTTCGTATTTATCACGCACTTTAAAAAACCAATCAAAGGCTCCTAAACTTCTACCGGTACCTATACTATGTAGTACTTCCCTTCCATTCAATTTAGCATCTTCTTTTTTTAATTCTAAACGTGCAGTTCCAGCATCGATAATACCGTAGTGGATGACATAGTCTAATTGCTCACCGGCACGAAACGATTGATTTTCAATTTTACGTAATTCTTTTGGGGAAATTCCAACAGAAATTGGGTCTATAGTTGCGGTTGTAAACGATAGCAAACAGGTGATTGCGGCTAAAAGGATTATCTTTTTCATGGCAAATTAAATTAAAATTCTTATTTCTAATATAATCAAAATAAGTGCCAAAAAAAGGGGCCTAAGCCCCTTTGATGAAATTTATATTTTGTGTGCCATATTTAGACGCGATGCATTTTTACCATCCGTAGAGACGCAAAGCATTGCGTCTCTACGGATGGTAAAACAATTATTTACGTTTTTCGATTCTGAATTTCACTGCATCTACAACATAATACATCATCGGAACTAAAATGATGGTTAAGAACATGGAACTTAATAATCCACCGATTAATACCCATGCCAATCCATTCTTCCATTCTGCACCAGAACCTTTTGCGATTGCAATTGGAACCATTCCTATCACCATGGCGATTGTTGTCATTAAGATAGGTCGCATACGTTCTTTCACCGATTCTAATAAAGCTTCTGTTGTGTTTTTACCCGTTTCTTTTAAATGATTGGTGAAATCGACAATCAAAATCGCATTTTTAGCCACCAAACCTAATAACATAATCATCCCTAACATTGTGAAAATACCGATATTAGAAGAAGAGAAGTTTAAGGCTAACAAAGCACCAATTAACGCAACTGGAATCGAGAATAATACCACAAATGGATAGATGAAATTATCGTATAATGCAACCATAATAAGATAAACAAGAATTAATCCAATAAGCATCGCTGTTCCCATTGCACCAAAACCTTCTTGTTGACGTTTTACCTCCCCACCCCATGTCAATTTTACATTTTCATTCAGTGGTTCTTTCTCCAAGAATTCATTAATTTTTTGTGCTAACGTACCTCCAGCAGTTCCAAGTACATACGCACGAAGTGTAGTAGAACTTAAACGGTTTTTACGTTCCAAAGAACCAAAGCCATTTTCAATCACAATATTTGCAAATTCTTCCAATTCTACGATATTTCCTTTTGTGGTTGTAAAACTCATGTTTTTGATATCGTCTACATTCTTACGATCTCCTTGGTCTAACATCACTCGGATATCGTATTCGTTTGCATTTTCCGAGAAATTAGAGGAAGAGTTTCCAGAAAGTGCATTTTGCAACTGCATCCCTACAACGGCAATAGGTAAACCTAGTTGTCCCATTTTCTCTCGGTCTAATTCTACGCGAATCTCCGGGGTAATATCGTCTGTTGAAATGGTTGGATCTTTTGCTCCTGGCATCAATAATATTGCTGCTTTTAAACGTCTTGCTTCTTCCATTAACACATCTGTATCATTACTCGAAAGGAAGATTTCAATCGGTGCTTCTTCCGATTCAACCATTCCGATATTAATCGTTTTCACTTCAATACCAGGGAATTTATGTTCAATTTTCTCCCGAATTTTACTCATATACTCGGCTGTTGGAAATTGATCTTGTACATGATCATTTAACTTAACCGTTAATTCAGAACGCGACTCATTTCCAAAAGAAACTGCTCCCATGCCTGCACTTGGTCCGCCAACGTTAGAAAATACAATCTTCACGTCTTTTTGTGCCAAAATAAATTGCTCGATGGCATAGGTCGTGGCATTATTTTCTTCGAAAGGTGTACTCTTATCGTATTTCAATTTGACCATGAATTTGCCTTGGTCCCCTTGCGCTACGAATTCTTGTCCTACAATACCTGTTGACATCACTGCGCCAGTTGCAACAAATAACAGTAAAATTCCTACAAGGGTAATTAACTTATGTTTCAATACCCAAGCAACTAACAATACATATTGATCCGTAAAAATCGTAATTCTACGTTCTACCCACATCAATACACGGTGCAAGGGATTAGAATGTTTCAACACCGTTTCTTTTGCGAAACGAGAAGCCAACCATGGTGTTAATGTAAAACATACAAATAAAGACATCAAAGTAGAAATTACTACTACAATAGAGAATTGGTGCAGGATATCCGAAATTGTTCCTTGTACAAATACAACCGGTGTAAATACTACTACATCCACAAAAGTAATTGCAAGTGCTGTAAATCCGATTTCATTTCGTCCATCTAAAGCAGCTTGACGTTTATCTTTCCCCATGCCCAAGTGGCGATATATATTCTCTAACACCACAATCGAGTCATCCACGAGAATACCGATTACCAAAGACATTGCTAACAAAGTCATTAAGTTTAAGGTATACCCTAATAGATACATCGCAATAAATGTAGAAATCAAGGATGCAGGTATGGAAACCAATACGATAAGTGCATTACGCAAACTATGTAAAAAAATAATCATTACCAAAGCCACTAGGAAAACTGCTAATTCTAAATCATGGAAGACCGCATCTACTGCTTGAATCGTAGGTACAGATGTGTCCGTTGCAACTTCAAATTTTAAGCCTTCTTTCTTGTATTTTTTCTCCAAGGACTTAAATTTCTCTTGTGTTAATTTAGAGAGAATTACCGCATTCGCATCCGATTGTTTTTTGATACGCAAACCAATACCGTTAATTCCATTGAATCTACTAATTGTCAATTGGTCTTTGATACCATCGTACACCTCCGCTACATCTTTTAATTTGATCGTAGAAGATCCATTCGAACCTAACACCAAATTTTGAAGTTCCGTAACCGTTTTATATTTTCCAGCCAAACGAACAGTCATTTGCTCGTTTAAATCTTTTACTTTCCCTGTTGGAAATTCAATGTTTGCAGAAGCAATCGCTTGATTAATAGCAACTAATGACAGGCCTGCTAATTTCGCTTTTTGTTTATCAATATTCACACGTACTTCACGCTCATCTCCACCTAACACATTTATTTCACCTACCCCTTTCGTTTGTTTCAACATCGGTAAGATATCTTCTTTCATTAATTCAAAGAAAGCACGATCTTCCAAGTTTTTAGAAGTTACACTTACTTGAAGAACAGGGGAAGCATTTGGTTCAATTTTAGAAATAACAGGTGTTTCAGCATCATTTGGGAGATTCTTCTTTAATCCTTCAATTTTACGCTGTGCATCTTGCATTACTTGTTCGAGGTCCGTAGAATGTTCAAATTCTAAAAGTACCATCGACGCATTTTCTAAAGAGAACGAAGTAACCTCTTTAATTCCCTCCAAACCACTCAATGCATCTTCCATTGGTTCTGAAACTTGACTTTCCACAATGGAAGGTGAAGCGCCAGGGTAAGGTGTTGTAATCGTCAATAAAGGGGGTGAAAAATCAGGTAATAATTGGTAACTAAGTTGCTTATAACTTAGCATACCTCCTCCAATAAGAATTGTAAAAATTACAATAATTAAGGAAGGTCTTTTTATGGAAATTTCCGTAATAGTCATGACACTAAATTATTTAATAAGTACGTTTGAGTTATTTTGTAAATTAATTTGTCCTTTCACGATTACAACATCCGTCGCCGATAATCCGTCTACCACTTCGATAAATCCAGCATCACTTGTACCAGCAGTAAACGAAATTAATTTAGCTTTTCCATTACGAACAGCATATACTTGCGGATGTTTGGTAGAACCAACTAATGCTTTACGGGAGATAGATAGTGCATTTTTAGCCGTTGCATTTGCTAATTTAACCGAACCATACATTCCTGCCATAATGCGGTTTTTACCCGAATTTCTAACTGCAATTTCTACTTTAAAATTGTGACTTGCATCTGCTTTTACACCAATAGAAGAAACCGTACCTTCAAAATCGAGGTTGTCATACACATCTACATTAATGATTACTTTTTGTCCTTCTTTGAATTTAAGCACATCTCTTTCAGGTACCGAAATACTTAACTTTACAGAAGAAATGTCTGTAATTTCAAATAGTGGTGTTCCAATTCCGATAACACTTCCAAGATCTACTAACTTTTTGGTAATAACCCCAGAAAATGGAGAAGCAATTGCTGTATTTTTAAACTGTTTTTTAATTAGTTTGTAATTTGCTTCCGCTGCTTTAAGTGCCAGTTTTGTTTTTTCATTTTGCACACCAGTAATCGCGTTTTCTTTGATTAGAAAATTGTTTCTAGCATCATCATTTTTTTGACTTTCTACCTGAATTGCAGCATTTTCCAATTGTAATTCTAACATTTCATCGTCTAACTTTGCTAAAATTTGTCCTTTAGAAACCTTGTCTCCATCTTGTACATTCATACGAATGATTTTTCCAGCAACATCCGAACCAATTAAGTTTTGTTTATTTGGATCGAAGGTCCCTAAATACGAAAAGGAATTTTCGAAAGAATGAAATTTAGGTTTAGCTACGTTAACCAAGATCGCAGTAGTTGTATCGTGAATGTATAATTTCGCTTGTACTTTTTGTTTGTTACTTTTTAATTTAACAACACTGATTATTACTAATACAATTGCAATTCCAATAATAGTTAATACTCTCTTATTCATCTTATTTTATGTTACCGGTTAATTTTAATACTTCTAATTCTGCTTGACGTAATTGTACAAAAGCAACTACTACATTTGTTTGTGCTTGATACAAATCATTCTCACTTTTCAATAAATCGTTGGAACTGATAACTCCTTGTTCAAACGAAAATTTTGCTTGTTTTTGGATTTTTTCCGCCAATACTAATTGGTCTTGAGAAATTTGCAAGGATTGTGTTTGGATCTCTACTTGTTTTTGTGCGTTGATGATGTTCACATCTAATTGTTTTTTGGAATAATCTAATTGATCTTCCATTTTAGCACGCTGATACATATTCACTTTTAATTTATGGTGTTTTTCAAAACCATCAAAAAGTGTCCAATCTAATTTTAGTCCAACCAAAGCTCCATCAATACCTTTCCCAAACTTATTTTCTGGACGGTAGTTATAGCTATACAAATACGTACCATACATGGATAAAACAGGTAAGTATGCCATTTTTATACCTTTTCTTTCTACAAAGTTTAAACGTTGTTGCGCTTGTAATAATTGAATTTCGCGCGCATTAACGGATTTGATTTCATTTAAAATCGAGCGCTGCACAGAACCTTCTTGTTGAAATTCCACTTTGTCGTTAATTGATTTTCCAATCATTAACTTCAAGTAATTCTCTGTCTTTTCTTTCGTAGAAATCAAGTTTTGTTCTTGATTTTTCAAGGTTAAACGTGTAATATTTAATTTGTCTAACTCAGTTGCAATCACCATTTTTTGCTCCACCATGGCTTTCATATTGGCAATCATTTTGTCCATGTTTATACTATTTTCTTTTACAAACGCTAACTGTTTATGTATTGCTTGTAGGTTGTAATAGGTTTGAATCAATTGGTACTTCACATTTTGCTCCGTTAATCCTGCTTGAATTTCAGAAACTTCTTGATTGATTTTTAATGTTTTAAGCGCAGCATTTAATTGCGGGTTGTACAATACTTGGTTTAACTGTACCGTATTACTAATATTTACCGGAACACCAAACTGCACCGCAACATAGGTTCCAGGTGCACCTCCAGCAATTTGTCCAGGAATCAACTGTCCAGGAATTATAGCGTTATATCTGTAATCTCCAGCATAGAAAATCTTTGGTAATAAAGCAGACTTATATGCATCAATTTGACTTGCACTCATTGCCACATCCACTCGTGCATTTCGGATAATAACATTGGCAGTATCCGCCATTTTTAAGCATTGCTCTAGGTTTAAAACCTGTGATTTTGCACCGTAGGTTACAAACAATATCAATAGTAATAATATGCTGTTTTTCATTTATTTACAATTAATTAGTAAAAAATATATGAATTAATGATAACAAAGATAAATATTAAATACCTGAAAGAATATTTACCTAGGGAATAATCGACAAATGAAGATAACGAGGGGGTGAGTGAGGGGTTAGTCGCGACTAACCCGAACTAACCCGAACTGACCCGAACTGGCAGGGGCTAGCCGGGGCTGACAAAGCGTAAAAAAGAGTAATTAAAAATGTAGCGTAAAAAATGCAGAGTAACAAAAAAGGGCTTGGAAATAAAAAAGGCGATTGCATAGCAATCGCCTTAAAAAGAGTATAATTAGTTGACTATAAATCAAACTTAATCCCTTGTGCTAACGGCAAACTATCGGAATAATTTATCGTATTTGTTTGTCTACGCATGTATACTTTCCAAGCATCGGATCCAGACTCACGTCCACCACCAGTTTCTTTTTCACCGCCGAAAGCACCACCAATTTCAGCGCCAGAAGTACCGATATTTACATTTGCGATACCACAATCCGAACCTGAAGCAGCTAAAAACGCTTCTGCTTCTTTCAAATTGTTCGTCATAATTGCAGAAGATAAACCTTGTGGTACTGCATTTTGAATTTCAATTGCATTTTCAACACCACCCGAATATTTTGTTAAATATAAAATTGGCGCAAATGTTTCGTGTTGCACGATTTTAAAGGAATTATTTGCCTCTGCAATCGCTGGACGAACATAACATCCAGATTCATATCCTTCTCCTGAAAGTACTTCTCCTTCTACCAATACTTTACCGCCTTCTGCAACAACTTGTTTTAATGCATGTTCATATGCAGTAACCGCATCTTTGTCGATAAGTGGTCCAACGTGATTATTTATATCTAATGGATTTCCAATTTTTAACTGACCATATGCTTTCACAATTGCATCGCGAACAACATCGTACACATCCTCATGGATAATCAAACGACGCGTAGATGTACAACGTTGACCAGCAGTACCTACAGCGCCAAATACAGCGCCAGGAACAACCACTTTTAGGTCTGCAGTTGGAGTAATAATGATTGCATTGTTACCACCTAATTCTAATAAGGATTTTCCTAAACGAGCACCTACCACTTCCCCTACAGATTTACCCATACGAGTAGAACCAGTTGCAGAAATTAAAGGAACGCGCGTATCTGCAGTTAATAATTTTCCGATTTCAGCACCACCAATGATTAAGTTGGATACCCCTTCTGGCACATCGTTATCTGTAAATACTTCTTCGGTAATTTTTTGACAAGCGATTGCAGTTAATGGTGTTTTTTCGGATGGTTTCCAAATACAAACGTCTCCACAAACCCATGCTAAAGCGGTATTCCAATTCCAAACAGCAACTGGGAAGTTAAATGCAGAAATAATACCTACCAATCCAAGTGGGTGGTATTGCTCATACATTCTATGTCCTTCACGTTCTGAATGCATTGTCAAACCATATAATTGACGAGATAAACCTACTGCGAAATCGCAGATGTCAATCATTTCTTGTACTTCCCCTAATCCTTCTTGTAAGGATTTACCCATCTCGTAGGAAACCAATTTTCCAAGTGGTTCTTTATATTCACGTAATTTCTCTGCTAATTGACGAACAACTTCACCACGTTTCGGTGCAGGAACTTGTCTCCATTGTTTGAACGCTTTTTGCGCTTTGTCTACAATTTTTTGGTATTCTGCTTCAGTTGCAGCAGTAACGGATGCAATTAATTTTCCATCTACTGGAGAATAAGAATCAATGGTTTCCCCTTTCGTTTCATACCAATAACTCCCTGTAGAAGCACCACTATTTGTAGCTTCAATTCCTAATTGATCTAATATTTCTTGAATTTCTAATCCTGCTTGTACTTCGGCCATAATTTTGTTTTTAAGTTAAAACAAAGTTATACCTTTTGGTTTAGAATATCAAAATTATCCCTGTGGAAATTCCCCGTTTTTCTTTTGTTCTTCGATGTCTTTATCAACCACTTCTAATTCTTGGTAAAATTCTTTGCCATACGCGCGAATTATAGGCTCTCTTAAAAACTTGTATACCTTCACATCTAACTGTTCTCCACACGCACAAGCAGGGGAACAAATGTCCCATGAACTATAATTTAAGGCTTCAAATTCTTTAAATTTCTTTGCACGAATTGGGTATAAATGACAGGAAATAGGTTTTTTGAAATCTAACTTTCCATCTTTATGCGCTTGTTCAATGGCACATAAGGCTGTTCCTTTAGCGTCAAAGGCAACAAATGCACATTCTTTCTCATTCACTAAAGTCGTCACTGGTTCGTTATCCCAATCCATATAGAATACTCCTGTTTCTTCCACTGCATCTAATCCTTCCTGACGCATGTATGGTTTAATCGCTTCCAGATTATCCTCTATTATCGAAACTTCTTCGAAGGTCAAAGGGGCTCCAGAATCACCTTCGATACAACAAGCACCTTTACACGCGCTTAAGTCGCAGACAAACTTTTTTTCAAATAGATCTAACGAAACAATTTTATCTTGAATTTCTAGGAGCATACAGCATTTAAATTTGGTGTAAAATTAGTGAAATAACTTTTAGAAATTTTTTAGAGTGTTTAACATCTCCTCCATTGTATCAAAGGTATAATCTGCAAGTATCAATTTGGGGTTTGGATAATGTGTTTTTTCAGGAATACAAACTACCTTCATACGCGCAGCTTTTCCAGAAATTATACCATTGATACTATCTTCGATTACTAAACATTTTAACGGATTTACCCCTAAATTTTCTGCTGTTGTTAGGTACACTGCTGGATGCGGTTTCCCATACGATTCGTGTTCTGCAGAATGGGTAAAATCGAAAAAAGGTTTTATTGCTAAAGTTTCTAACACACAATCGATTAATACCGAATACGAAGAAGTGGCTAAGCCTATCTTTAGTCCTTGATTTTTTAAGAATTGTAAGGTTTCTATTACACCTATCAGCGGTTTACCTTGCGCGGTAATCAATTCCACCATCCTGGCTACAATACGCTGTTCAACTTCTTGTGGCGTACCATTTTCCCATGGCGAGTGCTTATACCAAAACGCAATCACCTCATCAATCCGCAAACCAACAGTTTGTTGAAAATCTTTGACTGTTAATGGACAACCAACGGCATGAAAGACCTCCCCCATCGCAATTTTCCAAACTGGTTCAGAGTCAATTAAGACACCGTCCATGTCAAAAATTACCGCCTCAAAATCGCTTATTTGTAGTTGCTCATTCATTGGATTTCTATTTTATACAGTTTACCGCCTCCTACTATTTTCTGTACTTCATCGCTCAGATAAATCGTACGATTATCTTTGGTCGTAATTGCCTCTTTTTGAGTATATGGTTTGGTGTAATATTGTGTTTTATAGATCCATTTTCCTTTTATCCACTGATAGATCAAAAAACGATTATAGGTCAAAAGGTATAAGCTATTTTTACAAATTGAAGCAGAAGTCACAGCATCCTTTGTAAATCCTTTGTTACCGATATACAATTGAAAACTTCTGTGTGCTTTGTAGGTTCCTGGTGTCGTAGGAATTTTATAACAAAAAGAATATCCATTAAAAGGGTTTGCGCGACATTTGGTAAAAATCAACAAAGAATCTTGGTGAAACGCTAGTCCCTCTGCATCATAATTCAAGGAAGAATCTGCTGGTGGAAATGCATTTTGATCGAAATAAGATAGAGTAATAACTTCCGCCATTACTTTTTGTTTCGTGAGTAAATTGGCTGAAGAAACCTTATATATTTTTAAATCCCTGCGATCGTTTTTATTATTGCCAATATCCCCAATATATAGGTGTCCTTTTCCATCTAAACAGATGTCCTCCCAATCCACATTATTTGCATTTTCAATAAGAACTTGATGAATTAATTTACCTTTTAAATTGATAAAATACAGGATTGGTTTATCCCCACTATCATTATGGGTGATTAAGATGGAGTCATTGTAGAATACTAGTCCGGAAGATTCTTCAATACTACTTGGTAAAGAAGCTATGCTTCGAATTTCTTGGGAGAATACAAGCTGGGAACTAAGGAAAACTAGGAAAGAAAATAGAATCGTTGTGTTTTTCATTTTAATCTTCAATTTCATTATCTCTAAATGCAGAAGGAATTAAATCAGGAATTATTTTGAGTACAATTGGCAATAATAACGACCCTCCAGGAAGCATGAAAATAGTTATCGCAGGCATCGTCTTTAACAAATCCAAGAATTGCGTTTTTACCTTTTCCTTCTCCTCTTTGCTTAATTCTTGGTTGGTAGATTTTTTAATTAGCAATACCAATTCTTTGCTTTGTTTTAATTCTAAGGCTAATTTATCTTTATTTCTTCCTAAAATTTTAATCCAACGTTTCGATACATTGCCATATAAATGTTCTACCGCATTTTTGTTTTGTAAGAAGGAAATTTTGTCGGTATGGTTTAATACAAATTGTTCGATAGAAACAATGGTTTCATTTAATTCTTCCCGAGGTATGTGTAAGAAATCACAGAATTTCAACAAAAATTCTTTTTCATGTACTAAGGTTTCTTGGTTGGTATAAATAGTAAGTACAGAAATATCAATTAGGAAACGTTTAAACAACCATATATGGGAAAATATAGCGGACAAATCGGTTAAGGATGCTCCGTTCTTCACATAATATAAGGCTTGTTTTTTTCGGTGTTCGTGTAAATTTGCTGAAGCCAAAAATAC
The DNA here is from genome assembly GCA_945862165.1 of Chryseobacterium gleum. GTDB lineage: Bacteria > Bacteroidota > Bacteroidia > Flavobacteriales_D > Crocinitomicaceae > CANHVK01. The sequence goes on from CAMAXI010000009.1 coordinate 82,075, forward strand.
GTCAAACATTGCTCTTTCTGAAGGTTGAATTTCCCCATCGGAATAGCCTGTAAACACAATTGTTTTAAGAACATCCAATGCTAATTCTTCGTAATTAGACTCTACAATCGTTTTTTTCGTTTTGATATACTCGTGGTATAAAATCACATCTAAATAGACGAATGAATTACTTAAATAATTCACCCACAAAGCATTTTCTAATAATTTCAGTTTTATGTCTGTCCGTTTTTCTAAAATATTTTCCAATTTTTCAACTGCAGATTCTTTTTTGAAAAAACCCATTAATTTACTGATGGTAGGCGCATTATGTTTTCCGTAAAACGCAAGCAAGGAAGCGATAAAATTATCAAAATCTTGCACAGCATCTCCCCCATTTAACACAAAGATAAACAGGTGCGATTCAAACAAGAGTAAGGTTAATTTTTCTTCGGTAGTCCACGAATTACCATCTACTTCGGTAGCGAATAATAATTCTGTAGGAAATCCAAATACAATACCAGATTGGGAAAGATGTAGATGCGCGAAATGCTCTACACTTAAACCTTTGGGTTTTTCAACAGATACAATAATTTCCCCTTTGTTGAGTAAATCCTCGTATTTGGTTATCCAACCTTTTGCACCGGGAGCAAGTAACATTGTTGTATGGATTATTCTTCAGTAGATTCGGTGACTTCTTCCTTTTTTACTTTTGGGAAATAGGTGCGCTGACGAAATAACACCATGATAACACCAATGGTTATGGAACCATCTGCTAAATTCCAAATCGCTGGAAACATCTCTTTTCCTCCAAGAAATGGCACCCAAGTTGGCCAAGTACCATTAAATTGAAACATATCCACTACATTTCCTAGTAAAAACCCTTGGTGGCGCACTTCTACTTCTACTGGATTGGTTCCGAAATAATTACAAATAGCCTTCACTCCTGATCCAGGAAATTGGTTATAACCAGAACACGCATCGAAAGGGAAGATAAAATCATAGAACATAGAATCAATCAAATTTCCTAATGCACCAGCAAAGATGAATCCTACGGCAATTAAAAATTCGATACGCGCATTTTCTTTGGCTTGTTTTACCCAATACCAAGCAATTCCTCCGATTGCAATAATTCTAAAAATACTTAAGGATAATTTTGCAAGCATACCACTTCCGAAAGTGGTACCAAAAGCCATTCCTGGATTTTCGATGTATTGTAAACGCAACCAGGAACCAAGAAGATTAATCGGTTCCGCTGCTGCGACCATCGATGACTTCATGTAAATTTTCATCGCTTGGTCTAAAAACAAAATAAGGGCCACTACAGCCCCTACAATGATTAATTTTTTACGAAACATATTATTTCTGACTATTTTTAGCTTCAATACTTAAGGTTGCATGTGGTACTAAACGTAGACGTTCTTTTTGAATTAATTTACCAGTTTCACGGCATACTCCGTAGGTTTTATTTTCGATACGCACTAAAGCGTTACGTAAATTTTGGATAAATTGTTCTTGACGAGCAGCTAATTGTGCAACTTCTTCGCGGGATAATGTCTCTGAACCGTCTTCCATCATATTAAATGTACGTCCAGTATCATCTGTTCCATGATCATCCGATAAAGAAAGTGATTTACTTAACAAGGAATAATCGTGTTCTGCTTCTTTTAATTTATCTAAAATCAACTCTTTAAACTCCTGTAATTCAGTGTCTGAAAATCTATTTTTTATTTTTTCCATAGGAATATTGTTTTCATTTTTGAAAAACAAATATAAATGAATTTTTTGTTTTAAAGTCGTTTTTTTAAACAACTATTTTAATGGTAAATAATATAAAAGAAGTATAAATTGATTAAATACAAATAACCCAATCAATTGGGATTAATTGGGTTATTTATTTAAAAAAGAATTTGAATTATAAAAATGTATTCTCCTTACTTAATTACTTGTAAATCATTTAAAACTTAGCTGTTATTCCTGCATTGACAAGACCTCCTTGGCCTACACCTAATGCTAAATTCATACCAATATTTTCTGTAAAGAAATATCTAAAACCAAAACCTAGTTTAGAAGCTACTGGAAATGAAGATTTAACAGTTGGTGAAACATACCCAACGTAATCCGATTTAGCCGTAAAAGTTCTAGCTCCATACCCTAAACCAAAAACAAAATAAGAATCAAACTTACTATTATTGATAAAGTGATAATTAAAAGTAAGCATAGTTCCTAATTTGGATGTAAGTAAACTTGCATCATAATTAACTAAGTTCATGTTCGCATCGAAACCTGATTCTTTATATTGAATTTTAGATGAATTATACCCTATATCAATTCCTAAACCAATTTTATCGGAAAGTAAATACTCCCCTCGAATACCTAATGGACCAATACTTGAGAAAGTTGATTCAGAATTATTAGATACAATTGCTTTAAAAATTGCATTGTATAAATTACCATATCCATAGTAGCCATCTAGTAGAATTGTACCTTCACTTAACCCTTTAGATTTACCTCCTTTTTTTTGCGCATTTGATTCAAACGCAAACAATGTAATAGTCATTATTACTATCGGCAATACAATTTTTTTCATACTATTTATTTTTAACGTTATAGAGTAAATTTACATTCAAAGAGGTTTAAAAACCTATTCAACGTCCGTGTTTTGGGTACAAATACCACTAAAAACAGGTATTTATACCTATACTTTTGAAGTGTGAAATCTTAAAATGCTTGGTATCTTTGTAACAAAAATGATGCGAGAAGCTTCAAATAATTATATAAAGTATTGGATGGAAGATGGAATTATGCATTCGATGTTCTTACAAGATATTCATTTAGAACTTGAACTTTGCATAGCATTAATTAATTTTCGTCATGCATACTCTCAAGAAGAAAAACAATATTGGTTATATGATCTTGATAAACTTCAATCTACGACGAAAGATGCGAAAGACTATGCTGCAAAATATGGGGATAACTATTTACATGCGGCAGCAATTATCGTTCATTCCCATCTGCAAAAATTTATTATTAATACATATATTATCGTAAAAAAACCGAATGTAAAGACACGAATTTTTACAGATAAAGTCAAAGCAAAAAACTGGTTGTTAGAACTTAAAGCAAAAAACGCAGTATGATTGTAAAAGAATTAGAAGATGACCTTACAAAACTTTGGATTGATAAAGAGGGAATATTGTGCTCTATTTTTAAAAAAGAAATAGAAATAAAAGTTCCTGTATGTAAACAATTGATTGCATTACGGCATGAAATATCTGCAGGTGAAAAACAATATTGGTTATACGACTTCAATAATGTCAAAAGTATGCCAAGCGAGGGTAAGGCCTATGCAGACAAATATGGACAAGAATTTTTACATGCAACAGCTGCACTAGTGCATAATCATCTACAAAAATATATCGTGAATATTTTTATAGCCATAAAAAAGCCACATGTCCCTTTTCGTGCATTTACGAATAAACAAGAAGCAAAAAACTGGTTGTTAAAACATAAAAAAGCAAATGAATCAAAAAGCAATTGATGCAATTATAGGTAGACTTCGTGCGTTGAACAAGGATGAATTTGTTCCTCCATTAACAAGCGAAAATACCCTTGAAAATCTTTTAGAAGAATTACATCTGCTTGAATCCAAAAATCAAGAAGAGAAAAAACTTCGAAATGCAATCGTAGATCATTTGCATGATAATATGGCTGGAAACCTCTATAAAAAATTTCCAACGGAACAATTTAATTACGAATTTCAAATATTAGGTGAAGGAATAAACGCCTATATCGATGAACTTGAAATTAATACGATTAATAAAGAAAATTTCAATTTAATCTTAACAACACTTCCAGAACGCATTTTTGTATTTGACTATAAAAATTATATTTTCTATGCCAATTGTGAAGGGGAACCCTTTTTGAATGAAAAAGTGATAAAAAAATATTTCCAACTGGACGAATTTATCCCCAAAGGTTTATTACAAAAAATTGAGTTATTTAAAGAAAAACAAAAATCCAACCGTGAATTTCATTTTTCCTACAAAAACCAACTGCATGAAACGATACATTTAGAAATCAACTTAATAAACATAGATTTCGAACAAAAAAAACAAATATTACTCATTGCGAAGGACATAACTTTACAAAAAAATGCAGAATTAGATCGTTTAAAAGCCATCATTTTAGGGCAAGACCAAGAACGTAAACGATTAGCTTCCGATTTACATGATTCCCTTGGACAAGAATTAGGTGCAATTAAATTTTTCATAGGATCTCTGTCTTTAATGCAAAAAGATTCTGCTGAATATTTAGAATGTTTAGAAGAAATTGACCGTATGGTAAATGATTCCATTTCTTCTGTACGAGAAATCACCTTTGATTTAATGCCTTTTGTACTTGAAAACAACACCTTAAACAAAGCAATTGAACAACTGTGTAACCAAACAAATACCATCCATCCTTTACACGTACATTTTTTCGAGAATGCAAAAAAAATAGTCCGAAAAGACAAAAAAGAAGAAGCAATTATCTATCGTATTGTACAAGAATTTTTTAATAATACGATTAAACATGCGCATGCTGAACATCTCTTTGTCAAATTAGAGCAAACCAAGGAACAATTGACCATTCAACTCATCGATGATGGCACTGGATTTGAATTACATGCAGTTCAAAAAAACAACGGCTTGCGAAACATTACGCAACGCTTAGAAGTGCTTCAAGCAGAGTATGCATGGGAAAGTAACACAACGGATGGTACCTCTTTAACTTTTACCGTGTATGAAAAAAATTAACTTATTATTAGTCGATGACCATGAATTGGTTCGCAAAGGACTTACCCTCATGCTGCAAACCCAGAAAAAAATTGATGTACAAATTACACAAGCGAATCATGGTAAAGAAGCTATTAAACTAGCCAAAGAACAGGATTTTGATTTAATTATTTTGGATGTAAATATGCCTGTCTTAGATGGTATTTCTACGCTAAAAAAATTGAAAGAACTAGCAATTACCATTCCAGTATTGATGTTATCCATGCACAAAGAAGAGGATTTAATTCGCGATGCATTGTCGAATGGCGCAGCTGGTTACATATTAAAAAATTCTAGTCTCGACGAAATCACAAAAGCAATGATTTCTACCATGAAACGCGACCGATATTTATCCAATGAAGTGGCTGAAATTTTAATTAATCATACCAACGAGGAGATTCCTACCCTGATACAAAATGAGTTTAATTTGACCCTGCGTGAAATTCAAATTATTTCCATGTTAGTAAAAGAGTTAACCTCTAAAGAAATTGGGGACTATTTATTTATTAGCAAACGAACTGTCGATGGGCATCGCAATAAAATCATGGAAAAAATTGGTGCTAAATCAGCGGTTGGATTGGTGAAATTTGCTGTGAAATATGGAATTGAATAAAAAGTATAAAAACTTCCATTCAATTATTTTCGTATTTTTGAATTATGGACACTTCAGCAAAAACCGCATCCCTTTCTCTCCCGATTATGGAACATTTTTATACCATTCAAGGGGAAGGAAATTATACCGGGCGTGCAGCCTATTTTATTCGTATAGCGGGATGTGATGTTGGATGCGTGTGGTGCGATGTGAAAGAAAGTTGGGAAGCACAAAAACACAAATTATTATCGATCTCAACACTTATCGACGCAATCAAAAAAACACCTGCTGACTTTGTAGTAATTACCGGTGGAGAACCTGCGATGTATGACCTACATGCATTGGTTAATGCTTTACACACAAAAAAGTATGAAGTTGCCATAGAAACTTCTGGATGTTATCCTTTAAAAGGCAATATCGATTGGTACTGTTTCTCTCCGAAAAAATTTAAAGACCCAGTTTTAGAAGCATACGAAAAGGCGGATGAACTTAAAGTGGTGATTTTTCACCCTTCCGATATTGAATGGGCGGAAAAACATGCCGAAAAAGTGAAGCCTTCGTGTAAACTTTATTTACAAACCGAATGGTCTAAACAAAATAAAAACCTACCTCTTATCGTTGACTATGTTAAGAATAACCCAAAATGGCGAATTTCTTTGCAAACACATAAATATTTAGACATTCCTTGAGGCTTCGACTTCGTTTAGTAGGATTTCGACTCCGCTCAATCTGACTAAAGAAGTCCGCTCAATCTGGCTAAAAAACTCCGCTCAGTCTGACAAAAAAAACGAAACTTATGAAATTATTACTTCTTTTACTACTCATTTCTTCAGCGACTTTTGCGCAACAAAAATATTCTTCCAAAAGCAAAAAAGCGATTTCTCTTTTTGAAGAAGGAATGGATGCGCCAAGACTCAATAAAGACCAATACGGAAGGGAAAACTATACCTTAGGTTTGGAAATTTTAAACAAAGCCATTGATAAAGACCCTACTTTTTGGGAAGCGTATTTATTGGCCGGTGAATATGCAGAATATACCAATCAACCCAAATTAGCCATCGATTTTTACGAAAAAGCAATCCAAATAAACCCTTTTCATAATAGTACAGGAAGTACCTATTTCTTTTTAGGGATGCTTTATTTTGAAGTTGGCGAATATCCGAAGTGTATCCAAACCTTGGACATGTATACGAAAAACAAACAAGCGAATCCACAAAATATTCCGTTAGCAAATCAGAAAATTCAATCTTCCTATTTTGCCATCGAATCGATGAAAAATCCGAACAACTTTAAACCTATCAACCTTGGACCTGCCATAAATACCGAAGCACCGGAATATTTCCCTACTATTACGGTAGACGGAAAAACCATCCTTTTTACACGACGCATTAAAGATAACAGAGCCTCTGGGCCGGTAAAAGAACAAGAAGATTTTTACATTTCGCATTTAAAAGGAAATGCTTGGTCAAAAGCGGAACCGATGCCGAGTCATATCAATACGGTTAATAATGAAGGTGCCCCAACGATTGCGGCAGACGGTAGATCCCTGATTTTTATTGCGTGTCCCGATCCAGCAGGGGAATATGGTGCTGGTAGATTAGGTAGAGGAAGTTGCGATATGTTTGTCACCAAACGAATAGGATCTTCTTGGGGACAAGTACTCAATTTGCCTGGTTTACCTAACTCGCAAAATTGGGAAACACAACCGTCGCTATCAGCAGATGGGAAAACACTGTATTTTATTCGTGGTGTTCGTTTACCGAATGGCACAAGAAGTTCAGACATCTATGTTTCTACCTTACAAGAAAATGGAACCTGGGGACCAGGAGTCAAATTGCCTAACACGATTAATTCTCCCCAAGAAGAAGAGTCCGTTTTAATACACCCAGACGGTAAGACATTATACTTCGCGTCTAAAGGACATATTGGATTAGGTGGATCGGATTTATTTGTTTCGCGCATGGACGATCAAGGAAATTGGTCAGCGCCAGTCAATTTAGGGTATCCAATCAACACCAAAAACGATGAAAACTCCTTAATGGTAAGTCCAGATGGTGAAATTGGATTTTTCGCATCTGACCGTGAAGGGGGATTTGGAGATTTAGATATTTACTTTTTTGAAATGCCAAAAACGGTACAACCAATTAAAACCCTCTATTTTGAAGGTTTAGTAATTGATGCAACCACTAAAAAACCAATTCCAGGTAAATTTCAGTTAGTAGATGTTAAAACCGGAAAAGAAGTTATTCGATCCGAAGCAGATCAAGTTACTGGTGAATTTTTGGTGTCCTTACCGATTAACCAAGAATACGCACTAAGTGTCTCCTATCCTGGCTATAACTTTTACTCTTCCAATTTTAATATGTTACCTGGTCAAGACCAAGAAGCTGTTCACATGGATATTGAGTTAGTACCAATTGGAAGTGATATACCGGTAGTATTAGCGAATGTATTTTTTGATTTAAACAAAACGGAATTACGTTCAGAATCGTTTATGGAGTTAAACAAATTACGCGATTTATTAGTGAAAAACACGAATTTACGCATCGAAATTGGCGGACATACCGATACTAGAGGCGATGCAACTGAAAATCAAACATTATCCGATGGACGTGCTAATTCTGTGCGCAATTATTTGATCCAGCAAGGAATTGATGAAACGCGACTACTTGCAAAAGGATATGGGGAGAGTCAGCCAAAAGTTAGCGACGAACAAATAGCAAAATTAACTTCTCCAAAAGAAATCGAAAAAGCGCATCAATCAAATCGTAGAACCGAATATAAATTTTTAGCTAAATGATACATTTCCTTCGTTTAATACGTGTAAAAAACCTAGTTATCATCGCATTAACAATGTATGCGGTGCGTTTTTTTTATTTTACAATTGGCGGAAAAATAGACGTAAATACATTTTTTGAACAAATACATTTTTTCTTACTTACGTTTTCCACCGTGTGTATTGCCGCTGCAGGAAATATAATTAACGACTACTTCGATGTAAAAGCAGATAAAATAAATCGTCCAGAAAAATTGATTGTTACCAAGCATATTTCGAAACGCAAAGCAATTATTTGGCATTGGACACTCAACGGATTTGGATTTATGACTGCATGTTATTTAAGTGTTTTTTACCAAACCTTTTGGTACGCATTTATACATCTAATTTCTATCAATGTTTTGTGGTTATATTCCGTGTATTTCAAACGAAAATTTGTACTTGGAAACTTATTAATTGCATCTTTAACTGCCTTGGTAGTTCTGTTAAGTGGCTTTCACTTTTACCATGTTTGTAGTTATGAACTACATCCAATTTTAGAAGCAAAAATTACGATTCCGGAGTCCTTAAATTATACTATTATCTATTGGAAGAACTTATTTTTAGATGCTGGTAATTTTATTTTTTTACTGTGCTTTTTTGCGTTTGTACTCAATTTAGGACGCGAAATTGTGAAAGATATCGAAGATGTAGAAGGAGATAAACAATTACATGCACAAACCATTCCAATTGTTTTGGGAAATAAAGCTGCTAAATGGATAGCACTATGCATCTTAAGCAGTGTTCCGCTTTTTTACACACTTTTTTTTGTGTATCATATTACAGCGCATCAATTACTTCATATTCTTGCTACTTTACCCGTATTTATCGCTTCACTTCTTGTGGTTCTAGCATTAATACTATTAATATTCTTACCAACTACACCTAAAAATCTAAAGGTGGTCGACAAGCTTATTAAACTAGCGATGTTGGTGGGTATTATGACACCTTTTTACTGGTGGGTGCTTTAGTTGAATGTTGGAATTATAAAGGGACGTGGTAATATGGTCGCACTGTATTAATTCAAGGCATAGGTTTCATACAAGGCACGCTGAATTCGATTCGAAAAATCGCCCGTGTACAATAAATTTGCAGACAAGGATTTCAATTGTTTTTCAGACGCTAAACAAACTAAAAACGTATATTTTTCATTGTCTAAACGGTCGTTAATAAAATAATCTTTTAAATAATTAAATACAACGGATGCGTGAATCGTAGATTCTAAAAACTCCCCATATTTATTAACACACGTATCTTTATTTGCAGAGATATACGCATATAATTCTTCTAAAAACTGTTCGTTTACTGGTACCTTTCTATCGTTAAATATAGATTTAACATAAGTAGATAAAAATGCAGAATATAAATAAGGTCTCATGGCTTTTGGTATTATGTGTTACTACTCCCTGCTTATCAATTAGACGTATCTATTTATATTAACGTTGCTTTTTATCATTTTAGTATAAAAAAAACGGATGACTTTTTTAGGTCATCCGTTTTTAAATAGTATTTTCTATTAAGTAGGTATTTGGCATGCTAAAAACCTACTTAATTTATTATTTCAATAAGTCTGTTCTTACAGATTCCACCAAAGTTGTAATTTCAGCTAATTGTGCATCTGTCATGATAATTTTAGACGTAGAACTATCTTCAATAATCATTTGACCATCCACAATTTTTGTCACTTGTTCTCCTTGGATATATTCGATTTTCACCTTTGCGAATAAGTCGTTTAATTTTTCGTATTTCGTTAAAACATTTTTCACGTAATCGATTTTATCACACATCTTTAAGACTTTCAATAAACTCTCCAATACAATTTTTTGCTCCCCAATTTTTTCACGCAACTCATCGTTTGCTTTTGCTTTCATCGTTTGTGTTGCAATGTGTAAACCTTCTAACCAAGCTCCAGAAACGATTAAAACACTTAATTCACCTCTATTTTGAGAACGTAAGTATGCATCCATTTTGTTGAAACTATTAATACTAATGTATTGCAACGAATCTACATTGTTACTGTTTTTAGACAAACGTTGTAAAGCATCAAAATCAAAGAATTGTCCAACTTGAATTGCATCGGATAATTGTTTCACCGCAGTAATACAAGAGATAGAATACATCGTTTTGTCATACGCATTGATATAGCCCATATCTGCAGTGTACACACCAACATTAAAAGCTTGTTGGTAGTTTGTTGTATACTTTTTAGCATCTGCAGTTTTATGCATGATATTCGCGTTGAAAGCAGCACCGGTGGATTTAATTACGGTATTCATTTCTATTGGCGAAGGAATAGACTGAATTAATTCATCTAGCATTTTTGCCTGTTTTTTGGAATTTACCAATAAAGTTGGATCTCCTAATTCTGCATCTAAAGAATTTCCTTTTCCACCACAAGAAGCAAGCATTGCAGCTATAACAAAAGAAGGCAAGTATATTTTTAAAAATTTATTTTTCATCCGATTTATTATTAATTTTTTGTAAACCCTAAAATATTTATACCACATTTTGCTTTATCGCCCTGAAACGAATATTCGATGTAGTACACTCCTGTAGCAGAACATGGGTATGTCAATGCTGGAAACACTTTTTTGGAAGCCTTGTCAAAATTGGAAGCAATCAGTTTGTGGTTACGATCATATAGGGAAATAACCATTTTATTCCCAGCAATATTCTCATCACAAACAACAATACGATAGGTGGATCCTTTCGAAAACACATAGGAGTATTCTGCTTTTGCTCCTCCTTTTGGATTCGTATACTCAAATGATTTAATAAAATTAAAATCATCTAATGCATTCGAACAATTATCCATAAAAGCATCGGAACTGCATTGTGCGCTTAATATACTTGTTATAAACAAAAAGAGCAATGCAATAATCCCTTTCATATAGGATGCATAATTAGTACTATGTTTCATTTTGTTTATCATATACGATACTTTGAGAGATTAACGAACTATTTTTTATCCTTACAAAAATAACATACTGCCTGAAGTATACAATTTTTCAATCCCTTTTTTTCCATGGTGAATATCTACTATAAACCTATAATTTTAATTTCAGTTCGACGATTTCTTTGATGTTCGTCTTCTGCTTGTGCATTTTTAATCAATAACATCGACTCACCATATCCTTTCGAAATAATGCGTTTTTTATCAATTCTACCTTCTTCTAGTAAATAATTCATCACATTTCTCGCCCTTTCTTTGGAAAGATTTAAATTGTAGGCATCTGAACCTTTTTCATCGGTATGGGCACTTATTTCAATTTTAACATTCGAATTAATTTTCATAAATGCGATAAATTTATCTAACTCTAACTCCGAGGAATGTTTAATATCGTACTTATCAAATTCGTAATAAATATTCATGGTCAATACCTCATCTACTTTTATAGAATCCATTTCAATCGCCAAGTCTAAATCACCATTTTCCCCAATATTTTCCATTGCAATATCGACTTTTTTCGGTAGCATTCCTTTTTTATTGACGGTCATACTATATTCCCCATCCGGATTTAAAGAGAATTTAAATGCACCATTATTATCGGTCAATTGTGTTTTCATATCCTCCATGTTGGAATACAAATCAATTTGCGCATTTACGACTATAGTATCCCGTGATTTGATAATTCCATTGACATCTAAACGTTCCTTTTCAATCATTTCAATACGGATAATCGCTGTATTCGTGTTTTTATAATCACTCGTTATGATTGTGATCTCTTTGCTTTCATATCCGGGTTTGGAAGAGAAAATGGTGTATTCAGGGACTTGTGTATTCAAAGTAAATTGAAATAATCCCATGCCATCGGATTTAGCACTTTGTTGTAGGGAATCTCCATTATACAATTTTAGGGATACATTACTCATTTTCTTACCATCTGAATTCAACATCCCTTTGAATAGTAAGTTTTCAGCTACGATATTGGTATCAATTTTATACACTTTTGGTAAAGGTAGTAGTTGCAAAGAATCCGATTTGTGGGAAATATCTTGCGCAATGATACCTCCTAAACTATCTGTCAGTAAGGCAACACTATCCAATACGTGTGAAGAATCAGCGGTCACCGGAAGTTTAATACGCTCATTATCAATTAATAAATAGGAGTTCCCCGATGTTAATTCATAATTAAATGCAAAATGTGCTGTTGTATCTGTTCGTTTATTCGAAATTTCGGTTTCATTTTCTAATAAACTGATAGGAGCATCTGGCATTTTAGCCACAATCGTAGTTTGTGTACTATCTAATTTTAACAAGGTTCCAGCAAGCTTAACTGTCTTATCAATTGGTCGCAATAAAAAAGAAATTTGATTTCCTAATGGAGGTATTTGGCGAATCAGCGTCACTTTTGCGTATCTAAAACCATTTTTACGAGCAACTAAAGTATAGCTAGTATTTGGTGCTAAATTCGCTAAATAATAACCGTTTTCCGTTGGCAATACTTGTTCTGCTTTGGTACTGTCGTTGATTAACTTGTAAATTATTCCATCATAGAAGGTTTGATCTAACAGTTGAATTCTTGGTCCTTCCACATGGATCTCAAATGGTTCATGATGACTGAATGTATAAATATCATCTGCACCCTTTCCATTAAACCTATCCGAACTTAATAAACCGCGATTCCCTTTAGTATCTTTTACAAATGCAAAATCATCCCCAATTGTGTTTATTGGAGGACGCATATTTGCAGGTTCGGCCCAAAGGGAATCGGATACTTGTCGCGTAGAAAAAATATCTAATTTCCCCATTCCTGGATGCATATTCGATGAAAAGTACAATACCGAATCATCGCTGATAAATGGAAATAATTCATTACCAACAGTATTCACTGGTTTCCCAACATTCACTGGTTTCCCCCAAGTACCATTTTTTTGTTTTTGCGCATAATAAATATCTGTACCACCTATTCCTCCTGGCATATCTGACATAAAATAAATTCGATTGCCATCTTTCGAAATCGATGGATGTCCTGTAGAATATTGAAAACTATTGAAATTAAAAGCGCTTATCGGTACTTTCCAATTTCCAGAAGAATCTTTTTTAGTGACAAAAATTTGAAGTGTTTTTAATCGTTTCTGGGATTTTGATTTAGCACTTGTTACCGTTTTGGTAATGTATAAAGTACTAAAATCTTTCGTGAACGACCCAGGTCCTTCGTGGGATATGGTATTTAACAAGCCTGGAAATTGGACAGGTTCTTTGATGGAATCTAGTGGACCAGAGATATCCATGAAATAATAATCTAAGGCAGCACTCGCATCTCCTCCATTAAAATTGATCAACGGTTTTAAACTTCCTTCCCGGGAAGAACAAATAAAAATTCCGTTCTCATAATAATTAGCGGCAAAATCTGGTGCCGTAGTATTTAACTTCTCTACTAAATTTACATCGTATTCAATTTCCTCATCCAACCAACGTTGTGCTAATAAACAGGATTGAATCATCCGATTTGCGGTGACGGAATCAGCTGGGTTTTTAGTACGATATTTCACAAAACTTTCGATAGCCTCCGTATATTTTGAACTCGCTTTTAATGCTAGTGCATAATTTAAATAACTAGCTGCAGGCGTTTTTTTATTCTTCAGAATCTTTTGAAATGTTTTTTCGGCATCTTCAAATTGACCGGTAATCCGGTAACAATTTCCTAATTGAATCATTGCTGCTTCTTTTTCCTGCGGAGTTCCATCTTCGGAAGCCTGAAGATAAAATGGAATTGCTTCTGAAAATAAATTCAAATCAAAATAACGATCACCTTTTTCCATATTTCCCTTTTGTGAAAAACTAGAAAACACAAAGCACACCGAAAAGAACAACCCTAACAGGAAATGTTTACTATAATTTGTATGTTGTTTTTTGATTTTCAAAGCTAGAAATAGTAACGCGGGTTGATTTCTTTAATTTGTTGTGGAGGTAATAATTTTATGCCATAACGCAGCATAAATTCATGTGCTGCATTCGAGTAGTTTGCGACTTGTGAAATTCTAAAATCGTAGGAATAAGAAACGCGAATAGCATCGGTAATATTAACTTTTGCTGCAAAAGTTAAAGCATCTCCTGTTCGGTAACCAATACCCAAGGTGTATTTTTCTTGGTAAATAAAATTGGCATATATATCTAATTGCATTGGAGCACCAGCTACTTTTTTAAGTAAAATACAAGGCTGTACGGAAAGCGTTTTATTTAAATCTTTCACATAACCTGCAGAAATAAACCAATGTCGGTGTAAATTAGCGACGATGGATCGGTCATAGTCGGTGAAATTTAATGACCCGCCAAATAAATGTTGTACGGATAAACCAACAAAGTAATTTTTCGTTTGATACTGTAAACCGAATGCACCATCCAATTTCGTTTTCGCTGTTTTTCCAGGAGGAATCGCATTATCTATTTTATCATTTTTAAATAAGGTCGAAAAATCAATCGCTTGATTAAATATTCCAAATTCTAGCCCTACCGACATTTTACCTTTTCCCAAACCAATATGGTAGGAACCAATGGCATTCACGGTTGTTTGTGTCGTTGCTCCCAAACGATCCGAAACAACTTTTCCACCAAAGCCAACTGAACGCGCCTGCCATGGCGCATGAATTGTTATAATATCGGTTGCAGGTCCGCCTTCTAATCCAACAAATTGACTGCGATGTTTTATGGAACTAACTATCCAATTGGAACTACCTGCATATGCCGGATTAAACATTAAGCGATCAAAATTGTTTTGCGTATACATTGGTTCTTGTTGAGCAATTGTTCCAAAAACAGAAAATAACATGCCTAGTAGCAACAAAAATTGCTTTAAAATCCAGTTATTTTTACTCTGTTTACTCATCGTGTAATTACAACAAAACCTTTGTAGGGTTCATGCCCATTTCCTAAATCTAAGGCGTAAAAATAGGTGCCATCTGGCAACTCATCTCCATTCTCATTTTTGCCATCCCATGTATTTACATAAGGTGCCGCTTGATATATAATATTCCCCCAACGGTTAAAAACAACTAAATTACTTTTGGTGAAGTAATCCACATCCGTTATTGTAAATAGATCATTCGAATTATCGCTATTGGGCGTATAAATTTGAGGGATTTTGGTAGGTAATTCTTTCAAACAACGATCAATAATTACTTCTATCTCGTCTACGGATTCACAATAATCATTGATAACATGTACTTTATACGTCGTTGTTACGACTGGCGCAACTTTAGGCGTTGCTGAATTTTGGTTTACTATCCCTAGTTGATCCTCCCACACATACGATTTACCTCCAGTAGCCTCTAATGTCGCAGTATCATACCTACACAATACAAAATCTTTTCCTGCATACGCCTTTGGAACATTTACATCCACATCCACATGGATTGTGTCTGAAAGACTTGAACAACCATTACTTGTAACATTTAAAATATAATCGGTGGTATTAGTCGGTTTAACTGTTATGTTTTTTTTCTTTTGTCCATCACTCCAAGTGTACACTGTGTTTGGATAATTAGTTTCATTCAAAACTGTCGTAATTTGCACCGAGGATCCTTTACAAATTCCAAGTAAGTCGGAACTAACAGCAGGATTTGGAACTGGATTCACTGAAACATTCACCGTAAAATCTTTCCCTATACATCCTCCTACATCCCCTGATTTTGGCGTTATTGTATACGTAACGGTTCCGGAAACGGAAGTGGTTTTCAATTGTTGTGCCAAACGTACGATAGGCGTATTTTGTGCTTTCGATCCGAGGATTGAATCTATTGGTGTAACAATTGGACTTGGCCAAGTATACGTCGTGTTTGTTGGCACTATATCTCCACCTACTAATTGTACTGGTTGAATTAGTAATGAATCTTCGGAACATAGCGATTTTGTGATATCCGAAATTAACGGTTTTGGATACACCGTTATCGTAATGGGTGTTTTAGCACCTATACAATTATAATTAGAGGTTGGTGTCACAAAATAATTAACCGTTTGTACACTGTTTGATTGATTGGTTAATTTATCCGATAGCATTACACTGCTTTGACTAGAAGTTGTTTCTCCTAGAATAGCGCTATTGTCATCCGCATACCAATTCAAGCGCGATAGAACAGAAGGTGTTAATGAAATATCTACTTGGTTATCACTACAAAAACTTTTCGTAGTAGGATTCGTCATGGTTGGTACTGGTTTCACTACCAAGGGAATTGAAAAATTAGGTCCAATACAATTTCCTGCTTTTGGCGTTACAACATACGTAATAGAGGCTAAATTCAAGGTAGTATTTACGAGTGTTTGTGCGATTTTTTTTTGTCCAACTACTTGTGCGCTTGCTCCACCAATAGATCCATTAGGCAAAATAACTGGGTCACTCCAAGTATATGTTATTGCTGCTGGAACAATCGTTGATTTCGATGGTACACCATTCAGAGGTAACTTATTGAAAATACTATTACTACATAAAGAGTCTGAGGTGTACGAAGCGATAGCAGGCGTTGGATTAACATAGACATCCAAGGTAAACACTTTGCCTGTACAACCCGCATTTAATCCTACTTTTGGCGTAATAGAATAAGATACTTTTGTAGTTGTATTTGTTACATTACTTAAGGTTTGTGTAATTTTTGAAACTCCAGTAGTTTGCTCACTTGCACCGGTTATTGAACTAGGAACTGAAATAACTGGAGATGTCCAAGTATAGGTAGTATTTGCTGGAACAATAGTACCTAACGGCAGCCCATTTTGTGGTTGTATGTCCAATAAAACTCCACTACAGATCGTGTCAACTTGACTAGCAATTTCAGGAGTTGGGTTGACAGCAATTGTTACCGTTTGCGGTTGACCAATACAACCTGGAATAGAGGTTGGTACTACAGAATATAGGATGCTTTCTTTTAGAATTCCTTTGTTTTTAAGGGAATCTTTTAAAGTTGTGGTAGTTTGTAATGTAACACTCTCTCCTACAATATTTGGATTGTTAGTAGCTTGCCATGTAAAAGTTGCAGGCAAATTACTTTTTAGGGGGATATTTACTTCAAATCCACTACACAAGGTTAATGAAGAAGGACTTGTCATTGTTGGAATTGGGTTTACAACTACTTTTAGTGTATCTGAACTTTTACTTACACACGTATTTATATCCGTGGCAACTACATGAATTGATTTATTTGTATTTAATGAGTTATATGTTTTTACATTGGATCCTGAAGTTTGCACCGCTGTTGCATTTTCATAAAACACATATTTAGGCAAATTACTTGGAGACGCCGTAATCGAGTAAGTATCTCCATCACAGATACTATTATCTACATCGGAAGAAATTATGGAAACCTTTGGTAATTGAAACAATTGAATTGGTAAAGACGCCGTTTTATCTCCAACACATCCAAAAGGATGTATCGCATTTGCAGTTATGGAATACCCTGAATTTATTGCAAATTGCGCATATACAGCACTATTACTCGATTGAACCGGAACACCACTCGCATAAAAATTATATTTTTTATACGTACTTGGAGTTGCAGAAACCATCAAATCATTTCCAATACAAATACCCCCATTGATGGCATTACTTGTTAACGTTATTTCAGGTTTTTTGACTACGGTCATTTTATAAACATCACTTGTTGCTGTACAACCGATATCATCTTTCACAAAAACAATTAAATTCAAGGAAGAAGCTATCGCAGACAAAGCATACTCATTGCCATTGGAAGATTGCAACTGTGAAGCATTATGTTTAAAGTCATATTGCGCATATCCGTTTGGTATTGCAGTAAATGTAATAGCCTCTCCTTCACAAATACTATCATTAATACTAGATGCAAGGATGTCCACCACTGGTTTAGGATTCACCGTAACTTTAATGAATTTAGTGACCGCAGGACATAGTGGTTCATCCGTTCGGTATACGCTTACCGAAATTGTATCGGTAATTATTGGTGCAAAACGATATGAAGTAATGGAGTCTTTTACGCCATTTTCCCAAGCAATTGCATAAGAGGTAGTATTAATCGTATTTATGGAAATAAACGAACTATCCCCTTCACAAATCGCAGGATTCGCTATCTTATTAAATGTAATTGCGCTACAAATAGAATCTTTGTTGGACGTAGTGTGTCTAATAATTGTATCTGATTCCGGACTATCACCACAAGCTGTGCTTCCCAGTGCAATTACTTTAAAAATGCGCGATTGTCCTTTCCCAAGGCCTGAAACCGTATGGTGAAGTCCTAAATTTCCGGTACTTGGAACAATATAAGGTGCATTATTAATGCTTACACGGTATCCTGCAGCATTTGGAATTGGATCCCAAACAAAGTCAATCGATGCAGAATCAATGAATCCAGAATTGGCAATTGGTTTTTCCAATGGAACAGAAACGACTAATGGAACGATATTCGAAGTATCGATACAAGTACCATTTCGAGCAACCACTTTTAATTGTGCACCAGATTTTAAAATATCCGACTTGAATGTGCTCTTGTATCCAGCATATAGTAAAGCAGAACCATTGTAGAACTTATAAGATTCATAGGTTACTGGCGTAGCAATCAAACTTAAAGAATCTCCAAAACAATTCGAAGTTGGAGAAATAGCAAGCGAAACATTTGGTTGTTCAATAACGTCAATACGAATATATTTTGTTACATAAGGACAATTTAACTCACTCGAATTACGCACATTGACGGTAATATTTGTATCTTTTGTAGGTTTTACTTGGAACGTAGTTGCTTTGGAATAGGAGACTTTATTCCACGATACATCGTATTTTGGAATGGTAATATCTGTTACTGCTAAACTAGCGCTTGTCCCTTGACAAATTGTTACATTCGTGGGTATTGCATAGGAAATTGCAGTACAAGGACTTGTAAAACAGCTTGCTTGTACAGACACTTTTGAATTACCACATACGGTTGCTCCCAAGGCTCTTACAGATACATAAGCAGCTGTTCCAGGCGATAATCCATTCAATAAATGTTTCAATCCGGTACCTCCAGAACTTGGGGTTTTCCAATTTCCTCCATCTACACTAATTTCATAGCCAATGGCATTTGGAATTGGGTCCCAAGTAAATTCCATCGAAGAAGTTGTGGAACCACCACAATTGACAACTGGTTGCTCCAAAGGCTGGATCACGGTATTGGTAATGGTATTTACAGAACTTGCAGTACACCCAAAATTTTCAGCAACTACCGTAAGTGGCACGCCGTTTTTTACATTTTTTAAGGTATAATAATTTTTCCAACCCGATTGGAGTAATTGATTACCGCTGTAAAAAGAATAGAAATCATAATTCGCTGGAGTAGCTGTTAATTTAGCCACATCGCCTAGACAATTGATTGCTGGTAAACTAGAATTTAATGTAACTAATGGTAAAGGATTTACTTTGATTCTAAACGTCGCATCAAATGTTGAACAATACGATAATTGCGCAGAATCTTTAATAACTGCAGTAATTTCGGTATCAACAGAAGGATTAAACGTAAACGTAGTATCTTTTCCAGGTGTACCTCCATTCCAAGCTATCGAATAATTAGTAGCAGAAATATTATCTAATCGTAACTTAACCGTTTCGCCATTACAAATCGTATCAAACGGAACATATTTCATCGAAAAAGGGGTGCAAACTTTAGAAACACATGCTTTTTCTTTGGAAACCAAACTCGTTGCACACGAGAATGAACCAAGTGCTTTTACAACAATTTTTGTGTAATCTCCACTGGATAAACCTCCAAAAACATGACTTAAACCATTAATTCCTGAACTCGGATCTTGAAATGCACCACCGTTTACACTTACTTGATATCCAGCTGCACCAACAATCGTGCCCCACACGAAAGACACTTGACTATCCGTCGAAGCCCCACAATTTACAATCGGTTTTGGTAATGGCGGTTTTACATGCATTACAAACGCATTACTCGACATTTTTGCACAACCATTAAAATTTGTTGCTTCAACAAAAACAGAATCATTATCTGTTAAGGAAGTTGTATTAAATGAAGTGGAAACACCTATTTGTAGTGGTTGACTAAAATTATAAAAGGTATAACTCGAATAATTTGTTGGGGTACCGCTAAAGGTGACTAAATCTCCTGCACAAATAATATCATCCACATCCGAACTTAACAAGGAAACAGTAGGTCTAGATTTAACGACTAACTTTTCGGTATTACTTTTTTTAGACTTACAACCTTTTACATCACTCGCTACGACGTAGAAAGCATCCCCGGAAACTAACGAATTGGAGGTAAAAACATTCTCCTCCATGGTCTGAAACAATGTGCCGTTTTTATACACCTTGTAATCCACTAAGGATGCTGGTGTTGTCGTGAAAGTGACTTCATCACCAGTACAAATGGTATCATTTGAAGCTGTAAAAGATATTACAGGACTTACTAATACCATTGCTTGTTTACTCATATTGGATGAACAAGTACTATCCGTGACTGATAGATTCAATGTTTTAACGCCCCCTTTTTCCCAATTAATCCAATGAGGTCCTCTTCCTACTCCCGGATTTCCAATACCGCCATTCAAACTCCATACAAAATTAGCATTTACTCCAGCGCTTCCAGTATAAGTGACTAATAATGAATCACTAGAGCAAATTTCTGTTGGGAAAATTGTAAAATCAGGTGTCGGAGAAGATATAGCGCTAACTTGAATAGAAGAACTACTTTTACACCCAAGAATACTTGTAGCTGTTAAAGTCAATAACTTTGTTCCAGGAATTATATAATTGGTTGAACCCGGAGTAAAACTATTATCGATACCAGAACCATTACTTAAGTTCCATTCCCATTTATTTATTTGTACGATAGAGGTATCTGTTGTATTTGTGAAAGTAACCACCAATGGCACACAACCTGAATATTTATTTAGCGTAAAATCTGGACTAGGAAGTGAATTTACAGTCATGTACTTCACGTTTGTTTTAGTGTCCTCACAACCATGTATATTGGTGACTTTCAATGAAACAGTATAATTACCACCCGTATTATATGTTTTTATTGGATTTTGTGTAGTAGAAGATGTATTATCTCCAAAGTTCCATAAATATATCCCTGGATCAGCCAATGATTTGTATTTCACCTGATCATAAATAGCACATACAGAAGTAGTGTCTGAAATAAAATTTACCTTAGGTTTTGCAAATACCGTGACAATAATATCTGTAGATACACCGCCATTACAATTTTTGGTAAGTGTAACAGTATATGTAGTATCCCCTAGCACCCCAGCATCAAAATCGTGCGTAGGATTTTGCGAACCAGAAGTTTTTCCATCCCCAAAATCCCACAAACGGGTAGAAGTATTGTTTGGATCTTTAAAAGAAACTGTAAATGGAGCACAACCACTCAATGTACCTGAAGTCGTTGTAAACTCAATTGTAGGATTACATTGTGCCAATAAACGATTTGAGAAACAAAACAAACTACATAAAACTACCAATCCAGTAATTTTTTTCTTTAAAATAAAGCTATGTAGTAGTTTTACGCGCATACTTGAATTTACAAATTATTAATTTTTTTTACCAACTAAATTCATCACTTTTTTCAGTCCATCAAAATATAAAAGGGTGTAAAGTAGTGCTGTAAAACACCAGATAATTAAAATATTAAATCCGTAGGTACCAATCAGCGTTCCAAAAAGGTTTTTAGTAGGTGCAAAGAAATGTGTTCTAAAACTAAACGTACGCTCCGTATTTGCATCCATGAAAATTGGATCTTTTTTCTGAATTATTTGATGATCTTGTATGCTTATTTTATCCTTCTCGGTAGATTTTGTGACGATTTCAGTAAGATAGTCATTCAGATAATCGTCTTTTGCTTGCACGAATGCTTTTTGTTTACTCGGCGTATCTTGCAATTTGGCTAAAAAGACCATTTTTTTACCATTTACTACATTAAAAATCTCTGAATAGTAATTCATTAATTCTTCTAAAATACCTTTTAAGCGTTCTCCTTCTGCTTCATTAAATTCATTGAAATTGAATTTTTCAATGTCCTCAATCGCCACTCTAGGAACCAATTTTTTCTCTGATTCTAAGGATTTACGGATTACCCATAAACGATTTTTCATTACTTCGACTACAGAATCTTGTTTAACATCAATGATTGATATACATTCATCAGCGTATTCTTGTAATTTAGGAATGAAAAATGCTTGTTTATAGCTACACATGCTTTCCTTTTGATCAAAGTCAAACACTTCGCGCTCTAATGGATTGTTTTTGAATTGATCCACCATTAATCCTTCATACGCCCAACGGGAAACCATTACCTCTGCAATCATTGGTGGTACCTGTTTTCCTCCACCAATGGAATCGTTTAATTTATCAAAACTAAACATTGCACCACCCAAAATCATCTGCGGAATTACGATTATTGGAATTAAAATGTAGATGGTTACCGCAGAATTAAAACTCGCAGAAATATTAAGTCCTAACAAGTTTGCGAAACATGAAACGGTAAACAACATCCACCAATAATCCCAGTACATTCCTGAAATTCCAACGATACTATTTCCAATCAATACAAATAAGAAGGATTGTACAGCTGACAAGGTAAATAAGATGCCTATTTTAGAAATTAAATAACTCGACTTACTTAAATTCAAGAATTTTTCACGCTTTAGAATTTTCTGATCTCTAAAAATTTCTTCAGCAGAAACGGTCAAACCAATAAAGAGCATTACGATGATACTCATGAAAATAAAGGCAGGAATATTTTCATTGGTTCTAAAAATATAGTCTGTCCCAGGAATTTCAACATACCGAATAATGTACGAAAGGACAAGCGCCAACAATGGTGCTTCTAATAAGTTAATCCATAGGTATTGTTTGTTACTAATCTTGGAAAATAAATCCCTAGTAGCAAAAATTTTGGTCTGTTTTAACCAAGATGGTATACTCAAACTAAACGAAGGTAACTCTTTGATATCCTCGGAACGTGTATACATCGCATGTTTATCATACAGTTGCTTCCATTGTTCTGGAGTTACTTTACGATTCTTCGTATAATTTCCATAATCATCGACGATTTTCGCCTCAATGATATTAAAAATAATTTCTGGATTTACATTGCCACAAACCAAACATTGCCCTTGATCCGCATTTACCTGATGATCGGCTTTTTTAAAGTAAACCACTGCTTCGACAGGATTTCCATAGTAAATTTGATACCCACCTACATCCAGGAAAATTATTTTATCAAACATTTTATAAATATCCGAGGAAGGTTGATGTATTACCACAAAAATTAACTTTCCTTTCAAGGTTAATTCGCGCAATAAATCCATTACATTCTCCGAATCACGGGAAGATAATCCAGAAGTTGGTTCATCAACAAATAATACTGCTGGTTCACGAATTAATTCTAATGCGATGTTTAATCGCTTACGTTGCCCACCTGAAATCGTTTTTTGAAGAGGAGATCCTACCTTCAAATCTTTACGTTCCGCCAAACCAAGATTATTCAACACCTTCATCACCAAATCCGTAATTTCCGAATCTGTTAGGTCTTTAAAACATAATTTTGCGTTGTAAAATAAGTTTTCAAAAACGGACAGTTCCTCAATTAGTAAATCATCTTGTGGGATGTAACCAATTAAGCCTTTCACCTTTTCTTTTTCGGTATGAATATTAATTCCGTTAATTAATACTTGTCCCTCAGTAACTGGTTCAATAGCAGAAAGTACATTTAACAAGGTAGTTTTTCCTGCACCAGAAGCACCCATTAAGCCTATCAGTTTACCTGATCCTTCTGAAATATTGATATCTCGTAATCCAACAGTACCATTTGGGAATGTGAATGCTACATTATCCGCGTGAAATGATAATTTAAGTCCATCCTTATCGGCCATAAAATTAGCAACCACATCCGAATAGAAGATCGGTTTTCCTCCAGGTACTTTTACCGTACTTCCAGCAGCGAATAAATACATCCGCATTGGGTTTACTGGTAATCCATTTAAGAAAATATCGCTTTTTCCAGTATATTTTAAGAAATATAAATCTTCTGAAATAACTTTTAGAATGACAATATTTCCATCCAATTTAGAAGAAATATGTTTACACGCAAAATTCCAAGTTTCATCCGAACTATCAATGACCATGATTTCTGGTACGGATTTAAGTTCTTCCGTTTCTTTCACGCAAAAATTCACAATTGCCTGGAATTCTGAATCTTCAAATTTAAACACTTCCGAAACTGTGTGGATAATTGCCATACGTTGTTCCGAAAATGAACGATCTGCAGCGATCAATTCTAATAAACGGACAAGTACAATTACCTTTTGTTTTTGCGTAAGTGTTTTGTTTATCTTTTTACAAATACCTAAAGTTCGCACTGAATCTTTCACGGAAGTTAATTTCTTCACATGATTACCTTCTTCATCTAATTCTACAGGACCAACAAACTCATCGTATTGAGCGAGGTATTCTTTGACTAAATCTTCACTTAATTGAAAAACTAAAAATTCTTCTACAAATTTTCGTTCACTTTGTGAAGCGCCATCATCCTGCTTTGCGATGATTGCAAATAATTGCATTAGTGCTTTTAATATTTCTTCAGACATACCTTAAAAATTGTAATAACTTACTGTAAAAAAAACAGTTTAGTAAATCCTTGCTTTGTTTAAACTAACAAAAGCTTTAAAATACAGGAAATGCTAGATTGTTTTGAAACCATCTAGCATTATCCAATAACAAATATTTGTTATTAATCTTCAATAAACGAAAAAGGCACTTCCACGATTTCGGAGTATTCCTCCCCCGCTTCTTGCATATCTTCGTCATCTTCTTCATAATGCCATTCAATCAATATTTCATTTCCAGCTTCTTGTATCTCTTCCAATTTCATTAAAATATCTAAGATAATTTTAGAAGAAGCTGTATTAAAGTAAGTCATTTTAAAAACTACTTTAGTGGTTGAATTTGGTGCTTCGCCATATTGTGCGATCCAATCAAATACTGGTCCGTAAAAAGAGGTAACATCTTCAGGTAATGATTTTCCGGAAAATTCAAAAACCCCTTCGTTTTTATCTAAATGTACTGCTGGAGTATCTTCTGTTTTTTTAATAATTAATGCTTCCATAGCGTTTTATACAATTTAATATTATTGTTCGTTTTAATTTCTACTAATAATGGTTTTCAACAAGAAAAAAGAAGTGTTCTCATCAATTGGCTCAAAATGATATTCCAAGGGATTTCCTGTTTTACGTGCAATATCAATAAATCCTAATCCTGCTCCTCCTTTCGCTGAAATAGCTGTTTCGCGCATTTTTTCTTTGTGTAATTGTTTTAATTCATCTTGATTTAAAGAATTGATATTATCAATTAAACTTTTTAAAGCAGGGATATTTTCATTCGCAATTCCGTTTCCAGAAGTAATAAAATATTGATTTTGATCGTTCCCAATTAAGAAAATTCCAGTTTTTGCTAAACCTTCCTCCAAACTATCCGAAGCAGTTTGCGTATCATCATCTGCATGCTTAGAAATATTCTGTAAGCATTCCACCATCACGTGGTACACTTTTTTCTTGATTTTACCATCTTCTTCCACTTTATCCAGATTTTTTTCTGTCATCGAGGTAAAAGCCTTTGTAATTTCTTGTGTTACTTCCCCTTCATATGCCAATGTTATTTTTTTGTCTAACATCATTTTATGAAAATTCACAACAAAATTCATATACTCTGATCTGTTTGTTGCTCCTGTATTTTTAAATTCTTCCATACCCTAATTATTATATTCGTTCGGCTAGTATTCTATTCCTATAAATAAAACGTCGTCCATTTGCTTGTGTCCCCCCTGCCATGATTCAAAGAAATTAGACAAAACAGCCTGCACGTCATTCATTTTTGCATTTTTATTTTCAACTAATATTTGTCGAATGCGTTTTGGACCAATTTTTTTCAAATCCGTAGCATCTGGTCCACCAAATTGATCTGGATAACCATCCGAACAAACAAAAACACGATCTCCTTTTTCTAGTTGCGTAGTTACATTTATAAAGGATTCTCTCCCTCTATATTGTACGCCGCCAATTGGGTATTTATCCCCTTTTAATTCCTCTAATTCCTCCTCAGCTTGTGCATTTTTGCGAATTATATACAAAGGTCGATGTGCACCTGAAAATTGGAATTCTCCGCTTACTCGGTTGAACAAAAACATACCAACATCCATTCCATCTCGCTCATTTTCGCCTCCTTCTTGTCCTTGACGTAAGGTTTTCACTACAGCTTCATGCAATCTATCTAATAAAACGGATGGTGTTGGATTTCCATAATGTACAATTTCTTGAATCAGCAAGGAGCCAATTAAAGATAATAATGCACCTGGAACTCCATGTCCTGTACAATCTACTGCTGCAACATATACTAGGTCATCTTTGGCATAAATAAATGGAAAATCACCACTTACAATATCTTTTGGTCGAAACAACAAAAAAGAATCTGGAAATAAGTCTTTCAAAACTAATTCTTTTGGAAGAATGGAGTTTTGTATGCTCTTCGCATAATTGATACTGTCTTGGATCTTTTTTGCTTGTGCTTCAATCAATATTTTTGTCGCTTCTAATTCTTGTTTTAGTGCTCTTTCTCTAAATGTAGCAGTAATCAAATGTGCGTTTGTTTCGGTCAATTCTTGGATTTGCATCGAGGACATTTCTAGTTCTCCATGCATTTTTTGCACTTTCGTATTCCAAACTAAAAACGTGTTCCATGCAGCCTCGATTGTGTTTTTTAAAACCGTTGGTTCAAGTGGTAAGTGAATAAATCCATTTGGATGAATCGTACTTAATTCTTCAATCAACACATAATTGGTCGGATCTAACACATAAAAAATTAAAGCATCGGAAGTTTTACGGATTGTTTCCCCCAATTCTTTAGCACCGATTGCACCTCCGATTTCAGCGTCAATAAATAACGCATTTGGTTGCGTTAATTCAATTGCTTCTAGTGCATTTTGGCCATCCGTTGCTACATGAAGTACTTCCAATCCCCAACTTGTTACATATTCTGTGAGCAAGGAAGAAACTGAATTATCATCTTCAACGATTACTATTTTTAAACCCTTTTGATTCATTCGTTAGACTAAATTAATTTGTTCCTTCTTCTTGTTTTGTTGCTAAGTTTTTTATGTTTTGAATAAATGAATTATCAAACAACCAAACAAACTCAGGCGCAAAACTTACATGCGAAGATTTAAAACTTGTTTTAAAACTAATCAAATATAATTCATTACTAATTTCATGTTGAATATATTCTTCCAATTCCGCATAATTTACCTTACGTAAAGCTGGTACACCGCCATGAATTTTAACTTTTAAGATGTTAGAAAACTGCGTTATCACAGATGCTGAAATAATATTATCTACCTCCAGTAAAATCCCATCACTCATTTCTGCCATCATTTCCGGACTATTCAAAATTTCAGGAGGTAATGCAGATTGTCTTAATTGATTCGCTTCTTCTTCCGAAAAAATCAAACAACAAACACCATTTAATTCTCCTATCACCTTGGTAATAAGCAATTGAATATTTGTTTGGTCTTTTTTATTTATTTCAGGTGGTGGAGAGCTTAATTGTTTCTCTTGGTCAAACTCTTGCAAGGTGATCGTTTCATTCATAAAGAACGACAAGGATTCAGCTGCTTTAACAAGCCCATGAGAAATAATTTCTCTTGCTAATTCTACCTCTTTTGGATTTAATTCTAACATGTGGATTGCAACTTAATTGATTAGGCGAACAAATTATCGATACGTTCCACCAAAATCTCTGCAGTAAATGGTTTAACTAAATAATCATCTGCTCCATTACTCCTACCTTCTTCCACAACATCATCTTGTCCAACAGCACTCACCATGATAATCTTGGAAGTAAGACCCTCTGCGCGTAATTCTTTCACAATATCAATTCCGATCATATCCGGTAAGATATTATCCATCGTGATTAAATCTGGCTCGTGTTCCAATGCTAATTCAATCCCTTGGCTTCCAGTTCCTGCTTGACCAATAACTTCGTATCTCCCTGTTGCAATTAATGCTGAATTAATTAACGTTCGCATATATAACGAATCATCTACAATTAATACTTTTTTCATGTATAAATAGTTTTAAATATTTGTTCTACAATACTTTAACTTTACTTAAAAGTGTTTTTGCAACTTCTGACAAAGGTACCACTTTTTCTACACCCCCGAGTTTGATTGCCTCTTTTGGCATTCCAAAAACTACGCAGGTTTTTTCATCTTGCGCTACCGTATAGGCACCCGCTTCTTTCATTTCTAACATTCCAACAGCACCATCGTCTCCCATACCAGTTAAAATTGCTCCAACCGCATTTTTTCCAGCGAAACGAGCAACGGATCTAAAAAGTACATCCACCGAAGGACGATGACGATTTACTAATGGTCCATCCATTATTTCTACATGGTACATTGCACCACTTCGTTTCACTAACATGTGTTTTCCTCCAGGAGCAATAAGTACCTGTCCGCGAATCACTTTATCCCCATTCTCTGCTTCTTTCACCGTCACTTTGCATAGGTCATTTAAACGCTTTGCAAATTGCTTTGTAAACATCTCCGGCATGTGTTGTACTACAACAATACCAGGACTATCTGCAGGAAATTCTTCCAACACAACGCGTAAAGCTTCGGTACCACCCGTAGATGCACCGATTGCGATAACCGATTCCGTAGTTTGAACCATACTTGCAAACCTAGCTTTACTTAAAATTGCATCGGCAGATAATTTTGGTTCAACCCCATTACTCGTTCTTTCGTTTGAAACAGGATTTACTCTTTTGCGAATGTGTGCTTGCGCCGCTGCTCTCACTTTTCCGCATAATTCAATGGTAGAAAGCTCAAGTAGTGCTTTGGTATTTACTTTTGGTTTAGCGATAACTTCTACTGCTCCATATTCTAATGCTAATAATGCAGAATCTGTTCCTTTTTCTGTCAAGGTAGAAATAACAACCACTGGAATTGGATGTTGGGACATTAACTTCTTTAAGAAGGTTAATCCGTCCATACGCGGCATTTCTATATCTAGGGTAATAACATCCGGTTTGCACTCTTTAATTCTTTCAACAGCAATAAATGGATCCGCAGCAACACCGATAATTTCAATCATTGGATCTGTTTCTAAAATGGAAACCAAGGTTTGTCTTACCAATGCCGAATCATCTACAATAAGTACCTTCACTTTGTCCATAATTACATGCTTTTAGTCAAAAATTTCATCATTACCTGTCCAGTACCCGTATTATATTTTAACTTTCTACCTATCGTACCACCAACATTCTCAGCAACTATTTGAATAGCATTATTTTGTAATACTTCTTTTGCTATTTCAATATTTCGCGATCCAATATCCATCGAACTATTCATCTGATTTGCTCCGCCAAAAACCTTCGCAATCAAATCCTTACTGGAGGAACCATTTCGAAGCATTTTCTCAATCAATTTTTCAGTCGCTATATTACCAAATTTTGGAGATGCTAATCCATTACCATTCCACAGTGGGAGCATGTAATGATTGATGCCTCCAATTTTCAATCGGGTATCAAATAAACAAACAGCAACACAAGATCCCAAAACAGTATCCACTAAATACGGCTTCTTTTCTGCAAATAATGCAGAAGGATATAAATAGTGTTTACCTAACTCTTCGTCCATTTTTACTTTTTGTTTATTGAGTAAAAGTTCCAATTTATAGAAATATTAAATACTTAATTAAAATAACATATCGTCATCATCATTTTCAAATAGGAAATCATTTCCATCGGAAGAAAAAGTTGCTTCGTTGGAGGTGTTTACATCCAAATTAGGGATCGTCAACGTAAACTCTGTTCCTTCTCCTAATTCACTCTTCAATTGAACTGTACCTTCCAGTATATCCAAAAGTGCTTTTGAAATACTCAATCCTAATCCATGCCCTCCATAGGTTTTTGTAGAACCTTCTTCTATTTGATAAAAACGATCGTATATTTTTTCTTGTTGATCTTGACTAATACCGATACCAGAGTCTCTAACTTTTAGAACTAACAATTCATTTTCTAAAAAACTATCAATTCCTATAGTACCTCCCTCCGCAGTAAATTGTATTGCATTCGCAAGCAAATTACTCAAAATGAGATGTAATTTTTCTGCGTCTGTTTTAATTATTTGATTTGTGTCTAAGGTGTTTTTCCATGTCAATTGTACTCCTTTTTTGTCTATTTTCTTTTGAAATTGAGTTATTAAAGATTCTAGTAACTGATGAATTTTTACAGAAATTACAGACAAGGGGGATTCCCCTGCTTCAATTTCAGCGGAAATAAAAATATTTCGTAATTGAAAATCCAAATCAAATGCTTCAGAAAAAATTAAACTAGCAAAAGACTGCATCATTTCTGGAGACATTTCACCTTCCGAAATGTTTTTAGATAACTCCAAAACAGAGG
>CAMAXI010000010.1 GCA_945862165.1 Chryseobacterium gleum
TCCTGAGCCAGGATCAAACTCTCCGTTGTATAAAACGTTGAATTTTTGTTGAGCTCATTCTATGTATTTCTACGCTGTTTCCTTATTTCCTAATATGTCAAAGAACTAATCTTTTGCCGTTATTCTAAACTTTCGCCTCAATAACTCAAACACGCTGTCGTGTTGTGGGGTGCAAAGATATGTATTAATTTTAATTAAACAACAAAATGTGAAAAAAATATTTTTTTGTCTAATTTAACATTTCAAAATCCCTGTCGCTTTCTCCGTTGAGAGCTGCAAAGATAGAGTACTTATTTGAATTAACAATCGATTTTTGAATTAAAATTTAATTATTTCTTAATATACAGTAAATAAAGGCGTTGCAAAATTATTTTTTTGTTTTCGTTTTGTTAAATAAGCGGGGATTAGAACCTAGTGAGCATTTTCTTTAGGAGAACTAGTCGTTCCAAATCAGGTGTGCTATGTAATTTCATAGCTATTTCCAAGGAAGTGGTAATTAAATTATCCCCAGAAGAACCAATCATAACACCCTGTTGTCCCTCTAAAAGTAATTCAACAGCGTATGCCCCCATTCTAGTTGCTAATATTCTATCGAATGCGGAAGGACTTCCTCCTCGTTGAATATGGCCCAAAACCGTTGGGCGCAAATCAAAACCTTCGAGCATAGGCGACACTTTATTAATAAGTTCCAAACTTCCCCCCTCCTGCTCACCTTCTGCAACAATTATTATACTACTTCTTTTTCCTTTATTCTGGTCTTGGATTTGAGCGACTAATTTGTTCAAGTCCGGAACTTCTTCTGGAATTAAAACACTTTCAGCACCACTTGCAAGTGCAGCGTTAATTGCAATAAAACCAGCATGCCTTCCCATTACCTCTATAAAGAAGATACGATGATGGCTTGAAGCTGTATCTCTAATTTTATCTACCGCATTGATAACGGTATTCAAAGCGGTGTCATACCCTATTGTATGATCAGTTCCATATATATCGTTATCTATTGTTCCTGGAATACCAATAACTGGAATTCCCATTTCTGACGATAGAACTGTTGCTCCTGTAAAAGTGCCATCACCGCCAATCACAATCAATCCATCGATTTTATTTTCTTTCAAATTATCGATTGCTAAAGAACGTGTCGATTTATCTAGAAATTCTAAACATCTAGAAGATCCTAAAATAGTACCGCCCGTATGAATAATATTATCCACATCTGCATATGCCATTTCAAACAAATCTTTTTGAACCATTCCTTTATAACCATCCCGAATACCAACTGGCACAATGTTATAAAACAAACATGTTTTAACAATTGCTCTTGTAGCAGCATTCATACCTGGACTATCCCCTCCGGAAGTTAATAATGCAATTCGTTTCATTTGGAATATGTAATTAGTTACTAGTTAAATATAACAAAAAAAGGTGAGTTATTCAACTCACCTTACTTTTAAACTATTATTAACAGTTAATTACCAACTTGTAATTCACGAACTTTCCTTTTCAATAATGGATTTGGTCGATATCTATCCTCTCCGTATTCTTCAAATAAATCTGTTAACGTCGTAAGAACATTATCTACCCCAATCTCATCTGCCCATTCTAATAATCCTTTTGGATAATTAACTCCAAATTTCATAGCTGTATCAATATCTTCTCTTGAAGCAACCTGCATAAATAATGCATCATAGGCTTCATTAATCAACATTGCTAAAATTCGATTAAAAATTTTCTCTCCTAATTGAACATCTTCCTTTGGAGAAATAACGATCGCATTTTCTTGATAATCATAATACCCCTTCCCAGTCTTTCTTCCTAATAACCCAGCTTCTTTGTGTCGTTTTTGCGTGAACGAAGGTTTAAATCTAGGGTCATAGTAAAAGGCTTCAAATACGGTTTCAGTAACCGTATAATTAATGTCGTTACCAATATAATCCATTAAGGTAAAAGGCCCCATTTTAAAACCACCAAAATGGGTCATCGCCCAATCAATAGTTGCAAAGTTAGCTATCCCCTCTTCATAGATCCGTAATGCTTCCCCATAAAAAGGTCTTGCCACGCGATTAACAATAAAGCCAGGGGTATCTTTAACAAGTACTGATTTCTTTTTCCAAGAATCAATGATCGATTTTGCTTCAACAGTAACCTCATTACTTGTTCGCACTCCAGGAATAATTTCTACAAGCGCCATTAAAGGAGCAGGATTAAAAAAATGAATACCTAACATACGCTCTGGATTTTTTAGTACAGAACTTATATAAGCTATTGATAATGAAGAAGTATTAGAAGCTAGGATACACTTTGGAGAAACAATTGACTCAATCTGACTAAAAACACTATGTTTAACCGAAATATTTTCAATAATTGCTTCGATTACCAAATCCGCACTTTTAAGCGCCTCGTAATTTGTTGTAAATTCTATTAAACGTAGTATTTTATTTGAATCCTCTTGGGTTATTTTTTGTTTTTCAACTAATTTAGTTAATGTTTTATCTAAATTAAATTTTGCTTTATCGAGTACTTCTTGATTTGTATCGACTAAAACAACGTGATTCCAATTTTGAGCGGCAACTTGCGCAATTCCAATACCCATTGTACCTGCGCCAATAACTCCAATGTTTTTCATTTTAATTTCCTTTAAAATTAGGTGCTCTTTTTTCTAAAAATGCCTGAACACCTTCTTTAAAGTCATGCGTTGTACCAGCTACCGTTTGTAATTCTTCTTCTACGGCTAATTGTGCACTTAAATCGTTTGAAAAAGATGCGTTTAAAGCTCTTTTTGTTAGGCCTAATCCTTTTGTTGGCATTTTTGCTAAATTTTGAACAAAAGCATTCACCACATCGTCAAAAGAATCATCTGCCACTGACTTGTAAATAAGGTTCATGTTTTCTGCTTGATTCGCTGAAACTTTATCTCCAGTCATCATCAAAGCAGTTGCTTTTTGCATTCCAATAATTCTAGGTAAAAAGAAAGTTCCTCCAGAATCCGGAATTAGTCCGATTTTTGAAAACGCTTGGATAAAACTAGCGGATTCTTTCGCAAATGTAATATCACATGCAAGCGCTATATTCGCTCCAGCACCAGCAGCTACGCCATTTACGGCAGCCACAACAGGTTTTTCAATGTTTCGTATTAATTCAATAATGGGATTATAATGCTCTTTTACAATCGATTGTAAAGTTGGTCCATCCGTAGCGGTTGCTTCTGCTAAATCTTGCCCTGCACAAAATGCTTTTCCTTCCCCTGTTAAAAGGATTGCTCTAACTTCATCGTTTAACACTGCTTTTTTTAATTCATCTTGCAATGTTAAGGCCATTTCCTTATTAAAGGAATTAAAAACAGTAGGTCTATTTAATGTTAGTGTTAATACACCATTTTCTAATTTTTTAAGAATTGTCATATGCAATAATGTTAATATTTTAAATATCGTAACGTTCGCTCATTTCAACGATTCTTTTTTTAATCGTATTTCTTAGCGTTTCTGGCTCAATAACCTCTAATTCCCCTCCATAACTTAACAGAGATCGAATTAATTCTTCGGAAATTATCACTTGTAACGAAAAAGTTGTTTTATTTTTTCCTTCTTTCACCATTTTTTGTGATGTATGAAAGGGCTGGGAGTCAATATATTTAGAAGCAATATTATCTGCTTTAAAAATTACTAATTCAGGATTAGAATTATTTACTGTAATTCCAATGGCATTTTGAAAAAATTTATCATTCTCAAAAGAAATAGATTCTGTTGCTACAACTTCGGAAACTTCAACGTTTTCCATCCGTTCAAGCGCGTATGTAATAATTGCTTCTTTGACACAATCGTGACAAATTAAATACCAACGATTTCTATATTCTTTCAATAAAAGAGGTACAACTTTGCGTGATTTCTTTCTTTCGGAAGTAAAACCTCCATATTCAAAATACGTGTACTTTTTCTGACGAATACCAGATAAAAGTATGGAAAGAAACTCATTTCCTTTTACGGAATGTGCAGCTTCAAATTGAACAAAAGTGTTCGATTCATCCACTAATGGATCATTGGATATAGCAACCTTTTCTACAATTTTATCTATCGCAAACCCAAATTGCTTAAACATTTCAACATCCTTAAATTGGGACAATGTATTCGCTGCAAATCGAATTGCATCCATATCTTCATCCGTTAAAGGGATGTCATCCAAAGAAAAAGTATCTGAATTATAATAATAGCCTCCATGTCTTTTGCTATACTTGATGGGGGCATCGTGTTCCATTCTCAAAAAGAACAAATCTTTTTCAATGGTAGAATCACAAATATTTTCTCCTTCATCACTTCCGAACAGTGCGTCTTCACACGCTTTTCTAAGTTCTGCTTTCGAAGGGAAAGGCTTATATTTATTGCGAATTGCTTTATCGATTACACGATAACGAATTAGTGCATTCTTTAACTGGCCCATTCGATTTACTTAATGTGTAACTACTTCTTCTCTTTTTACATACCCAAAAAGCTCGAAAAATTTAATCGCTTTCACAACCTCCTCAGGAACATCATTCTCCCAGCTTGTAGATCCAGCGTTTATTTTACAAAGCACATCATCCGAAAGAATATGTAATAACTGTGTATCAAAATTTTGAATCGCTTCAATTTTATTGTTCTCTTTCAAGAATTGCAGTAATCCCTTAAATTTTTCTGGAATTTCTAATTTATCCAAGGAGTATAAATCTCCCGTTTCTACATCATTCGCAGGATAAACAAACATTTTAACATTGTGTCCAAAACCACGTCCAAATGCTTCTAAAATACCGCCTCGTAAATTATCATAATAACGCTCATCAAAAATAGCATGCACATTATACACTCCTAAAATGACTCCCATTAATTGTTCGCGTGCAATCGTCGCAAGATAATCTATCATTTTGTAATGTTTCAGATAGTTTGAAATCATTACTGTATATCCTAAAGAACATAGTAATTCAGCGCGATCAATAAAATCCTTTTCAGAAATTTTACCATCCGCCGTTAAATCTTTCAGCGTAAGCTCAAAAACTACCGCTACATTATCTTCTTTAACCCCATTTTCATTTAAAAACTGTTTGGTACCTTGCTCTATCATATCGATATGCACCTTGGTAACTGGTCTGAAACGACCGCGCATCAAAAGAATGTTTTTCTTGTATAAAGCAGTTGCTGGTTGCAGAACTGTCCCACAAAGATCAAACATTGTTGCATCTGTTACTCCTCGTTTCACCAAATTCATTGCAATCACACGATTATCAATTCCTTCGAATGCAGGCCCTGACACGCGTAACATATCAATTTCAATACGTTCTCTTGGCAAACGTGTAACAATTCCTGAAATGAAATCGTCAATATTGTCGTAATTGAAAAAACATGCATAAATTAAATTTACACCTAGAATTCCCAATGCAGTTTGTTGACTTCTATTATTATTATCATGCATATTTACATGAAGTACAACATCATTATGTTCCTCTCCAAGCGCACGTTGAAAACGAATACCAATCCAGCCTTGTCCTTGGTTCGTTCTATGATAATTTAAAGATTCCACCGTATTACAAAAAGCGAAAAAACGGGTTGTTTTTTGTTTTTCAGGCAATCGGTATTTCATCGTTTCATATTCTGTTTCTAACATCGTAAGTAAACGATCTTCGCATACATAACGAGAAGCTGAACCATACATCGCATCTGACACTTTCATATCATAGGCAGATTGTGTGTAAGCAATAGTACCTGAACTACCGCCTGCTTTAAAAAAATTAGCCGCAACTTCTTGTCCTGCACCAATTTCAGCAAAACAACCATAAATATCGGCTGTTAAATTAATTTTTAGTGCTTTATCTTCTGTTGTAAGTCTTGTACTGGATGTCATAAGCTAAATGTATATAAACAAATGTATGAAAAAAATATGAAGTTTAATCTGCACGATTTATCTTGTTTAATCCATTAAAACGAATTTTATACTAGAAGTTTAAAATAGCTCTTTTGTAATACAAAAAACGTATGCATAGATTTTGAGTAGTAAATTATATTTCTTGTAATTGTAAGGAACCGGTATAAAAAAGAAACCCTTTTACATGCGTATAATTCATTTCGGTAAGTACTTTTTTATACATCGAAATTTGCTTTTCATTCTTTTTGGTAGATAGTCCTGTTTTAAAATCTAAAACAATCGTTTCTTTTTCTTTAAAGATTATTTTGTCTGGTCGTTTCGTTTCATTGGGTCCTATAATTATTGATTGTTCATTACTTATTTTACTTGCACCTGAAATTAACGTCTGGTAGGGAGCATGATTTAAAATGATAGTTAACTCTTTTGAAATTCGATCTAGAAATTCAATTTCAATTTTCCCTTCTTTATACATATACTCTAATGTCACTTCTATAGTATCGGGTGTGTTAATTAAAGCTAGTGCTTCGTGTAACTGATTCCCATATCTTCGAGCAGCACTTAAATCAGCATCTTGATGTAATAGATTAGAATTTAATGAAATATCTGGAAACCATAAACGATCACTAAAATTAGTTGGTACAAAATTATCCATTTTTGTTGTTGTGTGTTCTTCCGTCTTCGTAGACTTTTCTCCAAAAATAAATTGTACTTCCGATGTGTCAGAAGACCAAATTGTTGGTTCTAAACCTTGTATTGTTTGATGAAAAGTTGCTCCAAAGTTTCCTTTTTGATGCAAATTACCAATATACAAGCGTTCCACTGGACGTGTCATCATCACATAACAAAGGTTTAATTTATCAATGAAGTTTTGACTCTTCTCTTGTTTTGTAAAATTGGCAATACTTTTTATTGGACTTTTTACAGATAATCCGGAATACAAAAAATAGCCATTATCTTCTATCAAATATTTTGCCTTTTTAGAATCGAGACTAAAATCTAAATTTGGTAATAATACAATCGGGAATTCTAACCCTTTCGATTTATGTCCTGTCATTATTTTAATTGCTTCTTTATTCTCCGGAATTTGAATTGCACTGTTTTTTCCGGTTTTTTCGTACGCTTCTAAAAACAATTCCAAATTTGGACCAAACAAAACATCAAAGTTATGTAGCATATCCGACAAATGATGTAGATATGTGTTACTTAATTCATTTATATTCAATATTTTGAAAAAACTTTGCAACAACATATATAAACTATCGTACTTAAAATAGAAGTTCTCTTCCGATCCGAAAATATCTACTATAAAATGTTTAGAATCAAAAAAAGTTACCGTTTTGTTCGATTTATTTATATAGGTTTTCCAATAATTATTTTGGCTTTCAATTTCATTCTCCGAAAAACAGGAAAAATATAATTCACAAAATCTTTTTGCTTCTAATTCTCCTTTAGGATTCGTCCGCCATTTTAAAAATGCAATTGCTAATTTCACATAATGATCGGAATTGACTAATAAACTATCGTCCGAAACGACTTTATATTTTTTAGACAATTCTATCGCCCAAGCATTACATTCTTTTTTTGTATTACCAAGAATACAGATATCTCCACCATCATATCCTTCTTCGATGAGTTCATCTACCCATTTCACTAATTGAATGAGCGTTTTCTCTTTAATGTCCTCTGATATTTCTTGTGAAATAATTTCCACATAGCCACCAATACTTCCTTTTGGATCTTGATACACATCTTTGTAAAAATCCTTGTGATGGGAAGAAATATACTGCTGAATTTCTTGAAAAAACAAGTTGTTAAACTTTACAATTTCTTGCGCAGAACGATAATTACTAGTCAGTGGATTTTTAACTCCTAATGCTTCAAAATAGTTTGAAAGCAGCTCTGTTTTTGGATCATTTTCAGGATTATATAAGGCAGGAAGAGCGACAAACTGTTCTGCCAACCCGTTTTTAAAACGATAGATGGATTGTTTTGCATCTCCAACAATTAAATTTTCATATTTGTTAGCTAATGATTCATGTAAAAGGGGAACAATATTTTGCCACTGTAAACGAGAAGTATCCTGAAATTCGTCTAATAAAAAATGTTTAAATCGATTTCCGATACGTTCATATATAAAAGGAGCATTTTCATCCCGAATTAAATCCGAAATTAATTTATTAAATTCCGATATGCGTAATATTTTATCTGTTTCCCGAACCCCCTCCAATTCTTTGGAAATACATTGTAAAAGGGCCATGTTATAAAAATTCTTATATGCCTCTTTCATTAAAAAATAGGATGCGATTTCTTGTGTAAAAAAAGTATTAAATGAAAGACTTTTTGATTTTAAAGTTTCTGGGAACTGTTTTGTTTTATTTCCGTTTTCAATGTTTCTTAACATCGCCTCGGAAAAAAAACCATTTTCAAAACCATCTCCTGCAAACAATTTCGTTGAAATCAACTTTCTATAGGCATTACCAGAGGTAGATCCTCCTGGCAACTCTTTTTCATCCACAGATTCAAATACTTGATATAGTTCTTTAGCTAGGGTAGAAATATTTTCTTCAATCGTTTTAATAGCAGTCTTTAATGATACAAACGCATTTTTCGAATAATCATTATTTATTAGCACTTCTATTTGCTTAAAATATTTTTCGTTGGTAAGAATTGTTGCAAAACTTCGTAAT
Organism: Chryseobacterium gleum; assembly: GCA_945862165.1. Classification (GTDB taxonomy): domain Bacteria; phylum Bacteroidota; class Bacteroidia; order Flavobacteriales_D; family Crocinitomicaceae; genus CANHVK01. The sequence goes on from CAMAXI010000010.1 coordinate 8,574, forward strand.
TGCGATTGAAAATTCCATGTCTCCTCATCTTCCAGTTTTTCTTTGGAATAATTGATAATCAAAGAAGCAATCGCATTATTTCCTAATTCATCGATGCTATCCATTAGTTTTTCAATGATTTCACTTAATACCTCATCCTCGTTCAATACAATTTTAGAATCAATTGGTAGATCTAATTCTTTTGAAAATGAGCGGATCAAACGAAGATTAAATTTATCGATGGTCATTACATGAAAATCTTCGAATTGATGAAGGATCTGTTTCAGTGTCGTTTTAGCACGTTCAACAATTTCTTTTTCAGCAACATTCAATTCCTTTGAAAGTTGTGCAATCTTCATAATTCCTTTCTCTCGTCTTTTTCCAACTTCTATTTCTACGGATGAAATTTCATCGAGCGCATCTAGGATACGTTGTTTCATTTCAAAAGCAGCTTTATTCGTAAAAGTCATTGCCATTACATGACTAAAACTCTTTTCCGTTACGTGCGACAAAATGAGTTTCAAGTATTTTTGAACGAGACTATATGTTTTTCCACTTCCAGCAGAGGCGTTTAAAACTTCAAGGGGTTTGAAAGATTCAGACATAGTTTAAATTTAAAAGGCTGCTTCATAGAAACAGCCTTTTGTTATTACTTAATTAAGTTCACATGACCTGTGAGATAATGTTCTTTCTCGGTCATTTTTTCTTTAAATTGTAGTTTCCACGTAAAGGTCTCATTGCCTAATAATTTATTCCCGTAGGTACCATCCCATCCAATCGCTGGATTATTAGACTCGAAAACTAAAACTCCCCAACGATTATATATTAAGAAATGATAATTCTGCGCATCAAATCCACTTGTAAAAATAGGTTGGAAGGTATTGTTTTTCTCATCGCCATTTGGTGTGAAGGTATTAGGAATATAATAGATTTGTTCATCATCAATCGTAATCGTTGTACTCGTGGAATCCCAACAATCTTGATTTACATACGCGTACAATTCCACCACATATTTACCTGGATCTGGCAAGCCATTACTTCCTTGACCAATAAACGTATGTTTTGGATTTACTAAATTAGAGACTGGACTTCCATCCCCAAAAATCCATTTATAATAAACTGCATTGTTTGATGAAGAGTTTACAAACTGAACTTCCGGGTCAATCATACTAATATTTGTGACTTTCGGTGAAAATTGAGCGATTGGTCTTTCTTTAACATGAATGTAGTCCGTTTTCATCATCGTATCCGAACAACCATTTAATGTAGATTTAAACGTAATCGTAAAATCACCCGCTTTTTTAAATGTATAGGAAGTATACCCTAAATCTTTCGAAACAGGTGAACCATCGCCAAAATCCCACTCTACTAATTTATTTAAAGTCGTAGATTTATCGGTGAAAATAACTTTAAACGGATAACAACCAATTGTTTGGTTTGCAGTAAAAATAGGTGTCGGAACGGGAATAACTTGCATACTTACAGAATTATTCAAGGAAATGGTTTTGGAACAACCATTTTTATCTGTCACTTTAGTTAGAATGAATGTCGAATCCACAATAATATCATTTGTAGTAAAGTCATAAGTAAGTACACTTGATCCTACTAATGAAGAATCTTGTCTAGCGACACCATCTAAAGTATAATCAAATATATATGGTGCAATCCCTTTATTTCCTAGAAATGTTACTGAAATCAATTGACTAGCACCAACACATAACATCGCTGGGTCTGGATTAATTGAAATAGAAGCATTCGGCGATTCGTTTACCAAAATTTTAACAGGTAAAGTAGAGTCTTTACACACACCTGTTGCTTTATCTGTCACCACTAATTTCACGAAATTATTGTTCATCAAAAACTTTGTCTTTGGAATGGAAATAGTAGATGGTAAAGTCGTAACGTCAAAATCAGGACCAGAAACATCTGACCAATTAACACCATCCGATGAAATTCTCCATTTAAAACTTGATGCTACAGAGTTTGGATCTAAATTACCAATAATATTTAGAGATGCTCCTTCACAAACAGCAATCGGTGCAGTTAATGCCAACGGAATAGGTTTAACACAATTTTTATTTGTTATAGAAGACATTGCTGAATTAGAACATGCTAATTTAGCTCCAGAAATGTCTTGCGGTGTAATTTTTATATGCGCTGTTTGACCTAAAGGAATATTGTTAAATGTAAATGTATTACCGTTTCCTCCTGTTGAATTAATTACAGTTCCTGCAGGAACCCATATGGATGGAGGAGTTATAGAAACTAATCTAGCAGTATCTATCCCAAATTTACTTGCAGTTGGAATATCATTCCACGTAAATGTTGTAGCATTTGAAGTAACAGGTGTAGAAGTAATTACTACAGGAATGATGCTATCGTTAATAGTTACTTTAATCTCAGCATATGGTCTACAATTCACATCACTTGGAACAGGATCTAAAATTGCATAAACATAATAATCACCAGCAATCGAAACAGGGAAAGAACCAACGGAACCTAATGGAGGTAAATCAATCGTCGCAGTTCCAGCAGAAGCTGTAAGTTTGTTTGATATTGCTGCGCCCTTCGAACCAATTCCACTATAGATAGCTGCAGCATCTGCAGGTTTAAAAATAGCAGGATAAACCACAAAATAAATACCATTTGCTGCCGTTTCAGAAGTAGAAACAGTGAAAGGAGCTGGGTCAGATCCTTGACAAAGAATTTGAGCAGGCGATGGATTCGAAATGGTTTTACATCCAGGAATAGTTACCGTAACTTGAATCGTATCATCACAACCTTTACTATCTGTGTAAATAATATTCGTATTTCCCGAAGCAACACCTGTTAGGGTAGCAGATTGTCCAGCACCAACAATAGTTCCATTAGCAATAGAGGTAGAAACCCAAGCATTTGAAGAAGCCGCAGTTCCAGAACCACCTGCAACAGTTATCGCTGAACTTGCAGAAACCAAAATGGAAGTTGGATTAGCAGTAAGTGTTGGGTTGCCGTTGACAGTGACCGTTACAGTTTTGGAACAACCAGAATTATCTTTATAAGTAATATCAGAGGTGCCTGCTATTTTACCTACAACTGTTCTAGATTGACCAGTACCAGAAATTACAACATTAGTATTAGATACTGCCCAAGGGTTGGTCGTTGCGCTTGTTCCTGAACCTGTTAAAGTTACTTGATCACCAACACACATTACGAGTGTCCCATTAACAGTTGGAACAGTACATGGACAAAAATATTTACCTGTAACTTGTTTTGTACAACCAACACCATCCGTAATCGAAAGTGTAAATTGATCACCAGAATTTAAACCAGAAAGATATACAGAACCACCACTCGTAGCTAATGTACTCGCATCAAGCGTACCTTTGTTCGTAGTAATTGTATATTTAGAACCAGCAACAAACTCTGGAGAACCACCTGAAATGCTTAATTTAAATTTTGAATTTGTACAATCAGTTGCTGTATCTATTTTTATATCATTCAAATAGGTGACCTTATAAGATTCATTTTGATAATCCATGTGATAACATGTAGGATCATACCCACCAGCATTCGAGGTAGCGATTGGTACCCACCAAATAGTATTGTTTGTATAACTTAAACTTTGAGTTTTTAAGAAAGCTAATACAGGACTATTATTGCCTGTTGAAGTTTCGGAAAGTGCATTTAGAGTTTCTGCATAAAATCCAGTATAACAAACGTCTGTTGAAGGATCATTTTTTGTAGGTGCACATTTGTAAATTGCATAATCAGTACTGGGATTAGCGCCTGTAGTAGTTATTTTTATATTATCTGAATTACATAATATATATTCTCTAGTAACAGGATTTTTAGATGCTGTAGGTGTAGCATTGTTAATCGTCACAGTATGAGTACCATTTGTTGCAGGACAGATAGTTCCAACGTTATAATAGCCTATTCCATGAAGTTCAACAGTACTACACAACATATAAGGATCTGTTTTCATTTTAAAACAGAAGGTATAGTCCCCAGGAGGGATATTATCCCATTCAGGATTAAAACCACTTGAAACAGGAGGTTGTTGAGAATTTGTTCTCGTAGGTAATTTTACAGCACCACAACCAACTGGTCGTAATTCATAAGTTACAATTTGGTCTGCAGGTTTTCCACATCCGCTTGGAGCTAGGGTAGTTCTCATTTTAAATCCTAAAGTTGTAGACCCTTGAGGTACAGTAACAGGCATACAAATGGTTGCTGTCTCATCTGGAACGAGTAACAAACCTCCATATTGATCACCTGCACTAGCTAATGCTGTAGAAATATCTGTTCTTGCTTTTGTTAATGTAGTAGCAGTAATTGAAGTAGCAGTACATATAGCGGTAGAACAACTTGCACAGGAAGGTGGCGGTGTATAATTTATTTGTATTGGAGTACCTGTCTTAAAACAATTATCTCCATTTATGTCGATTCCAATATTAATATCCCCTGTTTTGCAACTAGCAGAAGATTTACTTGGTGAACATGCATCATCAAAAGTTATTGGCACCATCCAAAAAGTAGTAATACCTCCAAGTTGAACACCACCTGAATTTGTAGCAGTACCATCATTAATATCTGTATAGGAAGAACTGTAATGAAATCCACCAAAACATGGTTGTGTAGTAGCAGAGTAACTCTTTTTATCTGTCAAATCTATCGTTGATGGATCACACGTAAAAACAGCAAATCCAACGCCAGCAGCATCCGATCCTGACTTAGGTGGTAGAACAAAATCATTATTTGATGTTAAATCTAACTTATCTCCAGAAGCTAAATCAAATAAATTGCCAGCTACTGGGGTACCATTCACTTTTCCATTAAAAGTTCCTGGATTTGCTGAACAATTATTAGGAGCAGGAGGATAAGTAGATAAAGATACGCTTGGAACAGAACAATCATTACTTAGATTCATTGTTATCACCAATGTATAGGTAGCGTTGGGTGTTAATTTAGTCCATTCAGGATTAAATGTTGAGCTCAAATTTGTATTTTTCAACTTCGTATCGTAAGGAATACTTACAGTGCCAGCACAAGCATTTGCCGGTAAAAACAATTTACAATCTCTACTTGCACGTATAGTACCGCCACATGCTAGTAATTGAGACCCTGTCATGGAAGAGCCATCTGGAAACAAACAAGTTTTCGATGGATCATCAAATACAGATGGAGATGGACAATCATGAACTACAGACATAATAACACCAAGCGTACCATCAGCAGAAGCTGTTACTGTATAATAAAAAGTTACTAAAGTCCCAGAACCTTGTTTCACAGTAGGAATTTGCTTTAATGGAAGCCCTGTAGATCCAGCAGCACTCATCGCTGTACGCCAAGCTGTTGTATCTGCATACTTGTTCACATCTGTATTTGGTGCTCCACAATTGCCTTCTTGCGCTTTCACACTAATAAAAGTCAATAAAACCAGCAATAAACTTATATATTTCATAGGATAGGATTGAATAAATTATTGTTTACATTAGAGACTTAAAAACTCTAATAAGGTTGCCAAATTTACCAAAAAAAATTAAAGAATTACGTAATATCACATACCCAAATGTAGATAGCCATTTTTGATGTATAAGTTTGTCGCTGAATTGTTTTCATATAATCCACCTGTACCTAAACCTTGTGGTAATGAATTATCAAAAGTAGACGCGAATTGAGCAAGGCAATTTAAACCCACATTCGATTCTAGAGCAGATGTCATCCACCACGGAATATTATTCTTCATTGCAAGTTCAATCCATTCCGAAGTTCCTAAAATACCTCCATGTAAACTCGGTTTTAATATAATATACTGAGGTTGAATAGTTTCCAATAAAGCTGATTTTTGCGCGCTTCCAACAACCCCTATTAATTCTTCATCTAATGCAATTGGTAGTGGGGTTACTTGACAAATTTTAGCCATTTCATTCCATTGACCAGCTTTGATCGGTTGTTCTATCGAATGCAACTGAAATTTAGACAATCTTTCTAATTTATCTAAAACATCTGAAGTAGAAAATGCACCATTCGCATCTACCCGAAGTTCAATATCGGATGCATTATATCTTTTACGTATCGAGGCTAAAACTTCCAATTCCGTTTCAAAATCTATTGCTCCAATCTTCAATTTTAAACAGGAGAAACCTGCCTGTAATTTATCTTCTATTTGCTGCAACATAAATTCTTTAGAACCCATCCAGATCAATCCATTAATCGGAATACCTTCTTCCCCTCTTGTAAAAGGTGTATCAAAAAATAGTTTTTCGTTTTGACTTTTCATTCCTAATAACGCGGTTTCTAGACCAAATAAAATGGATGGATATGGCTCTAATTCGGAGAGATTTTCAATGTAATAATTTATATTAACGCAGATTTCATTTAATTTATTCTCGTATTTCTCAAAACTATCGAAATCAGGAGATAATCCAGGAATAACAGAACATTCGCCAAGTGACTCTTCGACAGGCTCAGAGTAACAATTTACGGGATAGGTATTGTTTAACTTAAAAAGTGAAATAAACCAAGCATGTTTTTCAGTCAGTACACCACGTGAAGTTCCGCTAGGCTGTTTGAACAGGAAAGTTTGTTTTTCGAAGGAGGCTTTGTAGGACATTAGATTAAAGATTGTCAGATTACAAATTAACAGATTGATCGATTCGAATATTGGAATTAGTGGATGAATGAGAATATTGCGTAAAGTATTGAAATTCCGAAAGTTGTTAGTGCAACTTTTTTTAATTCTGGATCAAAATCTTTCTCTTCCTGTGTAGCAATTACTTTTTTCAGATGTGCGCTCAAGAGACCAACTGGTAACAAGAATACATACTGATAATAACCAAAGTGACTAATCGAAAAAATTAAAGCCGCGATAGCTATAAAAACTAAAAACAAATGATATTTCTTTGCCCGCTCCTTTCCTATTTTAACAACAATGGTATTTTTACCCGCATTTGCATCGTTAATTCGATCACGCATATTGTTTAAATTAAGTACTGCAGTACTTAACATTCCTATAGTAATTGCAGGGAAAATAACTTCTACATTAAATTGTTTGGTATACAGCGTGTAACTACCAAGCACACTCACTAAACCAAAGAAAATAAACACAAACACATCCCCAAAGCCATGGTAACCGTAAGCACGTTTACCTACAGTATACATTACCGCAGCAGCAATAGACAAAATCGCTAAAATACCATATGTCAAAACCATTTCTTGATGCATACCAACCGCACTAATTTTAATCAGAAATGCAGCGCAAAACAAGGAAAGAATTGTAAAAACAATAACAGCTATTTTCATTTGCGATTGAGTTATCTCTCCAGACTGCACCGCACGCATAGGACCCACACGATGCTCATTATCAGTCCCCTTTTGAGAATCACCTAAATCATTTGCAAGATTTGATAATACCTGAAAAAACAAGGTTGTCAATAATGCGAAAATAAAAATAGATAGATCCCAATACCCATTTTCCTTTGCTACAAATGAACCTAATATAATTCCGGATAATGATAACGGGAGCGTGCGTAAACGAAATGCACTTATCCAAGATTTAATTTTCATCGTACTTTTTTTTGCGCAAATGTACAAGTAATCGATGTTATACACAATGTAGATCCCTAAAACTTATACCAAGCATAGGAGTTGATTTACGTTCTCTTTTGTATTTTCGTAGTCTGTTCACAAAATACAGGTATGAAAAATAGAATTTGCACATTATTAAATATACAATACCCTATCATTCAAGCAGGTATGATTTGGTGCTCCGGATGGGAATTAGCATCTGCAGTAAGTAATGCTGGTGGACTTGGAATTATAGGTGCAGGATCTATGTATCCGGAAGTTTTAGACAATCAAATCATACGTTGTAAAGAAGCGACCGATAAACCATTTGGGGTAAACCTTCCCATGTTATATCCGGATATAGAAAAACATATCGAAACAATTATAAAGCATAAAGTTCCAGTTGTCATTACTTCAGCAGGAAATCCAAAAATTTGGACAAAAAAACTGCAAGAAAACGGATGTATTGTAATCCATGTGGTTTCTAGTCTCAAGTTTGCCTTAAAAGCCCAAGAAGCTGGAGTAGATGCAATAGTTGCAGAAGGTTTTGAGGCTGGCGGACACAATGGTAGAGACGAAACCACAACCTTATGTTTAATCCCAAATGTTGCGCAACACATTCAAATACCGTTAATTGCTGCTGGAGGGATAGGAACAGGAAAAACGATGCTTGCAGCTATGAACCTAGGTGCAGACGGCGTACAAATTGGAAGCAGATTCGTAACTTCCACGGAATCCAGTGCACACCCCTCCTTTAAAGAGGCTATACTAAAAGCAAACGAAGGAGACACTCTGCTAACTCTCAAAGAATTAACGCCAGTAAGACTGCTTAAAAATGCGTTTTTTGACCAAGTAGTAGCTGCCTATAAACAAGAAGCATCTACCCAAGAATTAGAAGAAATATTAGGAAGAGGTCGTGCCAAAAAAGGAATGTTTGAAGGGGACCTCGAAGAAGGTGAACTAGAAATTGGTCAAATAGCAAGTTTAATTCATGAAATAAAACCTGCAAAAGAAATTATTACCGAAATTATTACCGAATTTCAGCAAACGATAAAAGAACAACATTCCTCTAAATATCAATTTTAATGATACAATTTGAACGATTTACACTAGAAAATGGATTACGCGTTATTTTCCACAAAGATGTTACTACACCACTTGCGGTTGTAAATACCTTATACGATGTAGGAGCAAGGGATGAAGATGAAAACAAAACAGGATTTGCGCATTTATTTGAACACCTAATGTTTGGAGGATCCGTAAATATTCCTGATTTTGATGCACCACTTCAAAATGCCGGAGGAGAAAGCAATGCGTTTACTTCTAATGACATAACAAATTACTACGATATAATCCCTGCACAAAATTTAGAAACAGCATTATGGCTGGAATCCGACAGAATGTTATCCCTAGCGTTTACGGATAAAAGTCTCGAAACACAACGTAGTGTTGTTATGGAAGAATTCAAACAACGTTACTTGAATCAACCCTATGGCGATGTCTGGTTGGAATTAAGACCACTAGCATATGAAGTTCACCCGTATAAATGGGCAACAATTGGAAAGGAATTAAAACACATCGAGGACGCAACTATGGAAGATGTGAAAAGTTTTTTCAAAAAACACTATTGTCCAAGTAATGCTATTCTTTGTATCGCAGGGAATTTCGAAGTTGAAACGATCAAAACACTTACCGAAAAATGGTTTGGGAATATTCCAAGTGGGATCAAACCTGCGCGCTTGTTACCTCAAGAACCAAAACAAAGCAATAAAAAAGAAAAAACAATCGAACGAAATGTTCCATCTGATGCTTTTTATTTCGCTTTCAAAATGCCTGAACGTAAATCGGTTGAATATTATGTGGTTGACGTACTTTCAGATGCATTAGGCCGTGACAAATCTTCTAGGCTTTACACTAAAATTCAAAAGGAACAAAAATTAGTAACCGAAATAAACGCATACATTTCTGGTTCGTTGGACAATGGATTATTAGTAATCGAAGGAAAATTATCCGAAGGAAAAACATTCGAAGAAGTCGAAAATGCAATTTGGGCTGTTTTATCTGAAATTAAAAACATCCAATTATCAAACGAAGAGCTAAATCGATTAAAAAATAAGATTCGTACCGCAAAAGAATTTCAAGAACAAGGATTATTGAATAGAACCATGAATCTATGTTATTTTGAATTACTAGGAGACGCAAATGGAATTAACGAAGAGGCTATTTTGTATGAAAACATTCAAGCGGAACACATACATGCAGTTGCTAATGAAATACTGCAAGAAAACAACTGTACTTTATTAAAAGTTAAAGCAATTTAAAATGATAAATAGAACATTACAACCGCCAATTTCTCCAATTACTAAAATTAATTTTGTAGAACCAACGATTATTCCTATCAATGCTTTTGCGAAAATGTATTGGATGAAAGCTGTATTGGATGAAACGACACGTATCGAATTTCACTTTAACGCAGGATCCATTAGAAGTAGCGACAAAATTGCAGGTAGCGTTAACAATTTAATATTCTCCGGTACTCCCACTAAAACGAGCACGCAAATTCATGAAGAATTAGATGGTCTAGGCGCTTTTATCGATCAAGAATTAGGACAAGAAGTAGCAATTATTTCCCTGTATTGTCTTCGTAAAAATGCAAAAGAAGCAGTTGAAATAGTGTTAGATTCGATTCAAAACGTTTGTTTCCACGAACAAGAGGTAGCAGATAATATTCGTGAAAAGAAACAACAATACTTAATTTCAAGTGAGAAAGTAAATATTTTAGCCCGAAGAGAATTTCAAAAACAACTTTTCGCTAATTCACCAAACTATGCACGTCAAATTGAATTAAAAGATTACGATGCAATTACGGTGGAAAGTCTTCAAAAATTTCATCAAGAATTTTACCTTAATGGATTATTAAAGGTTGTATTAGTAAGTAATATGGAACTTGAATTTGTAAACTACTTACAAAGTAAAATCACCCCATTTGCTATTCAAACAACAACAACATACGAACAACAATTCATCAACAATAAAGGTGCTTTTCATGTTGAAAAAGCAGATGCTGTGCAAACTGCAATTCGCATAGGAATGCCGTTATTCAATAAAACCCATCCTGACTTTATTGATTTTCAAATACTACAAACCATCCTTGGAGATTATTTTGGAAGTAGATTAATGTCTAACATTCGGGAAGATAAAGGATATACCTACGGTATTGGAAGTGGACTTTCAGAAGCGAACAAAACTGGCTATTTTATTATCGCTACCGAAGTGGGAAAAGAATTTGTTTCTGCTACACTGCATGAAATAAAATTAGAAATTGAACGTTTACAAAATGAACTAATAGAAGAAGAGGAATTAACCTTGGTGAAAAATTATGTGCTAGGTCAATTACTAAAACATGCGGATGGACCAAATGCAATGATGGATTTATTTATGGCAGTTCAACTACAAGGTTTAGGTTTTGAATTTTATGACACTTTTATACAGCGAGTTAATACAATCACTGCGGAAGATTTAAAACAAATAGCAACAAAATATTTAACTTGGGATTCATTAACGATCATAACAGCGGGTTCTAGTAACTAATTTTTCATGAAACGTGTGTTAGAAAAAATATGCATCATTTTCGTTTGTTCTTTGTCAATCTTCTCGATTGCACAGAGTTCCAACCCAATGCGTGGATGTGCTTTACCTGGGCCAAGTTCGATGTGTACGAAAATGGAGTCGAATGGTGACCTAACACTTTCCTGGACTAAACCTACAGATCCTAACAATATTTTTGTTCGGTATGAAGTGTATAGATTAGGCACGAATGGTGCAATTGTTTCTATTCCGACTTTCACAAACAACAATACTACTACTATAAATAGTTTCTTTGCCAATAGTGAATTTTATGTCGGAATAGTTTCTTTATGTGGTGGCGCAGAAGTAATAAACTATGGAGATACGGTTAAAACAATTGATTTAAAATTAAGCAATCAAATGGATGGTCGCGCTTCTTTAGAATGGTCTACCCCATCCACAAGAAACACACGTTACTTTCAGGTAGAGCGTGAACATCCAAAATTTGGATGGAGTAAGCGAGACTCTGTTAAGAATTCGCTTTACACGTATATAGACACGATTGATGTGTGTTCTGCTCTCCTCAATTATCGAATCTCCATAAAACATGAGGGATGTATTTCCTATTCCAATAGCATTGGAGATAACTTCAAAGATGTTATTCCTCCAACTATTCCGATAATAAAGTCGATTTCTTACGACACTTTATTAAAAGGGATCACAGTAAACTGGTTTAAAAATCCAGCAAGAGATGTACAAGGATATCTACTAAAAATTGGATTCGACAATTCTCCGCTCTCATTTTTAGACAGTGTTGAAACAAAAAAAAACATAGAACCTTTAGCGTATAATTTAGTGAATGCACCGTATAATTCTGCAATCACTTTTAGTATAGCAGCTTACGATTCATGCTTATCTTCTAGCCCTCCAAACAATCAATTATCGGGAAATTCACAACCACATACTGGCTTCAATTTAAAAAACACCTACACCATTTGTAATCGCGCAATCTCACTTAATTGGTCCAAATATATTGGTTGGGATGAAATTAAAAACTACAAAATTTACTGTAAAATCGATAATGGTTATTGGATATTAAGAGATTCAACCCTAAATCAAAGTTATAGTGACACATTAATTGGATTTAAAAACTATGCATTTATCATCGAAGCAATAAATAATGAAAATGTAAAAGCTTTTTCAAATCCGATTTTTTTATTCGCAAAAGCGCCTAGCCTTCCAAAATTCAACTACACGAAAGTTGCAAAGGTGATGCAAAATGTAATTCAAATTGAGCACCTGATCGATAAAGTTGGTGGTGTTTCTAAAATTATTCTAGAACGAAAAAATAAATCAGGTGTTTTTAAAGAAATTGCACGTAAAGATGTCACGAATCCGATTCTGTTTTTCACCGATTCTGTCGTAGAAACAAATTTCGAAACTTATACGTATCGTACTAGAATTATCGATAGTTGTGGAAATAAAACATCGTATGGTAACGAAGTGACAAGCATGTTACTGAAAATTGAAAACAAACAAAATGAGAATGAAAATTTAAAAGTAAACCTTTCCTGGTCTCCATATATAGGTTTTAATGGGACTATTCTAAACTATGCTATCTATCGAAAATTAAATGGTGTATATGATCCAAATCCTTTGGCGATTTTACCAAATTATCAATTAACCTACCAAGATAACCTTATTAACTTAAGCGATTTTAAAGGGAATGTTTGTTACTATATCACAGCAATAGAATCTGAAAATAATTACAAACAACCAGCAATTGCAAATACAAATGAAATTTGTTGCACTTTTGACCCTTTAATTTTTGTTCCAAATGCATTTACACCAAATGGGAAAAACCCAATTTTTCTACCTGTTATATCTTTATTTGAACCAAAAGATTACAGTTTAACAATTATCAATCGATGGGGACAACCGGTATTTAGAAGTGTTGATTATAAAATTGGTTGGGACGGAAATTTTGGAAATGAAATGTCGCCAAATGGCAATTATATGTACGTAATTCGATATTTAGATGGAGATTATAAAGAATTCATCGAACATGGATTTGTAACTTTAATCAATTAAAATGAATCAAAAAAAACGATTGTCAATCTTGAAGCTTGTTGCAATCCTAGAAGGTACTAGCTACTTACTATTTGCAATTACCGTTCCTCTAAAAAAAATATACCACTACCATATGCCGAATAAAATTGTTGGTATGAGCCATGGAATATTATTTATCCTATACATGCTACTCGTGTATGTTAATTCAAAAACACAAACATGGACTTGGAAAACAAAGGTATTGTTATATCTTGCTTCAGTAATACCATTTGGAACGTTTATAGCGGACAAAAAGATTTTAAAAAATGAGCAAAGAAAATAGAAAACGCATTGAAGTTTGCTTCACCCCCGGTGGATACGAACATTTTAAAAAGGATTTTAACATTGTAGTTGTAATTGATGTTCTTCGTGCAACATCTGCAATTTGCGCTGCGTTTGAATATGGTGTGAATTCCATCATTCCAGTGCCAACAATCGAAGAAGCTTGGGAATATAAACAAAAAGGATTTTTAGCTGGAGCAGAACGAAAAGGACAAATTGTAGAAGGATTTGATTTCGGCAATTCACCATTTAGTTATATGAATCCTGATTTCAAAGGAAAAGATATTGTTTTAACAACAACCAATGGAACACGGTCTCTCGATGTAGCAAAAGATGCTGATATTGTTTTAGTTGCCTCATTTTTAAATTTAGATGCAATTTGTAATTGGATCATAAAACAAAACAAAGATGTAGTTTGTTTATGTTCCGGATGGCAAGATAATTTCAATCTAGAGGATACCATTTGTGCAGGAGCGATAGCAGAAAAATTAATAAAAACTGGAAATTATTACTCAACAGAAGACTCTTCCATCGCTGCAAAATATTTATTCCAATCTGCAAAAAAAAATCACCTAGGATTTATAAAATCGAGTTCTCATCGAAGAAGATTGAAAAATTTAAACCTAAATAAAGATGTTCATTACTGCCTGACTCCAAATCAAACATCTGTAATTCCAATACTGAAAGATGGCAAATTGGTCAAACTCTAAATATATTTTAGTTGCACTAATAGTATCCTTCACTAGTGGATTGATAAGTATATCTTTACCCTGGGGATTTTATGGTCATAAAAAAATCAATCGACTAGCAGTATTTACTTTGCCTCCGAGTATATTTCCGTTCTATAAAGAAAATTTAAATTACATTACAGAACATGCCGTTGATCCTGACAAACGAAGGTATATCGTCCCAACGGAAGGTCCTTGTCATTTTATTGATTTAGACCACTACCAAAATCCTTTCGATAGTATTCCGCATACTTGGAAAAAAGCAGTAGAAAAATTTTCAGAAGATAGCTTACTTAAACATGGTATAGTTCCATGGCATATATATAGCACAAAATTGAATTTACAAAAAGCATTCGAAGAAAAAAATCTAGACAAAATATTAAAATATTCTGCAGATATAGGACATTATATCGGTGATGCCCATGTTCCACTGCATACAACACATAATTATAATGGACAATTAACCAATCAAAAAGGGATACATGGATTATGGGAAAGTAGGTTAGTAGAATTATTTTCGGAAGAATACAATTACTTTGTCGGTAAAGCGTCCTATATTTCTAACATCCATAAGGAAACTTGGAAAACCCTAAAAGAATCCCATCTAGCGCTTGATTCTGTTTTTAAATTTGAAGCCGAAATTAGTGCTGAAAATTTAATCCCTAAATATAGTTTCGAACAACGAGGAACAACAACGATAAAAGTCTATTCTCGCGAGTTTTCGTTAGCATATCACAAGCGATTAAATAAAATGGTTGAACGAAGATTAACTGCAGCAATTCACATGACAGGAAGTATTTGGTATACTGCCTGGGTAGATGCTGGTCAACCAGACTTAAGTAACCTACTTAACCGAAAACCATCTAAAAAGTTTTTACTAGAAATGGAAAAATTAGAAAAGAAACATACTACGAATCATCTCTCTGGCAGAGATTGTGATTAATAAAAAAAGGCTGATCCAATGAATCAGCCTCTAATCTATTTAAAATTGTAGTTTACTTTGAGATTGCAACAAAATTTTCATTTGTGACAAACTTCAAAAACTCACGATCTCTAATCATTTTTGCTTTAAATGAAGCGTCTTTTGCTATAGAAGCTTGTAAAGCTTTAACACACTCGTCTACTTTATCTTGATGAGCAAATGCAATAGCTTTCAAATAATGACCTTGTGCGGAAGAAACATCTGAAGACGCATTAATCGTAGCGATAGCAGCTTCAAAATCTTTATTTAACACCTGTGCTAATGCTTTGTTAAAGGTCTTACTATCCCCAAAACTAGAAATTGCAGATGAATAAT
Organism: Chryseobacterium gleum; assembly: GCA_945862165.1. GTDB lineage: Bacteria > Bacteroidota > Bacteroidia > Flavobacteriales_D > Crocinitomicaceae > CANHVK01. Next base: position 24,087 of record CAMAXI010000010.1, read on the forward strand.
TTCCTTGAACAATACTAATAATTCCTTTGTTGTAATTTCCTTCAGCACCAGCACCACTCGATTTTTCTAATAATTCTTTTGCCTTTTTCAAATCACCTTTAGCTCCAGCTAAGGCTGCCAAGTTATTTTTAGTTATTCCGCTTTCTTGAATTGAAATAGATTTTTCAAATTTTGATTCCGCTTCCGCTAATTTACCTTGTGTAAAATATAAAACACCTTCATTATTAAAAGCTCTATTATCCGAAGGATACAACTTTTCGCAAGCAGTGTATATCAATGCTTTTTCCGCTAAATTTGATTGTAATGAAGCAGCATACAAAAGTTCTTCAACACCTAATTTTTCAGGATTTGTTTTTGCTATTACTAAATAGGTTTCATCGGAATGTCCTGTTGTTTCGTAGCTTACTTTAACTTCAGCACGACGTAACTTTGGAAAAATCGTTTTATCTAAAAAAGTAAAGGTTTTAGCCATGTTGCGCATTTCAGTTTCTCGTTGAATAGGATCTTTATACATTTCTAAAACACGAATAACCAATTGTTTTTCATCTTGATCCATCGCAGACTTTTCTAACTCCACTTTGAATCCATCAAAATCTTCTCCACGTCCAAACAAAGAATATATTTCCTTATTAGCAGCTTCATTTTTAGCATTTTTAGCAAGTAAAAGCGTAGTTGTTTTACCAGTAGTCGCTCTATCAGAAGATAAGGTATTATTTTTATTTTCTTCCCCTTCAGGAGATGCATACCCTACAATTTGAATGGACTTAATTTTAATTTTAGGATTGTTTTGTGCTTCAATAAGCCATTTTTCAAAAGATTTCAAAGATTCTTTATCTAATTCTCCTGCTTGTAAGTCTGATTTTCCTTTTAAATAATTGATTTGTGCAGTGTAAACCTCTTCCCGAACATTTACATGCTTATCTTTCTCGATTGCAACTTTAAAATCTTTATTTACTAAGTATGGAGTAATAATAGTCCCATCCGCAATTTTCTTTGTTGGAGTCATCATTTTTTCAACTCCACCTTTCATTACGCGACCTGAAACTGTTAATTCTGCATTTTCCATGTCCGGTTTGTAAGCGATTACGTCTTCATAGCTTACAACGCCTCCAGGCTTATATAAAATTGTAGTACCATTACCAGTAGATTTTTCACCCATAATTAATACAGAGTTCAATGCATTATTACCCAACATTGGCGTAATTTCGATAGATGCTTTCTTGTTTAATCCTTTTTGAGGAAAAGTCACAGCTACTTTTACACGAACACTATCACCATGCACCTCTAAAGGACTAGGAGTAACGGTATAATTAACATCTTTTATCAAGCTACAGCTTGCAACTAGTGAACTAGCAATTGTCAACATTGCTATACTTTTGATAGTAGGATTTTTCATACTCAATTTATGAATCTTAATTTACTTATTTACAAACTATTAATTATTAATCGTCAAGTTAACAATCAATAATAACTGACTAATTTAGTATTTTTTTTAATAATGAAGCGTCTGAACACATATTTAATAGTTCTTTCATTGATTTATGAACCATTGTATCTATAAAATTTGGCGCAATTTCAACCATGGGTTCAAGCACAAAACGACGATCGTAAATACGTGGATGCGGTATTTCCAAACCGTTCATAGTGATTATTTTATCCCCATAATACAAAATATCTAAATCAATTAATCGATCAGTGTAGACTGTGGTGGTTTTTTCTTTTCGCCCTAAATCACACTCAATTTTTTTTAAACCAACTAATAGCAATTCTGCAGAAAATTTAGTGTATATTTCTAACACGCCATTCACAAACATTTCTGATGATTCAAACCCCCAAGGCTCTGATTCATAGAGTGAAGACTGACGCACCACAATCCCTAATTCATTATTAATCAAATTAATAGCAAGTTTGATATTTACTAATTTATCCCCTAAATTCGACCCGAAACCAATAAAAACTTGCACCATATACTTGCTATTTATCAAATGATACGTTCTTTATAAAACTGGGTTACACAATTTCAAAATCGTTACGTACATTTGCTCTAAATTAAGGATTATGATAGAAAAAAGATTTTCTTATTGGAAGATATTTTGGCCAACTTTCACCGCAATAATTGTCGTATCTGCTATATACGCGTTGATTTTCTTTGGAATAATTGGAGCGATGCTAGCAGGACTATCAAACGAAGAAGCAGATGAAAATTCATCTAAAACAATCCTGCACATGACTTTAGACGGTGTTATTTCAGAAAACAGTTCCTCGAAACTAAATGCCTCCACTTTTTCAATTGAGAAAAAAATTGGATTAAGCGACATTTTATTTGGACTTGAAAAAGCAAAATCAGACCCAAATATAAAAGGACTTTATATAGAATTAAAAGGGATAAATTGCGGTATTTCTACTGCTCGAGAAATTAGAAGAGCAATTGCTGACTTTCAAAAATCCGGAAAATTCGTTATCGCCTATACCAGCGGTGAAATGATTTCACAAAAACAACTGTACTTAACTTCTGTTGTGAAAGAAAATTACGGTTTTCCTGGTACTATGGTAGAATTTTTAGGGCTAGGGACGGAGCCAATGTTTTTCAAAAATACTTTGGATTTACTTGGCGTAGAAATGCAAGTAATTCGTGGTCGTAGCAATGATTTCAAAAGTGCTGTTGAACCATTTTTATACACCAAAATGTCTGATTCCAGCAGATTACAAACTACCTTACTATTAAAAAATATTTGGAAAGAAATTCGTTGTGAAATTGCAAACGATATTCATACAGATACTGCGACATTATCTAAAATTGCAAATAAGGCACTCGTAACATCTGTGGAACAAGCAGTGAAATTTCGCTTCTTCAAAGCAAGCAAATATGAAGATGAAATTTTAAAAATTTTAACCCGAAAAGTAAATGTTGAAACATCCGACGACTTAGATTTGTTAGCATTTGAAAAATACGCACGTAAAAACTTTTACAACCAACAGATTAGTAACAATTTATCCAAGCCAAACATAGCCATCATTTTAGCGGAAGGAGATATAAGTGTAGATGGGGATGAATTAACTTCCGACAATGTTGCTAAATATATTCGGGAAGCGCGACTAGACAATAATATTAAAACGATTGTTTTACGTGTAAATAGTCCAGGAGGTAGCGCACTAGCAAGTGACATTATCTGGAGAGAAGTTGTTTTAGCAAATAAATCCAAAAAAGTGATCGTATCTATGGGGGATGTAGCTGCTTCTGGCGGATATTATATCGCAACAGCCGCTTCCAAAATCTTTGCAGAACCAACAACAATTACAGGTTCTATTGGTGTTTTTGGAATCATACCATATACAGGTAAATTCTTTCAAGATAAATTAGGAATAACTTTTGATAAAATAACAACCAACAAGCATGCTTCTTTATCCTTAAATCATAAATTATCATCTGAAGAACTAATGCTTATCCAAAAACAAGTAGATAAAATTTACACCGATTTCATTCGAAAAGTTTCTGATGGTAGAAAAATGAGTCCCGAATTAGTTCATCGTTATGCACGTGGACGAGTTTGGACAGGTATTGATGCGAAAAAAATTGGCTTAGTAGATGAATTAGGTGGATTAAATGATGCTATCGCATATGCTGCAAAGCAAGCGAAAATAAATAAGGTTATTCCACGTTATTGGCCGGAAAAAAAATTAGAACCCATCGAAGAAATTTTAGATCAATTAGAAGATTTAAAAGAAAATAAAACTTCAGCAAATACGGTGACTACAAAAATTCCTGCAAGTATTCAAAAATATTATACTGAATTACTAAAATTAGAAAATATGCAAGGAATTCAGATGCGTATGCCATTTAATATAGAAATACATTAAAAAAAACGATGCAAAAAAATATTGATTTAAAAGACTTTACAACCTTTGGAGTTTCTGCTAATGCGCGTCATTTTGCAGCTTTTTCAACAGAAGAGGAGGCGCGTACATTAACAGAAAATAATACAGAAGAATTATTGATTCTAGGCGGAGGTAGCAATTTATTGTTAACCCAGGATTTTAATGGACTTGTTCTAAAAAATGAAATAAAAGGTATCACGGTAAGCGCGAAAGAAGATACTTCTGTGGTATTGAAAGTCGGTGCAGGCGAAGTTTGGCATGACTTAGTACTTTACACAATCGAACATGGTTACCACGGCTTAGAAAACATGTCATTAATTCCAGGTAGTGTAGGTGCTAGTCCAATGCAAAATATTGGCGCATACGGTGTGGAAATTAAAGATGTGTTTGAAAAATTAGAAGCACTTGAAATTCAAACTGGAGAAATGCAAACTTTCTCGAAAGATGCATGTGCATTTGGGTATAGAGAAAGTGTATTCAAACGCGCATTAAAAGGAAAATACATAATTACACACGTATATTTTCGTTTGTCCTTATCGGAAAAAGTAAGCACACATTATGGCGCAATCGAAAGTGAATTAACGAAACAAGGCATATCTAATCCAACCAGTAAAGACGTTAGTAATGCTGTAATTGCAATTCGTTCAAGTAAATTACCTAATCCAAAGGAACTTGGTAATGCTGGAAGTTTTTTTAAAAATCCAGTTGTTCCAATTGAAACGTACAATAGAATCAAAGAAGTATACCTTGACGCTCCATCCTACCCTATTGACGAAAAATCCGTTAAAGTTCCCGCAGGTTGGTTAATTGAAACTGCGGGTTGGAAAGGAAAACAAGTAGGTGCATGTGGAGTGCATAAAAATCAAGCGTTGGTATTGGTAAATTATGGCGGGGCAACGGGCAATGAAATATACAAACTTTCAACTGAAATTATAGAAGATATTGTCCAGAAATTCGGCATTACACTTGAACGTGAAGTGAATATTTTATAATGGAAACACTACGTTATTCGATTGAATTAGCATATAATGGCAATGATTTCTTTGGTTGGCAAATTCAACCTAGGCAAATCAGCGTTCAAGAAACTATTGAAAAAGCGCTTTCAAAATTATTTGATGCGAAAAAAATTGACATCGTTGGTTGTGGAAGAACAGATACAGGAGTTCATGCAAAACATTATATAGCCCATGTCGATTTACCATCAAAATGGGAAGAAGAAGTATTAACGTATAAACTTAATCGTATTCTTCCGGATTCCATTGTAATCTATACGATTCAAAAAGTAAATGAAGACTTTCATGCGCGTTTCCATGCAAAAGCAAGAACCTATCGTTATTTCATTCATACACAAAAAGATCCATTCTTAAATAATACTAGTCTTTACTATACAAAAACGCTAGACATGGATAAAATGAACAAAGCTGGATTGTTGTTATATGGGAAAAAAGACTTTACTTCTTTTTCTAAACTACATACAGATGTTTTTACTAATATTTGTACCGTAAGTAACGCTAAGTGGACTAAAGTAAATGAACATGCATTCTATTTTGAAATAACCGCCGATCGATTTCTTCGCAATATGGTTCGTGCGATAGTAGGAACATTACTAGAGGTAGGTGAAGGAAAAATAACACCAGATGAAATTACAAGCATATTAGATAAAAACAATCGTTGTGAAGCAAAAATGTCTGTTCCCGCACATGGATTATTCCTCTGGAAAATAAGCTATTAAAGGTATATAAAGATATAAAATTTGATTATTAACAAAATTATACCTTTATTTATGCTTATATTTTATTCATATTTAACAAAAATTCAACACGAAAATTGAAGCGATGAAAAATTTAGTAGTTGTATTTATTCTAATTTTAATGAGCCTTGGCGTTTCTAGTCAAACTGCTATGGATTTTTATAATGCAGGGAATGATAAATTAGATCGAAAAGATTTTAAAGGTGCTTTAGAAGAATATTCAAAAGCAATACAATTAAATCCCAGCAAAGCAGAATTCTTTATAAATCGAGGTGTCGTTAAATCTGAATTAGGAGAATATAAAACTGCTATTGAGGATTTTAGTAGCTCCATAAATATAGATACTACAAATAAACTTGCCTATTTTAATCGAGGGAATACGCAACACATGTTACGAAATTATACTGGTTCGATTGAAGATTTTGATAAAGCAATTGAAATAGACACGCTTTTTGTACCTGCCTATTTTAATCGTGCACAGGCGGAATCAGAGATTGGTAATTACAGGGATGCCATAGAAGACTATGAAAAATGTATTTTGATTGACTCAACGCATGAAAAAGCATTTAGAAATAAGGGAGCGTTATATATTAAATTACAAAAATATGATCTAGCTGCAGACGATTTCACCTATGCCATTCAGTTGGCTCCAAATGATCCTACCGCTCACTATAATCGTGCATTAGCCTACGTTGAATTAGCAAATATCCGCGCTGCTTTGATTGATTTAAATAAAGTAATAGAATTGGATCCAAAACATACCTATGCATATTTTCATCGAGCAACCATAAGGTATAAATTAAATGATAAACCCGGTGCAATTGTAGATTACAACCATATCTTATCGGTAGATCCAACATTTGAAGATGCATTTATTGCCCGTGCAGACATCAAAAAAGAATTAAAAAATTACAGCGAAGCAATTGAAGATTACACGCATGTTTTATTACAAGACACCTCCGTATTAGAAGTGTATTTAAGTCGTGGTGATGCTTATTTAGGAAGTGGTGATACTAAAGCTGCAAATCATGATTTTTTATATGTCTTAAAAAATGACACTGCAAATTCAAATGCTGCTTATTACATGGGGGTTTTAAAGTGTAAATTAAATGAGTTTGCAGAATCTATTGAATACATGAATAAAGCAATTACACGCGACTCAAATAACGCACAAGCCTATTTTGGGAGAGGTAACACATATCATGCAATGCGAAATTTCTCCGGAACGATTGAGGATTATTCGAAAGCAATTGAATTAAATCCAAGCTACTTGGAAGCATACAAAAACAGAGCAATAACACGTTCTGAACTTGGCGATTATCGTGCAGCAATTATGGATAATAACAAAGCGATAGATTTAGACCCATCTAATTTGGAATTATATTTAAACAATGTTAATTTGAAATTAGCACTTGATAAATTTGCGGATGCAATTGTAGATTTAGATAAATTAATTGAACTAGATTCCCTTAATCCTTTAAATTACATGAAACGTGCGGATGTCAAAATCAAAATGAATGATAAATCTGGCGCTTGTAAAGATTGGCATAGTGCAGTGGAACTTCGGTACCAAGAAGCGGTACAAAAAATTCTAGATAATTGTAATTGATTTAAGAAAGAAGTACAATTTCTTCGAAGAACAAATCAAAATTCTTAAACATCCCTTTTTCCGGACATGTTTTAAAAATCCCATACATCGTAGATCCACTTCCTGACATGGCAGCATAAACTGCACCTTCCGCAAAAAATATAGACTTTATTTCATTTAATATCGGATAACTATCAAATACCGAAGATTCAAATGAATTTATCAATTCATCCTTTATTTGATCAAACGGATTCTTTATTAGTTCTGAAATTGTTTCTTGCTTCTTATAAAATGCAACCTTATAAAAGGCCTGCGCAGTAGATACATGTATCCCAACATTTACCATGTATAAATACATGCCTTGTAAACTAAAATCAACAGCTGCTAATACCTCTCCTCGTCCAGTAGCAACTTGCGGTACTGCCTTTACAAAAAACGGACAATCACTGCCCAATTGCGCTGCTAATTCTTGTAAACGTTCTTCCGTCAAGTCAAGATTAAACAAATCATTTATCGCACGTAATGTGTAAGTGCCATCCGAAGAACCACCACCTAACCCTCCTCCCATTGGGATAACTTTATGTAAATGAATTTTAATCGGAGAAATTCCATATTCTTTCTGCATTAAATGAAACGCTTTAATACAAATATTCATTTGTCCATCCCCAGGTATCGTAATCCCACTGTTAGTAAATTCAAAAGTATCACTTTTAATAACTTCAAGTATATCACAAATGGATACAGGATACATTAATGAATCTATGGCATGGTAACCATCATTACGTTTATGCAATACATGTAATCCAATATTAATTTTACACGGTGGAAATAATATCATAAAACAAAGTTAATCGTTCGCAACAAAATTTGTACATTTGCATCCACAATTTTATAGCTATGAGTACCTATTTAGATTTTGAAGAACCGATCAAAGAACTTGAAGAGCAAATCGCTCAAACAAAACAAATTGGGTTGACGACAGAAGTAGATATGACAGAACAAGTCAAAAAACTTCAAGAAAAATTAGACCTTAAAACAAAAGAAATATTCTCAAACCTTACTCCTTGGCAACGTGTACAATTGTCTCGTCATCCAGACAGACCATATACATTAGCTTATATCAATGCGATCAGCGATGGTACTTTCCAAGAATTACATGGAGACCGAAGTGTGAAAGACGACAAAGCAATGATTGGTGGTTTTGGATTATTAGATGGTAAATCTGTAATGTTTATTGGGCAACAAAAAGGAATCAATACAAAAATGCGTCAGTACCGTAATTTCGGAATGGCAAATCCGGAAGGTTACCGTAAGGCATTACGCTTAATGAAATTAGCGGAAAAATTCGATAAACCAATCGTTACAATAATCGATACTCCAGGTGCATTTCCAGGTTTAGAAGCAGAAGAAAGAGGACAAGGAGAAGCAATTGCACGTAACATTTATGAAATGATGCGTTTAAAAGTCCCTGTGATTTGTATCGTAATTGGTGAAGGAGCTTCTGGTGGCGCATTAGGTATAGGTGTTGGTGACAAAGTTGTTATGCTTGAAAACACATGGTATTCAGTTATTTCTCCTGAATCTTGTTCTTCGATCCTATGGAGATCATGGGATTTCAAAGAAAAAGCAGCAGAGGCACTTAAATTGACTTCTACGGACATGAAAGATCTAAACTTGGTAGACGAAGTTATTCAAGAACCAATCAATGGTGCACATCGAAGCCAAGATGAAATGTTTGAAATCACCAAGCAATACATCAAAAAAACTATTACGGAATTAGAAAAAATAAAACCAGAAGTAAGAATTAACGATCGTATCGATAAATTCTGCAAGATGGGAGTTTGGAAATAATCCAAAATTATACGCATAAAAAAAGAGGGTTTTCAAATTGAAAACCCTCTTTTTTTATGCTCTGAAGAGTAGTTTATTTTAGTGTGAAACTATCCGTTCCAATAACCTGACCATCACAATATATCTTCACTTTATAATTACCTTTTGTTGCTTCATCCTCTTTTAAATCATAGTATATAGAAACATCCACATTATTATTCGTGTATTCAATTTCTTTACGATCTGAAAACGCCACAGAGCTTCCATCCATCGTAACTACATTATTTTCGCGCGCTTGCAATACAACACCATCTGGAGATGTAATTTGCATATATAATTTCTTCACACCAGCTCTCGTCAAAGGATTAGCAGATATTGTGAAAGAAGATTTTAATTGAACTGCACTTTTAGACTTGTTAGTTGGTTCAGTCGTATTATTTAATTTCATACGCAATGCTCCAGAGTTGAAACCTAAAGCCTGTAAACGAGAGCCTTTTTTTACTAACTCTGTGCTTTCCTCTGCTTGTTGTCTATATTGATCTCTTTCGGAAGCTGTAGAAGTTAATTCTTGTGTTTTAGTATCTAAATCGGAAGATAATTTCACATTCATCGTATTCAAAGAGTCAATTTGTTTAACATAACCTTTCATAATACTTCGCAAAGTCTCATTTTCTTTACGTAAAGTATATAACTGTCTAGCGGTTAATTTTTTCCCACTCTCAAGTTGCGATAATAAACCTTTAATTTTTTGTTTTTGTTCTTCAACATTTTTAGCCTGAACAGAATCTTTCACTTTTAAAGCATCATATTGATTTAACATTTTTTGAAAATCATTCTTTAAATCAACACCTACATTCCCTGTATATCCAGACATCATTTCATTCATCCCTTGCATGTCTGCTTCCAACTCTTTATTGAAATTAGAACATTCATTTAATTCTTTATTTTTCTTTGACCAAGAATAGGACATATATGCTAATGCAACAAGTAGTGCTAATAATATCAATAATAAAGCACCATTACTTTTTGGAGCTGTTGATTTTTGATCTTGAATTTCAGACATAGAAGTAAAATTTTGTCTAACAAAAATAGAAATAATTACTGAAAACTTATGGAAAAGTAGAAAGTTCTAAAATTCAACATTACTTTTGCATAAACAAAAACCAACATCATGACAGTAGATGAAATAATCGAATTAGCTTTATTAGAAGACATAGGAGATGGTGACCACTCAAGTCTCGCTTGTGTGCCAGAATTCGCTAAAGGTAAAGCTACTTTATTTATCAAGGATGATGGAATCTTGGCAGGTGTTGATTTGGCTGTGAGAATTTTTAAAAAATTAGACCCTTCTCTTGAAATAAATATTTTATTAATCGATGGTACTCCAGTAAAAAAAGGAGATGTAGCATTTACAGTAATCGGCTCTTCAAGATCAATCTTAGCAACAGAACGTTTAGTATTAAATTTCATGCAACGCATGAGTGGAATTGCTACACAAACACATAAAATAGTTTCTTTATTGGAAGGGACAAATACACGCTTACTAGACACAAGAAAAACTACGCCTTGTATACGATACATGGAAAAATGGGCAGTTCGTATAGGAGGTGGTGAAAATCATCGTTTTGCACTGTACGACATGATCATGTTGAAAGATAATCATATTGATTATGCAGGAGGAATTAAACCAGCAATTGAAGGTACTTTAAACTATTTAAAAGAAACTGGTAAAAAACTAAAAGTGGAAGTGGAAGTACGAAATCTAAATGAGTTAAAACAAGTACTAGAAGTTGGCGGTATTGACCGAATTATGTTAGATAATTTTACCCCTTCAGAACTTGAAACTGCATTAAAATTAATCCCTACCAATTACGAAACAGAAGCCTCTGGGGGAATTACTTTAGAAACAATAAGAGAATTTGCTGAAACGGGCGTTGACTTCATATCCGTTGGTGCATTAACACATAGCTTTAAAAGTCTAGATATGAGTTTGAAAGCAGAATTTAAGTAGAGTGTAAAGTTTAGAATTTAGAATTTAAAGTACTCCAAATCTTTCGAATTTCAACTTTTGTCTTTTAACTTACTATTCTCTTTATGCCGTTGGAAATCTCTTCCGGTTTTTTTGTCTAAATTCTTTTGAAGCGCCTCCGTAAGATCTACACCTGTTTGATTCGCTAAACAAATAAGTACAAATAATACATCTGCAAATTCATCCCCTAGATCTTTCCCTTTATCACTCTCTTTTTCTGATTGTTCTCCATATCTACGAGCAATTATACGTGCTACCTCCCCTACTTCTTCCGTCAACACTGCTAAATTTGTCAATTCATTGAAATAACGAACTCCATGTTCTTTGATCCATTGATCAACAATTAATTGCGCTTCCTTGATTTCCATTATTCCTTGTTTTTTGAATCTATAATAATCGTTACTGGTCCATCATTCACTAACTCAATTTGCATATTTGCACCAAAAACTCCTGTTTGTATCTTTATGTCATACTGTTTTAGTTCATCTATAAATTTTTCATACATAGGGATTGCGATTTCTGGTCTTGCAGAAGCTACAAAACTTGGTCTATTGCCTTTTTTAACAGAAGCAAATAAAGTAAATTGACTAACTATTAAAATTTCACCGTTAATATCTTGAATCGAACGATTCATTTTACCTAGTTCATCTCCAAATACGCGAAGGTTAATTATTTTCTGTGTCAACCATTCAATATCATCGTACCTATCGTCATCGCAAATACCTATCAAAACTAAAAATCCATAATTTATTTCACTATATAAATTTCCAGCAATTGATACGGAGGCTTTTGAAACACGTTGCACTACAATACGCATTACATTTCTTTTTTTCGATGGACCTCGTTTTCATCCTCGGTCATTAACTGAATATAAGTCTGATACCGAGATTCAGAAATAACGCCTGACTCCACCGATTTTTTAATATTACAATGAGGCTCATTCAAATGTTGGCAATTATGATATTTACATGTCCCCAATAAAGCACGCATCTCTGGGAAATAATGTGATATAACTTCCTTGTCCAAATCAACAATACCAAACGCACGAATACCAGGTGTATCAATAATATAACCTCCAGATTGTAATTTATGCATTTCTGCAAATGTAGTAGTATGCTGTCCTTGCTGATGATATTCAGAAATCTCTCCAGTTCTTAGGGATAAGTTGGAATCTAAACGATTAATAAGTGTTGTTTTTCCAACACCACTATGACCAGAAATCATTACTTGTTCATTTTTGATTTGTTCGTGGAGAAAAACAATATTTAATGAATTTTCTGCACTAATTTTGTGACAAGGATAACCAATCGAGGTATATAAATCAATTAAAGCTTCTAAATAAAACAATTCATCCTCTGAATATGTATCTACTTTATTGAATAATATTGTAACGGGAACACGAAAAGATTCTGCTGAAACCAAAAAACGATCAATGAATGCTAAATGTGTTACTGGTGATTTCAGGGTAGCCATTAAATAAGCTCTATCAATATTCGCTGCTAAAATTTGAGACTGTTTACTTAAATTTGTTGATTTTCTAGCGATATAGTTTTTTCGTAAATCTACCGAAACAATTACTCCTTTACCTTCTTCGTCGCGGTCACTAGAAATCTTCACTTGATCTCCAGCAGCAACAGGATTTGTAGTCCTAAGGCCATCTAAACGTATTTTACCGCGAATTCTACAATCTACAATAGATCCATCGATTAATTCTACGATATACCATTTACCAGTTGATTTTAAAACTGTACCATTCTGTAAAGTCATATTACTAAAATAAGCAATTAAATTAATATTTCTGCATAAAAAAAGCCGCTTCAAAAATGAAGCGGCTTTACATAGAAATTTATATTTAGTATACTATTATTTTGACTTAACAATAAACTCAACACGACGATTAGCAGCTCTTCCTCTTTCAGTATCGTTAGATAATTTTGGATTAGCAATACCAAATCCTTTCGTTGAAATTCTTGAATCAGAAACTCCTTTTGAAACAAGATAATCTTTTACAGATTTAGCTCTATCTTCAGAAAGTTTATTGTTTAACATATCCTCTCCAACATTGTCACAATGACCATGTAAAACAAAAACTAATGAAGTATTTTCATTTGCAATTTTAGCTAAAGCATCTAATTGCTTTTTGAATGCACCTTTAACGGATACATTTTTAGTGTCAAAGTTGATATCTTTCGTAAGTGCAGCAACTTTGTTTTTCAAATCTCCTGATAAATCAGCTCCTGTGATTTCGTTATCTACCGCTTTAACTTCTTGAAAGAAAGCAATTGGACATCCTTTAAACTCAGTTGTACCTTTAACAGTTGGACAGAAATCTTCTGAATCAACGATACCATCACCATCCATATCTACTATCGCTTGACCTTTAGCATTAACTAAAGAACCTGCAGGAGTATTTGGTTCAATATCTAAAAAGTTAGCAACTCCATCGTTGTCTGTATCTACTAATTTAGCTTCAGTTGCGCTTAATTTAGCACGTAATGCTTCTAATTCTTTTTTAGACGCATTTTCTTTTGGTGACCAATCAGCATGTGTTTTAGATTTGTTCTTTCCAATACCATAATAAGAAACACCTACAGTAGCATAACCAAAGTTGTTTGATAAACCTGCAGTGTTAGTTCTTGAAGCTAAATCAAATGATACTTGTTGTTTTAAATTAAGATTAAAACCTAAATCTAAATTAATAGATAAATTGTTGTTCAATTTATATTGTGGTGTAATACCACCGATAAAGCTAATAACATTATCACGAACTTTGATATTATTTACCTTCCCATTCATTGTACTTAAACCAGCACCTGTGTGAATAAGTAATCCGAATTTATCTGTAAATTCAGAAAAATTAAGTAAATTAGTCAAACTAGCGTAAGCTTGTAAGGAAGAACTAATATTGCTTGTTTGGAAATCAATGGATTTTTTTGATGAACTGATATTATCATATCCTAAAACCCATGCTGCTCCAAAGATATTGTTAAACATATATCTAGCTCCTACTCTAACAGAAAGTGGATCAAAAAGGTTTTGATTATAACCTTTAGTGAAATTAGGTGACATAACGTTACAAGCTCCAACACCTAAATCAATAGACAGCTTATTATAAGAAGTGTCTTTTTGAGCAAATGCAGAACCACATAATAAAAGTGCTGCAGATAAAATAATTTTTTTCATAAATGAATAGTTTAATTCAAAATTTCTTATGCAAAAGTAATTAAATAATTGAACTTTAAATTATTTTCATTAAAAAAAATAGTGTTTAGTTATATAAATCAAATGATTATTCGATTCGAGTAGGAATTTAATCGTTTATAATTTGATATAAATTATATTTGTACAAAAAATGTTTGATGCTATTCCCATTATCTAAAACCCCAAATTGGATTATTTTTTTAATCGATATTATATTATCTATAATAGCATTGATTTTAGCTTATTTTATCCGATTTGAATTTCAATTGAAAACTATTGAAATTGAGTTTTGGCATACATCTTATTTATATCTTGCTAGTTTCATTCTAACTAAGTGCATTGTTTTCTTTGCATTTAAAATTTACCAAGGTCACATTCGCCACACGTCTATTCTTGATGTCAAAAGACTTCTACTAACTATTGGGGCATCAACTAGTATTCTTTTTCTAATGAACCTAATTAGAATAAGCTTTATAGATGACAGGTATTATTTGCCAACTTCTATCATTATAATGGAATTTTTCATTAGTTATTCATTAATTATCGGATTTCGATTTGCAGTCAAAATCTTTTACATTGAATCTATTCATAAAATAAATGCCGAGAATAAAGAACGGGTTTTAATCTATGGTGCTGGAGTATCTGGCTTGATTACGAAACGAACTATTGAAAAAGATTCTCAATCACCTTTTGAAGTTATAGGATTCATTGACGATAATATTAAATTAAAAAATACACGACTTCAAGGAACTAAAATTTTCAACAGCAAGGACATTGAAAAATTAATCCTAACAAAAAAAATCAATAAATTAATCGTTGCGATACAAAAGCCAAATTATGAAAGCCAAAAAATTATTTTAGACATATGTCTTAAAAATTCTGTTTCCGTTCTGCAAGTACCTAGTTCAAAAAGCTGGATAAATGGTGATTTTACTACTTCGCAAATAAAAAACATTAAGATAGAGGATTTATTAGGTAGAAATCCTATTTACCTGCAACCAGAAAAAATACAACAAGAATTAAACAATCAAATAATTTTAGTATCAGGTGCTGCCGGATCTATTGGAAGCGGCATTGTAAAACAATTAGTCCATTACAACCCAAAGCAAGTCATCTTACTTGACCAAGCAGAATCTGCTTTATATGATTTAGAACAAGAACTGCTTTTCAACTATGCAGATTTCAACTTCTCGATTGTTGTTGGCGATATAAGTAATTTCAAACGCATGGAAAGGCTTTACGACTACTTTCAACCAAACTATGTTTTTCATGCTGCAGCCTACAAACATGTCCCGTTAATGGAAGACAATCCTTCGGAAGCAATCTATACGAATATTCTAGGCACCAAAAATTTGGTCGACCTATCTATCAGCTATGCGGTTAAAAAATTTGTGATGATTTCTACAGATAAAGCAGTTAACCCAACCAATGTAATGGGAGCTTCCAAACGCATTGCAGAAATTTATGCGCAATCAAACAAAAGCGCTAAAACAAAATTCATTACTACTCGATTTGGAAATGTTTTGGGTTCAAACGGTTCTGTAATTCCGCTTTTCAAGAAACAAATTGAACAAGGTGGACCTATTACAATTACGGATAAACGCGTTACCCGATTTTTCATGACTATTCCTGAAGCATGTCAATTAGTATTAGAAGCATGTTCGATGGGTAATGGTGGGGAAATCTTTGTGTTTGACATGGGAGAATCCGTTAAAATCATTGATTTAGCAAAAAAAATGATCAAACTTTCTGGATTAATCGAAGGTAAAGACATTGAAATAAAAGTCACAGGATTAAGACCCGGAGAAAAATTATACGAAGAATTATTAGCAAAAGATGAAAACACTATTCCTACACATCATCCTAAAATTTTAATTGCTAACGTAAGAGAATCAAATGACGCTATAAAAGAGAAAATAGAAGAACTCATCAGTTTATATGACATGCAAAACAATCAGAATATTGTTAAATTGATGAAAGAAATAGTACCTGAATACATAAGCAATAACTCAGAATTTACTACACTCGATAAATAATGAAATTAATCATCCTATCATTCCTTTTAGGGATTTCCAGTTTCATTTTAGGACAAAGTGATATTGAAAGAAAAAAATGCTATCAGGGAAATTTAAAAAACGGGCAGAAATATATTGAATGGCAATGTGGCAAAACCCCGGGGGTAGTAGACTGTAATGCTAAAATTGAGTTAGATGATCGAAGTAAAACATTTGTCTCTGCCTCAGGTGGAAAACCATATACTGGCAAATGTGAAACATGCTATGAAAATGGGATTAGAGAACGTTACATTAATTTTTTGAATGGAAAAGAAAATGGAACTGACACAACTAAATATATGTCCGGATGTCCAATGGTTGTAAGAACACATGTCGAAGGATTTGAAAATGGAAAATGGACATATTATTACGATAGCACAAACATAACTGCCTGGGAAATGAACTATATGATTGGTCAAAAGCATGGGAAATTTGTCTATTTCAATCCGGTTGGAGACACTACATTACTTGAAAATTATGCCTTAGACCAACTACATGGAGAGAAACGTATATTTTATTCCAATGGGAAAATTAAACGATCTATTCATTATACAAAAGGAAATATCGATGGGAATTTTATAAGTTATAACAAAGAAGGGAAAATCACAGAAAAATTGACCTATAAAAACGGAAAAAAGGATGGGATGTTAACTTACTATTATGATGATGGAACATTATTGAAAACTGAATATTGGTTAAACGATATTAAAAATGGACCATTTACTTCCTATTATTATCAAGGATTTGTTCAAACCTTAGAAAATTATAAAAAAGGGATTAAAGACGGCTGGTTTGAAGCGTATTTTCCTAATAGAAAATTAAGAATTCGTTCTCTTTATAAAAAAGGCACTTTGTTAGAAGAGCATGAATTTAATGAAAAAGGTAAAGAAATAAGAACCTTCCCAGAAGTAATAAAAGAAGAAACGAAATCTGAAGATGATGAGATTCTATTAGAAGAAGAAAAACCAAAAAAGAAAAAAAAGAAAAATAAAGAAGAAGATGCTAAATAGTTATTCTCTTCCTAATTTCCCAGCTTTCCAAGAATTTATAAATGAATTCCATGATGCTGGATTAAATAAATTATTTACTGGACTTTGCCCCATGGTATAAATCTTTGTGTATTGCTGATTTTGTTGCCAAGAATAAGTTAAACCAGGATCAGTTGAAACACTCGCTGCAATAAACGCCAAATTTGCTCCTGACAGTTGTTTTTGAGCGCGTCTAAGTGCATCATCATAAGGATGCATCTCTAAAAATGCTTTAGCAAACTCCTCTCTAGAAGGCCACGGATATATGATTGCAGCTGGTAATTCTTTGTAATCACCTTGTAAAACATGAATTATTGAATACCGGTCCTCTTTTAATGTATCTGGTACTATATAGGAAGATGTTTTATAACCATAATTTTTAAATAGAAGCGTATCACCCGGCATAACTACGATGGAGAAATAACCATAATAGTCAGATACTGTTCCACGTTTACTGCTTTTATGAATGATAGTTGTAAACGGAAGGTTATCAAGACTATCTGAAGATACAATTACTCCTGACAATTGAATTAATGATTTTTCTTTTTGTTGACAAAAAACATAATTAGCAACTAGAAATATTAATAAAAGATATGTCTTCATGAGATAACAATTTGATAACAATACAATATTACATTGTTTTTTGTTTAATAATTGTTAAAATCAATAAATGATGAGAATTATTAATAAATTTGCAAGAATTTTATACATAATATAGGTTCTATGTCTTTATCAAACCTCAATAAAGTTCGTGAAGGTTTAACTTTCGATGATGTTCTGCTAGTACCAGCGTTTTCTCAAGTTTTACCAAAAGATGTTTCATTGAAAACAAAGTTTACAAGAAACATTGATTTGAATACACCAATTATATCTGCAGCAATGGATACTGTGACTGAATCACAATTAGCTATAGCAATTGCTCAACAAGGAGGTATAGGTGTTATTCATAAAAACATGTCTATAGCAGAGCAAGCATTGGAAGTTCGAAAAGTAAAACGTTCCGAAAGTGGAATGATTTTAGACCCTGTTACCCTTTCTGAAAACGCTTCTGTAGGTGATGCATTAAAATTGATGAAAGAAAACAAAATTGGTGGAATCCCTGTTGTAGATGATTCTAAAACATTAAAAGGCATTGTTACGAATAGAGATCTTCGTTTTGAAAAAATCAACGATAGACCTATAAAGGAGGTTATGACTTGTACTAATATCGTTACAGCTAATGATACTACAGATTTAACCACAGCAGAAGGAATTTTACAAGCAAATAAAATTGAAAAATTACCAGTAGTTGATTCTAATAATAAATTAGTAGGGTTGATTACTTATAGAGATATTATTAAAGTTAAACAGTATCCAAATTCTTGTAAAGACTCCTATGGAAGATTACGAGTTGCTGCAGCTGTAGGAGTTACCCATGATACATTAGACAGAGTGGATGCATTAGTTGAAGCGGGAGTTGATGCTATTGTAATTGATACAGCGCATGGCCATACAGAAGGTGTTGTAGGTAAATTAAAAGAAGTTAAAGAAAAACACAAAGATTTACAAGTTGTAGTTGGAAATATAGCTACGCCTGAAGCAGCAAAATACCTTGTAGAAGCGGGGGCTGATGCAGTAAAAGTTGGTATTGGTCCTGGTTCAATCTGCACTACACGTATAATAGCTGGTGTAGGTGTACCGCAACTAACAGCTGTAAATGAAGTTGCATTAGCATTAGAAGGCACTGGAATTCCCGTAATTGCTGATGGAGGAATACGTTATACTGGTGATATCGTAAAAGCAATTGCAGCAGGTGCAGACACTGTCATGGTCGGGTCTATGTTTGCTGGAGTAGAAGAATCACCCGGAGACACAATTATTTACGAAGGAAGAAAATTCAAATCTTATCGTGGCATGGGTTCTCTGGAGGCGATGCAAAAGGGTTCCAAAGACCGTTATTTTCAAGATGCAGAAGATGATGTTAAAAAATTAGTTCCAGAAGGAATTTCAGGAAGAGTTCCATATAAAGGAAATTTAGTGGAAGTAATATATCAAATCGCTGGGGGACTTCGTTCTGGAATGGGATATTGTGGAGCTCCAACAATTGATCGTTTAAAAGAGGCGGAATTTGTTAGAATAACAAACGCTGGTATGAAAGAATCGCATCCGCACGACATTACAATAACTAGAGAGGCACCAAATTATAGTATAAGATAAGATAAAATGAAAAAAAACATTCTATTATTCATTTCCTGTGTTGTATCAATCTTATTACACGCACAAGACCAAGACTATGTAATTGAGATCAATAATAAAAAAATCTCCAAAAATGAATTTCTTCAGATTTATTTAAAAAATAATCAACAACCAAAATTCGACAAGAAATCGATTGATGAATATTTAGAATTGTATAAAAAATTCAAAATGAAAGTTTTAGAAGCAGAATCTCAAGGATACGATACACTTCCAAAACTTAAAAAAGAATTATTAGGATACCGAAAAAGTTTATCTACTCCTTATTTAATTGACAAACAAGAAAATATTAAAGTAGTCGAAGAGGCATACAACCGACTTCAAAAAGAAGTAAAAGCTTCACATATACTTATTCGTTTAGAACAAAATGCTAGTCCGGAGGATACGATGAAAGCTTTTGAGAGAATTGAAGCTATTAAAAAACGTATTGAAAATGGTGAGGATTTTGCAAAGATAGCTAAAGAAGTTTCTGAAGATCCTTCTGCTGTAACAAATGGTGGTGATTTAGGGTATTTCACTGCTTTCCAAATGGTTTTTCCATTCGAAGAAGCAGCATACAATACACCAATAAATCAACTTTCATCCATTGTTCGTACACGTTTTGGATATCATCTGCTAAAAGTAGTTGATAAGCGTGCCGCAAGAGGGATTATGAAAACAGCACACATTATGATTGCCGTAAAGCGTGATGGAAACAAATCGGATATTGAAGTAGCGAAAAAGAAAATTGAAGAAATATATTTAAAATTAAAAGCTGGTGAAAAATTTGAAGAATTAGCTTTAAATTTTTCAGATGATCCTGGTTCAAGCGAAAAAGGTGGAAAGTTACCCGAATTTGGAAGTGGAACAACTACTCGTATGGTGCCTGAATTTGAAGAGGCTGCATTTCAAATAACTAAAGATGGAGAATTCTCCGCACCGATACAAACTGACTTTGGCTTTCACATAATCAAAAGACTTGATTTGAGTCCTTTAGCCTCATTTGAAAGCATGAAGAAAGAGCTTCAATCTAAAGTAAATAGAGATGATAGATCTAAAAAAACACAAACTGCTTTGATCAACAAACTAAAAATAGAATACAATTTTCAGGATTTAAGTAAAAAAGGCTTAAAATGGTTTGTGAAGAATATCGATTCAAATTATTACAAAGGAAAATGGACTGCCTCCAAACTTAAAAAAGATGAAGTACTTTTTAATTTAAAAAATCAATCTTTCACACAAAAACAATTTGCGAATTATATTAACTCTAACTACAGAGTGCCAAAAACGGATGCAAAAAATCTAATTAACAAACAGTATCAAGCATGGGTTTCTCAAGAAATATTAACATATGAGGACTCTCAGCTAGAAACAAAATACCCAGAATTTAAAGCATTGATGCAAGAATATCATGATGGTGTTTTATTGTATGAAATCATGACGGATAAAGTTTGGAATAAAGCGAATAAAGATACTATTGGACTAAAGAATTTTTATGAAAGTCATAAATTTAATTACCAATGGAAAGATCGTATTGATGCGATGATCTATGAATGTTTAGACAAAAACATAGCTAATCAAGTGATAAAAATGTTAAAATCTGACACTATTACATCCAAACATATACTTGAAAAATTAAACGCTAAATCTGAACTTAATTTAAAAGTAAAAACAAATAAATATGAGATTAGTGAGATACCTTATTTAAAAGGAAGAACTTTTAAAAAAGGGACAAATCCTTCTTATGAATTTGGAGGAAAATATTATGTCATAAAAGTAGACGAATTAATTCCTGCTGGACCTAAATTACTTTTAGATGCTAAAGGATTAATTACATCTGATTATCAAAATTATTTGGAACAAGAATGGTTAAAAGAATTAGCAAAAAAATATGCCTTTAAAATAAACGACAAAATTATTTATTCATTAGATTCCAACTAAATATACCTACTGTTCGCATGAAATATACTTTTCTGTTATTCTTTATCACTTCGTTAACATTTGCACAACAAAAACCATTAACATTAGAGAAAATTGTTGCCCAAATTGGAGAAAATGTAATACTAAAATCAGATATTGAATCTCAAAAAGCGCAAGATATTGATAGTGTAAACCATAAAACGCCTAATCAAGATTGCGAAATATTGGAGAAATTATTAATGCAAAATCTTTTTTTAAACCAAGCCGAACTAGATAGTATCAAAATTTCAGATGCACAAGTAGATGGAGAAATGGAAAATCGATTACGTGTGATTGAACAGCAAATTGGCGGTCGACAAAAAATGGAAGAATTTTACAATAAAACTGTAACCCAAATAAAAAACGAATTTCGACCTCTGATAAAAAAGAGATTAATGACCGAAGAAATGCAACGGCAAATTGCTGGTGCAACAAACATTACACCAAAAGAAATAGAAGAATATTATAAAAATTTGCCCAGCGATAGCATACCATTTATCAATGCAAAAATTAGTATTCAACAAATTGTCGTTTTCCCAAAAATCACGCAAGAAGATCGTCAAATTACCATCAATAAACTAAAAGATATACGAGCGGATATTCTTCAAGGAAAAAGCTTTGAAACACAAGCTAGAATTCATTCCCAAGATCCAGGAAGCGCATTACAGGGAGGGCAAATGACTGCATCCAGAGGAATGATGGTGCCGCCGTTTGAAGCAGCTGTATTTGGATTAAAACCAGGAGAAATAAGTAATGTTTTTGAAACAGATTATGGATATCATATTGTACAACTTATAGAACGAAAAGGAGATGATTATACATGCAGACACATTCTGTTAGTCCCAGAATTTAATCGTCAAAGTTTAACAGATGCGAGCTCAAAAATGGAAGAGTGTTACTCTAAACTTAAACAAAATCAAATAACCTGGGAGCAAGCAGTTTTACAATATTCTAATGACAATAACACAAGACATAATAAAGGGATTATAACCAACCCAATTACAGGAGAGCAAGGATGGAGCATGGAAGATTTAAACCAAATTGATCAACAAATTTTTATATTAACAAATGCATTAAATGCAGGTGATCTGACCACACCAAGTTTGTATTTTGATTTTAATGAAAAAAAACAAGGTATAAGAATAGTACGTTTAATGAATCGTGTCGGACCACATAAAGCAAATTTAGAGCAGGATTATACTTTAATTCAACGAGCAACTGAAAACGATAAAAAAGAGAGGATACTTTCTAATTGGATTAAAACAAAAATTGGTAATGCCTATATTCGAATTGATAAAGAATATGAAAATTGCAACTATAAATATTCTTGGAAAACGAATTAAATCAAATTATGGGAGATGTTGAATTAGCAAAAACATTTGTAGAAGATTATCATCGATTAAAAAATGAAATCCACAAAATAATTGTTGGACAAGATGATGTAGTAGATCAAGTATTAATCTCTATTTTCTCGAGAAGTCATGCGTTATTAATTGGTGTACCTGGATTAGCAAAAACCCTACTTGTAAATACAATCGCACAATCCCTTGGGTTAGACTTTAATCGAATTCAATTTACCCCAGACTTAATGCCTTCTGATATTATCGGTTCAGAAATATTAGATGAAAGTAAAACATTTAAATTCATTAAAGGTCCATTATTCAGCAATATAATTTTAGCGGATGAAATTAACCGAACACCGCCAAAAACACAAGCAGCTTTACTAGAGGCAATGCAAGAAAAATCGGTTACAGCAGCGGGGATAACCCATAAATTACCGAATCCATTTTTTGTACTTGCTACACAAAACCCAATTGAGCAAGAAGGTACCTATCCCCTACCTGAAGCACAACTAGATCGATTTATGTTTAATATTTGGGTTGACTACCCTTCTTATCTAGAAGAACTTGCAATTGTGAGAGCTACAACTGAAGATAAAGAAGTAATCGTTAATCAGGTATTAAACGCGGAACAAATTATTTCGTATCAAAATTTAATACGAAAAGTTCCAGTAACAGATAATGTTTTAGAATATGCTGTTCAACTTGTTTCGAAAACAAGAAAAGATAACCAATACAGTACTTCTATTTCAAACAATTATATCTCTTGGGGAGCAGGACCACGTGCTTCGCAATTTTTAATCATAGGAGCTAAATGTCATGCCTTATTGAAAGGGAAACTTTCTCCAGATATTGAAGATGTAAAAGCTGTTGCAAAACCTATTTTACGCCATCGTTTAGTACGTAATTATCGTGCCGAAGCAGAAGGGTATACGATGGATAAAATCATAGAATCATTACTTTAATTTCCAATTAACAACATTACTTTTATAAGTAAATCTTGTTTAAATAAATAAGAAGTATTATCCTAGTACTTTTGTTTCATGTTAAACAATGATTCTATACAAGCATTAATTAATCTTCTCGATGATCCAGATGAAGAGATTGTAGTGCATATTCAGTCTAAAATTCGGTCCTATGGAATAGCAATTATACCATATTTAGAAAGCGCATGGGAAAATCACGAAATGAGTACTTTACATCAAGCGCGAATTGAACAAATCATCCATGAAATTCAATTTAATACGATAAAAACAGCACTTGAAGATTGGAAAAAATCGAAGGTATTCGATCTAATTGATGCATGGACTATCATTAGCAAATGGCAATACCCTGGTATTATAGAAAAAGTACTTCGCGCAAAAATTGATGAAATTCGGCAAGATGTTTGGATGGAAATAAATGATAAGCAAACTGCTTTTGAAAAAGTAAAAATTTTAAATAAAATATTTTACACACGCTACCTATTTAAGGGGGATAATAAAAATTATCATTCACCTCTTAACTCTTTTATAAATACCGTCTTGGAAACAAAACACGGAAATCCTTTAAGTTTAAGCATACTATATAGTACAATTGCTCAAAGTCTTAAAATACCAATCTATGGAGTAAATCTCCCTAATCATTTCATCCTTGCCTATATGGATGAAAACCATGTAAATCAGTTGATTGGAAATAACACTAATTCAGGCGTATTTTTTTATATAAATGCCTTTTCTGAAGGAAGTATTTTATATGAAAATGACATCCGTAAATTTTTGACGGATTTAAAACTTCCTGACGAAAAAGGATTTTTCGAACCATGTAGCCATACTACTATTGTTCAACGTATTATAATTAATTTAATAAGTTCGTATCAATCTCTAGGGAAATCGGATAAAGTAAAAGAATTATTAGAATTAAAAGATATTATTACTGCATAAAAAAGGTCGTACCAAATAAGTACGACCTTTGAATAATTTTAACAAACTATTATTTTTCTAATTTCATCGCTAACGCATTATCGAAGATATCTTTCGCCTCGTGACAGAAACCATAATGTTCATCATCAATAACAAATTTTCCTTTTGTTACGTGACCAAGCAAGGTGAAATTAACACCAGTTGTAAGCATATATTCAATAAATACTTCTTCTTGATCTTCAGACAAAGCTACTACTGCTCTACCTTGAGATTCTCCAAATAAGAAAGCATCTTCGCGTATCTCAGAATCTGTTACAATATCAAACCCTAATCCTCTTGGAAAAGACATTTCTGCTAACGTCACAAACAAACCGCCATCGGAACAATCGTGAACAGCATTTACGAGTCCGTTGTTGATTAATCCTTTAATCGATTGATGTAAAGCATATTCTTTCTCTAAATCAAAATGCGGAGCTGGTGAAGCTTGTATTTTATGGTAAGAAGCCAAATATTCAGATGAAGCAATATCTTCCACTGTATCTCCTAAAATAAAAATTAAATCTCCTTTTTGTTTAAAATCTAGGGTCATTAATTTAGATTTATCGGCTAAAACTCCAATCATACCAATTGTTGGTGTAGGAAATACAGGAACCTCAACCCCACCAATTACGGATTGATTATAAAAAGAAACATTTCCACCTGTAACAGGGGTAGCAAATTTTAAACAAGCTGTAGACATACCCTTAATTGCACCAACAAATTGCCAATAAGATTCTGGATTATACGGATTTCCAAAATTCAAACAATTGGTGATAGCACTAGGTTCTCCACCTGAACATGTAATATTTCTAGCTGCTTCAGAAACAGCAATCATCGTACCAACTTCAGGGTCCGCATTCACATAGCGCGAGTTGCAATCTACTGTCATCGCTAATGCTTTGTTAGTCCCTTTAATATTAACAACACCCGCATCCGATGGTTGATTTGTCACCATGTTTTTAGTCCCAACCATCGAGTCGTATTGCTCATATACCCATCTTTTAGATGCAATATTTGGATGTTGTAATAAAAACATTGCAACTTCTTTTAAATCTTCAGGTTGTTGAACGTTATTAATATTGAATTTTTTATATTCTTGGTAATAAGCAGGTTCAGAATATTCACGTTGGTTTTGCGGAGCTCCTCCACCTAAAACTAATGATTCCGCTGGAACGTCTCCAACAATTTCACCATGCATGTGGTATCTAACGCGACCAGTATCTGTAACTACACCAATTTCTTCCGCATGTAAATCCCATTTGTCAAAAATTGATTTTACAACTGCTTCCTCCCCTTTTTTAACAACTACAAGCATTCTTTCTTGAGATTCAGACAATAAAATCTCATATGGTAACATATTTTCTTGTCTAGTTGGAACTTTATCTAAATAAATTTCCATTCCTACACCTCCACCAGCACTCATTTCACAGGTTGAACAAGTAATTCCTGCAGCACCCATATCTTGCATTCCAACAATCGCATTTGTTTCCGCTAATTCCATAGTAGCTTCTAACAACAATTTTTCTTGAAATGGATCCCCCACTTGAACAGATGGTAAATCGGAAGCTGAATCTTCCGTAATATCTTTCGAAGCAAAAGCTGCTCCAGCAATACCGTCTTTACCAGTTGCAGAACCAACAATATAAACAGGATTTCCTGGGCCTTTCGCCTTCGCTGAAATAACTTTTTTTGTATCGATTAGTCCAGCTGAAAAAGCATTAACTAATGGATTTTGATTATAGGAACTATCAAAGAATACTTCTCCACCAACAATTGGAATACCGAATGAATTTCCGTAATCACCAATCCCCTTTACAACCCCTTTTACTAACCACTTTGTACGTTCTGAATCAATATCTCCAAAACGTAAAGAATTTAATTGGGCAATAGGTCGCGCTCCCATGGTAAAAATATCACGATTAATCCCTCCAACACCTGTAGCAGCGCCTTGATAAGGCTCTAGGGCACTTGGATGATTATGTGACTCTATTTTAAAAACACAACCAATCCCATCTCCTAAATCAACAAGTCCAGCATTTTCCTCACCTGCTTTCACTAACATATGTGGCCCATCTTTCGGTAATTGTTTCAACCAAAAAATAGAATTTTTATAGGAACAGTGTTCCGACCACATTACAGAATATACACTTGTTTCTGTGAAATTTGGAGTTCGACCTAGAATTTTCTTAATCATTTCAAATTCGTCAGCGCGTAATCCAAGTTCAATCGCTTGTTCTACTGTTGCTTCTTGATGTAAAGTACTTTCCATGCTTATGTTTTTAAGAGTAACAAAAATACACATATAGTATTTTAATGCTACCAAGATTTTATAAAAATATACACAGAGTTATTAAAAAATAGCGAAATGAAAAGTTCTTTCTAACTTTGAAAAAAATTAAAGTTGTGGAATACTTCATCTTTCTTATTAGTATCATCGGTTTTTCTACCCTTATAATTAAAACCCAAGCTTTTAAAACAGATGATGTTTCGCTAAAATTCATCGTATTATCTTTTCTTTTTAAACTAATTTCAGGAATAGCACTTTGGTATATTTACACCTATTATTATTCAGATACATCTGTAAATGATATTTATAAATACTTTATAGATGGTAAACAATTAGCGAACATCTTTAAAAACAATCCGTCTGACTTCATCGCCATTCTTCGAGGTAAAAACATTGAAAATCAACAAAATATTCTACTATTTAAAGAAATGATTTTTTGGGTTAAACCAAACTCCTACGGATTTTATAATGACAACCAAACAATTATTATACTATCCAGTTTTTTAAATTTAATATCAAATAACAATCTGCTTATTGCAATTTTATACATGAGTTGTATTTCATTTACAGCAACATTTACATTGTATAAAACACTGTCCCCATATTTAGAATGGAAAAAAATATTTTATCTAATATTATTTCTCTCTCCTTCTATTGCATTATGGACAACTGGATTACTTAAAGAAACAATCATTTTATGTTCACTGACCATTGTTATCTATTTTACCGTAAAATTAATTACTAAAATAAATACTTTAAACATAGTTGGTTTTGTTGTAGGCCTTCTATTATTATTACTATCAAAACCTTACCTTTTTGGTTTTATACTACCATCGGTTTTATGTTTTGGCATTATAAAACTATTTAAAACAACACGTATTAAACTAGTGTTTTTCTCGACTTATGCATTTTTTTTAGTGTCATTTATAACATGGAGCTATACACACAATCCCGTTATTTACAATTTCAAAAACAAAACAGAAATAGAAAAAAGAAATGAATACAAACGGGTCAACCATATTTCTTATGAAAAGAATGTACTTGGGAATAATTACAATATTCTAGAGATGTTACGCTTCAAGCAGGCTGATTATAAACATGAAGCAAGATTAGCAAAAGCAAAAAGTTTAATCTCCACAAAGAAATTGGATGGACAATTATCCAATTTCTTTGCGTGTCTGCCTTATGGGTTAAGCAACGGATTTGCAAGACCACATTTATTAGAATTACATGCTTCAAAACTAATTTTACCCGCATTAGAAAACTTTTTATGTATAATACTTGTTTTGCTCATGGTTCTTTTTCCAAGAAAATTAAATATTGAACAGCGATTTCTTGTATTTTACTTGGGTACTTTTATCGTCATTACTTTTATTTTTTTAGGATTATTAGTACCTGTAATAGGTAATTTAGTACGATATAAAGCACCTTTATTACCACTATTGTTTTTTTGTTTGTTAACTCTAATTGACAAGTCGAAAGCTAACATATTTTATAAAAAAACGTTTCAACGTATTCAAACCCTCTTTCAAAAATAAAAATGCATTCTATTTTAGAACTTTCCTGTGTCCTTTTCTATTATTCAATGCTATTATTGATCCTAAAAAAATGGTCTTTTTTTAAAAATTCAGGAATTCCATTCAAAACATTAGGTCTATTATTCACACTCAAATTTATTTTTGGATTAAGTCTCTATTTCATTTATACCTATTATTATACAGACCGAAAAACAGCGGACATTTTTAAATATTTTGATGATGCAAAATATCTTTACGAAAATGTATATAAAATTTCACCAATCCAGTTTTGGAAAATAATCTTTGGAATTCAAAATCAATCCGCTGAAATACATAATTTATTAGTTAAAACGAATTATTGGTTCAAACCTTTTACAAGCAATGTTTTTAACGATAATACAACTATAATTCGATTTAATGCAGTAATTTATCTTTTTTCTTTTGGTTGTTATCATGTACACACATTGGTATTATCAATGCTTTCATTTATAGGGTTAACTAGTATTTTTAGAATATATAGTGAAAAATTTAGCACACGCAAAACAGAACTAATAATTGCCTGTTTTCTAATTCCTTCCTTATTGTTTTGGGGGTCAGGTGTATTAAAAGAAAGTATTTTATTATTTGGAATTGGCGTATTTCTTTTTGCTTTTACACGACTTATTTATACAAAAAACAAAAGCTTATACATTGGCATAATTGTTCTAACGATAGGTCTATTAGCAATTACAAAAACCTATGTGCTAATATTGTTGATTCCTAGTATATTTTCCTGGATTTTATCGCATTACACAAAGACAAAAAAAGTGGGATTAGTATTTATCTTATTTAATATTGGACTAATGATAATTGCTTTCAACGTAGGGAAAATTGATGCTAGACTTGACTTTCTATCGGACTTAAAATACAAACAGAAAGATTTTATAAATGTTGCTAATTACACAAAAGCAGGCAGTACAATTCATGTAAAAGCGCTCACCAATTCTTCTTGGTCATTTGTAAAAACGATGCCAGAAGCATTTATTAATGGGTTACTTCGCCCCACGATATTTGAAATAAAAAACGTGTTTTTTGCGTTCTCAGCATTTGAAAATTTCAGCATTTTAGTCCTTATTCTTCTTGTAATTCTATTTTTTAAAAAGCCGACTCGCGCGCAACTTCCATACCTCTATTTTGGCATCTACTTTAGTGTGTTATTATCGATACTAATCGGCTGGACAGTTCCTGTACTTGGGGCTATTGTAAGATATAAAATTCCCTGTTTACCATTTGCATTCAGTTCCTTATTACTTTGCATAGACTTTCCCAAATTAAAAAATTATCTTAAAAAACAGATACAATGAGACTAACAAACATGAATTATTTTATCCTTTGCCTAAGCGTTCTTCTAACTAGCTGTATGAAAGGTAAAAAAGTAGACCAATTGTTTCACAATGCATCGATTATTTGTTTAGATGATAATAACACCACAGGCGAAGCGATGGCAATAAAGAATGGAAAAATTGTTGAAATTGGTCCTGAACGCCAAATATTGAACAAGTATCGATCCGAAGAAACAATTGACGTTGAAGGAAGAGAAATAGTGCCAACTTTTTCGGATTGCAACATGCATTTGGATTCAACAATAAAATTAAATACAACCATACTAGAAGAATTTGAAACACAAGAACTCGAACAAGGAATTATAGAAGTTTTTGTTCATGGAATAAGCTATAAACAACTCATTGAACTTGTCAAATTCTCTTCTAAAATGGAGGTATTATGGCACATTTATTTAATCCCCTCAAAACAGAATATTCAGTATGTAAGAAGACTAAAAAAAATAAAAAATAAAAATCTTACGATAGCAGGATTCACGCTTTCAAACGAAGAAGAATCAACTGTTTTAGAAGCTTGTTCAATTGCTAAAAACAAGTTATTACAAATTGGTCTTGATTTCAAAAATGGGCAAAAAAACATACCAAAAATTATACAATCACTTCAAAGCCATAAACAAGATCATCGATGGTTTGTATTCAATATCGATGAAAATCAAACTAATGCATTAAAATTATTAGAAGAAAATAATTTTTTTCTTTGTTTTAACGAAACAAATAGAGCTTCACTTCCGATTTATACATTTGGTTCAGGAAGTACAAAGCATGGCTTATTAGATAGACTAAAAAAATATAGCCATTTAAATGGATTAGAATTATTAACAACCCTAAAATCAATAACAAATTGGGCGCAATATGTATCCTATTCGGAAAGAAAAAATGGAACACTTGAAAAAGGTAAAAATGCAAATTTTACAATTTTAGAAACTCCTATTAATAATAGCGGTCCTATTTACGCAAACACAACTTTTTTGAACGGAAAAAAAATATATAGTATAGAATAACAAGCTATTATAAATAAAATAATTATATTTATTTAAACCGTTAAATTAAAGTTATGAAACGACTATTCGACATTCCTTACCATCAATTAAACAAGTTTCCGAAATCAGATATGTTTTCGACAAAAACAAATGGTATTTGGAATCCTATTTCTACAAAGGAATTTATGGAACTTGTTAGTAAAACAGCAAAAGGGTTAGTGGCTTTTGGAATAAATCCTGGGGATAAAATTGGGATAATTTCAACAAATCGCTATGAATGGGATGCTTTTGATATAGCCGTATTACAAATTGGCGCTATTGTTGTTCCAATCTATCCAAATATTTCTTCGGAAGATTATAAATACATTTTTAATGATTCTAAAATCAATTTGTGTGTTGTTGGTGATACAACCCTTTTCAATAAGATAAACGAATTAAAATCTGAATTACCAGCATTAGAACATTTATTTAGTTTTACAAAAGAAGACTCGATTCCGCATTGGACTGAATTACATATAAATGAATCAACCATTAGCGATACTATTATCGAAGACAGGAAAGCTGGGATTCAAAATTCTGATTTAGCAACCATCATTTATACTTCAGGAACAACAGGAAATCCAAAAGGAGTAATGTTGTCCCATAACAATATATTATCGAATGTTATCGCATGTATTGACCGTATGCCTTGTGACGAACACTCACGCGTACTAACCTTTCTACCTGTATGTCATGTGTATGAACGAATGTTACACTATTTATATATCTACATGGGTTGCTCCATCTATTTCGCGGAATCCATGGATACAATAGGAGAAAATATTAAAGAAGTAAAACCTCATATGTTTACCGCTGTTCCTAGATTAATTGAAAAGGTATATGACAAAATAATTTCAAAAGGTGAAGAATTAACCGGGATAAAAAGAAAATTATTTTTTTGGGCAGTAAAAATTGGCGATCAATACGATGTAGTAAATCGATCTTTTTGGTATAACATCAAACTTGCAGTTGCACGAAAATTGATTTTCTCTAAATGGCAAGAAGCATTAGGTGGAAATACACGTGCAATCGTGTCCGGTAGTGCAGCATTACAACCAAAATTAGCTAGAATGTTTTTAGCTGCAAATATCACTATTCTAGAAGGATATGGATTAACAGAGACATCTCCAGTAATATCTGTTAATTGTTTAAAAAATGGCATTCGAATCGGCACGGTTGGAACATTGATACATGATGTTCAAGTGAAAATTGCAGAAGATGGAGAAATATTAGTAAAAGGGCCAAATGTAATGATGGGTTACTACAATTTACCGGAAAAAACAGCGGAAGATATCGATAAAGAAGGTTGGTTTCATACTGGTGATATTGGTACTTTTGTTGAAGAGAAATTTTTAAAAATAACAGACCGTAAAAAAGAAATTTTTAAAACTTCAGGTGGAAAATATATTATCCCACAGGCAATGGAAAATAAATTCAAAGAATCTCGATTTATTGAACAAATAATGGTTGTAGGAGAAGGACAAAAATTTCCTGGTGCACTTATTATTCCAAACTTTAACTACATAAAAGAATGGGCAAATAATAAGAAACTTCAAATAAAAGACAACTCGAATTC
The DNA here is from genome assembly GCA_945862165.1 of Chryseobacterium gleum. Lineage (GTDB taxonomy): Bacteria > Bacteroidota > Bacteroidia > Flavobacteriales_D > Crocinitomicaceae > CANHVK01. The sequence goes on from CAMAXI010000010.1 coordinate 56,671, forward strand.
AGGCTTAATAAACAATCAAGAAATTCAAGCACGAATTCAAGTAGAGGTAGATACGTTTAATCAACATTACGGTGGATTTGAACAAATTAAAAAATACACATTATTAGACCACGAATTTTCAGTAGAAGAAGGAGAATTGACACCTACTTTAAAATTAAAACGAAAAATAATACTTGCGAAATACGCTAAAGAAGTTGAACAAATTTATACCTATTAAAAATGAATGGAGTTGAACTTATTTTCAAACACTTTACTGAACTTTCTGAAAAACAAAAAAATCAATTTTCTAAATTAGCAGAACTATATACTTTTTGGAATGAACAAATAAATGTAATTTCAAGAAAAGATATGGATCATTTCTACGAAAGACATGTACTTCATTCACTTGCAATAGCAAAGATACAATCTTTTAAAGATGGTTCTCGCATTTTAGATATTGGAACAGGTGGTGGTTTTCCTGGAGTACCACTAGCAATCTTATTTCCAGAATGTAATTTTGTTTTAGTAGATTCTATCGGGAAAAAAATTAAAGTGGTTAATGAAGTTTGTGAAGCGCTTGATATTAAAAATGTAACTACCTACCACTCCAGAGCCGAGGAAATAAAAGAACAATTTGACTTTATAGTAAGTAGAGCTGTTACAGCTATGCCAGAATTCTTAAAATGGGTAAAGGGAAAATTTTTAAGCGAAAATAAAAATAAACTTAGAAACGGTATTTTGTACCTTAAAGGCGGTGATTTAACAGAAGAAATGAAGCCAATTAGACAAAAGCCAAAGTATAACAATATTACAAAGTTCTTTGATTATGAATTTTTCGAAACCAAAAAGGTAGTTTATTTAGATATGAATAAGTAAAAATATCTTTTAAAGCTTATACTTTTTAAAGAACACATCCCAATCCCAAATAAAGTTACTCATAACTTCATCCATTCGCTTTAGAAACAATGGATTTGGTGCCTGCATACGCTTAAAATAATCATCCTGAAAATCATTCAGATTATATTTATGGAAAATTGCTTTTGACATGCCATAAAGCATGTTTTTAGAAGGATGATTTACCCTAGAAATAAAATTTTTATAATCTTTAATCAAATTTTCGAAACTCGTTTCATCCATTGAAAAAATGGTAGCAAATTTTCGGTAAATTAGTTTCTCTACTCGAAAAGCTTGATCAGAATCAAAGCTCGATTCAAGTGTAACTAAATTACCAACAATTATGATTAAGGTAAATTCAGAATTAGCTTCAGAAGTAATATTTGGTGTAGATTCAAACGCAGGATCTTCATTAATTAATAAAGCAACATCTTTAAATCCGTTATCAATTACTTCCAACAAACCATTAACAAAAATATTTGCTAATTGATTGTCTGTTAATTTACGTTTTAAAAATGAGCGTATCATCCCTTAATAATCTAGTTAAAAACTAATAAACACAAAATTACATTAAAAAAAGGGACTAAACGAATTCATAAAAACCGATTAATCAACAAGTTATTAACACATGTAAACAACTGATAATTAACATCATAAAAAATATATACTACACCAAAAACAAGTCTAAGATTAAATCCTAAAACCTAAAAATTGAATGAATATTATTAAATAAACAAAAAAAAGTATCTTTAAAGTAGAATTAAATCCGTGAAACTAAAAATTTACATATCAATCTTTTTAATCATCCCTATAATTGGTTATACACAAGATATACATTGGTCACAAACAAACGAAAATGCACTTTATCAAAATCCCGCAAATAGTGGGTTTATGTCCGAAGATTATAGAATAACTTTAAGTACCAGAGATCAGTGGAGAAATGTTACAAAACCATTTCAGACACAAGCATTTACTTTTGATATGGTAAACAAATTCAATCGTAAATTAGCATATGGAGGAAGTATATTACACGATGTTACAGGCGATGGTATATTTAGAACAATTGAAGGACGTATAAATGTTGCGTATACTTTTCTTGAAGCTAAAAATCAAAAAGATAAACTTAGAATTGGTCTAGATATAGGTTGGAAAAATAATCAAATGAACTTTTCCAACTACATGTTTGATAATCAATTTGATGGATTTATTTATTCTAGTTATATTGCAAGCAATGAAAAATATACTACACAACAAAAATCAAATTTAAATGTAGGAACTGGTCTACTTTTCAATAAAGAAATTTCCGATAAATTTTCATTTGTTGTTGGGACTGCTATATTCAATATTAATAAACCAAATCAAGGCTTTTATAATGATAATGTACCTCGATATAGAAGATTTAATAATTACATTCAAGGGATATGGTCGATAAACAATAAAATGAAAATTTATCCTACTATCAATTTCACAAATCAAAATTCGTATTCAGAAATAATTATTGGCACTAAATGCACTATAAACCTGTCGAATACAAATAAGAAAAATGATCTCTTGTTTGGAATTTATTCCCGAAACAAAGACGCTTTATTAACGCAAATAGGTTTGAAAATAAACAGATTAACAACATCTATTAATTACGATGTGAATACTTCTAAATTAGTAAAGGCCAGTAATGGAAGAGGTGCCTTAGAGATTAATATCCAATACCTTTGGTCGCGAAAACCAGAAAATAACTTAATGCATAAAAAATGTTTAGATTATTTATAATAGTACTTTTTTTAAATTTATCAATTGTTGTTTTAGGGCAAACAAGTAAACGCATATTAAAATACCGCGCGCAACAAAATATTGAACAAGAAGATTATATAGAAGCGGCAAAATATTATGACTCAATTGTCCAAAGAGATAGTACTGATTATCAAACATTACAAACATATTCGGAAATATTAATTAAAACAAAGTATTTTGTTAAAGCCGATCTAATTTTAAAAAAAATAATCTCCTTATCGAATAAGCAAATAAATAAACAAAATCTATTATTACAACTCGCTTACGTAAACAAACAACTCGGAAAATATACGGAAGCATTAAATTATTTGAACAATTGTTCAAGCGAAATAAAAAAATCAAATGATTTAAAAGCATTAAACAAAGTAACACGTGAAATAGAATCTTGTCAATGGGCAATGATGAACCTCACTGACACAGTAGAATATAGTATTCATAAAATACATGGTATTTCTAATGAAGATTCAGAATTTGGCCATGCAGTGGTTGGTCCGCTTTTAATAGTAAGCGCCTTGAAATGCGAAAATTGCAATGACTCAATCGGATTTTCAAAAGAAGGATATACCAATAAATTATATTCGATTTTAAAAGAAAATGGCAGTCAATTAAAAGAAATTAAATCCATTAACTCCAATATCAATCACAGTTCCAATGGTACTTTTTCTAGTGATAAAAAGAAATTCTACTTCAGTTCTTGCGCTATTTTACCAGAAAATAAAAAATGTAAAATACTTGTAAGTAATTACATAAATGGCAGTTGGTCAACTCCTGACACCTTAAAAGGGGAAATTAATAGTAATGAATACGCTTATACAATGCCTGCATTTGCAAAAATACAAGGTAAGGATTATCTGTTTTTTTGCTCGGATAATAAAAACAGTCAAGGTGGACTAGACATTTTTTATGGATCAATTAATCAAAACACGATTAAAGAAGTAAAACCAATAAATTATATTAACTCCATAGAAGATGATATTGCTCCGTTTTATGATGACGCCACGTTAACCTTATATTTTTCTTCTATTTGGTTTAACGGATTCGGTGGATACGATTTACAGAAAACAAATTTCAAACCGAATAAAACAAGTAAAATTGAAAACCTAGGAATCCCTTTTAATAGTTCAAACAATGATACTTATTTGGTAAAAGATTCCATGAACTACTTCATCTCAAGTAACCGAAATCATGCATCTTTAAACAAGAATTGCTGTACAGATATATACCAATTAAAACCAAAATTTATTATTAATGAAACGATAAAAATAGACACCACTTTTAATCGTTTGAAAGAGGTGACCAAAATTAATTCAGAAAAAAATATCGGAATATTAGAAAAACTAATACCAATATCACTCTACTTCCACAACGATATTCCTAATCCAAAATCATCCGATTCGACTACTCATGTAAATTATTTAGAAACCTATGAAAATTATAACCAATTAAATACAGTTTATCAAACTAATTATGGATCTGGATTAAAAGAAGAAAAGAAAAATATTGCCAAAATGGAAATAAATGAATTCTTCATCAACAATCTTCAAAAAGGCAAAAAAGATTTAGATGAATTTTTAGATATTTTAGTGGAAGAACTTAAAAAAGGCGAGAAATTTGAACTAATATTTAAAGGTTACGCAAGTCCATTAGCTAAAAATGAGTATAACAAATTCCTGAGTAAACGCAGAATTAATTCTGTAAGAAATTACATAGCAATCTATAAAAATGGTATATTATTAAAATACTTAATCCCTGATATTAATAATACTACAGCTTTATCTTTCAAAGAGGAAAGTTTTGGAGAATTTTTATCCGATAAATTAGTTAGTGACAATCCAAATGACAAAAGAAATTCAATATATTCTAAAAAAGCAGCACTCGAACGAAAAGTAGAAATTATCGGATTTAGAATTCGATAATCTTCCAACTTTTTCTATATTTATAATTATGGAAAAACCCAAAAGAATATTATTTCTTGATTTAATGCGTGTTTTAGCATTATTTATGATGATACAAGGTCATACTACCTATGATTTTTTGGATTTATCTATTCGCGATGGTCATAGCACTGGAATCAAAATATGGACAATGTTACGAGGTTATACAGCCCCTTTTTTTATGATGGTATCAGGAGCAGTATTCACATTTTTAATGCTTTCACAAGAACAAGAGGATGGTTCTAATCCAAGAGTTAAAGCAGGAATTAATAGAATATTTACCCTTTTATTTTGGGGCTATTTATTAAATTTTCCTATTTATGAAATAGGGCAAATTTTCACAAAAGAAGGATTAAATCACTTTTTATCAGTGAGTATTGGAGAAACATTTTTTACTATTTTTTGGATTTCCTTGTGTATATACATCTACAAATCCATAACGAATAAAGAAGCTGTTTACCAAGATAATGAAATTAAAAAATTATTTAGAGAAGGTGCCCTCAAGCATATTAGATTTAGAGAAGCGCTATTCAATAAGAACTATTTTGAACAAGAAGATAAAAAGAAAAGATTACTAACATCCGTTTTTGGAGGGGTTATAATAAGTATTCCATTTTTAATCATATCTAATGTATTAACACTTGAAGAGAAACAAAGAGCACTACGTGTAGATGTACTTCATATTATCGCGCTAGGTTTACTTACAATTATGTTTGTATACTTTATTTCTAGGCACAAAAAATGGATTATGACATCCGTTTATTTTGTATTAATGCTGATAATAATATCCTCATTTCCGCTACTTAACAATGTTGATTTATCGCACCTTCCAATATTTGTAGCTCCTTACTTAAATGATTTTGAAACAAAATCTATGTTTCCTCTTACTCCTTGGCTTGCATATATTTTTGCTGGAGCATTACTCGGTTTGTGGTTAAATTATGAAATTAAAAAACCTAATTTCGAGAAAATAATTGGAATAAAATTAGCCTTTGTGGGACTTGGATTTATTTTTTTATCGGAAATTGGTAATCATTTTGAAATGTATTATTATGGTAAAAGTTACTTTTGGCACGATAGTCCAAATCTAATTTACCACAGGATTGGCATTGTTATCAGTGTTGGAGCTATTATGGCCTTTTTAAGTTTAATTGTAAAAGACCTGCCAAAGTTTATGAAACAAATGAGTAGAAATACTTTATGGTTGTATGTAGGTCATTTGATAATCATCTACCAATTTGTAAAACCAATAATCGGATATAAAACAAGATTTAATGTACCAATAACACTTGTTTGTATTACACTTATGTTTGTTTTAATGTATCTACAAACACGTATTATACTTTATGTACAAAAGAATGAAGGTTACCGAGAAACTATCAAGAAATTACTCAGATACAAAACAAATTAAATGCTACACGTGAAGTATTTTAATAGGATAAAACTACTCCTGTAATACTTAATCTTTATGTTAGAAAGATTTAATATTATTTGCAATTTGTTCTAACTCTAAAGAATCAAGTTTCAATTTAGCTGCTGAAAAATTCATATCAGCCAAAGCATTCATTGGTACTAAATGAATATGCGCATGAGGAACTTCTAATCCTATTACAGTAACTCCAACTTTTTTACAAGGATAAGCTAACTTAATCTTATGTGCAACTTGTTTACTGAAAATCATCATTTTACCCAACAAATCATCTTCAAGATCAAATATATAATCAACTTCAACTTTAGGGATAACTAAAACATGGCCCTTTGTCAATGGCTGAATATCTAAAAAAGCTAAAAATTGATCGGATTCCGCAACTTTATAGCAAGGGATTTCACCATTAACTATTTTAGAAAACAACGTAGCCATTATCTAGATATATCCATTATTTCAAACTGAATAATACCATTAGGCGTTGTAACATCTGCAATTTCTCCTAATTTTTTACCTAATAAACCTTTTCCTATTGGAGAATCAATGGAGATTTTTTTTGCTTTTAAGTCTGCTTCGTTTTCAGCAACAATTGTGTATTGCATTTCCATTCCATTGGAAATATTTTTAATTCTAACTTTTGTAAGAATAAAAACTTTAGAAGTATCAATTGTTGACTCATCAATTATACGCGCATTAGATAAAATACCTTCCATTTTAGAAATCTTCATCTCTAATAAGCCTTGAGCTTCCTTCGCTGCATCATATTCCGCATTTTCAGACAAATCACCTTTGTCTCTTGCTTCTGCAATTTGATCAGAAATAGATGGGCGCATTACGGTCTTCATTTCGTGTAATTCATCACGAAGTTTTTTTAAACCCTCTTCTGTATAATAAGTAATTTGAGACATATATTGAAATTATATAAAAAACGAAGAGAGCCATACGACTCTCAACATTTTACAAAATTATAAAAATTATTTTAAACTAATAGAAACTCCAAAACTGTGAATCAATCCAAATGGATTTGACATTCTAACAGCGTATTCTAAACCAATAGCTGATTGCTTTTTAACTCCTTCAGCTGTTGTTTTTCTAGAAATCAAGTCAACAGACATACCAGCAGTTAATCCGGATAAAGCATTAGTCCTATTTGCGGAATTTGTGATGTTTTTTTCATAAACATATCCAGCACGTACATTGAAAGCAGCTATTCCAGTATTAAAAAGATAATCTAATCCAAGTCTATATTGATCATTTGAAAATGAATTTGCTGTAAAAGCAAATGCTGCAGTAAATTTATTGTCACTAACAGTATCATTAATAATATCATAGGAAACACCCATAGACATCATTGAAGGAAGCTCATATTTTTGAGAACGTTGATCTGTTGTAATATTTGTTCCATTTTTAATTACTGTAACCTGTGTACCTAAACCATCTCCACTCATTGTCATAGGAGCACCAATATTCTTCAAAGTAATCCCCATTTTCATGCGGTCTAATCTACCAGTAACATATTTGATACCTGCATCAATTGCGATTCCGGTTGAACCCAAATTTGAAATTGACTCGTTTAATACTTTAAGATTAAATCCTCCAGAAATTGAAGTTGTAAAGGACTTAGCATACCCTAAATTAATAACAGACATTTTAGGAGAAAATTTACCAATACCACCCTCTGGGTTATCTACTGTAGTAATCAGAAGATCACCAAAACTCATTGATTGAACACTTAATGCAATTACACTTGAAGAACTAATTCTCTGTGCGATACCAGCACTTGAGAATGGAATCCCAGCACTTCCTAACCAATTTGTAAAATTAAATTTTAATTGGGTTTTATCCGTTTGAGCTAGACCTGCAATATTTGTAAAAGTAGCCTCCAAGCCCATCGAACTAGCGACATTTGCATCGCCTAATGCAGAAGATCTACACCATGGATTAATCAATAATTGAGAAGCTCCGGCAGAACCAGCACGGTCTTCATTTCCTGCAAAAATAAAGGAAGAAATGGAGAACAAAATGGAAAAGATTCCGATTTTTTTTATGTTGATTGAATTTTTCATACTAATCTCATTTTACAATTAAATGTTCTCTAAATCGATTTGTCTTACACCACCAAAGAACTTAATGATGGTTTCACCAACACCAGGAACTTCTACGTGAATTAAATAAACACCACTAGCAATTGGAATCGCTTGATTATTTTTCATGTCCCAGTCGATGTAATACACGCGTTTTTCTGTTTCATCCGAAGTATGATCAATTTTAAATGATCTAACAAGTTTACCGCTCAAATTATAAATAGAAATATTACATTTAGCAGGCAAGTTTGTTATTTTAACTCTAGTATCTAAACGACTTTTTTCATATTCTGAATAAGCATAATATGGATTAGGAACTACATTAACTAATGACAAAGCACTTTTTTGTACATCTTGGCTAGCAACAGTCGTAGCTATTTGATCCATAGACCATCCATACATCGGTTTACCATTGTTTAGCCCAGTAGCAGTGTAATCATTATACTGTTTAGCCAAACGTGTTTTGATTATTAAATCCGATGATAATAAAGTCTGGTTAGAAGCCAATAACGGATTGACAACCCAAACTAAACTCGTATATGCATTTACCAAACTAGTTGCATCACCTGATTTGAAATTATCGTACACCCAATTATTAGTACCATCATAATACGGACAATTACGATTATTATCTGTAAAAGAGTGTACTTTATTACCAAATACATAAATCGGATGTTGACCACCTAAATGTGGTTGACCATTATCATCGTATAATACATTCGATGGATTCCAAATCATATCTCTACCATTATCTTTAAATAAGAAAGAGTTTTCTCCAAATGCCATGTGTAAACGAACACCTGATTCAACATCAATTGCATAACCAGGAAACCAACTCATACCAGTAGATCCAGCTATTGTATTACCCATTTTATCTACACTTAATCCTTTACGTAACATACCAGCAGTAGCACCACCTTCGGTTAAAGAAGAATTTCTTCCTAATTCAATCACAGCACATCTTGTCCATTTACTCGTATCTGATGTTATTACAAGATCAATACTTGGAGTTCTAATTAAAGAAGCTCTTTCGCGTATATCAACTCGATAAGAAGTTAAGTTTGTAGGATATGCAATTGGCATGTATTCTGATTGGAAACCAACCAAACAATGCGGTGCTATACCTCCAGATAATAATTTAGGATATTTTTGCTCTTTATCAATCCAAACTTCATTTGCTTGCGGTGAATTATCTACTCCATAAGAAGCGTCTGGAAATAAAAATGGATTATTATACCCTAATTTAGTGTCATTATCCTTAGCTAACGCTTCATTGATACCGGATCTAATCCAGTTACTTGGATTAAACTGATCATTGTCTCTAACAAAAGTAAGCCATTTTTTAGATGAATCTGAGAAACTTATAGTTGCAGAAATTGGCTCTGCAAATTTACGATATTCATATTTTGTAGTCATATTTGCATCAATAGATTTCGCTTCCGCTTGCACTATCTGAACGGATACACCCCATTTTGGAATTAACTGTTCATTATTAACAGCTATCGTGTTTTCAGAAAGCACAGAATCTAATAATTGTCCTCCATCTTTTGAATTATAACGATAAATAACCCAAGATGCAGTATCAACACCATCATTATTTATAGACTCATTCGACTGTATAGTTGATACTTTATAATTTTTGAATTTACATTCAAAATAACCTTTCGCTAAATTTAATGGATCTACTACTTTAATATTCAAAGGGCCTTTACCATAATCGTATGTAGGATTAGCTAATTTACCTTTGGATACAATTTCATCAAATGAAGTTTTGATTAATTCAACGCTGCGATTTCCATTACCTCTTCCATCTAAACGTGTAATTTGAGGAGTATAACCAAAATTAGCTTTTTGAATAACATTTTCTGCTAATGGTTTGTGAGGAATACCGGTCATCGGTTTAATTGCAGCACCATCATATCCAGTTCTTGACATAATAAATGGAATTTTTTGACCATCTGTGAAACCAGGTTCATCCGGAATGTATGTTTTAAAATTGTTGTAGGCATAAGCAACAGCGATATAATAATATGTTTTATTATTCGTCAATTTAGTATTTGTAAACATATCTGTAGAAACTGCAAAACTATGTTTAATACCTTGGTCACTTCCTTTCACTTTTAAGACAGGAACAGAAATCCCAAAATCTTCATCAAATTCATAATTAATAACTTTAGAAACACCGTTTTTAATATCACATTGAGCAACTAAACGTGCATTATCGCTATTATATAAATCTGAAGCAGAAGCCTTTTCTGATTTAGCTTGGTAAATCATATATCCTTCAAAACGATAAAACTTATCGGCATAGCTAGGATCAATAGCATAATCTTTTTGAATATATTTTTCACCAATATTATTGGAAGGTGTTGGATTACTTATAGTTAATATTAACTCTTTATCCAACTCTTGAATCGATAATTTAGGCGCACTTGGTGGCTCCAAAATTTTAAAACAATTGTCAAATAATTGTTGCGCTTTTGTATCTGCTCTTCTTAATGAATTAACAGAAGCTAACAAACCACTTTCAGTACTACGTGCATACACAATACCTACAGTAATATTGTTAATAGCACCAGGCTTTAAAGTAAAAGGTCCTGCAGACTGAACAAAACGTCTATCTCCTTTTGGATTTTTCTCAGAAATCTCTGACCAATCTTTTTTTCCTGGATCTGTTCCTGCAGTACTCCAATTTAAGGTATCTGAATCTCCTGGAAACATATAGTCAGCAGGAATTGTAGTAACTTTGTCAGCGCCAGGGAAACCAGAACCTCCAAACATTGTTTTATCACCAAAACGCCATTTACCAGTCATGTAATTATAATACTGTCCTGCAGTAGAAGGGTCAGCTACGGATTGATTGGAAGCGCCCGAACCTGTATAATACGTAAAACGTTTCATTCCATAACGTTCATTATCTACGATTCCATCTCCATAACCAATACCCAAACCTGCATAAACGATTCCTTTATTCGCAATCGCGTCTAAAACAGTCGGTTTTACTAATTTTCCCTGATTATCAAAGTGTGGACCCGGATTATCTTTATCATCTGCATCTTGGTATGGACCTTCAAAGAAATCTACTCCAATTGCAGGTGGATTTGTTCCATATCCTAGTTTACCAGCAAAAGGCTCGTCATTTTCATCTGCATTATAACAATATCCTAAACCACGCGTAACATCACAACCGACATAATCATCACTGTAATTTCCTAAATCTGGATCAACATATTGAGCAAAGTAAGTATTGTAAAGTGTTTGTGTACCTCTATTGATCATTTCATAGTTATAAAATGTCATACGGTTAATTTGATCGGTAGTTGTAAATGTAAATGCTTGTGCACGAATTTCCATTCCAATAGGATCACCACCTGTTTCAGTGTGAATATTTCCTTTATCATTAAAAATCCACCAATTGGTTTCATCTCCAAACAAGGATATACGACGATCGCTACCACAAACAATATCATCTTTTTTCAAAATATCATCATACCAAGGATAATCTCCATCATTTAAAGGATCGTACCAACCATCCTTACCATCTTGACATTCTGCATTATCATAAAAAGGAGCTAGATAGTGATCTTGATTAAGTGTTTCATCCCCATGTGCTGGCCATGCATAAATTCTGTTTAATACCTCATTTGAAGGTGCAGGTACGGCAGCACACAATTCAGTATTTGATTTTAATCCTTTACAAGCATCCCACCAAGTAGAGAATTGAATAACTTCTGCTTTACGAATTGTAAAAAACTTATCATAAGCTTCACATTCTTCTTTTCCGATATTTGCATCCCCATAATCCTTGAATGCTTTATCTCCAAGTGGATTTTTCGGATCGTAATTACCTGTACCAGCACTTGAAGTTAAAGGACCAGTCCAAAAATCATTTCCTGACGAACGGTATTTTTGAGCTGCAATTTTCAACTGATTATTAACATCAACACCTCCCATCCATAATGATGCTGCATAAATAGCAGTCAATCCTGTATTTTTAGGAACTTCATAGGTACCTACACCAGTAGAACGATCTAAAAACAACATACCGCCCGTTTCTAATAAAGCACTTACATCATTATATTTAATTCGTAAGGTAGTACTTGAAGGAGAACATCCAGATTTATTTACATGTTTTTGTGCATTCCCTTTTTTACCAAAATCATAATCATACGAAAATGCTAGGGTACTTAAAGTTAGTGTTATTGCAATTACTAAATATTTCATAACTATGTATTTTAAAGTAATAATCTATTAAAAATCAAATCTTAATCCTAAACGAATCGTTCGAGGAGCACTAATATTAAATGCATTCTGAACTTTCATGGTATAGTAGTCTCTGAATGAACTTTCGTCATATTGATTTTGAATAGATTGTTGAAATTGCGCTGCAGCTAAATAACCATCATCATTCCAGTTACCTGTAGCTCTGTAAACATTTACAACATTGAATTGATTAAATAAGTTAGTAGCACGAATGTAGACATTCAAAAACACCTTTTTATCCTTATTTAAATTAGGATCAGATGCATTTGCGGATTTATCTTTAATCGTAAATTCAATGTTTTTATCTAACTGCATATCTAATCGATAAGACCAAGGCTTACGAGAACCGTTTAATGTCCCTGTTAAACCTGATGCTAACGGACTCAGTGCGGCAGCATTTGTTATCGTAGATTGTGATGAGTATGGATTACCTGAAAAAACATTTGTTGTAATATTTAAACCAACGTTTTCAAATAATTTAATTCCACCAATTTCAGGACCGTTATATGCTACTCCCTCTCCATAACGATAATCTGTTACAAAATTAAATTGATGTCTTGTATCGTAATCGTATGGGAAGATATTACGAAGGTTAGGTAAACCTGCCTGAATAAAAGAAGCGATTGAAGCAGCGTCTGTCCCAGTTCCTTCTGCAAACTGTAGCGTATAATTAGCTGTCATTCTTAAATTCCCTGTTCTTCTTAAATCATAGGCAATTGTCAAACCTTTAACTGTACCGAAATCGCGGTTACCATATGTTTTGTAGGACTTAGGATAAGCATCAAACATATTTACTAATTGTACTTGATTTCGTTGTTCACGATAGTATGCGGAAATCTTAATCGAAGATGTTTTTGTTAATACTTGTTGAAACCCTAATTCATAATCAATGGTTGTTTCTGGTTTCAAGTTAGGATTACTAATTGTAGGAGAAGAAACTAGAGATAAGAATTGATAATCTGTAGGATCAAAACGATTCGCAGAAGAAGGTCTTTTAGTTAAGATATCGTAATGTGCGAAAAATAATGCCTGATCTGAAATAGGGAAAGAGAAGGAGAAACGCGGCATGAAATTTATTTGCGGTTTATATTGTTGAAAAGCACTTGCATTTGGTGTTTTATTTTCTTTTGGGTCAATTAACCAAGGAGCAATACCTCCAGGACCTTCTAGAACCTTTGGATTATCTACTGGAATACCTTGGGCATTGTACCACGTAGAACCAGAACGGTATCCATTAATTGCGGTTGGATTATTTACGTCATTTACATAAACAACATAATTATCTCCCATAGAAGAAGGAATCGCTAACTGCTTGTTATCATCTGCTAACCAAGTATGTGTTGTAGGTTCTTTACTGTACTTTGCTTTTGCTTCTGCAACCGTATTTGCATTAAATAGTAAATATGGATCTTTTAATACTGGTTGATTCGCATCAAATGCATCGATACGTAAACCTACGTTAAATAATAAATCGTTAATGGAGAATTTATCCATGATATACCCAGCGACATAAATTGGTTGAAAAGCTCCTATTGCTCGTTGATAATTACCAAACTTATCAAATGTATTAAAATAACTATTTATGTCTGTCTTGCCATATGTTTTATTTCCAGCTTTATCATACCCGTAATACGAAATATACGAGTTACCATTATTCATCAATTCATCCGCAGAAAACATATCGATGGTTAATAAACTAGGATCTAAACGATTCACATCTATAAAAGTACTATTTGATCCTCCACCAGGAAGATTTAATTCTTCTTTATTTCTTAAATTATAATCAAAGAAATATTGATTTTCAGAAGAAGATCCAGGTAAGCCATCCGAAAAATCTTTTTGTGCTTTTTGACCACCATAAACACCATTGTTTTTATAAGCATATCCTGAATTTAATCTCTGAAAAGAAACCTGGTCATAATTCCCCATATTTACAGTATCACCAGTTGTGTAATCTAACTCCGAAATGTGCGAATTAGTGTACTTACGTGCTAAAAACCAAAGATTCATAGGGTTTGAACAACCCCATGATCTATCAAAACGTTGCTCGAACTCAAAACCTAGGGTAATCTTATGCCCTCCAATAAGCACATTTCCGTTACCTGTTACACGAAATTGTTCAGCTTGAGATTTGCCCATATAATTGTAAGGACTACCTATATTACTCCACAAATCATATACATTTGCTGGAGAATCCCCATTTATTAATGCATTTCCTTGTTGTATTTGATTTAAATTCTCGTAATGCCCTTGTGGACTATTTGCGTAGATAGAATAATATTGAGATGTTATTGCTGCTAAAGCATTGTTAGATTTAGATGGTGTAAAATCTACTTTTTCATCTCTAAATCCGTCTTGCGATGCTGTTAAAGTATTATAATTCATACGGTAAGTAGGCACTTGTGTAGTAGCAAATGAACCGATATGACCATATTCAAAAGCATTATATTTAAAACGTCCATCATAATTTGCACTTGAAGAACTCGAATAATCTACCATTAAACTATAACTCGCACTTTTAATTAGTGCTTTTGGGTCTTTTGAATTATCAAAACGTTGAGTAAATCTACCATATACACGGAAATCTGAAGAATTATAGTCTCCGTTATTTGCAAAATTTAATAAGGAACTAGTATATGAATATTGTTTACCAAAATTGTAATTAAATGTAGAACCAAAAGTTAAATTAATCGTTGGTCCTGTTTTAACATCTATTTTAGCAGTTGAAGTAAATGTTGAAGTTGCAGCATTCATTCTCCAAGGATTTCTTTCAAAATCATTTGCTCTTAAGAAGTTTGTAGCATGTAATGGAACTTTTCCATCCGGTTGTGCTCTTAATGGGTTAGCAATTATTTCATCTCTCACCTCTTTTTTAACCCTGAAACCACCACCATCTGCTAAAGGACGACTATCTAACTGATTTGTATAATTTGCGGAAATTAAAAAACCTAAAATTGGTTTTTCTTTATTCCCTAAAGAATCTTTTTTAAACAACAATGGTCCGGAAAGCATCCCTTCAAATAGGTTGTATCCATATTTATCAAGTCCATACACTTTACCATCATATCCATTTACATCTTTTCCTTTAAAATACAATCCAGAACTAACAATCTCTGCATTTCCAAAATAGTTAGAAGTTGGTCCTTTAGTTGTAACAGAAATAATACCACCTGTAGCATCTCCGTAACTTGCAGGTATACCACCGGTCATCACACTAATTTCTTCAAATGCACCTTTAGGAAGGTTCAAACCACCCCTTACTTTTTGACCATCAATAAAAGCAATGGTAGCATCTCCTGCTCCACCACGTAAAATCATTTCACCTGTACTATTATTCACACCTGCCATTGTCCCAACAACTCCTGCCACGTCACGTACAGCCATTTCTTTGATTTCCCCTGCACCTTTGGAATCTCCTGAAGCACCACCATCTTTATCAATTAGCGGTCTAACATATTTTTTTGTTTTAATTTTTGCGGCATCTAATTCTTTTTCTCCATTATTTTTTTTGGAAGCAGTTTTATCTGTATTTGAAACAGGAGTTGTTGTAGATGTTGGTTTTTCAACTTTAGCTTTCTCCAAAAAGAATGGATCGAGAGAACTTATTTTATCTGAAGAGATAGTTACACCAGTCAATCCTGTTGGCTCATATCCTTCTAAGTTTTGCGTAACAAAAATGTCATATGATCCAGGTTGAATTCCAGATAAACGGTATTTACCATTAAAATCTGTTTTACCAATATATTTTGTTTCAGTTCCAGATTTCACAATAATCTTTGCATCGAAAACACCTTCCGATTTGTTTATTGCATCAAAAACAAAACCGGTAATCTCACCTGTTCCATTTTGAGAGAAGCTATAAGCTACTGATAGAATAACAGTTACAACTAATAACGAGAGCTTACGTACCATATCTAAAAAATTAAAATTCTTTATAAAACCAGATTATTTCACACAAAAAGTCAAAAAATCAACTGCAAATAAAGTGGAAAAAAACGGGTTAACAAAATTTAACCGATTATTTCTTTTAAACATTTTTAACAATTCGTTAAAGTTTACTGTTTGTAATTTTCACATTTGAGCTTCTATTTTTTGTGTGTAATTTTGTCAGATGCAACTTACAAGGGAAATTTTTTCTTTTTCAAAAAAAAATACACAGGTATATATTACACCTAATTGGATTGACTTATCCAAGGATGAATCCTCCATTCAATTACTAGACGATGAGAAAGAAAAATACGTTGCTTTAAAAAGTGAGAAAAGAAAAAAAGAATTTTTGCTTGTTCGCTTTTTACGGAATAAGTTTTTCCCTGGCAAAGAAATTGCTTATACAGAAACTGGTGCACCTTATTTCAAAGACAAATCTTGTTCCATTTCTATCAGTCATAGTTCAACTTTTATAACCCTAGCGGCTACGAGCGAAGAAAGAATAGGAATAGATATTGAATTAATACAGGATAAAATCATTAAACTTGGTCATAAATTCATGCATTTAGACGAAATTGCACGCGTAAATCCAAGTAATGAAGTTATTCAATACACCAGTTTTTGGTGTGCGAAAGAAGCACTATATAAATGGAGTAACATACGTGGTTTAAGTTTTCAAAATGATTTAGCTATACATTGTGATGCAAGCGGAAATTGGTATGGAAAATCGACACGTATTTCAACAAACTTGATTCCACTAGAAACACTAGAGTTTAATAATCACATTCTTTGTTTTACGTATTAAAAAAATGTTGGAAAATAAAACACTTTACACGTCTATACTCAGTTCTACTGGACAGATTGCAATTTTGATCGATCCAGAAAAAACAAATACCGAGAAACAGTTAAACACCCTACTTACAACAATTGCAAAAAGCGCGGTGAATTTTCTATTTGTAGGTGGTAGTAGTGCAAAAAAAAAGCAGGTATAATTTGTAGTTCAATTTCTTAAAGAGAGAAGTAAATTGCCTGTGGTATTATTTCCTGGATCTAATCAACAGTTTTCGAATAATGCAGATGGGATTTTGTATTTAAGTTTATTAACAAGTAAAAATTCCAAATATTTAATCGATCAACATACTGAAAATTCCGTAGAAATTTATCACTCTGATGTAGAAATATTACCAACTGCTTACTTATTGATAGATGGTGAAAGTGACAGTTCAGTCGCAAAAATAAGCGCTTCGATACCGCTCACAAGAAATGCAAAAAAAGAAGCACTAAAAATTTCGTTAGCAGGTTTACTTCAAGGTAAAAAAATAATTTTTTTAGATGCTGGAAGTGGTGCAAAAAAAACAGTTCCAGTAGGAATAATTAAAGAAATAAAAAAACACACAAATGCACCTATAATAGTAGGAGGAGGAATAAAAACAACTAAAAAATTAATCTTACTTAATAAAATAGGTGTTAATATAATTGTAGTGGGAAATCATTTAGAAAAAGATATGAAAAATTTTAAGATTATTTCTAACTATTTAATGGTCAAAAATCAAGGCTTAATTTAGAATTTTAAACTAATTTTTACGTTTAAAATTAACGTCAAGTTGTCAGTACCATAATTTGAGGAATGATAATTGGGGAGATGCTATTATAAATTGACTATTCATGCGAAAATCCACATTTAATCTCGAAATAATCCTCTACCCTATTCTATTGATTTTAATATTGTGGGTTATTTACTGGGGAGAGTTTTATGCTCCAATAGATTTAATTCAATTTGGAATTATGCCAAGAACTTTAGGAGGTTTGAGTGGTATATTTTTTTCTCCATTATTACATTCAACCAACGATATTTTTCATCTAATTAACAATACATTTCCGGTATTTATCTTGTCGATTGCCCTACTCTATTATTACCGAAAAATTGCATTTCAAGTTTTCTTTTTAAGCTGGTTTTTATCCGGGATTTTGACTTGGATAATTGCGAAAAATGAAGGTTCATTTCATATTGGAATTAGTAGTATCATTTATTCACTCGTCTGTTTTTTATTTGTTAGTGGCGTATTAGGCAAACAAAAACAATTACAGGCAGTCTCTTTGCTTATTGTTTTTTTATATGGTAGTTTAATCTGGGGTATTTTTCCAATGGAAGAAAAAGTTTCCTGGCAAGGACATTTAGGAGGAAGTATTACTGGGGTTTTACTAGCTGCTTATTATTATGATGGGCCTATTAAACCGAAAAATAAAGAACAAATAGATCTAGCACTTACTGACAAAACGCAAGAACAAATAAATGACTTACAACAACAATATAAAAACAATCGTAGTACAGGCATCCATTATACGTATACAAAAACTAAATTGGACTAAAAAAATCGAGCAACTTCCCAGTTGCCGCAGATATCTCATTCGAGTTACTGCAATCAAACTCAATAATTACAGAATTTGCAGTATTTAAACCTACATACTGATTTGTTAGATAAGATGCGAGAGAAGAAATCCCTTCATTATGCGCGATAATCAGTAAATTACTACCTGTTTCTAGCTTATTAATAAACTTTAACAATTGTTTTCTCTCTGGTAAATAGAGG
Organism: Chryseobacterium gleum; assembly: GCA_945862165.1. Lineage (GTDB taxonomy): Bacteria > Bacteroidota > Bacteroidia > Flavobacteriales_D > Crocinitomicaceae > CANHVK01. Next base: position 75,557 of record CAMAXI010000010.1, read on the forward strand.
GAATCCTCATATTTAATATCCATTTTTGGACCTAAAGCATATTTAGCTGTCTCACGTGTTCGCTGACTACTTGAAACATAAATTTCATCGAAAGAAAAAGTTGATTTAGCAAGATAAGCACCTAATTGTTTGGCTTGCTTGATTCCTTCTTTGGTTAAACAACGATCAAAATCGTTCCCTGACACAGAAGAATTTTTGGCAGAAGCATGCCGAATTAGAAAAAGTAGCATATTAAGGACTAATTACAAATTACTTATTGCAGTAAAGTTAAAAAAATTGGCAAAGAAATTGCGTATATTTGTTTCAAAGCAAGTCAAACTATCGCCTGCAGCAATGTAGGAGGAAAGTCTGGGCAGTATAGAGCGCCGTACTTCTTAACGGGAAGGACTACAAATGTAGGACAGAAAGTGCCACAGAAAGGAAAACTACCAAAAGTAATTTTGGGAAAGGTGAAAAGGTGGGGTAAGAGCCTACCGTGTTTTTGGCGACAAAAACTGCAAGGTAAACCTTACGGACTGAAAGACCATGTAAACTGGGGTTATACGAAAGTATTGAATGGTTGCTCGCTAAACCCAGAGGGTAGGTCGATGGATCTTAAGAGTGATTTTAAGGCTAGATAAATGATAGTTATTCGAGTAATCGAACACAGAACCCGGCTTATGACTTGCTTTTTTTATTTACTAATCCTACAAAAATATAGCAAAACAAAAAAAGGTGTCTAAAAAGACACCTTTTTTTTGTGGGAGCGGAGGGAATCGAACCCCCGACACAAGGATTTTCAGTCCTTTGCTCTACCGACTGAGCTACGCTCCCCCGTTTTTCTTGAGTGCAAATATATAAATAATTTTAAAACAAAATTAAATTTTTATGTTTTTTT
>CAMAXI010000011.1 GCA_945862165.1 Chryseobacterium gleum
CATTGAAATGGGGAAAGGCTGTTAAATTTGATGTTTATGAAGATACTAAAACTGTATCTCATGGTTTAGATGTTCAATTTGAATCAGGTATCAAGGAAGCTAAAGCTCCCAAAATTGAAAGCTAAAAATTACATCTAACATAAACAGCTTTGGTAATTGGCACTTTTTACAAAGTTTAGGATATGATGTTTTTAATCCTTTGGAAGTTGTACCAGAATTTATTGCTGATTTAGGAATTAAAAAAGGAGAAAAATAGATTATGCTATTTTTAAAGATGGAAATCCAACAATTTTAATTGAATGTAAACATTGGGCTCAAAATTTAAATATTCACGATGGACAATTGTTGAGATACTTTCACGTTTCAAAGGCAAAATTTGGAATTCTAACAAATGGAATTGTATATCGTTTTTATTCTGATTTGGTTTCACCAAATAAAATGGATGAAAAGCCATTCTTAGAATTCAATATAACAGATGTTAGGGATAATCAAATAGAAGAATTGAAAAAGTTTCATAAAGCAAATTTCGATGCTGAAAGCATCGTAAATACAGCTAGTGAATTAAAATTCATGAATGAGTTAAAACATTTATTACATCAAGAACTTACGAATCCGACACCTGATTTTGTAAAATATTTTGCAAAACAAGTTTATCCAAGTGTAGTAACAGCAAAAGTTTTAGAACAATTCACAGAATTGACTAAAAAATCAATTCAACAACATATTAGTGACTTAATCACAGAAAGATTAAAAACTGCATTATCGAAAGAAGACGAAAAAAATGCTGACAATTCTATTTCAATCGAACAAAATTTAGAAGATATTAGTAAAATCAATACAACTGATGAAGAATTAGAAGCATTTATGATCGTGAAAACTATTTTACGTCAAAAAATCCCAGCAACAAGAATAACTTATAGAGATGCACAATCTTATTTTGCGGTTTTCCTTGATGACAATAATCGCAAGGCAGTTTGTAGACTCTACTTAAATGGCGGAAGGAAATTTATTGGAACTTTTGATGACAATAAAAAAGAAACGAAAAATGAAATTGAAATTTTAGATGATATTTTCAATCATTCTGAAATCTTATTAAAGACAATTGAAACGTACGAAAAATAAAAACTTTGATAAAAAACATATAAAAGTTATTCATTAATTTTGTCTTTATAATTCAATGATATGATTAACAACGAAATTCACCCAAATTTTCTTTTTGAAAACATTAAAAATTTAATCAAAGAATCTCAAAATAGTATAATTACAGCCATAAGTAATACTATGTCTTTAACCTATTTTGAAATTGGTCGAATGATTGTTGAAGAAGAACAAAAAGGAGAGCTTCGTGCAAACTACGGTAAACAAATAATTAAAACTCTTTCAGTTAAATTAACTAAAGACTTTGGTCAAGGTTTTTCTATAAGAAACATTGAACAAATGAGACAGTTTTACATTGCATACTCAATTCCGCAGACACTGTCTGCGGAATTCAAATTAAGCTGGTCTCATTACCTTATACTAATGAGAATTAATGATGAAAATGAACGAAGATTTTACGAAGTTGAATCCATAAAAAATAATTGGAGTCTAAGAGAGCTAAAACGACAATTAAATTCAGCTTTATATACTAGACTTTCAATAAGTAAGGACAAAAATCAAATATTAGAATTATCAACTAAAGGTCAAATAATTGAAAAACCAATAGATGTAATAAAAGACCCATACGTGCTTGAATTTTTAGGCTTAGAGGAAAAAAGTTCATATTCAGAAAGTGAATTAGAACAAAAACTAATTGATAAAATAGAGCATTTTCTTTTGGAACTAGGCACAGGTTTTACGTTTGTAGCAAGACAAAAAAGAATCACATTCGAAGAAAAACATTTTAGAGTTGATTTAGTATTTTACAATCGTCTTCTAAAATGTTTCGTGTTAATCGACTTAAAAATTGGAGAGTTAAAGCATCAAGACATTGGACAAATGCAAATGTATGTCAATTATTATGACCGTGAAATAAAATTGGACGACGAAAGTAAAACGATTGGAATCATACTTTGCCAAGACAAAAGTGAATCCGTTGTAAAATATACGCTACCTGAAAATAATGAACAAATCTTCGCAAGTAAATACCTAACCGTATTACCAAGTCAAGAAATGTTGAAAAAACTTATGGAAAGTAAATAGGAGTAAAAAAATTACTTCTGCTAACAGGTGTCTGGCTATATGGCGGAAATGCACTATTCCCAGACCGCCACATCGCCAAGCACCAAAACGTTATACCAATCCTTAAAAAAATCATTATTTATAAATCATGACAGACAAGTTTAAATTAAATAGGTTTGTAGCATCACAAGAAAAAATCTATGAAACTGCTTTAAATGAAATTAAAAGGGGGAATAAAACAAGTCATTGGATGTGGTACATATTTCCACAATATAAAGGGTTAGCATTTAGTTTAACATCGCAAAAATATGCAATTACTTGTATTGAGGAGGCTTCCATGTATTTCAAACATCCAATTCTTGGTAAAAGGCTTATCGAAATTACTACTGCATTTTTTATATTAGAAGGTAAAACTGCATATGAGGTACTTGGAGAACCTGATTATCTTAAAATGAAATCTTGTATGACATTATTTGATTTAGTCCAAAACGATATTGATATTTTCTCAAAAGTTCTTGAAAAATATTACGGGGGTAGTCAATGCATTAAAACTCGATCACAGATATTATTAAATCAATTGAATAACACTAATGAAATTCAGCATTCCTAATTCTTCTAGCCTAAAGCACCCTGCTTTGCTGGAATTGTAATCCTGTACTTTATCTCAAATAAAAACACTTAAAAAACAATAACTTACCCTTAAAATCATTAAAACTTGCAAAAATTTCAAGTTTTAATGATTTAGTAGTAACTTTGTAGTATGAGAAATTACACATCCCGTACTAATTACATTAACAAGTTACTGGCTTACAAAGACAAAGATCTTATCAAAGTAGTAAGTGGTCTGAGAAGAAGTGGTAAAAGTACTTTGTTTGAACTCTATCGAAATGAATTAATTCACTTAGAAATTGATGCTTCACAAATTGTATTTTTAAATTTTGAAGATTTTGAACTTCGTAACTATTTGAATGATTTAGATGCTTTGTACGAATTCATTACAAGTCAATTAGATTTATCAAAACCTTGTTATGTTTTTTTAGATGAAATTCAAAATGTAGCAGAGTTTGAACGATTAGTCGATGGATTATTTGTTAAACCGACTATCGATGTATATATTACAGGTTCAAATGCATTTTTACTATCGAGTGAATTAGCAACATTACTTAGTGGTCGTTATATCGAAATTTCAATTTTACCATTTTCATTTAAAGAATATTTAAGTGCACGCAAAATTGAATCGAACAATAAATACCTAAATTTTGAAGCACTATTTTTTGACTATGTGAATGAAACTTCTTTACCAAAAGGTGTAGACTTACGCGATGGCGGTTTTGAAATGATATACGAATATTTGGAGGCAATTTACACTACCATTATTGAAAAAGATATTTCGCAACGTCATCAAATCAACGATAAACGTGCATTTGGAAATATTACAAAATTTATAAGTTCTCATATTGGAAGTCCAGTTTCTCCAACGAATATCGCAAAATCACTTATTCAAGACGGAAAAAAATTACATAATACAACTGTAGAAAGATACATCGAATATTTAGTAGGAAGTTTTATTTTTTATAAGGTGAATCGTTTTGATTTGAAAGGCAAAAAACAATTAGCAACGCAAGAAAAATACTACCTTGTAGACGTTGGACTGCTAAATATTTTAGTAGGTAAAGACAGAACCACAGACAGGGGGCATATCCTAGAAAATATCGTATACTTAGAACTACTTCGTAGGGGAAATAAAATCTGGACTGGTACCACACGAAATAGTGAAGTTGACTTTGTTTGTAAAACTTCGGCAGGAGAAATTGAGTATTATCAAGTGGCTTGGCAGATTTCCGATGAAAGTACACTCGAACGAGAATATAATGCTTTAGAAAAAATTAATGACAATTATCCCAAATACCTTCTAACAACTGATTCATTCACACAAAATAGAAGCGGAATAAAACACCTAAACGTATACAATTGGCTTCTTGAAAATATTTAAAAATCAATAAATTAAAACGTAAATCATTAAAACTTGCAAAAACTACACCTTTTAATGATTTAACAATAAACCTCCTATTTATAATGATAAAAAACCTTCCAAAATCGTCAAACCTACTTCACGTCAACAACTTCCAAGAATTGATATCTACCCCATTTCATGGAACTATCAATGCTATTAGTTGGTCGCGGAAATTGAAGGGCGATTTTGAGGAAATTGTTAATGCGGTTGCCTTTGAAGGAACCATGCTAGAAATAGATGAAGAGGACCTTTTAGAATTGGAATTAAGTGAAGCAGGTAAAGTTGCAAGAGAAACGATACTTTCAGATTTTAAGTTACTTTCAGAGCTCGGAGCCTCCCCTGTTTTGAATATAATTAGTAATTACGAAGCAGACGAACATCCTTTTTTTCCGACGGATGTGTATTCCTTTCATGTAGATCGTTCACCAATTGCGACGGATACTTTTTTATGTACCTATTACGGGGATGCGAGCGAACTCATTTCAAATGAAGATGCGATTCAGAAGATTCAGGTTCCTGATATTCGAGAAAAAATAGAAAAAGCATATGTTGATGAGCCAACAGATTTTGAGACGTATGTAAGCGAACATTTCTTTGACTTACATTATCAAGCAGTGGAAGATGCAAGTGTAATTAAAGCTGGTATTGGTCATCTGTGGCGCTTAGCGGTGGACTATCCTGGAAGCAATGTTTTACCATGTATACATCGCGCACCCATCGAGAAAAACGGAAGTAAGCGCCTAATGCTGATTTGTTGAAATTAGATTGATTATTCTGTTTGTTAATGGATTAATCATTTTTAGAAAATTCTTGTACAGCAGAAATTAATTCTTGACGACGTTTTTCAATCGGAAAATTTTCAATAATTCGTTGTCTACATTTTAGAATTAATGCCTCTGTATTTTCTAAATGTAATACTGAATCAATTAGTTTTTTTAGTTGTGTCACCTCTTTTTGACGCAATACAAATCCAGTATCTCCAACAATCATAGGCATCGCACCGACTGCAGATACAATTGGTATACAGCCACAAAGCATGGCTTCACATAATGCATTTGGAAAACCTTCACTCATAGAAAGTTGCAAATAAAAACTTTTGCTAGCCAAATAATTAGCTAATTCTTGGTTTGGAATTTTATCCAATAAATGAATATTAGAAGGTATTTCATTGTCATCTAACCCTTTTCCTCCAATAATATAAAATTGACAATCTGAAAGGGTCTTAGCAACTTCAATAATTAAGTCAATTCCTTTAAGTTTAACACCAAAACGCGACACTAAATTAGCACCGATGGTTACGAATGAATTTGGTTCTTTTTGTGTAATCTGCGGATTCCATTTCTTTGAATCGTACCCATTATGTATAACTTTTACAGGTGTTTTGATGGATGTGATGAAGTTTTTATATCCTTGGTTTTCGAAATCATTTTTTTGATATTCATATTTGTAATGAATTAAAGTATCATCTACAGGTAATAATAAGGCGGCATTTTTTAAGCTTATTTTCGTGAAAATACGGAGTAGCTTTCTATTAAAATTTCCGTAATTAATGGACGGAAAGGATACACAGTCTGTCCCTCCAAGTATAATGATCGATTTTTTATTGAAAAGTTTAGCGAAAAGCACTGGAACTAGTGAATGAAAACCACCAAATTGAATTACATAGATTTCACTTTGTAGGTGCGTGAATAAAAAGATAAGTTGTTTAATAAAAGAAGGTATAACTTTAGATTTTGGCGAAACATTAAAGTAAAAGGTGGATAATTTAAATTCTGTAGAAAGTATTTCAATGTCTTTATCTACAAAAGAAGATTTGACATTGTGGATATATAAAATAGGTTTTTGTTTAGTCTTCATCTTTATTCATTTTATCAGAAACTAAAGTTTTTTTCTTAAAAAGTTGAATGTTAAAAAACGATTTCGCGTAGAATAATGTGATGAAAATACTTAGGAATAATTGAATACAACTTGCTGAAAAGTAAGAAATTTTATTCGTTGAAAACAGACCGAAAATTAACACTAAATAGAATAATGGAATAAATAATAGTTCTATTTTATGAGTTGTGATGAAAAGTTTTTCTTTAGTAATCAATTTAAGTACAATCACTTGAATTAGTCTCGCAGCAAAACTTGAAATAATTGCTGCCCAAACACCTATATATGGAAAGGTTAAATACATGATAATTATTTGAATAACAGCAGAAATCACAATCATTTTTGGAAGTGCTTTGGTATTATTAAAGAAATAAGCACAATTCGTATAAATGTTTAGAAGAGGTCTAAAAATAAAAGAGATTAACATGAATGGTAAAAATTTAAAATACGCTATGTATTCTCTTTTTTTTATAATTAATTCACCTACTAATGGTATTGCAAAAATGGAGATTGCGATAAACAAAATATTCAATATCGTGAATAATTTATGGTATTGGTATTCTTCATTAACTGCCTCAAGATCAATTCTTTTTGCCCCCCATATTTCATAGATTTTGGGATTAATTGTACTACAAAAACTATTTTGAAAAACTTCAATAATTAGGGTGCATTTCATCGTAAAATCAAATACTCCTAGTACTTTAGTTGTTTTGTCCAGAAATAATATCAAATAATTATTGGCATAAATAATTACCCAGGAATAAATATTGTACTTATAAACTGGGAAACAATATTTATTCACACCAATTAATTGTTTTTTATCGTAGGTAATACCGTACTGTTTCAATAGTAAATATGCAATAATCACGAGCGTTACAATACCGGAAATCAATCTTCCAACGATGGGTGCAAATAAGGTGTTTGGATAAAGTTTTAATCCGTAAATCGAAAAAAACAAGATTAACACAAAATTCACAAGGTTAATTAGTAGATATTTAAGTGGTTCTTGTTGATAGATTAATAATGTAGAATATAACCTAAGAAATACATTTGAAATTGCAAAAATCAGACTCATTAAACCAAAAGGGTAAAATGCTAAATAATCATTCTGAAACAGGTCGAAAAGTAAATGACCAATCAAAACGAATGCAGCCAAAGTGATTAATGAGATGACACTAATGAGTATTATCATAGTGCCAATAAACTTATTTAGTTCTGCTTTACTATTTTTTCGTGTCACATACCCTACTGCAACATAATTGTCAATACTATAGGTAATTAATATTTGTGTGAGGATTGAAAAAGATAAGTAAATAGATAAAGCACCATACACAGGAACCGTTAAATAGGTAGTGTACGGAATTAATAAGATCATTCCGGAAATCGCAGGTAATGCACCTGCAACCATATATAAAAGTGTAGAATTAACTAATTTCTTGATCATTCGATTTTATCGGTCTAATCGTAAATTTAATTTCTTGACATGGGAAAATATAGCAGAAACATTCTTCGTATAATTCTTGCATATAAGTATTCACATTGAAAATACGTGTTAAAACTTGTTTAAATAGATTTCTTATTACAAAATCAGACTTAAAGTATATCTTTTTCTCTAACACTTCAAATTTTACATCCCCGTAAAAGGAAGGGACTTTTCGTTTGTATTTTGATAATTTTGGATCTGTAAAATAATCGAACGAATAAAGTCCAAAAAATCGTTTGTGTGTATAATCCGAGTAGTAATAAGGATTAGAAAAATAAGGAACTTTGGTGATTTTTAATCCATTTGGTTTTAATACGCGATGAATATCCGTCAACAAAATTTTAAAATTTTCAATATGTTCTAATACATGTGTTGAAATAATTTCATCTACCGAATTATCTTCTAAAAAAGGTAATCCTAATTCTAAATCAGCAACATAATCAACACCATCTAGAGCTAAATAGTCAATCCCAATTACACCTGGTTTTTTATAAGGACCACATCCTAATTCAATTACAACTTTATCTTGACTTTTAATATGTGCTTTTAGTTCGTCTTGCGTCATCATTTTTCAGTAAGTATTTTGTACAACTTTTGCTCACAAGTTGCTTTCGCGTATTTTTCTAAACATTTTTCCAACCCATTATTACCAAGTATTACTCTCAATTTTGGATCTTCAATTAAACTGGATAAATAATTTACCCATTCTTCTTCCGTAGTTGCTAAATAACCATTTTCTCCATGGTCTACAACCTCCTTATTTACTCCTACAGGTGAAGCAACGCAAGGAATTCCAGTGGAAAAATACAAATAAAGTTTGTAACCACCTTTATTCATAGACCATTTATCCTCGGTTAATGGCATAATACCAATATCCATATTTCGAACCAGTTCAGCTTCGTTTTCAATACTCCAATTAGATTTTTTTAAACGAACATTCTGCAATGTGAAATTTTCAGATGACCCAACAACTAATATTTCTACTTCTGGATATTTCGCGCACAATTGTTTAAAAATAGATTCTAAACCATAAAGGTATTTCTCTGTTGAAGGTGAACCTATCCATCCAATAGTCACTGTTTTTTTATAAACTATTTCTAAGTTAGGGTGAAAATCATCTGTATTTACAGAAGTTGGAAGAACAAAAGCTTCTACTCCATTTGATGCACAAAAACTAGTTAAATAAGAAGTACTAACAATCACTTTTTCAGCTGTTTTAATACAATTAGTTAATTTTTTACAACTATTGTTTGAACCCAAAAAAAGTGCATCATCGAAATCATAAATCAGTTTAATTTTTCTTTTTTTTATTAAAAATAAATCGAAACTAGTTAATAGCACTCTACTAACGAAAACTAGATCTATATTATTGAAAATTAGTCCCCAAGTTTTTCGAAAAGCTTGTGTTTTTTTAAACAAAAAGCGATATAAAATAAACAACATACCACTACCTATAATAGGTCTTTGCGGTAAAAAAAATATGGAAAATTGATTGGCTTTTAAATAATCAAAATATTGAATAATTCGTGTTCTTGAGCTAGCGTGGTCTTCTGACCCATACGTTATTACAAGAATCTTTATCATAAAAAAATATTTTTCATAAAATTAAAGAATTAAAATTCTTAAGTTCGCATTATTGTCAATTTATTCTATTGACGAATAAAAAAATAAATTGTATCTCGACTGATAAAATGATGAAATCTGGTTTTATAAAAATTTTAACACGTTTATTTCCGGATGCTTATATTCAACGTACGTTTCATAAGTTTCAAAAAACGTTTGATAATAATCTCGTTGATCAAGAGTTTGAAGTACTACACTATTTAGTTAATAAGCATTCAATCGTATTAGATATAGGTGCAAATATGGGAGAGTATTGTTATTTTTTTCAGCAAATAATTCAAGCTAAAAAAATTATTGCTTTTGAACCTATACCACATCTTTTTAAGCGATTAAAGTTATTATTTCCTAGTATAGCGTTTTATCCGTATGCAGTCAGTGATCAATCTGCAAAATCCAACCTCTACATTCCTTTTATTGCGTCAAAAAAATATGAAACACGTGCTAAATTGGATATTCTTCCTGAAAATGGTGAAACGCGTGTCGATAAAATCCAAGTTGAAACAATTTCTTTAGACGCGCTTTTCGAAGAAAATATTGATAGAATAGATTTTATCAAAATCGATATCGAAGGGCATGAATTAAAAGCGATTCGTGGATCTGAAAACTTAATAAGTAGAGACCATCCGATCCTAATGATTGAAATTGAATTTAGGCATCATCCTCATGACTTTTATTCAGTTATAGAAGAAATTTGCACATTCGGATATACGTGTACATTTTACGATAAATCTCTAAAGTCGATGGTTGATATCGCGCAATTTTCGCTAGAAAAACATCAAAATTTATCCCTTAAAGAAAATTATTATGTCCATAATTTTCTATTTTTTCCTTTGGATTTCTCGATTGAATTACTCAATAATTCATTAAAATCTACGTTGTAATAGCATGTCAAAAATTAGTAATTTAATTCAATCTCCATCCTTTAAAAGTCTTGTTATTCAATTAATTGGATTTGCTTTGTCTTTTTTATTGAGTATTGTTTTAACGAATGTATTTGACGCTAAAATTTATGGGGAATATGTATTGGTGTATTCTACGATAGATATGTTTGCAATATTCTCATTAATGGGTTATAATCAATTATTTTCGATAGAAATCCCCAAACTAAAAACAGATATAGAACGTTTTGCGATTTTCAAAATAGCTAACCGTAGAAGTTTAATTAATTCCATTATTATAGCTATTGGTGTTTTACTCTTTGGGATTTTTTATCCATTTCAGCAAAGAAACATTGCTTATTTGATGATTTCTTCCGCTTTTGTCTTACCATTTATTGGTTTAACAGTTGTAAACACTAACTTTTTGTACAGTTTAAAAGAAACGATATTTCCGCAATTGAATGATAAAATTGTTAGAATTGTACTTTTTATTGCGTGTATTTTTCTGTTTGCGCAATTTTCAACTTCCATTTTAGTGGTTGTTTTTGCATTTATAATTTCGAGTTGCATTACCTATGGTATCTCTTATTATTTAAGAAAAAAAAGGATTTCATTTACAAAAAATGAAATTTCCAATCCTCCAAATAAGTTCAATAAAACGATTTATTTATTACTGATAATCAATTCAATAAATCTACTTTTTTCAAAGACAGATGCTATTCAAATGGCATATTATTTAGGTGCTGATTTTGCTGGTGTAAACAATGTATATATGAAAATGTCGCATATTTTACACTTGGTAATGAGTAGTTCATTACTGATTTTTAGTCCTAAAATATCCAAAATAATTGCACAAGAACGATTCGATTTGGTTCGAAAAGAATTAAAAAAAGTATTTCGTTTCGCATTACCATTAAGTGTTGTTTTATTAATTATCGTATTGACTTTAAGTCCTATTTTCTTGGGTTTCTATAAATCAAATATTTATCAAACACATAGTTATAGTATAACCCTATATTGTGTGTCAGCTATGCTTGGTATACTTACTGGTCCAGCTGCAATGATTTTAATGTTGTCTAACAAATTAAATGCTTTAATTATTGGTTATGGATTAGAATTAATTTTAAACTTGTTATTAAATGCACTTCTGATCCCCAGTTATTCAATTGAAGGAGCGGCTTATGCAACCATTATTAGTGAACTAGCTGTAAATTTATATTTTGCCTATATTTGCTTTAAAGCGTATCGATTGAACACCTTGTTTTTCGGAAAATAATAAAAGATGAAAATTGCAGTAATAGAAGTGGAATGTCATGCAGAAGTATTGCGTTCTACTATCCTACTATTCTCTAAAATATCTAATTATCAATTAACCATTTTCACAACTCTTGATATTCTTACAGAAGCTGGATTTTCGGAGGAATCTAGTGATAGTCTAAATTTGATTTTAAAAAAATCAAATGAAACGGATAGTACTTTTTTTCAGCGAAATATAGAACTAATAAACAAGCATAATTACCTCTTGATAAACACCTTACAACGAAAGTTTTATATATACAACAACTTAAAAATCAATATACCAATTGCATTACGCGTGCATAATTCTCACTTTTTTTGGTCAGGGATATTTCAAAATAAAAAATATAGTTTAACCAAGTATAAATTACTCATCAAAGAAATTTATAAGTTTGAATTTTTACAACGGAAAAAATTTCTTCAGAAAGTGGATTATTTCTTTTTCCCTTCTGAAAAGAGTTTAGAGTTTGCGGTTAAGCACTATACAACGCTTAAATCAAAAGCACATTTGTTCCCATTGAATTTTCAAAACAATAGTTCAAAAGTTTCCGAAACAAAAATTAAAACAATTGTTGTTCCTGGAAAAGTGGATCCTTTACGAAAAGACTTAGATTTTCTTATTGCGTTTGTTAAGATGCTTCATGAAAAACCTATTGATTTCGCAATTAATTTGGTGTTTTTAGGTGTTACTGAGGGAGAAATCGCTAATCATTTTATGGAAAATCTGAAGATATATTCTTCCGTACATTTAAACATTATAAGTTTCCCAAACATTGTATCTGCAGAAACGTACGCAACATATTTATTAAGTTGTGACCTAATTCTTTGTCCCATATTTACAAATACTGTTTTTCAACTTTCCAAAGAAATTTATGGTAAAACAAAGGTTTCTGGGGGGGTAAATGATGCAATCAACTTCGGTAAATGGTGTTTTGTTCCATCAAGTTATTCGGTGGATACTTCTTTAAATAAGCAGATTTTAACCTATGATTCGGTAGAAGATTTGTATGTTAAAGTGAAAAATAAACTTACTGATGGTTCTGAAACACCTCTCCTAGCAAAAGATTCGTCATATCGTTTAGAAAGTCAATTTGCTTTTATTCAAACAGTTTTTAAATGAATAAATCCTTAAATATCGTACTTCTTTCAAATAATCAAATTGATAAAAATCGATGGGATCAAACCATGGAAGTATCACCAAATGGAATGGTTTATGGATATTCATGGTATTTAGATGCTGTATTTCCATCGTGGTCTGCTTTAGTTTCAGAAGATTATTCCTATTTATTTCCGATAACTTCAAAGCGAAAATTTGGATTATCTTATTGGTATTCTCCGATTTACACCATGCAACTTGGCGTTTTTTCTTCGAAAGAACTTCCAGATGAAGTACTTAAGCTTTTTTATGCTTTACTACCTAATTCGATTATTTCTTATGATTTTAGTGTGAATGCTAAAATTCAGCAGATCCCAGATGGTTTCACTTCTAACATTAAGACTTGTCAATATATAGATTTAGCATCTTCCTATGCTGAATTAAAAAAAGACTATTCTACCAATTTAATCCGGAATTTAAAAAAAGCAAATAAAGCAAATTTGCGCATTCAAGAATCAAACGATATAGCATCCGTAGTTTCTATGTTTCGTGTTTATCGAGGGAATTCTCTAGAGAACGTAAAAGAAAATGATTATAAAATATTAGATACATTAATCCAACATGCTTTAGCGCTTAAAAAAGGTAAAATTTTCCAGGTTTATTATGAAGAAGAATTGTTAGCTTCCTGTTTTTTTTCATACGCTAACAACCGAATTATCTACCATAAAGGAGGGGTAAATCCAAAAGGTAAAAAACTTGGGGCTATGCACTTTTTAATTGATTATTTAGTGCAAATGAATGAACAAACAAACTGTATTTTCGATTTTGGAGGTTCTTCCATACCAGCTGTAAAACAATTTAACACCAATTTTGGGAAATCCGAATATACGTATTTACAACTTAAAAAAGGAAATCGTTGGATTACTCTAGGACGAAAAATAAAAAATAAATTATTTTAACGTAAAAATATCAGTTACACCAATTGTACGCTCAACTGTAAATCCTTCTGCGTACCTCACTCCTATTGCGCGACCCATTTCAGCCATTCTACCTGAAAGAAAATCTAAAAAATCTTGTCCTGAAATTGGTGTTGTAGGTCCCTCTTGATTTGGATTAAAAAATTGTGTTTTATAAGCTAATATAGACTGCATTTTTTGTTCATAGAAATCAGTAACATCCACCACAAAATCAGGTTTTATATAGCGATCTTGTATGTAATGATACACTGCTTTTGGTCGATATGCCTCTTGAGGTATACCATTATAGGAGGTTTCTATTTTTGTTAATCCTGCTAAGAAACATGCTTCGGAAACCAATTTACTTCCTTCAGCATGGTCTGGATGACGATCTTCTGTAGCATTTGCAAAGACGATTTCAGGTTGCAACAATCGAATTTGTTCTACAATTTTCAATAAATTTTCTTTCGTGTTTTCCAAAAAACCATCTTCCATTTTTAAGTTATGACGATAACTTACCCCCATAATCTCTGCAGCATCGCTTGCTTCTTGGTAACGCGTTTCGATGGAACCACGAGAACCTAATTCACCTTGCGTTAAATCTACAATTGCAACTTTTTTTCCTTGGGAAATATAGGAGGAAAGTGTACCCGATGCGGATAATTCTACATCATCCGGATGCGCTCCAAAAGCAAGGATATCGTATTTCATATTTATACTTTTAATAATCCTTTCGCATAACTTCTATTTCTCCACCAAGAGATGAACGAGAAAACTACAAAACATCCAACGGTATAAAATATCCAATCTGGAACTTCTGCTAAACCTTCTCCTTGTGCATAGGAATGTAATCCGACTAAATAGAAGTTCACACCAAAGAAGGTGAAGATAATCGCTCCATAACTCCAAAAACTTATGATGTTAAATGTAAACTTACTTGCTAAACCTGGAATGTAACGTAAGTGTAATAAGATAGCATATACTAAAACGGAAACTAATGCCCATGTCTCTTTTGGATCCCAACCCCAGTACCTACCCCAAGATTCATTTGCCCAAATACCTCCTAGGAATGTTCCTATGGTCAACATAAACAAACCAATTGTAATCGTTAATTCTGAAATAGCTGTAATTTCATTTATTTGTTTGGTGATACGTTTACCGTTTAATGAATTTCTAAAAATATACATAATTTGATTTAGGAAACCTAAAATTGCACCTAAACCAAGGAAACCATAACTACCAGTAATAATTGCTACGTGTATCATTAACCAATAGGATTTTAATACCGGTTGTAATGGCGTAATTTCTGGATCCATCAAATTTAATTCAGTAACAAACAAAATGAAGAAGGATAAAATGGCTGTCCCAGCTAATACTGCCCCATTTTTACGGGAGAATATAAAACCTGCTATCATGGCAACCCAAGAAATAAATACAACGGCTTCATAGCCATTACTCCATGGTGCATGCCCAGAAATATACCAACGCATTCCGATACCTACTCCATGATAGCTAAAAATGACACCAATCAATAGAATAAAAGGCATTGAAATTTTCTTGAATTTTTTATCCGTGTTTTCAGTTTGATTAATAAATACGCGAATAAAATAAATCACCAATAAAATCAATCCTAAAATAAAATAACTATACATCGTATTTTTGAAGATATTCATTTTGTTATAACGAATCTCCATATTGACCATCGTTTCGGATGGTACAATCTTCTTAGATGTTGCTCGTTGGAATTTTTTAAGTGCATTTAAATTGTCTAATGCTAAACCGTAGGAATTTGATTCTTTTGACTTTGCAACTGACATTAAATAGCGCATGGCAAGTTTAGAGGAAGTACTGTCATTTTGCATCAAACTCATGTCTAAAGGAACAAACCAAGCATTGTTTGGATCATTTTTTAATGGTATAATTTTCATGTAAGTCCACTGAAAAATGGAACCAACCACTTGAAAACGTTCTACTAATTTGATGATTTTTTTGTCAAATTCAGAACGTTTAGATTCCATTTTTTGATGCGCTTCATTGTATTTATCTATCCATTTAAAATTACCTTGATTATCCATTAATTCTTCGTAGCTCACAAATTTCTTCAATTTCAATGGCTCTCTTAATACAGAAGGGACTGAAATTACTTTTTCTTTAATCCAATGTGGTGGATACATGTGCATACTAAATACAGTTTGAACAGCATTCTTCTCATTAAATTTGTTTTTTCCATAAATCTTACGCAACAAATTATCACATAAAGTATGTATCGGAACAATTCTCCCATCGTAATCTTGTACTAACAAACTGGACAAATCTTCACTATGTTCTTCCGACATGATATGAAATACATCTTTTGGAGTATTTTGTGAATGATCATGGCCAGCATGTGCGTCTTGAGCACTTACATTTAAGGAAAACAAACTAGAAAATAAAACAACTATTATTCCAATGTTTCTAGCTTTTGACTTATTAATAATCCCTAACAATTCTTTAAATCTACCAACCGGTGCAAAAAATGACATCACCATTCCAACCATTAATAATAAATACCCTAAATACGTTATGTTCGTACCCCAAAAATCATTGTTCACACTTAATTTAGTTCCTTTTTCATCTGCATCATAACTCGATTGAAAAAAACGATATCCATCATAATCCATTACGTGATTCATAAAAATAGTGTGATCTTTTGAGTATTTATTTGCTGTATCAATCACAGTAACATCACTTTCAAAAGATGAAGCAACATCGGATCCAGGATATCTTGCTAAACGAAAATCTTTACATCCAATTTCGAATGGTAAATAGATTTTTGTGGATCCATATTCCATTTCATAGGTTAAACCTTCAAAATTAAACACTGTATGTTCTGGAATCTGCCCAATCCCTCCTATCAATTCGACTAATTTAGATTTAGCGCCATCCGTTATTTTGACGGTTAATATATCTACACCGACATTTTTTTTCCCAGAAGACATTTTGACCATCTTTGCATGCGGAATTTCTCTTTTGAAAACAAATTGTTGTCCTCCAACAACATATAAAGTTGTTGGCAAAAAGGGAACCAAGGTATCATTTGGGATTTTAGTAAATGCTTCTTCTGGAGGATTCTGCCCAGATTGACGGTACTTCATCATACTTGCCATCGGTAAATATTGAATCGGAAGTTTTGATTTCACCATCAATTTTCCATTGACTTTAGTAATGTCAATACCAGGCATTGCGTTTTTCTTCGCGTAGGACAATGCATTTTCACCGACCATCACAAAGCCGTTTGGAGCAATGTAATTAGATTTCATACCATCGGTAACTATTTCTAGAACGCCTGATTTTATTGTATCATGAATTAAAAGTGAGTCGACTTGCTTTTTCTTGAAATCTACATACTCTATAGTTACTGGCGTTTTGTGGTTTGGAAAATCGACATCAATTTCAAAATCATTCGTTGTTTCTTCCGATAAAAAAGTTTTTTGATTTACTTCATATTGTTTCACACGATCATTGATTCTAAACCAAATATGTGGATCGGATGCATAAATAAAATTACTTGTTTCACCTTCTCGAATTGCCATTAAGCCTTCAAATCCAAAAAAACGTGTTACCCCTGCTCCTATCAAAATAATAATAAAGGATAGGTGGAATGTCAACATCGCTATTTTCTCCCGTTGAACCATTTTATAACGAATAATATTTGCTATTAAGTTGAACATTAAATACACTAATAACACCTCAAACCAACGTGCGTTGTATACCAATATTTTCGCTGTTTGAATATCGAATTTAGATTCAAGGATAGTTGCCCAACCTATCGCAACTAAAAACACAAGCATTGCAAGTGCCATCAATCGCATGGAAAACAAATGTGTTATAATTTTTTTCATGGTATGTATAATTTGTCGTTTGTAGTAAGTCTCTTGTAAATTTATGCTAGCTCTTTTCTCTTCTTTCGGTCTACATAGATTATGGAAATCAAAGCAAGAATAACTATAATTGAAGATGTAGCAGCTAAAGTACCTGCTGTATGATATGCAGTCAAGTCAAATGTGAATTCAATTGTATGCTTCCCTTTAGGTAATTTTAAACCACGAAGGAAATAATCCACTTTTGCTATTGCAACCTCTTTTCCATCAATTGTTGCTTTCCAACCATCTGCATAATATACTTCAGAGAATATTGCTAATTGCTCCGAACTAGCGTTTGATACATAAGTGATTTTATTTGGTGCATAACTTTTCATTGAAATTGTACCTTCTCCTGAAAATAATTGTTTGTTTACTTTATTAAACTCGGATTCTAATATAACTGCTTCATCTCTTGGATTAAATTCTTCGCTATTTTTAATTTTTACAAGTTTTAAGAAGGATTTAGCGGTATCTAATTCCAATGTTTGAACCGGAACTAAATTCGTTTTTCCATTAATATCCATAACGAACATTGCTTCCATACCTTCTACAATTCCAGAAGACATAGGTACAGCTATTGTATCGCCCTTTAATACATATTGTAATTTATCAGATGTGTATACTTTAGCACTTTTTTGAATTTTTCCGTTTACAATAAGTGAACCTAGTGATTGATTTTCAATTTGATAAACAGAACCTAAAGCTCGGATTTCATCATTTGGTGTCTTAAATTTGGATACTTTTTTCACGAACCAAGCATTTCCTAAAGCATTTGGATTAGGTTGAGCTTCAGTACCATTTTGAATAAAATATTTCACATTCATCATATCGTAAATTTTATAATTCGAATTTGCAATATGAAAATCAAATACATTTTGAATGGCACGTAATTTTGCACCATGGTATCCGCCAAGTGCTTTGTGGAAATAAGAAGATGTTGCACTATTAAATCCTCCAGATAAATCAAACACTCGGTAGTTTGTGTTACGATTAAGCGTTGCAAATTTGTATGCATCTATTAAATTACGTTCTGCAGGACCTGTTATTTCTAAATCAAAAGCTTTTTGTTTTGCTTCACTTTCTGCTTTTGAAATTTTCGATTTTAAGGCAGGTTGTGCTAGTAATTCATTTTCCAATATTTTATAATCCGCAGATGTAGCTGCTGTTGCAAACATGGAATTTCCTTTCTCTACCCAATATTTATAACCATTACCCTGTTCTTGGTTCCCTAAATAATTATTTGCAACAGGGATTAAATCTAGCGCCACTAAAACTACTAATCCTATAATAACATACTCTGTTTTTAGTTCGGTATAAAATAGAATTGCTAATAATGAAATTGTTAAAAACAAGAATATCAAGGAACGATTCATACTACTATCGAAAATAGATGCTCGAACTGTTTTCATAGCATCGTAACTTTTTTGATATGGAATCACCTGTTGGTTAACAAATTGATCTACTTGTTGCGGATTATTGATGTCTAATTGATATTGTGTCATTAGATCAGCAGGATTCATGCCCGATAATTGTTGTCGAATACTTGATGCAACATTATCTAATTGTGCTTTGTCTCCGGCAGACTCGTAATTATCCCCAAGACCTATTGCTTTCACTAAAAATAAAAATACAAATGCAACTCCTGAAGTGATTAAAAATAATTTCTTTTTTGTTTTTAATGTTTCACGTTCTTTGACTAATAGATCTAAAAACAACACCCCTAAAATTGGAATACATAATTCAACCATTACTAATATGATTGTTACTGCTCTAAATTTGTTGTAACCTGGGATATGATCCAAAAAGAAGTCAGTTAACCCCATAAAGTTTTTACCCCAAGACAACATTAATGTTAATAATGTTACAGCTAATAATGCCCATTTAACAGGGTTTTTTAAAAATACTAGACCTAAAAAGGCTAAGAAAAAAACAATGATTCCAATATACACTGGGCCAGATGTCATTGGTTGATCTCCCCAATACACAGGTAAATTCAAAACCCCTTTAGCTTCTTCTGGAGATAGCTCCATATTTTCAACTTCTTCAGCGAATGGACTTTCTCCTAAAGCAACTGTTCCACCTCCTTTTACATAAGGAGAAATTAATGTGAAGGATTCGCCTACACCGTAACTCCATTGTGTAATGTAATCTTTATCTAAACCAGACGTAGAGTTTTCTGCATTAGATACTCCATTTGGTGTAATTGTTACATCATTACCGCCACGAATTGTATGTTTTGCATAATCATTTGTCAAATAGATATTTCCAAAGTTGGTTAAGAATGCTAGAAAATAAGCAATGATTAAACCTCCTGAAGCAAATAAGAAGTTTTTATATGTCTTTTTCAAAATTGCATCCACCAAAAATACTACACCAATACAAAGTAATAATATCCCTAGGTAATAGGTAACTTGTAAATGGTTCATGGATAATTCAAAAATCATGAAAATAGCAGATAAGACTAATCCCCACCGTAAATTCCGTTGATAAGCCATGATAAAAGCTCCAACAACAGGAGCCATAAAAGCGACTGCTAATGCTTTTGTATTATGTCCAGCTTGGATTATTATCATATCATAACTCGAAAAACCAAAAGCAATTGCGCCCAATAATCCTACCCATGGATTAATCCGAACACACATAGCAAATATGTAAAAACCTAGCATATAAAGTAATACAATACCTGCAGGTAAAGGAAATAATTTAGCATAAGCATTTACTACTTCCTTCATATAATTCCCTTGATATAACAAAGAAATTTGAACACTTGGCATACCACCAAACATCGAATTCGTCCACAGCGTTTCATCTCCAGTTTGCTGTCTGAAATCTTCTATCTCATGGGAAGCCCCACTAAATTGTTCAATATCATGTTGCTTTAAACCATATCCTTCGAATTGAAGTTTGAAGTAAATCAGAGTTACTAGAATCATTATTCCGATTGCCGTAAAATGTTTCCAATTAGCTTTTAAAAAAGTATTCATATATTTTATTTTAAAATAGAAAAATCCACAGCCTTTAACTATGGATTTTCTGTAATTATTCATTTTATTTCTTCGTAATCTATGTCTTTAACATCGTTTGAATTAACATTTGTTACAATCGAAATTTTACCTTTATTTCGTTCAAAATCTGCTTTTTGCTTCTGAATTTCATCTTGTTCTCCTCTAAATCTACTCTGTTCGGCAATATTTCGTTTTGCTACCAGTAGTTGTCCTAAATATTTTAGTGCAACCATCGCTCCTAGAAGCATCAGAATTGTTTTTAAGACTCCTGAGACACTTGCCGTAACAACCATTTTATCTAGATAAGTGCATGTTACGTTCAGAATAAATCTTCGTGAAGAATGGGTCTTTCAAATCTTTGATGAATCGAATACCTTCTCCTGTAGATTTCATTTCAGGACCTAATTCCTTTTTCACATCTGGAAATTTTTCATACGAGAAAACAGGAATTTTAATTGCATATCCTTCACGTTTAGGATTGAAATTAAAATCTTTCACTTTGGAATGTCCTAGCATAACTTTAGTTGCATAGTTTACATACGGTTCGTCGTATGCTTTTGCAATAAAAGGTACAGTTCTAGATGCTCTTGGATTTGCTTCGATGACATAAACTTTATCATCTTTAATTGCAAATTGGATGTTAATTAATCCTTTTGTTTTCAATGCTAATGCCACCTTTTTCGTAATATCTTCTATTTGAAGCATTACGAAATCCCCTAAATTATATGGTGGTAGTAAAGCATATGAATCACCAGAGTGAATACCAGCAGGTTCTATATGTTGCATGATTCCTATGATATACACATCTTCCCCGTCACAAATAGCATCTGCTTCTGCCTCGATAGCTCCTCCAATAAAGTGATCTAATAAAATTTGGTTACTTCCCATCTCTCCGATGATATCCACAACGTGATGCTCTAATTCTTCTTTATTGATGACAATTTTCATTTTTTGTCCACCCAATACATAGGAAGGTCTCACTAATAATGGAAATCCTAATTCATCCGATAAAACCAATGCTTGTTCTGCATCCTGAACAATCCCATATTTAGGGAATAGAATGTTATTTTCTTCTAATAGTTTAGAAAAACGTCCTCTATCCTCCGCTAAATCAAGTGCTTCATAACTAGTGCCAAGAATTTTGATCCCGAATCGGTTTAATTTTTCTGCTAATTTTAATGCAGTTTGCCCACCTAATTGAACGATTACTCCTTCTGGTTTTTCGTGTTGAATAATATCATAAATATGTTCCCAGAAAACAGGCTCGAAATATAATTTATCTGCAGTATCAAAATCGGTAGAAACAGTTTCAGGATTACAATTAATCATAATTGTCTCATATCCACATTCTTTTGCAGCTAGCACACCATGTACACAACTATAATCAAATTCAATTCCTTGTCCGATACGATTTGGTCCTGAACCTAATACAACTACTTTTTTCTTGTCTGATACAATACTTTCGTTCTCGTATTCAAACGTTGAATAATAATATGGTGTTTTTGCTTCAAATTCTGCTGCACATGTATCTACTAATTTAAATACACGTTTGATACCCATTTCTGTACGTTTTGTGTGTACTTCGGATTCTAAACAACGTAATAAATGAGCAATTTGTCTATCTGCATATCCTTTTTGTTTTGCAGTAAACAATAAATCTTGCGGTATATTTCCTAAATGGAATTTCTCCATTTTACGCTCTAACTTAATTAAATCTTCAATTTGTTTTAAGAACCAAACATCGATTTTAGTTTTCTCGTGAATTGTTTTAAAAGGAATTCCCAATTTAATTGCATCGTAAACATGGAATAAACGATTCCAAGAAGCGAACTCTAACGAATGCAAAATTTGTTCCTGATTTGTTAATTCTTTTCCATCTGCACCTAATCCATTTCGGTCAATTTCTAAAGATTGACATGCTTTTTGTAAAGCCTCTTGGAAAGAACGACCAATTCCCATTACTTCTCCAACAGACTTCATTTGAAGTCCAAGTTTTCGATCAGTTCCAGGGAATTTATTAAAGTTCCAACGTGGTATTTTTACAATTACGTAGTCTAACGTTGGTTCAAACAACGCAGAGGTACTTTTTGTAATTTGATTTTTTAATTCATCTAAATTGTATCCAATCGCTAATTTCGCAGCGATTTTCGCAATAGGATATCCAGTTGCTTTGGAAGCTAAGGCAGAAGAACGAGAAACACGAGGATTAATTTCAATCGCAATAATATCTTCCTTTTCGTCTGGAGAAATCGCAAATTGCACGTTACATCCACCAGCGAAATTACCAATAGAACGCATCATGTGAATCGCCATATCTCGCATACGCTGAAAAGTTGTATCCGAAAGTGTCATTGCTGGTGCAACCGTAATGGAATCACCCGTATGAATTCCAAGTGGATCAAAATTTTCTATAGAACAAATAATAACAACATTATCATTATTATCTCTTAACAACTCTAATTCATATTCTTTCCAACCTAAAAGGGCCTTATCAATCATCACCTCATGAATTGGCGATAATTGCAAACCTCTTTCAAGTAAGCTATCAAATTCTTTGGGGTCGTGCACCACAGACGCTCCCGCACCACCTAGTGTGTAGGAAGCACGTATGCACAATGGGAAACCAAATTCTTGTGCAATTTCTTTTCCTTCTAAAAATGATTTAGCTGTTTTTTGAGGTGCCATACCAACACCTATTCTGCCCATCAATTCGCGGAATTCTTCGCGGTTTTCCGTGATATCAATCGCAGCAATATCAACGCCGATCATTTTCACTCCATATTCCTCCCAAATACCCATCTCCTCACATTTCATCGCAAGATTTAATCCGGTTTGTCCGCCCATTGTAGGTAAAACAGCATCAATTTTGTGCGATTGAAGAATTTTAACGATATATTCTGGTTCTAAAGGCCATAAATAAACATTATCCGCAACTATTTTATCTGTCATGATTGTTGCCGGATTGGAGTTGATCAATGTTACTTCGATACCTTCTTCTCTTAAGGAACGAGCAGCTTGTGAGCCGGAGTAATCAAATTCGCAAGCTTGTCCAATGACAATAGGTCCACTTCCGATGATTAATACTGATTTTATGGATTCGTTTTTAGGCATAAAATGCGCTTAATTTAGATTTCAATTTTACAAATAGTTAACTACAAATTGAGTGCAAATTTAACTAAATATTGTTGGTAGACAAATGAAAAATATAAAAAGAAATTAACGACTTATCAACGAATAATTCAATTTGTGAATAGCTTTATTTTATTCTTTTTTTCAATTTCTTTACAGACCTGAATCCCACCTGTATGTATAAATAATATCGTTTTATTATTATACGAACCTCCCTCTAATTCCTGAAGCATACCATAAAATGCTTTTGCAGTATATATTGGGTCTAAAGGGAGTTTATACATCTTATACATTTCTTGAATAAAAGCGAGTAATTCAGAAGTATATTTCCCATATCCTCCAAAATGATAATCAGGATGAAATATCACATCATCAAGTAGCTCTTTTGCTAAGTCGTCTTGAAATAAAAACCATTTTAGTTTGCCAAACATTTCTTCATACGCATCAAATCCTTTCAAGACTGGAATTACATGTAATTTGCTATTAGCAGGTTTACCTAGTAAAAGTCCACAACTAGTTGCTGTTGTACCTTGTGCTACAAAAACTTCATCCACAGGTTCATTTATTTCTTTCCAAATTTCCTGACAACCAACCATTCCAAGATAATTCCCCCCTCCTTCTGGAACAAAATAAAAATTAGTATGTTCCGCTTTTACTTCGTCGATATATTGTTTATCATTTCGAAGTGCATATTCCTCTCTAGGTATAAAAATTAATTGCATTCCAAGTTCCGCGCACCGTTTAAGTGTGTTATTCGCATTTTCAGTTAATTCTTCGCCACGAACAAAACCTATACTTTTAATATTTGCGCGATTAGTAGCGGATGCAGTTGCAAGTAAATGATTAGAATATGCTCCACCAAATGTGAAAACACCTGCGTAGTTACTCTGTTGAACTTGTAATAAATTATATTTTAGTTTACGCCATTTATTCCCGGAAACTTCTTCATGAATCAGGTCATCTCGTTTAATATAAAGTTTAATTCCTCTAGCGTTAAATCTAGGAATGTTTATTTCCTGAAGAATGGATAACGATGTGTCAAATAAAGGAGAGTTTGTTTCCGTATTCATGGTTCAAATATATTACAATATCACTGCTTGATTGTGTTTGTCAACAAAATAAATTCTACTTTTGCCAAAAGAAAATTATTAAATGAAAAATACAGCTTTAACAGAAAAACACATTGCGCTTGGAGCGAAAATGGTACCGTTTGCAGGATACAACATGCCTGTACAATACGAAGGAGTGATCCTAGAACACGAAACAGTGCGTAATGGGGTTGGTGTTTTTGACGTTTCTCACATGGGTGAGTTTTTATTGACAGGACCAAAAGCTTTAGATTTAATTCAAAAAGTTACTTCGAACGATGCCTCCACTCTAGTTGTAGGTAAAGCACAATATAGCTGTCTTCCAAATGGTAAAGGAGGAATTGTAGATGATTTAATTGTCTATAAAATGAAAGAAGAGCAATATCTATTAGTGGTAAATGCTTCGAATATCGATAAAGATTGGGATTGGATTTCTTCGCATAATGATTTAGGAGTGGAGATGAAAAATATCTCGGATGATTATTCTTTATTAGCAATTCAGGGGCCAAAAGCCGCTGAAGCGATGCAATCTTTAACATCCGTAGATTTAAAAGCCATTCCTTACTATAATTTCGTTGTAGGTGAATTCGCAGGTGTTGAACATGTAATCATTTCAGCAACAGGCTATACTGGTTCTGGAGGTTTTGAAATTTACGTGAAAAATGATGCGGTAAATGCATTATGGGATAAAATATTTGAAGCAGGAGCACCTTTTGGAATTAAACCTATCGGATTAGCTGCTCGTGATACTTTACGTTTAGAAATGGGATTCTGTTTATATGGAAACGACATAAACGATTCAACATCTCCTTTAGAAGCTGGTTTAGGCTGGATTACAAAATTCACCAAAGAATTTACAGATGCGGATTTTTTGAGAAAACAAAAAGAAGAAGGTGTTACGCGTAAATTAGTTGCTTTTGAAATGATTGATCGAGGAATTCCTCGTCATGACTACCCTATTGTAGATGCTGAAGGAAAAGAAATTGGAATTGTAACTTCTGGGACTATGTCACCTTCTATGAAAATTGGTATCGGATTAGGTTATGTAACTTTAGAAAATTCCAAATTAGATTCTGAAATATTTGTTTCTATTAGAGATAAAGGAATTAAAGCAAAAGTGGTGAAACTGCCTTTCTACAAAAATTAAGAACAAACTATAATTTTGAAAGCCGCATTGAGAGATGCGGTTTTTTTAGTTTATATCAAAAGAAATACTTGTTACACGCTTAGTAACCTGTCCTTCTATTACTTCTTCTCGCACTAAATCTTGCGCCGTTTTTTCATTAAAAACCTCTTCCAAGTTTTTTATGTGTCCACATGGAATATGATTCGTTAAAGCCCATTCTAATAACTCTGCTACCGTAAACTGTTTAACTCCTGGCTCCAGAAGTTTAGCCAATGCATCTCGATGAGTAACACGTGCTTGATTCGAAATAAACCTAGTATCATTCAGGTATTGAACTAACTCTAATTTATGGAGTAATTTTATAAATTGGTTATCACTACCAATTGCAAATGTAACCCTCTCCCCTTCTTTTGTTGTGAAAATTTCACCATAAGGTGCAATAGAAGGATGTAAACTTCCAATTCTTTGCGGAATCTTATTGGTCATTAAATAACTAGAAGCTTGATTGACCAAACTACATATAGCAGTTTTATACAGCGAAACATGAACGTCTTTACCAATTCCTGTTTTTTCGCGTGTTAATAAAGCGAGTAACAATCCTTCTTTTAATTGATGCGCTGTTAATACATCTATTAGAGCTACAGGCATTTTTATCGGGTCTGTTGTACTTAAACCATTCATTGACATGAAGCCGCTTTCTGCTTGCAAAATCAAATCATAAGCTACTCTATCAGAGTCCGATCCAAAGCCACTTACACGACCATGAATTAAACGAGGATTTATGGTATGTAAACGTTCCGATTCAATTCCAAATTTAGAGTAATCACTCGATTTAAAATTGGAAAGTAGAATGTCCGCTTCTTTAATTAATTCCAAGAAAATATTTAAATCTGTCAAATTCAATAAATCCAGAGAGAAATATTTTTTCTTGTAATTTACACTAGAAAAGTAAGCAGATATAGTATCTGTGTTTTCCCCTGCGCCTTTCCACGTTCGGGTGATATCTTTATGTATTGGATGCTCAATTTTAATGACATCAGCTCCAAGTTCTGCAAAAAACATACCCACAGATGGACCTGCAAGTACCGTTGAAATATCCACAATTTTGAGATGAGAAAGCATTATTGTACTCGCTCTACCACTACTTGTGTAGTACCTTTACGAATAAAATTCAATTCTTTTGCTGCTTTCTTAGATAAATCAATTAAGCGCTTTGCACTCTTAGGTAAACGATCATTGATTTTGACATAGACAACGGAATCGTTATTCAAATTTTGCACACGAACTATAGATCCAAAAGCTAATGTTTGATGCGCTGCCGTGTATTTATTTTGACTAAAAATTTCTCCAGAAGATGTTTGCCTTCCATGAAATTTATTCGCGTAAAATGATGCGTGTCCTGATTCTAAATAACAATCTTTTTCAGGCAAAAATGCGTACAATGCAACAATCGCAAAGATTGAAAACGTAATTGTCCATAATTTTATCCACCTTGATTTCATTTTATTCGTTTTTTAATCAAACGGCGAATTTAGGAGCTAGCTATATAAAAAGATTTCTAAAACCAATTGTTCTTATGAACATGAAAAATAAAGAAATTAACAGGTTGTTAACAAGTTGTTAATTTTTAAGTTTAAAACATTGTTTATCAATATTTTAAAAGATTTTTATATTTTTAACAAACTTAACTCTAACGATGATTTACAACTAAATCTTAATATGTATATTTGGACTCGCGGAAAAAAATCCGAAAAAATATTATTTACACACCTATGAAAAAACACATTGTTGCCTTGACAGCACTACTTTCTGTTGGTAGTCTGTGGTCTCAACAGAAAAAAATCGAATACGTAGAGTATGATTTAGCGAATGGATTACATGTAATACTTCATGAAGAACATACAGTTCCAATTGCTGCTGTTTCTATTATGTATCATGTTGGTTCAAAAAATGAAAAGGCAGATCGTACAGGTTTCGCACACTTCTTTGAACATTTATTGTTTGAAGGTTCTACAAATATCAAACGTGGTGAATACGCCCAAATTGTTGAAAAAAACGGTGGAACATTAAACGCCAACACTTCTCAAGATCGCACCTACTATTTTGAAATTATGCCTTCTAATCAAGTTGAGTTAGGTTTATGGTTAGAAAGTGAGCGTTTACTGCACGCGCGTGTGGATAAAACAGGAATTGAAACGCAACGTCAAGTAGTGAAGGAAGAAAAAAGACAAAGTGTAGATAACCAGCCTTACGCATCTTTTTTAGCAAACATGAGTAGTCGTGTCTTTAAAAAACATCCATATAATTGGGTTCCAATTGGTGCAATGGAGCATTTAGATGCTGCACAAGAAGAAGATTATGTAAACTTCTACCGTACATTTTATGTTCCTGCAAATGCAGTATTATCTATTGCAGGGGATATAAACATCAAAGAAACAAAAAAAATGATTGATAAATATTTCGGTTCTATTCCTAAAGGACAAGGAATAAATATGTACCGCGATTTTGAAAATGTATCCGACGATGTATTTAAAGCAAGATACGGTGTTTCTAAAAATTTATTTACTGCAAACAACTTCTTGAAACCAACGGATGCAAGTGCATTAAAAGCAATCCAAAAACAATTGGCAATTACTACCTCTATTCCTAGACCATCTATTATTGAAGAACCAATTAAAGGACAAGAAGTAGATACAATTTATGATAATATTCAATTGCCAGGTGTATTTATGGGGTACCGTTTCCCTGAACAAAATCATATCGATTATCCAGCAATTGAAGTATTAAACACCATTTTATCCGAAGGTGCAAGTTCTAGAATGAATAAATCACTTGTAGAAAAGAAACAATTGGCGGTTGAAGCTTTTTCTTTTGGTATGGATTCAGAAGATCCAGGATTAGGAGTTGTAGCAACTATCGCAGCAGATAAAGTGGATTTAAAAACACTTCAAGATGCTATGGACGAAGAAATTACGCGTATCCAAAATGAATTAGTTAGCAAAGACGAACTGCAAAAAGTGATTAATCAATATGAAAACAATATTGTGAGCTCTAATAGTAGTGTTGCTGGAATTGCTGAAAATTTAGCAGATAATTACATGTACCGCAAGAATACAGCTTTAATCAATAAACAATTAACAAGTTATTTAACGATTACACCTGCAGATATCCAACGTGTTGCGAAAAAATATTTAACAAAAGATTCACGTGTTATCTTAATTTATTTACCAAAATCATCCAATTAATTGCACTATGAAAAAGTTATTATTTCTATGTATAGCAACCTGTACTAACCTTATTCTTTATGGTCAGTTAGACCGTTCTGTTAGACCTACAGGTAGTACTGCACCAACCATAAACATTAAAGAATCTGAAGTTTTTACTTTACCAAATGGTATTACTATCATTTTATCTGAAAATCATAAATTACCAAGAGTATCTTTTAATTTTGTTTTAGGTTCAAATCCTATTATTGAAGGTTCTAAAACTGGATTAAGTAGTTTGGCTGGAGAATTATTGATGTCAGGTACTGAAAAAAGATCGAAAGATCAATTAGACCAAGAGATAGATTATATTGGTGCAACACTTCGCTCCTCTTCCCAAAATGTATTTCTTCAATGTTTAACGAAGCATGCTGAAAAAGGATTAGACTTAATGTCGGATGTTTTATTACGTCCAACTTTCCCAGAAGAAGAATTCGATCGTTTGAAAAAAATGAAAGAATCTAACATCTTATCTTCCAAATCAAACCCTGGAGCTATGGCTTCTAATGCTGAATCTAGAGCTAATTTTCCTTCAGGACATCCATATGGCGAGGTAGAAACGGAAAGTACCTTAAGAGATATCACTATATCTGACGTAAAAAATTATTACAGGGGCTTATTTACTCCAAAAGGAAGTTATTTAGTAATTGTAGGTGATGTTACGAAAGAGCAAGCGAAGCGTTGGGCAGAACATTATTTCGGTACTTGGGAAGGACATGACAAAATCACATCAAAATATAATGATCCTTATTTTCATGCAGGAAATCGCGTATTGTTTGTCGCAAAACCGGGAGCTCCTCAATCCGTAATTACGGTTTCTTTCCCTATGAAAATTAGTTCTGGTGATAAAAACCAATTGATTTTAAATACACTAAATGGAATTTTTGGTGGTGGTGGTTTTGGTGCACGTTTATCACAAAATTTACGTGAAAAAAGAGCCTATACATATGGTTGTTATTCGAGAGCGAATGTTACCGAAGATGGAAGTTATTATTCAATCTCTGGAAACTTTAGAAATGATGTTACCGATAGTGCAGTTGCACAAATTCTTTTTGAATTAGACCGTATACAAAAATCGGAAGTTACCGATGAAGAATTAACAGGTATAAAAGCATTATTAGCTGGTAATTTCGCTAGATCACTAGAGAAACCAATGACAATTGCTCAATTTGCACTGAATATCATCAAATTTAACTTACCGAAAGATTACTATCAAACGTATTTAAAAAGATTAGATGGTATTACGAAAGCGGAAATTTTGGATGCTGCCAAACAATATTTAACAGCATCCGGGTGTAATATTATCGTAGTTGGAAATCCAGCGATCTTGGATAAATTGAAAAGATTTGATTCCGATGGAACTATCGAAAAATTGGATGCTTTAGGTCAAGAAATTAAAGAAACTAAAAAGGCAAGTATTTCTAAAGAAGTATTGATTGAAAAATATTTAACAAGCGTAACCAATACAACTTCCCTGAAAAAAGCGCATAAAACAATTGCAAAAATCAAAACACTTAAACGTGAAACTGAATTAACAGCTCCACAAATACCAATGCCGATAATAAAATTGGATTATTTATCCCAAAATGATAAAGAAACAATGTTATTGAGCATGGCTGGAAATACTATTCAAAAAAGCGTCTATAATGGCGATAAAGGATACGATGAAGATCAACGTGGTAAAACACCAATGACTAAAGAATCGTTAGCTGCAAAGAAAAAAGTAGCTGGGATTTTTCCGGAGTTATATTTTACTAAACACAACATTAATTACGAATTATTAGGAATTGAAGTTGTTAACGGTAAAGATGCCTATGTTCTTAAATATTCAGATGGGATTAAAGAAACCTATGATTATTTTGATGTTGCTACGTTCTATAAAATTAGATCTATCTCCTCGGAAGAAGGGAACTCACAAACATTTAATTATGGAGATTTTAAACAAGTGAATGGAATCTTTCAACCATACACAATCTCTATAGAAATGCAAGGATTGACCTTGAACGGAATAGTTAAAAATATAGAAATAAATGGTAAAATAGATTCTTCTATTTTCGAATAAAACATATAAAATGATAACAAGTATTTTAAAAAAGATTTTTGGAGATAAAGCGAATAAAGAACAAAAAGAATATCAACCAATTATTGATAAGGCTAATGCGTTTTTTACACAATTCGAAACTTTAACAGATAACGAATTACGTGGAAAAACACGTAGTTTTCAAAAATTAATTCAAGAACAAACAAAAGAACTTGAAGCGCAGATTGAAGAAATTCGTGTTAGAGCAAATGACCCTGAAACTTCGGTAGACGATAAAGAACCTTTGTTTGAAAAAATGGATGTGCTTTCTAAAGAAGTCAATCAAAAAATTGAAGAGGTTTTATTAGAAATTTTACCAGAAGCATTTGCTGTGGTAAAAGAAACATCAAGACGTTGGGCAGTGAATGGTCAATTAGAAGTTACCGCACAAGATTTTGATCGTGCATTAGCAAATCAAAAAGACGGTATCACGATTGATGGTGATAAAGCAATTTGGCATAACGCATGGACAGCTGCTGGAGCAGCAGTAAGTTGGTCAATGGTTCACTACGATGTTCAATTAATGGGTGGTGCAGTTCTTCACAAAGGGAATATCGCCGAAATGCAAACAGGGGAAGGTAAAACATTAGTTGCAACATTACCCGTGTATCTAAACGCACTTTCTGGAAAAGGAGTTCACTTGGTAACGGTGAATGATTACCTAGCAAAACGTGACTCGGAATGGATGGGGCCTTTATACCAATTCCATGGTTTAAAAGTAGATTGTATTGATAAGCATAGACCAAACTCTCCAGAAAGAAGAAATGCATATTTAGCAGATATTACATTTGGTACAAATAATGAATTTGGTTTCGATTACTTAAGAGACAATATGGCAAGTAATCGCGAAGATTTAGTGCAACGCGAACATCATTTTGCCATTGTCGACGAGGTCGATTCTGTTTTAATTGATGATGCTAGAACACCATTAATTATCTCCGGTCCAACACCAAAAGGAGATGAACATGAATTTCATGAGTTAAAACCACGTGTTGTTAAATTAGTAGATGCCCAAAGAGCATATGTGAATCAAGTTTTAGTAGAGGCTAAAAAATTATTAGCGGTTATTAATGCACCTGGTGACGATAAAAAAGATGTTAAAACAGCTTTAGAAGATGGAGGAATCGCTCTTTTACGTGCATACAGAGGTTTACCAAAAAACAAACCATTAATTAAATTCTTATCCGAATCTGGTATTAAGGCGCACTTACAAAAAGTGGAAAACACCTATATGGCAGAACAAGGAAAGCACATGAAAAAAATTGATGCTGAATTGTTTTTTGTGATTGATGAGAAAAATAATACCATTGAACTTACGGAAAAAGGAATTAATTTAATTTCAGATGGAGAAAATTCTGATTTCTATGTGATTCCAGATATTGGCGGTGAAATTGCTAAACTTCAAAAAGAAAATATTTCTTTGGAAGATACACAATTACGTAAAGATTTATTAATCCGTGATTTTAGTGTGAAATCAGAACGTATTCATTCGGTGAATCAACTTTTGAAGGCCTATACCCTATTTGAAAAAGAAGTAGAGTATGTTATCATGGATGGTAAAGTTAAAATCGTGGATGAGCAAACAGGTCGTATCATGGAAGGTCGTCGTTATTCCGATGGACTTCACCAAGCAATTGAAGCGAAAGAAAATGTTACGATTGAAGCTGCAACACAAACTTATGCTACAATAACCTTACAAAATTACTTCCGTATGTACCATAAGTTAGCTGGTATGACAGGTACAGCAGAAACGGAAGCAAAAGAATTTTGGGATATTTATAAATTAGATGTAGTTGTAATACCACCTCACAGAACAATTTCTCGTAAAGATTTAAATGATTTAGTATTTCGCTCTGCACGTGAGAAATTCTCTGCTGTAATCGATGAAACAGAACGATTAGTAAAAGAAGGTCGCCCAGTATTGGTAGGAACAACGACGGTGGAGATTTCTGAATTTTTGAGTCGTTCTTTTAAAATGCGCGGTATTCCTCACCAAGTATTAAATGCAAAACAACACCAAAAAGAGGCTGAAATTGTAGCCGAAGCTGGTAAAGCTGGCGCGGTGACGATTGCAACGAATATGGCTGGACGTGGTACGGATATTAAATTAGGTAAAGGTGTAAAAGAAGCGGGTGGTTTAGCCATTATTGGTACAGAACGACATGATTCTCGTCGAGTAGATAGACAGTTACGTGGTCGTGCTGGTCGTCAAGGTGATCCAGGATCTTCTCAGTTTTTTGTTTCTTTGGAAGATGATTTGATGCGTAAATTCGGTTCAGAACGTATTGCAAAAATCATGGACCGTATGGGCTTGAAAGAAGGAGAAGTAATTACCCATGGTATGGTATCAAAATCCATCGAACGTGCACAGAAAAAAGTAGAAGAGAATAACTTTGGTATGCGTAAACGTTTACTTGAATATGACGATGTGATGAGTGCACAACGTAAAGCAATTTACAAAAAACGTCACAATGCTCTTTTTGGGGATCGATTAAGTTTGGATATTGCAAATATGTTGTACGATGTTGCAGATTCTATTGTATACAACTTTCCGCATGCTACACAATATGAAGAATTTACATTTGAGTTATACCGCGTATTAGGAATAGAATCACCTGTTGATGAAGCGGAGTTTTCTACATTAAACAAAAATGTAATTTCAGACAAGGTTTACAATGCAGTAATGACTCATTATAAGCATAAGAACGATCGAATTATTCAAAAAGCTTATGGTCAGGTAAAAAGTGTTTATGAGAACCATAACAACACATTTGAAAACATTCTTTTTCCATTATCTGACGGTGTGAAAGAAATGCAGATGGTTGTTAGTTTGAAAGAAGCATATGAAACTAATGGTCAAGCTTTAATAACTGCTTTTGAACGTAATGTTACGTTAGCGCTTATTGATGATGAATGGAAAGAACATTTACGTGAAATGGATGAATTGCGTACATCTGTACAACAAGCTGTATATGAGCAAAAAGACCCCTTAATCGTTTATAAATTAGAGTCCTTCGAGTTATTTAAATCCATGTTAGGTCGCTTAAATCTTCAAACGGTGGAATCCCTTGTAAAAATGGATATTGCATATGAACAAGAATCAATTCAAAGTACCAACCGTGCTGCAGCGATACAAAATCACTACGAAAAAGCGCAGTTAGGATCTGGAATTGAAGATGCAGAAATTTTAGAAGAAGAAGTTGTCAAAAAACAACCGATTGTTGTGGAGCCAAAGATTGGAAGAAATGACACATGTCCATGTGGTAGTGGGAAGAAGTATAAACAATGCCACGGGAAATAAATAATTATATACTTTTCATAAATAGTAAAGGCTGTCTCACAAGGACAGCCTTTACTATTTGTAACTGTTATTTTTATATTTCAATAAGTACATTTTTCTCCTCCATTAATTTACGTAAATTTTGGATCGCATAACGCATTCTTCCGAGTGCAGTATTAATACTTATTTCTTTTTCTTCTGCAATATCTTTAAATGACATTCCTTGAAAAATACGCATTTCAATTAATTCACGTTGCGCTGCAGGAAGTAAGTCGATACCATTTACTAGTTCTGTATAGAGCTCTGTTTGCATAACTTGTTCAATCCATGGTGTAGAATCACATTCCATGTGTGTAAATACATTAAACGTATCTGAACTAGAAGAAGATTCAGAGATCATTTTACGCGCATTATTTTTACGGAAATAATCGATGATTAAGTTATTCGCAATACGAAGTGCCCAAGGAAGAAATTTACCTTCCTCATTGTACTTTCCAGTTTTTAAAGTGTTGATTATTTTAATAAATGTATCCTGAAATAAATCTTCCGCAAGTTCTGTTGATTTTACTTTCGAAATAATAGTTTTAAAAATAATACGTTTGTATTTTTTTAAAAGGATTTCTAATGATTTTTGATCGCCTGAAATGTATTGATTCACCAAAAGGGAATCGTCTAACGTACTAAACATAGCTCTATAATTTATGACCGAAGTCGATTTATACTAAATAGAGTAATGTTGTTCCAATAGGCGTTTATTATTAATTGTTTGTTTTGCTAATATATAAAAGTATTTTCGATAAACAAATAAAAAATCAAAAAAATGTTAATTTTTGTAACGATTTAATTAGATTTTCATTTTATCAAATATTTTCAGTTTCCATTTTTATCCCTTATTTTTGTCATTAGTACATATTATGGAAGAAAATAAATTTATTGATATTCGAAAAATTATTGGGGATAAAAACCCTCGATTATTAAAGTTACTCCCAAACTTTATCATTCGATATATACAGCGCATTCTCCATGAAAAGGATGTTAATGAGGTAATTCTTCATAATAAAGACAACCATAACCAGGATTTTTGCCAAGCTGTGATAGATCGCTTTAATATTCAGTTAGAGGTACAAGGGATTGAGAATGTTCCTGTAACAGGTGGCGTTACCCTTGCGATGAATCATCCACTTGGTGGTATGGATGCAATGGCTTTAGTTACAGCACTAAAAAACCAACGCACGGATTTAAAATTTATCGTGAACGATATCCTTTTACATTTAGAAAGTATGCAAGGAATGTTTGTTGGGGTAAATAAACACGGTAGAAATTCCAATTCTAATTTATTAAAAATCGATGAAATTTTTTCTACCGGAAGTGCGGTATGCATATTTCCTGCAGGGTTAGTAAGTCGAAAAATAAATGGAAAAGTGGAAGATTTAGAATGGAAAAAAACCTTTGTTTCTTTATCAATCAAACATAATCAACCTATTGTTCCTGTATTCATAGATGGTAAACTTTCTAATTTCTTTTACCGTTTAGCGAAATTCAGAAAGGCAGTAGGTATAAAAGCGAACATTGAAATGTTTTTTCTTGTAGACGAATTATTTAAGCAAGAAAACGCTAAAATGAAATTGACTTTTGGTAAACCTATTTACCCAGAGACGCTTACAAAATCAAAGTCAACAAAAGATTGGGCAAACGAAATTCGTCACCAAGTATATTCATATTCAGAAAAATAAATTATGCAACAAGCTATTATTGCACCAATTTCGAAAGAAATTATTAAACAAGAATTAAATCAAGATCGTTTTATTCGTACTACGCGTAAAGGTGGAAATGAAATTTATTCTATCAACATCCATAACGCACCAAATACATTACAAGAAATAGGACGTCTACGCGAAGTCACATTTCGTGAATCCGGTGGTGGTACTGGTTTACCTTTAGATTTGGATGAATTTGATACAGGGGAGGTTTGTTACGAGCAGTTAATTGTTTGGTCACCAGAAGATGAGGAAATCGTTGGTGGCTACCGATATATTCTTTGTAAAAATGCAATTCAAGCAGATGGTATCCATTTATCTACTAGTCATTATTTTGAATTTTCAGAAGCTTTTGTAAAAAATTATTTACCATTAACAATTGAATTAGGTAGATCTTGGGTTCAACCTAATTTCCAACCAACCGTTAATCCACGAAAGGGCTTATTTGCGTTAGATAATATTTGGGATGGTCTAGGAGCGATTATCCTTACGAACCCTACAATGAAATACTTCTTTGGTAAAGTTACCATGTATCCAAGTTATGATCGCGAATCACGCGATTTCTTATTACATTTCATGCATCACTATTTTCCGGATCAAGAACAATTAATGCAACCATTCCATCCATTAATAAAAACGTATGATCAAGAATTTGTGGAGGAGCAACTTAAAAGTCTATCCTTTAAAGATGGTTTCAAAGTTTTAAATTCGTATGTACGGGCCAGAAATGAAAACGTACCACCTTTAGTAAATATTTATATGCACCTCTCACCAACAATGAAAACATTTGGTACTGCTGTTAATCACGAGTTCGGGGATGTTGAAGAAACAGGGATTTTAGTAACTATTCCAGATATTTATGAAGAGAAAAAGGAAAGACATATTACTTTTTAATTCATTATAAATCAAAAACTTAAAAAGTCGCTCTAAACAATAGAGCGACTTTTTTATTTGCTTTATAATCAAATTACAGCATAAAAAAAAGGTTGTTCAATAGAACAACCTTTAATATTTTAACTAAATGAATTAACGTTTGTGGCTAGATTCACTAGAAACAGTCAATTTTTTTCTTCCTTTACGACGACGTGCAGCTAAAACTTTACGACCGTTTTTTGTAGCCATACGCTCACGGAAACCGTGTTTGTTTTTTCTTTTTCTTACGGAAGGTTGGAACGTTCTTTTCATGATATATATTCTTTAAATCTTATTTCTACTTGTGTTTTGAGTGTGCAAATTTAATAAAATATTTTGTTTTACAAACTATTTAATGAAAAAAATAAAAAAGAAATCAACTTCGATGAATTCTTAAATGCAATGCACTAAATTTGTATCTACAAAAATACAACAATGCTACGACCAAAAAAAGAGAAAACTGAAAAAATCAAACTCACTAAAGAATCCATTGCGAAAGCTAAAAATATCTTTCAATATTTAAAACCATATCAATCTACTTTTATACTTGGATGGGTGTTTTTGGTATTCTCCTCCTCTATTGGATTAGTTTTTCCATTTTTAATGGGACAATTACTTGGAGGAATTAATCAAGCACCAGAAGTTACAACTACCCCTTCTAAAGTAATTAGTCTAATTGATTTTGGTAACGTAAATGTAGTCGCATTTGCATTATTTGTAACATTTGGATTGCAGGCTATCTTTTCTTATTTCCGTGTGATTTTATTTACAAACGTAACTGAAAATACATTGAGAGATCTTCGTTACGATGCTTTTTCGCGATTGATATACATGCCGATGGATTTTTTTAATCAAAACAAGGTTGGTGAACTTACCTCACGTATCGCATCGGATATTACACAAATTCAAGAAACACTTCGTACTACCATCGCTGAATTTTTTAGACAAGCAGTAATAGTAATTGGTAGTATTATTTTCTTAGCATTTTTATCTTGGAAACTTGCTTTGATAATGCTTGCTACCGTTCCTGTCATGGCATTAATCGCTGTGTTTTTTGGTAGGTTTATCCGTAAATTATCCAAAAAAGCGCAAGACGAAGCAGCTGAATCCAATGTCATATTAGAAGAAAATTTAACTGGCATTTCTAACGTGAAATCCTTTACTAATGAAGCGTTAGCTTTATTGAAATATAGAGTTAGTATCGATGAAATACGTAAGTTAAATGTAAAAGCTGGTGTTTGGAGAGGATTGTTTATTTCATTTATTATATTTTGTTTATTTGGAGCAATTGTATTCATTATTTGGAGAGGATTATTGATGACCCAAGGACCAAACCCTGATTTATCGAGTAAAAACTTTATTTCTTTTATTTTCTATACAATTATGATGGGTGCATCCATTGGTTCTTTACCGGAATTATGGGCAAGTCTTCAGAAATCAGTTGGTGCGACAGAAAGCTTGATGAAAATTATCGATACTAAAAACGAAAAAGAATTGTTAACGGGTAACCTAAGACCTATAATTTCAGGTGCCGTTTCGTTTGAAAATGTTAATTTTTCTTACCCGCAACGTACAGATGTAACTGTTTTAAAATCCATCACATTGGAAAGTAAAGCAAATCAAACCATTGCTTTAGTTGGATCTTCTGGTGCTGGTAAATCAACAATCGCCTCACTCCTACTTCGCTATTTTGAAATTAATGCAGGAAAATTAACTTTTGATGGAATACCATGTAACGAAATAGAAACTGAATATTTACGATCTAAAATCGCTTTAGTGCCTCAAGAAGTCATCTTATTTGCGGGAACAATCGAAGAAAACATTGCTTTTGGAAAACCCGAAGCAACGAAAGAAGAAATTTTGACTGCTTCGAAACAAGCAAATGCATACGAATTTATAAAAGCTTTCCCAGAAGGAATGAAGACACAAGTAGGAGATCGTGGAATTCAATTATCCGGTGGACAAAAACAACGAATCGCTATTGCAAGAGCTTTACTGAAAAATCCAACTATTTTAATATTAGATGAAGCAACATCTGCGTTAGATTCTGAATCCGAAAAATTAGTGCAAGAGGCACTGGATAAATTAATGGAGGGCAGAACATCATTCGTTATTGCGCACCGACTTTCGACTATACGTAAAGCAGATAAAATTTATGTTCTTGAAAACGGTAAAGTAGCGGAGGAAGGAACGCATGAAGAGTTAAATGGTTTATCGGAAGGTATTTATGCGAATCTAGTAAACATTCAAATGCAAGCCTAACATCATGAAAAAATTTGAAATTCCTGCTTTTTATCGCTCCCCAATTATCAGTAAAGTCAAGGCTTTACGAAAAACACAAGATCCTAGAAAAAAAGACTTCACTCCTACTATTTTACAATTTGGAAAAATAGAATTTTTAATTGCACGTCATTTCGGATTTTGCTATGGTGTAGAAAACGCAATCGAAATCGCTTATAAAGCGGTACATAACAATCCTGATAAACGAATATTCCTTTTAAGCCAAATGATTCACAATCCCAGTGTAAACGAAGATTTACAGAGTTATGGGATTCAATTTATTCAAGACACACAAGGTAAGCAACTCATTGCTTGGGATGTACTTAAATCGGATGATATTGTGATTATTCCTGCATTCGGTACAACGATTGAGATTGAACAGCGTTTAACCGAAATTGGTGTCGATGTAAAGGCATATAATACCACTTGTCCATTTGTTGAGAAAGTATGGAATCGCTCTGAAACACTTGGCCAAAACAACCATACGATCATTATTCATGGTAAATATGACCATGAAGAAACACGTGCTACTTTTTCACACAGCAATTTGAATGCTCCTACTCTTGTTATAAAAAATTTGGAAGAAGCTAAAAAAGTGAGTGATTTCATACAAGGATTAATGCTTGAAGCTGAATTTTTAGCTTTTTTCGATGGGAAATATTCCGAAGGATTTAATCCTACAATCGACTTACAAAAAATTGGTGTGGTAAATCAAACGACCATGCTAGCTAGCGAAACACAAGAAATCACGGAATTTTTGCGTCAAACAATGATAACAAAGTACGGTGAATCCACTATAAAAAATCACATTGCCGATACACGAGACACACTTTGTTACGCAACAAATGATAATCAATCTGCTACATTGGGATTGCTTGAAGAAGAAGCGGATTTAGCAATTGTTGTAGGTGGATATAATAGTTCAAATACCACACATTTGGTAGAATTATTAGAAGAAAAATTCAAGACGTTTTTTATTCTTTCTGAAAAGAGTATCTCAGCCAAAAATCAAATCACGTCATTTAACATTCATTCTAAACAAGAAGAACAATTAACAGCCTTTTTACCTGAAGAAGAAAAGATTCGTATAATATTAACTTCTGGAGCTTCTTGTCCAGATGCAGTTGTTGATGCAGTAATTGTACGAATACTTGAATTAAATAGAATTTCTCCCGATTTTGATGCTATTACTCTAAAATAGCGAATTGAACTTTTGCTTGTTTTCTTGTTACGCCATTAAAATGCCACCATTCCGTTGGAATATTTATAAATCCTTGTGAAGTCATTACTTTTCGTAATAGTTTTCTGTTTTCAATCTGTTTTTTGGATAATAATCCCTTCTTAAAAAAATAGTCTTCTTTACTTGGGTAAGCAATAAGTCGAATGTCATCATAACCAGCGCCCATATCCAAAACATTCCCATATTTATCACAAATAGTCAAATCTACTGCCGCTGCATAATTATGCACGCTTCCATTAGCGGGATTAGAAACAAATTTAGTACGTTCTTTCAACGGAACCGAATCAAGTGCATCCCACATCGCTTGTTGAATTGAACGTGGTCGTGCAGCATCATAAACCAATAAGCGATAATTTGGATGTAATTTCTTTAAGTATGTATTACATTTTACAAATCTTTGCGCTATAACTTTTTGTAAATAAGCCTTATTAATATCGAAATACAAACGTTTTTTCATGAAATTATCTGTTGTAGCATATTTAAGATCTACCCGAATTGATGAATCTAAAGTTTGAATATCTACTAGCTTTTCAAATCCTTTGCGTAGCTTTTTTGGATTTTGAGACTGATTAAGTTTAAAAGAAGTTAATACCAATAGTATGCAAAACACTAAATAAACTCGCTTGTTTTTAATTATCATAGCAGCAAAAAATTAAACTTCTAATTACAAAACTAATGAATGATTTATTGAAGTTTTCATTAAATTTGCAACTTTAAAATACGATTATGCCAAAGATAGCACAGAAAGCGATTGATATGCCTGCTTCACCGATTAGAAAATTGGTACCATATGCAGATGCAGCAAAGAAAAAAGGGAAAACAGTTTACCATTTAAATATTGGTCAACCAGATATCGAAACTCCTGAAGTTGCATTGAATGCAATTAAGAATTTTGATCAAAAAGTGATTGAATATACACACTCTGCTGGTTTAGAATCTTACAGAAATGGATTATCCGCATTTTACCAACGTACAGGCTTACCTGTAAATCCGGAAGATATCATCATCACAACTGGTGGTTCAGAAGCTTTAATTTTCGGCTTTATGACTACTTGTAACCCAGGAGATGAAGTAATCATTCCTGAGCCATTTTACGCGAATTACAACGGTTTTGCTGTGACAGCTGGATTAACAGTTGTTCCAGTGGCTTCTTCGATAGAGTCTGGATTTGCATTACCTCCAGTGGAAGAGTTTGAGAAAAAAATCACTTCTAAAACAAGAGCAATTTTGATCTGTAATCCAGGAAATCCAACTGGATATTTATATACAAAAGAAGAATTAGAAAAATTACGTGACATCGTTAAGAAACATGATTTATTCTTGTTTGCAGATGAAGTTTACCGTGAGTTTTGTTACGATGGAGCAGTTCCATTTTCTACGATGAATCTGGAAGGAATTGAGAACAATGTAATTATGATTGATTCTGTTTCTAAACGTTACTCTATGTGTGGAGCGAGAATTGGTGCGTTGATTTCTAAAAATCACGAAGTGATTTCTGCCGCTTTAAAATTTGGGCAAGCGCGTTTATCTCCTCCAACCATCGATCAAATTGCAGCGGAAGCAGCATTAAATACACCACAATCGTATTTTGATAATGTAGTAGAAGAATATGTTACACGAAGAAACATCATGGTAGATGGATTAAACAGCATTCCAGGTGTGTTTTGTCCAAAACCAAGTGGAGCATTCTATTGTGTTG
The DNA here is from genome assembly GCA_945862165.1 of Chryseobacterium gleum. Classification (GTDB taxonomy): domain Bacteria; phylum Bacteroidota; class Bacteroidia; order Flavobacteriales_D; family Crocinitomicaceae; genus CANHVK01. The sequence continues at coordinate 42,143 of CAMAXI010000011.1, forward strand.
CAAAATTCCCAGTAGATGACGCAGAGAAATTCTGCCAATGGTTATTAGAAGATTTTGAATACAATGGAGCGACTGTAATGATGGCACCTGCGAATGGATTCTATTCAACGAAAGGTTCCGGAACGCAAGAAGCGCGTATTGCCTATGTATTGAATCAAGATTCTTTACACAAAGCGGTAAAAGTGTTGGAAGAAGCTTTAAAAGTTTATCCTGGTAGGGTGTAAATTTGTTTTGAATTTATAATAAGAAAGGCAATCTGTATAGATTGCCTTTCTTATTATAATACTATTTTAAATTAGGACAACAACGCCTCTCCTAATTTATCATAATCAATTCCATCAAAAGTTCCAGAACTCATCATTAATAACACTTTGTTTTTCCATTGTTTAGCATGAATAAAAGAAAGTACATCTTCTGTTTTGTTGAATACATGCACATTTCCACCAAATGCTACTTTTACCTGATCAATGGAAATTGGTTCTAATTTTTTATGGTGAACTACTTCTGGACTAAAATAAACCAGTGCTTCATCCGCTTGGTTCATTGTATTATGATAATGTGGTAAAAATTCCTTTTTTAAAGAAGAGAAAGTATGGAGTTCCATACATGCAATTACTTCGCGATCATTGTATTGTTCTTTAACCGCTTTGGTAGTTGCCATTAATTTCGAAGGAGAATGTGCAAAATCTTTGAACATCACAAAGTCTGGTGACTCTACTACTTTTTGCAAACGTTTTCCAGCTCCAGTAAAAGTTGACATAGCTGTTAAGAAATCATGGTTTGAAATCTCCATTTGTTGCGCTAAAAACATTGCACCCATCATATTTTGAAGATTATGTGCTCCGAAAATTTTCAAAGAGTATTCTTTATCTTCAAATGTTACAATAGTTCCGGTATTGGTAACTCTATAATTTGGTGTTTTATATGCAATAGTATTTAGTTTGTTTGTAAAAGATATTCCTAAATTATTTACTTCAATGTCTTCTTCGTTGTAAATCAAAGTCCCACTATCCTCAATACATTCACAAAAAATCTTGAATTGCTCCACGTAATTTTCAAAAGTTGGAAACACATTAATATGGTCCCAAGCAATTCCGCTAATAATAGCAACATGTGGTTTGTATAAATGGAATTTCGGTCTACGATCAATCGGAGAACTTAAATATTCATCTCCTTCCAAAATCATGTATGGAGCTGAATCTGTTAACTTTACCATACAATCATAACCTTCTAGTTGAGCGCCTACCATGTAGTCAGCCTCTACTCCTTTTTGTTTTACCACATGTAAAAGCATGGAAGTAATCGTTGTTTTACCATGACTACCACCAATAACAATACGTTTTTTGGTTTTACTTTGTTCGTATAAATATTCAGGATAAGAATAGATTGGTAAGTTTAATTCTTTTGCTTTTAAAAGCTCAGGATTATCTATTCTTGCATGCATTCCAAGAATTACAGCATCTAGTTCGGTTGTAATATTATTTTGATTCCAACCTATATTTTCTGGATAAATCCCTTGATTTTTCAAACGACTTGCAGATGGTTCAAAAATTTCATCATCTGACCCTGTTACTTGATATCCTTTTCGGCTTAAAGCAATTGCTAAATTATGCATTGCACTTCCGCCAATTGCAATGAAATGAACTCTCATACTGTATTGGGATTATTAATTTTTTTTCAATTTGGCATCTTGTGTTTCGCGTTGCCATACTGTTTCAGTTGAAGCTGCACCATTTTTAGAATAGGTGATAAAATCTTTGGTTTGCGTACGGGTGTATATTTGTCCATACCCATTTTTCACTACAATTCTACGAGTCACAACTGCTAATAAACTTCCTTTATCATCGGTTTTATTGAATTGCTCTTGCGTAACACCATCTGGATAAAGGGTACCTATAGAATTCGCAGCTTTATCATCAAAAACAATCCCTTTTTTCTCTATATTTTCAATGATACCTTTCGTTTCTAAAACTTTTACAGTTCTTTTCTCTACATCTAAATCTTTCGAGTTTTCGATTTTACTATTTAAATTTTCAATCGATGATTGTGCATCAGAAGGTTTTGTTACTCCTTGTGAAGCATAACGATTTGTTTCAGTTTCTAAATTTGTTAATTTAGTAGCGGATGTATTTATGTCTTTCGAATCTAAATCGTGACTATCTTCTGCTTGATCTTCCTGTTTCTTAACCAATACATTCAACTCTTTCGCGGAAGTATTTACCACTTTGCTCACAGAGTCTTCAAAATTCAACTTATTATTTTCCATTTTTACAATTGCATTTTCATGCTCTTGCCTTTTCGAAGTCTGATTACTTTCAATACCATCTATTTGATTTTGTACCACTTTTACAGATGCCTCAACTTGATTAATTACTTCAACTCTGTTAGAATCCTTTACTTCCGAAAAATTATCTTCAAAATGATAGTAACGTTTGTTTAAACTATCACTTAAATTATTTCGGCTTTTTTCTGGTGAAAGTAATAGTGAATCTTCTAATGCAAGATTTTTTTTATTCTGTACTTCTAATCGTTGATTGTTAACCCCAATAACTTTGTTTTTCTCAATAGTTCGATCTTCGTCTGTCTCGGAAAATTCTAAATGCCTTTCTAAAGTTTCATTGGAGTTTTTCTTATTTTTTTCCGTTAATTTATTTTGACCGTCTTGAATACTTTCATTGGTTTCAACAACTAACTCTACAACTTCCTCTTTCACTACCACATTATCACTTAACCTTTTCTCGTCTCGTGAAACGGCGGTGGAAATGGACTGTTCAGTATTTGCTTGATTATTTTTTACTTTATCGGATTCCTTCATTGCACTTTGTTCGTTTTGAACAACACGATTAAAAAAAAGCGTATCATTATTTGATCCTACTTCCTTATTTTTAAGCGTAATACTATCGTTAATTTTAGCTTTATTCACGAGTGTACGATCTACAAAACCTAATAAATCACGTTGGTAAGTTTGTTGAAAATTAGTTACAGAAGTCACCGAATTATCTTCGTGTTGTAATTTTATGTTTACGGTATCATTTGCATGTGTATCCTCTTGATTTAAGCTGTCAATTCTTTTTTTAACTTCAGATAAACTTACGCCAGAAGCTTCCATTTCTTTCAATCGATTTGATGCAAGTTCATTTTCATTTTTAGATAACTGATCCGTTTGATTAATTACACCTGTATTACGTTGATTTTTGCGATCTATATCCGCAGCTTTTAATGCTTTTTGCGCTTCTTCGATAGACATTTCTGAAGTTTTACCTAAATCTGGTAGAGGTTCTGCTTTGGTTATCGTTTTAGGATTTAGTAAATCTTCAATTTGCTTTAGCATTTTAGGTGGATAGGTATCCGAGGTTTTAATTTTTGTAGCACGTGTAAAAAGTTCTTTAGCGCCTTGATAATCGCCTGATTTAAACTTTTCATCCGCCTTACTGACTAATTTATTATATTCTTTATCCGCTTCGAAACCTGATTTTTTCTGCTCGTTAGCGTCACAAATTTGTATCTGTTTTTTTATACTTTCGTCTGCAGGATTAAGCATTGCTGCAGATTCATAGGCCTTTTTTGCTTCTAGAAATTTCCCTTGTGCAAAAAGCATATCTCCATCCTTTACTTTTTTAGTAACTTCTAGTTTTTTCTGTTCATCTAATTGGGATAGACTGTAACCAGAAAATAAAAGAATAAAAGCAAAAAAAATAATATTTTTCATAAACTAAAAAAGTTACACTAGACGATATTAAACAAATATCGAAAAAATCGTGCAACATATTAAAATTAACCTAAAATTTATTCAATTTTTGGTTAAATTAGAAGATTAAATTAGATTTCTAGTACTAATATTTTGAAGAATTTAAAAATGAAAGTTCCTATAAAACTATTTCTGATCACTATTGCGCTTATTTTTATAAATAATCATTCTTCTTTTTCTCAAGTTAAAAATTTCAAACATGATTTCTTACTTGAAAACATGCAAGATGACAGTCAATTAGCCATTTCACTTACAAAATCAAAAGAGGTAATCGAATATCTTAATAGAAATAGCTTAACCATCAAAAAAACCACTTCTAATTGGGTTTTCTTAACAATCAATGGAAAAGATTTAAAACAATTATTAGCTTCTCCCATTGCGAAATTTATTTATACTGAAATTAGTGAACCTACTTTGTTAAATGATACTTCACGTGTTCATCATCAGGTTAATGAAGTTCAGAATGGTTTAAATAAACTACAAGAAAAATTTAATGGGAATGGTATTATATTAGGCTTTGTGGATAGTGGATTAGATTTTAACCATCCAGATTTTAAAGATTCTACTGGAAAGACTAGGGTATATTCCTATTGGGATCAAACGATAAAAACCGCTACTTCAAGATCTCCTAAACCTTATAATTATGGGGAAGATTGGACTGCGACCGAAATTGACAATGGTCAGTGCACGGCAGTGGACAATCTTGGACATGGAACACATGTAGTAGGAATCGCTGCAGGTAACGGATTAGCAAATGGGAAACACAAAGGAATGGCACCTGAAGCTACAATAGTTATGGTGAAAACAAATAATACTGCGAAAAACTGGACTTTAACTGTAGCTGATGCTTGTGATTACATTTTTAAAACTGCGGATCTACTGAATAAACCATGCGTAATTAATATTAGTTATGGTGTTGCAATGGGTTCGCACGATGGAAATGATCCAGCATCTGAATTTATTGAATCCCTATTGGATGAAAAACCGGGTAGAATTTTAGTCGCTGCAGCTGGTAATAATGGGAATTCAGGAAAGTATCATGTGCATGGGAATGTCACATCCGACACGTCTTTTTTTTGGGTGAAAAGCACAGCAAAAGGCATTGCAGGAAACAATTCTATCTTATTAGAAATGTGGGCCGATTCTTTAAAATTTAAAGATGTTCAATTTGCTACTGGTGCTAATTTAGCAGCTGGAAATTATTCTTTGCGTGGAAAGACAAAATTCAGAACCTTTTTAGAAGCTTTAAATGCTGCGCCCAATTCATTGCGTGATACAATTTTCAATGAAAATGGAGTTAAACTCGCATACATAGATTATTATGCTGAAATAATGAATCATGAATATCACTTACAAACAGCGTATACGAGTATCGATTCTACCGATTATCTTTTTCAGTTTATGACAACAGGATCCGGTAGCTTTGATGTTTGGGGTGGAAGCGCGAATAAGGTAGGAACGAAAAATTTCAATGATTTTGAAACAATTAATATTCCAAACGTTTCTGTCTACCCTCCTATCGCTCATTATTTGATGGCAGACACTTTACAGACAATTTTCTCTTCCTATATTTCATCCGAAAAAGTAATGACTGTTGGTAATGTTTCGAACAAAGCGTCCTATACAACGAAAGATCAAATACTACACTTATCGGATTACAAACCTGGTGAAATTCATATTTCATCCTCGAAAGGTCCAAATAGAAAAGGGATTACTAAACCAGATATTGTTGCTTCTGGAACAAAGATTTTCTCTGCAAATCCTTCCGTATTTTTAAATAACCCTGTCAATAATACCACATTGGATGAAGGTGGGTATCACGCTTTAAATTCCGGTACTTCGATGGCATCTCCGCTCGTTGCAGGTATAGCTGCTTTATATCTAGAAAAATGTTCCAAATCAAATTACCAAGACTTCAAAAATGATGTGACATTATCCGCTAAAACGAATTTAGTGCAAGGGAAAATTCCTAATAATGCCTATGGCAATGGAGAGATCAATGCATTAACTCTCTTATTATCTACAAACCCTATAATTAGTCTTTTAGGGGATACTGTTCTTCCATGTTCGGATTCAACAATATTGACCATCTCTTCCAACAAAGGACTTAATTCAATTACTTGGGAAGATTTTGATACGAAAACATTAAAAACCTTCAAATTACCAGGTAAGTATCCATTTCAAATTACAGATACTAAAAATTGTAGTTTTAGAGATACAATCACCATTTTTCCTAGGATTCCTTTTAATCCTTCGATTTCATTTTTAGATAGTTCTAAATTTTCTTGCACAAAAAAGAATATACAAGTAATTGCACAAGGAGGGAAAACATATCAATGGTCAGGAGGAATTAACCAACAAAATGATACTGTTACTTTTCAATTTCCAGGTAAATATCACTTAACTATTACAGATTCTTATGGGTGTGTGAAAAGAGATAGTATCGATATCTTGACGGATACTATTTCGCCTATAATTACCTTTCAGAAAACGGATGGCTTTACAATTAACTGTAATCAAAAATCGGTGCAATTAAAAGTAAATGGAGCAAATAAGTATAGCTGGGGAGGACAAGCATTATTAAACAAATCAGATTCTGCAACTTATTTAAAAGAAGGAATTTATAGTGTTATTGGAGAAGGGGTCAACGGCTGTACTTCTACAAAATCATTTGAGATTTTTAAAGATACAACACTCCCAATTGTCAGTAAAACATTTTCTGCACCAGCTTTAATTACGTGTAAAAACAAGACTGTTTCAATAACGTTATCTGGAGCAACTAAATATCAATGGGATGGCGGTAGTTCGGTAACTAATTTTTTAAATTCTTTCATAAAACCTGGAGTTTATCATTTTAACGCTAATAATTCCAATGGTTGTATCGTTAAAGATAGTGTTGAGATACTGTCGGACACAGTTCCAAATAAATCTTTATTATTAATAAAAGGTTTAAACAAACTTAACTGCGTCAATAAAAGAGTGAATATTCAAGCAAGTGGTGGAAATATATACACCTGGAGTGGAGGTACTTCCATACTCACAGATACAAATTCATTTATTATTGGTGGAAATTATACCGTTTTAATTGAAGATTCCAAAGGATGTATATCACAAAAAAACATCTACATTGAGGAAGATTACAAGTCCCCTACTGTTTCCATCAATTATCTTACTAGTCCATTTATAACCTGTGATAACGAACCGGTTAAAGTGAAAACAGTTGGTGCTGTTAGTTACACATGGAATGGCGGTAAATATTTAAATAAAGATTCTAACACATTTAGTGTTGCAGGGAATTATAGTGTTACAGCTGTAGGTCAAAACGGATGTATTACAAAGGATGCTATTACCATAGAACAACATTTTTACCCGATAACTCCCACTATCACGCAAGTGGACAGTTTGTTAATCGCATCAACCTCTCCAAATTATCAATGGTATTCGGAAGGTAATTTACTAAAGAATGAAACGAAACAAACCATAGTATTTCAAGTTGGAAAAACATATTTTGTGAGTGTAGAGTCGAATGGTTGTATTGCATCTAGTAAATTCTATACACCGCAAGTTTCTTCTTTACAAAATCATGCAATATTACCGATACATATTTTTCCAAATCCTACAAATACAGGAAGATTTAATTTAGAGGGTTTAGTGGAGAGTGATCAGCTATATCTTTCTGATTTATTGGGTAATAAAATTGACATCCATAAAATTAGCGTAACTGAATTTCAACTTGAAAATGTTGCAAATGGAGTTTATCTGCTTACAATTGAGCGGAATTCTGACCGTATGTTAGTAAAAATCATTAAAAATTAATTTCAGAATTCAATAAATACTTATTTTTGAGAAAAAATATTAAAAAACATAAGATGAATTTAACAGGTATAATGGCAATTTCAGGCAAACCAGGATTATTTAAGGTTGTTGCTCAAGGTAAAAGTAATTTAATTGTTGAGTCATTAGAGGATGGAAAAAAAATTCCTGCACACTCAAAAGATCGTATTTCTGGCTTAGAAGATATTAGCGTATATACGTATGATGAGGATGCAGTTTTATCTAATGTTTTAGAAGCTATTTACAAAAAAGAAAATGGCGGTTTAGCGCCTTCCCATAAAGAAGATAAAAACACATTATTAGCTTATTTCTTGGAAATTTTACCAAATTATGATCAAGAGCGTGTTTATTTTTCCGATGTAAAAAAAATATTCCATTGGTATAATTTATTACATAAATCTGGAAATTTAATTATCGATGAACCAGTAATTGAAGAACCTGCTAAAAAAGTAGCATCTAAAAAAGTAGAAGCAACTGAATCAACGGACGAAGCTCCAAAAAAAACCAGAGCACCAAGAAAAAAAGCAGAAAAAACAGTTGAGTAAATCGATCACTAAAGAGTAACTGAAAGTTACGTACATGTATGCGATTCGAACATCCAAATTTTTTATTTGCTTTAATTTTATTAGTAGTACCAATTCTAATACATTTATTTAGTTTTCGTCGCTACAAAACTTTCTATTTTTCCAGCATCTATTTTTTAAAGAATATAGAAGAGGAGACTAAAAATGTTCGGAAATTAAAGCATTTATTCGTTTTAATTGCTCGATTACTAGCATTTACTTCACTAATTATTGCTTTTGCACAACCTTACATACCAATCAAAGGTTCTGCAAAAAATACGAATTCTGTATTAGCAATCTATATTGACAATTCGTTTTCGATGTCTAGTATCGGAGCAAGTGGCAGCTTACTGTCTGAATCTAAAGAACAGGCGAAAAAGATCATTGAAAATGCATCGGCCAATGTGCGTGTATTATTAGTTACAAATGGATTAACTGGTATTGAACAACAATTATGCGCAAAATCGGAAGCTTTTAATCGTTTAGATAAAATACAAATTTCACCTTTATCGCATCCATTATCGGAAGTCATTCAATGGATGGAAGAAAGTGTCAATGAAAACACCCCTAATTCTTATGCCAAGCAGTTTGTTGTACTGACTGACTTTCAAAAAAATCAAAGCGATTTAAAAAATATTCACTTAGACAAATCGATTTATTTTTATCCAATACAACTTATTCCGGAACAAAAAAACAATGTATCGATTGATTCTATTTGGTTTAACAATCCAAATTTCAAAACTAAAATTAACAATGAATTAAACATACAATTAACCAATCATGGCGATGAAATAGTTTCGAATTTAGAGTTACAACTCGCAGTAAACGAAACTAAAAGAACCGTGTTTGTATCTATTCCAAAACATAGTAAAAAGGAGATTGTTTTAAACTATTCAGATTTAACCATTGGTGAAAAAATAGGACATGTTCATATCACAGATAAAAATGTACACTTTGATGATGATTTTTATTTTACATACCAAGTTGCTTCAAATGCAAATATATTATTAATACAAGGCGAAGATGCGGATTTAAAAATAGCAAAAACTTATAAACTAGATAGTTATTATCGAGTTAGTGAATTAAGTAGTACTTCCTTCTTACCTGCTTCTACCCTTGACAAACAATTGGTTATATTAAATGGCGTAAATGTTTTAAACGATGGAATCAATGACGCTATTTATAAATTTACCCAAAGTGGTGGATCTGTTTTATTGTTTCCTGGCACAAAAATTCACAAGCAATCGTGGAATAATTTATTGCAAAAATTAAATCTTCCACAAATTTCTGAAGTTTCAGCTACGAATTCAAGCTTAAGTTCTATCAGCTATTCGGATCCATTTTTTCAAGGGATTTTTGATAAAAACCCCAGGAATATTAACCTTCCAATCCTTCAAAAAATATATCAGACACGGGCGAGTGTCTCAAGTACCCCCTTGTTATCCCTTCAAAACAATCTACCTTTATTCTTAAGAAACAATAATAATTATTTATTTACAAGCGCTTTAGATTCAACGTTTAGTGCTTTTACTTCAAATGCTTTATTTCCATCTTGTTTATTACGAACTGCAGAATTAAGTCAACAAAAATCAGAACTTTATTTAACCATTGGAAGTAATAATCGTTTTCCATGGTATGGACCAACTACTTCCGATAATTTATTCCATATTGAAGGGGAAGGAATTGATTTTATACCTGTTGTAGAAAAGATAGATCAATTAACGTATATTTCGCTTTTAAATCCATCTTTGAGTCAAGCATTACGCCAGGGAATTTATCAGTTAACGAATGTGGACCTATCCAAAGCATTACCGTTAAATTATTCCCGAGTGGAATCAAACATAGCTACATTTACCGAGGATGAAATTAAAAGCTATTTAAATACTGAAAAATACCCAAGATTATATTTTAAAAGTATAGAGCTTAGCGATCAAAATTTGAACATCCAATTAGAAAAACCGGTAGAATATTGGAGGATTTTCTTACTTTTATCCCTGTTTTTCTTACTGCTAGAAATAGCGCTATTGAAATTTTTACGTTAACTATAAGTTTATGAGATTCCTGATAAAACAAGCACACATTATCGATGAAAGTTCTACGTTTAATCAACACGTTAAAGATATTTATATTGAGGATGGCGTAATTGTAGAAATTGCTGATTTAATAGAAAAGGAAGATATAGTTACCATTGAATTTAATGGATTAAAAGTTTCTCAAAGTTGGGCAGATGCAAAAGCACATTTTTGCGATCCTGGTGAAGAACATAAAGAAACTATAGAAACTGGTTTACAAGCTGCTGCTGCAGGAGGGTTTGCGTATGTTGGCTTACTACCTTCAACACAGCCTGTGATAGATGGGAAAACGCAAATAGAATATGCTTTACGCAAGGCTGAGCAACAGGTTACAACATTAATTCCTTTTGGTACGATTACAGAAAAAATGTTAGGTGAAAATTTAGCGGAAATGTTCGACATGACTCAATCAGGAACACGTTTCTTTACCGATGACACAAAACATTTATCTACCGGAATTTTATATCGCGCGTTACTATATTCAAAAACATTTGGAGGAAAAATAATCGCGTTTTCAAGAGACTATTCGTTAGCAAAGGGCGGACAAGTAAATGAAGGAGAAGCATCTACTAAAACCGGTTTGAAGTCAGAAGCTAGTATAGCAGAAGTAATTGATTTAGAGCGAAATATTCGACTTCTTGAATATACAGAAGGAAATTTACATGTTACTGGTATTTCCTGTGAAGAATCTGTAGCTGTAATACGTGCTGCAAAAAGAAAAGGCTTAAATCTTACCGCGGACGTACATATTGAACAATTATTGTTTAATGAAACTGCAGTGTTGAATTTTGATGTGCATTACAAACTTAAGCCTGTTTTACGCAAAGAGTCGGATCGTTTATCTTTAATTGAAGCAGTAAAAGATGGGACGATTGATATTATCGTTTCCAATCATAGACCTTATGATTTAGAAGAAAAGGATGTTGAATTTGATCATGCTTCTTTTGGAAATATAACACTTCAAACCGCTTTTTGTTCTTTACTTTCTAAAAATGAATTTACAGTAGAAGAAATAATTGCTATTTTTTCTAAGCGTAATAGATCATTTTTACAAATCAACCCTGCTCCTATTGAAGTTGGTTCGATTGCAGATTTGACTTTTTTCACTACCGAAGATTCAACGCTTTTTTCGAAAGAAGAAATAATGTCAGCAACCTACAACACTCCTTTTTTAAATCAAACTTTAACTGGTAAAGTATTTGGTATTTTACACAATGGGCAATTAGTAATAAAAGACTAAAATGTTACCAAAGAAAACTTTTTTTCAACGTTTCTGGAGAGAAAAAAAAATGGTTGGGGCAATTAGTCCTAGTTCCTCTTTTCTAACGAATAAAATGTTAGAAAACATAGATTTTAATTCTGCAAAAGTCTTTATAGAAATTGGTCCAGGTACAGGAGTATTTACCAAAAAAATGTTGTCGAGAATGAATCCCGAAAGTATTTTTTTAGTTTTCGAATTAAACCAAGAGTTTCACCAAGAACTTCAAATTAAAATAGTAGATAAAAGGGTTGTTTTCATTAACGATAGTGCGGAAAAATTGGAAGATTATTTAGTACAATTTAACATACCTAAAGTCGATGTAATTATTTCCTCACTTCCACTTTCTAATTTCTACCAACGATTTACCTTGAAGATACTTAGGACTTTCAAGGATTGCTTAAATGAATCTGGAAAATTTATTCAATTTCAATATTCTCTCAAACAAAAAAAAGAATTGAATCATGTTTTTTCCAATGTAAATATTTCGTTTACACTGTTTAATATTCCACCTGCTTTCATATATACGTGTAATAAGTAATACGTTTATATTTCTTTTAATTGCTTTTCACTTACACTTCAAAATTTGATTCTATCAAAAAAATAGTGTAGATTTGTTTATCACTTAAAGGTTATTGTTTTCTAGATTTTTATGGCAAATAAATTACAATTAGCATTTGAATTTTCTTCATTTTCATTCACCATTTCAGAAATTCGTAACAACGAAGTTTTAATTATAAATCACACTGTTTTTTCTGGTAATACAGAACGTGAAATGAAGCAAGATATTCAATTAGCATTATCTGTAATTCCTAGCACTGAAAAATACGAAGAATACACCTTGTCTTGGGTTTCTAGACAATGTACGATTGTTCCAACCCCTATATTTAAAGCATCTTCTTCATCCGCAATTTATGCTACTTGTTTTTCAAAAGAGGCTATCACCAATGATTTAGATTACAATGTTATTTCTGAAGGAAATTGTGTGAATATTTTTGAAATTCCTTTATGGTTAAAATCCTTTTTTGTGATTCGATATCCTAGAATTATCATTCAACATTCCATGAGTCATCTTTTACGAAGCGTTTTAGAAAAGGGCAATGGAACTGAAATACATTTAAGCATTTATGCTAACTATTTTCATCTAGTTTTAGTGAAATCGAATGTTTTACTCTTGGCAAATACGTATGATTTCTCCAACGAAGATGATTTATTGTATTATACTACTTTTTGTATCCAACAAAATGAACTTTCTCTAGAAAAAGGCAAATTATTTCTGCATATTTCTGAAGAATCCAATAAAGAATTAGTGAATTTATTTTATTCCAAGTGGAATACCATTGCAAACTTCAAAAGTTACACCATTCAAACTATTCCTTACTCACTCCTAAAACAACAATTAACTTGCGTATAATCAGAGGTATTTTAAAATCAAGAAGATTTAGCACCCCGAAAAATTTTCCTTCCAGACCAACAACCGATTTTGCAAAAGAGGGTTTATTTAACATCCTAGAAAACACATTTTCCTTACAAAATTTAGATATTTTAGATTTATGTGCTGGAACGGGTAATATCACTTATGAATTTGCATCGCGTGAAGCAGGTAAAATATTAGCAGTGGATACAAATTACAATTGCTGTAAGTTTATCCAAAAAATGGTTTCCGAGAACAATTTAGAAGAAACAGTCTCTGTACTTAAATCGGATATTCGTGATTTTGTACGTAAAACAGAGCGAAAATTTGATTTGATATTTTTAGACCCGCCATACGAATCTACTTTTTACGAAGAAGTAATCCAAAATATTTACGAACGTTCTCTTTTACAAGAAGATGGATTATTAGTTGTGGAACACAGTAAACGAAAAGATTTATCACATCTTCCATATTTTGAAAAAGTGAAGGATTATGGTGGAGTATGTTTTTCATTTTTCGGCCCTTCGAGTGCCTCAGGGACCGAAAATAGTGACGAGATATGAATTACGTGTGACAGGTGAAGAGTGACGTTTTTAAAAACAATGATATATGACAAATAATGATGTAATGAAAAAGTTGCGTGTTGCATTGCAATTACGTAATGATGAGATAATTGAAATCATGAAGTTGGTGGATTTTAAAGTGACCGAGAGTGAGTTGGGTGCGATTTTTAGAAAAGAAGACCATCCGAAATATAAAAATTGTGGGGATCAATTTCTACGTAATTTTTTAAATGGGTTGATTATCCATAAAAGAGGTCCGATAGGGAAATATGATGGGGAACGCGAGAAGGAATAGTTTTAAATGCGTTTTTAGTTATTCCAAAAAGAAAACTATTGTACTGACAACTCTACACTTTTGTAAAAATGGCTCTTCCGGTTTGGAACTACTTTCACTACCCTCTTCCCCATAATAATACTCCCCAGCGATTGTAATTTGACCTTGTGAAGCAGTTTTTATTTTCCCTAGTTTAGCTTGCGAATCGTTTGCAAATTGTTCCCCTGCAACACGTGCATTTTTTGTACTCGCAGCAATCAATCTAGGTTTGATTGTATTTAATTCTGGAAAGTAATAATTTGTCGTTAAAGTAGCAGTTAAATCCCTACTCACTAAATCCACATTAATTTTAGCAGATTTATCCTCTGTACTTTTAACGTCCTTGGAACTAACGATTAAATTTTGAGAAATGGTATAACGATCAATTTTTACTTGCACTTCTTGTCCGTTTTGCCATTCCGTCTCATAATATTTTTGTTTATCGGTAATATTGATGTTTTTTACTTCGATATCCTCTTTTTTATATCCTTGCGTTTTTAGATACTTTTCAATCGCTTTTTTCTTATCCTCTGTTAATTGAATCAGTTCTTTTAAATCATCTCCAGCATACGAAAAACTTACATTAATAGTTGCTGCAGTTGCTGCCATATCCATCTCTGCTAAGCCTTTCACAGTGACAACACGATCTTTATCGCTAAACGTTTTAAGTCCTCTAAAAATAAAAAAGCCAAGTAAGAATAGACCTAGCAATAACGAAGATCCAAGAATGATATGTTTTGATGGTGAATTGTTTTCCATGAAAATAAAAATTTATAATTAAATTAAAAATATTTGTGTTTTTGAGGCTAGCAATAAATATACTAACTATAAAGTATATACTTTCAATCATTTTATTGAAATGAAGAAAATCCTATTTAATTTATTAAAATGAAACGGAAATAAAAAGAAAAACCCCTTGAAAATCAAGGGGTTTCTTCGTAGCGGGTACGAGAGTTGAACTCGTGACCTCAGGGTTATGAAAACTGAAATTAAATCGTAAAATAATGATTATCAATTAATTAAAAAACGAAATAATGTTGTTTGTACGTCGAGAAGGGTCCAAAACTGTACTCCAAACTGTACTCTGTATATTAAACCAATTCATCCGTGATTTTTCACCTTCAAGATTGTACGTTTTGTAGGTGATTACCCATCCCTAAATCAAGTTTTAACATTGATAATTAGGAATTAATAATTCGCTTTTTTATTACAATCTCAATTAAATTTTTTCTTTTAAGAACAAAATACGCTATATTTTTTGGGTAATTTAATTATTAGTGGAAAATCAATTTCATACTAGTAGTAAATATCATTTATAGTGGAAAAAATTATGGCTAAACCATTTTTAATGGAAAATTTTTGCTTTAAATCGTATTTTAATGGAAAAATATGCAACACAAACTGATTTGTCCATCAAAAAATAGTAAAAGTGATAAACAAACCTGCCGATCTTTGTTCTTTTCAACCATTCATGAAACTAGTAAGGCTTAAATGAATTGAACTCCTTTAGGGAAACACCCTAAAATAACCGTAAAAATAGCGAGACCCCCTCGGCTTTTTAAATTTTTCACATTTTACTTATAAACAAACACTTAAAATAGTTTTAAACTTGTTTTTTGTCGCAAATATGGTAGATATTTGCGACAAAAAAATAAATAAAATCATTTTACTAATTGAAATTACATCTCTAATTTCAAGATTAAATACGTTTATTTTGGGACAATTTTAAGGTGCAATTTTATCTAATATCAACTGTTTAATTAATAAATATGCTTCCTGTATTGAATAATTTTCGTCTGGTCTTAAAAGAGCCATGGTATCTCCTATAAATTCTGAATCTTGCATTTTAAGTTCCATATTTTCTATAAAAACTTGTTTTGTAGGAGGTAATTCTACAACAAATTTCATATACTTTTGATAACAAGAAATAAGCATATCAATATCTAAATTTGGATTAATTATTAAGGCTTTATACATATCGTACAAATCTCTTCCTTTACGTCGCTGATATAATGCACGTAATTTAGTGCCCAATAATTCTTCGAATTTGTATGTTGTTATGTTACATTCTCCAGAAAACCAAGAAGAATTGACTTTAAAAGGAAATTTCTCATAGCCTAAAGCTGCAAAATGTTCTCGGCAATTGGTTTCTACTTTTAAACTTAATCGCTGAATTGGTGCAAATTCAGAATCAAAACGATATACTAATGTATTATTATTTGCTTTTATCTTAACTTTTGGTTGACCCAAAAATTCTAATTGGGTTTTTATTTTATCTATAATCGGACCAAAAGGCTCAGCGGTAATTTGAACCAAATCTATATCCTCAGAATAGCGAGGTTGTGGTTTTAAATATAATTTGTGTAATGCTGTTCCTCCTCTAAATGCTAAATTATCTGCAAGAAATGAATCTTGAAAAATAGCTACTAAAGCGCGACAAATTACTAAATCTTGTTCAACTTGTTCGTTACTTTGCCATGGGACAAAATTTGACCATTCTGTTATATATGCTTGTGGAATCATAATTTAAAAATCAGTTTCAATACTAGTATTCACAATAACATTCCATCGATTTACTGACGAAAAATTACGCGTATTTTTTGACGCTTTTAATGGTATTCTATACTTTTTTTTATTGTTTAGGATTAGTTTTTCAAACAATACGTCAGCTAATTCCTTTTCATGTAAAATTTCTTCCCAAATAAAACCTAAACGTTGCCATGTTGTAACTGGAACATAATTAAGAATATCATCCGTTAATTGTTCATTTGTTATAGTTTCTGTTAACTCTTCAAGTACCGTGGTTGCTCTATTTAACCCTCCTATTTTCTTTTCAAATTGAATTAAGTCTGTTGCTGTTAATATAGGATTGGACACCTTTAAATAACCCATTTCTGTTTTTATATCCACTAAAAAATTTGGATTTATTTCAATAATACTTGTATAATTTATTTTTTGACCTCTCTTACTTATTGGCCTTAAAGCAGGAGTAAGTGTAAAAACAAAAAATTCTTGTGGCTGTTGGTGTGATGCTCCATGATACGCTGCTGCACTCAGTAATCCTACATAATATGGGCGACTCAAATAATTCATTAATCCATCCATATACAATGGTGGAGGAAGTATTCCTTTTGACGCATATTGCGGGGTTATTATTAAATAATATCCCTTCATTATGGAAAGAATTTTTCCCTTAGATGATAAACGGGCTAAAACTCGCTTAATAGCTATAGAGGTATAGTTTGGTAATTCTCTTTCCAGAATTTCCAATGAAAATGCATTTTTGCCTAATGATAATAATTTATCAATCCAAAATTGAATTTTTATATTTTCTGCATCTAACATTAAAATATTTTTTTTGATAAAAGTACCACTTATCGGTACTAAACGCAAAAAAAACATTTATATTTTATCATTCTTAAAGGATTAAAAATATTTTTGATGTTAAAACATGCAACACAAACTCATTTGTTAATCAAAAAATAGTAAAAGTGATTGACAGACCTACAGTTCTTTATTCTTTTGAACTATTCATGAAACTAGTAAGCGTATAGTGATTTAAAGTGTTAGACTTGTTTTAACTCTGAAATCTTCGACTTTAATTCATCTTCTTTTTTTCTGTACTGCTCGGTTTCAATGAAGTTTTTAGATTTAATACTTAAATCTATTAGAAATTGTAATTTTTCTAATTCAAAATTTAGCTGTTCAAGTACAGTAGTATGTTTTTCAGACATTTTCGTTGTTTATATTTGATATAAAATAACAAAATAAATTTCACATAAACTTGAGAATTGGTTCTATTAATCATTTGATAATTTGTTAAAAGGATTAAATTCCGCCAAAAAATAGATTTACTCCGAAAAACCAATATCGTTGGCAAATGCAATTAATTCTGCGATACTATTAATTCCTGTTTTTTTATAAATATTTCTTCGATGTCCTTCAATAGTTCGTTTACTAATATTTAAACTAGTTGCAATATTTTTTGTTGTAAATTGTTTCGCATAAAAATGTATAATTTGCACTTCTCGCTTAGATAAAATCGGATTATCTAAATAGATTCTTTGATTTTTATTTTTTGCATCTAAATCTTCAAATAGAATATTCGCCACTTCATTGATAAAATATTTTTTACCCGTTAAAACCGTTTTAATTGCTTTAATAATTTCTTCAGGATGGGATGTTTTTAAAAGGAAGCCTGACACGCCATTTAAGTATGCTTTTTTTA
Organism: Chryseobacterium gleum; assembly: GCA_945862165.1. GTDB lineage: Bacteria > Bacteroidota > Bacteroidia > Flavobacteriales_D > Crocinitomicaceae > CANHVK01. The sequence goes on from CAMAXI010000011.1 coordinate 60,136, forward strand.
TAAATGAAACCTCTAGGTGTATCGAGAAGATAATTACAGGAATTTGTTTTTTTAAATATTTCAATTCTTTGATTACTACTAAACCATTCGTATTAGCCATTGATACTTCATATAAAATAACATCAATCTGTTGCTCTATTATAACTTCCATCACTTCTACCCCGTTTTTTGCTTCAAACAAATTAAAACGATACACATCTTGGTTACGCATCCCGTTTTCAATATGATTTCTAATATCGATATGGTTACCAACGATAAGTAGGCTTAATTGTTCTTTCATGCAACACAAAAAAATAAGTAAAAAGGTATTTTACACACTGCCTAAATTGATCTTTTTAAGTAAACTACTTCATGAACTAACTTTCTTTTTAGTAAAGAATAGTATTAGTTTTCTCGGAATATTTCAAAAACTACGATTTATCACATTTAGTTGAAGTACCAAAACATAGCCATACAAATTTATCACTAAAGACCTAGCTGTTTTAGCGTGTTTGCACGTGTTTTTATCCAGTGTTAAAAATAGAGTTTTGGAATAGAGTAAATCTTTAACGTTAATAAATTAAGGCGGAATTAATTTTAGGTGATGTTAATCAATAACCTCATTTATATGTATTTAAACTTAATAATCTAAATGATTAAAACAGGTTTTGATTTAATTTAATAATGTACTTTCCCCAAACTGGAATGTGGGTAAATATGAAATTGAGATAATGTGTACGTAGTGAATTTGTGTATCGAAAAAAATATACGATTTAGCCCTCAGTCACTTTTTGAATTACATAAGTTGCATCTAATTCTAATGCATTTATAATTGCTATGAAGATGTTTAATGATAAATTAAGTTGACCTTTTTCAATACGTTGAAGCGTTCGAATATCTATGTCCGCTAATTCAGATAAAACTTGTTGCGTATAGTTTTTAGATTGACGTACCTCTTTTATAAAATCTCCAAGTTTTATCAATCGTAAACCATGTATTTCTTTCATAGTTTAAAATTGTCAAAGTAGTTTGAAAAATATTACGACTGATATGCCGTAAGTTAAAAATGTTTTACATAGTTTTGTACGGCGAATAAGTCGCGTAAAACTTTATAAAAAAATTAAAATGAAAAAATTAAGCGCATTTGTTTTTGGAGTATTACTATTCACATCCTGTCAAAAGGAGGATGTTAAACCTACTAATACAACACCTGAGAAACCTAGTTATTCCAACTTTAAAATAACTTCAATAAAACTGGCACAATTACCATTTGTAGATAATAGTGGAAGTAGTTGGGATATTTCAAGTGGTCCAGATTTGTATTATAAATTAACAGATGTAAATAGCACTGTGTATTCAACAGGAAGTCAGTTTGATGACCTTACCTCACCAGAATTACCATTGATCTGGAATTTTCAACAGACATTACAAATCACGAATTTAAACACAACATTTTTTGTTCAATTCTACGATCATGATGATATAGATTCGGATGATTATATAGGTGGAGTTGGATTTAAAGCTGGATTATATACGGATACTTATCCAACTTCAATTCCATTAAGTTATAATGGTATAAATGTTGTGATTAATGGTGTTTGGTATTAATTATGAGAAAGTTAAATTTAGTCACTTTATTTTTTCTAGGAATTTCAGTTCAGTTTGGTTTTTCTCAAGAATTAACAAGTGAAAACAATAGAAAACATTTTGTACAGGGGATTTCTTTAACAAATAAAATCACCTTAAATAATCCTACAGCAGGAGTTGATAAAGTTCAGTTTTTTTCATTTCAGAATAATAAAGATTTATTGTTAGGAACAGATAGTGACTCTACAGATGGCTTTTCGTGGTCATTGGATATGGGGGATTTAGCACCAAATACAAGTATCTATGCACAAATGTATATTGGTTCTGATTTTGAGGGGGACTCAATTTCTCTCCAAGAATTAACAATCATTAAAAAACCTGATTGGTTAGTGAATGGAAGTGTAACGAATGTTTCAGTGAATGGTAACAATTTGAGTTTCGAAGGAAATTATCCTATATATAACTATGATTATGTTTTCAATAATGACGTGAAATTACTGGGAGATAAATCACTAGGACTTATAGGAAAGTTCTTGTTTAATACAACTTTTGATTTAAATACCGGTGTAGGCAAAGTTCAAAACAATAGAGCTGTCATTGATGTAAACATACTTAACTATTCAAATCTTCAAGAAAACATCAATTATGATGCTGAATTGACGATGGATAAAGATTTGAATATTTCCATTTTTGCTTCGAAATCTATTCAATCAAAATCGGTTAATTGGGATTCGCCAGAAGCGAGTTTTCCAGTATGTCCAGGATTCAGTATTGAATTTAGTGCAAGTATTGAATTTTATGCTACACTTAAGGGTCAAATTGTAATTGGGCAGAAAGATGGAAAATTTGGATTTTTAGAAGATGGACAAGGTAGAAAAACTAAAATTATAGGCGTTGTAACCGGTATTGGAACTGTTAGAGGTGGAATATCTGTCTTGGGAGGTGTAGCAAAAGCAACTGCATCATTGACCGCTAAAGCCAATTTAGGAGTAGGTTTTGAATACACAAATATTCCAGCAGCAAATACTAAAACATTATTTGGAGGAGATTTTGACTTATCTGGAAATGTTGAAATAAATATACTAGAAAGTAGATTATTAAAATGGTTTGGTGTCAACCCAATCAACGTATATTCTGGATATAAACAATTGTATTCTAATTACTTCGGAGATACCGCAGCATTAAGAGGTCCTTCAAATCATTATTTTGATGAATTATTTAACACAAATGCGCTTACAGTTAAAGATTCTGGCTCATTAGTATTACCCCTGTTTAAACCACAACCAACTTTCTCAAGCAATGGAAATAATCTTTATGCCACTTGGATTGAAGTTGTAGACCAAAATTATCAGATATTATTATCAAACTATAATAATTCCAATAATACATTTGGCAATCGAAATATTGTTATTTCCAATGATTTTGCAAAATCAAATCCAAAGATTGGGGTACTTAGTGATGGCTCTGCAATTATTACTTGGACGCAATTAAGGTATAATAAATCGAATGTTCCAAATAATGTTACGGTTGAGCAACTGGTAAATTCCCAAGACATTTGGTTTGCATTTTATGATGCGAATTCTGATTCAATTATCGCAACATCGCGTTTAAAAGATGCATCCACCGGTTTAACGGATGGAAGAGCAGAAGGTCAAGCGGCAATTTCAGTTAATTCAAATAATGAAGCGATGGTCACTTGGGTGAGTCTAAACGAAAATTCGAATTCGAGCGATATTTGGTTTTCAAGTATAAGTAAAACAAATGGGAAATGGGAAATGACCGACCCAGATAAATTAATAGACATAACTGGAACAAATTCAGATATAAATGTGGTATATGGTGATAGTTCAGTAGCACTTGCTGTTTGGATAAATGATCTTGATGGTAACTCGAATACAAAAGACACTAAAATCGTTTACGCTGGATGGGATGGGGAAAATTGGGATAAAGACATAAAAATCATTGCAGACAATGCTGGAAATATTACCTACAAAAATCTTTCTTTAGCAACAAATGATTCCAAAATAGCAATTGCATATACAAGTGTACTCGACGATTCTACAGATGTAAGTGTTATAAATGGAGAAGTTTTTGATGTTAAAAAAAATAGTTGGGATAGTAATGCCAGTTTCGTAGATACTTCTGAAGTTTTAACCTTCCAATGTCCACAAACATCCATTAGTTCAAATGGTTTTGTTTCAGTTGCGTATCAAGTTATTGATAAATATAATACTGCAGATAATATTGACAATGGCGAATTATATTTGTACGTTAAAGACCTAAACAAAAATGAGGAATGGAAGGAAATTACACAAAACACAAATTTATGTGATACTTCAACCTTTATTTGGGACATGACGACAGGATTTGGTCCGGATAATCATTATTATGTAATGACTCAAGAGTACAATGATAATGGTCCAATCACTGAAAACCCTAAAAATGGAGTGTTATTTGGCGATAAAGAGTTAAGTATGGTACTTCGTGGTTTGAAAGTGAATGATGATTTAACAATTACAGATATCGACGAACCAGAAACAAAAACTACCCGTCTTACCTCTTTAGAAAACCCTACTTTCAGATACATTAACAACTACCCAAATCCATTCCAACAATATACAACAATAGAGTTCTCGCTCTATCAACCATCCAATGTACTACTTGAAATTTACAATGCAACAGGTACCAAAGTGGCAACGTTGTTAGATGCGCCATTAGGGCAAGGTATATACAAAACAAACTTTGATGCAGGTAATCTTCCAGAGGGGATTTACCATTCTAAATTGACAGTAAACGGAGAGACTTCAACTGGTAAATTGGTATTGATAAAATAGTATCTATAATATGAAACTTCCTAAAAATATTTCCTAAATGCGGATGGATTTATTCTACAATTTAAGTCTGTTGGTCAAGATAAATTTGACGCTATCCGTTTTAAATAAATGAAGTTTTTATTCCAAAAAAGCCCCCTATTTTTCTCCAAAGAATAGGGGCTTTTTTTTTGCTGGATATTGGTTTTACAGCAAGCGAAATTGCAGAGGAATAAATTATTTAATAAAAGAACTTTTGGAAACAGGTTTTGGCATCCCAGAAAAACAAAAAAAAGGCTCCAATTATTTTACTAAATAATTTGGACCTTTAAAATAAGCCTTTATTTTACTGGAAATCGGGCACTATAAATTAGTATTTATTCTCGTAGAAAAAAGTAGTGTTTCTCGTTGTTTCCTCATTAGAAGAAATGAAAAAATCGTCATTAATATTTATATTATTTATCTATTTAATTCTATTTTTTAATAAATCATAAACGCTATTTGTTTCATTAAAAAATAAACGAAGAATCATTCATAAAAAACAGTAGTATCCAACCTATTTTAATGATGGATATTTAATATAAAAAAATAATAAATATTCGTTTTTTTTGAATTAGAAGAATTGTTAAACTTCGTATTTTATATTCGTCCTAATTCTATTTTTAATTGTATTTTCTAATTATTAAAATGCAAGTAAATTTATTAAAGAAGAAATGAAACTTGAATGATGATTATTTCTTACAAACGGTATTATTAACCATTGTTATATTTAGTTATTTAACCAAAATAAAATTAACTTTTTCTCTTTCTTCTATCATTGGATTTAACGAAAAATAGATTAATCCAAATGCTTCATTTAGAATATTAAATACCATTAAAGTGATATGCTTATTTATTCGTTATTTTAGAGTTAAACTTCTTTAAGCGTATTACCTCCAATTTGTATATACCCATGCACAAACATCTTCTTGGTTTCTGCAATTGGATGGTAAATAATTATGGATTAAATATTCCATATGAATTCCACTTGATTTTTTATGTAGACTATACATTTCTGCAAACTTATTAATCAAGTATAACACTTCATAGCCTTCATTACGATTAAACAAGGTATTATCTGGTTTTCCAAAAAATTTCGGATTATCGTTCGATACTGCAACCCAACTATACGAAAATTTTAAATCTGATTTGAGCAATAAATCCATCTTTCTTTTATTTAATAACAAATTTTACATGCACGTTTACCATAACGATTAATGGCATCGTTTTCACTTATCGATATAATGGTATGTGTACAACGATTTAACCCTTTACACGACCTTGAAGCATGATAAGCAACAGAAGTTTCACTATCACATACAAATACCGTTGTGGACGAAGTAAACGACAAGGTTAATAATAGTGAAAGTAATATAGAGAATCTTTTAAGGTTTTTCATTCAAAAAAAAGTATTAGTCATTATCTGTTCGTGCGTATAAATCTAACTTTTTAGAGTAGGTAGGAAAATCTGAATTATATACATCTGTATATTCAATTTTTATTGTTAATTGTCGAAGAGTACCCCTCATTTTTTCTCTGTAATTTCTTTGAATTTCAATTTCAGGATCAAGTTGGATAAATAGCATCTCAATATTTTTACCAGAAAGCATTGCTAAATCACTTTCTCTAGTTAAGTAATTTTTGTAATGAATTCCATATGGTAGTTTAGGCATCCAACTATATAAATTATCTTTTTTTTCATGTTCATTTTTTTCGACTACTATTTTCTTTATTATCGCAGGGCCAACCCCTTCATTTACTAATTCTATTTTCAAACAATTTATATAGTCATAAGTAATCACACTTATAATAGGTTTTAATGATTTTCGGTTATGTATTCGCGTCTGAATTATAGTGACAATTGTTATTATAGTTGATAAAATAGCAATGATTAAAGAAAAAATTGCGAGTTTGTCTGAAATATTCATAATTATACTTTTTTTAAACAAAAATACTTTGATTTATTTTTTTGTTTTAGCGTGTTTCTACGTGTTTTATCATTTTATAAAATTAAGTTTGGAAACACAGCAAATCTGTTGTAAATTTATAGCAAAACAGTTTATTATGCGTCGTGAAACTTTAAATACCAAACCATTTAACACCCAAAGAAGTGTTCGCAATGCGGGATCGAAAAAACAAATTCGAAAAGTCTATTTATTAAACGCAGATGGACATGAATATACTTGGTCGAATGCAATGGAACGATTAGGAATAGTTCGAATAGGTATTCCGTATAATTCTATTGAAGTGATTAGTAACCGCATTAATTGTCCGATAAAAAATGTATTAGACATAGTTGGCATTCCTCAAACTACCTATAATAGTAAAAAATCCAACCATGCTTTATTAGATGTTAAGAACAGTGAATTAATCTTATTAATCAATGAATTAATTGATTATGGTACAGAAGTTTTTAATAATGAATTTGAAAAATTTCAACATTGGTTAAAAAAGAAAAATAGTGCATTAGGTGGGAATACACCTGAGAGTTTATTGGACACTTCTTCCGGGATTGACGAAGTACGAAATTGTCTAAATCGTATAGAATACGGAAATTTTGCCTAATGAAAGTTTTCCGAATCGAAAGAGAAAAATACCTCTCCTCCACTTTGCATGGGATCGGTGCTTCTATGACTGATGGTTACCGTTGGAACACCCAACATACACGAATCGTTTACACCTCTGAATCACGATCCCTCGCCATGTTAGAGATTGCTGTTCATTTAGACATTCAAGAAGATTTACCAAACGATCGTTATTTGGTGGAAATTGAAATTCCAGATAACCTACAAATTTTGGAAGTACTACTAGAAGATTTACCTGATAACTGGGATGCAGAGCCACCTACCCTAAACACGCAAACCATCGGAGATGATTTTGTTTTTGAAAATGATGCAGCTATACTAAAAGTTCCAAGCGCAATCATTCCAGAAGAGTATAATTATTTAATTAATCCGAGTCATAAAGATACAAAACGCATAAGGGTATTAAATGTGCGAAAATTGGAGTTTGATAAGCGTTTGGAGAAGTAAAAGATCAAGAAGTGATTTAGATTTTTAATGTTTTTTTTTAAATCTATTTTAAATTTAGAATGATGTTATTATACCTTTCAATAATTTACTTCACTACAAATGTAAAACACTCTTTTTTAATTCTTTCTATATCATTTTCTAATGCAGGGTTCATGTATTTTTCAAAAAGGTGATAATTTGATTTGTATGTCCCATCTGATTGTCTATTAACAGGAAAACGTATATCCTCAATCTGCTCAACATC
>CAMAXI010000012.1 GCA_945862165.1 Chryseobacterium gleum
ATCCAATTCAGATGTTATTTCCTATTTAAAAAACAAAATTACTTCCTCTATTGATGGTGTAGAGCAGATAATGACAAAACGAATTAACCAATTCGGTGTAGCTCAACCAAATATTACTAAAGATTCTAGAACAAATCGTATTTATATTGAACTTCCTGGGGTACAAGATGAAACTACAGTAGCTAAGAAACTTCAATCTACGGCGAACTTACAGTTTTACGAAACGTATGAAAAAAATCAAATTCAACCGTTCTTATCCCAAGCAAATACTCTTTCAACGCAACAAGAATTAGTTGTTGAAGCGGTAGATACAACTCTACAAGATTCTACAGCACTAGCTAAAAAAGATTCGGTTAAGAAAACAACTGCTAAACCTTTAACTTTTGGTTCGAAAGAAAACAGTTTAGAAACTTACTTAAATGGGGGTGAAGGTCCAGTAATAGGAACTTGTAAGGTAGAAGACAAAGAAAAAGTAGATAAAATTTTACGTAGAAACGACATTAAAGCTGTTTTTCCAATAGACATGGCGTTTATGTGGTCTTCTAAACCAGAAAAATACGGTAACACGAAAGAAGAAAAATACGTTTTACATGCAGTTAAAATTCCAGAAGGTGGTAAAGCACTCGTAGGAGGTAAAGATGTTAGTAATGCTAATAAAGGATTAGATCAAGCTTCTGGTGCAGTTACCGTAGACTTAAAAATGACAGTTGAAGGTGGAGAGAAATGGGCGCAAATGACACAAAACAATGTTGGTCGTTGTGTTGCAATTACAATGGACTCAGTAGTGTATTCTGCACCAAGAGTGAATGAAGCAATTACACAAGGTAATACGCAAATTTCTGGTAGTTTTTCTATTCAAGATGCAGAGGATTTAGCTGGTTTGTTAAATGGTGGTGCGTTACCAACTCCTTGTGTTATTAAAGAATTAACGAAAGTTGGTCCATCTATTGGATCTGAGAATTCGCAAGCAGGTTTAATTTCTTTTGCTTTTGCATTTTTAGCTGTATTAATCTACATGTGGATGTACTACGGTAAAGGTGGAATGGTTGCAAATATTGCTCTAGCAGTAAACGTTGTGTTCATCTTGGGATGTCTTGCTTCTTTTGGTGCTGTTTTAACCTTAGCTGGTATCGCAGGTATCGTATTAACAATAGGAACGGCCGTCGATGCAAATATCTTGATATTTGAACGTATACGGGAAGAAATAAAGGCCGGGGTAGGCAATACAGAAGCTATTAACATCGGTTTCAAAAAAGCATTACCATCCATTATTGATGCGAACGTAACTCACTTGTTGGTTGGTATCATTTTGAAAGTTTTCGGTAAAGGAGAAATGGAGTCTTTTGCTACAACTTTAATTATCGGTATTTTCACTTCATTATTTACAGCAATCGTTATTTCGAGATTGGTAATTACCTACATGTTAGAAAAAGGGAAATCTATTTCTTTCAGTACAAATTTCTTGAAAAATGCATTTCAAAACTTCAATATTGACTGGGTTGGTAAAAGAAAATACTATTATATATTTTCCATAACAGTTACTTTATTAGGTATATTCTCTTTATTTAGTAGAGGTTTAAAACAAAGTGTTGAGTTTACAGGAGGTAGAACATATTCTGTAAAGTTTGAGCAGCGTGCTGATATCGAATTAATCCGAAAAAATTTAGAAAAGGTTTTTGTAGAGAATGGAGAAGTTTCATCGATTGACTTAAAAACTAAATCAAGTGAGTATTATGTAGAGATTAATACCAATTACAAATTAACCAATGATAACGCAAATAAAGAAGTTACAGGAAAATTAGTGGAAGGTTTAAATGCTTGTAAAAATAAGCTTGGGAAATTTGAAATTAAAGAACAACGAAGTGTTTCTGCATCAATTTCCAATGAATTATGGACTTCTTCTGCAATTGCTATCTTGATTTCATTAATTGTAATTTTTGCTTATATACGTTTACGTTTCGAAAATTGGCAGTATTCATTAGGTGCAATCATTGGTCTTGCACATGATGCATTCTTTGTCGTATCTATTTTCTCTTTATTACATGGTTATTTACCATTTAGTTTAGATGTGAATCAAGCTTTCATTGCAGCGATTTTAACAGTTATGAGTTACTCTATGAATGATACTGTAATTGTATTTGACCGTATTCGTGAGAATTTAAGAGCGAAAAAAGAAGGTGAAAATAGAGAAGACATCATCAATAAATCGTTAAATACTACCTTAAGTAGAACATTTAATACATCGATGATTTTATTCTTAGTAATCTTAATCATGTTTATTTTTGGTGGTCCTGCAATTAAAGGTTTCTTGTTTGCAATGTTGATCGGTGTAGTTATCGGAACATATTCTTCAATATGCATTGCAACACCATTATTGATTGACTTAAATAAAAAAGCTAAAAAATAATTAATATAAATATTGGAGTTCATTTATTTTTTTGTAAGTTTGCACTCCAAATAAGAATAGAATTAAATAAAATAATATATGAAAGCAGGAATTCACCCAGAAGATTATAGATTGGTAGTATTTAAAGATATGACAAATGAATATGCATTTTTATGTCACTCATCTGCTTCTTCTAACGAGAAAGTTAAATGGGAAGATGGTAATGAATACCCATTAGTAAAATTAGATATATCACACAAATCACATCCATTCTTTACAGGTGTTGTTAAGTTTGTGGATACGGCTGGTCGTATTGATAAATTCAAATCAAGATACGGAAGACATACCAAATAATCTATTAATATTGTTAATAAAAAAGCCCTCACTGAGGGCTTTTTTTTTGTATTATTGTATCCAAAAATTACAAGTATGTTCTTTATTAGAATATACTTTTTTCATTCTATGCAAAATAAAATTTCAACATCTATCTTACTATTGTTTTTATCTGCATTTACGTTCGCAGGTAAAATCGATAGAGCATTTGCGAGCTTAAAAGTGTTAAATTATTTTGATGCGAAAAAATGTTTTGAACACGAAGTGAAAAAGCATGTGGTTCCTGCTTCTTATGGATTAGCAATCATTTATTATCGAAATGACAATCCTTTTCACAACATAGATTCGGCATACAGATATGTTGTTTTAGCCGAACAAAATTTTTTTAATCAGTCATCGAAAGATTCATTGAAATTTTCTAAATATGGAGTTATCTATGAATCTATATTAGCATTAAGAACAAAGATTGTTACTGTTTTTTATGAGCAAGTTCAAAACGAAAATACGCAATTGGGTTATGAGGCTTTCACAAATAAATTCCCTTGGTATTCTAAAAATAATGATGCTATTCATAAACGTGATTCAATTCTTTTAGCTAAAGCTTTATGGATTAATAAAAGTTTCTATTATGATTCAATTATTAAAAACATTCCGCATTTTGAGTTTTTACAAACAATACAAGATCGATACGAATTAACGTATTTTGCCGAACAAACAAATTCAGGTAGAACAACAGATTATGTAAATTTCATACATAATAATCCTACTAGTAAATACATAACAGAAGCCCAGGATAAAGTTTTTGAAATTGAAACAAGAGAAAACAGTGTAGATGCATACTCGAGTTACATAGCGCATTTTCCATCCTACTACAATATAAATACTTCTTGGAAAAAGTTATATAAACTTTACATGTATGAATATACGGATGAACGTATCAAGAAGTTTAAAAAAGAATTTCCAGATTATCCATTTAAAGATGAATTACGTCGGGATATGGATTTAATAAAATTATTTTTATTTCCTTTCAAACGTGGTAGTTTATATGGTTTCATGAATCATAAAGGAATTGAAATTTATTCTCCGCAATATGAATCACTAAATTTATTTAGTGAAGGACTAGCTTTAGCCATGAAAAATGGGCAGTATGGTTATGTCGATAAGTTAAATAATGTTGTAATTCCATTTCAATTTGATTTTGCTACGGATTTTGTATCTGGTCGTGCTGTCGTTGAAGTTGGAGGGAAGTCTGGAGTTATTAATCGTTCTGGTAAATTCATTCTACCACTTGAATTTATAGATTTAGGTCAATATTCAGAAGGCTTGATTTATGGAAGTAAAGATTCGTTATATGCTTATTATGATATACACGGTAAAAAAATTATTTCAGAGCAATTTACGGATGTTTTTCCGTTTTCAAAAGGTAGAGCAAAAGTTGTCATTAATTCTAAGCAGGGGATAATTGACACGTCAGGAAATTATATTGTTGAACCAAAACATAAAGAAGTTTTTTATTATTCAGATTCGTTGTTAGTTTTTAGAGATAGTATTCTTTTTGGTATAAAAACATTGAATAATAAAATCATTGTTAAACCTATCTATGAAAATATTTCACCAATACATTTTGGAAGATCTATTGTAATTTACAATAATAAATTAGGGTTTTTAAATGAGCTTGGAGCAAAAATCATAAAACCAATGTATGATGTAATTCCAAATTATTTGCAAGTTTGTGCATTTCACGAAAATTATGCTAAAATCAGAATTAAAGGGAAATATGCGATCATTGATAAATCTGGTAAATACATTTTAAACCCAGAATATACAGGATTGGGTGAGGTTTCCAAAATAGTAGCTTTTAACAAAGGAAAACAATGGGGATACATGAATTTACAAGAAAAATCCGTAACGATTTTACCCTTATTTGATTTTGCATCGAGTTTTCATTATGGTTTAGCTATTGTTGATGTTAAAGGTTTACAAGGGGTAATTAATGAAAAAGCAAAATGGATTATTCCTACGATCTTTACGAGTGTAAAATTAATTTCGGGTAATTTTTACCTGGTTTATGATGGAGCGAAATATGGATTATATGCATTATCAGGTGATCAACTTATCCCATTAGAATATGATCAAATTCGATCTATTTCTAATGATTTACTAGTTTTAAATAAGGGAGACAATTTTTACTATTACCATTTGCTTGAACATAAATTAATTAGTCAATCTACAGAAAATGAATAGTTTTTTGAATTTAATTGACAAATATAAATTTAGCATACTTGCAGTTTTTATTTTGTATATCGGGATTTTTATGTATTTACAAATTTCATCCTTTGAAAAATCATATTACATTGAAGGCTGGTTTACCGATAAAAAAATAAAGCACGATGAAATTATGCTGGAAATTCAACCGGAAAATATAGAAGTCCAGCAAGAATTTACAGCGCCTGTTAAAAATGTAGTGCGAGATCAAAATGATACTCGGCAAAAATCGATGGATAAGTGGACGGAAGCAAAGCCTGCGAAAGAATCCGCAAAGGAATTTACACGCTCTTCGAAAGAAATTGAACAATCTATAAAATCGTTAGAAAAACAATTTTTTAATGAAACAGGAGGGGAAGAAAAACGAAAAAAAATTATTGAAGAGAAAAACAATAAGTTAGCTAAAAACAGTGAGTCCAAGAAACTATCAAACACTGTTGTTTCAAAATCAGGGGGAGACAAAGTTTTTGGAGGAAATGTAATGGTTAACTGGTCTTTGGCTAATCGAGATCCACATCAAAACGATCCGTATTTTGTGCGTAACCCAGGTTATACTTGTGGAGACAAAACATCTGGATTAGTTACGATACGAATAAAGGTAGATCAATCTGGAAAAGTTGTGGATGCAAACTATAACGCACAGGCAAGTAACTCTGCTAGTCCATGTATGATCGAGCAAGCGAGAAAATATGCTTTAATGTCAAGATTTAATTATTCTAACACAGCTGCCTCACTTCAAGAAGGAACAATAAGATATACTTTTGTATCTCAATAAAAGTCTGACTATTTGCTATTCTAAAAGAAAATAAATAATTAATTTAACCAAAAAATTGACTAGTATGAGTAAGTATCCATGGACAAAAATCAAAGATTATACCGACATTCGTTTTGAATATTTAGATGGTATAGCTAAAATTACAATCAATCGTCCAAAGGTGTATAATGCGTTTAGACCAGAGACAAATTTAGAAATGATTGACGCAATGAATATTGCACAAGAACGTCAAGATATAGGAGTGATTGTATTGACAGGAGAGGGAGATAAAGCTTTTTGTTCAGGTGGTGATCAAAATGTAAAAGGTGTTGGCGGATATATCGGAACGGATGGTGTGCCGCGTTTAAATGTACTGGATTTACATAAATTAATACGTTCTATCCCTAAACCAGTAATCGCAATGGTAAATGGTTATGCAATTGGTGGAGGGCATGTTTTACATGTTGTATGTGATTTAACTATTGCATCAGACAATGCTAGGTTTGGTCAAACAGGTCCTAAAGTTGGTAGTTTTGATGCAGGATTTGGTTCGAGTTACCTTGCAAGACATGTTGGACAAAAAAAGGCGCGCGAAATTTGGTTTTTATGTGAACAATATACTGCAGATGAAGCTGAAAAAATGGGGATGGTAAATAAAGTTGTTCCTTTTGACGAGTTAGAAGACACAACCGTTAAATGGTGTAAAACAATTTTATCTCGAAGTCCTATGGCTATTCGAATGATAAAAAGAGGATTAAATGCAGAGTTAGATGGACAACGTGGACTAATGGAGTTTGCTGGTGATGCAACTTTAATGTATTATTTAATGGAAGAAGCACAAGAGGGAAAGAACGCTTTTTTAGAAAAGAGACAACCAGACTTCCAACAGTTCCCTAAATTTCCGTGAGTTTATGCGAATATCATTTGTAAGTTTTTTACTTCTAGCACTCGTTTTTACTGCTTGTAAAGAAGAAAGTGACCCAAAAGCTGAATTTTATTTTAAAGCAGGAACCAAAATTTTAGAATCAACTGAATATGAAAGTGCATTACTTAAATTTCGTTCAGCGCTAGTTTTTAAAACAAATGAGTCATTACAAGCAACGATTTATCGAAATATGTCGATCGCTTTTCAGAATTTAGAACAATTAGATTCCGCAAGTTATTATTCTCAAAAAGGGTACGAAATTGCACCTGCAGATTCCTATATTTTTTATATCAATCGTGCCGAATTTAGTTTGTTAAACAACAACGTCTTTTCCGCAATAAAAGATTTGAAATTTGCTAAATCATTAGATCCTTCTCAAATGGAAGTATACCATACCTTGTGCTTAATTTATTCAGGGGAATATGGTGATGCTTATTTTAATCCAGAACTATCAGAGTTTTATGCGAAAAAGTCGTATAAATTAAAACCCTCTAAAACAAGTAAAGAACAGTTAGGCTCAATCTATTTCCAAAATGAAAAATACCCAGAAGCAGTAAGGATTTTCAAAGAATTGTATGCCAAAGAACCAACAAATAAAAAGTTTGAATTTTATTTAGGACAATGTTTGTATTTTGCAGGGGAAGAAAAATCAGGGGAAAAACATATGTTATCAGCTGCTGAACGTGATGAAAAATGCAAGTTGATGTACAATGAAATTTTTGAAATTGGACAAGATTTAGAATAAAAAAGTTAGTGATAAAGCTATTAAAAAGCTATATTTAGTTGAGTTATACCGAATAAAATAAAGCAATGAATAAATCAATTATTGGTAGAAAAGATAAAGTAGATATTCCAGTATTATCCATTGAAAACATAGCAGTGAAAATTGATAGTGGAGCATATTCTAGTTCTATTCATTGTAGTTCTATTGAATTTGTATCTACTAGCGAGGGGAATCAATTAGAGGTGATTTTTTTAGATGAAAACAATAGCAATTTTACGGGTAAGGTATATATTTTTAAAGATTTTAGAAAAAAGAAAGTAAAAAGTTCCACTGGAGATGAGCAAGAACGATTTTTTATACAATTACCAATTATTCTATTTGAAAAAGAATTCCTTACAGATTTTTCATTAACCAGAAGAAATGGCTTACGAAATCCAGTTTTATTAGGTAGAAAACTAACAAGTAATCGTTTTATTATTGATACGAGTATGACGAATGTTTCCTATAAGCACAAAAAAAAAGTACACAAATAAAGTAAATGCATTAAAAAATTAAGATCATGAAAATTGCCATTTTATCCCGGAACTCCAATTTGTATTCAACCAGAAGACTAGTTGAAGCTGCTTTAGAAAGAGGACACGAAGCACATGTAATTGACCATTTAAAATGTAACCTAGAAATAGAGCAAAAAGGTCCATCGATTTTTTATCTCGATAAATATTTGGAAGCATATGACGCAGTTATTCCTAGAATCGGTGCTTCGGTTACTTTTTATGGTACGGCAGTAATTCGTCAATTTGAAATGATGGATGTTTTTTCAGCGGTAAGTTCTAGAGGTATTGTGCATTCTAGAGATAAATTAAGATGTTTACAAGTGCTTTCTAAAGAGGGGATAGGTTTACCAAAAACAGTTTTTACAAATTATTCACGTAACGTGGAGCATGTTGTGGAGTCTGCCGGTGGAGCGCCAGTAGTTTTGAAATTACTAGAAGGCACGCAAGGATTAGGTGTTGTATTAGCAGAAAATCAAAATGCTGCACAATCCGTACTAGAAGCGTTTAACGGACTCAAGGCAAGGGTAATAGTACAAGAATTCATTAAAGAAGCTAAAGGTGCAGATATTAGAGCGTTTGTGGTTGATGGAGAGGTAGTTGGAGCGATGAAAAGACAGGGTAAGGAGGGAGAGTTTCGTTCCAATTTACATCGAGGAGGATCTTCTAGAATCATCGAATTAACCGAGGAAGAAAGAGATGTAGCGATACGAGCAGCAAAGGCAGTAGGTTTAGGAATTGCTGGTGTGGACATGTTACAATCCGAAAGAGGACCTTTGGTATTAGAAGTTAACTCTTCTCCAGGTTTAGAGGGGATAGAAAAAACGACAGGTGAAAATATAGCTGGTAAAATCATTCAATTTCTTGAAAAAAACGTCAAATTATAACATTTAGTTGTGAGAAAAATAGTCATACTCGGCAAAGAAATCTTACCAGGTAAATCAGAGGAGCTAAATTTAGATGTTGCGCATTTACATACGAGTACTCCAATACAAGTTCCAGTAATTGTAAGTAGAGGACTTGAAGATGGTCCTGTTTTACTTTTAATGGCAGGGATGCATGGGGATGAAATTAATGGTATGGAAATTATCCGTCGTGTCATTCATAAAGGATGGCATAAACCTAATAAAGGAACAGTTATATGTATTCCAATATTTAATATTTTTGGTTTTCTGAATGTGTCTAGAGAGTTGCCAGATGGGCGCGATTTAAATAGATCTTTTCCTGGTTCAAAAAATGGTTCATTAGCAAGTCAATTTGCCTATCATTTTATGAAGGAAATTGCACCAATTACAGATTATATTTTAGATTTTCATACTGGTGCTTCGCAACGAAGTAATTTTCCACAGATCCGTTGTGTTTTTAAAGACGAAGAAAGTATTCGTTTGGCAAAAATATTCAATCCTCCATTTATTATTCATTCTTCACACATTTCAAAAACGGTGCGAGAGGCGATGCATCGCAGAGGAAAACATATTTTACTTTTTGAAGGTGGTAAAACAAATTCTATTGATGAATTTATTATTTATGAAGGATTAGAAGGTATCAAAAGAATGATGCATGCGCTCGATTTACGTCATTTTAAATTAGACAAAAACGAACATCAATCCGTTTTAATCAAAGCTACAAAATGGTTAAGAGCTAGTCATTCGGGTATGTTTTTACCTTTAATTAAAAATGGCTCACGCGTTATTGAAGGAACGGTATTAGGTTTAATTACAGATCCTTTTGGTAAAATTGAGCGGAAAGTTAAATCTACCATTGATGGTTATGTTTTCTGTGTCAATGAGGCTCCAATTGTAAATAAAGGAGATGCATTATTTAATATTGGTTCACCCAAAGAAATCGTACAAGAAGGGTTGATACATCAATCGATTATCGATTAAATGATTATTTATTGCAACTTAAACTATGTTGGTGCGTTATAGTAATGATCAAAGTATAACAAAAGTTTAACAATATCTTTTATTTAATTTAAAAATTACAAAATTAAATTTGGTATTGCGAGTTTTTTCGTTGTACCTTTGCACTCAATTTTTCGGGTTCATTCTAAAAAAGAAAGTTAGTAAACATGAGACAACTTAAAATTACCAAGTCGATTACAAATCGCGAAAGCCAATCTTTAGACAAATATTTACAAGATATTGGTAAAGAGGAGTTAATAACTGCTGAAGAAGAAGTAGAGTTAGCACGTAAGATCAAACAGGGTGACCAACGTTCATTAGAGAAATTAACGAGAGCAAATTTACGTTTCGTAGTTTCTGTAGCAAAACAATATCAAAATCAAGGATTAACCTTACCTGATTTAATTAATGAGGGTAATTTAGGTTTGATAAAAGCAGCACAAAAATTTGATGAAACACGTGGATTTAAATTTATTTCGTATGCTGTATGGTGGATTAGACAATCAATTTTACAAGCATTAGCTGAGCAAGCACGTATTGTTCGTTTACCATTAAACCAAGTAGGTTCATTAAATAAAATAAACAAAGCTTTTTCGAAATTAGAGCAAGAGTTTGAAAGACCACCATCAGCTGAAGAATTGGCTGAGGCATTAGAGGTTCCAGAGGATAAAATCAAGGAAAGTTTAAATGTATCTGGTCGTCACGTATCCATGGATGCACCTTTATCAACTTCTGAAGATGGTGGTACTTTGATGGATGTAATGGCGAATGCAGATTCTCCTAAAGCGGATCACGCATTAATGGCTGAATCTTTACAAAAAGAAATCGAACGTTCATTAAGCACTTTAACAGATAAAGAAAGAGAAATTATTCGTTTATTTTTTGGAATAGGAATGAACCATGGTTTGACTTTAGAAGAAATTGGTGCAAAATTCAATTTAACGAGAGAAAGAGTAAGACAAATAAAAGAAAAAGCTATTCGAAGATTACGTCATACTTCACGTAATAAATTATTAAAATCTTATTTAGGATAATATTTACGGCTGCAACTTTCAGGAGTTCAGCCGTTTTTTTGTTTATATATTAATTTTCAATTTTAACACATGGAATCTGCTGTAGGTTACGAAAAAGAATTAAATGCACATGTTCAAAAAGAACGTGCTGCTGTAGTATTAGCTAGTAAAACTGGTGAATTACTTTATGATAAAGGTATAGAATTGGTTTTGTACAGAAATCACTTATTGGATAGAACGGGATCTGAAATTTTGAATTTACATGATTATTCAAAAAATGTTGTAGAAAAACCAGTAGATGTATTTACAACTTCTGAATTAGCTTCTGAAATCTATAGTATGAATTTAGCTCCAGCTAAATTGGATATAGGAAAACTTGCGACTGAATGGATTGCTGAACAAGCAAACTTTGAAAACAAACGTGCATTTTTAGAAAATAAATTAGCTGGATTCGATTTCGTTACTGCAGGTGGTTTAGAACCTAGAGATGTAGTATTGTATGGTTTTGGTCGTATTGGTCGTTTGGCTGCTCGTGAATTAATTAAACAAGCTGGTAAAGGACAACAATTACGTTTACGTGCAATTGTAACACGTGGAGCTACCGACAAAGATATTATCAAGCGTGCATCTTTATTAAGAACAGATTCTGTGCATGGTGCTTTTAAAGGAACCGTTGAACCAGATTTAGAGCGTAGAGCTTTAATCATTAATGGCCAGGTAGTTCAAATGATTGACGCATCTAATCCAGAAGA
The DNA here is from genome assembly GCA_945862165.1 of Chryseobacterium gleum. Taxonomy (GTDB): domain Bacteria; phylum Bacteroidota; class Bacteroidia; order Flavobacteriales_D; family Crocinitomicaceae; genus CANHVK01. The sequence continues at coordinate 11,608 of CAMAXI010000012.1, forward strand.
TATTGATTACACAGCGTATGGAATTGATAATGCTTTAGTAATTGATAATACAGGTGTTTTCACAGATAGAACAGCATTATCTAGACACTTAAATTCAAAAGGTGTTTCTAAAGTATTATTAACTGCTCCAGGAAAAGAAATTCCAAATGTTGTTTATGGTATCAACCAAGGAGAATTAGATTTAGAAAACGAAAATATCTTTTCAGCAGCATCTTGTACTACAAATGCAATTTCTCCTGTATTAAAAGTAATTCACGAAAAGTTAGGTGTTGTTAAAGGGCATATTGAAACTGTACACGCGTATACAAATGATCAAAACCTTTTAGATAACATGCATAAAAGTTCAAGAAGAGGACGTTCTGCAGCAATCAATATGGTAATCACTTCTACAGGAGCAGGTGCAGCGGTAACTAAAGTTATCCCTGGATTGAAAGATAAATTAACTGCAAATGCAGTTCGTGTACCTACACCAAATGGATCTTTAGCTATCTTAAATTTAAATGTAGAGAAAAAAACAAGTGTTGAAGAAGTAAATGCTATTTTGAAAGATGCAGCATTAAATGGAGATTTAGTTAATCAAATTTATTATTCATTTGATCCTGAATTAGTTTCTTCTGATATAATTGGTAATACATGTTGTTCTGTTTATGATTCACAAGCAACAATCGTTTCTCCTGATGCAGAAAACGTAGTATTATACGCATGGTATGATAATGAATTTGGATACACGAAACAAGTTATTCGTTTAGCAAAATATGTAACGAAAGTACAACGTAAAATTTATTACTAATTAATAGTAATTTTATTTCAAAGTATAAGCCTCGAAGAAATTTGAGGCTTTTTTTCGTCTATTATTTTATACCAAAACGATATCCTCCAACCAATCGAATGCTAAAATAAGTTTGAGCATATTTCAAACCAGTAAATTGAATGGATTTATTGTCAAAATCGGTATGTAGCATTAAAAACCATTTCGGAGTATTATAGCCACCCATTACACGAATGTCATATCTTGAAGCTAATCCAATAAAATTTCTATATAAACTTGTTGTTTCATAACTTTTATCTTGTATTGTAAATCCATATCCAGTCAAAACACTAAAGTTCCAATGATTTTTAACTAGTACTAATGCAATTCCTGGAATAAAGCCAAAATCGAAAGCGCGTATATGAGTTGCACTAGATTTAGTATTGATTGTGTCGATTAAATAATCAGGTATAATAGGGGAGTTATTATTACTTAAACCAAAAGAATTTAACGTGCTTTTCAAATACCAAGTAAAAGCGAATTTATTAAAAACAGCCGTTTTCCCTCTTAATGCGGACATGGTAAAATTCTTTTTATGAAAATACCACATGTTTACAGAGAAACTATTACTCATTAAATCATTTTTTATATCATTTGGATATTCATTGTTATAATTATTATAAAATTGTTTAGAATCCATTAAAGCAAACCCTTTATATTGATAAAAATCAAAATCAAAAAATATTTTTTTGTACGTAAAATCAAAACCTAGATGAAAATATTTTGAATAGCCATAGCTTTTGGTTGGTTTTATTGATCCAGGTAACTGCACACCAAACCTTACGGAAAAAATCTTATAATTACACCCTACACCATAAAAGTCATGTATATTATTTCTAAACTTAAGATTTTTTGAAATTTGATTATGTACAATCTTCAAATCAAATGGGGCGGTATTAAATCCTAAATCATTATAAATAATTAAATTATTTCTATAAGAAGTTAAAGAAACTGTATCCTTTTGAGAAAAAATAAAAAATGAAATAAAGGAAAATAATGTAGTTATAATCAGATAATTGTAAACTTTAAAAAACACTAAGAAATGCTTCATTATTTCTATATTAATTATTTAAAACAAATATATTTTAGATTAGAAATCTAGATGTAAAAGTAATCGATGTAAATGAATTATTGGTGTTGAATATTTATTAAATTTGTCTACACAGACACTTCAATAAGCAATGTTTATTAAAAGATTAATACTCTTATTTGTAATTATCCTAGTTAACAATTTATTGATAGCACAGTTACCTATCCCTAAATTATTGTCGACTGAAATAAGTTTAAATTATAAAGGTTTAGACACCGTTACAAAAGCAAATGAGACTCTAGTGCTGAAAATTTGTTTTGGTGATTCCATTGGATTATCTCCAAAAATCACCTATGCTTCACCTCTAATTGATTCAACCAATTTAAAGTATGAGTGGGTGATAGGTGGAATTGGATTTTACCAGAATAAAAAAATGTACTTTAAACCTAAATATAGTAATGGCTACTATGTTACATTAAACATTTATAAAGACACTACGATTAAAGATGAATTTGTATCCTGGAAATTAGATTCAGCATTTTTTAAAGTTCAAGTATCTGCCACTCCTAAATACAAAGCTTTTAAGACTGTACCAAGTAATATTTGTATGGATAAAGTAGTGGAAGTATATATGCCTAAAAAAGATGGTACCTCCGATACGGATCCGATACAATTAGCGAAAGGATATTATAGTATTGGTGGTTTGTATAAAGCAAATACAGCAATACCGGATATTCAGGATTCTTCTTTTACATCTAATATATTGATTGACGATTTTGGAAATAATGCATTTATCAAATCGAAAGAGGATATTGAACAGGTTTGTATGTCGATGGAACATTCTTACCTTGGCGATTTAGAAATCGTACTGACTTGTCCATCAGGAAAAAGCGCTGTTTTAATAAATAGTTTCAAAGCGAATAATCCAGGTACTATTCCTGGGGGATTTGATGGAAAAGATACAAAGTTGGGGAATGATTTAGATATGACAGGTGTCGATATTCACGGTGATCCGCACATGCAATATTGCTTCTCTTCCTACAATTCTAATTTTGGAACAATGGGAGATGAATATTTTGTTGGCAATTTTAAAACTAACAGTATAGGCATGCCAGCAATGAATCCAGATGGTATATATATTCCGGAAGAATCATTTAATAAATTTATCGGATGTCCAATAAAAGGGGATTGGAAGATTACGATTTCGGATAATAACGAAGGAGATGATGGTTATATTTTTGATTGGGGAATCATGTTTAACTCTAAAGCTTTTCCAAATATTGAAAATTATCAAAATAAATTAACAAAATCGGAATGGCAGGTAGATCCAAATGGTGCCATAACTAATAATTCATTGGACACCACATTTATAACCCCTAAAATATTAGGCGATAATTCTTTTAAATATCTTGTTACAACGGATTATGGGTGTGGTGGAGTAGGATATGATACTATTATTAAAATTCAAACTAAATTATGTATTAATATTCCGAATGTAATGAATTTAAGTTCCAAGGTTGGAAATAATGTTTTTTACGTAAATACAGGAGATGTACGCGAATTTAAATGTGAAATTTATAACAGATGGGGGGTGGTAATGGAGGTTCTGTCGGGACAAAAAGAAGGTTGGGATGGTCGAGATAAACATGGAAGAATTGTTTCTGAAGGTGTATATTACTACAGATTAAATATTACGTTTAATAATGGGAGTTCAGTTTCTAAAGACGGAAATTTTCTATTGATGCATTGATTTTTTTCTAAAAATTAACGATTATGAAAGGAAATAAAAAAATAGTAGGAGTAAATGGATTTGGTAGAATTGGAAGATATTTTACACGATTAAGTTTAAAAAACACGGAAATAGATGTTGCTGTAGTTAATGATTTAGCAGATATTAAATCTCTAGCACATTTATTAAAGTACGACAGTATTCATGGTGGAGTTAATGAAAAATTCACCATCATAGACAACTCACTTCATTTTGATAACGGTAAGATTATTCATTTTGTTCAAGAAAAAGATCCTGCAAATATACCGTGGGAAAAATATGGCGTTGAATATGTACTAGAATCTACTGGATTGTTTTTAACGCGAGAAAAAGCTAATCTACATTTACAACATCCCGGAGTTAAGAAAGTAATATTAAGTGCTCCAGCAAATGATGATGATATAAAAACAGTAGTACTCGGAGTAAATGATCATCTTTTGGAAGATACAGATACGATTATTTCAAATGCATCGTGTACAACTAATTCAGCTGCACCGATGATTGAAGTAATTCGTAAATTAACGCATATTGAAAGTGCTTATATTACTACTATACATAGTTATACGACCGACCAGCGTTTGCACGATTCTCCACATAAAGATCTTCGCAGGGCTAGATCTGCTGCATTATCGATTGTACCAACATCTACAGGAGCAGCTAAAGCCCTGACTAAAATTTTCCCAGAATTAGAAGGTCATTTTGGTGGTTGTGGAATGCGTGTTCCTGTTCCGGATGGAAGTCTAACGGATTTAACATTAATTGTAAGCAATCCTCCAACGGTAGAAGCTATTAATGAAGCATTTAAAGAAGCTTCAGAAACTTATCTCAAAGATGTTATGTCTTACACGGAAGATCCGATTGTATCTGTTGACATTGTTGGTAATTCTAGCAGCGTAATTTTTGATAGTGACCTAACACATGTTATTGGTAATATGGTTAAGTTGGTAGGTTGGTATGATAATGAGGCTGGATATTCAAATCGTTTGATCAATCTTTTTGAAATTTTATAAGTATTTGTTTTGTTAGAAAAGGATATAATAAACTATATACTTTTCTAAAGAGAATCTATTTAACATAATATTAATTATAAGACAAATTAGTATTTTACAGTGCGTTCAAATAAACCCAATGTGAATCTTCTCTAATAAACGAAGATTTCTCATGAATATATTTAAGTTTGTTTTTTTCTATAAAATAAGCTTTGAATTCCACTATACCTTCAAAATCATTTTCTAATCCATTCTTTGATGATATAATATCTAAACGATTCCAGGCTACTGATCTTGACCAAGAGATTGTATTGTGTATCGTTGATGCATTTCGAAATTGTTTTGAATGACTCAGTAATAAATAATCACCATTACACAAAACAAAAGCGGAATATCGAGAACGCATAAGGTCTTCTGCTGTTAAAGCATTATGAAAATCAGCATGAACTAAAAAACAACAATCTTTGTATAAATTATTATTTCTACCACATGGGCAGATTATTTCTGTTAACGACATATATTATGTTAAATAGAAATAACTATTAAAAATCACCAAGTCGAATATGATCAGAATTAATAACAACTAACTTCTGTTTGTATAACATACCGATTGCGTTCTTAAATGTTTTTTTACTCATTCCAACTTCTTCACGTATGGTATCTGGATCACTTTTGTCCGTCAAATTCATTCGTCCATCATGTTCAGATAAATAACGTATAATACGTTCACAGGTATCTTCCATTTTCACAAACCCTATTTTCTCAAGAGATACATCTAACTTACCATCCTCCCGTACTTTTTTAATGTAACCTTTACATTTTTCACCGTATCGCAAAGGACGAATTATATCATTTTTGTAAATAAGTCCACTATAGGTATCGTTAACAATTACATTTTTACCTAATTCCGTAGTGTTGGAAATAAGTAAATCAACTTCTTGATTTTCTTCAACGAGTACGCGTTCAAATTCTAAAAAGCGACGAATTCTAGAAGAAGCCACTAAACGTTGAGTTGCCTCATCCAAATAAAGATATACAATATAGGATTTTCCTTCTTCCATTTTTTGATTTTGCTCCTTAAATGGCACGAGTAAATCCTTCTCTATCCCCCACTCCATAAATGCTCCAAAGTGACTTACTTGATTAACTTTAAGGCAAGAGAATTCATTTAATTCAACCAAAGGTTTTAACGTAGTAGCAATAATTCTATCTTCTGAATCTAAGTATAAAAAGACAGAAATATCCTCTCCTATCTCAGCTCCTTCCGGTATATATTTGGTTGGTAATAACACTACATTATCTTCATCATCCCCTAAATATGCACCAGGTGCTGTAAAACGAAGTATCGAAAGTGTATTGAATTGGCCAAGATGCATCATATCTGAGAGATTAATATTTTTATAAAGATAAATATTTCTTATGGTTTCGGTAATTTAAAACAACCAATCGTATTTTTTATCGTTATATTTAAGAATCAAAATTTAAACTATGAAAAAACAACTACTATTAGTTGCTTTATTGTTAACCGGTAAAGCTTTTTCTCAAAATTTCACACAAGCCAATGAAGCGAGTATTGGTTCGTCTGTTTCTATGTATATTTGTGACTCATTAACAAGTAATTATGAGAAGTTTAAAGGTGCTAATGCAGTATGGGATTTTACAAGTGTATTAATTCCAGATTCAACTAAGCGCTCTTTAATCTCTGTTATTGATCCATCAAATACCCAATATAAATCTTTATACACTACTTCTAACAAAGCTATTGTATTAGAGAACTACCTTACATCCTATTATAATTCTACTAGTTCCGAAAGAAATTGTCTTGGATATTTCTTTTCAACGAAAGAATTAGGAGATGTAAGAGCTGTATTTAATTCGGATCCAGAAATTACGCATACCTATCCTTTTGAATTGAACTCAAAGAAAACCGATAATTTATCTGGAACATTGTATTATACGTATGCAACTTTGCCAATCACCGCTACAGCGACTGGATCTTCTGTAGCTGAAGTAGATGGTATAGGAACCTTAAAAATTGATGCGCTCAAAATTTATAAAAATGTACTACGTTACCACATAAAAGATTCAGTAAATGCAACAGTGACACTTCCTGTTTTTGGGGTAGTAAATGCTACTTTAAAACGAGATCAATATGAGTATTACGATCATAGTATTTCCAATTTGCCAATTTATGTACATGCTAATTTGAAAGCATTTGTATACACAATTTCTCCAGACCCATTGGTAGATAAAACAATTGTTTTAAGTAAATTTAATCCAGATAAAAATGCGAAACCAGTGGATTCTACCAATTCATTGACAAATATTGAACTTGGGAATTATGCTATTTATACAAATCCAGTTAAAGACAATTTGCAGTTAATTGGCGAGGATGGAACCAATGTCAATTTTTCAATCACAGATCAATCTGGTAAAGTGATTAATACTTTTAAAAATACAAATACTATATCCGTTTCCAATTTGGAAAAAGGAGTGTATTTTCTACAAATTTCCAGCCAAAAAGGAATGGAAGTGTTAAAATTCATTAAAGAATAATAACTTTAACTTTTTTAAAAGGCTATTTCTATGAAGTAGCCTTTTTTATTTATAATCAAATTAACACTTATTAAATTAAAAATTCATCATGAATGAAATAATATGTCCAAGCTGTAAAAAAGCGTTTAAAGTAGATGAGGCAGGATTTGCAGCAATATTAAAACAAGTTCGAGATCATCAATTTGAAGAAGAATTGCAGACACGACTGAATCTTGCAGAGAAAGAAAAAATAAATGCAATTCAACTTACAGAGGCTAATTTAAAAAATGCTTTGCAATTGGAGCTCTCAAAAAGAGATCGTGAGATTGCGGATTTGAAAGTAAAAAATGAACGAGAGTTAGTTGAACAAATTCGAATTAAGGAAAATAAAATCACTGAAATAACTACCCTACTTGAAAAATCAACCTTAGAACAACAAATACTTGTTAATTCTGCTGTACAGAAAATTGAGAAAGAACGGGATGAATTAGCAAATAATATAAAAACTAAGGATTTAGAAAAAGAGTTGCTCGAAAAATCATTAATTGAAAAATTCAATGCGCAACTAAAAACAAAAGAGGAAATTATCAAAATAAAAGATGAGGAACTCGCTTTCCGTATCGATATGAAAAAGAAACTTTCTACAAAAATGATTGGAGAGTCTTTGGAAATACATTGCGAGAACGAATTTAATAAATTACGTGCAACTGCCTTTCCAAATGCATATTTCGAAAAAGATAACGATGCTAGAACTGGTAGTAAAGGAGATTATATTTATCGGGAAATGGATCTGGAAGGAAACGAAATCATCTCTATTATGTTTGAAATGAAAAATGAGGGAGATGAGACAGCAACAAAAAAGAGAAATGAAGATTTTTTTAAAGAACTAGATAAGGATCGGAAGGAAAAAAAATGTGAATATGCGATTTTAGTTTCCTTACTTGAATCGGAAAGTGAATTATATAATTCTGGCATTGTAGATGTTTCCTATCGTTTTGAAAAAATGTATGTTATAAGACCGCAGTTTTTTATTCCAATAATAACCTTGCTTCGAAATGCAGCTATGAATTCATTAGAATATAAAAGGCAACTTGCATTTGAGCGAAAACAAAATATAGACATTACAAATTTTGAAGAAAGTATTACGGAATTTAAACTTGGATTCTCTAAAAATTACCATAATGCGAGTAAAAAGTTTCATGAAGCAATTGAAAGTATCGATAAATCAATAATGCAATTACAAAAAACAAAAGAAGCTTTATTATCCTCTGAGAATCATTTACGGCTTGCGAATAATAAGGCTGAAGATCTATCTATTAAAAAATTAACGAAGGGTAATCCTACTATGCAGTCCAAATTTGACGATTTAAAAAAGGGTTTAGATTAGAGTTTCAATTAAACTTTCAGAACATGTTGCTCAATCACCACAGAATCATCACTTTCTGCTACTAAACCTACCCCATTATATCGAATTCCTGTTAACATAATAAAAGTTTGATTTTCGAAGGTGAATTGCGTGGTTTCGAATTCTAAATGGTCAATACCTTGAAAAGTATCCATTAAATATTTTACAATTCGACCTTTTATCACTTGATACAGAAAAAAGTATTGATATTCCTCTTTTTTTTTGATGTCAAATAATTGGTCTTTCGTATTGTATATTGGAAAAAGATATTCGTTACTCCACAAATCATTGAGTTGAAACTGATTTAATTTTCTACGTTGATGTCTAATTTCAAGAATTGTATCATTATGAATCAAACATCCAACACCTTGTTGTTGGACTGGCAACTCCATAAAGCTCATGCTGCCGCATTTTTCTAATAAATCAAAGTCGAAAAAAACATCTGAAAAAGAAACATGCGCTTCCTCTGCTACAGCTTCAATTCGTGTAACTAAAGTTTTTGGTAACTCTAATACACGATATAGAATACCCAAACCAAAAACGTTAATTACGTGCATAGTTATGTGTTTTAAAACTCAATAATACAAAGAGCTAAATATAGTAAAAGGGTTAATAAGTATTAGTTTTCAAATAGGAAGTTTATTTGTTTTATATAAAAAAAGCCTATCAAATTAAATTGATAGGCTTTGAATATATAGAAAATGTTTTCTAGTGATTATGCATTAACATTCATGTTATCCAAAACATCCATTACAGATTTTACTGCTTTTGCAGATTCATCCAATAATGCTTTTTCTTCTGTATTTAATTGTAATTCGATGATTTTTTCGATTCCATTTTTACCTAGTACAACTGGTACACCTAAGTAAATGTCTTTCATTCCATACTCGCCATTTAACCAGGCGCATACAGGAAAAATACGTTTTTGATCACGAACAATAGCTTCCACCATTTGAGCTGCAGCAGCACCTGGAGCATACCAAGCAGAAGTCCCTAACAATTTAACGATTTCACCACCACCGAATTTAGTTCTTTCAATGATTTCGTCTAATTTTTCTGGAGAAATTAATTCAGTTACAGGAATTCCAGCAACCGTAGTGTAACGCGGAAGTGGAACCATTGTATCCCCATGTCCACCCATTAAAACAGCTTGGATATCTTTTGGAGATACATTCAACTCTTCCGCTAAGAAAGCACGGTATCTAGCAGTGTCTAAAACACCAGCCATTCCAAATACTTTAGAGGAATCTACCTTCGCATTCAAGTATGCACAATAGGTCATTACATCTAATGGATTAGATACAATAACAATAATTGCATTAGGAGAATGTTGGATAATGTTTTCAGTAACAGTTTTAACAATACCAGCGTTGGTAGCGATAAGATCATCACGAGACATTCCTGGTTTTCTTGGAAGTCCAGAAGTAATAACAACTACATCTGAATTTGCTGTTTTTGAATAATCGTTTGTTGAACCAATTGTTCTTGAATCATACAAATTGATTGGAGCTTTTTGCCAAATATCTAATGCTTTACCTTCTGCAAAACCTTCTTTGATATCTAACAAAACGATTTCATTAGCGATTTCTCTTTGCGCTAGTACGTCTGCACACGTAGCACCTACGTTTCCTGCACCTACAACTGTTACTTTCATAGTATTATTATGTGTTAAAATTTAACGTTTACATCACAAAATTAAAACAATTGAATGAGACGAGTTGATTTTTTATCATTTATTTTAAATGTTCGGCTAAAAAATTTTAATTTTAAGCAACGTATTAAATTAAGTAACGTCAAGTAACTATAAGCACAAAGGTGGATAAGAAAGAGCAGTTGGATAGTATTGTTGCCGGTTGTATAAAAAACGATCGTTTTTGCCAAGAGAAGTTATTCAAACTTTACTATGGTAAATTGATCGTTGTTTGTCAGCGCTACACAAACGATAGGGATACAGCACAAGACATTCTTCAAGAGGGCTTTATGAAGATCTTTGACAAAATCACATCTTTTGAATCTTCGGGTTCTTTTGAAGGTTGGATGAGACGTATAGTTACAAACACTGCGCTCGACCATCTTCGGAAAGCTAAAAAATTCAATTTTGTGGAAGAAAATGAAGTAAATACAAAAGAAGAATTTGTAGATTACGGAGATAGTTTAGAGCTAGACAATTCTATTGAGCTCAAAGCTCAATTTGCTTTGGAAGCAATAAAACAACTCTCTCCTGCTTATCAGACCGTTTTCAACCTCTATGTGATGGAAGAATATTCGCATAAAGAAATTGCAGGATTACTGGGTATATCTGAAGGAACTTCGAAGTCAAACCTTGCAAAAGCGAAAATGAACTTACAGAAAATAATAGTTAAAAAATATAGTAAAATAGCAAATGAATAACGACATAGTAAACAAAATTAAGTCGAGTTTAGAAAACTACGAAGCACCATACGATGCGTCGGCTTGGGATAAAATGTCTCAACGTTTAGATGCTAAAGCTACTTCTGGTAGTAATGGTGGGAATAGATTCTTATCTTCTCCAAAAACTTGGGTAGTTGCTTCTATAGTAGTAATTGGAGCTTCGCTTGCAATTTATAACAGTACGAAAGAATCTTCAACCCCAATTGTTGTAAGTACAAGTAATAAAACTAACATTCCCTTTGTTTCGGAAGAAAATCAGCATGCAGTTAGTTTGACAAAAGCTGAAATCAAGACGAACGTTCAAAAACAACGTTTACAAGCAAAAGAAAAAACACAAACTTCCAATACAATTTCACAAGCTCGATCAACTTCTGCATCTACTTCTGCAAATACGATTGAATCAAACACATTTAAACAAAATTCAACAGTCAAAGGGAATGAGAAATATGTAAAGAATTTTATTTTTCCAAAAACAAATAAGTTATATTGTTTAGGTGAAAAAATTGAAATTTTCAATCCAAACGTAAATGAAATTACATTAACAAATGCAAACGGTAAACAAATTAAAATTGATGGGCAAGAATCGATGTTAATTTCCCTTAAACAAGAAGGTCAATATACTTGGAACGGTGATAAAGTAGCTTTTGATGTTAAAGAAAAACCAACGGTAAATTTCATCCTTCCATCCGATATTATCTATGAAAATGGTATTCCTACGATTACTTTAAGTTCAGAGTTAAATGTAAAGTCACAGAAATGGATATTTGATCAAAAAGTGGTTTCAACGAATGATGATGTAAAATTAAATATTTTTAATAAGGAGAAATATTCCGTTACTTTAGCAGTTGTTGGTCTAAATGGTTGTGAAAATCAAATGACTAAAACTTTTTACCCAGATCCTGATTTTCATTATAATTTGAAAGCTCCAAATGGATTTGAACCAACATCTAACAATCCAAAAAGAAATACATTTTTACCATTATCACTTTTAGAAAGAGATACACCATTCAAAATGTTAATTATTGATCCTAAAGATGGAAAAGTAATTTTTGAAACGAATGATAAAAACAATCCATGGGATGGTAAAAATCAGTCAACAGATCAATTTGTTCCAGAAGGAACAGAATATATTTGGAAAGTGATTTTAATGAATCCTGAGAAATACGAAAAAAATGAGTATCGTGGTACTATTACCCGTAAATAGAAACTGTACAAATAAATACCTATGAAACACATATTGGTTCTATTATTCTCATTAACAATATGTGTTTCTTATTCTCAAAAATCTTCTTTAAACTATATTTCTGAAAGTGAATTTTCAATGCAATTTACTTTTGATAAACTTTCATTTATCACCAAAAACATCGGAAATACTGAATATGTAGATTTTAGTAAATCTACCGAAAATATTTTATTCGATAAAGACTCCCCTGCCCTTCCGTTTTATGCTAAATCGATTCGATTACCACTAATAGGAAATTCAAATTTTAGTGTAGAATATGACGAAATTATTGAGTATTCAGCGATTGATATACTTCCATCTCATGGGCTAATAAAGAGAAGCGATACAAGTAACTCATATAAATTTGGAATCAATTATCAAAAAGATGCTTTTTATCCAGGGATTTTATATAAAGCCGAAAAACCATTCATTTTAAGGGAATTAAGAGGTCAAACAATTCAACTCTATCCTTATCAATATAACCCCATAACCAAAACATTACGTTTCTATAAAAATTTACGTGTTAACGTTTTATTTGATCAATTGGCTGGGGTAAATGAAATAAAGGAAACACCATCTTCTAATTTGGGTGCGTTAATTTTCAATGATCAATTTTTAAATTCTAACAAGCGCGCTAGTAAATACCTTGAAAAATCGGAAATTGGAGAAATGTTAGTGATATGTCCAGAATCTTATATTGAAACAATTCAACCTTTTGTAGATTGGAAAAATCAAAAAGGAATCAAAACAACTTTCGAAACAGTTGAAAAAATTGGTAACACTGCAGTTGCAATAAAGCAATTTATCGAAAATTATTATACTTCCAATCCTTCCCTACTATACCTTCTCCTTGTTGGCGATGCGGAAGATCTGCCAGCGTATACGTATGGTAATTTTAGCAGTGATGAATATTGGAGCGACTCATATTACGGACAATTAACTGGAGACGACTATTATAGTGAATTATTTGTTGGAAGATTTTCTGGTACTCCAACCGATGTTAAAACAATGGTAGATCGCACTATAGAATATGAAAAAACTCCAAGTGAAGGAGATTGGATGACTCGTGCGGTTGGAATAGCATCTGATCAAGGATTAGGTATTGGAGACGATGGAGAATCCGATTGGCAACATGAACGAAAAATTAGAACAAGCTTATTAGCAGCTGATTATTCGTATGTTTATGAGTTTTACGATGGTGATCAGGGTGAATTAGATGCGCCTTCCAATCCTGTAAGTTCCGAAATTATTAGTGCCATTAATTCTGGTATAGGTTTGTTAAATTACACAGGTCATGGTGATACACAAAATTTTGTGACGAGTAATTTTAATTCTTCCGATATTCTAACTACAACAAATTTTGGTAAATATCCATTTGTAATCTCGGTTGCCTGTAATAATGGAAAGTTTGTCAATAATACTTGTTTAGGGGAAACTTGGTTAAGAGCAACTAATGAAACGAAAATAACAGGTGCTATTGCTATGTGTGGATCTTCTATTTTAATGGATTGGGCACCACCAATGAAAACACAAGACGAAATCGTTCGTTTACTTGGAGATAAGGACCTTTCCATTCGAAAAACAACTTTAGGAGCGTTATTTAATAACGGACAATACAGTATGCTTGAAAAATATGGAACAGCTGGAAATGATGTTATTAAAACTTGGCTTTTTTTTGGAGACCCATCTACTGTTTTTAGAAATAAAATGACTCAGGCTATCGATTATAGTTTTAATACATGTACTGAATGTAAAATCACCACAGAATTAACATTGTCCTCTTCCATTGACAGTATTCAAGTTGGGGTTACTAATAACAATCAATTTTTAGATCAAGCTACTTTTAAAAACAAAAAGTTCACGTATAATATCCCAATTACAACACAACCAGAAAATTATGTTTTCACCTTAACAAAACAAAATCATGCAGTTGAACAATTTACGATAACAACCGATGGTAAATTATCCCTTAAACAGTTGAATAATAATGGGGTTTTAATTTTCCCAAATCCTGCTAACACCGACATAACAATTAATAATTTGTCGGAATACACGCTGGAAATCATTTCAATCGATGGAAAAATTCTAGAAAAATACAATCATCCTGGCGGGTATTATTTTAAACTCGATACACATAATTTGTTAACGGGTAATTACCTATTCAAAATCACTTCGAATGCATCTATTGTTTTAGAAAAAGTTGAAATTATTCATTAATTATTGTCTAGAAATCACGCATATTTTACTTGAATACTTTTTATTTATCTTTGAAAGAAATTCTATACTCTAATTATGATTGAAAAATCGGAGCAAAAACAATTACGATACGATAAAGCATACCTCCGAATGGCGGATACCTGGGCGGAACTTTCGCATTGCGCGCGCAAAAAAGTAGGAGCAATAATCGTAAAAGACGATGCTATTATTTCAGATGGCTACAATGGAACACCTGCAGGCTTTGATAATAGTTGTGAGACAGGAAATGGAGAGACACATTGGTATGTTCTTCATGCAGAAGCTAATGCGATTTTGAAAGTTGCGAAATCAACAAATAATTGTGCTGGAGCTACTTTGTATTTGACATTATCCCCATGTAAAGATTGTAGTAAGTTAATACTACAAGCAGGAATTAAACGTTTAGTATACAGAAACCACTACCGAGATACCATTGGCGTAGACTTTTTACAAGAAGCGGGAATAGAAGTTGTACAAATTCAAGAAATTTAATGTCGCACGATAAAAAAAATCCTAAATACCTTTTACCGATTGGTCTTTGCTTTTTCATGGCAATTGGTATATTGATTGGGTATTCACTTTCTGGAAAACAAAATTCATCAAGTAAAGTCAATGATATTATTGAAGTAATTAATAAAAATTATGTAGATAAAGTGGATGGCGAGAAATTATTTGAAGAGACAATTTCAGAAATGCTGCACAAATTAGACCCCCATTCAAATTATATTTCTCCCAAAGAAATGAAAGCATTAACGGAACAAATACAGGGAGAGTTTGGCGGTATTGGTGTGCGATTTACCTTGTTAAGGGACACTATTTGTGTGACTAACGTGATACCTGGATCTCCTTCTGAAGCTGCAGGAGTATTAGCAGGAGATAAAATAATTGCAATATCTAAAAAATCAGTTGCAAGTAAAAAAATCACCAATGAAAAAGTGATGGCTTTATTAAAAGGATTAAGCAATACTTCTGTAAATGTTACACTTTGGAGAAATACCAAAAAACTAAATAAAACATTAGTACGCGGAACGATTCCAATCGCCTCGATTCCTTGTGCTTTAATGACAACAAAAGATATTGGCTATCTTAAAATAGATCAATTTTCAGTTACTACAGCAATTGAATTTAAAGAACAAAGTCAAAAATTATTGAATTTAGGAATGAAATCTATGATTCTAGACTTACGTAACAACGGTGGTGGTGTATTACAAACAGCTGTAGAAATTGTAGATGAATTCTTGAAAGAAGGAGCTACAATCGTAAGTACAAAAGGTGCAAACGTTAAAAAAGAAGTTTTTAAAGCGTCTACTATTGGTAAATTGGAAAATATTCCTTTAGTCGTACTTATCAACGAAAATTCTGCTTCTGCAAGTGAAATTGTTGCGGGTGCTTTACAAGATAATGACCGGGCATTTATATTAGGTAGACGTTCCTATGGAAAAGGACTTGTACAAAAAGACATCACACTGCAAGACAAAAGTAATGTCCGATTGACTATTGCTCGTTATTACACTCCTACTGGTCGTTGTATACAAAAACCATATACGGATGATTATGAGAAATATATGAATGAGGAAACCGTAAGATTTGAACATGGAGAACAATTCAAATTAGATAGTTCTTTGTTGGTTGATTCTTTAAAATTCAAAACACCGAAAGGAAAAATAGTGTATGGTGGAGGAGGAATATTTCCAGATGTATTTCTCCCAATGGATACTTTAGGTAGTAGTTGGTACTTTACGGAATTACGATATAGTACTGCATTTCAAAGTTTTGCATTTGATTTTGTTGCAAATAAGCGTACAAAATGGAAAACTCCTGAACATTTTCATAAAACTTTTCTTGTAGACGACAAGTTGACCCAAGATTTTTTAAAATATGCAACTAAAAATGTGCATATCCCTCTTGATATTGCTGGACTTTCAAAAAGTAAGAAGTTTATACAAATAACTTTAAAAGCTGAAATTGCGCGTCAAATATGGACAGAAGAAGGATATTACAGGGTTATTAATGAATTAGATAAAGAAATGCAGACAGCAATTCGTACCTTGGAAAAAATGAAAAAATGAAACAAATTAAGTATTTCTTAATTGCATTTATTTTTTTATACAGATTTTCATGTGTAGGACAACTTGTTTTTGAAACAACCAATGTAGATTTTGGAGAATTAAATAATAATTCTCCAAAATTTATAGATATTAAAATCACTAACAAAGGCTTGAAAAAAGCATACATTTTAAACTATAAAGCTCCTCGAGAAGTTTCCTGTTTGTTTAATACACAAGCAGCTGAAAAAGATTCTAATTTGCTATTTAGAGTTAAACCTAATCCGAAGAAATTAGGAAGATTTGAATATGAAATACCAATTTATACAAGTGATAAATTAGAACCAACTATACTAAAGGTAGTTGGAAAACTGACAGAAGAAATTTATGATCCGCTTGCTGCTATGCAAGCTTGTCCTGATTTTCGTTCGACTCCATCCAAACATGCAACAGACTTCAAATTAACCATAAAGACAATCGACAAAAACACAAAGCAAAACCTAAAAAACACCGTAGTTTATTTACTTCAAAATGGTCAACAAATTGGTCAATTCATCCAAGGAAAAGATGGAAGAATTCAAGTAAATTCACCTTTAGGATTCATCTATTTTTATGCAACATTACAAGGGTATAAACCTTCTGAGAAATGTCAGTATGTTAACATCGTAGATAATACTGTTACGCTTGAATTAGAAAAAGATTCCACACTGAAAATTGCTAAAGAAGAGGTTGCATTAATTGAAGAGAAGCCACAAAAAGAGTTGAAAGAAGTATTAAAAGAAGAACCTATTACAACACAAGAGTCCTATACCCCTCCTGCATTAGAAAACATTCCCTTGGTTCAATTTAAATCTACAGACTTTCAAGCGATTAATGTATTATTTATTGTAGACATTTCATCCTCCATGGGAATCGGAAACAGAATGGAACTAATGAAATTTAGCTTATTAGAATTATCCTTATTATTGAGAAAAGAAGATAAAATTGGAATTGTTTCTTATGCAACTAACGCGCAAGTGCTTCTTCCTTCTACTTCCGGGACAAGTAGAACTGAAATCAGAACGGTCATCCAAAAACTAAAAGCGGGAGGAATGACTGCTGGAGGTGAAGGGATTAAGCTAGGTTGTAAAACGATAAGTAAGGATTTAATCGAAGGTAAAAACATCCTATACATTATTACCGATGGTGCTTTTAATAAAGATTCCAAAAACTACATGGAATCCATTGAAAAATACAAGGAAATGGGAATAATTATTTGTGTTATTGGTATTCAAAATTCTGAAAATGACGCTAAAAACATGAGGAAAATTGCTGAATTAGGTGGCGGAACCTACACTTCTATTCAAAAATTAGCGGATGCTAAAATCGCTTTGATTCAAGAAATCCGTAATCAAACCTATCGTAAAAATTAATACTATGTCTACCAATCCGCTTCGTATATTAGGAGTTATTCCTGCACGTTACGCATCCTCACGTTTTCCTGGGAAACCATTAATAGATTTAAAAGGAAAAACAATGATACAACGCGTTTATGAAGGCGTTGAAAAATCCAATGTATTGACAGATGTCATTGTTGCAACGGATGATGCTCGTATTGAATCTGAAGTTCTACGTTTTGGAGGTAAAGTTATGATGACTAGCGCTGAACACCCTTCGGGTACAGATCGTTGTGGAGAAGTTGCTAAAATTTATTCCAATTACGATGTTATAATTAATATTCAGGGGGATGAACCATTAGTTGATTTTCGGCAAATTGATCAGTTGGCAATTGCTTTTCAAGACGCAAAAACTTTTATAGCGACATTGGGAATTAAGCAAGTAACTATGGAAGATATACTTAATCCTAATCGCATCAAAATTGTAGTAGATAGTTCGCAAAACGCGCTCTATTTTTCCAGAAGTCCGATACCGAATTTTGTTAATTTTAAGGAAGAACCATTGCATTTTTATCCATTTTATCGTCATATTGGTCTTTATGCTTACCGCAGTAAGACACTTCAAGAAATAGTGAACCTCACTCCTACTTTATTGGAACAAATTGAATCATTAGAGCAATTGAGATGGTTATATTATGGATATCGTATTAAGGTAGTTGAAACAGATATTGAAACACCAAATATAGATGTGCCCGAAGATGTACAAAAGGTAGTTTCTTTACTATAACCTTTTTATCATCTCATCGTATACCAAACAATTGTTAAATAGCAACAAAAGTTGTAAATTTGCACAGCATGTATATTGAAGAATTAATAGGAGATTTATTGTTACGTCACAATTGTGTCGTGATTCCTACTTTCGGTGGATTTGTGGCTGGTCAAACATCTGCAACATTTGATGCTACCAAAGGAACGATTAATCCTCCGCGCAAATCCTTGTTATTCAACAAACAACTTATAAATAACGATGGATTATTAATTGCTGCTTATGCGCATGCAACCAAAAAATCTTACGAAGAATCTAACGATTATATTCAAAAACAAATACAACATTGGCACCATAAGTTAGATGCTGGAGAACGTATTTCCATTGACCGAGTAGGTTTTATTTTTTTAGATTCAGAACGAAATTTAGCATTTGAACAAGATCGTTTTCATAATTTATTGTTAGCATCCTTTGGTCTCGGGAAAGTTCATTTTGTAAGTCAAGAGGATTTGCAACTAATTGTTCAACAAGAAACTTTCACACTTAGCGGTGAGCCGTTGATAGAATCAGAGAATTTAGCTCCTATTTTTGAATTACCTATAAAGAATTTCGAAGAAACAGAAGTAGTATCGGATGAAAAAAAGCCAATTCGATCGATTAATTCTAAAAAGATTTGGAAATATGCTGTCGCAGCGGCACTATTACCTATTTGTTTTTATACCTACTGGATACCAATGAAAACGAAGGTTTTAGAATCCGGAATACTTTCTTTTCAAGATTTCAATCCATTTCATATTACTCAGGATGGTTTGTATAATAAAGAAACTTTAGATTTCAGAATTAATCATAATATTGGAGAATCTGAATTAGATAAAATATTAAGAGATTTACCCAAAGATGTAGAAGTATTTTCTTATCCAGTAGATTCCGATTTATATGTCCCAGTGAAAATCAAAGAAAATTCTTCACCAAGAATTGTCGTAAACCCACCATTAGTTATTCAGAAAAATTTACCAATACCTTTCAAAACAAGTACGATTGCTACAACAGTTCAAAATAATTCAACCACTATAAAATCAGGACATCTAATTGTTGGTTGTTTTTCTACTGAGCTAAATGCAAAAAATCTAATTACTCAATTGAAACAAAAAGGCTTTAATGCATACATTGTAGATGTAAAAAATGGGTTACACCGAGTAAGTGCTTGTAAAAGTACTTCTGATTCTGTTTTAATCAGTGCTAAAGAAAAACTTTCTCCTTTACAAATTTCAGGTTGGATTTTACGTGATTAAAATTTTATATATTTACAACTAAAATTTTAATATTAAAATCTAAATTAACACATAAATCCGTATGAAAAGATTGATACTTTCCGTTGGTATGTATTGTTTTTCTGTTTTAGCGTTCGGTCAAGATACCGTAACAAATGCAGAAAATAGTAATTACAAATTCACGAAAATCTACCACTTAGATGCAACACCTGTTCAAAGTCAAGGTTTTGCTGGTACATGTTGGAGTTTTTCAGGCTTATCCTTTTTTGAATCAGAATTAATCCGTTTGGGCGTTAAAAATCCAAAAGTACTTTCTGAAATGTATATTGTTCGTAAAGCATATGAAGAAAAAGCGGACAAATATATTCGTATCGATGGTAAAGTTAATTTTAGCCAAGGAGGTGGTTTTGTTGATATTCCATATATTATTAAAAAATATGGTGTTGTTCCAGAAGAAATCTATAAAGGATTGAATTACGGTTCAGAAAACCATTCACATGGAGAATTGTTTAGTGTATTGGATGGTGCTGTTCAAGGAATGCTAAAATATTCGAAAGAAGAAATGGAAAAAGATAATTCTCAAGGCATCACTTTAAAAGCATGGAGAAATGCATTAAGTGGAATTTTGGATGCATATTTAGGAAAAGAACCAGTAGAATTCAATGTGGATGGTAAGAAATATTCTCCTAAAACATATGCTGAATCCTTAAAATTAAATATGGATGATTATGTTTCAATAACTTCATTTATTGGACATGATTTATACAAACCTGCACATTTAGCAATTCCTGACAATTGGTTATGGGAAGGTTCTTATAATGTAAATTTAGACGAATTGTATACTATTGCAGAATATGCTTTGAAAAATGGTTATACAATTGCTTGGGGTTCGGATGTTTCTGAAAAAGGTTTTAGTTTCAGAAATGGTATTGCTATTTGTCCTGAAGATGAAAGTTCCATTGATGTAAGAGGAAAAGACAATAAAATGTTTTCAGATGCAGGAGCAGAAAAGCATGCAAATGGTTTTTTAAATCCAGTAAAAGAATTAACAATCACTCCAGAACTTCGACAAGAAGCGTACGATAAAAAATTAACAACAGACGATCACGGAATGCATATCGTTGGTCTTTATAAAGATCAAACAGGTAAAAAATTCTTTTTGGTAAAAAATTCTTGGGGAGCAGACAGAAATTTTCCAAAAGGATATTTCTATGCATCTGAGAATTTTTTCCGTTATAAGACAATGAATTACTACTTACACAAAGATGGAATTCCAAAAGATATCCGTAAAAAATTAGGCATCTAATCGTATAGAAATTCTCCTATGGAAAGATTAACACCTGCGGAAGAGCAAGTAATGCTTCGACTTTGGAAACTTGAGAAATCGACTGTAAAGGAAATTGTAGCTTTGTATGACGAACCACGTCCTGCCTATAATACTACTTCTACAATTGTTCGAATTTTAGAAAAGAAAAAATTCATTCGCCATAAAGCTGTAGGACGTGGACATGTGTATATCCCTAAAATTTCCCGTGAACAATATAGAGAATTTATTGCTGATTACTTATTGCAGCACTATTTTGATGGTGAACGAAAAGAAATTGTCAGTTATTACACAAGTAAAAGTTCGCTAAACGAACTTCTATAAATTAGTACTTAAAGGCTGTCCATAATTGGTCAGCCTTTATTTTTTGTCTCGTAATTCTATGAAACTATTTATTTTTTCATTCTCAATTAAAACGGTTAAGTTGTAGTAGACAATCTTCCATGTACCATCTACATTTTGAAGTATACCACTCCCCCTGCAACCGCGCATCCAGGTATCTAAATCTTCATCAAACCATGCTATCAAAGAATCTTTTGAAAACATCCAATTTCTATTGTACGCCTTAAAATCCCACGCTTTACCCTTATCAAAATATGGTTTAGCGAAGGAAGAAAACTTTTCTTTGGTCCAACGTTCTCCTGGAGCAGTACCCAAAAAGACAAAACTTGCAGACATAAACCCAAAATAATTGGTGTAATTTGCTGTTCCAGCTGCTCTATGCCATTGATTTATCAAAGTATCTAGATTGACTTCTTGTCCATAACTAAAATGGGCAGTAAGCGTTAGACTAAAATAAAATAAAAATACACGCATAGCAAAAAATAAAGATGCTTAAAAGTAGTCCAATTTTTACTTTTCTTCTTTAACTTTACATAAAATAAATTAACATTCATAAATCTAAAATTAAAAATATGTATCCAGCAGAATTAGTAGCTCCAATGAAACAAGATCTTGTAAGTGTAGGCTTTGAACAATTACTATCTCCAGTTCAAGTGGATGAAGTTATTGCAAATACACAAGGAACTTTGTTAGTAGTTGTAAACTCCGTTTGTGGATGTGCAGCTGGCAATATGCGTCCAGGAGTTAAATTATCTTTAAACGGAGATAAAAAGCCAACAAAATTAACAACTGTTTTCGCAGGTGTAGATGGTGAAGCTGTTGCACAAGCTAGAAAACACTTTCTACCTTACCCTCCTTCTTCTCCTTCTATTGCATTATTCAAAGATGGTGAATTGGTTCATTTTTTAGAAAGACATCATATTGAAGGCGGTACTGCACTTATGATTGCTGAAAACTTAACAGAAGCATATAACGAATTTTGTTAATCACATCTAGCATTTAAAACAGCGTCGAAAACACATACTTTTGACGCTGTTTTTATTTATACTTTCTTATGTTTATTGACACCCATACTCACCTATATTCCTCCCAATTTGATGAAGACAGAGACGAAGCAATTCAACGTGCTTTAGATGCTGGTGTTGAGAAATTATTACTTCCAAATGTAGATGGTCGTTCTATTGAAGGTATGTTTGCATTGGAATTAAAATATCCAGGTGTTTGTTATCCAATGATGGGGCTTCACCCATGTTCGGTTACTGAAAATTGGGAAAAAGAATTAGCTCAATTAAAAGAATGGATAGATAAACGACCATTTATTGCCATCGGAGAAATTGGAATCGATTTATATTGGGATAAAACATTTCTAAAAGAACAAGAACAAGCATTTATTACGCAGATTAATTGGGCGAAAGAACTTCAAATTCCTATTGTTATTCATGCCCGCGATTCTTTTCCAGAAATCTATGCAATCTTAGACGAACACAATGACGACCGATTAAAGGGTGTTTTTCATTGTTTTTCAGGAGATGAAAATGATGTGCGAAAAATCTTAGGGTATGGTGGTTTTTCCTTTGGAATTGGAGGAGTTGTAACGTATAAAAAATCTATTTTACTAGAATCTGTAAAACACATTCCCTTGGAAAAATTAGTTTTAGAAACAGACGCACCCTATTTAGCACCTACTCCATTTCGTGGTAAACGAAACGAGAGTGCCTATTTACCTTATATAGCTTCGAAAATATCCGATATCTTTGAAATATCAGAACAAGAAATTGGGAGAATAACAACACAAAACGCACAAAATTTATTTTCTATTTAACATGCAACAACCGAAGGTATTAATCATTTATACAGGTGGAACTATCGGAATGGTAAATGATCCGAGTTCAGGGACGTTAACTGCATTTAATTTTGATCATTTGTATCAACAGATTCCAGAAATTAAACGTTTAAATGTTCAGTTAGAAACAATATCCTTCGAAAAACCGGTTGATTCCTCTGAAATGAATCCAACGTATTGGAAGCAAATAGCTGAAATTATTTTTGAGCATTATACTGCTTATGATGGTTTCGTTATTCTTCATGGGTCAGATACGATGGCGTATACAGCTTCTGCATTAAGTTATATGCTACAAGGTTTGTCCAAACCTGTAATCCTAACTGGGTCTCAACTTCCTATTGATGAGATACGTACGGACGGAAGGGAGAATGTACTTACTTCCATTGAGATAGCTGCAGCGAAACACAGTGATGGTTCAAGTAGAATTAAAGAAGTAGCTATTTATTTTGAGAATAATTTATTCCGTGGTAATCGTACAACAAAAATTTCAGCGAATGCTTTTAAAGCATTTAGTTCACCAAATTATCCTCCTTTAGCTACAGCAGGAATTCATATAAATTACCAAAAAGGATTACAAAACGAACAGCAAACATTGCAATTATTCACTGCGCTAGATAATCGAGTGGCTTTACTTAAAATTTTCCCTGGTTTTAATGCTTCTGTTTATCAAAGTTTGTTTGATATTTCTAAAATTAAGGGAATTATTTTAGAAACTTTTGGCGCTGGGAACGCTCCAACAGACAAATCGTTTGACGATTTAATTGAACGATATATCGCAGATGGAGGAATTGTATTAAACATCACACAATGTAATAGTGGTTCAGTCGAACAAGGATTATACCAGACGAGTTCTTTCTTCCAAAAAGTGGGAGTTATTGGCGGTGGCGACATGACAACTGAAGCAGCAGTTTGTAAATTCATGTATGCTTTAGGAAATAGTTTAAGTCAAGAAGAAGTGAAAAAAATACTAGCGCGAAATATTTCCGGTGAATTAACTATGTAAGTCTTTTTTTTTGTACTTTCGCAGACCAATATTGCATAAGCAATTTATTTTATTGGAGAGATGTCCGAGTGGTTTAAGGAGCACGCCTGGAAAGCGTGTATAGGCCGAAAGCTTATCGCGGGTTCGAATCCCGCTCTCTCCGCATAGCAAAAAAGCCCGATTTAAGTCGGGCTTTTTTATTTATTATCAAGTAGTTAATTTTTTGTATTTTCGGTGCGGTTGTGGTGTTTTAGCACTGTTTTAGCGCTCTATTCCTTTTTTACATTCCCTTCTATTTCAGTTACAATCTTTGCAACCGCAGGACATATCTCCACATTCTTTGCAGTCAAATCTAAAATTTGAAACATGTTTTTTCGATCCGTATGTGGATATTCTCTACAAGCTAAAGGTCGCACATCATAAATGGAACATTTGTTATCAGTCCCTAAAAAATAACATGGGGAAGATTTAAGTACAAAATCTCTATCTTCATCTATACGCAAAAATTCATCTTCGAATTTACCAGATTTCATTCCGATACTTTTTGAAATTCGGTCGATATCCACTTTTCGAAAAATAGGGCTAGTCGTTTTACAACAATTCGCACAGGATAAACAATCGATTCCTTTAAAAGTTTTTACATGCGCAGTATGAAATTGTGTGTCTAATATGCGATTATTTGTTTTTTTTAGACTTACAATTTTCTTTTTTAATGCTGGAAGATTCGCTTTCGCTTCGTCTAAAATTGCTTGATACTTCATTATTTTTTTAATAATGTTGCGTAATCCTTTGCGAAATAGGTCAATATTCCATCCGCACCAGCACGACGAATACTTAATAACATCTCAGACATCGTTGCTTCATAATTCAACCAACCATTTTGAGATGCTGCGTAAACCATTGCACATTCTCCACTTACATTGTATGCGGTTATTGGTACTGAAAAATTTTCTTTTAAAGAAGCGATTACATCCAAATAACATAGTGCTGGTTTTACCATTAACATATCTGCACCTTCTTGGATATCCAATTCAGCTTCTATTAATGCCTCACGACGATTTGCAGGATTCATTTGGTACGTTTTTTTATCCCCTGCCTTTGGTGCAGAATCTAATGCATCGCGAAATGGTCCGTAGAAAGCACTTGCATACTTTACCGAATACGACATAATACTCACATCTGTAAAATTCGCTTGATCCAAAGCCTCACGGATATATCCAACTCGTCCATCCATCATATCGGAAGGACCAATAATATCTATACCTGCTTGCGCTTGTGCAATAGACATTTTAGCTAAAATTGGCAAGGTTTCATCGTTGATGATTTTACCATCTCGCACCAATCCATCATGACCATCCGAAGAATATGGATCCATAGCCACATCACTCATGAGAACAATTTCTGGAAAACGATCCTTTAAAGTTCGTATAACATCTAAATAGAAATTATCGGAAGCATAACTGTGGGAAGCGATTACATCTTTCAAGCGTTCTTCTATAGCCGGGAAAAGTACGTAAGTATTTATTCCTAGTTCCAAACATTTTTCTACCTCTGGAAGCAACATATCAATACTCCAACGAAAGTTATTTGGCAAAGACTTTATTTCCGACTTTATTCCTTTACCATCTTGCAAAAAAATAGGATAAATTAAGTTTTCAGCACCTAATTTAGTTTCTTCCACCATTGCTCGAATAGTAGCGTTTTTACGATTTCTACGAGGACGAATTAACATATGCGTAAAGAGTTAAGAGTGACGAGTGACAAGTGACGTACGAAGTATTCTTTTAAAAGACAAAAGACTCTAATAAATTAAAGTCTTTTGTCTTTTTTCTTTTTTTCTTTTGTCTAAAAACTAATAGATATTTTCAATGATAACTGCAGAAGCACCACCACCACCATTACAGATAGCAGCACCACCGTATTTAGCGTTATTTTGTTTTAATACATTTACTAAAGTAACTAGTATACGAGATCCAGAGTTACCAAGTGGATGACCTAAAGCTACTGCACCACCGTATATATTTACTTTATCAGGATCTAAACCTAATATTTTTACGTTCGCTAATCCAACTACCGCAAAAGCTTCGTTGAATTCCCAGAAATTAATATCTTCTTTTTTAAGGTTCGCTTTTTCTAAAGCTTTATCTACTGCTTTTGCAGGCGCAGTTGTGAACCACTCTGGTGCATGTGCAGCATCTGCATAAGCAACAATTTTAGCAACTGGTTTTAAATTATATTTTGCTACTGCTTCCGCAGAAGCTAGAACTAAAGCTGAAGCACCATCATTTAATTTAGATGCATTTGCAGCAGTGATTGTACCTTCTTTATCGAAAGCTGGGCGTAAAGATGGTATCTTGTCTAAAAATACGTTTTTGTATTCTTCATCTTCATTAACGATCAAAGCATCTCCTTTGCGTTGAGGAACAGAAACTGGAACTACTTCTTTAGCAAAATGACCATTTTTCCATGCCGCCGCAGATTTTTTATAAGAATCTACCGCAAAAGCATCTTGGTCTTCGCGTGTTAAGTTATATTCTTTTGCGCATAATTCAGCACAATTACCCATGGGAACTTTGCTGTATACATCTAGTAAACCATCTTTGGTAATACCATCTAACATTAAGATATTACCGAATTTTGTTCCATTTCTTCCATCTATATAATGTGGTGTTTGAGACATATTCTCCATCCCACCAGCTACAACTAAATCGTTGTCGCCTGCAATAATTGATTGTGCACCAAGCATTACAGACTTCATTCCAGAAGCACATACTTTATTAATGGTGGTACTTGGAACAGTATTCGACAAACCAGCTTTCAATGCTGCCTGACGCGCAGGAGCTTGACCAACACCAGCTTGCAATACGTTACCCATAAATACTTCTTGAACATCTGCAGGATTGATTCCAGCTTTTTCAATTGCACCTTTGATTGCTGTTGCTCCCAAATCAGTAGCGGATACACTTGAAAATGCACCTAAAAAACTCCCAATAGGTGTTCTAGCTGCAGAAACGATATATACTTCTTTTTTGTCCATAGATTCAAATTTTGATGGCACGAATATACTAAGAAAGCGTCTAAAATTAGGGGGACTTTTTGAATTAATACAATTGATTATGAACAATGAAAAGTGCGTAATGGTTAAAAAATATATACGTAATTAAGAAATAAATAATTACAAAAAAGTCCCTAAAGAAAACCTTAGGGACTTTTGTAACTAGTAATGATTAAATTACGCTTTTAACAACCAACCAAATTCATCTGGAATAATTCCTGATTTAAGGTCATTCATGTATTTTTCTATTTTTAAAGAGAATTCTCTTGTTTCAATCGCTGGAATTATAAAGTCTTCACCTCTAAATCCAATTTTATGAATATGTGCAATTGTTGCTGCTGTTCCTGCACCAAAAACTTCTGTACATGAACCGTCTTTAATTGCAGTAATCACTTCTTCAACTGTTATTCTGCGTTCTTCAATTTCATAACCCCAAAGTTTAGCAACTTCCAATACACTTCGTTTAGTTATTCCACGTAAAATAGTATCATTTTCTTCTGTTGGAGAAAGGATTTTGCCATTGATTACAAAAACAATATTCATCGTACCCGACTCTTCTACAAAAGTATGTGTTTTAGCATCTGTCCATAACAATTGGTGGTATCCTTTTAATTGTCCTTGTTTGGCAGGATATAAAGAAGCACCGTAGTTACCAGCAACTTTTGCTCTACCTACTCCACCTTCAGCTGCACGTGTATAATGTTCTTCAATTAAAACATTTACTGGTTCGTTGTAATAGGCTCCAACAGGACAAGCGAAAATGATGAATTTATATGTTTCCGAAGGACGAATTCCTACGAACTCATCAGTTGAGAACATGAAAGGACGGATATATAGCGAATAACCAGGTTTATTTGGAATCCATTCACTCTCAAGTTCTACGAATTTACGAACACACTCTACAAAAAGCCCTTCTGGAACAATAGGCATACATAAACGTTCGCACGATTCTATAAATCTTTTAGCATTCATATCCGGTCTAAAAATCAACAAATCACCTTCCGCTGATTTGTTTGCTTTCATTCCTTCAAAAACTGATTGACCATAATGAATAGCAGAAGTTGCAGGATGAAAAGAAATTGGTCCAAAAGGAACGATTTCAGGCTCTTGCCATTCCCCATCATGATACTCCATAACAAGCATGTGATCAGAAAACATTTTTCCAAAAGGAAGGTTTTCCCAATCTACTTTAGAAATCTTTGATTCAGAAGTTGTGGTAATTTTAAAATTTATTGTTTGTTCTAACATAATCTGTGCGTGTTATATTGCGAATATATGAAAATAAAATAAAAAATATATCCTCTATCCAAAAAAACAACTACCTACCTATCGAATGTTTGTATGAAATTTAATCGTAGGCTACCTCTTCAGAAAGGGTAAATTCTTTTTCGCTTTTGGCAATAACAATAGATGCCAGACAATTTCCTAATACATTAACACTTGTTCGAGCCATATCCATTAATGCATCAACTGCTAGTATTACACTCGCTTTTTCCACTGGAAGTTTTAAATATGCCACAGCTCCAGCAAGGATAACGAATGAAGCACCTCTAACACCAGCAACTCCTTTTGAAGTTAACATGAGTAATAAACCAATACCGATTTGTTCCGCAATTGATAAATCCTTTCCGCACATTTGTGCAACGAAAATAGTTGCTAATGATAAATATAAGGTTGTTCCATCTAAATTAAAACTGTATCCTGTTGGAATTACAAATGAAACTACTTTTTTAGAAGCCCCCAATTTCTCCATGTTTTCCATAGCTTTAGGAAGTGCTGCTTCACTACTTGCAGTTGCAAATGCCAAAGAAACAGGTTCTGTAACTGCTTTTATAAAACGTTTAATTGGAATTTTAGCCATTAAAGCTATTGGTAATAAAACACATGTTATAAAGACAATTAAGGATACGTATAATGTGCCAACTAATTTAAATAAGTTCATTAAAATATCAATCCCAGATTTAGCAACTGTACTTGCTAATGCTCCAAAGACAGCAAATGGAGCAACATACATTACGATATCCGTAAATTTGAACATCACTTCACTTAAACTTTCGCATCCTTCCAACATTCTATTTTTGTGAGAAGCATTTGTCAACATGCTTATGGCAACAGCAAAAATGATAGAGAAAATTACAATCTGGAGTACTTCACCCTCTGCTACAGATTTCGCAATATTTTCTGGGAACATTTCTACCAAATGATCTTTTGCAGGTTGTTTTAATAAATCTTGTGATTTTTCGAGAGCTGCTGCAGTTGTTTCTACTTTTACTCCTTTTCCAGCTTGACTAATATTGATAGCTAACAATCCTATTAATAAAGCAAATGTTGTGACAATTTCAAAGTAAAGAATACTTTTCAATCCCATTCTACCTAATTGTTTCAGGTTGCTATGTCCAGCAATACCAATAACCAAGGTCGAGAAAATTAATGGTGCAACTAATGTTTTAATTAAACGTAAAAATATGGTTCCTAATTTACCCAAATCTTTCGCGAATTCAGGGAAATCAATCCCTACTTCAATTCCTAATATCATGGAAGTAAAAATCCACAAGGATAATTTACGCTTTTTAAAAGTTACAAAAGTCACCAATGCCAATACTAAATAACGCATTGATTTATAGATGTAAGGATTCGATATTGGAAGTTTTGATTCAATAAAAAATAATGCACCAAATAATAAAAAACAGGAAACATACGTGAACATGGACGTAAGAAACTTCATAAGTATTTCGTTTAAAATGAATGCAGTAAAGATACAAATATAAAACTTGAAAAAATGGATACATTCAAACTTCTAAAACAAGCTATAAAATAAGATATATTGCTTAATTTTATAATTATAGTATAAAACAAACAAATATGATACTTCAAATCGGTCGCCTTAAATTATTCATCATCAGTGTTTTTTTATTATTCCTTTTCTTTTTCGCACCTAATTTACGGATATTAATTATTGGTCAAAAGACAGAAGGAACCGTTTTTAAACTGAATGCATTTACCGCAGGAGCGCATAATTCACGTGTTAATTTCATTGCAGAAAACACAAAAGAATACCGATTTGAAATAAATTCTAATGTAAAGGGTACAGCTACGGTTATTTACGACCCGGAAAATCCAGAGGATGCTTACCTTTTTAATTTTATGAATTTTGTATTGGAAAAAATCATATTTATTTTATTAACTGCTATTCCAGCTAGTATTTTCGTCTTTTTCTTTTTGAAGAAAAACCAATATTTATTTATTGATTTAAAACGATTTAAATTTAGTAAAGGATTAAAACGATGGACTGAGGCTGACGCAGATATATTTAATCATTTAGCAAATCAACCACTTACCTATTCCATTAAACCTTATGAATATGCTTATTTGATCCATTCAGAGGCGAAATTCACACCTAAACTAATTGCAGTAACCTTACAATATTTATATGTAAATAACTACATTGAAATTACGATGAAATTAGTTCAAGTTAACAAAACGGATGACAAACAAAAACCAAGACCTTTTGTTCAGTTAGGATCCAATTATACGCCTGCACAAAATTTTTCGATCATTGAAAAAGAACTATTATCGATTTTTTCTTCAAATACCAGTTTGCGTTTACATGAAATTAGAATGAAGCTACAACAAAAATTTGGTCCAAACTTTGAAAAGTTGCACACAGAAATAATTAAGCCATTTTTTGAAAATTCAGTATTATTCAATCAAGGCAAACCTAATGAATTAGGAAAACAAGTATTATCTGAAGTGAATGCACGTATCCTATTTATTGAAAAACATGTGGATGATTTAAGTAATGATTATTTAATTGAGTTATCTAAATTATTAAGTAATTTAAATGATTGTTGGTTGTTTATTCCAACAGAAACGCTTGATAAAATTAAAATAGCATTGCTTTTAAGAAAAGATGAAATATCACCTGAAATTTTCACCAAGTTTACTTCTTCCTATAAAACAATCACTATTAATTAGTAATCATTTTTTCACTTTTTTAAAGAATAAATTTTAAACTAAAAAGCTTCCTCACTTTTTTTTTTCAATATTTTTTTTTGTTCGGAAGATATTTTCAGACTTTTATTTCCATTGATATTAATGTATTTTAAATTTGGCATTGTCCAAAGTTCATTTGGTATTTCTTTTAATTTATTTGCTTGTACATCCAAACGCGTGAGATTAATAATTTCAGTGAGTTGTTTAGGGATTGTTAACAATTGATTATCATTTATGTAGAGTTCTTTTAAGTCTGTTAAATTCGATATATTTTCAGGAATATCTCCAATTTTATTATATCCTAGATTTAAAATTTCCAAATTGAAAAGTCGTGTTATAACTTCCGGGAAAACAGGCATTTCTAGAAATGTCATATCCAACTCTTTTAAAGCGGTTAATTGTGAAAAATTTTCATCTAGTTTCATCAGAGGATTAAAACTTAAATTTAAATACACCAAAGCATTCAATTTGGAGATCTCTTTTGACAATTCTTTAATACCATTTTCTTGTAAATCTAATCGCGTAAGATTTTTTAATTCACCGATGGAAGCAGGAATTACAAATAGTTTATTCCTTGCTAAATTGAGTGTTTTTAAACTTAAAATAACTGAAATATTATTTGGATATAGAATAAATCGATTGATAGAAAGATCTAATCCTTCTAATTTAGAAAGAATCGAAATAGATTCTGGTAAAAATGAGATTTTATTGTTACTGGCTTCCAACCAAAATAAATTTGAAATATTACCAATGTTTTCTGGAAGCGCTGAAATTTTATTAATTGAAATATCTAATTCTTTTAAATTTTTAAGTTCGCAAATGGAATTTGGAAGTGCTATTAATTGGTTATGGCTAATATTTAACGTTCTTAATTTGATTAATTTACCAATAGATTCAGGGAGTTTAGTAATGTTGTTATTTGAAGCATGTAGGTAATTAAGTTTCACTAATTTCCCAATCGTTTCAGGTAAATTAGTCAATCGATTATGTGCAACATTTAATTCCTCTAGGTTTGTTAATTGCGCTACTACATCTGGTAATTTTTTAAGTTTTGCATAACTTAAATCGAGTTTGTAAACATTTAATGGGTTTTTTAAAGCGTCATTGAGATCTGTATATACTTTTTCTCTTTGCGTAAAACAAATACTGCAAATACTAATAAAAAAAATTAGGAGACCACTTTTATTCATATTTCCAAAATTCCTATTCTACGACCGATTACCTTTTCTTCTTTAGGAACGAACCAAAGTAAAATAAATCCAATTAAAAAGAAAACGCCAATTGAAATAACCGAAAAACGTAAATCTCCTGTTACAGCTTCAATCATTCCGAAGAAAAATGTACCTAACACAATTCCTAATTTTTCTGTAACATCATAAAAAGAGAAATAACTTGCATGGTCTTTTGTTTCTGGTAAAAATTTAGAATAGGTTGAACGTGCAATCGCTTGTACTCCTCCCATTACTAATCCCACTGTAGCAGCTAGTATGTAAAACTGTACTGGTGTTGTGATAAAATAAGCACCAACACAAATACCCAACCAAATAGAAATGGATAACATTAAAGTTTTTATATTACCGATTTTACTAGATAGTCGTGACATACAAAAAGCACCAAAAGCACCTAATATTTGAATCAATAAGATTGCGATTATTAATCCGGACTTTTCACCACCTTTAGGCCAATTGATTTCTTTCGAAGCGAAAATAGTTGCCATTAACATCACTGTTTGCACCCCTGTATTGAAAAAGAAAAAAGAATATAAATATTTCTTTAATCGTTTAGTTTTCTTGAATTTACGATAAACGATGTATAACTCTCGGAATCCTCGCCATAAACCTCTTTTCGGCTTTCTACCATAGACATTGTTAGGTAAAACACGATAGGTAATTTGACTAAAAACGATCCACCAGACACCTACAAAAACAAAACACCATTTGGTCGGATAATCTAATACTTGAATCCAAACGAGACAAAGAATTAGCAGTAACATAGATCCAAAATACCCCATACTGAACCCCAGAGCGGAAATTTTATCTTGGTCTTGTGGTTCTGCAATTTCAGGTAAAAAAGCATTGTAAAACACCAAACTATTCCAAAATCCGATACTTCCAAAAAAGACGGACAACATCCCTAATTCTATATGGTCTGGATTAAACCAAAATAAGGAAATACAAGCGAATGAACCTAGATAACAAAAGAAACGCATAAATTTCTTTTTACTACCTGTGTAATCAGCAATCCCAGATAACATTGGTGAAAGAAAAGAAACAACTAAAAAAGAAGCTGAAAGAACGAAAGAAAGTAAAACAGAATTTGTTATGTTTAAACCAAGAAAATCTACTTTAATAGCTACTCCAGCTGGTAATTCTAATTCTTTTGCTTTTTCAACCGTAGTTTTGAAAAATTTTGCTTTGAAATTATTCGTAGTGACTGTATCATAAAAAATTGGGAAAATAGCGGAGGAAATCACCAAATTATAGACAGAATTCGCCCAATCGTAGAATACCCAACCTCTAATTATTTTTTTATTTCCTTTTTCCATTATTTTAGATGAAAGACATTTAGACAAAAAATTTAAACATAAATAAATCTATAAATAATTTGGTCTTTGCTCTTTGTTCTTTCTGTCTTTGTTCTTTTTAATCATTTACATATTCCTGTAGGTAAGCAAAACCTTCAGTTAATTCACCGTCTAATGTTGTTTCACTCCCTCTTCCGATAATATTATCTGGATCTCCGTTGAAAAATGTTGGTAAAATAAATTGGATAAAGTCGTTCCCGAAATCTTCCGAAGCGTCTTTTGGTAATTCACAAGGAAGATTATCAACCGCCATAACTGTTATAGTGCCATCTTGTTGGTAATCTGTTTCTTCCGATGTTTTTGGATTGTATCCGTAAATTGGATCCGCAATTGTACTTGGTCTTAATGTAGAAGCAATTGGCCCTGCAATATCACAAGAAATGTCTGCAACTACTTTTAATCGTAAATTCTCTTTCTCTAAATCTTCTTTCGTTAATAAATCGGGTGATTTATTCGACCAAAAATGACACGCAACATACATATCCGATTGATCAATGTAGGTAGGAAGTATGGATTTAAAGTCAGATGGATTTGTGTAAAATTCTTTTTTATCGAATTCTTTTCCTTCTTTTTGTGCATAATAATCACCTACTTCTAGATGTGTAAAAACTGCTTGATTAAACTCTTTTGATAAATATTCATTCGGAGCAACTTCCATGATTGGTAATAAATGTAAAATTTCCCTTGCACCAAATCCTACCCTACCAAATCCTGTTGCAACCACCTTTGTATTTGCAGGAAGTACCACTTTTTTTAATTCTTCTTCTAATTCTTTTCGGTCATGACATTCAGATGCTTTTTTCAGCGAAAATAAATTATTCTTCAATCCAAAAGCTCTAAAACCATTGTAGCACCCTACGATTCCTGCATAACGCCCAAAACCGATTAA
The DNA here is from genome assembly GCA_945862165.1 of Chryseobacterium gleum. Taxonomy (GTDB): domain Bacteria; phylum Bacteroidota; class Bacteroidia; order Flavobacteriales_D; family Crocinitomicaceae; genus CANHVK01. Next base: position 46,482 of record CAMAXI010000012.1, read on the forward strand.
ACGTTTTCCTACTTTGTTTTTAAGTACTTCATAATCAATTAGTTGTATTTTTTTAGCGAGAATTTCTTGCAATAATTTTTTATTGTAGGATTGTTTTTTTATCGTATGCGAGAAGAACATAAAGCGTTTATTTGGAATCAATGCTGAAACCGGCACTTCTTTTACACCCATAATTAAATCACAAGTAGACAAATCTTCCTGTACAATAATTCCTTTTTCGGTGTATTGATTATCTGAAAAACTTCGAATTGGACTCGGTTGAACTACGATTTCCACTTGTGGATATTCTGATTGAATTCTTTCACATTGATCCGGAGTTAAAGGCACACGAAAATCAGCTGGCACCTTTCCTTCTCTAATAATTCCAATTTTAAACTTTTCCATATTTTACAATGTTCCCAGCGGAGCTGGCAATAAATAATTATCTATAAATTCTCTAACACAACCTTGCCCACCATTCAGGGATAAAATTATATCTACTTGTTTTTTAACAACTTCTACAGCATCTGCAGGACAAGCAGAAAAGCCTACTACACGCATGATACTTAAATCATTAATATCATCTCCAATAATTGCGACTTCTTCTAAAGAAATTTGCATTTCTTCTATCCAAGATTCCAATACAGAAATTTTAGAATCACGTCCAACATAACAACGTTTCATTCCTAACATTTCAGCGCGTTTATGCACTAATCCGCCTGTAAATCCGGAAGAAATAATTCCTAATTCTACCTGACCTTGTTTAATTACCTCTATAATCCCCATACCGTCTTTGGTATTGAATTTCTTTTGTTGATCAGCACTTTCAGAAAAAAACATCCCGCCGTCTGTCATCACCCCATCTACATCTAGAATTAGCAATTTGATTTTAGCTAATTTTTCTGTCAGATACTCATTTTTAAAGAGTGGTTTGAATAAAAGCGCGTGTAAGTCCAATTCGTACTCTTCCGTAATCGCTTCCAACTCCACCAAGGGAATTTCGGTCACGCTTTCTACTTGAAAATCAGCTAAAAAAGACTCGAAATCTAAACCGAATTTTGCACAAATCCCTCGGATATTTTGTTCTAAAAAAACCATTTATACAATGTTATAACCCACGCTAGTTGCTACTGGTCGTAAGGAAGAAATTAAACTTTCAAATTCTGCATGATTCAACTGTTGGGAAGCATCTGATTTAGCTACCGATGGATCTGGATGAGTTTCAATTAACAAACCATCAATCCCCATAGCTACACATGCGCGTGCTAAATCCGCTACACCATAGGCATATCCCATAGCGTGACTTGGATCCAATATAATGGGTAAGTTTGTATGTTGTTTCAACCAAGCTACACCGCATAAATCTAATGTGAAACGAGTGCCTGTTTCAAACGTACGAATTCCACGTTCACATAAAATCACATTTGGATTACCACCTGAAAGAACAAACTCGGCTGCTTGAACAAACTCTTGTAAAGTTGTCCCAAAACCTCGTTTAATTAATATTGGTTTTTGTGTTTTTGCACATGCGCGAAGAATTCCTTGGTCATACATTGCTTTTGCACCTACTTGAATAATATCTGAATAAGCAATAACTTCATCAATTTGTGTTGCGTCACGTACTTCCGTAATAACAGTCAAACCAAACTCATCCCGCATTTTTGCCAATAATTTCAATCCCTCTAGCCCTAATCCTTGGAAACTGTATGGACTAGTTCTTGGTTTATAACATCCTCCACGAAGTACATTAAGACCTAAACCGCTAATAAAAGTGGAGGAAGCTCGAATTTGTTCTTCACTTTCCACAGAACAAGGTCCACCAATAATTACCGTATTCTTTGTATCCCCACCAATCAATACATTTCCGAACTGAACAGAACGTTTTTTGGCGGAAAATTTACTTGAGGCTAATTGTAAATCATTTGGAAACACCCAAGAATTCACCGTTTTATCTACTAATCTCGCTGGAACTTCTTTTACTCCTGAACCTGTAATCAAATAGTTCTCCTGTTCATAAACTATATGAAATGCTTGGATTTCTGAAGCAATTTGGGCTGCTTCAAGTCCAGTAATATTTTTTTGTAGTTGAATAATCATATTTCTCCTCGAATTAGGTTCACAAAAGTAACAATTCCTACAGCATTTAATCCTTCATTCAAAACAGGTAAATAAGTTATAGGAAATGCATATTTTTTTATGAGTTGTAACATATCGTTGACAGTAGCTGTCTCTTGAATTCCAACCGATGCAGTATTAATCATCGATGATACATCCAAATTAGAAAGGTCATTTATCGAATGTAGTAATGTTTTACGGACATCTGCATTAGAAACCAGACCTACATATTCATTATTTTCCTTAACAACGAGCGCAAATCCAAGCTTTCCTTTTTCAATCGTTTCGAGTACATGCTTAAATGATAAGTCTTTTAAATCAATTACCGGACTTTCTTCTAAAGGAATCATAAAATCAGACAAAACAAATTGAGACTCGACATTTCTTTTGGTAAGATTCATTAAAGCATGTCCAATACTAGGTCCATTAAATAAATATGAACCAGATACAGAACTACTTACACCCATATTTCTTAGAATAAAAGAAACCTCACCATTTACACCACCATCTACATGAATGGATTTTGCAGGATACAATTTTTTGAATTTGCGAATTTTCGAGAAATTAAACGTATCAAATACTCCCCCACTTTGACCTGGAATCGTTGCCATTACCAAAATGAAATCAAAATCTTCATATTCTTGAAAAACAGAAACATCTGTAGGTGTAATTACTGCTAAACCTTTTTTTCCTTTAAAATTAGAAGGTAATTCTATTTTTTCTTTTAAATCTTCGTATTGAAATGTTACATATTCTACAGGGTTTTCTCGAAGTAAATCCTTGTATTTACTCGGGTATGGGGTAATAATATGTAGGTCTATCGGTAAATCACACCAAGTTCTTATTTTTTTTATATCCTCAAAAACAGAAACGTCGTCATTACAATCCACATGTAATAAATCCACTTGATGTGCTTGTAAATCTAAAATAACGTCTTTGAGTGGACGTTTCTTATCGCTATAAATAGATGCAGAAATTTTCATTGTTTAAAAATACAAATTTTCAGTTTACAAATTACAGCACTTAATTTAGCGCGCGCTAAAATTGAACTATAAACCGAAAAGTATCCCACTATTTTTCCTTAACTTTACTTATTGATACAGTTGATTAAACCCATGAAAAACACGGTATTCATATTACTTATTTCTTTTCTTTCTTCAGTACTATTCTGTCAGAAAGCTGCGGATTATTTGGATGCTGGTATTGCAAAAGAAGCAGAGGGTAATTATAAAGCAGCGATACTCGAGTATAATAAAGCGCTAAAAATTAACACCCATTATACAGAAGCTTATGTGAATCGAGGTATTGCAAAAGCTTACCTTGGTGATTATCGCGGTGCAATTGCCGACTATAATCATGCTTTAGGAATTAATCCAAATTCTTCTGAAGCGTATAATTTACGTGGTGAAATACATACTATTTTAGGAGAATATAAGGAAGCTATTCGCGATTTTAATCAAACTTTACATTTAAATAAAAAACACGCAAAGGCTTTTTTTAATCGCGGGAATGCTTATCAAGCGACTGGTCAATATAAACGTGCTATCAAAGATTATTTAAAATCGATAGCTATCAACAAATCATTTCCAAATGTGTTTTTTGAGCTAGGAAACGTGTATACGATGTTAGGTACTTATCCTGAAGCTATTACAAATTACGATCAAGCGATAAGTCTTAAAACAGATTTTGCACATGCATATATCGCAAGAGGAGTAGCAAAGATTAAAAGTGGAGAACAAGGTGGTTGTGGAGATTTTACAAAAGCAGAAGAATTAGGAGATAAAACGGTTCAATACATGATACAATTGTATTGTAGTAAGAAAAGTGATTAGTGACGGCCCTTCCTTTCGACAAGCTCAAGGTAAACTAGCCTCAGAGACCGGAGTGACAAGATATGAGTGAAGATTGATGCTAAAATATATAAATGAAGAAAAGTCAAGAAATATTAAAAAAATACTGGGGTTTCGATTCGTTTCGAAAGCTTCAGGAAGATATTATTGACGCTGCTATTTACGGAAAAGATACCGTAGCTTTAATGCCAACTGGTGGTGGTAAATCCATTTGTTTTCAAATTCCTGGTTTGGCACGCGAAGGAATATGTATTGTTATTTCACCATTAATCTCCCTGATGCAAGACCAGGTAGACCAATTAGAAGCAAAAGGAATTCGTGCGAAAGCAATTACGAGCATGATGAGTTATCGCGAAATCGACATCACCTTGGACAATGCTAAATTTGAAGGACTTGATTTTTTGTATACTTCTCCAGAGCGTTTACAATCGCGTTTATTTATTGAACGATTTAAACAGATGAATGTTTCCCTTATTGTTGTAGATGAAGCACATTGTATTTCAGAATGGGGACATGATTTTCGTCCACCCTACCGTAAAATTGCGGATTTACGAAAACATCATCCGGAAGTGCCTATTATTGCTTTAACTGCTACAGCAACCAAGGAAGTAAAAGAAGATATTATATTACAGTTAGATTTAAAAAACCCAGCTGTTTTTGAAAGTTCATTTCAACGTGTTAATTTAAGTTACGAAGTTCATCAAGTTGAAAATAAAGATATTGCATTACTGAAATGGGTGCAAAAATTCCCGCACATGTGTGGTATTGTTTATTGTCAGACCAGAAAATCGGTTAAAGAAATCGCTAACTTTTTATATAATCATGGTATAAAAACTGGAATTTATCATGGAGGTTTAGATGCGATACAGCGCAATCAAATGATGCAGTTGTGGATGAACGATGAAGTTCACCTAATGCTAGCTACAAACGCTTTTGGTATGGGGATTGATAAACCAAATGTTCGTTACGTAATTCATTATGAATTTCCTAATAATATAGAGGCATATTTTCAAGAAGCAGGAAGAGCAGGCCGAGACGGGAAAGAATCACGTACGTTAGTGCTTTTAAATCAACGCGATATAGCAACTACCCATGATACTGTTGAAAAGCAATTCCCTCCTATTCAAACGGTAAAATCGACTTACAGAGCTTTGTGTAATCATTTAAAACTCGCGATAGGTTCTGGCGAAAGAGAATCGTTCCCAATTAACCTGAAGGAGCTTTGTAAAAGTTTTAAATTGGAAGTAATTGAGACCTATCAATCCCTGAAAATACTTGAAATGAATGGGGATATCTTATTCAACGAGAGTGTTTTTAATCCAACACGTGTAAAGTTTTCAGTTGGGAATACAGTAGTATACAGTTTTCAAATTAAATATGAGAAAGTTGCAAAACTCATTAGTTTTTTGAGTCGTAGTTATCCTGGGATTTTTGATCACTTTTTTGATTTGGATGAATCCGTGTGCTGTTCCAAACTTGGAATTACAGCTAAAGAGCTAGAAAATCAGCTTCGTTTTTTAGAACAAAATGGAATTATTGATATCACTTGGAAAAACGATTTACCGAAAGTTACATTTCTACACGAACGATTGCCGGATGATTATATGCGTGTTTCAGACGAAGTATACCATAATCGTAAAATTCGTGCTTTCAGACGTTGGGATAATATGCAACAGTATTTATTGACCAATCATTGTCGTGAGCAATTCATTTTGCATTATTTTGGGCAAGAAGTACTTACATGTGGTAAATGTGATTATTGCAGAAATCTACGTAAAGAAAAAATAGCACAAACAAAATTAATTGAGTTAGTTCTTATTCAATTAGAAGAAAATTCTATGTCTTTAGAGGATCTTTTAGCTCAAAACCCGAGTGTAATTGAAGAACAAATGAAGCAAGTGTTGCAACATTTGATATTGGAAGAAGTTATTTTCTTTGATGGGAAATACAAGAAAAGTGTCGGTTAATTATTTCACTTGAATTGGTCGCCCTAGAATTTTGGCATAAACGGCAGTAAATTTGGCGCCAAAGAAGATAATTTGTGAGGTATAATATACCCAAGCCAATAAAATCAATATTGTCCCAGCAATTCCTGCATCTTTTGCAAAAAAGTAATGCGTTAAGTAATATTTGATTCCTAATTGTCCCAAATAGAGCAAGGTAGAAGTTACTATACTACCGGCTAATGCCAAACGATGTAATACTATACCGTCTGACAGATATTTTAGTACACAATAAAAAATTATAATATTTGTAGCTAATGGAATTACATTTTGTGTAATAAATGAATAAAATTGGAGTAATCCGTGAAGATTATTAAACAATTTATCCCCAAAAGATAATAATACTATTTGGGCAAAATAGGTTGTGATAATTATTAGACCAAAAAACATCAATAACAGAACATGTACTAAACGATCTTTAAGGTTTGAGAAAATCATTTTCTTTTTTGAAGAATGAATTAGTTGAATATCGTAAAAATCATTTATACTGTGTTTTAGGGATGACAAAATAGCTGTTGAAGAAATTAATAATACAATTACACCAATTAATTGTAGTACAAAATTACTTTTATGAAAATCAATTTCAGATAAAAAAGACATAATTCCCTTTACATCTTTTATTCCGATTTGTTTAGTCAACACTTCAGATATAATTGATTGCATTCTGAATTTACCAATAAAAGCCCCAAACGATACTATACTCAAATATAAAATTGGAACTAAAGCAAAAATGGTATAATAAGATAAAGCCGCTCCATGAAACAAACTGTTTTCACTTGCAAATTCAGTAACCGTTTTTTTAAACAAATTAACACATTCGGCCCAGGTCAGTTTTTGAATTTTATTAGATGTAGATTTCTTGGACATTATTTAAAGATTCCGAATGATTTAATACAATAATTTCCTTTTTGTTCACTTTGAAAGTTGATTGCACAAATCCTCCATAGTAGGTTGAGAATTGAAAATTTACATGAATTTTGTTAGTCCCTGTTAATGCATTTAAGCTATATTGGTGGGGACGAAACAACACTTCTTTTTTATCGATTTTTAAGCGATTCACTTCTCCAAAAAATAAGGCTTCTTGGTAAGAGGATGGCTGTTCATAAAATAACCTAGGTATATCTAATCGTTGAATTTTCCCTTCTGAGAAATAAGCAATTTTATCCGCAAGACCAATAACATCTTGTCCATCGTGTGTCACAAAAATAAAGCTTGTTTTACGTGTTTTTTTAAGTGCTTGTAAATAATGGACCACTTTACGTTTAATATGCGCATCCATGTGTGCAAAAGGTTCATCCAACAAGATTACTTTTGGCTCCATGATTAATGCACGTCCTAAAGCGAGTCGTTGTTTTTCTCCTCCTGAAATGTAAACCGCTTGACTATTTGCAATACTTGTCAATCCTAAGAGATCTAATAGTTCATCCGCGAATTGATCCCGAATTTCTTTCGTGAGATGGTTTGCTTTAACGATTAAGTTTTCACGTACCGTATGGTATAAATCTAATCCAAATTCCTGGTTTACTAATTGAACTTCTGGGTGTCCTGGAACCAAACGGTCTTTTGGCCCTAAAATAAGTTCGCCATCTAATTTGACTGTACCTTTGGATGCATCTAAAAGACCTGCTAAAATATGAAGCAAGGTAGATTTTCCTGCGCCACTTGGCCCAACTAATCCTAACATCTCTCCTTTTTTAACTGTAAGTTGAATGTTAGTTAGAATAGATCGTGTAGCACGTTCAAAATAAACACCTTGAATGGAAAACATTAATCGCGTGCTAGATCTGTTGGAAATTCTTTAGATGCTATATAAACCCCTGGAATAGGATCTGCTAAAGGTTCATAGTCCTTAATAAATACTTTGAAAAGTACTGTTTCTTCTTCTTTTTCGAATGTATAGGAATCTACAATACTTTCTGAAATTGCAAATGCTCCTTCTACCCCATTTTTCATTTTCAATCGTGCGACCAACATATTAGGTATTTCATAGGAAAAAGGACCATCGTTTGTTTCGCCTTGTAAAAGATATATACTTTTTTCATCAAGAAATACATCTTCTAATTCTTCTGAAACTGAAAATTCATCTTCCCATTCATAAAGTGGATTGTTATCTGATTCTTTTCCTCCATGATTCGCTTCTGCGTATTCGGGTGAAAAGTCATCATTTAACAAATAAAAGTGTGCATTTATTTTCATTGAAAATCGTGTTGATAAGGTAGTTAGAAATTGGATTTAGAGTTTCCAGCTCTTTTGAAGATCCATCCAATACTGCATGTAGTTTTTTTGCATGATTACAGACATATCAAAAATACTAGTCACTGATATTGGTGTTACAGAACGCATGTATAAAGTAGTTATTACTTGTTGTACAGACATTTTGTTTTCAAGTGCCAAGGTTTTTATTTGCTCTTGAACGTCTTCGAAGGATGTTTTTTGTAACGCTTTTGAATCTATAAATTTTTCCGTAATATTTGGTTCTGCTTTAGAGGTGGAAATAATACCGTCCGCAGCAACAACAACTAATGATAGAGGATCTTTTTCAAAAAAATCATCAGTATCAGAAATGGAAGATGTTTGTAATACAGACTCTGTTTGTAAAAAACGAGTCAAATCATTTAATGTTGTATTTTTCTTAGCCATTTGTTAAAATAGGGTTAATATTTCTTTCGTTATTCCAAGATACTCTTTTTCTGCGAGAATAGTACTACTTTGCGTAAACATATTTCTCGAAGGTACGAAATTTTCTAGGATGTGAGCGTCTAATTGATCTAACATGCTTGAAATCGTCTTTGTACGCGTTGATCCATGAATCCTATTTGGAAGAATTGCAATTTTCAGATTCTTATTTAATGCTTTAGCAGGTTTTAAATCTTCTACCGTTTGATAAGTTACTAATAAATCATTTTGAGATAAACTTGTCGGGATAAGTACAAGGTCACTCGACACACATATTTTTTTAATACTAACATCTGTCGTTTTACCAGCAGTATCTAATATAATAAAATCGATTTTTTGTTTTTTATAGCTTTCTAATTCTTCGGCAATCAAATGATCTTCGGAAGGAGTGATTATGAAAAGTTGCTCTTCTTTCGCTCCTGTTTTAAACAATTCCATTTTACGTAAAGTACTCAAGGTATAATTAGTGTCTGTTTCTATAACACGAACTGCGTAGCCCAAACTATGAAGCATAGTGGCTAAATTTATAGCATTTGTTGTTTTACCTGTACCGCCTTTACGACTAATAAATGAAATAACTTTGGTCATGATTTAAATTTTAAACTAAATTAGCTCTAATTATCAGCCCAGCATCACTATATTTGATAACATTTAAACAAAATCACTGTTAATTACATCATTGTGTATAAACTATGAAGTGATTGCATGCGTGAAAAAAGTATAATTAAATGAATATTTCATTTTTTTTTACTTTTACTGAAGTTTAATTAAATTTTATTCGTAATATTGCACTCCGAATTTATCGGAAAATTGTAAAAAGAAATTAAGAATCATGGATATCATTAAACAACTTGAGAACGAATTAGTAGAAGTTAAGAACTTCCCGAATTTCAAAAGTGGTGATACAGTTATAGTATCTTATAAAATTAAAGAAGGAAACAAAGAGCGTATCCAGCAATTCCAAGGTGTTGTTTTACAACGTCGTGGTTCTGGTGTTACTGAAACTTTTACAGTTCGTAAAATGTCAGGTAATATTGGTGTTGAGCGTATCTTCCCTATTGCTTCACCATTTGTTGATCAAATCGTAGTTACTAAGAAAGGTGCTGTACGTAGAGCTCGTATTTTCTACTTCAGAGAATTAACTGGTAAAGCAGCTAGAATTAAAGAAAAAAGAAGTTTCTCTACTATCAAAAAGTAATTGAAATTTAACCATATTGAAAGACTGCTTATTAAAGCGGTCTTTTTTTTGCCTAATAAATATGTCTGTTAACCAAAAAAATACGCAAAAATTAAAAGTTTCCAACGATTTGATGGTTGCTGGACTTCAGTTGTTTTTAGACGCACACGTTTTTATCTGGAAAAATAAGCTGAAACGTTACCTTCTTATTTCAGGGTTTTCTTTTTTAGTTTTATTCTCTATTAGTATTCAGGGATTATTACATTGGATTGATCTCAACGAAGCTTGGATTACAAAATGGTTACTCGCCAAAGGATTATATTATGTTAAACTTTCCAAAATAGAATTGAATTATGGAATAAATGGTGTTTTTTGGATAGTTCGACATTCTATTAATGTAAATAAAGACTCTTTTTTCACAACCATTTTTTTAGTTATTGGCACTCCTTATTTCTCTTTAATTAGTCGGAAAGTACATCAATTGTTAAATACCCAACCTAAACGTGAAAACTTTGGCTGGATGGCTGAAATTTGGCGTGGTATAAAATTATCGATTAGTAATTCATTAAAACAATTTGGACTCATTTTGGGAATCACAGGGTTATCTTTCCTACCAATTATTTCGATTATTACTCCACTATTGACTTTTAGTGTATTAGCCTATTATAATGGAATATTGATGATGGATTATTCCTTGGAACGAAATGGATTTACGATAAAAGAAAGTAGGCTTATTTATAAACAAAATAAATCCTTGCTATTTGCGCTCGGACTTGGGTTTATGTTTTTACTTTTAATACCAGTTATCGGATGGTTTTTAGCACCTACATATGCGCTTGTTACTGGTGCGCTAGTGTACAAAAATTACATTCAATTGAAGGATAGTACTTCTTTGTAAAGTGCTTCATAAACAGGTAGAACGTTCTCAATTCTGAATGTTTGTGCATGTTTCCATGCTTGTTGTTTAAACTGTTGTAATACTGTTTCATTTTGTAGAATAGACTTTGCATTAATCGCCATATCCTCTACGTCTCCTACATTGGATAAATACCCTGAATAACCATGTTTATTTACTTCTGGTATTCCTCCAGTGTTGGATGAAATTACTGGCACACCCAATGCCATTGCTTCCAATGCTGCTAGACCAAAACTTTCTGTTTCGGAAGGAAGTATAAATAAATCACTTATTTGTAAGACAGGTGTTGTATCACGAACCTTTCCAACAAATATAACACGGTCACATATTTTTAATTCACGTGCTAATCTTTCTGCTGTACTTCTTTCAGGTCCATCTCCTGCAAACAATAATTTAGCAGGAAATTCTTCATTTAACAGTGCAAAAACAGCAACAACATCTTCTACGCGTTTTACCTTTCTGAAATTTGAAATATGACAAATGATACGTTCTTCATCTAAGGCGTATTTTCTTCGTATCTCTAGATCTTGTTTAGGAAATACAGCCGGGACATGAATAAAGTTAGGGATTACAGCAATTTCTCGTTCTGTCGCGAAGTGTTCGTAGGTGTCTTTTTTTAAACTTTCAGAAACGGTCGTTACAGCATCAGACTTGTTTAAACAAAAAGTAATAACAGGTTCAAACGACGGATCTTTACCTACTAAGGTAATATCTGTCCCATGTAATGTTGTAATGAACGGGATATGGATTCCTTGCGTCTTTAAAATCTCTTTTGCCATATACGCTGCTGAGGCATGCGGAATAGCATAATGTACATGTAAAAGTTCTAACCCTTCATACTTAACTACATCTACAATTTTGGATGTTAATACCGTTTCATATGGTTGAAAATCAAATAATGGATAATCGGATACTGAAACTTCATGGTAGAAAATATTTTGACGAAAGCTCCCTAAACGAACAGGTTGTGAATAGGTTATGAAATGAATCTCGTGACCTTTTACAGCAAGTGCTTTCCCTAATTCCGTTGCAACAACTCCACTTCCTCCAAATGTTGGGTATAAAACAATTCCAATTTTCATAAATTACTTTTTAGTACGTTTCAACACTGCTTCGTAAATGACTTGTTGAATATTTGTTCGGATATTCATATCTCTTATTTTCCAATTTTCAGCACTTGGACATACACGATTGGAAAGAAAGACATAATTTATTTTATTGACCGGATCCGCCCAAGTAAATGTGCCTGTAAATCCAGAATGCCCAAAACTTTCTGCAGAAACTAACTCACACGTTTGTCCTTTTTTACTTGGTGTCGGTTTATCGAATCCTGCACCACGACGATTTCCTTTGAATTGAACTCTGGTAAATTCATCCACCACTTTTTCATCTAATAATTGCAAATTTCCTGCTTTACCTTTATTTAAAAACAACTGCATAATTGTTGCTAAATCGTGTGCATTTGAAAACAAACCTGCGTGACCTCCTACTCCACCTAACATTGCAGCGCCGGGATCGTGCACATATCCATGAACTTGTTGCCCTCTAAATGTTTTATCATTTTCTGTAGGCACAATTTTATCTAAGGTATACCAAGTCAATGGTTTGTATCCAATATGTGTCAATCCTAACTTGGTGTAAATTTCTTCTTTTAAAAACATGTCCATGGATTTACCACTTTGTTTTTCAATGATTTTCTTCATGAAATAATATCCTAAATCCGAGTATTCATAATGGTTTCCGGGAGTTAAACTACTAGCTAAAAGACGTTGGTAAATGGTATCTGTATAATCAGAGTTTAACCATAAATCTTTCGCTACTTCGTTTTCATACCCATTTGCTTTTGCTGTCTTATATAATTCAGGTGCTGGCTTTCCATTTTTTAAAGTTTTTTGATAGAATGGAATCCATGCAACTAAACCAGCTTGATGTGCCATCATATCGCGTATGAGCATCTTTGAAAATTTACCATTCCCCACTAAATCTGGTAAATAATCTTGCAAATGTTTATCTAAAGAAAATAAATTCATGGTTTGTAATCGCATTAATGCGAGTGTTGAACCAGCTATTTTGGTTACTGAAGCTATGTCGTACACATAATCGTTACGGATAGAATCATTATTACCATACATGCTAGTTCCAAAATTCTTCTGGTAAATGATTTTACCGTCTACTGCGACTAAAATTTGACATCCTGGAAATGCCCCTGCTTTAATTGCATTAAGTGCTATATGATCTACTTTATCTAAATCCTTCGAAATAATCCCTAAAGATTCAGGTTTTGCTCTCGCAAGTAACATATTATCCGGTAAAAGTACTTCTACCGATGTTTTTTTTTCGGCTTTAGTTGTTTTTATATCCTTGTTTTGACAAGAAGAATTCATCCATCCATAGGATATGATACACAAAAATAATACTAAACCAGAAACAAGAATTTTTCGCATATTTTCAAAGTTAACGAATCAAATTTACCTATTTTAATAGGTTTACAGATGTATTTTTTAAAAAATCAGATGGCCATTATATAAAAGAATAATTACATCTACTTAAAACGATTCATTTGTTGCAACTTACATTTTTGAAACGAAACAATTATGTTATTTTTGTTGGAATATTTATATGATTGCAGCAATGAAATTCTTTTTTGTACTTTTAACCTTCCTCTTTTCAATACTCGGATGCAGTAAATTAAATGATACTGAAAAACCAGTAATTACAATTATTTCACCGAACTCAAATGATACAATTCCTGCAAGTTTATCCGAAGTTAATTTACAATTTACAGCAACGGATAACATAGCATTATCTTCACTCATATTAGAAATAAATGATACGAATGGGAGTACCTATTTTGCAGATTCAAAAAAAATGTATGGTAAAAATTACAGTTATAAAAATTCTTTTGTTGTGTTGAAAAACACAAAATTGAAAGCTTTAGTGATGAAAGTTCATGTGCTAGATGATGCTAAAAACGATTGTGTTTCTACAACAACCTTCTATTTGGCTCCATAATTCATTTCTGCACTTAATTTATTTTGTATTTTTAAACTACCTTTTATAATTTATTGCGTCTATTTAAAAAAAATATTTTTATGATACAAAAAATTTCTGTTTTTACTTTTTTATTCTTCACCTTCTGGTTGCAAGCACAAGAAAGATGTGGTTTTGATCAATTACACAGACAACAATTGTCAAACAACGCTGATTTTAGTAGATCTGTCGAAGATTTTGAACAAAATTTAATTAAGAATTTTCATTCGTTTAAATTAAAAGCAAACGGTTCGTACAAAATACCAATTGTTGTTCATGTTATGGAAACCAAAACAAGTATGACTGAAATAAGCGATGAACAAATTTATAAAGCCATACAATATCTAAATGAAGTTTATCGTAAAGTTGCAGGTACCCATGGGGATGGGAATGGTGTTGATTTAACAATAGAGTTTGCATTAGCTGTTCGAGATCCTCAAGGAAATTGCACGACTGGAATAACACGTCGCGATATGTCTTCAAATGCAAAATACATGGCTGCAGGAACTACTTCCAATACAACTGGTATAAGTGATGCAACTTTAAAAACATTTGATGTTTGGGACCAAAAAAAATATTACAATATTTGGTTGGTTTCAGAAATCGATGGTAATGATGGTGGGTATGGTACGCAAGGATATGCTTATTTTGCTTCAAGCCATGGTTTTTCTTACGATGGTTCAGTAATTTTAGTAAATGCTATAAAAAAAGAAAATGATCACACTTTACCACATGAGTTAGGTCATGCTTTGAATTTATACCATTCATTCGAAGGAGATCAAGATGCAAATGGTAATTCTGTTTGTCCATCCAATACCAATTGTTCAACGAATGGTGACAAAGTATGTGATACACCTCCACACAAACGAAGTGCGAACGATTGTGTGGTTGGCGCTAATAGTTGTGATGGTGGATCTAGCACTGAAAACTTTATTCATAATTTTATGGATTATTCATCTGGTGATTGCGCAAATATGTTTACTGCAGGTCAAAAAACGAGAATGCTAGCAGCTCTTACGGTTACTCGAAAATCCTTTTTAGAAGAGAATGGAAATTTATCTTTAGTACCAGTTTCGACTCCAAGTGTTGATTTTAGCGCTTCAAACGCCTTGGTTTGTTCGGGTTCTACGATTTCTTTAAAATCAAAAACTACGTGTATTCCGAATACTTTTATACCAAATACTGTTTGGACAAATATTAGTTTTAGTTGGACCTTAAAAAGTGGATCAACCACCCTAACATCTACCTTGGAAAATCCAAATTTTCAATTAACTACCGCAGGTTCTTACGATGTTACTTTAACAGTTACTTCTAGTTTTGGTACACAATCATTAACAAAATCAGGTTTTATTGTCGTATCAACATCCCCAAAAAAAGCGTGTACTCCATCATCTAATAATGTTGGGAATTTTTGGAATTGCGTCACCAACGTGACTTTAAAAGATATTAATAACAACTCTTCCATTTATGATAATATTGCTTATTCAGATTATAGTTGTTCAAGCGGGACAGTCTTAGAAGTTGGAAAATCATATGACTTAACAGTTTCTATTCGTGCTGCTACAGTTCAAGAAGTTTTTGAGGCATATATTGATTACAATAACAATGGCGTTTTTGATACAAATGAAAAAGTACATTCTGGCTCTACACCTGTCGATACTGTAAATATTATTCCATTTAAAACAACAATTACGATTCCTCAAACAGCAACATTAAATACTCCATTACGCATGCGTATTTATGGTGAGGGAAACACTCTAACTACAAATGAAAAAAGTTGTAATGCTATCATGTATATCGGTGATGTCGAAGATTACTCTGTTTACATTAAATCCACTTGTATTGGTGCACCTAGTATTACCAATCAACCAACTACGCCAACTGCTACCTGTTCGGGCGCTGGTACACAAACATTATCTGTAACTGCAACTGGGGGTAATCTATCCTATCAATGGCGTAAAGGAGGTGTTAATATTTCTGACAATACCATTTATAGTGGAGCAACTACTGCTAGTTTAACACTTACAAATCCTACTACCGCTGAAGCTGGAAATTATGATGTAGTAGTTACAGGAACTTGTTCCCCGACTGCAACTTCGAATCCAGTTACAATTTCGGTTACTCCTAGCGTAACTCCATCTGTGAGTATTACTTCATCGGATATAGATAACACTTTTTGTATTGGAACTAGTGTAACTTACACTGCCAATGTTTCCAATGGCGGAACTACCCCAACTTACCAATGGAAAAATAAAGGAGCTGCTATTCAAAATCAAACGGCAGCTACCTATACTTCCAATACTTTAGCAAACAATGATCAAATTAGTGTAGATATTATTTCCAATGCTAGCTGTAAATCCACTGCAAATGCGAGTTCAAATATCTTAACCATTAGTACAGTTACTTTTAATCCTAGTGTAAGTATAACTTCCTCGGATGCGGATAATACGATTTGTCCATCAAGCCCTGTAACATTTACAGCGACTCCAGTTAATGCTGGAGGTGTAACATACCAATGGAAATTGAATGGGAATAATATTGCGAATGCGAAAGCTTCCACTTACAACACATCTGTTTTAGTTAATAATGATGTGATTTCGGTTGCTTTAACCTCCCTAGAAACATGTGCTTCACCAAGTGTAGTTAATTCTAATTCGATTACTACAAAGGTTAATAGCTTACCTACGGCATCAATTTCTAGTGGTTATTCCGTATGTAAAAATGCAAATTCTACTCCGCTAGCAGTAACAGGAGCTAATGGTTCGGCACCATACAGTTTTACATATACTGTAAATAATGGTCAAACTCAAACATTAAACACACCAAACACAATTTTCCCAGGCTCTACAACTGTCGGAACATATGTTTTTAAAATATTAACAGTTTCAGATGCAAATAATTGTAAATCGACCTTAAACAATCTAACTTCTACCATAAACGTGATTGCTTTAACTGCTCCTGTAATCACTTGCGGAATAACTACAAATCACGCGATAACCTATAATTGGTCCGCAATGGCTGGAGCTTCAAGTTATAACATTTCTTATGTAGAAGGTTCAAATACATCAGTCAATGGTGGAAGTACTAGTAATTTAAATTATACTGTAACAAATATAAATCCAACTACAGCGATTTCATTAACGGTTCTTCCACTTGGAACTGGTTGTTATACAGCAGCATCAAAAAGTTGTACTACCGATAATTCCGCAAATCTTGAAACACAGGCAATCTCTAACATCCGAATTTATCCGAATCCAAGTAATGGTAAAATTACGATCCAAGGAATTCCTGAAGGATATACATCGCTTGAATTAGTGGATCATACTGGTAGAATCCTTGCGAAAAAAGCACTTAAAAACATAGAAATAACGGAAGAATATTCGGACATTGCTCCAGGTATATATCACTTAAAATTTACTGGTGAAGATCAGACAAGTTTTACAAAATCCATTGAAATTCAATAATTCATAAATCATAATTTATAATTCATCATTACATGAATAATCCTTTTTTAACAAAAAATTCAGCTCCTCACGAAACATTTCCTTTTGAGCTACTAAAAAATGAACATTATATCCCTGCATTAGAAGCAGGAATCCAACAAGGTAAGTCAGATATTGATGCAATTACATCCAATTCGGAAGTAGCAAACTTTGAAAATACAATCGCTGCATTGGATAATTCCAGCGAGATCTTGGAGTTATTGAGTAATATTTTCTTCAACCTACATGAAGCAGAAACAAGCGATGAATTACAAGATTTAGCGACTGAAATTTCTCCAAAATTGACAGAGTTTGGCAACGACATTATGTTGAATGAAGCATTATTCAAGCTCGTAGAAACTGTTTATTTGAACAAAGCAAACGAAAATCTAACGGTTGAGCAAACGACTTTATTAGATAAAACCTATAAAGGATTTGTGCGTAATGGTTCTAAATTGAATGATGCAGATAAAGAAAAATTAAGAGAGATTGACAAAGAATTGGCGACTACTACCCTCTTATTTGGTCAAAATGTGTTGGCAGAAAGTAATGAATACAAATTGGTGATTACCGATGTGTCTTTATTATCCGGTTTGCCAGAAGGTGTTATTGAAGCAGCAGCATTGACCGCGAAAGAAAAAGGACACGATGATGCGTGGGTGTTTACCTTAGATTACCCTAGTTACATTCCTTTTGTGACGTATTCTGATCAACGTAAGTTGCGTGAAGAGATGTTCTTAGCATTTGGTTCAAAAGCATTCAAAGGAAATGCGCGCGATAATACGGAAATCATTAAAAAAATAGCTTCATTACGTCACCAACGTGCGAATTTATTGGGTTATGCCTCGCATGCGGATTTCGTGTTGGAAGAACGTATGGCGAAAAATCCAACGACGGTATTTGCATTTTTAGAAGACATCTTGGTCAATGCACTTCCATTTGCGAAAGAGGAATTAGCAGAATTAACTACTTACAGTAAATCGATTGGAGGTCCAGACGAATTGAAACGTTGGGATGTTGCTTTTTACGCTGAGAAATTGAAAAAAGAGAAATTCTCCATCGATGATGAGTTGTTGAAACCATATTTCAAGTTAGAAAATGTCATTGATGGAGTATTTATCACTGCGCAAAAATTATATGGTTTATCGTTCAAACAACGCAATGACATTGAAGTTTACCACAAAGACGTAACTGTTTACGAAGTGACCAACGGAGCAGGAGAATACGTTTCGATGTTGTACATGGATTTCTTCCCACGTGCTGGTAAACGTCAAGGTGCTTGGATGACGGTCTTTAAAAACCAAAAAAGAATCAATGGCGTAGATGTTCGTCCACATATTTCCATCGTTTGTAATTTCACGAAACCAACAGCATCCAAACCATCTTTATTGACTTTCAACGAAGTGACTACCCTATTCCACGAATTTGGTCATGCGCTTCACGGCATGTGTGCTAACGGAACGTACGGAAGTATCACTGGAACGAGTGTTTACTGGGATTTCGTTGAATTACCATCGCAAGTCTTGGAAAACTGGTGTTACGAGAAAGAATGTTTGGATTTATTTGCGAAACACTACGAAACAGGCGCAGCAATTCCAGAAGAATACATTCAAAAAATCACCGAAAGTGCGAACTTCCAAAGCGGATTGGCAACGATTCGTCAAATTGGATTGGGGCGCTTAGACATGGCTTGGCATAGTGCGGACCCTTCAAACATTGGGGATGTGAAAGCATTTGAATTAAACGCAACAGCTGCAACCGATTTATACCACGCCGTGAAAGAAACAAGCACAAGTTGTTCGTTCTCCCACATTTTCCAAGGTGGCTATTCTTCCGGTTACTATTCCTACAAATGGGCGGAAGTCATTGATGCCGATGCGTTTGAAGCGTTCAAAGAGAAAGGAATTTTCAATAAAGAAGTGGCAAATTCATTCCACGACAATGTCTTAGCAGCTGGAGGAAGCGAGCATCCATCTATTTTATACAGAAGATTTAGAGGAAGAGATGCGGATCCTAAGGCGTTATTGAGACGAGAAGGACTGATTAAGTAAAGAGTTACGGCCCTTCCTTTCGACAAGCTCAAGGTAAACTAGCCTCAGGGACCAGCCCTTCGAGAACCTCAGGGACCGGTGTGAAATAATTAAAAAAATCCTGGGTGAATGTGGAGATAGAGATTCATGCTTTTTTGAAATAAAAAAATAGAAAACCTGATTGATGTTAGGCAAAGCTTTCCTAATTAGAGAGATTTGCCTGACAAAAAATGGATTAGTCAGTGTTATATATAAGTTATGCGTCATGCTTTAGAAGAAACCACTCACTTGAAACAGCCAAATTGAGAACGAGAAATGATTGAAATAAAAAAATATTTCCAAAAAATGGTTCCTATTTCTGAAAAAGATTGGGAGTTCTTTTCATCTAAACTTATAAGACGTGAATTTGCCAAAAATTCAATAATTTTAAAAGTAGGTCATAAAGAAAACTACTTATCTTTTATTGAAAAGGGAATTGTTAGAAAATGTATTCCGCAAGAATTTGATGATTTAACTTTTGAATTTGCATTCGTCAATAATTTTGTGTCCGCATATGATTTTTTCTTGACACAAGAACCATCAACATACCAGTTAGAAACCTTAACAGACACTATACTCTGGAGTGTGTCGTATAATGACTTAGA
>CAMAXI010000013.1 GCA_945862165.1 Chryseobacterium gleum
TCTATTGCATCATGGTCCACCTCTTCCCATTCCGAACAGAGAAGTTAAGCCTGATTGCGCTGATGGTACTGCGGTTTTGACCGTGGGAGAGTAAGTCGACGCCACTTTTACAGAAACCCAACCCCATAAAGGTTGGGTTTTTTTGTGCGGTAGAGTTTGTGAAATATAAAGCCTTATTAACATGTAGGAGATTTTCAAACTCTAAAGTATAAAAAAAAGCCTAGCGTTAACTAGGCTTTAATTCATGATGAATAGTTTAATTCTTTGTAAGTAATGCAAATAACTCATCTTTTATTTTAACGCGTTCTATACGTAAACGATTCAAAACTTCATCACTCGTGTTTTCAGCACCAGTTTCAATTCTATGAATCTCATTATTTACTTCATGATAGCTTCCAAATAATTTTTTAAAGTGATTATTTGAAATTTTCAGTTCATGAATTTTTTGTTCTAGCTCAGGGAATTCGCTATGTAAGTCGTGTTTTTCCATCTTTAATTCGTTTAAGTTATACTACAAATGTAGCTGGCTTAAACTCATTTTAGTATGACTTATGTCAGGTTAATAAACGATAAAACTCTCTAAAAATAATTACTCTTCATAACTCACCTCGACATTTTTTACATATCCAATGATTTTAAATTCTGTCCGACGGTTTTTTTGTCGACCTTCAGGTGTTGAGTTAGGAGCGATAGGTTTACCTTCACCATAACCTTTAGCTATTAATCTCGCTTTATCTATTCCATGACCAATTAAGTAATTAACAACGCTCTCTGCACGTGCTTGTGAAAGCTTTTGATTATAATCGTTTGTACCAACATCATCGGTATGTGAACTAATTTCAATAATTAATTTTGGATTATCTTTTAACAAGTTCACTAAATCTTTATCTAGATTTTCCTGTGATTCTTGTCGTAATTCTGCTTTTGCGGTTTCATAGTAAATATTGGATATAACAATGGAACCTTTTGGTGTTTGTTTTATGCCAATATTTGTGCGAATTGTATCTGATTTAGTTATTGTATCTGTCGATACTTCTATTTTTTTGTTTAAGTAACCTTGTCCTTCTGCAAGTACTTTATAGTTTTTTCCCTGTTCAACTTGAAATGAATATTCCCCTTTTTCATTAGTTATAGTTGTTTTTAAGAGTGATTCGGTGGAATCTTTGTTTATTTTAAAAAGTGAAACTGGTGTTTTGGCAACTGGTGCAATCGATTTTTCTATGCTATCACTACTAACTTCGATTATTTTACCTGCGATAAATATGTTCAAGTATTGAGGATCTGTATATTCATAAATATCATCGCAGCATGTTTCATTCATAAGACTAATGCCACCTTTTCGGTTTGATACAAAAAATCCAGATTTTTCCTTTGTATTTTTTCCTTTTACATAATAGATATCATCTGCACTGGAATTGAATGGTGCTCCAATATTTTCTGGTAAGCTCCATGTTTTAATTTCACCTACACTTTGAAAAATATCCAGTTCTCCTAGTCCTGGAAAACCATCCGAACTGAAATACAATGTTTTGTTTTCGTTGTCGTATGTCGGTGTGATCTCATCACCTACAGTATTAATTGTTCCTCCAATATTTTTAGGGTCTTTATAAATTTTCTTTTTACTATCGTAAGTCGTGTACCATATATCTAAACCACCTTTGCTTGATTGTGTTCGATCGGATACAAAATAAACAACTTCTTGATTTTTTTTACTGTCTATACCAACAGCTGGCATTGTAGCGGTAAATTCCTCACTATTCACCGTGTTACCTAAATCTTTTGGTTCAGTCCATGTTTCTTTTTCTTTTGTAGAAACAAATAATCTACATATCATTTTCCCTTCAAAGTTGGGTTTACATTTGGTAAAGTAGAATCGTTTTCCATCGGGCGATATTGCTCCATTCCCAACATTTACGTTTTTTTCATTGAACGGTCCTTTTAATGCTTGTCCTCCATTCCATTCTTTATTTGTTTTTTTAGCGACATAGAGTTTTCTAACAGGAATTGAATCTTTTTTTTCTAAATCGTATAATTCTAGATCTTCTTCATTTAATGATCCGTATATAAATGTATTTGAATCAAGTATTAACGGTGAAGCTTCGATATGCGCTTTATTGATGGATTCATTTAAATGTTTTACGAGTGCACTGTATTTACCTTTGGATAACTCAATAGCGGTGTCACAACCTACAATTTCAGCTTTTGCTAATTTTTTAAGTTGTTTTATATTTTCGATATCCGAATTATTTTTACTTGTGGTAAACTTGGTGTATTCTGCTTTAGCCGCTTCATAATTTCCATTTGCCTTTAACATTCGTGCATAATAAAATTGTGCATCTGGAAACTTTTTAATTTGATTTTCAACGATAATTTTGTAAGCTTTTTCTGATTTTTGGTAATCACGCGCTTGTTTGTAAAGTTGTGCTATTTCATACCAATTTTCATAGGAGTTTGGATTATTCTTTAAAAAAGCTTCATAATATGCAATTGCCGAATAAATATCCCCTAATCGTATCGCATTTTCAGCAAAGCGTTTTAATTGAAAATCCTTTAAATTATCTGTATTTACAGGTGCTTGTGCATTTGAAAAAAAAGGGTTAAAAATACAAGTTAATAGTAAAAAAAGAAATGTGATTTTTAAGATTTTGTTCATAGTATAGTGTGTTGTTTCAAATAGTTACTTTTGTGTTCAATTTGAAAAATGTTTTACTATGCGAATATATGATATTCTTTCCTATTTAGAAAGTAAGTTTCCAATAAGTAGCCAAGCTTCCTTTGATAATTGTGGCTTATTAGTTGGTGATAATCAAGCGAAAGTGAAAGGAGTTTTACTTTGTTTAGATTGTACTGAAGCGGTGGTTGATGAGGCAATTTCTTTAGGTTGTAACTTAATAATAGCGCATCATCCATTAATATTTAAGGGGATAAAAAAACTTACAGGGTCAGATTATGTAGAACGTACACTCTTAAAAGCAATTCGTTCGGATATTTCTATTTATGCGATTCATACGAATTTAGACCATGCTATTGAAGGAGTAAATTCGGAATTTGCACGTCGATTAGGGTTAGTGAATTATCGTGTTTTAGACCCCCAACCAAATGTTTTAGTGAAGTTGTCTGTTTTTGTTCCAATAGCGTATGTGGAAGTAGTAAAATCTACTATTTTTAATGCTGGTGGAGGTAGCATAGGAAATTATGATTCCTGCAGTTTTGCAACAGTAGGTGAGGGTACATTTCGTCCATTGGAAAAATCATCTCCGTATACAGGTCATATCGGTGAAATTTCGCAAGAGACAGAACAAAAAATAGAGTTTTTAGTTTCTACACATAAACTTCAAACTGTTATTCAACAAATGGTTGAAGTTCATCCATACGAGGAGGTAGCCTATGATGTTGTTACGTTACAAAACAAGAATCATTACGAGGGGAGTGGAATGATAGGGGAGTTGCCAGAATCACTAAATACCATTGATTTTTTGACGCATGTAAAGAAAGTATTCAAGTGTGGTAGTATTCGACATACAGAACTTCTTGCGAAAGAAATTAAAACGGTAGCACTTTGCGGCGGTTCTGGAAGTTTTTTACTTTCGAAAGCAATTCGTCAAAAAGCGGATATCTTTATTACCGGTGATTTTAAATACCATGAGTTTTTTGATGCTGATAAACAAATAGTTATTGCTGATATAGGGCATTATGAGAGTGAACAATTTACTTCTGATTTAATTTATCGTATTTTGACGGAAAAATTTGTTAACTTTGCGTTTAATGTAACAAAGGTTAATACAAATCCTATTAATTATTTCTAGAAAATGGCTGCAGCAGCAAGTAAAAAAGAAGTATCAGTGGCAGATAAATTAAATGCCCTTTACCAATTACAAAAAATTGATTCTGAAATCGATAGAATCAGAACTATTCGTGGTGAACTTCCATTAGAAGTACAAGATTTAGAGGACGAATTGCAAGGTCTAGAAACTCGTTTAATTAAATTGCAAGATGAAATTAAAGAGTTAGAGCAAGATGCTACAGATCGTAAAAATTCTATCAAAGATTCTGAATTAGCAATTGCTAAATATAAAGAACAACAAAATAACGTTCGTAATAATCGTGAATACGAATCTTTGGACAAAGAAATAGAGTTCCAAGATTTAGAAATCAAATTAAACGATAAACGTATCAAAGAATCTAAATATACGCTTACAAATAAAAAAGAGTTGTTAGAAGATGCAACTACAAAATTTGAATTACGTAAAGGAGATTTAGCTACTAAAAAAGCGGAGTTAGATGAAATCATTGCTGAAACTCAAAAAGAGGAAGAAGCTTTACTTTCTAAATCTGAAAAAGCAAAAAGTGCAGTTGAAGATCGTTTGGTTATTGCTTATACTCGTTTACGTGGAAATGCTAAAAATGGTTTAGCAGTTGTTCCTGTGGATCGTGATTCTTGTGGAGGATGTTTCAATAAAATTCCACCACAACGTCAGTTAGATATACAAACAAAACGTAAAATTATCGTTTGCGAGCACTGTGGAAGAATTTTAGTACCAACAGAAGATTAATCAAATTTTACTCCATATCAAAAAAGGCTGATTCAATTGAATCAGCCTTTTTTGATTTATACCAACTAAATCTTATTATCTCTATTAAACTTCGCTACTTTCGTCACACCTAACTAATTAGCGCATCAAGTGAATATATCCTTCTTTTATTAGTTTTGCGTCTTGACCAGATGATGGATCCAGTTTCCAGCTAGTTCCGATTACTTTATATGCATATACATCATTGTTCTGTAATTCTCCTTTGTAAAAACCATCCCAACCATCTTCGATGTTGTTAGTCTTGAATATTAATTCACCCCAACGGTTATAGATTTCAAAGGTTTCTAAACTTTTAACCCCCCAACCTTTTACGTAAATAACATCGTTTATACCGTCTCCATTAGGAGTAAATGTAGTTGGAAGCTTTAAGTGTGTTTCTGGTTTAACCGTAATTTTAAAAACACCATTATTTGTGAATCCACAGTTGTTGTTATCCTTCATTAATACCGTGTACATAATATCTTTTAAAGGTTGAGTTATAGGATAAGCACATTGTAAACAACTTAATCCGTCTGAAGGCTTCCAGGTAAAGTTGATAGTACCGTTTTGATTATCAATTGGTAATTTAACTTTTTCGCCAATAATTATAGTTGTATCCCAAGAAATAGGATTGATATCTTCGATCACTACTGCAAGTACATCATCTGTTGACGAACAATGATTAATAGTATCGTTTACTGTTACGGTGTAAATCGTGTTTTTAGAAGGAGTTAGGTTTGAAGGAGACCAGGTGTAAATATGATTAGTTAACGTGTCTTTGGTACTTAATTTTACTGTTCCTATTCCTTTACAGATAGGTTCAATAATTCCTTTAACGCTTGGTTTTTTGGATACAACTACTTGTTTTATAGTATCATCTTTACAACCATATGCGTTATTAGATACAAATAAATGAATGTTAAAAGTATCCGTTTTTGGGAAGGTGTACGAATTTATATCTTTTGTAATCGTTGTATTATTATCATATTCCCATTTGTATACATCACTGTTTTCAGAAGTATTTGTAAAACTAAATGCATCTCCGAGACAAGTAACAGTATCGTTTAGTATATAGGAACCAAGATCTGTAACAGCAAAATCAGCGTGAACGTAATGCATATTTACATCTTGAAAATAAGGATTGGAACACCCGTTATTTTGAACAAATAATGTTGCAACTGTTTTTCCAGAAGGAGGTACATAATTATAAGTGTGTTTGGTTGGATTATTCAAAGAATCGATAACACCATCTCCAAAATCCCAGCGATACGATTTAACATCAGGTGATGGATTGATCATAGTGAATATTAATTCTTCTCCTTGGCATATATCATTTTTATTAATTGTGAAATTAGCTGTTGGTGATACGACTTCAAATTTAAGTGTGGTATCTTTTTTACAGCCATTAGCCTGTGTGGTTAATGTTAATCCAACAGAATATTTACCTTTCTCATAGGTGAACGAAGCAGTAGAATTCGAGGAGCTTGTATTATTTACCCCTAAATTCCACAGAAAATAACAAGGTGTGTTAAAGCTTGGATTAAAAAAGGAACTGTCTTTGAAGTTTGCGTTAAACGAAGGATTTCCACAACCGATACCGTTTATTACATTGGAAAGTATAATCGGAGTAGGGTATATTTCAGTGTTTATTTTTCGATAGGTTTGTCCAACACAACCTGTTGCTGTTTCTACAAAGTCAACGATAACTTTTTCAGTATTGGATGTTTTTCCAGATGGAACATAAAATTTAGGGGATGTTGAATTACTAGTAAAAGTTTTAAATCCGTTCTCGTATGTCCATTTATAGGTGAGTTTTTGAGTGGAAGTAGCGTTAAATAATACATTATTACCGGCACAAATATAAACCGTTGAATCTTGCGGATTTATTGTTGGTATAGCAGTAATTTGAATACTTGGTTTGTAGGTAGGGATAAAATTTAAATAACTCTTGGAAAAACCATTGACATCCGTAATAGTTAAAGTGATAAATAATGAGTCGTTTTTTGAATTTGTTGGGTTGAACGTGTGTGAAATTACTTTCCCTGCACCAGTTCCTCCATCACTGAATTTCCAAGTGTATGTTTTTATCGTAGTGTCAGCAGTACTTGGACCACCATTAAATTTCAAAGTTACAGGAAGACAAACCGAAGTTACAGTTGTATCATTGTTGGTGATTTTACTTTGTGTAGTAAAGGTGAATTTGGGGTCTAAATCAAAAATTCGAATGTTAATTTTCGATGTATCAACACAATTGTTTTGATTTCGAGCAATAATTTTTACTACTTGGTTGTCCGCACCATTTGGATCATTTTTAAAAACGAGAACAGAATCTTTTGCTAGTGTCCAAACTCTTGGTCTATTCCCTTCTTGTAAAAATGTGAACCCTCTATAGCAATCGTTTGCATAGATGTCGTTCGAGTTTTGAGCGTCGTATTTGTATTTTTGTCCTGTACTTGCGTCTCCTAGCAAGACATTTCCATTAACAGGATTGAGAATATTTCCGCTAGTGTCTGTGATATTAAAAATAGACTTTACAATTCCATAATGAACAATTGAACCAGTCGAATCATCTCCACAAACACCTCCTTTTATAATTTGTTTTATCGTTAAATCACCAAAGTTTAATGTTGGCACGAAAGTAGAAAGATCAACGATAGTTGTGTCAGGATTTGCGGGGATAATATTTCCTCCAATGTTCCAGCTTACAGTTCCACTACCTTCTGCTTTGTTTATTAACTTAATGATTGTAGGTGTTTTACAATCCTGTAAATAATCAAAATGCGCGATAGGACCTTTAACTTCTAATGTATGACTTTTACTTACATAGCATCCATTGTATTCAGCTGACAATGTAATGGTTTGTTTACCAATCGAATCATTAAACAAAAAGTTGCCTTCCTTATATTGAAAACAAGCAGAAAGAAGTTCTTTATCCGAGCTATAATTCCAAGCGGATATTTTTGCTTGTGTAGCTAAATCTGTTGTATTTTTAAAATACACACTTTCTCCTCTACATATCGTATCATTCGATAACGTAAAGTCAATAGGTAGTATAGAATCACCTACATGTATTTCTGTTTTCCAGGAAGTATCTGAACAATTGTAGTCATTATCTTTTACAATTAATGTTGCATAATATATACCAGGTGTTTTATAGGTGTGAATAGGTTTTGTTTGAGCGTTTAAGGTTTGTTTTGTACCATCCCCAAAATCCCATTGCCAAACATCAATTGTAGATTTTAAGTGGGAAGTAGATATATCCGTGAAAGTAACATTTAAGTCTTTACAACCTTCATGGATATCTGGGATAATTCTTGCCCACATTTCACTAATTGTATCTACGGTAATGGCAATGTTTGATAAGCACCCCGCTTTTGTAATGTATTGGCAATATACTGTATCGATATTAACACCTCTTACCGTGTAGGTGGAATCAAACGTATTGTAAAAACATTTAGGTGTAGCTGTGTTTGTGTTGCTTGGAAAAGCAGTAGCTTTTTTTGTTTTTGTAATATTTGGGAAAGTCCAATAGTAAGAAGCTACAGGTCCTGAATTATTTTGATTTGTAATTTTATAAAAACTTGTTAACGTATCTCGACAAGAATAACTTCGATTGATTCCGATACTAATTATTGGATCTTGCACATAAATATCCATTGTGGTATCGTCAACACATCCATTTGCGTTAACAGTCAAGGTGACTTTATGTTTACCTGGTGTGTAATAATTAATAGGGCCTGGAGTTTCAAGGTTTGAAGTTGCAATAGATGTTCCAGCGTCAAATTTCCATGTATAGTTTCCAGGGGTTGATTTGTTCAAAAAAAACAAGGTTGTCATATGGTTGTATTCACTTGGAATACAGGTGGTATCTCTGTTACTTTGTTCTTGGAAATCAGCTAAAGGTTTTCCTATGTTAATAATTTTAGTCATAGAATCCGAACATTCATTATTGTCCGTTACAACTAATTTTACATTATATTTTCCATCTTTTGTATAATTCTGTGCATCACCATTCTGATTTATTGATGACTTTCCATTTCCAAAATCCCATTTGTAGGTTATTGGTAAAGTAGATGCAGAAGTATTTATGAAAGTGACATTCAGTGGTGCAGTACATGATGAGAGAGCAGATGGTGTGAAATTAACGGTGGGTTTATCGGTTGTTTTAATCAATTTTGTAATCAAAGTATCAATTTTGGAGCAAGCAGTACTTCCATTTTGATTGAATGTCATAAAAAAACCTAAATCTTGTAATCCAGCCTTTGTGTAAGTGTAGTTTGTATTTAAGGTATTTGAGCTGTTGTTTCCATCTTGATAATTCCAAACAATGCTTGCGTTATTTATTGTCACACCAGTTGGTAATTGATTTTTCAAACTTGCATTGAATACGACATTAAGTGGTACACAACCTTTCGTTGGAGATGCTGTAATGACAATTTCTGGTTTAGGAGAAACTTTAATGACAATACCTGTCGGGTTTCCATTGAATTTTACGATATAAGTACCTGGTATAGAGTATGTTATTTGCGGATTGGATAAGCCTGAACTTTTACCGTCGCCAAAGTCCCAACTACCTGGTCCAGGAGCTGAAAATTGAACTTTCATACCAATACATCCTTCCGTTATATCTGCAGATTGAGAATAACCTTTAAACGAGAATGTAAATAAAAGAAGCAATAAGCATAGAAAAACGTTACGATTCATGATTAGGTATTATTGTAATTATATGTATTCTGTTTTAAGGTTAAATTGTGGTAAAATTACATTTTATAACGTATAAATCATAACATTAGATGCTTAATCTATCGAATTGAGATGCGGATTTTTTTTCCTATTTGATTATTATAAAAAACTAAAATATTTAAATTATATTTGGGGTTCATTTTCAAGGATATGAAAAAACTTTTTTTTCTTTTTTTAGTAATATTTTGTTTTTCTGTTTTTACGCAAGCACAGGTAAAGAAACAACTTCCTTGTATCGATAAGAAATTTTCAGTTGTTGTTCATATTTTTAAAGACAGCCTTGGGAAAGTAGGGGTTACGGAGGCGGAAATAGCAAATAATTTAGCGGGTGTTACTGCTCATTTTTCTAAAATTTGTGTTTCGTTCGAGATCTGTGAATTTCGCTATCTTGATAATTTTGTATATGATCAATCCACTATCGGTAAGGATGAATATTGGCAACAAGTTCAACAATTGTACAATGTTAAGAATCGAATAAATATATACTATGTTTCAGATATTAACCCCTCTGCTGCAGGTATTGCTGATTTAGGAGGTGTTTGCAATATGTCATCTGGTGGAATTCGAGTAAATAAAAAAACGGTTAGTAGTAACAAGGTTTTAGCGCATGAAATGGGGCATTATTTCGGTTTAAAACATACGTTTGTAGAATCGCATACGACAGAACTTGTGGATGGTTCTAATAGTTTAACAACAGCAGATGAAATTGAAGATACGCCAGCAGATCCTTATGTTCCGAGTGATTTACTATTGATGGGTTTATATATCAATTTTGAACCTAAACGGCAATGCGAATTTATATATAAGACAATGCCTTATGCTGTAGATGCAAATGGTATGTATTACGCTCCTTTAGTTGGTAATCTAATGTCGTACTATCCAGATTTTTGTGATTGTGGGTTTACGGATGGTCAATATTTGAAAATGGCAGCTACATACTTGTCTAATCCTAAAATGTGGTAATGAAAAGTATTGTTATTTTATTACTACTGATACTTCATACTTCGTTTTTTGCACAAGACATTCATTTGTCGCAATTTTATAATCAAGATCATTTGTTGAATCCTGCAAAGATTGGAGATTATGATGGAGATTATCGTTTTTCTGCTAATTATCGAAATCAATGGAGACAATTAAATAAACAACCAATTTCGACCTATTTAATTGCGTTTGATCATATTTTCTTTTACAAAAAACATCAGTTTAGTGCAGGTTTAATGGTTACAAGTGATCGTTTTCAAGGGGAGGAGACTAGTTATATTACAGGAATTCCTTTTACCTATAATGTAAATTCAAATAAGTTTTTAGTGTCATTAGCGCATAGTTTTTCCTATAAAAAAAATAGTTTCAGAGCAGGTATTCAAACCGGGATGGTAATGAGTTCATCAGATCCATCTACCCAGACATTTCCTAATCAATGGGATTATCAGTCTGGAGATTTTAATAGTAAAACTTCAAATTTAGAGGGGCAATTAAAACCATCTCAAAATTACTTTGACTTAAACATAGGAGGGAGTTGGACCAAGAAACTACTAAAATGTACTCCCAAAATTGGTTTTTCAGTCAACCATATTAATCGACCAAAAGATTCCTATTTTAAAAATGACAAAGAACGTTTGCGTGCCCGTAAAGTGTTTTTCACTGAAGTATTTATTCCATTAAGTTTGAAGTATAGTTTACAGCCAAAATTATTGATGATGTGGACAGCTAAAGCTAATGATTTATTAATAGGTACAAATTTTCAAATTCAAACTAGCAATAAGATAATTCCTTCATATTATGTCGGTTTGCACTATAGGCATGGAGTATCTAGAGTTTTTGACGCGATAATTCCTACCGTAGGATTTTATTATAAAAAATATGTAGTTGGCTTGAGTTACGATGTTAATTTATCTGCTTTAAGTACTGGAACAAATTCAAGGAAAGGAACATTTGAATTTTCTTTGCTTTATACTGGTGCTAGTACAATTCCCAAAAAAGTATTATTACCTTGTAATCGCTATTAATCGCGTTTAATTTTATGGGTGAATTACGCAAACTTTTATTTCCATTTGCCATTTTGTATGGATTAATAACATTCGTGCGAAATAAAATGTTCGATTGGGGGTTGATTTCAATTTATGAAATCCCTGTAAAAGCAATAAGTGTTGGGAATTTATCTGTTGGAGGAACAGGAAAGACACCGCATGTTGCATTTCTAGCGTCTATTATTTCCAAGTCCAAAAAGACAAGTATATTGAGTCGGGGGTATGGAAGAAAAACGAAAGGATATTTTCAAGTCAATAAAGATTCAACAGCAATGAGTGTAGGGGATGAACCTTTACAATATTTCACACAATTATCTCCTGATATTTCTGTTGTTGTTTGTGAATCTAGAACGGAAGGTGTACAAAAAATCTTGAAAGATATTCAACCGGATGTAATATTATTAGATGATGCCTTTCAACATCGAAAGGTGCATGCTGAATTTTCTATCCTACTCATGGACTATAGTAAGCCGTTTTATACTGATTTTATGTTACCTGCAGGTGATTTAAGGGAGTTTACGTTTGGTAAAAAAAGAGCAGATCGTTTAATTGTTACCAAGTGTCCAAATTATCTTTCGAATGAAGCGAAAAAAAATATAAGTATTAAATCTGGTTTTTCGGAAAAACAAATCTATTTCTCGTCTATTGAATACGGAAAGGTGATTCGTTTTGATAACCAGGTTTTTAATGGTTTTAAGGAGGTTCTTTTAGTGACTGGAATAGCAAATCCTAAACCGTTATATCAATATCTTCAAGAAACGAATAAAGTCGAATTAGTAGCTTTTCCAGATCATCATACTTTTAGTGTGTCGGATATTCAAAAAATTCATACTAAATTTGATCTTTTAGAAGATTCAAGTGCTATTATTTTAACCACTGAAAAAGATTTTATGCGTTTAAAATCAATAGTTACGAAAAGTCAATTGGAAAGATATCCATGGTCTTATATTCCAATTCGTATTTCGTTGGATCGAGAAGCTGAATTTGTACAAGAAATAAAAAATTATGTTGACACAATTTAAAGAATCTGTAGATTATATTTTAAGTAAAACATCTGTAAAACCGAGTGTTGGAATCGTATTAGGAACAGGGCTAGGAGGATTAGTAAAAGAAATCGAGGTAATTGATGAGATTTCATATGCAGACATTCCAAATTTTCCGGTTTCTACTGTGGAAAGTCATTCTGGTAAATTAATATTTGGAAATTTAGGAGGAAAAGCCGTTGTAGCAATGCAAGGACGTTTTCATTACTATGAAGGATATGATTTCAAACAAGTAACCTATCCAATACGTGTGATGAAATTACTTGGAATAGAAAAGTTATTTGTCAGTAATGCATCTGGAGGGGTAAATCCTGATTTTATTGTAGGTGAAATTATGATCTTAAATGATCATATTAATTTCTTCCCTGGAAATCCATTAATAGGTAAAAACTTCGATGAATTAGGTCCTCGTTTCCCAGATATGAGTGAGCCTTATTGTCCTAAAATGATTCAATTAGCAAAAGATATTGCGAAAGAAAATGCTATTCGAATTGCAGAAGGAACATATTTAGGTTTAACGGGACCTACGTTGGAAACACCTGCTGAATATAAATTTGTTCGTACAATAGGCGCTGATGCTGTAGGGATGTCTACGGTTCCTGAAGTGATAGTTGCGAGACATATGGAGATTCCATGCTTTGCAATATCAATTATTACAGATCTAGGTGTACCTGGTAAAATTAAAAAAGTAAGTTTGGCGGAAGTAATTGAGGTTGCTTCGAGACAAGAACCAAAAATGACATTGATATTACGTGAGTTAATTGCACGTTCATAATTTATGGGAAATACAAGAGAAAAATACGAGGTAGTTATTGGGTTAGAAGTGCATGCTCAAATGCTAACGAAAACGAAGGCGTATTCTAATGATGTAAATGAATTTGGAGCGCATCCAAATACGAATGTAAGTGTAGTTTCATTAGGGCATCCTGGAACATTGCCAGTGATGAATAAACAAACCATTGAAAATGCAATAAAGTTAGGTTTAGCATGCCATTCTGATATCGCACCCAACCAGTACTTTGCGCGTAAAAATTATTTTTATCCAGATTTACCAAAAGGCTATCAAATTACACAGGATAAAACACCAATTTGCACAGGAGGTTATTTGGTAGTTAAAGATGATCAAGGAGATTATAAAAATGTAGGGATTACACGGATTCACATGGAAGAGGATGCTGGAAAAAGCATACATGATGTGGATGTGTTTGATACCCTAGTCGACCTAAATCGTGCTGGAGTTCCTTTATTAGAGATAGTTTCCGAACCAGATATTCGCTCTTCGCAAGAAGCCTATAATTATGTTACAGAAGTTCGAAAATTAGTTCGTTATTTGGATATTTGTGATGGAAACATGGAGGAAGGATCGCTTCGTTGTGATGCTAATATTTCGGTGCGATTACTTGGCGCAAAGGAATTTGGCACGAAGGTAGAGGTGAAAAACATGAATTCAATTCGTAATGTTCAACGTGCGATTGAATTTGAAATTACACGCCAGATTGAAGTAATTGAGAATGGAGGAGAAGTTTCACAAGAAACACGCGGGTTTGATGCTTTGAAAGGAAGTACTATTTCGATGCGTTCCAAAGAGGCTGCAAATGATTACCGTTATTTTCCAGAACCAGATTTACAACCATTATATGTTGATCAACCACAAATAGATGCGGTTAAAAATGAAATGCCTGCTTTGCCAAGAGACTTATATTTGAAGTACACTGAAAAATTTGGATTGTCAGAGTATGATGCAACGAATTTAGTTGATAATAAGTATATTGCACTTTATTTTGAAGAAATCCTATTGCATACCAAACATATAAAAACCGCAGCAAATTTTTTGATGGGTGAAGTGAAAGGTTATTTAAATCAACAAGCGATTGAGATTAATGAATTTCCAATAACTCCAACTGTAATTGCTGAATTAGTAAATTTGATTGAAGGTGGTAAAGTTTCCTATTCAATAGCTTCCAATAAAGTATTCCCTGCATTATTTGAAAATTCAGATAAAACAGTTTTGGAGGTTGCAACATGGATGAATGTTATTCAAGATTCAGATGAAGGGAATATTACTAATTATATTAAAGAAGTGATAACATCCAATCCTACGGAAGTGCAAAGATATATCGCTGGAGAAAAACAATTGGTAGGTTTTTTAATGGGGCAATTGATGAAAGTGTCTCAAGGAAAGGCTGATCCCAAACAAGCCAATCCATTGTTGCGAAAAATGTTAGACGAAATAGCTTAATTTATTGAAAATGCGTAATTTAATATATTGTTTATCCTTAATTTTGTTTTTTGTATCTTGTTCTGATTCAGAAGATAAAGATGTGAATCAATCAAGTCTGCCAAAAAACTTTGAGATTGATGGTGAAATTTTAGGTGCTGCAAATCAACAAATATTTGTGGAGGCTCAAAGTGCTAGAGGAGTGATTAAAATTGCAGAATCTCAAACGGAAGTAGATGGGACATTTCATATCGAAGGAAATATTAAAGGATTTGGTTTATATCAATTACGTGTTGGTAAAGATCAGATTAAAAGTGTTCCTTTGACTTTATGTCCGAAAGATAAGATTCGGGTAAGTGCAAACTATGCAACTTTTGAGCAATTACCTAAAATCTCAGGTGCTAAATGGACTTCAGCAATAACAAAATATATGCAAATTTTCAATGAATTTGCGTATAAACAAATGGCTTTAATCAATGATAAATCCATTAAAGAGGAAGATAAGATCAAACAGTTTTTTGAAATAAAAAAGCCATTAGATGTTTATGCTAAATCTGAAATGTTAAAGAACCCTTCGAATCCAGCAAATATAGTATTAACAACTTCTATGACTCCAGCAATGGGATTTGAAAACTGGGATGTGTCTAATTTGGAAGTTTTGAATACTGTATTATCTTCCTATAAGTCTACCTATCCTCGTTCACCTATAACTCGATCTTTGGAAATGCAAATCGAACAGATTAAAAATGCATATTCGGAATTTAAAGGTACTAATACAGCATCACAGACACAGCAAGCACCAGAGATTAATTTACCAGATCCTAATGGTAAGAAAATAAGTTTAAGTTCTTTACGTGGAAAAGTAGTGTTAATCGATTTTTGGGCTTCTTGGTGCGCGCCATGTAGACAAGAAAATCCACATGTAGTAGCATTGTATAATAAATATAAAAATCAAAATTTTACGATATATAGTGTTTCGTTGGATAAAGATAAAGAGGCTTGGAAAAAAGCTATTAAATCGGATGGTTTAGTTTGGACAACACATGTTAGTGATTTGTTGCAATGGGAAACACCTTTGGTACAACAATATGGTTTCAATTCTATTCCATTTACGGTATTAATTGATGCAAACGGTGTAATAGTTGGTAAAAACTTACAGGGCGAAGCTTTAGAGCAAAAGATTGTTTCCTTATTGAAATTATAAAAGATGAAGTATTTAATAGTAATTGTAGGAGTTTTCCTAACATTGGTGTCTTTTTCACAAACACCTATAAAAGTGACAATCAGTGGTAATGTTTTTAATTTACCACAGGATTCAGTAGCAATATCCCAGTTTAATGGGCAAGAATATCGTGATTTGTTAAAAGCAAAACTGGATAAAAAAGGAAATTTTACAATTAATGGAAACTTACCTTCCAAAGATATCTATGTGTTAAGAATTTCTAAAAATCAACACATCAATCTTATTTTACGCGATAATTCAGCGATTCAAGTGTATGGAGATGGTAAAAATTTGATCCAGTTTATGAATTTAGTTGGGTCGGAAGAAAGTACACAGTTAAATAAATTTATTGTTCGTTTAGAAGATTATAACCGTAAGAAAGATTCTGCGAATGTTTATTTACAACAACATCCAGACCAAGAAAAAGCCGTAAACGAATCGTTTACGGCAATATTTCAAGGGTTTGAGGCGTATAAACAAGAGTTTTTTAACGCGAATCAAAATTCACCAGCTTTATTGCCCTTATTATCCTTGTTTGATCCAAATCAAAATTTCGAGGTGTATGAAATGCTTGTAGATCAAATTGTAAAAGGGTTTGATGGCGCACCAACGGTTAATTTTGTGAAATCTAATTATTTGAATTTCAAATCGAAACATGATGAAATGGCTTTTTTAATGCCAGGTAAAGAAGCCTTAGATTTTATGCAACCTAAATTAGATGGTAAGCCATTGCGTTTGTCTGATTTAAGAGGGAAGGTTGTATTGCTTGATTTTTGGGCATCTTGGTGTGGTCCATGTAGAAGAGAAAATCCGAATGTTGTAAAAATTTATAACAAATATAAAGATGCTGGTTTTACGGTCATGAGCGTTTCCCTTGATAAGGATAAAAATGCTTGGCAAGAAGCGATCAAAAGAGATAATTTATCGTGGACAAATCATGTGAGTGATTTAAAGGCTTGGTCGAATGAGGCAGCGCAATTGTATAAAGTTACTGGTATTCCATTTACTGTATTAATCGACAAAGAAGGGAAAATTATAAAAACAAATGTTCGTGGCGAAGAGTTAGAAGTACTTTTGAAAAATGTATTTGGATTCTAACTATGCAATTATCTCCATCTAAAAAAGTTTATTTTGCCTCTGATTTCCATTTAGGAGCTCCTACCTATGAAAAAAGTCGTGTTAGGGAGCGTCAAATCTGTGCGTGGTTAGATCAGATTAAACCAGATTGTGAAGCTTTGTATTTAGTGGGCGATATTTTTGATTTTTGGTTTGAGTATAAGTTTGCAATCCCAAAAGGCTTTGTGCGTTTGCAAGGAAAGATTGCAGAATTTACGGATGCAGGTATTCCGGTGCACTTTTTTACTGGAAATCATGATATGTGGGCTTTTGATTATTTACCGAAGGAACTCGGTGTTGAACTTCATTATGAACCTATAATCACAACAATCAATGGTAAGAAGCTATATATCGGACATGGAGATGGTTTAGGTCCTGGTGATTATGGTTACAAACGTTTGAAGAAAATTTTTAAAAACCGTTTGGTTCAATCCATTTTTGGATTTATTCATCCGAACATTGGGATTGGATTAGCAGATTTTCTTTCTAAAAGAAGTCGCGCTAAATCCGGACATTTAGATGAGGTTTTTTTAGGAGAGGAAAAAGAATGGTTGATACAATATTGCAAAGAAGAATTACAAAAAGAAAGCATTGATATCTTTGTCTTTGGACATCGCCATTTGCCGATTGTACAGCAGGTTCAAAAAGCTACCTATATCAATTTAGGAGATTGGATTCACTATTTTACCTATGGGGTATTTGATGGCGAAACTATCGATTTGCTAAAATTCGATCCAGAATTAGAAAGCTAAAATTCAAAGTTTAGGAAAGTCAGACTGATTTGATTTTGGTGTAAGTTGAACTGGTTCATTTACTCTTTTTTCATCAATAAATGCATCTTCTATTTTAAGAAATGTATGTATTCTTTTTCTTCGTTTAACAACTCTAGGTCTAATTTTAGGATAGATAATGTTTTCTGAAATATAGATTGCTCCAATTTGGATAAGGAATAGTATCACAAAGGTAATAATCATGTTTGCCTGCTGTTTTGAATGATGTACTGTTGTGTTTTTTGATTTTTTAGCAAACATCCATTCAATTTCTTCAGCAACTTTACAAGGATAAGCTAGGTTTGGATTGAATAGAAAATAGGTTTCAATATTTAATTTTTCGAATAAGTTTTTCGAATCGGTTATTTGAAAGTCTGTATCATTATTTTGTTCATTTATAGCTTCTATGTTAGTTTTGTAAACTTCATCTTTATCCCCTTCTATTTTGTCACTTATATAGATAAATACATGTGCTAAAAGATACCAAAATACGCCAAAGAAAACATACGTTATCGGAATATAAATGTGCGATTTGATTTTCGTTTTTAATCGTTTGCGTGTTTTCTTAATACGATAATAGTACAAACAATACAGTAACGGTGTTAAGATACCATAGATAATTTTCAAGGTATCATCCTCATAGAAAAACAATATCCAGATGGCATTAATAGTAATGAAAAATAAAAAAAGTGCGAGTGATTTGTAAAATAAATCTCGTTTTTTTTCTTTAGATCTTCTAGCTTGTGATATAGACATTTATTTTTTTCTTCTGGTTTTTTCAATCGAAAGGAGTGAGAGTTCTCTGCTCGTTTGTCCTGCTACAGATGTGTTTTCATCTGCACGACGAAGTAAGTATGGTAGAACTTCTTTAATAGGACCATAAGGAACATATTTAGCAACTCTATAGTCGTTGGAAGCAAGATTATAAGAAATATGATCACTCATCCCTAATAATTGCGCAAAATAGATTTTTTTGGAGGTTTTATCTAATCCTTTTTCTTCAATTAGTTGGGTTAAATAGAGTGAACTTTGTTCATTGTGTGTTCCAGCACAAAGTGCCAAATAATCCAAGTTATTACAAATCAATTCTAATGCTTTATTATAATCCTTGTCCGAATCTTCTTTTGTGTTTTGAATAGGTGAGGGGTATCCATTAAGTGCTGCGCGTTGACGTTCCTTTTCCATGTATGCACCTCTAACTAGTTTTATTCCGTAGTGATAATTTCCCTTGTGCGCCTCTTCGATTAGTTTTTTTAAAAAATCAATTCTATCGTGACGATACATTTGTAAAGTGTTGAATACAATTGCTTTTTCTTTATTGAATTTCATGATCATTGACAAAGTGATACGATCAATACTATCTTGAATCCAACTTTCTTCCGCATCAATAAATACAGGAACATTGTTTTTGTATGCTTCTTCACAAATACGTTCTACGCGATGAATGATTTCTAAATAAGCTTTTTTTTCAGCTTCGGACAGTTCATTTTTTATATCGTTTGCCTTTTCAAGAATAGAAAAAGTAGCAATCCCAGTAACTTTAAATACAGCAAATGGAATAGCAGGATTACCTTTTGCCTTTAAAATCGTTTCGATTATTTCTTGGGTTGTTTTTTCAAAATCAATATCTTCTGTTTTTCCTTCTACAGAATAGTCGAGAATAGTTCCGATTTTGTATTCGTTAAGTTCCTTTATTTTTGATGTGCAATCCTGAATATTTGTACCGCCGCAAAATTGTTTAAAGATTGTTTTTTTTATTATTCCATCAATTGGTAAATTAAATTTTAGTGCTATTTCTGTAAACCATTTTCCGAATTTTACGATACGTGGATAGCCTATTATTTTAAATAACCAAAAAGCTCTAACTAGATCTTTGTCGGTTTTGCTTTTAAAAGCAATTTCTGTATTTTCAAAAGTTATCATAGTACAAAAATACTTTCATTTTATGTAAAAATTCAATTATTTGAATTGAAAAATTTACTGTTTTAAAAATATATTGTATTTTGTATTTTGTTTGAAATTTTACAATTATGTCTTATACGCTTAAATCAACTGGATACTTTATAGAGATTAATGATTTAGACGCTTCTACTTTTCAGGATTTTATGGAAAGTAATTATGTAAACTCTCGTAAAATCATTATTGTAGATGAAAATACGAATGAATTTTGTTTAGAGTATTTACTTACTTCTTTTGATTTTTTAAGAGAAGCGGAAGTTATTTTAATTCCGGAAGGTGAAAGTAGTAAGGTAATAGATTTGTGCACGCAGATTTGGGATACTTGGACAGATTATAAGATTGATCGAAAGGATGTTGTAATAAATTTAGGAGGTGGAATCGTTTCGGATATAGGTGGATTTACCGCATCTATTTATAAAAGAGGGATAGATTTTATCAATATCCCAACTTCACTGTTAGCGATGGTAGATGCTTCAGTTGGAGGTAAAACAGGCGTGGATTTAGGGAAATACAAAAATCAATTAGGACTTTTCGTGGACCCTAAAGCAGTTTATATAGATCCTGCATTTTTACAAACTTTACCGGTTGGAGAAGTCTATAATGGTTTTGCTGAGATGTTAAAACACGGTTTAATTGTCAATGCAAAACATTGGGTAGATTTATCTACCTTGAAAGAAGTAGAAAAAGAACTTACAACTGAGCATATTTATGCCTCATTATCCATCAAAAACGGGATTGTTTTAGAAGATCCCTTTGAAGGTGGATTACGAAAAAAATTAAATTTCGGACATACTATTGGACATGCTTTAGAAGGATATTTTGTACTGAAAGATCCGATTTCACATGGTTATGCAGTCGCTTTAGGTATTTTAGCAGAGTCTTTTATTTCGTTTAAGAAAAATTTCATCACGCTCTCCGAATTAAATGAAATTGAGCGTGTTTTACTTTCTAATTATGAGAGTATTGATTTATCGAATGAAAACGTACATGAAATTTATCAATTAATGCTCAACGATAAAAAGAATGAGCAACAGAAAATTTTGTGCGTCTTATTAATTGGAATTGGTCAAAGTGTTATTAATCAAGAGATATCAGAACAAGAAATACTAGAGTCTTTGGAGTATTTAAACCGTTTATACCAAGAAGATCAAAAATCAATTAATTAGTATAAGGATTAATTCGTTGTTTTCATAGTCAGTAACAACTCTTTTATTGCTTTTAATCGTTCAATAACAGCTTCGTTGTCTGATAATTTTTCTTCGTGTGAATAATCCTCTTTGGCTTTCAATGAATTTTTAGCACCATCCAGTGTAAAACCTTTGATTTTAACTAAATGATAAATTTTGTTAATATTTTCAATATCCTTAATTGTAAA
This sequence comes from Chryseobacterium gleum, assembly GCA_945862165.1. Lineage (GTDB taxonomy): Bacteria > Bacteroidota > Bacteroidia > Flavobacteriales_D > Crocinitomicaceae > CANHVK01. The sequence continues at coordinate 21,045 of CAMAXI010000013.1, forward strand.
TAACCGGTTGCCTTTTCGGTTTTTTTTAGGAGAAATAACTTGGAATTCTTTTTCCCAAAACCTTATTAATGAAGTGTTTACATTGAACATGGATGACACTTCACCGATAGTGTAGTACAATTTAGTTAGGTTATCTGTAGATACTTTATTCAAGACTTTGGTTTTACGCTGTGAAAATAGTGATATTTTTGCAAACGAATGAAAACATCAATCATCTATATTTTATTTTTTTTTATTTCGAGTTTGTCGCTCACTATCAAAGTAAGTGCTCAAACGAGTCTAAAAAAAGATTCCATTACGAGTTCTAAATCTAAAGCAAAATTAGATTTTAAAGTACATACGGATTCATTACCTCAAAATAATAGTGCCTACGTTGATAATATGTTAGGTTTCGCAAAAACATTTTTAGGCACACCTTATTTGAGTTCTGGGGCTTCTCCAACAGGATTTGATTGTTCTGGATTTGTGTCCTATGTCTTGGGGAATTTTGGTCTGGATGTTATACATTCAAGTTATGGATTAGCTGAATATGGAAGAACGGTTAAACTTTCCGAAGCCAAACCAGGTGATTTAATGTTTTTTAAAGGAAGTAATTCTGGATCTAGTAGGATTGGTCATGTTGCAATAATTTATGAAGTTAACCCGACTGAAGGAATTAAATTTATACATGCCTCTTCATCTAAAGGTATTACAATCGATCGTTTTAATGGAAGCGCTTATTATGTTCCAAGGTATGTAACTACAAAACGATTGGATTATGGTGTAGAAAGCCAAAGTTCAAGTTCAAACGAAGAAGGATTAACCTTTGATTAATTATTTAAAGGTGAAATATTTTTGCGCTAGATAGCTGAAAATAACGATGATAGAAGTTGATAAAACTTGACTAGGCATCGGCCACCAATTTAAATAATCTACAAATAATTTCAGTAAGGCGTAATTAAGAAAAACACTAAAAATCACAAAAAATAAATGGCGCGTAAATTGTTTTTTACCGGGTAAATTACTGTCATTCCAAACAACATATTTACTTAATAAAAAACCGATTGGGAACGTAATACTGAATGAAACTATAAAGGATGCAATATGTGGTTTGATAGCAAAAAGACCTAAGTCAACATTAACTTGATGAAAAACAAAGTGTTCACAAATAAAAAAAAGAACCAATCCAAAAAGCGTATTTCCACCTCCACAAGCCAGGTAATGGTAGGTTTGTTTATCCATAAATCGTTTAAAGATTGGATAGAAAATATCCAAAAAATTAAAGATAAGGATTTGTGCTTTATTCATTTGTTAAGGTGATTGATTTGCAAAAATACAAAATCAATGGACAAAATTGAATTAATTTTCAGAATTGAAGTTAGTGTGTTGATTTTGTGGTAGGTAACCTTTTTTTATATTCTTCGTATACTTTGAATAAGGTTTAACTTGTTCTTTAAGAGCATAATACTTCGTTTATGTTTAAATTACGAATATGTGGTTTATGGATGGTATTGATTTTGTTTCTTTTTTCGTGTAAAAGAAATACAGAGAAATATGCATTTTACATCAATTCATCTGAAAACTCTGATTTATCCGCAATAGTTGCGAATAAGAAATTAGTTGTTTTAGCCGAAAACAGCGCTACTTCTTATGTTGAATTAGAAGGTGTGAAAATGGGGTTTGAATATGAATTATTGAAAGAATACGCTAAAAGCATCGGTGTGAAATTGGAAGTAAAACTTATTTCAAATTTAGATGATGTTGATTTACAATTGAATAGATTGGAAGGTGATGTGATTGCGTGTAGTTATACGATTAGTAAAGACCGTAAAAAGACCATTGATTTTACATTGCCTTATTTGCGGTCAGCACAGGTTTTAATTCAACGTTTACCAGCAGATTCAACCCCGCAATACGTTAAAGATCCAATGCAGTTAGCACATAAGAAAATTGCTGTTTGGAAAAATTCAAGTTATTACCAACGTATTAAATATTTAGAACAAGAGATAGGGGAGCCAATCGATATACAAGCATTAGATGGTAATTATTCCCCAGAGAAATTATTGGCGAAAGTTGCGAATAAGGAAATTGATTATACGGTTGTAGACAATCATATTGCAGTTGCCAATGCTTTTACATTTAGTCATTTAGACCATCATTTACGTTTAAGTATCAAGCAGCAAATAGCGTTTGGGGTTCGTAAAAACAATCCGAAATTGAAAGAAAGTATGGATGCTTGGATTAAAGCGTTCCGAAAAACGCCTCATTTTAGATTTTTAAAGAAAAAATACTTTGATGGGAAAGAATTATCCCATTTGACCTATGCTGATTATTTGAATTCTGGAGGCGGAAAACTTTCCTCTTACGATAAAATATTCAAAAAGGAAGCAAAGAAATATAATATGGAATGGCATATCATTGGAGCGATTGTACAGCAAGAATCTAATTTTACACCATATATTAAAGGAAAAGGTGGAGCATTTGGCTTAATGCAATTTATGCCAGGAACAGGAAAACGATATGGGGTGCATGCAGCTTCATCTCCAGCTTCGCAAATAAAGGGAGGTATGCAGAAAATTGTTGCGGATTTTAAATTATGGAATAATATACCGGATTATCAACAGCGTATCAAGTTTGTTTTTGCAACTTATAATGCAGGACATTCACCCATTCAAAAAGCACAAAAAAAGGCAGTTGAGAAAGGATTGAATCCTTTACTTTGGGATAATAACGTTGAACTTGTTTTAAGTCAACGAAAAGGAAGACGTGTTGCTTCGTATGTAAAAGAAGTTTACCATCGTTATCAAACATTGAAGTCCTTGTATGAGTAAAAAACGATTGATTGTTATTGCTGGTCCTACTGCAAGTGGAAAAACTGCATTGGCAATACGTTTAGCGAAACACTTTGATACGTGTGTATTATCTGCAGATTCGCGTCAATTTTATCGCGAGGTAGCTATTGGTACTGCAAAACCAAGTTTGGAAGAACAGGATGGAGTAATACATCACTTTATTGATAGTCATTCGTTAGAAAATCCAGTATCTGCTTCGATGTTTGCGGAAGAAGCCTTATTGATTCTAGCGAAAATCTTCCAAACGACAGATTCCGTTATTTTAGTCGGAGGTTCGGGTTTGTTTATTGATGCATTGTGTGTTGGCTTGGATAAAATTCCTTTCAATCAAGAAATTCGAAACCAACTTAACGCTGAATTACTTCAGAATGGTCTAGATACATTATTACTGGAGTTATACCAAAAAGATCCTACTTATTTTGCACAAGTTGATCGTGCAAATGCTATACGCGTTATTCGTGCATTAGAGGTTGTTCGAAATACAGGAAATACCTTCACTTTTTATGTGGAAAACAATACCAAGGAACAGCGCGATTTTGAGTCTAACTATTTTATAATAAATCACCCGAGAGAGAAGTTGTATGCACGGATAGAACAACGAGTGGATAGAATGCTTGCGTCTGGATTATTGCAAGAAGTTAAATCAGTCTATCATTTAGCGCATTTACAAACACTAAATACCGTTGGATATTCAGAATTATTTCGTTTTTTGCGCGGAGAGATTTCATTTGAAACAGCAATCTTGTTGATCAAACAAAATACACGACGTTATGCAAAGCGACAATTAACGTGGTTTAGAAGGTATGAAAATGCTTTTTGGTTAACCAGTACGGAACTCGATTTACAAGTAGAAGAGGTGCTAAAAAGCTTGAAATAAATAATTAAATTTGAGTAATTTCTTTTATATTTAAGATGGATATTTTTTTCAACCAGGTATTACCAGCGCCACTTTCATCGATGCAACTAGCTGAAAATTCGCTATGGTGTCAAAGTGTAACAATCAAAAAAGGGCAGAAGGTAATGGTGGAAGCACCTAGTGGTAGAGGAAAATCAACACTGATTCATGCTTTATTCGGTATACGTAAAGATTATTCAGGAGAAATTCAAATTGCAGGTAAAGCACTTTCTAGTTTCTCTAATCGAACATGGAGCGAATATCGAAAAAGTAAAATTGCGATTGTATTTCAAGATTTACAATTGTTTCCGCAACTTACGGTAATTGAGAATTTGCAGTTGAAAAATGATTTAACCAATCACTATTCACAAATAGAACTTGTAGCATTGATGGATCAAGTTGGTTTGTCTGAAAAATTAAACGAGAAATGCGGAAATTTATCGATGGGTCAACAACAAAGAGTTGCAATAATTCGTGCGATTTGTCAACCGTTTTCTTGGCTTTTGTTAGATGAACCTTTTTCTCATTTAGATGCTGAAAACGCAGAAATATGTATGAAAATAATCAATGAAGCATGTGGTAAACAGCAAGCAGGTTGGGTTTTGACCTCTTTAGGGACAAATATTAAGAGTGCATATGATCAATTAATTACAATTTAATGTTACGGAAAATACTTTTACGAAATCAGTCTTTTTTGCAATTAATTATTGCATTGTTTGGTGCTTTGTTAGGGGTGGTTTTTTTACTTGTTTCGGTACATTATTTGATCAAAGTAACGGAATTTGGTAAAGGTTCTGAAATGTTAGGGCCAAATATATTGGTTGTCCAGAAAAAAGTATCCACGACTACTACTCTTCAATTAGCTTCTACGACTTTTACACACCACGAAATACAATCCATTAAGAATAAATCGTTTATTGCAGAAGTGAAGCCTGTGACGAGTAATAATTTTGGGGTTGAGTTTGCTACTTCTGATCCGATGTTACCCTATTTTCGTTCCGATGTTTTCATTCAATCGATAGATAAGCGTTTCTTGGATGTAAAATCTAGTCAGTGGAAATGGGAGGAAGGTGCTGAATTTGTTCCAATTATTTTACCGCGTGATTTTATGGTTATGCTGAATACCTTTATGAGTTCGGCAGGTATACCGCAAATCTCGGATCAATTAGCAAAAGAAGTACAATTTAGTTTACTACTTTCAAACGATAATACGCACCGAAAATTTAACGCTAAAATAATTGGTTTTACGAACGAAGTTTCTTCTATTTTGGTTCCAGAGTCCTTTATGAAGTATGGTGGGAATACTTTTGGGACTAAAAAAGATGAAAAAATAACGCAGATAATCCTTGCAGGAAAAGAGAAAGAATTTGGTCTATTGGAGAAATTTTTAGATCAAAATCAGTACGAATCTAAAAATGCACAGTTAGTTACTGGAAGATTAAAAAGTGTAGTAAGTACATTGCTAATCGTTATCGCTTTTATATCCTTTCTTACTTTGTTATTTTCTTCTTTTGTACTCATTCAATACATACAGTTGTTAATCTCGAAAAATTCCTACGAAGTAAAAACATTGCTAAGATTAGGATATCCTTCCAAAAGCTTATCTAATGTATTTATTGTTTATTTTGTTTCATTATTTGGAGTCTTATGTGTTTTAGGATCGGTGTTTTTTGTTCTGCTTAAATCTTATTTGGATAAAAAATTACATAGCACAGGAATTTACATTGATTTTCAGTATACCTTTTACAGCTGGGCAACTTTAGGGTTTTCCTTCGTCTTATTTTTTGTTTTAACTTTTATTAGCAGTAAAAGAAATATTATGCATGAATTTTAGGAAGATTTAACTTCCTCAATCAACATAAAATTTCTAATTTTGACCAACTTTAACCAATAATTTTATGAAAAAAATAGTTTTTATTTTATGTACATTATTATCCCTGACAGGCTTTTCACAAAAAATTAAACTTAAAGTATCTGGAGAAAAAGATACTACCGTTTTTTTGGTGAAATATTACGGAAAAGGTATGTATTATGCAGATACTGCTGAAATGAAAAAAGGGATTGTAGAGTTTAAAGGTTCCAAACAAAAACCAGGTGTATTAGCACTCTTATTGCCAGGTCAGAAATATTTTGACTTTATCTATGCAGGGGAAGATGTAAGTATTGAGACTTCTGGTCCGGATTACATTCAATCGATGGTGGTAAAAACTTCAAAAGAAAACACTACTTTTTTAGCGTATATCAAGTATATGAATGAACGTCGCGTTAAAGCGAAAGAATTGGCGGATAAACGTGAGAAATTAGGCAAAGAATCTTTAGAGTATAAAGCGATTAGTAAAGAGTTAGAAGCAATTTCAAAAGAAGTAGTTGCATATCAGAAACAATTAGTTGCTGAAAATCCTACTACTTTAGTGAGTAAAATTGTTAAAATGTCGATGGATGTCGAAGTTCCGGAGGTTCCTAGAAAGGCGGACGGTTCCATGCTAGATTCTAATTTTGCATACCATTATTTTAGAGATCATTATTTTGATAATATTGATTTAAACGACGACCGTTTATTGAGTACACCTGTTTTTCATAACAAGCTTGATTTTTATTTTGGTAATAATATGTTGCCTCCAATTCCGGATACTATTGTCAAATTTGCGTTTCGTTTTTGTGATAATTTAAATGTTAAATCGGAAATGTTTAAATATTGTGTTACGCATATTACTTCTAATTATGAGAAGTCTAATATCATGGGAATGGATAAAGTTTTCGTGAAAATGGGACAGCGTTACTATTGTGTGAAAAATTACAAAGGAAAGTTACAAGGTTCTACGAATATCACTTGGATGGATTCCACGAAATTGGAAGAGTTGTGTAAAAAGGTGGAAATCAACAAAAATCTGGTACAAGGGGAGATTCCTCCAAACATCTCTTTGTTAGATTCTACGGATACACGTTGGAGAGATTTCTACAGTTTAAAAGCAGACTACACAGTCTTGTATTTCTGGGATCCAGAATGTGGACATTGTAAAAAAACTACACCAAAATTAGGGGAGTTGTATTTAAAGAAATTGAAAGAGCGTAATGTAGAAGTTTTTGCGGTTGGTAAAGCTGTCGGTGAGGATTATGTGAAATGGAAAAAATTCATCAAGGAAAATAATTTAACATTTATCAATGTCGCACTTACAGATAAATTATACAAAGCAGCTTTAGAAGATGCAAGACAATTTGTTCCAAAATATACCTCTGTAGAAGCGTTAAATTATCAAGAAACGTATGATATCTATTCTACACCAAAAATATTCGTGTTAGATAAGGATAAAAAAATTATTGCGAAAGGACTTTCTATTTCTCAGTTGGAAGATATGTTAGACCATTACCAAGGTAAAAAAGATGCACCTAAATTGTTTCCTCCAGATCCAGAGGAAGAAGAGCACGCAAAAGAATCCCACTAAAAAAAACAAGGCTGTTTCAATAATTGAAGCAGCCTTTTTTAATTGTAGAATGAATAGTTATAGTAGTAATTTTTGGATTGTTTGTATTTCCATGTTGTTGTTCATGATAAGTTTTAACTTAATCATGCCCGAACTTAATGGGATCTTGTCGGATTTGGGTGGGGATAAATGGAAGGGATTAATTATTACTGTTTTTACCATTTCTGCTGCTATTTCTAGACCTTTTTCAGGAAAACTTTCCGATTATGTTGGAAGAAAAAAAGTGATGTACTTAGGGCTGATTTTATGCGTTGTAGTTAATTTACTATATCCTTTTACCCATTCGGTATTTTTGTTTTTAGTTGTTCGATTTATCCATGGTTTTACCGTTGGTTTTACCCCCACGGGAGCCACAGCAATGATAACCGATCTTTTGCCAATAGACAAAAGAGGAGCAGGGATGGGTATTTGGGGGACATTTATTTCTTTAGGAATTGGCGTTGGACAGGTGTTAGGAACCCCAATTGCTTCCGCTTTAGGGATAAATGCATTGTTTTATCTTTCTTTATTTTTGAATATTATTTCTTTAATACTACTTCAATTTACGGTTGAAACTTTAGGTAGTCCAAAAGAAATGCAAATCAGTCATCTGAAAATTAAAAAACAGGATGTATTTGAACCAAATGTATTACCATCCGCTTTTGTAATGTTTTTAACTTCCGCGTGTTCTGGTTGTGTGTTTGTACTTACACCAGATATTTCCGCTTATCTTGGAATAGAAAATAAAGGATGGTTTTTCTTTTTTTATGTTGGAGTAACGATATTAGTTCGTTTGTTTACTGGGCGATTATCAGATACAATAGGACGCGTTAAGTCTTTGATAATCGGCGTTAGTTTGTTGTGTATTAGTATGATACTTTTAGTTAATGCTACAACTATTTTAACCTATACGCTTGCTTCTGTCGTTTTTGGTCTAGCAACCGGAATTAATAGTCCGTCTTTGTTTGCTTGGACAGCAGATTTATCGCATCCAGAACGTAAAGGGGTAGGTGCAGGAACCATGTTTATCGCCCTAGAGTTGGGTATAATGTTTGGCTCCATTTGCACCTTATTTACCTATGAAAATACGTATGTTACAGCAAGTCATTCTTTTTTCATAGGGATTATTACCTCCTTAATAGCATTGGTGTATTTAGTTTCCACTAATCGTAAATCAACAAAAAGATTTCGTTAGTGCTTCGTCCATTTTTGTTTTAATGATGTCTTCACTGGATATTTCGTTTACATCTAAGGTAATCTGACAAGGACTAAATTCATATCCTTTTCCCCATTCTTTAAAGTTTTTCGCTAATGCTTGTATTGCATCTCCAATAAAACTTACTTCTTCGTTTGTCATGGTTGGGTGTAATGATACGCGTATCCATCCTGGTTTATTAGTGAAATCACCTTGATTAATGAGGTCTGTAATTTTTTGCGATGTCTCTTGGTCTACATTTAATAAGTAGTGACCATAGGTGCCAGCACAGGAGCATCCTCCGCGACTTTGAATGCCAAATTTATCGTTTAGAAGTCTTACGCCAAGATTATAATGCATTTCTTCAATGTAGAAAGAAACAATCGCTAATCGCTCTTTATGTTGTGGTGCTAGGATGTGCAGGTTTGGAATGTTTTCTAACTTATTCCAAAGTATTTCCAACAGTTCGTGTTCCCGTTTTAGTATGTTTTCAACACCCATTTGCTCTTTTAAAGCGATACACATTGCTGTTTTTATGGTTTGTAAGAATGCTGGAGTACCTCCATCTTCTCTTGCTTCAATATCGTCGATATATTTATGTTGTCCCCAAGGATTAGTCCAATCGACTGTACCTCCACCTGAGTCATCAGGAATCGTATTGTTGTATAAATTTTTATTGAAAATTAACACTCCAGAAGATCCTGGTCCACCTAAAAATTTGTGTGGTGAAAAAAAGATTGCATCTAGATGTTCCGCTTCGTTCTCTGGATGCATGTTTATATTTACATAGGGAGCAGAACAGGCAAAATCAACGAAAATAACACCATTAGCTTCATGCATTATTTTGGCTATTTGATGGTAAGGTGTTTGGATACCGGTTACATTTGAACAGGAAGTTATTGTAGCTATTTTCATAGCACGATGTTCATGTTTTTTTAAAAGTTCGGCTAAGTGATTTAAATTAATTAACCCATCGATTGTTGGTTCGATTATCTCAACAATAGCAATTGTTTCTAGCCAACTCGTATGGTTGGAATGATGTTCCATGTGACTTATAAAAACGACAGGTCGTTCTTCTTCTTTTGGAAGTGTGGCTAATTTTCCGTGTACACGAAGTCCAAGTATCCGCTGAAATTTATTGACCATGCCTGTCATACCGGAACCAGTAGTTATAATCATGTCATTTGAATTTGCGTGGACATGTTGTTTTATGCTATTTCTAGCTTGGTGGTATGCATAAGTCATAGCCATACCAGTAGCGCTCGTTTCCGTGTGAGTATTTGCGACTAATGGCATTATCTCGTTTTGTATGCGATTTTCAATTGGGGAAAAGCAACGTCCGCTGGCAGTCCAATCAGCGTATACAATTGGTAAATTTTCTCCTGTTGGAGTTGGAATATGCGTGTCTATTCCAATAATACCGTTTCTATATTTTAAAAAGTAATCTTGCATTTAGGATTTATTGATAGGGTTTATTTAATGTTGTTTTAAGTCTTATTTAGGAAATAAAATATTTTTAAAATTATCTCTAAATTTACTTTTTTGAGCGTTTTTTCCTTTTTTAATTCTGAATCGATAGCGTATATCTAATCCAATGTAGTATTGGTATGATATTGGTTTATAGTTGTTTAATGTGTAAAAGCTTGGTTTGTATATGATACCCAAATTCATGTATTTACCAGCTTGACAATACGTAGAGAAAAGTAAACCGGCGGAATAACTAATGATATTTTTGGAAAAGTGAGTTGTGTATGGGTAGGTGCTTGAAGTAGAATCTATTGGATCGAGCATACTTTCTCCGAAAGCGAGTCCATAACCTACGGATACCTTATTGAAATGATGATTGTTCGAAACTCCAAAATAGTTTAATCGATTTATAACAACCGAATTAAATTTGCGATTTGTCTGGAATTCATATAAGTAGAAAATATCATAGATAGAATTTAAAGAGAAATTGAAGAAGCTTTTGTTTGTATGGTAATAATCCACACTAAGTCCAATACCACCAGGTTGAAATGTATTTTGTAAAGTATTGGTAGTGTTATTATTTCCAATCCAATTAAAAAGTGGTAGATTAACATTGAAATACACATCTCCTGTGTGGGTAGGTCTTATTGTTGTGTAATTGTTCGTGGATTCTTTAGGAGAGATATTTACATAGTTAGGATACGAAAAACGTTTTTCAGAAAAAGCATCCGGAATAAATCCAATTACGCCATAAGTCAAAAAATTAAGTAATAAGGTAGAGGAAAATGTACTGTTAATTTTGTATTCATTTTTACTTGTGTCTGAAATACAGTGTATTGAAACAGGGTTTTTAGAGCGAATAAATTTTAGTTTGATTTCATCTTCAATAAATAACGTGTCTTTTTGATAGATGATTTTGGTAGGTGTATTACTTGAAACTATTACTGTTTTGTAACGTTTATTGAATAAAGTTGCACATGAACTTAAAAATAAACAGCTAAAGATTAGGTGTAATATGACTATTTTCATGGATGTAAAATTAAAGAATTAGATTGATATATTCGTTGTGATGTAGATTATGTCGTGCGTAAATAAATGGCATGTTGTTTGACTAATAAGTAGCGGCAAAAAAAGATTTGTATTCTCGCAGAAGATTACAAACTTTCCACATAAATATATGACAATTTGACATTATATACTATGAATTACGACAATTTTGAATTACCATTCGTACAATTTACTTCGGACATAGAAAGTGAGGCTGAATTTATTCCCTTAATCACGCAGGAAGAAGAGGAGTCCATGAATAAACAAGATTTTCCATCGGAATTACCAATTTTACCACTTAGAAATAATGTGCTTTTTCCGGGTGTAGTAATTCCGATTACAGTAGGACGAGATAAGTCCATCCGATTAATTCAAGATGCAAATAAAGGGGATAAAATTATTGGCGTTGTTTCTCAAATAGACCAAGAAGTTGAGAGTCCTGAATTGAAAGATTTACATAAGGTTGGAACGGTAGCTCAGATTATCCGTATGTTGAAAATGCCTGATGGAAGTACTACAGTCATACTGCAAGGGAGAAGAAGGTTTAAATTGGTGAAAGAAACACAAAGTGAGCCTTATTTAAAATCGACGATTAAATTATTAGAAGAAAAACCATACGATAAAAAATCGAAGGAAATGGATGCCATTTTCGCTTCCATTAAAGAAAATGCCTTGGAGATTATTCGTCAAAGTCCTAATATTCCATCCGAAGCATCTTTTGCAATAGGTAACATTGACAGTCCTACGTTTTTAGTGAATTTCATCTGTTCCAATATGAATGCAGATGTATCCAAAAAACAACAGCTTCTAGAACAATTAGATATCAAAAAACGTTCTTACTTGGTATTAGAACATTTGTCGTTGGAAACAGAAGTGTTAAAAATCCGCAATGAAGTTCAGTCAAAAGTAAGACAAGATATCGATAAACAACAACGAGAATACTTTTTAAATCAACAAATTAGAACCATTCAAGATGAACTAGGGGATAATCCGCAAGAGCAGGAAGTGCAAGATTTACAAGAACGTTCGAAGTTGAAGAAATGGGATGAAAAAGTTGCGAAAATATTTGCGAAAGAACTGAATAAGTTCCAACGGATGAATCCACAAGGCGCAGAGTATACGGTTCAATTAAACTTTTTAGAAATGTTGATTGATTTGCCTTGGGGGGAGTTTTCGGAGGATGTGTTGGATTTGAAAATTGCAGAGAAGATATTAGACCGTGATCATTTTGGATTGGAAGATGTAAAACGACGTATTTTAGAATATTTAGCGGTGCTTAAATTGAAAGGTGACATGAAATCACCCATTCTTTGTTTTTATGGACCTCCAGGTGTTGGGAAAACTTCTTTAGGAAAATCCATTGCAGATGCGCTAGGTAGAAAATACGTACGGATGTCTTTGGGAGGTTTGCATGATGAATCTGAAATACGTGGTCATCGAAAAACGTATATTGGAGCAATGCCTGGAAGAATCATTCAAAATTTGAAAAAAGCCGAGACAGCTAATCCTGTATTCGTTTTGGATGAAATTGATAAATTGGGGCGCAGTAATCATGGAGATCCTTCTTCGGCGTTATTAGAGGTGATGGATCCAGAACAAAACAGTGCCTTTTACGATAATTACATCGAAACAGAGTTTGACTTATCAAAGGTGATGTTCATTGCAACTGCAAATTCATTATCAGAAATTCAAGGTCCATTAAGAGATCGTATGGAAATCATCGAGGTAAATGGTTATACGATTGAAGAAAAAATAGAAATCGCGAAAAATCATTTAATTCCGAAACAAATTAAAGAACATGGAATAACTAAAAAAGATATTGCGATTGATAAAAAAGTAGTAGAAAAATTAATAGAAGAATACACCAATGAGTCTGGTGTACGTGGTTTGAATAAACAAGTAGCGAAATTAGTGCGAAATCGCGCAAGACAAATTGCTTTGGAGGAAACGTTTTCCGTTAAAGTTTCAGCGGAAGATTTGAATTCTGTACTAGGTGTTGGAAGAGTGCGTACAAAATATTTGAATAATGATGTTGCCGGTGTTGTGACAGGCTTGGCATGGACAAGTGTAGGTGGTGATATTTTATTCATTGAATCTTCGATTACAAAGGGGAAAGGAAAATTGACTTTAACCGGAAATTTAGGGGATGTCATGAAAGAATCTGCAGTAATTGCATTAGAATACTTAAAAGCGCACAGTCATTTTCTGGGCTTGGAACAAACAGTATTTGATAATTACAACGTACATATTCACGTTCCAGAAGGCGCAACACCTAAAGATGGTCCAAGTGCTGGTATTACCATGTTAACTTCACTAGCGTCTTTATTTACGCAACGAAAAGTTAAGAAACAACTCGCGATGACAGGCGAAATAACTTTACGTGGAGAAGTACTTCCTGTTGGAGGCATAAAAGAAAAAGTATTAGCAGCAAAACGCGCGTCTATTACGGAAATTATTTTGTGTGAAAAGAACCGTAAAGATATCGAAGAAATAAAAGCAAGTTATTTGAAAGGTCTAACTTTTCATTATGTAAAAACCATGAAAGAAGTATTGGATATGGCATTATTAACAGAAAAAGTTACAGACTATATTGAAGTTAAATAAGTTGAAATAATTCCATTTTTTATATAACATTTTAGACGTTTTACACGTTATAAAGGTTAACCATAAAAACGTCTAGGATGTTAAAATTTACATTTGTTTGTTTAATTCTTGTTTTAGGAACTCCTTTTTTTGCTCAAGATTCAAACCCATCCTGTGGGAAACCGCTTAAAAAAGCATTTAAACTTATTCAAAAAGCGAAAGAATTTACGGTAGCTAGTGAAAAAGTCATTGCTTTTAATGAGGCTATCGCGCTTGCTCCTTCCCATGCCTTGGCATATTATGAGTTTGGTGTGTACGCATTTGAGGATGCAGATCGTTTGTATGTGAAAGGAACAGAAGCGGGAGATCTAGCAGGAGATAAGAGCATGGCGAAAGCGGAAGAGTTGTTCTTGAAGGCTTTATCTTTCTGTTCCGATTTTAATGCAAACTGTTTTTATTATTTAGGAGTTATCAATTACTTTCAAAAAGATAATATAAACGCGCTAAAATACTTAAAAGAATTTCAAAATTATGAATCCAAAGAAGTGGAGCGATATGCTGCTGATCATGATCAAAAACTAAAAGAAATTAAAGATATTGTTTCACAGTTAGAAGATGAAGTTGCACTTTACAATAATCCTGTCCCATTTAAACCTGTAAAAGTTCCAAATGTTAGTTCTGAAATAGACGATTATATCCCAATGATTTCTCCAGATAATGAAGTCATGTTTTATACGCGTCGTGTTGAAAAACGCATTGCAGGCGATCCTAATTTATACCATACAGAACAATTTACTTTTTCGCAAAGACCAGGTAATACGGAATCGTTTAATGCAGGAATGCCTTTCACGGCACCATTTAACGATGGCTATTTTGATGGTTATGGTGCTGCTACCATGGCAGTAGATAATAAAGAAATGATCTTTTGTGCGTGTAAAGATATTATGAGTCAAGGACAAAAGTACCGCAATTGTGATTTGTATATAACGCGTTATGAACGTTCTGGAGCAGGTGGAAATGATTTTTCCTGGACAAAGTTTGAGAATTTAGGTCCTGGGATAAATGGAACAACCAGTTGGGAAGCACAACCAACCTTGTCTGCGGATGGGAATACCTTGATTTTCACAAAAGCAGGACCAAATACGCAGGATAACGATTTGTTTATTTCGCACCGTATGACCAACGGGAAGTGGTCGAATGCAGTTCCGATAAATCTACTAAATACACCAGGAAAGGATAAAAGTCCATTTTTACACCAAGATTCAGAAACCTTGTATTTTGTTTCTTCTTCGTCTGATTCGCGAAGAGGTGTGGGAGGTACGGATATCTTTTATACGCGTTTGGAGCGCGACGAAAAAGGAAGGGTTAAAAAAGGACCTGATGGAATGGAAATTTGGTCTAAACCTAAAAATATTGGTTATCCAATCAATACCAAGGATGATGAGGTAGGGATTTTTGTTTCTACTGATGGAAAATTAGCGTATTATTCATCGAAACATGAAGGCGATTGGAATATCTATCAGTTTGACTTATATAAAGAAGCTAGACCGCATCCTGTAGCCTTGATAAAAGGGGATTTGAAAGATGATAGCGGGAATCCGATTGACGGAGCGACCATCGAAATTGCGTATGGTTCATCTGGAGAGACTGAAAAAGTGAAAGTGAATGGGCACGATGGAAAATACGCGGCAATTGTTCGGATTGATAATCCGCAAGATGTAGCAATCACCGTGAAGAAAGAAGGACATTCTTTTGACACAAAAATGATTACAAAAAAAGAAATTGAAAAAATAAAAGCATTTGTAACAGGTGAAAAGAAAGAACATAAAAAAGAAGAAGTAATTGCGAAACATGCAAATCACAAGGATACGAATCAATTAGCGATAAATCACAAAGATTATTTACATTCAAAAGCAGCAGCAACACATCATGTAACTACAACGGAAAAGCCAACGGATAAATTGGAGGTTGTACCGCAAGAAACCAAGAAGGTGGAAGAAAATTCCATGCTCGATGGAGCCGCAATGCAAACTCCTGTCGACACGTTGTCAGAAGAAAGAGAGAATTCGATATTAGATGGAGGACCTGCTACTTCTTTGGTTATTCGTAGTGTAAATATGGATGTGAGTCCTTTGAAAGAAGGTATGACCTACGCGATTAAAAATATTTTGTTTGCGACAAATTCAAGTATATTAACCGAGCAATCTAAATTTATCATCAAAGAGTTTTCTAAGTTTATGTTAGAAAATAAAAACATTGATATTGTGATACAAGGTCATACCGATGACTTGGGAGATGCAGCTAAAAACATCATTCTATCTGAGGAACGTTCTAAATCCGTTAAAGAATATTTAATAAGTTTAGGAGTTGAAGCAAATAGATTAGAAGCAAAAGGCTTTGGTGCTAAGCTACCTAAAGTTCTGAATGATTCGGAGCAGAATAGAGCAATAAATCGAAGAACAGACTTCTTGATTAGTAAGATTCGATAATTATTGTTTACCTACAAAGAAATAGCTAGACATTAACGTATAATCTATATTTCCTGATTTACTATGACATGCGATGCAGGAAATTCCTTTTCTGGTAGTAGGTTCAATAACGGTGTTGTCTGCGTTTAGGTAGGACCATACCCATCCATTTTGATCTGCATACACGTTTTTCGCATCTTTAAACATAATTGCTAATTTCTCTGGTTCACCTTTGATGGAACTCATTTCGTTAACAATCAATGATCCTTCTGGGAAAATAGAACCCGGAATTACCAATCCATTACTATCTAATATGGTTGCCGCTAAGTAATTATATTTTGTACGAAGGTATTTCGATTTATGTTCCGTTTCTTCTGGTGCTTCTAAATATTCTGTGCTAAAATTATAATACACGAATCCGTCTTTGCGCTGCGCTTTTGTAAATAATTCTGCATCAAAACCAGTAATAGTACGATCTTTAGTACATCCAGCTAAAAGTAGAAATGAAACAAGTGGGATAAAAAGAAAGTTGCGCTTTGTCATGATACTTATATTTAGGATAAAATTAGGGATAAAATCGAATAAATTTCGAATCTATCGACGAATTATTAAAGAGTTTACTGTTAATTAAATCTGAACGAATAAAAAAACAAGTATTTATTTATTTTTTCGCATAAAAAAAGCCCATGAAAGTCATGGGCTTAATTATTATAACATTTTACTATGCTTTTGTGTCAGTACCTAATAAGTCAGCTGAACTTTGGGAAATTGCAGATTTTTCAAAACGAATTTTACTTCCTTCTGAATTAATCAAAATTGTCGTGTCGTTAATTTCTAAAATTTTACCGTGAACACCACCGATCGTTATTACTTTGTCGCCAACAGCTAAGTTCTCACGAAATTTTTTCAATTCTTTTTGTTTCTTTTGTTGTGGTCTGATCATAAAAAAGTAGAACACTACGATCATCAACGGAATCATTACATAATTTGGATTCATGGTATTTATTTTTAGGTTATTATTTACGAACTATTTCAGCGTTTATGGTAAGTTTGGTTAAAGATGGTTCAGTATTAGCGATAATACGAACCCCTTTACTTAACATGCCTTCCGCAGCATTGTCTGTACGAACGGTTGCGGATATTTTTCCAGTTTCACCTGGTTCAATTGGGTCCTCTGGAAATTCAGCAACGGTACAGGAGCACTCCCCTTTGACTTCAGCGATGATTAAAGGGTATTTACCAGTGTTTTTTATGGTGAAATTCGCCTCAACTTCTTCTCCTAACAATACTTTTCCTGCATTGAAGGTATTATTTACAGAAAGCGTTGTTTTGTTTCCCACCTCTAATTTATCATTAGACGAGCAGGAAAACAGTACAAATCCGAGTGCTAATAATGCTAATTTTTTCATTTTATTTTTATTTGAAAGTCGAAAGTTAAAAGTTTTAATTTAAAATTCATCAATCTATTAAACCTCTTCCTATTTTTTGAATTTTCTTTTCTTTATCTAATCGGTCAATTGCTTTGTCTAAAATCCCATTGATAAACCCACTGCTTTTTGGCGTAGAGTAGAATTTCGAAATTTCAATATATTCGTTCAGCGTAACTTTTTTCGGGATATTATTAAATTCTTGTAATTCTGTGATTGCCATTTTCATAAGGATAATATCCATTTTTGCAATACGATCCAATTCCCAGTTTTTTGTTAATTCATCAATTAACAAAACATTTTCTTGGTCGTTAGCAATCGTTTTTCGTAAAAGTGTTTTTACGAATGGAATTTCATCTTCAGGGTCTTTAAATAAAGGATGAATCGTTATTGCTTTACCTTCCGTTGCTTGTTTGATCGTTTTTAAGGCGATGCCACAAGCGAGATCGATGTCATCCATCCAATGAATACTTTTTTCTTCAAAGAAATTATAAATCAATGGAGAATTAGCGATTTCTGCTTTAAATAATGCAACTGCAAAATTTTTGTCTTCTTCAAACGTGTCTGAATCTGCTTGCATGTAATTGAAGAACAATTCGCTTTCACGAATTTGCTGCATGACTTTCTTGAACATTTCACGGTGTTCATCACCGATCCAGTTTACTCTATTGTTTTCAGCTGCTTCTCGGAGTTCAGAACTTTCAGCAATTAATGCGATTGTTTTATTTTGAACAAAGCGATCGTTCGTACTTCTTGATTTTAGTTTACTCTCGGCGTTTTTTTGTTCTTCCACATCTTTTAATTCCTCAAAAGCAAGTAACAAGTAGAGGTATATATCATAAATACGTTCAATAGAATTCATCAACTCTTTTTCTACGACTTTAAAATCATTTCCATTCGATTGAAAATAAGCATAAAGCACTTGTAATACTTTGATTCGTAAGTGACGTCTGTTTAACATGTGTGCAGGGTTTTGAATGAATTTTTGACCTTAAAAGTAAGGCTACTTTTAGCAGTGGAACTAGATTTAGAAGAAATAATTTCAAGCATCCGAGTCAAAAAATAATATAGAACGAATAATAATTACTAGTTGCTAACAATTTTGTTAAATCATTCAATTAGTTTTGCAAAAATAGAAAAATATCAGATGAAGTCACTCGCTTATCTAAATAAATATTTAATTCTTTACAAATGGCGCATTCTCTTAGGAGTGCTGTTTATTTGTCTTTCCAATTATTTTGGGATTCAAATGCCTAAAATTGTGAAGAATGCAACGAATGATTTTTTGAAAGACATAAAACATACGACGGATTTTAACTCCATTTTATGGTTAAGTTTAAAATTGGCGGGGATGTATTTAATGTTTTCGGTTTTGAAAGGATTTTTCTTATTCTTAACAAGGCAAACAATCATTATTGTTTCTCGATATATCGAATACGATTTAAAAAATGAGATTTACGTGCAATATCAACGCTTAAATTATGCGTTTTACAAGAAAAATACGACAGGGGATTTAATGAATCGTATTTCGGAAGACGTGTCCCAAGTACGTATGTATTTAGGCCCTGGATTGATGTATACGATTAATTTGGCGATATTGTCTGTCATGGCGATTTATACGATGTTGCAAATTAATGTTTCTTTAACATTAATTGTATTGATTCCATTGCCAATCATGTCTATAATGATTTATAAGGTTTCGAGTAAAATGAATGCTTTAAGTAAACTCGTGCAGAAAGAACAATCTTTGTTATCCACGATAGTACAAGAAACATTTTCTGGAATACGTGTCATTAAAGCATATTTGCGTGAATTAGAAATGCAACAAAAATTTGATGCTTCTTCCGATATGTATAAAGAGCGCACGATGAAACAGGTTCGTATAAATGCCTTGTTTATGCCTACGATTGTTTTTTTGATAGGTTTAAGTACTTTGTTGGCAATTTATTACGGAGGTTTATTGACGTATTCGAATCAAATAACTCCGGGAGATATTGTAGCGTTTATTTTTTATATAAATATGTTGACTTGGCCATTCGCAAGTGTAGGGTGGGTGACTTCGATTATTCAACGGGCAGCTGCATCACAAGAACGGATTAACGAGTTTTTGAATATCCAACCCGCCATACAAAATCCAAGTAATAATTCCTTTTCACAGATACAAAACATAACGTTTAACCATGTGACTTTTAAGTATGAAGATAGTGATGTGAACGTGTTAGAAGATGTGCATTTTTCATTTAAAGCAGGCGAAAAAATCGGAATTATTGGTCGTACCGGGAGTGGTAAATCTACCTTGTTAAATGTTTTATTACGACAATTAGATCCAACTTCAGGAACAGTAGAAGTGAATAATGAAAATTTAAAAACCATTAATTTAGAAGATTACCGCAAGCAAATTGGCGTGGTTCCGCAAGAGGTTTTTCTTTTTTCGGATACAATTAAAAATAATATAGCATTTGGTTTGACTGATCGTGAGGTTAGCGAGGAAGAGTTGGTAGCTGTTGCAAAGCAAGCGCATGTATATCATAATATTATGGAATTTCCAAATGCATTTGAAACAGTATTAGGGGAACGTGGCGTAAATTTAAGTGGTGGACAAAAGCAACGGGTGAGTATTGCGCGTGCTTTGATTCGTAAGCCGCACATGTTGGTGTTAGACGATTGCTTGTCCGCCGTGGATACTGAAACTGAAGATGTCATTTTGAAAGCAGTAGAGGATTCAGCTGAAGACCGAATTACGGTAATTGTTAGCCATCGGATTTCTTCTTTACGTTTTGTGGATCGTATCTATGTGTTAGATAAAGGAAGAATTGTTGAGTCGGGTACACAAGAGGAATTACTACAAAAAGGTGGATTGTTTCAAGAAATGTATGAGAAGCAGAGGAGTGAGTGATGAGTGACGAGTGACGGGTGACTGGTGAAGAATATGCAGTATAGGGATAAGGCATGCCTTATCCGAATAATTGTGATAGAATAGGTTATGTTTTTGATAAGGGATAAGGATTCCTTATCCGTACAATTATGAATGGATAGGGTTTAGGTGTACTTGGATAGGTATAAGGCATGCCTTATTCGTACTACAAATAAAATAGAATTATAAAAAAATAAAAATATGATATCAATCGATGCAATAGGGGTAGAGTTTAGTGGTAAGAAATTATTCAGTGATGTTTCCTTTGTGATTAATGAGAATGATAAGATCGCATTGATGGGGAAAAATGGCGCTGGAAAGTCTACTTTATTAAAAATTCTAGCTGGAATTAATAAGCCTACGACCGGAAAAGTTTCTGCTCCGAAGGAATATCGTATTGCGTATTTGCCACAACATTTGTTGACCGAGGATAACGCGACAGTTTTTGAAGAAACTAGTAAAGCCTTCGCGTCTATTTTTGCAATGAAGGATGAAATTGAGAAGTTGAATGAGGAATTAACGGTGCGTAAGGATTATGAATCGGATGATTATATGAAAATCATTGAGCGTGTTTCTGAATTGAGTGAACAATATTATTCCATAGAAGAAATTAATTTTGATGAAGATGTCGAAAAAGTATTACAGGGAATTGGTTTTTTACGTTCCGATTTTACACGACCGACCTCGGAATTTAGTGGTGGTTGGAGAATGCGTATTGAGTTAGCAAAAATTTTATTGCAAAAACCAGATTTAATCTTGTTGGATGAGCCAACGAATCACATGGATATTGAATCCATTCAGTGGTTGGAAGATTTTTTAGTAAATAGTGCAAAAGCGGTTGTTGTTATATCACACGATAAAGCATTTGTGAACAATATTACTACGCGAACTATCGAAGTTACCATGGGTAGAATTTACGATTATAAAGTCAATTATTCCATGTATTTAGAATTACGTAAAGATCGTCGGGAACAACAACAAAAACAATTTGATGATCAACAAAAGTTTATTGCGGAACAAACAGAATTTATTGAACGCTTTAAAGGAACATTTTCTAAAACCTTAGTTGTTCAATCACGTGTGAAGATGTTAGAGAAATTAGAAATTATTGAAGTGGATGAGGTGGATACTTCCGCATTACGCTTAAAATTTCCTCCAGCACCACGTTCAGGAAATTATCCTGTATCTGCAAGAGAATTATCAAAATCCTATGGAGATCATGTAGTATTTAAAAATGCTGAAATTACGATTGAACGCGGAGAAAAAGTTGCCTTTGTAGGACGGAATGGGGAAGGGAAGTCGACCATGGTTAAAGCGATCATGAAGGAGATTGATTTTGAAGGGAAGTTAGAACTAGGGCATAATGTTCAAATAGGGTATTTTGCGCAAAATCAAGCGTCTTTATTAGATGAATCTTTAACTATTTTTGAAACAATTGATCAAGCGGCAGAAGGTGATGCCCGTTTGAAGATTCGCGATATCCTTGGTGCTTTTATGTTTGGCGGAGAGGAAAGCACGAAAAAAGTAAAAGTGTTATCTGGAGGGGAGAAAACACGTTTGGCGATGATTAAGTTGTTGTTGCAACCAGTGAATTTATTAATTCTCGATGAGCCTACGAATCATTTAGACATGAAGACAAAAGATATTATCAAGGATGCTTTGCGCGATTTTGATGGTACAATGATATTGGTTTCGCACGACCGTGATTTCTTGGATGGTTTAGCGAATAAAGTATTTGAATTTGGAAATCAACGCGTGAAAGAGCATTTTGAAGATGTTACTAGTTTCTTGGCAAACAAGAAAATGGAGAGTTTAAAAGAGATTGAGAAGAAATAGGTTGAATTCTTGTTTTCAACAATTTGCTTCTGATAATTCCTATTTCTACCGAGAAATTTAACTAGAATAATGTTCAATTTTGTAGGTGTAAAATTAAATATTATGGAACAGGTAAGACTTATTCGCGTGGGAAGTGCAAGTGATAATGATGTGGTAATTAATCATGAAGCGATTAATCCTTATCATTTAGAATTGTTTCAAGATGTACGTGGTAATGTTTTTCTTTCGGATTTAAAAACAGAGTTAGGAACGTTTGTGAATGGACAAAAAGTAAAAGCTTTTAGCGCATTATCCATGAAGGACAAAGTGACGATTGCAGGGAAGTTTATGTTTGATTGGACTAAACTGGTGACTACAATTGATGTTTCTAAAAAAATAGCCACCTTAAGAAGCAATTTGGTGTATACAGAGAACTTAGAAAATAAGGTAGATTTACCACTTTTAGTTGCTGTAGAAGAAGAATTTGTTTATGAAGATACGCTTGCAGAGGATGCAACTTGGGCACAACGTTGGAGTTATTTTTACACACATAATTCTACCGTCGTTCATATCTTTGTGTTAAATATCGTCTTGTTTATAGTGTTATATATTGCATTTCTTTCTTAAATTAGCGCTTGGTTTATTTCAGGTGTTCATTAGCAAAAATAGGTCAGTTTAGACCACTATCAATTTACAAGTAGAATGAAAGTTTCATATTGTTCAAAAACAGATTTAGGGTTAAAACATCCAATTAATTCGGATGCTTTAGGGGATAAAAAAACCAAAAACGGACATGTTTTCGTAGTTGCTGATGGAAATCCTGTAGATGCTAACGGAAGTTTTGCTTCGCGTTTAGCTGTTCAAAGTATCCTTGATTTTTTTGAAAAAGAAATTTTTGACAATGTTTTCATTGGTATAAATCATGCTTTTCAATTTGCTAATGAGCAGGTGTATCGCGCATCGATTTTAGAAGAGGGCTTGAAAGGTATTTTTGCGCATGTTGCTGTTGTATTGGTTCGTGAAGAAGGTGTGTATTACGCACACATCGGAAATGCACGTGTTTATTTGAAATCAGAAGGTAAGTTCCAGCGTTTGACAAACGATCATGGATATTTGGATGTACAAATGTATCCTTCAAACAATGTAGACGCTGCCAAACCAGAGCTTAAGTTGCCAAAAGCATTAGGGAATACTCCGAGTATTTCACCTTCTGTTTGTTTTTCGAAGTTAGATGTAGCTGCGGGAGATGTGCTACTTGTTTGTACATATGGTATCACAAAAGTATTAGACGATAATTTTATCAATAGCAAGATAGCGTATGCAACAATCAATGCAAATGTTTTAGAGTTAGTTGATAGTGCGAAAGGAAAAAGTGTTCCGGAAAATGTTACATTACAATTAATCGCGGTAACAGAAGGGAATATTCAAAAAAGATTGATTTCTGCTTCTTCGACTCAACAAAATAAAGCGGTAGATTCATCATCCACTACTGAATCTAAAGTTAACCAAGAACAAATCAATTTATTTAATAAGATTTCATTGGACAGAAAGAAAACAATTAAGATCGGTGCAGCAATTATTGCCGTTTTTGTATTGATTTGGTTTGTTTTCCGTCAACCGCATGATGATACAGATAAAGTTTTGGACGATGCAGGGGAAATTATCCCGAAAGATACTACTAATCAACACCAAGACTTGGAGGAATTGATGGAGTACGAAAAACCAAAGAAAGCTGAAAAAGAAGAAGAGGAGGAAGAGGAAGAAGCGGAAGAAGATGTTGTAGAAGAAGAATCGACAGATGCTGAACCTGCAGAGGAAACGGATGTCGAAGAAACTTCCACTCCTAAAGAAGAGGCTGCTGTTACTCCAAAAGCTGCAGAGAAAAAAGAAGAAAAGAAAAAAGAGGAAAAAAAGAAAGAAGATAAAAAAGAAAAGTCTGGTAAATCTAAATCGCATACCGTAAAATCTGGCGATACAATTAATGGATTAGCTGCTAAATACGGTGTGAAATCAGATGCTATTCGCAAAGCCAATAACTTATCCGACGATAAGATCGAGATTGGTCAACAATTGACGATTCCTCAATAGACTGTTAGATAATAGTATATAATAAAAAAGACCGATTTAAAGGTCTTTTTTTCGTTTGACTAACTATCTTTATTCTTAATTATGAACGAATCCTCACTTTTCCGAAAAAAAAATGTAGATGATATTCTTCGTCAAGTAAAAAAGAATGAAGATTCAGGAGAACAACTCGGTAGACACCTAAGCCTAAAAGATTTAATTTCATTTGGTATCGCAGCAATTATTGGTGCTGGGATCTTTAGTACCATTGGGAATGCAAGTCATGCCGGAGGTCCTGCAGTGGTGTTTTTATTTCTATTTACTGCTTTGGCATGTGGTTTTTCGGCTTTTGCGTATGCGGAATTTGCTTCAATAGTTCCTGTTTCAGGTAGTGCATATACCTATTCCTATGTGGCGTTTGGGGAGATAGTTGCCTGGATTATTGGATGGTCGCTAATTATGGAATACGCCATTGGAAATATTACCGTAGCGATTTCTTGGAGTGATTATTTTACAAGCTTACTGGCTAGTGGAGGTTTGAATATTCCAGCCTGGATGCAGATGGATTACCTTTCAGCGCATACTGGATTTGAAGAAGCAAGTTTAATTTTAAAACAGGGTCATTCATTCAAATCGTTAGACCTAGACCTACAAACTGCCTATTCGGCATGGAATAATGCTCCCCTGCTTGGAAGTTTTCACTTTGTAGCAGATTTACCAGCTTTAGGGATTATTGTATTTATAACTTGGTTGGTTTATCGTGGGATTAGAGAGTCTAAAACTGCGGGGAATTTAATGGTGTTTATTAAGTTGTTTGTGATTTTATTGGTGCTTATAGTTGGTGCGTTTTATGTGGATGTAAAACATTGGACACCTTTTGCACCTGAAAGTATTGGAGGCGTTTTAAAAGGTGTTTCTGCAGTTTTCTTTGCTTACATTGGTTTTGATGCCATTTCTACAACTGCCGAAGAATGCAAAAATCCAAAACGCGATTTACCAAAGGCGATGATGTGGTCTATTATAATTTGCACGATTGTTTATGTCTTGATAGCCTTGGTGTTAACAGGGATGGTGGATTATCGTTTGTTGAATGTTGGAGATCCTTTGTCTTTTGTGTTTGAAAAGTTAGATGTCACTTGGATTGCTGGTATTATAGCGGTGAGTGCCGTTATTGCGATGGCGAGTGTCTTACTTGTTTTTCAGATGGGACAACCGCGTATATGGATGAGTATGAGTCGGGATGGTTTATTACCAAAACGTTTTTCAAGGATTCATCCTAAATATAAAACACCTAGTTTCGCAACTATTGTCGTTGGTTTTGTCGTTGCGATACCAGCTTTATTTATGAACTTGAAGATGGTGACGGATTTATGTAGTATTGGTACCTTATTCGCTTTTGTTTTGGTATGTGGTGGTGTTTTAGTCATGCAGACGCGTAATGGAGGACCGCAAGGAACCTTCAAAACCCCTTATTTGAATTCGAAGTATGTAATGCCATTTATCGTTTTAATTATCGGAGGAATGATTTATACGTTCGGAATAACTAATGTTACTTTTTCGCAATGGATTTTTATCGGAGTTACCTTATTGTTTAGTGTATTAGCTTTTAAATATAATTTTTCTACGATTCCCTTGTTGGGTTTGTTGAGTTGCTTTTACATGATGACGGAGTTGGAATTAGCTAATTGGATAGGGTTTGGAGTTTGGTTGGTGATAGGGCTGGGGGTGTATTTTGGGTATAGTAGGAAGAGGAGTATACTTGGGAAAGTAGAGGGGAGTGGAGAGAATTAAACTTTTACAGTATTTCTCTGTGTACTTTGTGCTAAAAAAAACGTGTTAAATCTTAACTGAAATTAAGTCGCTTTTTCGTTTTTGATGATTTTCCAGAAGAGTGCAGGTAAGAAGCGTTTGATGTACACCGCATAAATTTCTCGCTTACCAATTAACACTTCCTTTTTCTTTTTAGAAACAGCAGACAGTATGTTGGAGACACAAATAGCTACGGGCATACCGCTTGCTTGGTTGTGATCCATTTCATTATGTTTATCACCATTCCCATGAAGAGCAGACATCGAAATTGGGGTGTTTATTTTACCCGGACAAAGAATGGTAACCGCAATATTATTTTTTTCTTCCTCTAAAAGCAAACTTTCATAATATCCTTGAAGCGCATGTTTGGATGCGCTGTAGGCAGAACGTAGAAAGAAACCGAATTTTCCAGCGACACTGGAAGTTACGATGATATGTCCGCTTTTTTGTTCTCTAAAATAAGGCAGTACCGTTTTTGTTAGTGCGATATTGCCAAAATAATTGATTTCCATGATTCTACGATCTACCTCCATGGATGTTTCATGTGCCTCGGATCGTTGACTCAAACCTCCATTGTTAAATAACATATCGATACGTCCAAAGTGCTCGATTATGGATTGACAAAGTGTTGGAAATTCGTATTGTTTTTCTAAATCGAGTTGGAGTACAAGATGATTTTTAGGTTGATTCAATTTATTAAGTACTTGTTCTAGTGCTTCTTTGTTTCTTGAAGATAGAACAATTTTTGCACCAGTATGACTTAATTGAATTGCCAATTCTTCTCCAATGCCAGAGGAAGCTCCGGTAATCCAAATAATTTTGTTTGCAAAGTAATTCATAGAAGCAGAAAGTATAAAGTTAAAAGATTTATATTATTCTATCAACTTTTAGCCTTTCAACTTCTAACTAATTCTCTTAAATTTGTATTACATTTAACAGTATAAAGATGAAGATTGGATTACATACAATTGAAAAGAAGATATTTGGTTTCTCCATGGAGGAGATTGAAAAATGGGCATTGAAAATAGGTACGGATTTATTGTTGTCTATTGTAATTTTGGTTGCTGGTTTTTGGCTGGCTAATCTAGCATCTAAAACCATTCGTCGTGTGTTAAAACGTAGTCATACAGATGAAAGTTTGGTGACATTTTTGTCTAGTTTGACTTCTACAGCCTTAAAATTATTGGTGGTTGTTACAAGTATTACACAGTTTGGTATACAAATGACATCCTTTGTTGCTTTGTTAGGAGCAGCAGGTTTAGCGATAGGTATGGCGTTTTCCGGTACCTTATCCAATTTTGCTGGAGGGGTGATGATATTGGTTTTTAAACCTTTCAAAGTAGGGGATACAATTTTAGCGCAAACGGCACAAGGGGTTGTGAAAGAGATCCAAATTTTCAATACCCATATTTATACTCCCGACAATAAAGTGGTTATTTTACCAAATGGTCCAATTGCCAATGGAAATATTACCAATTTGACCAAGGCGGATAATCGTCGTGTTGATTTTGTTTTTCATTTAGAATACGGAACGGATTTTGAGGAAGTCAAAACGAATTTATTCACTTTGTTTTCACAGGAGAAACGTGTACTTCAAGATCCGAAGCCATTCATAGGAATCGGAGCAATGACGACAACTTCGATTGAAATTCATGCGCGTGTTTGGACATCAACCGAAGAACACTCCAATGTGTTTTATTCTTTAAATGAAAGCGTGTATACTGAACTTACCGCAAAAGGAATCCAATTTCATCAGGAGAATGCAGTAACAAAAGCATAGCAGGTATGTTCTCCTCCGAATTAATAGCACAATATGCAAAGAGCAATCATTTCGGTGAATTGATTGGTATGCATTGTGAAATTCCTGAAATTGGAAAGGTAGATTATTATATTACGATTGAAGATAAGCATTTAGCTACGCCAATCGCAGCACATGGAGGGGTTATTGCTTCATTAATGGATGCAGCTTTAGGAGTTGCGTGTTTGAGTGCTGTAGTAAACGATAATAAAGTAGTGTCTACTTTAGAGTTGTCTTTACGTTTTTTGAAACCTGCTGAGCTTGGCGCTACGATTGTTGCAAAGTCGAATGTGGTTTCCAAAGGAAATAGAATTCTAGTTTCAGAAGTAAAAGTGTATGATGGAGAAACGTTAATCGCGATGGGGTCAGGAACGTTTAACGCGTATCCGAAGGAGAAAGCAGGATATTGAGTAGTTATGAATTATAATTTATAACCCATAATTCATAACTCTAAAACAACTTCTGTAATTCGTTAATTAAAAACTCGTTTGTAATTTCTGTAGGTAGTTTTTCGAGTTGCGTAGCGATTTCAAAAATCTTTTGAGATAAGTCTAAAGCGTTTCCGTTTTCATCGATTTGACTACTTGCTAGGTTGATGATTTTAATGATTTCTTCTTTCGATTCTTTCACCATTTTCCAGCCTTGAGGCGAGATGAAGATTTGTTGCGCAATGTTGTGTTCAAACTCGCTACGAATCGTTGAAAGAAGTTCTCCTTGTAGTTGTTTTGCTTGCATGCCGTTTTCGAATTTACGCATCACCAAGGAGTTTGGGGAAATACGTTCCATAAACAAAATGATGCGTTGGTATGCTTCTACGCGGTGCGGTAAGAAGAACTTCGCGTTTTCGTTGGAGTTGTTTACATCTGGTTTTGTTACAGCAACCGCTACAGGTGTTTCTACTACTTTCTGTTGTTGTGATTTCAATACATATACCAAGATAATAGATAAACTTAATGTTGGTACGATGATTCCGATGAGCGCTAAAATATCCATTTTTTTGTTTTATAGATTTTGACTTAATTAATCCCTATCTGCTATTTACTAATCCCTATTTACTAACTCCTAACTCCTATCTACTAATTCCTAATTGCTATCTGCTAATTGCTAATTGCTAATTGCTATCTACTAATCCCTATTTCTCATAAAATACTTGACCAACAAGATCGATATGTTCTTGTAACGAAGGAGCGTTCAATTTAGTATAAATAGAGATGTCAAATAAATAGGGGGTGTTCAAATCGTCAATTTCCCAGTCGAGTTTGGAAAGTGTATCTCGCGTTACGTTTTCTCCAAAGAGGGTGATGTCGATGTCCGAACCAGGTCGGTAATTTCCTTTTGCACGCGAACCATAAATAACTACTTTTTCGATTTCCGGATGTAGGCGAAATACTCCGTTGATTTTATCAATCGTAGTTAGTTTTAATCCGAATTTCAAAGATTCCGTTTCCATTAGAGGTATGTTTTCATTTTTGAATAAAAATTTTCGAAGGCTGAAATATGATTCTTTAAAATATTATTAACTACTATTTCTGCATTTTCATGATCGTAGGTATGTACTGTGCGATTTCGGTCATTTACCATATCTATCCAAGCATCTCCATTGTCTATTATTCCCATCTTAAAAGCTTGTCGAATAGCATCTTTTGAACCAAATATTTCATTATTCCCTTTTTCTAGAAGAAAATCTTTCATGACATTCCATCCAAGTTCATAGGTGTATTCAAATGCCTTGATTAACCCTTGTTCTTCTCTAATATTTAATTTTTCAACGCTAGTAAAATTACGAAGTACATCTAGAGCTTTCTCATAATTCATAAAACGTTGTTTCCAGCGAATATCTTGTTCCATTCGATTTAATTAATTCAATATTTATTATATTAACTGTTTCATTTTTGCTTCAAACGAAATGAGTGCTGGTAGGTAGTGTTTAATTATCTTTTGGTATTCTTCTTCCAAAATAGATTCTTGATACGTATGTACAGTGTTATTTCTACTTTCAATCATTTCCATCCACACTTCACCATTTTCAAGGATATTTTTATTAAACGCTTCCCGAGTAGCAGTTCGAGAACCTGTAATTTGATTTAAACCCTCATATTCCAGATAATCTTTTAAAACTTTCCATGCTAATTCATGGGTAAATTCAAATCGTTGTATAATACCTTCTTTAATGATGTTTTCTTCCGTATTTGCAAATTTGTCTACTCCTTCAACTAATTGTTTTAAGGCATTTTCAAAATTCATAAAACGTTGTTTCCAGCGAATATCCTCCATCGGTAGGTGTAATAATTAATTTGGTTGTGCGATTAATTTTTTCGCTTGTATCGCTTTTAATACACCGTCCCAAAGTAATTTTCGTTGTTCTAAAGAAGCTAGTATGTATGTTTCTGCTTCGTCCCAATGCGCATCGTTTGTACCGCACAATTCCTCTGTCATTTGAATTGCCAAGTGGCTATGGTGATCTCCGTCTACTTCAATATGTCGGTCGAGGTAATATTTTATTGGTGCAATTTGATTTGGAAATTGTTTGTTTAATTCATTCACCAAAGCATAAAACATGTTTGGGATTAAATCTTCACGACCAAAGGTAAAGATTGCAGCTTGCAGGTATGCTTTGTTTGTGTTTATTGTTTGGAAGGTGAAGCGTACAAAATTGCGAACACTTTCCGGCGTATTACTAACTGCAAAACTCTCCTCCATATTTTTGGTGTTTTGAAGCGAATTACAAAAACGCAGGATTTCATCCGTAGATGCATTCGCTTGTTGCATAGCGTCTAAGTATAGCTCAAAATGACTTGTTCTCACACCATGCGCATCCACGTCGGATTCTTCACTAACTACAATTTCGTTGATTAAAAAACGCGTTTCAGGTGCTCCAGTAGGAAACCAAGGAGTTTCTACACACGTTAAGTTTCGTTGCAAGGATTTAAGCAAGGACATAAAATCCCAAACGGCATACACGTGATGCTGCATGAATAGTTGAATGTCTTCCATGGTTTTAATTTCTTGAAACAAGGCATGGTTCACAATCGATTCACGGATAGGTTGAATTCTTTCTTTGATTTGCGTAATTCTTGGATGCATAGCGTTCGGTTTTTATTTTTTATTAATATCGCGTAGTTTCATAAATGGTACTTCAATCAAGACATATAATAGGTAAGATAAAACGATGGTTACCGCCCAAAATAAGAGGTATTCGTATTTCCAATAGCTTGGTAGTATGTGTTTATGTAGGTAATTTCCGTGAATAACATGTTTAATGAAAATATGTATCACAACGGTTAGATTAGTTAAATACATGGAATACGAAATTAAACTGATAAATGTAACTGCTTTGCTAATTCTTGGAAAACGAAATTCTTTCCAGTTTGTTAAGAAAGGCAAACAGATAAAAACAATCAGAGATTTAATAATTGGTAGCCAAACGATGGAGTATTCACTAATGTTACTTGGGTTTTTGAATTTCAAATAGTATAAAGCAATAAATGCAAGGATTGGAATAATGGCAAAATTTGCTTTGTTCCACACTTTCGGGAAGTAGTAAGCGATATAGGCTGCGAGTACCCCAAACATGATGGAGTCTAGGCGCGGTAATACTTGTCGTGTGATCTGTAGGTTTAATTCTTCAAAGTCTGTTAAATGCAATGTTCTATATAAATACAAACGGTAACTAATAATCGCAATGATTCCGGCGATTAATACGATTAAAGTAGTTGTTTTTACGGTGGCTTTGCTTATACGTAACGCTAAGAATAAAGCAATAGGTGTAAGTAAGTAAAACCATTCTTCAATACTTAAACTCCAGGATTCCGCGAAAAACAGCGGTAATTTATGGTTTAAGTTTTGGGTGAAAATAAAGTAACGATACCAATCCGAAGGAACACGTTCCACTTTGAATGCAAACGTATATATCAATACTACCGTTAAAATGATAAAATAAATAGGAGCAGTTCGTAGCCATCTGCGCGACCAAAAGTTAAGTAGTACTGGAAACGTTGGTTTTTCTTTTTCTACTATTTTAATGAGAATTCCGCCAATTAAAAATCCGCTTAATACAAAAAACATAGCAACTCCATCTAAGGTGATCTTACGGATAATGTCTTTGTATGCTTCTGGGACTAAAATTGCACTGTGACCAAAAACAACAAATAGGATAGCAAACATACGTAACAAGTCTAGACCGAATACGCGGGAATGGCCATAATTTATTTTTAAAAAATTCATCCAGTAGTTAAAAGTTATATCTAACAAATGTACTTATTAAAGTATAAAATTGAAAATGAAAAAGAATAAAGTAGTGTGAAACGTATTTTTCAATCGAACGATGTTTAGATGTGTTTTCTAGCTAAATCAAAGCGTTCAGATGGTAATTTAAATATGCGTTTTCTTTAAATCTGTTTTGTTTTAAATATAATTTTGTAATTACTTGTTTTTCAGTATTTAATTTCGTAAATTAAAGATGTTATTCACCTAAATACTACGGTTATGGACGAGAACACAAAAGATGATAAAATTAAAATTTTCATCGCATATTTCATTATAATAGTCGTGACCTTAATGGTCTTATTAGTTGCTTTCGGCGCTTTTGATAGAAACAAATAAAATACATTATAATTAAATTAACGAATATAAAAAAAAATTAACGAATATAAAAAAATAGGCTGTCTATAAGAGGCAGCCTATTTAATATATATATATCTGTGATTTATCAACTCACATATTCAACATCTAGGATACGCGAAATAGGTATCCACATTCCACCTTTAAGGCAAATAAACTTTGTTCCAGTTGCCCAGATAGTTGTTTCTACTTTTTTTGGTCCTTCATCATCTTGAAAGTAAATGATAACTTTAGAATGATGGATGTTGCCAAGAAGTGTCGCTTTTTCAAGTCGTTGGATGATGTCATCGTGTTGCTCTAAGTCCAATTCTTTATGAAAAGAGAGAGATGGCACTACTTCTTTTTCAATGCGTGTATAGTATAAATTTTCCATGACTTTCGAGGTTAGGGTTAAATACGTGTAAGCATGCTCGGTTACTAAATAACAATTTATCTAAGATAACAGAGAAGCTTAGAACCAGTAGGTATTCCTAAATGATTCATAACATGTAAATTACTAATTTAATTTGGATTTTGCAAGTAATTGTTAATAATTAACTACTTGTTTTACAGTTAAATTTAAATCGTTAAAAGTATTTTGTCTTTGATTAACAGGTTTTTAAGTTTTTTATAAGATATTATGAAATACCTTATAAAAGTATGTTTATTAACAAAAAAAGTTTTACTTCAATTCTAGTTTTCACCCTGAATTGTTAATATCTGTCACAAACAAGAATTTTAAAGTAATTTTTTATGTCTTAAAACACTAATTTCTAAAACAAAATCAGATTATTAGATGAAAATAAAAATTAGGAGATTTCTGTTAAACTTATAATAGTTTATGCGATTCAGCATCAATTTCGTTCACTTTTGTTTCAAAAGGCCTAACCATGGTTCTACGATCCCAAAGTGCAAAGGCTAATGTTAATACAAACATAGAACCAAACAAACCGATCATATACCCGATATAGCTTAAATTGTCTTCAAAACGTTTATCTACTTGATCAAAACGTTCAAGCATTCTCTTTTCTAATTCTTCTAATTTCGTTTCCGTACGGATCATTCGCGCACGATTTTCGGGGGTGAAGGTTTGCGAAAAAATAGGGTAGGAGTTTAATGAAAACCATAACCCAAACCGAAACAGCTCTACCATTACTATCAGTAACATATTGTGGATGTAGTGTCATAGCCCTAACTATTAATTAGTTACATAATATAATAAATTCAGATATGATTTCATAGAATATCTATAACTTTAATATGGTACATATTTTTTTTGATTATATATTTGATAAAACAAATTATAATTGGGCTTCTTTGTTTTTCTTTGAAAGTAGACTTTCTCTTCATCAAGAAAAAGTGAGAGTAGAAACCGAATCTCTCAACGAACAAACGATTTCAAACAGAAATCAACATGCTCTTAATCTAAACCTCCCCCTTAAAAAATCACATTCTCTCAATATGCTTCTTAATACTTGACACTATTAAATCAAAATCTGGTTGTCCATTGTAATATAAGTTACTGGTTGCTTTATATTGTTCAGCAAAAGAATTTCTAGTGACATCATCTAAAAGCAATAAAGCAGGATGCTCGTTTAAAGGTATTTCTCCATCGGCTCCCCTTATTCTTAGTGCTTTATGTATAAAGTATTCTTCAGAACCAATAAATGATAGAATTTCTGGTTTTTGTAGTAAGCAGTAGATATCATAATATTGCCTCATAAAATTTTTATCATTTGGGGTATTATCGATTTTTCTATTTCTAAATTTACGAACTATTGTTTGAAGTTTTTCAATAAGAGTATAGCCAGGGTGATAACATAAAACGTCATTTGCTACATTGTTGATATATTCTTTACTCAATCTTTCTTTTTCAAGATGTTCCCACACCCATGAGGAAATAGATAAAGGTTGATTTGGTGTAATTTGATCGAAGCCTACTTCTAATAAGATTCCGTCCTTTAAGCCATCAATTGAAGCAGCGTAGCTGTTGTAATAAATTCGGATGCCTCCACTTCTGTATTTATCCAGATCATCAAATTCATGGTCTCTTTCAATTTTAGTAATGCCATCAATTAGTAATTTTGAAGCAAGTACGTCGTAAAATGATTTTCTAGCGTTTCTTATCTCCGGTTTATCAGCTTTGCCTTCAGTGGGTAAACCAAAATTCGTTTTGATGTGAATGTCAATATCTTCAGAAAAGCGATTAATTATAGCGAATCCTTTAGATAAAGAGGTTCCTCCTTTCAATTCAAATTCTATTTCTTGTTTTTGAAGAGAATATAATACATGCATTATCCAGTAGTCCTTTTCAATTAATGCTATGTCGATTTTCTTTTGATTCGCAACAATGGATAGTAAATCCTTGAATTCAGGATCGTTATGTATAAAATTATTCATTTGAAAAGTTCCTACGGATAATTGATTTTAATAGTTGTTTTGTTTTTCCTGACCCATATTTTTGGATGATTTTAATCAAATCGATGAGATTATATCCCTTTAATTTTAAGTGTAATTTATTTAATAACAACACTTTATCTTCTGCTAAAGACTCCAAATTATTCAGTAAATCTACTAAAAGAAACTCTCTGCTTATAACGTTTGGAAAAGAAGTTTTGAGTTTAAATTCAAAACATTTACCGTTCAATTCAAATTTCCCTTTTCTTTTGTGGTTATAGACCCAAGTTATGTTATACAATTGCGTTAAACCAAGCTCAAGGGTGTTGTATGAATTTGGCGTAATTAATAGAAAGTCTTCATCCTTTAAGAATCTTTCAATCAACATATTGTCGTCAGGAGGAACCGTTCCGAATTTTGATATCCGTGGAGAATAGTACAATCCTTGACTAATTTTTAATAATATTCCTTCTTTCGTTAATTCAGCCAAATGTCTATCTATAGAATTTGAATAGTATTCCAAGTCAGATCTTCGATAGACTTCTCCTAGTTTTATATGTTGTTGTATTTGATTCATAATAAGTCTAGCAAATGTAAAAATAATTACTCAATAAATGAATGAAAAAATAAGAAAAATTCATGCAAATAATAAACGATCTAAAACAGAAGTCGAATCAACGAATAAAAAATCAACAGATAGCAATTTAAAATTGAACTAAACTCTTCATAAAAAGAACTCTTATTGTTTTTTGTGGACTAAAAGGCATAGGAAAAATATCAATTAAGCGCTTAAATGTAATATAGTAAGGGTTCTTTAATGATGAATTTGTATCAAAGTCAACATAAATGATCTAAAAAGAAATCAACACCAACCATGTATGCTGAGGCACTCAAAGCACCACCCCTTTTATGCTGAGGCACTCGAAGCATAAACCTCAAGCGTCTAATGTCTCCTGTCTATTGGTCTGATGTCTAATTTCAAACCCCCTTCGAGACCTCTGTGTCACCTCCGCGAACTTTGTGTTAAAAATCACACATCATAGCGAAGGTAATAAGGATATAAATATTCAGTAATTGAATTTGGTAGAAGTAAAAACCCCTTGCAGGAATATGGAACGTGCAAGGGGTGTTGATATAGGTTGAAGCAATTAATTAATTTTTTTTTTAAAAAAAGTTTTTTATTTTATTTTAAAACAGCGTATAAATACGATCGATGGTGTTTTGAATTGATTGTTATTTTCAGATGATTCACAACGATGGTCTCTTGTTATAGTATATACAAATTATGTAGCTCATTTTATGTGTTATTTCCGCCAAAAGTATGTTTTCTATTTACTTTTGGCGAGATTTATGCGTTGAAAATAGCCTTTAATGTTAGTGTGTTGGTAATGATTTCATTGCTGTATTCATTTGGTTTCAAGCCGAATGTAGTGATTAAAGTGATGAATATAGTTTTTCTCGATTTTGTTTCTTTTTCAAATTCATATACTTTATTTTTTATGTTGAGATAATCTTGTTTTGTTAGTTGGAAATCGTTATTTAAAAACTTTATTTCGCAGAGATTTATGATATTATCGTCTCGGTCTATGATTAGATCAATTTGTGCATTTTTATTAAACCAACTGCTTGATTGCGTATAGATCGATGATACGCCCAAGGCTTTTTTTACCGATTGTATATGTTTTAAGCATAGGTTTTCAAAGCTAAATCCACTCCATGATTTATACGATTGACTTTTTTGTAGATTTATCCATGTGCCTGGACCGCTTAATTTGTTTTTAATCATATATTTAAGGTAGAATTGACTATATTCGTCTGTTAATCGATAGCGTTTAAGGTGCGATTTGTTTTTATAGAAAATATATTCATTTATAAAACCAGATTGAATTAATTCTTCCAATTTTAAACTTGTATCACCCCCGCTTGGTAATCCTGTTTTTTCAAGTAGTTCGTTTCGTGACATTCCTCGTAAAGAAGAAGCTAATGTTTTAACTATAGCTAGATGTTTTTCTGAATTGTCAAATAACGATGCAAACAAAAGATCGAATTCCAGGGTAAGTTCACCATCTGTGTGAAAACAGAGTCTATCTATGTTTTGACTAACACTTTCCGTTGGGTTGATTTTATTTAAATAATGTGGTACACCTCCGATAATCATATATAATTGTGCGATGTCATACTGACTGTATTTTACATTTTTGGCTTTTAAATAGAGTGCGGTTTCTTTTAATGTGAAAGGTTGTAAGCGTATTTTATCGGTTAAACGGTTGTGAAGGCCTCCTTTATTTTTTAGTATATTTTTCACCATATAAGATGCTGCAGATCCACAAATAACAATCGTTAAGTTTTTTTGTTGGGAAGCAAATTGGTTCCAGAAATTTTCAAAAGCCATGAGGAATTTAGAGCCTTTTGCAGCAATCCAAGGAAATTCATCAATAAATATAACGCGCTTTTTTTTGGATTCAGAATTCATTATGAGTGATTCAAGTAGTTGAAATGCGGCTAACCATGTTTTAATTTTTCTTGTTTCTAGAAAGTTTATTTTTTTACCAAGCTCATTGCAAAAATTTTCTAGTTGATCTTTTGGTGTCCCTTTGAATAATCCTGTAATTTCAAATAAGATATCTTCTTGGAAGAAATTTCGTATCAAAAATGTTTTTCCAATTCTTCTTCTACCATAAATAGCAATTAATGAAGCATCTTTTTTATTCTTTATTTCTTTTAATTTATTTATTTCATGCTCTCTACCGATGATTTCTTCCATATGATTTTTGAGTATTTTTTCCGCCAAAGGTATTCATTTATTTTACTTTTGGCGTGATTAACATCTTTTTTTAATATATTATTTCCGCCAAAAGTATATTTTTAAACCACTTTTGGCGGAAATAGTTCCCAATCTAAACCTCAACCTCAACCTCAATCTCATCCTCAACCCTCAAAAATATAAGTCCAGATAATTAGAATAATTTAATTCATTTTTTGTATCATTATATAAATTATGATTGTTGTGAAAAATGATTTTTCGAATAGTGAAAAAGAGCCGTCTTTGAAGAGCTTGTCAATTATTATGAAGGAAGTTGCCTTGGAAGCGAAGCAAAAATCTAAGGAATGCAATTTAAAATTGGCGGAAACGGTTCAGAAAGAAATTAAAAGGTTAGAATTAAAATATAATTTTTAATCTTGAGAAAGCCAAAACTCATTGTTGGTTGTGGACCAAATGGTGCAGGAAAAACATCAATTACGCATAAAATCTTAAATGGATTGAAAATAGTATATGTAAATCCAGATGAAATAGCCAATTTTAGATGAATGACAAGGTTCCGAATACTTCTAATTTCAAATCCAGCGGAGCGGGTGAATAGGGTTAGTATGTTTGTATGATGGATTATTCGTAGATGTTTTTACGATGACCTAAATCAATAACATCAACTACTAGTTCTGAATCAAAAATATCGTAAATGATTCGATAGTCACCAACTCTTATACGGTAACCATCACGACCTTTTAGTTTTCTGTAACCTTGAGGTCTAGGATTATCAGTTAAGCTAGTAACAGCAACCTTAATGCTAGTGTAATAAGGTTCATTGATTTTGGCTAACTCTTTAAAAGCTCGTTTGCTAAAATTTAGAGTATAGCCCATCAATTTTTTT
Source organism: Chryseobacterium gleum (assembly GCA_945862165.1). Taxonomy (GTDB): domain Bacteria; phylum Bacteroidota; class Bacteroidia; order Flavobacteriales_D; family Crocinitomicaceae; genus CANHVK01. The sequence continues at coordinate 59,465 of CAMAXI010000013.1, forward strand.
GTTTACGTTTAGCTTCGATTTTTCTGAATGCTTCATCCATAGGAATACGAACACCATCATCATTTTTTTTAGCTTTATCGTATAGCTTAATATCCTCTAGTTCCTCAAGCTCTTCAAGAATACTCTTAAATTCTTTCATAGGAAGAAGAACCGAAACAGCTCTACCATTACTATCAGTAACATATTGTGGATGTAGTGTCATAATCCTAACTATTAATTGGATACACAAATATAATAAATTCAGATATGATTTCATAGAATATCTATGACTTTAATGTGGTAGATATTTTTTTTGTTTATACATTTGATAAAACATAATCTAATAGGGCTGTCTGAAACTTAAATATAACGCTTATTTAAAACATCAAAACCCCGTCTGTAAAGGTTTATATATTTAGAATGTATTTACAGCTTATCTTTACACGTGTAAAGATTTATCGATTTTCTTTATATGTATTAGCATTAAATTCGAAATTTAATTTTCGTGTATGATTAACCTCAACCTCAATCTCACCGTTAGTTTATAGATTGGATTTCAAATCCAAATCAATTTTTAGTTAAGTTTTAATTATCAAAATAACCGCAGGATTAACTTCGTTGCTGCTTCGCGGTTCAAATCCAGCGGAGCGGGGTCCTGTATTGTCTGCTGTCTAATTTCAAAATCCCTTCGAGACCTCTGTGTCACCTCCGCGAACTTTGTGTTAAAAAATCGCACATCATCCAATTTTACCCTGAGCTGCCCCCATTGAGCTGTCCCCATTGAGCTTGTCGAAATGTGTCGAAATGTATCGAAGCGCCACAATTCCTAGATCCTTTGTGTCAAAAAAAATTATTTTTTAAATACAGTGTTCACGAAACCGTCTGGTGCTAGCATTGTCTGATGTCTCCTGTCTATTGGTCTGATGTCTAATTTCAGAATCCCTTCGAGACCTCTGTGTCACCTCCGCGAACTTTGTGTTAAAAAATCGCACATCTTCCAATTTTACCCTGAGCTGCCCCCATTGAGCTGTCCCCATTGAGCTTGTCGAAATGTGTCGAAATGTGTCGAAGCGCCATCACTAGATTCAAATGGCAAATAATCTGACTTTTATGTTAAAAAAAAGGGACTTTTGTCAATAAAAACATTGCTTTTAAAAAACCGATTAGTGAATATTTTGTATATTTGTTTGTTAAGGTGTTGTGAAATCTGTGCTAACAAATTGCATGTGGCAACTTCCAGCACTTTTAAACGTTTTAATAGTGGACTCCGCAAACGTGCGTTGTCAGTCTTAGGCGGGATGTGTAGTTTTAAGTGCTTAATAATTAGCATGTTTTTAACAATTTAAAATGCGCATTCAAAAGTCTAGTTTAGACTATAACAAGCTTAAAAGGTAATGAAAGAGGGTGCTTTTAGAACTTAAACTATAAATTTTTAAAAATCAATAGTTTAACTTTCTACTAAATTAAGTTAAATAGTACTACTTGTAGCTATAAAACTTGGAGAATAAATAATTATTCTTCAGTGGGATATGAAAACAAGAAAATACAATTTTTAAAATAATAGCCTAAATCACCACTAGGTGTAAGGGAAAATATAATAATTACGATTATGAAAAAATTTACGAAATTTTTAGGGAGAAACAGAAGTGAGTGGATGAAAGTGTTGTTGGTGGTTGTTGGGATGGTGTTTGGAGGTAATTCTTTTGCTGCAACCATTACTTCTGCTGGAACTGGAAACTGGAGCGCTACTGCAACATGGTCTGTTACAACTGGTACAGATGCTGATGGTATACCAGATTCTGATGATGATGTGATTATAGTTACAGGACATGTTGTTACTGTTACAGGGAGTAATGCTTCTTGTAACACCTTAACAACCAATGGTACTGGGAAAGTAGTTGTAGGTAGCAATTCAACCGCGCGTACATTAACAATTTCTAGTACAGCATCTGACGCATTGGTAAATAATGGTACAATAGATTTAAGTACCTCTACCGCTGCCCATACATTAAAAATCGCATCTTCAAGTATTACTACATATGGAACACTAACGACTTCAAGCGCATCTGTAGTAGAATTTAATAGAGCAGGTGCACAGACAATAGGAAATACATGGACTTATACGAAATTAACCATATCAGGCGGAAGT
>CAMAXI010000014.1 GCA_945862165.1 Chryseobacterium gleum
ACCGAGTATTTGATTACCTATAACAAGAATTCGGTTGATTATATTAAATCGGGAAAAACAACATTCTTGGTAAGTAGTAAATTAGGATTGACTACAAGTTCTGTTAATGCAACAGGAACCAATGCAGATGGTCAAGCTACAGCTACAGCTACAGGAGGTTATTCACCATATACATATACTTGGAATAATAAACAATACATTACAAATCCGATAACAGTAGCTGCTGGATCATATACACCAGAGCTTACCGATAAAAATGGATGTAAGACTACGGCTCCAGCGGTAACGGTTGGGACTACCAATACTACTAAAAGTTCTGCAAAAGACATCACTGCATTTAGTTTTGTATCACCATCTGCATCTGGTATAATTACCGGTACTAATATCGCTATCACAGTTCCAAATGGAACAAACGTAACGTCATTGGTAGCAACGTTTAGTAATTCTGCTTTATCTACTGTAAAAGTTGGTTCAACACTTCAAGCAAGTGGATCAACAGCAAACAACTTTACATCCCCAGTTAGTTATGAAGTGACCGCAGAGGATGGAACAACACAAACGTATACGGTAACTGTTACTGTAAGTTCAACAAATCAAAACACCGGTGCTGATTTATTAACTTTTGGTTTTACGAATCCAAATGTAACAGGCGTTATTTCTGGAACTAATATTACTGTAACAGTTCCTTATGGAACAAATATTAAATCTTTAGTATCAACCTTTACAACTTCAACGGGAGCTGTTGTTAAAGTTTCTAATATTGTGCAGTTAAGCGGAGGTAGTGTTGTTGATTACTCAGCGCCAGTTTCTTTTGTTGTTACTTCCCAAGATGGAAAAACAGTTAAAACTTATATTGTCAATGTAACTATAACACCACTTTTATCTTCTGCAAAAGACCTTTTAACTTTAGGTTTTGCATCTCCATCTACTGTTGGGACAATTAGTGGTAATACCGTTGGTTTAACAGTTCCTTTCGGAACAAATGTTGCTGCTTTGATAGCTAATTTCACTTCTTCACCAAATTCGATTGTTCGTGTAGGAAGTACGATTCAAATTTCAGGAACTACAGCAAATAACTTTACTTCATCTGTATTATATACCGTTGTAGCTCAAGATGGTTCAACGAAAGACTATACGGTTGTTGTTACAGTTTCTTCGCAAAATGGAGGTACAGGAACAAGTGCAAAAGAGATATTAAGTTTTGGACTTTTAAATCCATACATTAATGGAGCAATTTCAGGTAATACGATTACGATTACCGGTCAAGCAGGTTCTGATATTTCTAAGCAACAAATTTATTTTAGTATATCTCCGGGGGCAACATTAACATTGAATGGAGTAGTGTTGACGACAAATGTTTCGATTATTAACTTTTCTAATCCAGTAACTGTTACTGTTACAGCAACAGATGGAACTAAAAAAGATTATATAATTACAGTTTCTATTCCAAAAAAGAATGGTAAGTTAATTACGTTCTTCAAGTTCTTAGAGGTTCCTTCAGCGACAACAACGATAGATGATGTTAAGAAAATAATCACGGTACATGTGCCTTATGGAACAAGTTTAAATTTAACTTCTGTATTTGGAGTTTCTACAGGTGCTACTGTTACTATTGGAGGAATTATTCAAGCGAGTGGTGCTTCTCAGATTTCGTATGCAACAGATGTAAATTATGTTGTAACTGCAGAAGATGGTACAAAAACTACGTATACCATTAAGGTAATTGTAGATCCAAAAACTGCAGGTATTGAAGAAGTGGATAACGCCTTAGTTCGTATCTACCCTAATCCATCGAATGGAGCATTTACATGTGAATCCTCTATTGAAGCGTATGATTTATTGATAACAGATATCTTAGGCCATACAGTTTATTCATCGCGTGTAGAACCAAATGGTACTGGAGCACATACGTTTGATGTTTCTGACTTTGGATCAGGTGTATATTTTGCTACACTTCAGTTTGAAGGAACTTCAAAAATGTTTAAATTAGAGGTTGTCAAGTAACTATATTTTAATTATACCTAAAGCCTCTCGAGAAATCGAGGGGCTTTTTTGTTTGTTATACTTTGATAATCTTACTATTGTAGATTTGCATTTTATTTTATTTCATAGAGTTAGAACTATCCTTGTATTATCCATAAAAGAAACGTAATTTTGTAGCCCAATTTTGATTATGGAAGTACTGGAAGAGAAAGAAGTTTACGAGATTAAAACATTATATCCTTTTCAGGAAAATACTGTTTCGAACATCTTAGAGGAGTTAAAATCTAATGGTGAAAATTTTAATTTATTATATCAATTACCTACAGGAGGCGGAAAGACAGTAATATTTTCAGAAATTGCAAAGCGTTATATTCATGAATGGGGGAAAAAGGTATTGATCCTTACCCATCGAATAGAATTGTCTGTTCAGACTTCAAAACAATTATCCGCGATTAATGTTCAAAACAAAGTGATCAATAGCGATGTTAAGAAGTTAGAAGAAGATGAGGAGTTTCAGTGTTATATCGCGATGGTAGAAACGTTGAATAATCGATTACAAGAGGATGAGAATTTTATTCAAGATGTAGGTTTGGTGATTGTGGATGAAGCACATTACAATAGCTTCCGTAAAATCTTTCAATATTACCAACAAGCAAACATTTTAGGGGTTACTGCCACGCCTTTAAGTTCTAATAAAGCGTTGCCTCTTAACGATAATTACAATAAATTATTGGTTGGGGAATGTATCGCATCTTTAATCGAAAAAGGATATTTGTCCGATGCGGAAACGTATACGTATGATGTTAATTTGCATGGATTAAAAATTGGATCGAATGGTGATTTTACGGTGAGTAGTTCCGAGTTAGTCTATGGTAATTACTTCATGCAGGAAAAATTATTGTTTGCCTATGAAGAAGTTGCAGTTGGTAACAAAACCTTGATTTTTAATTCTGGGATTGACACCTCACTTCGTGTTGAAGAGACCTTTAAAAAACGCGGATATAAAATAAGACATCTTGATTCCACGTTTAGTGATCGCGATCGAAAAGATGTGTTAAGTTGGTTTAAAACAACTCCAGACGCAATTCTTACTTCTGTTGGGATTTTGACTACTGGTTTTGATGAACCAACCGTGGAAACAATTATTATAAATCGTGCTACACGCTCCTTGACTTTGTACCATCAAATGATTGGTCGTGGTTCTCGAAAATTACCAAATAAGAGTCAGTTTAAGTTAATTGACCTTGGAAATAATGTTCGTCGCTTTGGATATTGGCAAGATTATATTAATTGGCAAGATGCATTCCGTTTTCCAGATCGTTTTTTAGAGTCTCGCTTATCCGAAGGAGATGATATTGAATTTGAAGTGGAGTATGAATTTAATAAACTACATAAAGAGCGCTTTGATGTTTCCTTGTTAGAGACTTTTAATATCAAAGATGAATATTATGCTTGTATAGACCGTGGCGAAAAAGGTAAAAATGCGGTGGATGTTTCGTTAGAGAATCATTATGTAGCAGTAATGAATACAGCAACAGATTTTTATGATGCTTTGGAAATATTAGAATTATTACAAGAACATATAGAGCATCGCTTGAAACAATATACTAAATGTATTGCTAAAAGCACTCCGAATTACTTTAAGTATTTGATGGAGACATACAATCGGCAGTTGAGACAGAAGTTTCGCACGAATTTAGAGGATGAGTGATATTAACATACAATTGAAGTAATGTTAAAATATGAAAATGGATAAATGGTTACATTTATAGGTTTTTAAATTACATGTTTTTAGAGTAAACGAAAATTATTAATTTAAATTAAAAAATAAATTATGTCAGACGATAAGAAGATTATTTTTTCGATGGTGAATGTTTCTAAACAAACACCAACAGGTAAGCAAATTATTAAGAATATTTATTTGTCTTTTTATTATGGGGCAAAGATTGGAATTATAGGTTTGAATGGTTCGGGTAAATCTACGGTAATGAAAATTATTGCAGGTTTAGATAATGCATACCAAGGTGATGTTGTATTTACGCAAGGATACACGGTTGGTTATTTACCACAAGAACCAGAATTAGACGCAACCAAAACGGTAAAAGAAATCGTGATGGAAGGCGTGCAAGAAACGGTGGATGTATTGAGAGAATACGAGGAAATCAACGCTGGTTTTATGGACGAAGAAGTGTTGAATGATCCAGATAAAATGGATAAATTAATCGCGCGTCAGGGGGAGATTTCAGATAAGATTGATGCTTTAGATGCTTGGGAATTAGATACAAAATTGGAACGTGCAATGGATGCATTACGTTGTCCGCCAGACGATCAGTTGATTGAGACTTTATCTGGTGGTGAAAAACGTCGTGTTGCTTTATGTCGTTTATTATTAAAAACACCAGACGTATTGTTATTAGATGAGCCTACCAACCACTTGGATGCTGAATCTATTGATTGGTTAGAACAATACTTACAACAATATGCAGGAACGGTGATTGCTGTGACGCACGACCGTTATTTCTTGGATAATGTTGCTGGATGGATTCTTGAATTAGATCGTGGAGAAGGTATTCCATGGAAAGGTAATTATAGTTCTTGGTTAGAACAAAAAGGAAATCGTTTAAAAGACGAAGAGAAAACGGCTTCAAAACGTCAGAAAATGTTAGCGAAAGAACTTGAATGGGTGCGCATGAATCCAAAAGCGAGACAAGCTAAAAGTAAGGCACGTTTGTCTAATTATGACAAATTATTATCAGAAGATTTAAAAGACAGAGAAGACGTATTGGAAATTCCAATTCCAAATGGTCCGAGATTAGGTATGAATGTGATTGATGCGGAGAAAGTAGGGAAGTCTTTTGGAGAAAAGTTGCTCTATGATGATTTGAACTTTAAATTACCTCCTGCAGGAATTGTTGGGATTATTGGTCCAAATGGAGCTGGTAAGACAACTATTTTCAAAATGATTATGGATGAATTAATGCCAGATGCAGGTCAGTTTAATGTTGGTGACACAGTTAAAATTGGATACGTAGATCAAAGTCATAAAGATATTCACCCAGATAAAACTGTTTTTGAAGTAGTTGCTGATGGAATGGAGTTTATTGAGATAGGCAATCAAAAAATCAATGCACGTGCTTATTTGTCTAAATTCAATTTTGCTGGATCTGATCAAAATAAGAAAGTAGGAATATTATCGGGTGGTGAGCGTAATCGTTTACATTTAGCGATGACCTTGAAGACGGAAGCAAATGTATTATTACTCGATGAGCCAACCAATGATATTGACGTGAATACTTTACGTGCTTTGGAAGAGGGAATCTTAAATTTTGCGGGTTGTGCAGTAGTAATTTCCCACGATAGATGGTTTTTAGATCGTATTTGTACGCATATATTAGCATTTGAAGGAGATTCTCAAGTGTATTGGTTTGAAGGGTCTTACTCGGATTATGAGGAGAACAGAAAGAAACGATTAGGGGATTCAGCACCACGAAGAATTAAATTTAGAAAGCTTGCATAGTTGGGTTGATAGATTATAGATTAGCAGATTACAAATTAGCAGATTATAAATTAGCAGATTGATAGATTACAGATTAGAAGATTGAAGATTAGCAGATTGATAGATTACAGATTAGCAGATTGAAGATTAGCAGATTGATAGATTACAGATTAGAAGATTGAAGATTAGCAGATTGAAGATTACAGATTGGTAAATTGTAGTTTTAGCATCTGAAGTTGTTAAATAAGATTGGTTGAATGTCGGAGGAACAAAAAAACAATCCCTTGCACGGGGTTAAATTAGAACAAATTGTTAGTGAATTAGTTGAAAGACTAGGGTGGGAGCATTTGGGTTATTTAATACCAGTTAATTGTTTTAACAACAATCCTACCATTAAGTCTAGTTTGCATTTTTTGCGAAGAACACCATGGGCGAGAACGAAGGTGGAGGACTTGTATTTGAAAAAGATTGTCAAGAATAAGTGACGAGTGACGGAACTGACGAGTGACGGAAGAGACGAAAGAGAAGAAATAAAAAATAAAAAATTAAAATATGTCAGTAAAAAAATTAGAGCCAAAGGCATTGTGGAGTCATTTTGCAGATTTAAATGCAGTTCCAAGACCTTCTAAAAAAGAAGAGAGAGTAGTTTCGTTTATGATGGAATTTGGAAAACGTTTGGGATTAGAAACGATCAAGGATTCGATTGATAATGTTATCATTAAAAAGCATGCAACTCCAGGTATGGAAGACAGAGCGACGGTTGTTCTTCAATCCCATTTGGATATGGTGCATCAAAAAAATGGAGATACCGTTTTTGATTTTGATACACAGGGAATTGAAATGTTGATTGAGGGAGATTGGGTAACTGCAAATGGTACAACATTAGGTGCGGATAATGGCATTGGTGTTGCAACAATTATGGCTTTATTGGAGTCGACAGATATTCCTCATCCAGCATTAGAAGCTTTATTTACAATTGACGAAGAGACAGGAATGACAGGAGCTATTCATGTAGATCCGAAGAATATATCTGGAACAATTTTATTGAATTTAGATACCGAAGATGATGATGAATTATCGATTGGTTGCGCAGGTGGAATTGATACTAATTCTTCCTATGCATATACTAGTGAACCAGTAACTAGTTCATCTCTTGCTGTTGAAATTACGATAAAAGGATTGTTGGGTGGTCATAGTGGAATGGATATTCATAAAGGTCGTGGTAATGCGAATAAATTAATGACGCGTATTATAAGACATTTATTGGATCATACATCCGTTCGTTTAGCTGCTTTTGATGGAGGTAGTTTACGCAATGCAATTCCTCGTGAAGCAAAAGCAACAATTATTTTTGAAGCAACTGAAAAGGAAAAGGTTGAATCGTTAATTACTGCATTTGTTCAATCTCTTAAGGTTGAATTTTCTACGGTTGAAAAAGCATTAGTTATTTCTTTTGAAAGTGTTTCTACGCCTAATTCAGTGGTAAATTCTACTGAAACTATCCAGTTTGTTGATGTTTTATATGCTGTTGTAAATGGTGTATACCGCATGAGTCCGGATATTGATGGTTTGGTAGAAGCTTCATCAAGCTTGGCACGTGTTATCATTAAAGATGGTTCTTTTACTACCCAATCTTTACAACGCAGTAGTGTCGAAAGCACTAAAAAAGATGTTGCTAATATGGTGAAATCCTCTTTTGAATTAATTGGTTGTGAGGTGGTTCAGAATGGGGATTATCCAGGATGGTCGCCAAATGCGCATTCTCCGATATTAACTATCATGAAGGATTTGTATATCCAACGTTATAACGAAGAACCAAAAATTAAAGCGTGTCATGCAGGTTTAGAATGTGGTATTTTGGGTAAACATTTTCCTGGGATGGACATGATTTCATTTGGTCCTAATATTCGTGCAGCACATTCTCCAGATGAAAAAGTGCAGATTTCTTCTGTTCAAAAGTATTGGGGATATTTGTTAGAGACTTTAACAAAAATTCCAGCGAAAAATTAAAAATTAACTTAAAAAAATGCTTGACACTTACTATTGTCAAGGTTTAAACAACAAATAATATGAAGCGAATTACCGAATTTAGAAAATTGTATGGTGCTGAACGTTCAACTACGTTAGCAGAATTAAAAAATGCGTATCGTAAACTTGTGAAAGAGTATCATCCAGATAAATTTCAAGATGAAGTAAAAAAAGCAGAAGCAGAAGAAGTGAGTAAGCGTGTAATTGAAGGATATCATTTTTTAGTGAGTATTTCTCCAGAAACAGCTGCTGCGAATAAGGATAAATATATTGAAAGTATCTCTAATAATTTAGTGGTAGAATTTAATCATAAAGGACAAGTATTGCGTTTAGATTTTTCCGATGGTAATAGTTATGAGTACTTTGGAGTATCCAGAGAATTATACATAAAACTTTGTCAATCTGATATTCAAACACGTTTTGCACGTAGAAAAATATGTGAAACATTTACCTATAGAGCAGTTACACAACAACCGATTGTAGCACAGTAAATGGAAGATTTCCAACGGGATAGTCGAAAGGAATTAGTGGAATTAGCCAATGCACGTATGCCTTTTGGCAAATACGAAGGTAAATTACTGATTGAGCTTCCAGAGCACTATCTTGTTTGGTATCAGAACAAAGGATTTCCAAAAGGGAAATTAGGGAGTCAATTGGCTCAAATGATGGAGATTAAGTTAAATGGTTTAGAGAAGTTAATTTATCCATTAATACGTAAGTAATTTATAAAAATATAGCATTAGCGTGATGAAGTGTTTAGGTTTAATTTTCTTGTTGTTTATATCTGGTTTATTTCAAGCGCAGACGACTATTAAAGGAACGCTTAAAGATGAAAACGGTAAGTCCATAATGTATGCGAACATTTTTGTCAAATTGGCAAAAGTTGGTGCAGTTTCATCGGAGACTGGAGAATTTTCTTTTGTTGTTGGAAAGACAGGATTAGACACCTTGATTGTTTCTTGTGTTGGTTTCCAAAAAATAAAACAACCGATCGAACTATCTGGTAAAGAACTTGTACTCAATTTACGGATGACTTTCCCTGAAAAAATGTTGGAAGAAGTTTTTATTTCTGCAGGTATGATTGAAGCATCGAATGAGCGAAGTGTTGCGGTTCTTAAGCCATTGGATATTGTAACAACTGCTGGTGGACAAGGAGATATCGTAGGTGCTATTCAGACATTACCTGGTGTACAACGAAATGGAGGTGATCAGACAGGATTAATGGTTCGTGGGGGAGATGTGAATGAGAGTTCAATGATTATTGATGGTATGATAGCTCAAAATGCATTTCAAAGTAGTGTACCTGGAGTTTCTCAACGAAGTCGTTTTAATCCTTTTCAGTTTAAAGGAACATCCTTTAGTAGTGGAGGATATACGGCTAGGTATGGACAAGCATTATCGGCAGTTTTGGATTTGCAGACGAATGATTTACCAGAAAAAAGTAATTTAAATGTTGGCGCAAACATGGCGGGAATTTCTATTTCTGGTTCTAAATTAATGGAGAAAAATGCAATTGAATATAGTGGAAACTATCAAAATTTAGCGCCTTTTTATGGAATAACACCAACAAACGTGAAATTTTATAAAGTACCGCAAGGCGGATCTTTTTCCACGCGATGGATATCGAAATTGGACAATGATAAAGGGTTGTTTAAAATGAATTTTTCTAAATCTTTCTCCAAATCTGGTATAGAAATTAATAATCCAATGATTCCAGGTTCAAAATTGAATTACAATTTAGCGAATGAAAATACCTATTTCAATACTTCCTTTAGTTACGCTGCTAGTACCAAATTAAATTATTTTACAGCATTTTCGTTCAGTAATAATACCGATGATATTGGTTTTGGATCGTTTGGAATTTATAATACTGATAGTCGCGTACAAGGTCGTGCAGAATTACGTTATGATATAAATAAGAAATTTAATTTTTTAGTAGGTAGTGAAATACAACGTATTTCATACTTGCAAAATTATGATGTGACATTCAGGAAATTCGATGAGTTGATGTCTGCAGGATATGCGGAGGCGGAGTTCAAAATAGGCCGGAAATTCGCATTGAAACCAGGAGTTCGTGGTGAATATTCACAACTATTGGAAAAAGGAAATATAGTACCACGCTTATCCTTTGCAATTCGTACGGGTAAAAACACCCAATTATCTTTTGCTGGTGGGTCATTCTACCAAACTGCTGCAGTAAATTATTTATTGCAAGGTTATCGTCCTGATTTTCAAAAGTCGATACATTACATGTTGAATTACCAATACATGAAAAAGGGTAGGGTATTTCGTTTAGAAGGTTATTATAAAGATTACCAGCAGTTAATTCGTGAAAAAGGTTTTGCATATACACCAAACCAATTTCGAATGGATTTTGGTGCTTTGGATAACACAGGAAGTGGTTACGCACAAGGAGTAGATGTTTTTTGGCGCGATAAAGAAAGTGTTAAAAATCTAGATTACTGGATTTCATACAGTTACATTGATACGAAACGTTTGTATCAGAATTATACGGATAAGGTAACACCAGATTATGTTTCGAAAAATAATTTAAATATTATCGTTAAGTATTTATTTGAGAAAATCAACACTAATTTCTCCTTCAGTTATAATTATTCGAGTGGAAGACCATATTATAATCCAGCATCGACGTTGTTCCTATCCGATCATGTGAAGGACTATCAAAATTTGGCAATGACAGCATCCTATTTACGCACTTTTAAGAAAGTGTTTGCAGTATTCTATTTGAGTTTGGATAATATGTTGAATACGAAGAATGTATTAGGGTATCGTTATTCAGCGGATGGAACTACTAGTTATCCGATTATTCCTCCATTATACCGTTCTGTGTTTATAGGGATGAACTTTTCATTTACAGAGTTTAATCAAGATGATTTATAATATTTTAATAAATAAAGGATGAAAAAACTAGTTTTATTTTTGCTTTTAAGCTTTCCGATTTTCGCTTTTCAAGCGCAAACATTAGAAGAAAAATTAACCGCTTTATTTTTAGAATTTGACACTACGCAAGTGTTTTCGGCTAAAATGGCGGCTTCTTCTAAGTTAGAATTATTGGCAAATATGGAGTCTGAAAATTATGCAGTTAATTATTATGCGGCATATTCCAAGGCTATGATTTCTTACAGAGAAAAAGAAATAGATAAAGACACGAGAGATATGTTTTTAGATGTGGCTGATTCTTTTTTGGAGAAAGTAAAACAACTACAACCAAAAAATGAAGAGACGTTTATTTTATCCGCCTTACTTGCCAATGCGCGTTTAGTTGTGGATGGAGGTAGTCGTTGGAAAAAACAAGGCGATATTTTCAATGCGAATATGGATGCTGCAATAGCGATTAACCCAAATAATCCAAGAATCTATCACCTAAAAGGAGTCGCATTATATTTTACACCGAAAATGTTCGGAGGAGGTGCCAAAAATGCGCTGGAATATTTAGAGAAAGCTAAAACAATGTTTGTAAATCAAGTAAACGGGAATATTACGGTTCCATATTGGGGTGAAAAACGTAATTTATATTTTATTTCAGAGTGTACAAAATAGTTTGAAAATCAAAAGAAAAAAAGTATTTTTGAAATATGATATCTAGTTTTGAAAAATCATATTTAACGAAGCGTTTACTGATTAGTAAATCTCAAAAAGCGGTGAAGTTAGCTTCATCTATTGCTTTTGAATTGGCTGGTTCAATTGTCAAAAAAGAAGGAAATCAAATTATAAGAGAATTTAAAGATGGCAAAAAAATTGTGCTTGTCGAATTACCTGATTCTTCCAATTTTCCATTAGCGCTTGACTAAAGAAACGTTGCGACTTCGTATTTTTGCAGGGCCAAACGGTTCTGGCAAAAGTTCCATTATCAATTCCATTCGAAATTACACAAAAGATAATGGTACCCCTTTAGATTTTGGTATTTATCTTAATGCAGATGATATAGCGAAAGAATTAACCAGTAATGGATGTAATTTAAATGTTTACCAAATTGTATTTCAAGTAGAAGAATTTGTTGCATTTATTGCGACTTCCGGGTTATTAATAGGGGAGTTAAATGCGGAGAAATTGAGATCTATTTTTACAGTAGAAAATAATTTTGTCCAATTACTGGATGTCAATTATTCAGAACGATTTGCACAAATGTTAGCTACCTATTTACGTTCCGAATTACTAAGATTAAAAAAGAAATTTTCCTTTGAAACTGTTTTTTCACATCCTGGTAAATTAGAATTTATGCAGGATGCAATCAAACAGGGATATAAGGTGTATTTATATTTTGTATCTACTGAAGATCCTGAAATTAATGTTTATCGCGTGAAAGAAGTCCGTGTCAAACAACATGGGCACGATGTTCCAGAGGATAAAATTAGAAGTCGTTACTTCCGGACCATGGATTTAATGTATGCCGCATCTCAGTTAGCATACCGAAGCTATTATTTTGATAACTCAGCGGAAGGTAAGGATTTTAACTTGTTTGCTAGTTTTAAAGTAACAAAGGATTGGGAGAAAAAATGGGATATTCGAGAAGTCAATAAAGTTCCAATTTGGTTTAGAAATTATTACAGTGCAAATGTGACTAAATCAAAAAAAAAATAGGTATTTTTAATTAATGTTATTCTAAAGTTTTTTTGTTAAGTCTATATTAATGTTACATTTGTAAAAAAAACAAACGCTGTATGAAAAAGTTAATAATGAGTTCTTTACTTGTAATAGTTTTAGGAACTGTTGGGTTTTCGCAAGGAATTAAATATACTAAAAATGACACTTTAAAATATATCGTAAAGAATGATATATTACGTTTTTTTGGAGGAACATTTTGGACTGGTGTTGAAATTCCTATCAAAAATAGAAAGTCTATTTTAATCAATGGTATTGCTACCTATGGTTCTGGTATGGGAAGTAATAAAGAAAATATTGGATATGGTGGTGAATTACAATTCAGAAGTTATTTAGGTAAGGGTAGTTTTCAAACGAATTACCCTATTTATTTGGCTTCACAGTTTATGTTTAGACGCATCAATTCGTATGAAAAAGTAATTAGTGGTGTTATAGATCCAATTTCTGGAGCTGCTGTTGATGATGAAACAAAATCTAGCTTTAATGTGTATTATTTTGGAGTCTTGTTAGGGTGTCAAGTTTTTGTTAATCAAGTTTTTACGTTAGATTTAAATTTTGGTGGTGGTATACGTTTGTCGCAAGTAGATGGAGATAAATCCTTTACACGATTTAAAGACATTTCTGATTTGGATTATTCTGGTGTTATTCCAAGATTTGGTGTGACTATTGGAATTATACAACATTAATCCAATGCGAACGCTAATTAGTTTTGGTATTTCTGTTTTTTGTTGTCTTTCGTGTGTATTTGCGCAAGATTCAATTGTACTCGGAGATAAAAATTATAAATTAGATTTATTTCGAGCGGTTCAGGGTACAATACAGTTGACGCGTGAGCAACGTATTTCTTCACGATATTCAATAAATATAGGAGTGATGGGTACGTATGCTTCTACTCGAGGGCTGGCAAAACCTTATTTAAAAGCACAGGATTTCGTCTATGTTGATGCGACAACAAATAAAATATATTCATTAGAAAATGTAGAGGCATTGGGGTATGGTGTTAATTTTCAATTACGCAAATATTTATCCAAATATCCTACGAAAGAATTGAAGGGATTTTATTTAGCGCCAGAATTGTTTTATAGACGTTTATTTTTAAGTTCTTTGATTGAGACAAATATTGAGGTGAAAAGGAATTTAAATCTTGGCTATATTGGATATGCTTTAGGATATCAAAAAATTTGGAAAGATATTGTTTGTTTAGATACGTATGTTGGAGGAGGTTTCTTTTTGAGTCAATATACGGATGAATCCCATTTGACACGTTATCGTAATAATTACCAAGTTGATTTTACTGGTATGTATTTTAATATGGGTGTTCTCATTGGATATGTTAGATAATCTTTTTTAAGCGTATTAAATAACTACTATCCTAAATTTAATCTTGCATAACGTTAAAGTATCAATAAGCCTATGTCTCTTAACATTGCGAAGTTTTGGTTAGATATATATGACTTTAAGCTACCGAGTTGATTCATTTCTAGATCGGTTTCTAATTGCGTTATTCTTAATTTTTTAGTAGCTTTTATTTGCTCTAGCCAAGTTTTTATTAAAACACCTTCTTTTTGATTGAATGTTACGGAAAAATCTTCCTGTAGTGTTGAAAAAAGAAAATTCATTTTTTGAATTAATTTCCCTTTTTTGTTGGATGTAAATTTGGTTGTAATTGGCGTTGGTCCAATCCAATATATTTTTGTAGTAGGTTTAAATACTGGTATTGAATTATCGTTAAGTGCTCGTTGGATATAGGTACTGGGGACAAGTGTCCGAGGTATTTTAAAATCAAACCATTCTTGTAATGGCAGATCGAACCCAATTCCATGCATATAATTAAAAAGTGCTTTTTTTAAGCCATCACTAAATGCAGCATGATCACATCCAGTTTTGTCTTCGTGGTAGAGATCGTTATTAGCAAAAGTTCCATTTTGAAGTCCCGTAATTCGGATATTATACTTCTCTGGGTTTAAACCAATGGGACTATGAGCTGTAAGCGCAAATTGATGCCAAAAACCAGATTGTACAATTCCTAACTCGAATAGCTGTCTAACCATTTCGAGGGAATCTATCGTCTCTTGTGTTGTTTGTGTTGGGAAGCCATACATCAGGTATGCGTGCACCATAATTCCAGCTTGTGTAAAATTATCCGTTACTTGCGCTACTTGTTGTACGGTTACCCCTTTGTCGATGAGTGTTAATAATCTATCCGAAGCAACTTCAAGACCTCCAGAAACGGCTATACATCCTGATTTTGCGAGTAGTCGACATAAGTCATAGGAAAAACTTTTTTCAAAACGGATATTTGTCCACCAGACAACTGTAAGTTTACGCTGGATGATTTCTATGGCCAATTCACGCATTAACGCAGGTGGAGCGGCTTCATCGACAAAATGAAACCCGTTTGTACCCGTTTGAATAATCAATTCTTCCATGCGGTCGACTAATATTTTCGCGGTAGTAGCTTCGTATATTTTTATGTAGTCGAGCGAGACGTCACAAAAGGTACATTTACTCCAGTAGCAACCATGCGCTAATGTGAGTTTATTCCATCGTCCATCGCTCCAAAGACGATGCATTGGATTTGCAACTTCTATTACGGATAGATATTTTCGTAGCGGTAAATCTGAATAATCTGGTGTTCCAACATCTTTTTGCTTAAAGTCTGGTGTGTTTGAATTGTTTATGTAGATGACTTTGTTTTCGACTAGGGTTAATGTTCTTTTAAGTTCCTCTAATTTTCTTTTTCCATCGAAATATTCAAGCAGATTTAAAATTGGTGCTTCCCCATCATCGAGCGTAATAAAATCAAAAAATTCAAAAACTCGAATATCTTTCAGGGAGCGTAGTTCTGTATTTGGGTATCCACCGCCAAAAGTAATTTTAATATTTTGGTGGTTTTGTTTAATGTATTTCGCACATCGAAAAGCACTATAAACATTCCCCGGAAATGGCGCTGTAATTGCAACAAAGGATGGACTTTCAGTACTGATTTTTTGTTCTAGAATTTCTAGCGTAATTTGGTCTATATAACTTGGTTCTTTAGCAAGTGCATCATATAAATCATCAAAACTGGAAGCGGATCTTGCTAAACGTTCTGCATATCTACTAAATCCAAAATGTGGATCGATTGCTTCGGAAATCAAATCGGAAATATCTTCTAAGTATAAAGTTGCTAGATGTCTTGCTTTATCCCGAATCCCCATTGTTCCAAAAGCCCAATCAAGGTCTTCCAATTGCATAAAACGGGATGCTTCTGGAAGATAATTTCGTTCACATATTAGGTGCGCTATACTCGGATTGGTATCGTGTAAAAATGTCATTACAGCATCAATCGTGTTTATATAATTCTCTTGAAGTCGAAGTATGCGTTGTGCGTTTGGAGAAAGTTTTTGGTGCGTTTCTGCAATTTGGAAAATGTTCGTCAATCCATTTTTAGAAAACAGCGATAAAATAACTTCGATACCTAAGTCACATTGATAACTTGGAATAGAAATGGTATTTAAAAATCCTTTGATATATGCCGTTGCAGGATACGGAGTGTTTAATTGTGTAAATGGCGGTGTAATTAAGAGAACTTTTTGTGGCACAGTTATAAAAATTAGTTGGCTGTTTTTCTCCAATTTGCTGGATTTGTTGTTAATGTGATTCCATTTAAGAATCCAGATGCGGCGTAAATGTTTAAACCATAATCTAGACTAAAGCGTTTGAAATACATTCCTAAACCAAAGGAAAACCCTGCCATTGCTGGTCGGTTGGTGAGTTTAAATTCTTCTCTTCGGTGATAATCGAATGCCATACGGAAATGTAGGTTTTTAGAGAATAGAAACTCAATTTGTGGCGTGAAATGGTGTGCGATTTTTTGAAATGCATTTGCACGAATTACTTGTATAGAATCTCCTGTAAGTGGATCTATTTTTCCGGAGTTATTTGGTGTTTGATAACTTAAATCCCAATAATTTAAATGGTGTGCTAAGTATGAAAATCGAATTGGTGCATGTGCTAATTTGTGTGTAAATGCCATTTGGATTTCTGCGGGAAGCATCGTATTACTTTTTGAAACAAAGCCTTTAAATTGTGTTCCTACATTTTTTACAAGTAAGGTAAATAATGTTTGTTTTTCTTTGTTTTCATAGGTAGCAGCAAAATCGACACCTATGCCCAACGAATAATACGAAGCATATTGTGCATATAATAGAGATGCCTGAACACCAATACTTAGTCGATCTTTAATTTTTCTTGCATATCCCGCACTTACAATAAAATCAGCAGGGCTGAAGTCGCCAATAATAGTTCCGTTCTCGAGGGTTTCTTTCATCGAGCCGTAATTAACATAACGAAGTGATAAACTTCCGACTCCCTGTATTTTTGTTAGGTTCTTTGCGGCACATAGCATACCGAAATTTACGCCACCCGTTTGAATTTGATGACTAAAACCAATTTGTTTGTGCATTTGTTCATTCAGTAGCGCAGGGTTTGAAATTCCTAAGTTTACATCTGCATCTTTTATTGTGATAAAACTTCCTCCCAAAGCCGTTGATCTAGCCGAATAAGACTGATTAAGCGAAGGGAAACTACTTGTACCACCTATTTGTCCGAAGGAATATCCGGTTAAACAAAGGAGTAAAATTAGTTTTAGGAACTTCATATGTGCTAGCTAACGTACAAATATAAGGATTAGTTACACTCTTTTTCCAATTTCGATTGCTTCGAGGTTTTGTATTTTGTCACCATCGATTTGAAAGCGAAGTAGGGTTTTTACTTGGTGAAATCCTTTGATGCCACAAGCTCCAGGATTCATCCATAACATATTGAATTTCGGATCCATTTTCACTAATAAGATATGTGAATGTCCACAAATAAATAGTTTAGGTGCTTTTTCTTGGAGTGCATCAAGTGCTGGTTTAGCGTATTTACCTGGTTTTCCTCCGATATGCGTCATTAGTACATCAACATTTTCTATGGTAAATCGATTAAATTCTGGAAATTCACGACGTAAAATATGATCATCGATATTACCATATACTGCGCGCAATGGTTTGAATTTTTTTAATTGATCGGTGACTTCGATGGACCCGATATCTCCTGCATGCCATATTTCATCTACATCTTTAAAGTAATCGAAGATTTTAGTGTTTAGGTGACTATGCGTATCAGAAAGTAAGCCGATTTTAACCATTTAGTTGTAACGAGTTAATTAGAGGGAAAGTAATGTAGTTATTCGATTGACTTGGGTGTAAAATTAGGATTAAAGATAGGAAAACAATGATTAACTTTGTCGAAAGAAGGCGCATAAATGACGACACACAATGAAAATGAATGGTTGAGGTTTCGAAAGGAGTTTAAAAATTCACTTTCCGTAGAATCTTTATTTGCAGGTATTCGAAGTGGCGAACGTTCCATACTTTCTTCTGCCATCACCTTAATTGAAAGTACGGTTGCCTTGGATCAAGAAAAAGCAAATGCATTGATTCAACATTGTATTCCTGTTTCTGGAAATTCAATCCGTATAGGGATTACCGGTGTGCCAGGTGTTGGTAAAAGTACATTTATCGAGCAATTAGGAGTTATGTTAATTGCTTCTGGTAAAAAGGTTGCGGTATTGAGTATTGATCCGAGCAGTGAAAGAAGTCATGGCAGTATTTTGGGCGATAAAACCAGAATGACGCAACTTGCAAGCAGTTCAAATGCTTATATACGTCCAACAGCTTCTGGAAATTCTTTGGGAGGTGTAGCGCAACGTACAAGAGAGTCTATTATTTTATGTGAAGCAGCAGGATTTGATGTTATATTGATTGAGACGGTTGGTGTTGGACAATCGGAAACAGCGGTGAATGCGTTAACAGATTTCTTTTTATTGTTAATGTTACCGGTTGCTGGCGACGAATTACAAGGTATTAAACGTGGAATCATGGAATTAGCGGATGCAGTTGTTATAACCAAAGCGGATGAAATGCCTGCTAAATCAAAAATTGCGGTACAAACCTATCAGAAAGCATTGCATTTATTTCCAGCAAAAGATTCCGGATGGATCCCAAACGTATTATCTTACAGTATGTTTGATTCTGATTCTGTGAAGCGCGTATGGAACATGATAGAAACCTTTGAATCTCAATTAGTCCAATCGGGATTTTTGGAAGAAAGAAGAAATGAACAATCGGTATATTGGATGAAAGAATCTGTTAAAGATATGCTTTGGCAACGATTGTTAAGCCAATCTTCCGATTTTATAGAACACATCGAAAAAGAGGTGGTACTGGGTAAAATCAGTCCTTATATGGCATCTCAACAGATATTTAACAGATTAATAGAAAAGAAATGACGACGCAAGAATTTAAGATTACAGGAGAATATATTGAGCTTATTCAGTTATTAAAAGCAATTGGATTAGCACAAACAGGTGGTCATGCAAAAATGATTGTAGAAGAAGAAATGGTTTTACGTAACGGTGAATTAGAGACACGAAAACGCGCAAAATTAATTGTGGGTGATGTTGTTGAAGTACAAGGTATTAAAGTAAGTTTGATCTAAAGAAATTATTGAAATAATTAGCGGATAAGATTCACATGTCCAGTTTGTCTGTGTTCCTCTCCAAAACTATCTACATAGCGTAGTTTCCAGGTGTATGTTCCGTCTTTACAGGGTAACCCATGTAATGTTCCATCCCAACTTTCTTGAATATTCAGTAATGAAATAATATTTACTCCCCAACGGTTATAAATGTCTAATTGAAAGTTGGTTATATTTTCTCCTTCTGCTTTAAAACAATCATTCCCATTTAATCCATTTGGGGTAAATGTATTTGGGACAAAAACACTGGATTCAAAGATTATATGGACAATACTACTATCCTTACAACTATTTTTATCCGTAAAAACAACTTTGTAATCCATCGATTCTTTTGGAGTAGCATTAGGATATTGGCAATCCGCACACGATAGGTAATTACTAGGGGACCATACATAAGTTCCAATATTATTACCTTCTGCTTTTAATTTTATTTCTTCTCCCCAATGCACTAAGTATTGATACTCCGTGTTTACCTTTGTTTGCTTAAAAACTTGAATCATAACATATGCAGTGTCCACACATTTGAAAGCGTCAATTCCTTTTATTTTGTAGGTAATCGTTTTTTTAGGAGATACCTCCACGAATTCATGATTTTTCAAGTAACGGATACTTTCTGGATTTAGCCATACATAGTCAACTCCTCCTTTACACGAAATAACAGCTTTTCCTCCAAAGCAAATACTCGTGTCTTTTTCCGCCGTAATATCAGGGATATTTACTTTTACATGGAATTTTTCTTGGTGATTTCCACAAACATTTGTGTAAGATAATGCGTAATCAATATCTGTAAATGGCGAAATTAAAAAAAGTGTTTTAGATTTTTGAGAAATCCAAATGTTTGGATAAATAGCAATGTATGAGCTGTTTATGAAATTAAGTAGTAAAGAGCTGTGTTGACAAATGGTTACAGTATCCTTTTGTACAATTCTAGCGTCTGGTTGTATAACCGTTATTCGTACACTATCTTTTTTGGCGCAATTATCTTGTGTTGTAATAGTTACATAATACGTAATCGAAGAATCTGCTTTACATTGGACCGAAGCAACGTTTGAGTTGTCTAAATACTTGGAAGGAAACCAATTATAGGTGTATCCTCCACTAGCTTGTAGTTGCAGTGTGGTTCCTCGACAAATTTCTTGGTTTTTAGAAAGTGCACTATTATTTGGATAGACTTTTACAGGAAAGGTTTGAATGGTAGTAAAACAACCTGCTTTTGACGTCACTTTAAATTCTTTAGATGTTGCAAGTTTTGTGGTTGAAGTAATTTGTGAAGTTGAATCTGTGACAAACTTTGCGGGGGACCACGCGTATACGTCTCCTTTTTTTGCTTGAATTTTTACAGCATTGTTAGGACAAATTGCAATTTCTGGTTCAGTGATTTGTGTTGTTCCTCCAATAATTTTAATGGAAATACTAGTTGTGTCTGGATCCATACAACCGGTTGAGTCGATTGCAATTAATGTTAAAATAATATTTCCAGTATCACTAAAAATGTAGGTAGGATCGTTTTCGATGGAGATCACTTTTTTATTCAAAATCCATTGAAATTTATTTGCATTTAAACTCGTATTGTTGAATTTTACAGGAGCATCTACACAAGCAGTATTTGAAGAAAAACTAGCAATTGCTTTTGTTTTGTTCAATTCAAATTTAAAGGCGGCTAAATTACAGTTTGAACTATTGTTCGTTGTAGAAACAACGCCAGGAGTGGTTGTAAAACCGTTTATTTGTGCGCCACATCCACCGCATACAGCATGGTAAATTCCACCTGTTTTACTAAAGCGACTTGTACCACCATCTACGTGATTGAAGCTTGTATTTAGTCCGCCTATATAGGAACCATATTTTAGTTTTGTTGCGTCTTTGGATAAGACGCCGAGGTAAAAATTGTCCCCCAAGGTAGTTTTTTGAAATGCATCATCGGTAATTGGGAAGTTTACTGCAGAGCTAAATTTCGCTTTTGAATTTTCAACGTTTACTTTTCCTCCCCATCCAGAAATGTAGATGTCAGCGCATTTAGAAACAGAAAATGCAGTGGGAGAAATTTCAATTTCACCTGTACCCGCACCAATGGTTGTTGACCAAGTTTGTGTTGCAAGATTGTTGGAGTATTTTGCAATAAATTGGCCAGCATTTGGAATAGCATATTTACCGGGTGTTATAGGGAAATTTCCATTGGTTTGTCCGAAGATATATACCTCATTGTCGTTATCTAATTGTACAAAGTAAGATTGGTCAAATTCCGGGGTACCTACATATTTTCCACTTAGTATTTGTGGTGTTCCCTTGGAGATTTTTACTATATATCCATCTGCGATACCACCGTTGAAGGTAGAGTTAATAGGTAAAGATGTAGATGTAGTTCCACCAGTAATAAACACTTCCCCTGTAGTAGCAGTTTGTATCGAATTACCAGATTCATCGCCTGAACCTCCAAAATAAGTGGACCAAATTATCGTGGAAAGGTCTGGTGAAAATTTGGTTATTATCGCATCTTGTGTTCCTTTTAGTTGACTCTGAAAAGCATTTTTTGTCGGGAAATCGTTCGATCTAGTTGTGCTTACTATTAGTATATCATTTTCTTTCGTTAGATTAATATCTCCTCTGAAATCGTCCCCGTAGTTGTATACCAAATCACCGACATTTAAACCATCAATTTCATTTCCACCTAAATAAGTAGAACCTAATAATTGTGTACCATCTTCACTGAATTTTGTGATGATTATATCAGAACCTGGGAAGGTTAATTCTTTGTTGTCGAAAGTACTTCCTCCATTAAAAGTTTTATCGAATGCGTTAGCGGAAGTGGGGTAGTCTGGAGATCCTGTAGCGCCTAATAAGTATAATTCGTTTTTTGAGTTTACAATAATACTATGTGGCGTTTCATTACTTTTTCCGCCTAGGTAAGTAGAATAAAGAAGTTTAGAACCATCGGAATTAAATTTTGAAATAGAAATAT
The DNA here is from genome assembly GCA_945862165.1 of Chryseobacterium gleum. Taxonomy (GTDB): domain Bacteria; phylum Bacteroidota; class Bacteroidia; order Flavobacteriales_D; family Crocinitomicaceae; genus CANHVK01. Next base: position 21,654 of record CAMAXI010000014.1, read on the forward strand.
CAAAACCTGGAATCGTCATCGTTGCGCCATTGTTAGAATAATAATATTCGGTTCCACCATGATAGGTGATGTCAAATGCACCAATGGTAGTTGGGTAACCGATACCAAAGGAGATTCCTCCAGCGTATAGATTCCCTTTTTCGTCGGGGGTTGCTGTAAATCCCCAGTTATCAGATGTTGCTCCGGTAAACGAAGAGAAAATTAATTCAGGATCGATGATTAAGACTTGGTTTTTGTCATATCCTTTTGGAAATTCGTAGGAAATATGGTTGTTTTCAAGAATGAATTTTATTGGAACAAAGGTTTTATTACCTTTCGTATCTAGGTTCCAGGCAATTAATTTTTGTTCAACGATTTCTCCTAAAGAATGCTTGTAATGAAGTTTCCCAGAATTATCGATAGAGATGTTTTCAGCTCCAGAAATTGTATATTTTATTTGTGTAGGATCTACTTGGGGTGCAATTTTAAAGGAATATTCCAATTGTTGATTGTGCGCATCGATATACAAATCAATATTTGGATAGAAATTAGAATAGGTGATTTTTTGAGTAGCATGAATTTTCGAACGCCATTTAGATGTATCTTTTCCGATGAAATAATTGGTGTAATGCGGTGAATTATCGATTGAGTTATGTGTGGAAGGATTAGCACCAATAAATGTTTGCTGTATAACGTGGTTATGTATGGTAGTATTTTTGTCTGCTGATTTCCGTTTGTTTGTATGTTGATGTTTGTGTGGTGATTCATAGAAATGGTACGTAAATCGATTGTTTTCGAAATACATTTTTCCTGCTTGTAAATTTATCTGATACTTTATTTTACTTTCCCATTGTCCTTTGTTTGGGTATATCCAAATTTCATTCTCTTGTGCGGATACACAAATCGTAAAGAGAAAAAATAAGGATAGTAGTAAAAACTTCATGGTAATAAACTAGTAAACTAATTTATTGTTTTTTTTGGAATCGTGTTGTACTTTGGGGTGTGTTTAATGATTAATTTTTTGTGTAAGTCTTTCGCTACGTATTCGGTTTGTGTCACATGGAAGTCGATACGCGTAATTTCGGTACGCATAACGAGTGCTTTTTTTGATTTAGGTGTTTCGAGATGTACTTCTACTTGTTTGCGGATTTTCTTACTTTTTCCAATGAAAATGATTTGGTTAAACTCATTGTAAAATACATATAAACCTATTTTGTTAGGGATTTCAGATACAGCTTCGTAGTCTAATTTTGGATTTAGTGTATCTGGTGTTAGGTTGGAAGTAATTTGCGCAAGCAGTAAGTCTTTGTTGGTTTTGTACAAAAGTTGAAAAAGGATAGTCGTTGCGTATGCATCTCCACCAGCACGGTGCCTACCTTTGATTTCGATACCTAGTGCTCTTGTTATTTTTCCTAATCCATAGGATTCATAACCAGGAATAACCAAGCGAGAAGCTTTTACGGTACACATATTTGGTCGGGAGAAAGACTTCCCGAGCATTCTAAATTCGGCACGTATCATTCCGTAATCAAACCCAACATTGTGCGCAACAAATATACATCCTTCTGAAAATTCTTCGATGGTTTGTGCTACCTCTTCAAATACAGGTGCATTTGCAACCATTCGATCGGTAATTCCTGTTAGATTTACGATAAAAGGAGGGATGGAAGTTTCCGGATTTATAAGTGTTACAAATTCATCGATTATTTGTTCACCATCGCATTTGTACATCGCTATTTCAGTGATTTTACTGTTTTGCGGATTACCACCGGTGGTTTCGATATCGACGATTACAAAATGCATGGAAACAAAAGTAAACAAATTATTCCAAGTCTGTTTTTTCTGTGATTTTTACTCGTAAATTTGCATCCTAAAAAGATGAAATATGGTACTTTTCTTAAGTGATGTTGCGGGTTCAGAGATACTATTGATTTTACTTTTTGTATTAATCTTTTTCGGTTCAAAAAGTATTCCAAATTTAGCGCGTACCTTAGGAAAGACGATTCATCAAATTAAGAATGCTTCCGAAGATTTACAACAAGAGATCAAGCAATCTGGATTAGACATGAAAAAAGACATGAATTTTTCAGAAGTTTTTAGAGATACTTCCAAAGCAATTACAGATCCAATCGAAGCAAATATCTATGAGATGGATAATGTTATTAATGCACCATCGAATGTTCAATCCTATGCTGGACCTAAGAAGATAGAGACGGAAGTGAAGCCGGATCAGCAGTTGGAGGGCGAAGCATAAATTCAAATCACCCTTATTTTAGTTTAAAAAAAATGCTTTGAGAATAGTGTTCTATTGTTCTCAATTATCAAATTATTATACTTTTTTGAAAGTTAAATATCAAATTATTATACTTTTTTGAAATTTAAATATCAAATTATTATGTTTTTTTGATATTTACTTAGTGATTCGATAGATTTTTATTACATTTGAATAAGTAATAAAGTGTGTATGATAGCAAGAATTGGTCTGGAAGAGATTTCGTCGTATTTATTTCAAGGGAAAGCGATTATGTTGTTTGGTGCGCGCCAAGTAGGGAAGACCTCTTTGATAAAAAAGGCAATCGAAAACTATCAATTTGTATGGTTGAATGGAGACGAACCAGATACGCAACAATTGTTAGATACCATTACAAGCGATCGTTTGCGAATGATGGTTGGAGATGCTAAGATTTTGGTCATCGATGAAGCACAAATGATCCATAATATTGGTTTGTTAGTGAAGCGTATGGTAGATTCTTACCCGGAAATTCAAGTCATTGCTTCAGGAAGTAGTGCGTTTGAATTGGCAGATAAGACCAAAGAGTCGATGGTAGGAAGGAAAGAAGAAATGCGTTTGTTTCCATTGACATTTAAAGAAATGGTGAATCATACCAGTGTTGTTGAAGAGTTACGTGCTTTGCCACATCGTTTGGTGTATGGATATTACCCAGAAGTTGTGACAAAACCAGGGAAAGAAGCACGTATCTTGGATGATTTGACGGACGGTTTTTTATACAAGGACATTTTGAACTTAGAAGGAATTAAAAAATCGGCAATTTTGCAACGCTTAGTTTTTATGTTAGCGTACCGTGTTGGTTCTGAAATCAGTTTGACATCCCTAGCAAATGAACTAGGGATAAGTAGATTGACCATCGAAAAATACATAGATGTGCTTGAGAAAAACTTTTTGATTTTCAGTTTGAAAGCCTATAGTAATAATCAAGATAATGAATTAAAAAAGGCGCGTAAAATCTATTTTTGGGATAATGGCTTGCGTAATCGTATTATAAAAAATTTCAATCCAATTGAGTTTCGGGATGATGTCGGTAAATTATGGGAGAATTATTTTATTAGTGAGCGAATCAAGAAATTAACGTACGATAGAAGAAGGGTAGAGACCTTTTTTTGGCGAAATACCCAGCAGGCAGAAATTGATTATTTAGAAATTGAAAATGATCGTATTGATGCGTATGAAATGAAATACAATCCGAAGCAGAAAGCGAAGTTTACGAAATCATTTACGGAAAAATATCATCCAGCGAGTACGCAGGTGGTGAATTCGAGTACGTTTTGGGAGTTGTTGATGTGAGTTAATAAATGATCTTAACGTATGGTTTGGGATCATTATTATATACTTTACCTCTAGAATTAATAAAATTTTTCTGTTCACGCATACGTTGCTCATGTGTGCCGAGACCTATTTCGGCACGACGCTTATTTACATCTTCTTCAGTTAAATTCTCTTTTACTTGAATTAAAAATTTTAAATTCCAAGACCATTGACAGTAATAATCATTTTTACCTGAAGTTCTTGCCCTAAAATCATGGAAATCTGCAAATTGTTTTGCATTTAGGTTTCCTTTTTTTGAGTTTAATTATGGTGAAAATAGTTGTTTGTGTTCATAATACTCACGAGTTCGAAAAAGGTTCAATGAAAGTAGAAAAAAAATGTAAATTATGTTTTTGCGAGTAATTGTATGGTTTTATCCGCTAGAAATAGTGGCATATTCAATAAACCATCGTCATATTTTATGTTTTTTAACGAAAAACGAATACTCACGCGCGGTTGATAGGTTTTACGGTATACAGCTAAACTTTTACTCTTGATATTTTCGCCTGATTTTACTTCAATGGGAATAATTTCATTCTTATAAGGTAGAATAAAATCGAGTTCGGCTGTATTTTCGGAAGTCCAATAACGAGGTATATTCTTTGTTTGTGTCAATAGACTTTGAAGTACGTAATTTTCGGTCAATGAACCTTTAAATTCGGTATATAAGGAATTTCCATTCAACACGATACTTGGATCAAGGTTGGCAAATCGGCGTAATAATCCTACATCTAATAAATAGATTTTAAAAGCATTTAAGTCATCGTATGCAGAAACAGGAAATGCTGGTTTGTTGTTCCTATAAATTTTGTATACCAATCCAGCGTTTACCAACCAATTGACCGCATCTTCATATTCTCTAGCACGTGCGCCCGTTTTGATCGTTTGAAATAAAAATTTTTTGTTTTCTCGCGCTAATTGTGAAGGGATAGAATTCCACGTATGTAAAATTTTCACTACATCTTTGTTGGAAGCGTATTTGGAGAAGTCAAGCGCGTAAGCTCGCAGGATTGCCTGCATTACATTTTGAACTTGTTCTGTATTTTTGGTTGTGAGGTAGCTGAGTATTGCTTCTGGCATTCCTCCGGTAAGCATATACATTTTGAAATTTTCTTGAAGTTGGTTAAAAAACAAGGTTGGAATGGGTTCTAATCTATCGATTGTTTGATAATAGGTATAAAGATTTGTATCCACCTCCTTTAAAAACTCTTCGAACGAAAAAGGGTATAATGTACAGAAATCGACTTTCCCTACTGGGAAAGAATTCCCGCGACTCATAGCGACACCTAACAATGAACCCGCGCAGCAGATATAATATTCAGGATGATTTTCGTAAAAATATTTCAGTGTATTTAGTGCTTCGTTGCATTCTTGTATTTCATCGAAAAACAATAACGTGTTTTCAGGATTTACTTGAATACCAAAAGCAAGTTCAATGTTTTTTACGATTCGACTTACATCTTTTGTATCCTTAAAAAAATCTTTATATTCTGGATTTTCATCAAAATTGAGATAGATACACTGTGAAAATTCTAATTTACCGAAGGTTTTGATAGCATAGGTTTTCCCTACCTGACGCGCTCCTTGAACGATCAATGGTTTTCTATTCGCTTTGTTTTTCCAGTTAACTAACTCTTTATGAATGATTCTATCCATTTTTTTATGCTTTTTAATTCATGTAAAGATACTCATTTTATGTTTATTCCTATAGATTATGTGATTTTTTACACATTATTCATATGAATTATGTGATTTTTAACACGTTTTTAATATGAATTATGTGATAATTATACTTTTTGTTGTTGGTGATTAACACTTTTAGTTATTTTTTGTTGTTGGAGGTTAACAAAAATACTTAGTTTTAACTTTCAATTCACGTAAGATTCTCCTATGAAACACCTGTTATTTAATGCTTTATTGTTTATTTCATTGTTTTCTTTCTCACAAAAAGGAGAACTGTTCAATAACGAAGTGATTCGATTTCAATTACCTGTGAAAAATGACACGATTGAATTTTTGGTGGCAGATACAGTATTGAAAACTAAAAAACCGGTCTTACTTTTTTTACAAGGTTCAATGCCCTTACCCATGTATTTTGAATTGAAAGGAAAGAAAGAATTGTTTGGAGGTGGAATAGCTAATTATAATTTGGATAGTATTCGAAAGTACTATCATTTGGTGGTAATCTCTATGCCGAAAACTCCTTTTTGTGTCGCTGAAAATCATTTAAATAGGGATTATTGCTATGTTCCTGATACAGCGAATGCTTCTGTTTTTTCAAAAGCATTTTATCAAGCGGATGTTTTAGAAAACTATGTATCCAGAGCTAATAAAGTGATTACTTTTTTGAGAAAACAGGCGTGGGTAAATAAGCATAAACTCGTGGTTGCAGGACATTCACAAGGAACACATGTAGCGGTTGTATTGGCGAGTAAAAACAAATACATAACGCAACTGGGATTATTCTCCTATGATCCATTTGGAAGGGTAGAGAAAATCATTCGAGGGATACGTAAAGATGCTGAAACAACTAAAATTTCGTGGGGAAAAGCAGATACCTTAATCAATGATCGTTATGAATTTAATAAGGCAATACATGACCCTGAATTTTTGAAAGAACATCCCGAATATTTAAATTGGAATTCATTTTCACAACCTGATATTGATGTAGTATTAAAATTAAAAATCCCAATTTATGTAGCTTATGGAACAAACGATAATTCTGCTGCTTTGTGTGATTATCTACCTGTTTATTTTGACCGTGCTAAAAAAGGAAATTTAACCTTGAAAAGGTATGTGAATCGAGAACATAATTTTTTCGGAATAGACGAGAAAGGAAGAGTTAATTTTAAAGATAAACACTGGGAAGAAGTGGTTAATGCATTTACAAATTGGACTTTAACGAAATAAAGTATCCATTGGCGATAAAGTATTTGAAATTAATGGTATTTCTACTGCGTCGATTAAATCCGATTGTGATTTGTTAGAATTTAAAAAAGCAAATCAGATTTCTAAAACTAATACGATCTTATAGATAAAAACGGCGAAAAAGTCTGTGTGGAATTATAAGATTAATTGAGTTGTTCATATCCTATTTTTTTGTAAATTTGAATAAATAGTAACTTTCTAATAAAATTTAGTAGTATGCAACAACTAATTTTAAAACAAGAATTATCTCAGTCTAAAATTGATGCACTTATCTCTTTTTTAAGAAGTTGGGGTGTAGATGCTGAGTTAAAATCAACGTTAAAAATGGAAGATCAAGTTCGTGCTTCTGAATTTACGTTGAATACGTCGATTTGGAAAGATAGAGAAATTGATTCAGAAGAACTTCGTAAACAAGCTTGGAATAGAAAATGATTCTATTGGATACAAATATTTTAATTGAAATGTATAAAGGAAATGAAGTTTTTATACATAGAATTAAAATGATTGGTCAAAATAATATTGCTATTTCGGATGTAACCTCTGCTGAATTATTGTTTGGTGCAAGAAATAAAGATGAACTTAAAATCCTTAAAAAGGATATTGAAAAATTAACGACAGTTTCAATTTCTACTAATATTTCAAAATTAGCAGTTAATTTAGTAGAAAAATATAGTTTATCACACAAATTATCTTTACCCGATGCCTTGATTGCAGCTACCGCAATCCAAAATGACATATATTTATTTACGTTAAACATTAAAGATTTTAAGTTTATTAAAGGCTTGAAACTATTTAGTTAATTATTTAGGTCAATTTTTCCTTACTTTTGCACCATGTCTACCAATCAAGTAAATATCCGCAATAAACGCGCCCGTTTCGAGTACCATCTTCTAGATGAATACACGGCTGGTATCCAATTGACTGGGACAGAAATCAAAAGTATTCGTAAAAACAAAGCGAGTATTTTGGAAGCCTATTGTGTGGTGGTACGTAATGAGATTTACATTCGTAACATGCACATTACGGAATACGAAAATGGTTCATTCTATAACCACAAACCACGAGCAGATCGTAAGTTATTGTTGAATCGTGCAGAGATTAACAAAATTGAAAGATTTATGATGGTGAAAGGAAATACCTTGATTCCATTGAAAATGTACTTGTCTGAAAAAGGATGGGTAAAACTAGATATCGCCTGTGCACAAGGGAAAAAACTCCACGACAAGCGCAACGACTTGAAAGAGAAAGACGCTAAAATGGAGATGAGTCGTATTCGAAAAGTATTGTAATGAATCTAAGTTACTGGGAAAAAGATACTTATTTCTCCAATATCGATGTGTTAATTATTGGTAGTGGAATTGTTGGTTTAACTGCTGCATTAGAATTAAAATCTGCCAATCGATCCCGAAAAATTATTGTTATTGAACGAGGTTATTTACCTTGCGGTGCTTCCTCAAAAAATGCAGGATTCTCCTGTTTTGGAAGTGTTTCAGAATTATTAGATGATTTAACAAAAAACTCGGAAGATAATGTTTTTCAGATTGTTGAAAAACGTTGGAAAGGTTTACAACAATTGCGTAAAAACTTGGGCGACCAAAATTTAGAATTATACAATCTAGGTGGGTACGAAGTGTTTAATGATGAGGTGTTCTACGGTAAATGTGCGGATAAAATCCCATATTTGAACAATATGTTGAAAGACATCATCGGAAATGAAGCAGTATATAAAAATGCAGATGCTAAAATCTCCCAATATGGATTTAATCACGTTTCGCATTTGATCGAAAACTCTTTTGAAGGACAAATCAATACAGGTAAGATGATATCAAGCCTGATTCGAAAGGTACAAGAAATGGGTGTGATCGTTTTAAATTCCTTGGAAGTAAATCAATTGCAAGAAAACGAGCATCATGTAGAAGTAGAATTAGTGAATGGGATTCGTTTTAATCCAAAGAAAGTCTTAGTCGCAACCAATGGTTTTGCAAAACAATTATTACCAGAGTTAGATGTGCAACCAGCGCGTGCGCAGGTGTTAATTACTGAACCTATTGAAAATTTAAAATTAGAAGGAACATTCCATTACGATGCGGGATATTACTATTTCCGAAACATCGACAATCGCGTGCTATTTGGTGGTGGTCGCAACCTTGATTTTAAAGGGGAAGAAACTACAGAAATGGAAGTTACGGAGCTTATTCAGAATAAATTAGACGAATTATTGAAAACGGTTATTTTACCAAATACCGAATACAAAGTTGCACAACGTTGGAGCGGAATTATGGGAGTAGGAGAGGTGAAAGCGACCATCGTAAAACCAATTTCTAAAAACATTTATTGCGCCGTAAGAATGGGAGGAATGGGTGTTGCAATTGGAAGTTTGATCGGTAAAGAAGCCGCTGAGATGATAAGGGATTAACGAAGTTACGAGCGACGAAGCGATGAGTTACGCATAGTTTGGGAATGATTCAAAATAAAAAATCTGTCAAAATGGAGGGGAAAACGAAAACTATTCATGAATTAATTCAAGATTTTTATACTATCAATAAATTTGATAATGATGGTGGAACAAAAAAGAAAATCGTTTGGATAAAATTTGGTTTTATTTCTTTTCCATTACCTAATTTCGAAAGTAGAAAAGAAAACGTCCATTTTCATGATATCAACCATATTATAACTGGATTTGATACTACTTGGAAAGGCGAAAGTTCAATTTCTGCTTGGGAAGTAGCTTCTGGTGGTTGGAAAAACAATTTTATTCCATGGTTGTTAACTCTTTGGGCTATGGGTTTAGGGATCTTATTTTATTCAAAAACAACAGTTAATTCATTTAATAAAGGACTTACAATGTGTAATTCTCTCTGTTGTGGTTTACATTACACGGAAATTAATTCTTTAACTGAAACAGAACTTAGAAATAGGTTAAGCGAATTGAAATTAAAGAACCGAAATCTACTTTTTTGGTCTATAGTAAGTGTGATTGTTTTTCTTGCCCCTTTTATACTTATATTTTTTGTTATGACTTTTCTCTTAGCCTAATCGTAGCTCTATACTCTTCGCTCCGGTTCCTGAGGTGAAGTTTACCTTGATCTCGCCTAAAGGAAGAACCGTCACTAATATTTTTTCACTCGCTTTGTAAGAGCATCTATTGGTTTATCTATTACTTCTCTTAATTTCCATCCTAAATTTTCCAATGCTAGTTTCAGAAGATCTTGCTGATAATACGCATAAGAACCTACAAAGGAAATTTCGGTAGTTTTGGTTTCTTTTGGTAGATAATTAGTTAGAAATAGACCTATGTTTTCAGAATGAATTCTATCAATTTCTTCTCGAATAATAGGGTTTTCGCAATGGAGTTGGATTGAACTTATAAAAGCTTTTCCATCATTTTGATAACTTTTGGAGATCAATTGATTCCGTGTTCCATAGGTGTTTTCAACCAACGTTTTTAACTCCTCAGACAATTCGTTGTTCAAGAATTTTTGCAATACCAATTTCCCATAATAATACCCACTTCCTTCATCGCCTAATAAATAACCAAATCCACCAATAATTTCAGTGATTTGTTTGTTGTTGTAATATGTTAAAACAGAGCCAGTTCCTAGTATACCAACGTATCCTTCTTCTTTTCCTAATAATGCAATACCCGCTGCGACTAAATCGGAAGCAACTTCAAATTGGATAAAATTTGCTTCGTTGGTAAAGTGGTTTTTTATTTTTGTTTGATTTTCTTCGGTACTACATCCTGCACCATAAAAATGGCAAGAAATTGCAAGTTTTTGGGTTAAATCTATCCAAAATTGAGTGAGTTCTAATTTAGAAGGGGAAGAAAGCGTATTGGGATGATAAGATTCCGTTGAAAAAAAATAAAAATCATCCCCACAAATTAAACACCAATCGGTTTTTGTACCACCACTATCTGCAATCAAGACTGATTTTTCAGTTCTTAAAGCGAAGGAAAGCAGATCGGTGTAATGGCTAAGAAATGTCTTATTTTGCATTTTTAAGGCATTGTTTTACTTTCCATTCGTGTTTTGAACGTTCTTCTGGAGTGGTATTTGGTGTTGTTAAGAAATCTTTACATTTCGTATCCACAAATTCCCAACGTGCCATTAATTTATCCGTTTGTTTATCGCTTAATGTTTTTTCTAGTGCTTTGTTGATGGAATCATTTTTCAAAACGCAACTACAAAAATCCCATTGTTCCCCATATTTCGCTACAATTTTAGCATGCACCTCTAATTTTTCTGTTTTTGGGTCAATCACTTTGACTGTTTTTTTTGTATCATTCGTTGTAATCAACGTATTAGAAGTTGAATCCTTACTTTTTTCTTGAACGGAAGGTTGTTTTTCATTCTTTTTTTGTTCTACACACGAAAAAAGAAGAAGTGTTAAAATAAAGAAAACAGGTAGTGATTTTGAAAACATATCCGTATTTTTAACTTGAAATTAGAAGTTGAAGATAGTGTTTTTTTTAAAACCCCTCCGTTTTTTAGTATTAATAGTTTGTGTGACTGTAGGTCTATCTACATTTGGACAAAATGAAACAGTAAAAGAACTAGACGAGGCTATTATCGATCCGGATTTTCAAAACAAGTATAATGCCACCTTACGAAGAATGCGACGCGTCTATCCATTAGCACTCGAAGCGGCAAGGATTGTCAAAGAACTAGATGCAGAATTAGCACAAGTTGAATCCAAACGTAAAAAACGTAAAATAACTAAGGTTTACAGTAAAGAGTTAAAAGAGAGTTATTTATATGCAATCAAAGATTTGTATATCGAAGAAGGTGTTTTATTAATGAAATTGGTTCATAGAGAAACAAACAAAACGGTTGCAGAAATTATCGCATCTTACCGTGGAAAGATTAAATCCGAATTTTACGATCAAGTAGGGAGGATATGGAAACAAGATTTAGATGCAACGTATGACGTTAAAAAGGAATGGATTACAGAGATGATTATTCGTCAAATTAATACTAATGAAATTAGTTTTGATTTTGCACTTAAAAAACCAAGTAAAGAAGACTATAAAAACGCGATGAAAGTATACCGTGCAGATAAAAGAATTGCACGAAAATTAATTAGGCAACGAAAACGCGCTGCAAGTGATTCTAGTGAAGAATAATTCGTTAGATGATATGACAAACATTTCCAATTAAATTAGTAGAATGAATTTTAGCAAGATACCTTTAGAAAAAATGAATCAAATGAATTCTAATACACTCATGGAAGTACTTGGAATTGAATACGTAGAAGCTGGAGAAAATTATATTTGCGCGCGCATGCCGGTCGATAAAAGAACGCATCAACCGATGGGATTGCTACATGGTGGTGCTTCTGCTGCTTTGGTTGAAACAATTGGTTCGCTTGGTTCTGCAATGATTTGCGATCTTTCGAAAGAATATCCAGTTGGACTAGAGGTAAATACGAATCATATTGGTGGAGTAAAAGAGGGGAGTGTCATTGGTAAAGGCGTGTTAATACACCAAGGAAAAAAAACACACATTTGGCAAGTTGATATTCACGAAGAACAATCCCAAAGACACATTGCTACTGGTAGATTGACTGTAATGATCATCCAAAAGTAATTAATAATGGATTTTTTAACCTATCGTTTTCCAAGGAAAGAAGTAATTCGGCAAACAGGTGCACTTAAAGAAATAACTCCAACTGAAAATACGGAGGGATTTGTATTCTCCAATTTTGAAGCAACTGTTTTTTATGGTTTTCATCCGGATGAAGCACATTCTGATAAAATTGTTGATTTTCATTGTTTAAACGATAGACCCTATGTGTATACCACACGCGAATATTTGCTACAAGCACATTCTTTCTTAAATGGTATCCAGCAATTAGGATTGGATAAAGCGGTTTTTTCACGTATAAAAAGTAGAACATTTCCGTTAACAGAAGCAGAAAATTTATTTTTAGAACTGTGTCAAACCTATCCAAAAGCCTGTGTGTATCTATTGAGTTCAGAAATATTAGGGACTTGGATTGGTGCTACTCCCGAAATTTTAGTAGAAATACACCAAGGTCAATTATTTACAATGTCTTTGGCAGGGACAAAAAAATCAAGTACTAAAACGGAATGGGGGGGTAAAGAAATGAAAGAACAAGCGTATGTAACTTCTTTTATGGAAGAAAATTTAAAACGTTTAAATGTTCAAAATATTGAATTACAAGGGCCTTATGATTATCAAGCTGGTCCAGTAACCCATTTGAGAACAGATATTTGTGGGGTTTCTGAAAATATTCCAACCATCGAAATTGTAAAAGGATTACATCCAACACCTGCAGTTAGCGGATTACCTCAAAAAGCTGCAATGGAATTAATTTCTTCCGTGGAATACCATCATCGAATGCTTTATACTGGAATAGTTGGTTGGTTAGGGAAAGCGCATACACGACTATTTGTAAATTTACGTTGTGCACAACTACAAGAAAATGAAGCTTTTTTATATTTAGGCGGCGGATTTACCATTGAATCTATCCCTGAACTAGAACTGGATGAAACGGAAAATAAAAGTAAAACGCTCATTGTTTGTATGGAGAAAATTCTAAGAAAATAACCTTACTTTTGCAAACATTAAATGGAGAAGATGAATATTCATTTTTATAAATATCAGGGGACAGGAAATGATTTTGTTATGCTCGATAATCGCAATGGAATCTACGATTTTGTTGGGGTTAATGAAATTAAAAAAATCTGTGATAGACGATTTGGTGTTGGTGCGGATGGCTTGATAAAAATAAACGCACATCGAACTTTAGCATTTGAAATGGACTATTACAATTCGGACGGTTCCAAAAGTTTTTGTGGAAATGGAGCCCGTTGTACGATTGCATTCGCCGATTTTCTTGGTGTTAATTGTGAAAATGTTGATTTTTGGGCAATTGATGGTAGTCATACAGCAACACTTCAGGAGCAAAAAGTTGCGCTTGCAATGAATAATGTGTTCGAAATTCACGAAGTTGCCTCAGATTATTTGTTACATACTGGTTCTCCACATTACATTCAATTTGTGGATAATGTACAGCAAGTAGACGTATATACAAGAGGAAAAGGGATTCGTAATCAAGAGAACTATAAGCTAGAAGGGGTAAACGTTAATTTTGTACAGGTAATTAATGAACAGGAATTATTTGTTCGCACCTATGAACGAGGGGTAGAAGATGAAACTTTGTCTTGCGGAACTGGCGTCACTGCTGCTGTTTTGGCCTATGGATATAAAATAGGATTAAAAGATAAACAAACAATTCGTGTTAAAACATTGGGTGGAGAATTGGAAGTGGTATTTCGTATGCAAGAACATGGTCAATTCGATGAAATACATTTAATAGGTCCAGCAAAACAAGTATTTAAAGGGGAGGTGGATGTCTGATTGGCTGTTAGAAAAATATTTAAGTGTACATCCGAAGTTCAATTCAAATGAGTTGACTATTTGGGTGTTGCATGCCGATAAAACACCTCCGCATATTGGAATCTCTGTAGAAGATGCATTCTTTAGTCTGAAAATAAATGGCAAAGATGAGGCCTTAGAAGTGCAATCTTTGGTTCATATTATACATAAAAAACAAATTCCTACGCTAGCGATTACATTGAATATGCCAATGCCGCTAAACCAGGTGAAATCCATTTTTCAAAATTTTGGAACTAAAATAGGAACGAATGAAACGTGTCTATCGCCCATAATTAAACTATTAACACCTGAATTAGAAGATTTAATAGTAATAGAGTTATTGACAGAATTAGATAAAAATGAACAAATAAAAAGTATTTATGGGTACCACCTACCGAATGGATACACAGGAATTCCAAACTATTCACGCGAAATAATTCAACAAAGAATACATGCAGTACAACCTTCTGAACGCTAATACTATTTACTTACGTCCTGTGGAACCAAGCGATGCAAATACAATATTGCTTTGGGAAAATAATCCAGAAAACTGGCGTGTGAGTGGGACGGAAGCACCTTTTTCACTACACGGGATTCTAGAATATATTAACAGCATCCAAAATTTTAGAAGTTCCGGTGAATTACGACTAATTATTTGCAAAAATGAAACCAATATGCCTATTGGTACGTTAGACTTATTTGAAGCGAATTTTAAGCATGGTCGTGCAGGTATCGGTATTTTAATTGCGGATAAAAATGAACGGAATAAAGGATATGCAAGCGAAGCACTGGAGATTATAAAACGGTATGCAAATGAGGTACTTGAGTTTTATAATTTAACTGCGAATGTATTAGAAGATAATGAATCTAGTATCGCACTTTTTGAAACTGCAGGTTTCGAATTAGTTGGTGTGAGAAAAAACTGGTTCTATGAAAGAGGTAAAAGAATTAATGAAAGAATTTATCAAATATGCTTAAAAAAATAGGAATAGCTGTAGCGGTAATAGTTGTATTAGTAGGGATTTTTGTAGGACCAAAGATTGCTGTATTTATTGCTGGACAAACAAAAACCGTTAACAAGGAAACGAAAGATTTTTATTACAATGCGATTGTTGGATTAGATGGCTTGTCAGAGCAACTTTTTAATCAAGGTGTCATTGAGGATAAAGCAGATTTCATCAAAGTAGGAGAATACAAAAATCTGGATAATAGTACCTTGGCAAGTGGTCGTTACCGTATCGAACCGAGGACCAATTTTAGAACTTTATTAAATGGATTTACCAAAAATTCTGCTGGAAATGGAAATGCAGAAGTGGAAGTCGAAGTTACATTTAATAATTGTCGCGACATCTATCAATTGGCGGGTAAAGTGTCTAAAATGATTATGGTGGATAGCTCAAAATTAGTTGCTGAAATTTTGAAACCGAGCATGCTAGCACGTTTGAATTTCACCGTTGAAACAGTTCCAGCTTTATTTTTACCGAATACATACCGTATGTTCTACGATGTTTCACCAGAAGCATTTATTGAAAGAATGGAAGCAAATTACAATGCTTTTTGGAACGATACACGTTTAGCAAAACTTAAAAAATTAGATTTTAAACGCAGAGACCAAGTAGTAACTTTGGCAAGTATCGTTTATTCCGAACAAGCAAAAAACAAAGAAGAATGGCCAGTTATTGCTGGATTATATTTAAATCGATTAGATGAAGGAATGAAATTACAATCCGATCCAACATTTAAATTTTGTTGGGGAGATAAACTAGCTGGAGTGCAACGTTTAACATTCGAACACAGAGAAATTGATTGTGATTACAATACGTATATGCATAAAGGCTTACCTCCAGGGCCTATTTGCATTCCTCCTTCGGAAGTAGTAGATGCTGTTTTATCTCCAAATAATAATAAGTATTTGTACATGTGTGCAAAACCAGATTATACTGGAAGACATGATTTTACGGTTACCTACGAAGAACATAAAGGGAATGCCACTAAATTCCAACGTTGGATTGCTAAACAATAAATCATGGAGTTTATCGACGAAAAATTAGATGAGTATGTTTGCGCACACACCAGTGTGGAGTCTGATTTATTGTATAAACTGAACCGGGAAACGCATTTAAAAATTCTTCAACCAAGAATGTTGAGTGGACATTTTCAGGGGAGAGTGTTAAGTATGTTTTCTAAAATGATTCAGCCAAAACGTATTTTAGAATTAGGAACCTATACCGGTTATTCTGCTTTGTGTTTATTGGAAGGATTGCAAGAGGAAGGGGAATTAATCACTGTGGATTGCAATGTTGAATTGGAAGATTTTGCTGCTAGTCATTTTGCAAATCACGTGCGTAAAAATGCGATTAAACAATTAGTCGGAGATGCGATGGATATAATTCCAACTTTAGTTGGTAACTTTGATTTAGTTTTTATAGATGCGGATAAAGATAATTACTTAAATTATTATAATCTGTTAATCGATAAAATTCCAAGTGGAGGATATTTATTAGCAGACAACGTTCTTTGGTCTGGTAAAGTGGTGGATGAAAAAAGCAATAATGATAAAGATACAATAGCGATTAAAGCATTTAATTTGTTTGTACAAAACGATGACCGTGTGGAAAATGTGATGCTTCCAATTCGAGATGGATTATTAATGATTCGAAAAAATTAAAAGGAGTGAAAAGGATGTCAAATGATAAGCGAAAATGGATTGGATACCTTGGTATCTTCCTGCTTTTTATTTGTATATCTTCAAGTGTTAATAGTCAAACACATACGGTTAAAACGATTGTTTACAATACGCTAGTTTTAAATTCATCGAAATTATTAATGAAAAATGCACATTTTGGAATTAAAGCCACTATCATAAAAGGAGATGAAAAAGGGCATGTTATTTATTCCGAAATTCTTAAAGGACAAACCAACGTCAAAGGGAATTTAGCGATAGATATAGGGGTTGGTTATGTGGTGGCAGGTAAATATTCAAATTTTGACATCACAAGTGGTACATATATGATTAAATTAGAAATGGATCCACATGGAGGAACAAATTACACCATTAATATCACTAGACCTTTTGTCAACCTTGCAAAAGGAACAACAGCACCTTTTAAATTTAGTATAGGTTCTAGAGTAATCGCAAAACGTTATGTTGGAGAACTTTATGGTGGAGGGATTATTTTTCATTTAAGTAAAGACTCCCTAGGAAATGACCATGGATTAATAGCTAGCTTACAAGATTTAAGTACCTCTGCAAAATGGGGTTTATCTGGAATTGATTTTTATGGGTTTAAAAACGCTTCAGATGGAAAAGACAACTTTAAAGCAATGTTGAATAATGGAGCAGAACCAGGTACAGCAGCGCGTATTGTTGAAAAATACCAACATGATGGATATAAAGATTGGTACTTACCTGCGCTAAAAGAGCTTTTAATACTTTATCAAGTAAAAGACTTAATAGATAAAACGTTAGATACCGACAAAAATGAAAAAACTAAAGGTTTAGAACGCAAACACTATTGGACATCAACAGGATATAGCGCATCGACATCTTGGTTTTTTAGCTTCTACAATGGAGGTGCTACAAACTATGGAAAAAACTACGTGTTCAACGTAAGGGCAATTAGAGCTTTTTAATTTTCATTTGGATTCATCGGGAAGTTAGAAATCAACTTATATTTATCTCCTAATTTCCCCAGGAAATATTTCCAAGGATCTTCTAAATTAGTATTCATTATTTCGTTTAAAGAGTCAATTTCTGAAACAATCCAGATATTATCTGCAATCTCTTCTTCTAATTGTTTAGATTCCCAGCCAGAGTAACCCAGGAAAAAACGAATTTCACACTTCTCAAACTGTTCTTCTTTTACAATCTTTGCAAGTTGATCAAAATCACCACCAATAAAAATTCCTTTTTGTAATTCAATACTCTCATTTAAATCATGACCAATAGTGTGAAGGAAATATAAACTTTCTGTCTCTACAGGTCCTCCTAAACTCATTTGTACCATAATTTCAGGAAAGTCTGGATTCAAATCTTGGATGTTGATTTCTACTAAATGATTCAAAACAAATCCAAAGCTACCTTCCTTGGAATGTTCACATAAATAAACCACAGATCGTTCAAAATATTCATCGCCAACAAACGGATCAGAGATTAATATCCTTCCTTTTTTTGGTTTCAGTTGATTGGTAAACGAAATATCTAACACGTGATTTTTTTGAAGAACAAAAATACGAATTAATACTAAAATTTGAAACTCATTCCCAAACTTGGAAGTATTGGGAATTGATAAATAGTATTGTTGGTTACACGATTTACATAAAAAATATTTTTTCGATCATAGGCATTAGTCACACTACCAACAATTTCCAAGACATACTTATCTTTAAACTTGTAATTTTTCTTAACAGTTATATCTAATCGGTGGTAATATGGCAAACGCTCACTGTTGAAATTACCAAGGATAATTCCCATCGATTGTTGATTTGTAGTACTTACATTCGTTGTTATCCCAGAAGGAAAAGATTCATTTTGGTAAAACCCAGCGGTTGGAGTAAAAGGTAAACCAGAACCTAAATTCCAACGAAGATTTAATTCGAGTGTTTTCTTTGCACCAAACAAATAACTTGTTACGACATTAATATTGTGTCTACGGTCGAAAACAGGTGCGTATGTTCGTGTACCATCCCAGCGTGTTGATTTTCCATAGGAATATACCGTCCAGATAAATAAACGATTTTTAGAAAACTTTAATAAAGCATCAAATCCATAGGTTTTTGCAGTCTCAATAATAAAATCCTTTTTAAGAACATCGGGCTTATTATACGAAGAAGCATCATTTTCATCATATTGTTTGTTCGCGTTAATGTTACTCAACTGTGGGAAATATTTATAATAACCTTCTAAATTCACCGTGAAGTAGTTTCCTAAATCAATTTCAGTACCTAAGATTGCGTGCCAAGAATATTGAATAGCACTTTTTACATCACTAGTTGTTCCGTCTTCATGGGTAAGCGTTGCCTGAAAATTCGTTGGAGCAGACAACAAACCATTAAATAAATTTACGACATCTTTGTCGGAAGAAGTAGAAGTGAAATTTTGTGAATATTTTCCGCCAGAAAATTTAAATCGCAATTTTTCCATTGCATTCCATTTAATCCCCAAACGTGGTTCAGGTGAAATTACTCCCCTAGAAATATATCCTTGGGTTCTAAAGCCAGGTTGAAAAACCCACTTCCCTTTAATTAATTTATAGTTGATATAGGAACTAACTTCGAAAGTGGTATTCTCATCACTTATTTTAGCCGCAAGCTCGTTATAGGTGGTGTAATTTGTGTTAAAAGCATTAATACATACACCGACATCTAATTGCCCTTCATTCTTTTTGAAATAACTGAAATCAAAACCTAATTCAGCACCACCAATAGAACTTGTACGTTCTTGCATGTTTTGTTCTTTAAATCCGAGTGTGTAATTTGAAGCATTCACATGTCCGCGTATGAGGGCTGCAGAACTACTAGGTACTACTATAAAATTTATACCTCCACCTTTTTGGGTGAAATTTAAATCTGCTAAAACTGAATTTTTAGAATCCATATCCATATACGTTGCTTTATCCGAATTGTTAAATCCGAAAAAACTAAATTTAGACCCTCCTCCCGCATTTAGCGTTATTTTCCCATAATAATCCCCGAAATTGTAGGGTAAACCATTTCCATTATTTATTCCTGGGTATAAACTTTTGGAAGTGAAATCAAGTAAGGATTGTTTTGCGGAAAACACGTAAGAACCCAATGCTGAACCATCTTCTTTTAATTTACCCATTGGACCTTCCAGTACTACTTTCCCCATAAATGGACTCACAGAAACCTTTCCTCCAAAGGATTTACGATTACCATCCCGATAGGAAATGTCCATAATAGAGGAAATTCTACCGCCATAACGCGCGTCAAAACCTCCCGTATATACGTCTACATTTTTCACTAATTCTGTTTCAAAAATAGAAAAGAACCCGATAGAGTGGAAGGGATTGTAAATGGTGACACCGTCTAATAAAACTTTGTTTTGAATTGGCGTTCCTCCTCGCACATAGATTTGTCCGCCTTGATCTCCGGTTGTAACTACTCCTGGTGTAACACTAAATGCACCAACAATGTCATTCTCGCCACCAATACTAGGGATTCGTTCTAAACTTTTTTTGTCCAGTTTAATATGCGACATGTTAACTTCCGTTGTTTTCTTTTTTGCGTCAACATTAACTCTTGCAACACTTAATTCTTTGCTTACAATTTCTTTGATTAACTCATATTTCTTCTGTAATATTTGCGAGGATGCTTCAAGTAAGATCGTATCTTTTAGTGTTTCATAGATAGTACTTTCAATACTTACATAATACGTTCCTGCTTTTAGTTTTGGTATGGAGAAAAATCCATTTACATCGGTAACAGCACCTGAAAATTCGTTACTGGTTGAATAAATTTTAATTTTTTGAAAAGGGATAACTTCTCCAGAAGCCTTTTCGTAAATAAAACCTCTGAAAATGGATTCTTGGCTCGTCGCGTAACACGAAAACACCACTAAAAATAAAAATAGCGAATAAATCTTATACATCCTTTTTGGTTTTTTCAAGTTCTTTTGCTTTCTCCCAGTAAACATCCATTTCGGTTAAATCCATTTCACTGATATTCTTATTTGCTGTTAACATCAACGATTCCATTGTTTGAAAACGTCCTTTGAATTTCAAGTTGGTTTTGTCCAGTGCGTTTTCTGGATTTACGCCAATATATCGCGCGTAATTAATTAAGGAAAATAATACATCTCCAAATTCACTTTCAATTTCGGATGCATCGTTTAACGCTTCTGCTTCTTGTAATTCACCAAGTTCTTCTTGTACTTTGTCCCAAACTTGTGCTTTAGTATCCCAATCAAAACCTATTCCTTTGACTTTTTCTTGGATGCGCATGGCTTTCACTAAAGCAGGTAGGGAAGCGGGAACACCTTCTAATACAGATTTTTTACCCTCTTTTAATTTTAATTTCTCCCAATTTGCTTTAACTTCTTCTTCCGTATTTGCTTCCACATCCCCATATATGTGAGGATGACGAAAAATGAGTTTGTCACAAATAGCATTTAAAACGCTTTCCACATCAAATGCATCTTGTTCGTTTCCAATTTTACAATAAAAAACTAAATGTAAAAACAAGTCACCAATTTCTCCTTTTAATGAATCCAAATCATTCGTAGTAATTGCATCCGCTAGTTCGTAGGTTTCTTCTATCGTTAAGGTACGCAATGTTTCGAACGTTTGTTTTTGATCCCATGGACACTTTTCGCGTAATTCGTCCATAATGTTCAATAATCGTTCAAATGCGTGTAGACGTGGATCCATAGTTCAAAATAAAAAACGAATATAATTAGAATTCGTAGAATAATTCTAATTACATGCAATCGTTACAATTAAGTTTTAGTAGGTGCAAAAAATGTATCATTTACATCTTTTTTTTTTCGCACCTTGCTATTCCGATAAACCTAACTACTTCTTTACACCTCGGTATTTTTGTAAGGCTTTACTGGTCTCGGATAGTGTTGTGAATTTACCTAAATTTACTTCAAATGTTCCATTCTTTTCTTTCTGAAAAGCCGTTGTAAAACCATCTGCTTTTAAATTTGAAACGAATTGCTCGGCAGATGCTTTGTCTTTAAACGTTCCGACAATTACTTGTATATTTTTATTTTGTGAAGTATACCCTGGATTTGCATTAGCAACAACTGGTTTAGGAGGAGCAGGGACAGGTTTTATAATTGGCGTTGAAGATGTTATAACCACTGCGTTAGCAGCACTTTGTGCAGGAGTTAATTTAGTGGTTTTAGGAGTAACATTGTTCTTGTTTGAAGCAGCTGCACTACCGGAAATTTCTGGTTTAACACTTGGTAAAGGAGTAGTCGTGTTTTTAACATTCCCTTTTGCTGCTAACTCAGGTTTAACAGTAGGTGCAGGAACAACCGTGTTTTTTGGTGTTTCTACTTTTGGAGTGACAGTGTTGGTAAGAGTTTTAGTTTCCTTTTTTTCGATACGGATATTCTCTTTTTTAATAATTGCTTCTTTAACAGGTTTTACTGGAATAAGTTCTTTTTTTACTATCGTTTTTTCTTTTTCTAGGAGGAGATCAGACTTTTTATCTTTTACATCCGATGTATTATCTTTAGTTGAATGTTTTGCTATTTCTTTATGTAATTCCTTTTTCTCAATAACTTTCGTTGTAACTATTTTAGATGCTTTTTTGTCTATAACAGTTAAATGAACTTTACTGTCTCGTTGTGTTTTGATATACCACATCGTTCCAGCAGTAATTAATATTGCGAAAAATAACCAAAATATCATAGAACGCGATTTTTTCTTCTCTTTTGGTGCGGAAATTTCTGCCTCTTTCGCCACCGTTTTCGCTTCTAATTTTGCTATTTTTTTCAATCTTTTCTCCTCTGCTTTGGCAGAAGCTTGTTGACTTTTTTGTTTTTTACGTAATGCTTTTTTATCTTCTTTTGTTTCGATTATTGTTGGTGGAATGTTATCTAAAGAAGGACCTGCTTGGGCTAATATTTCTCTTTCCGGCGCTTCAATTGGTTCTTCCAGTGTTTTAATTTCTTCCTGTTCTTGATTAGTATCAACAGAATCAGATACTTCCTCTTCTATTGGTATGATGAATTCATTCGAAATAATTACCGGCTCTAGGAAGGGTTCAGATTGCATAGAATCTGCTGAATGCTCCGTGTCATTTAATAATTCATCAATCGATTTTTGTGCTGTAATCGCTTGGTGGGTAGCAGGTTCTTCGATTGGATTTACTGAAATTGGTAATTCTGCTTCTAGTTGCTCATGAATTTCAATATCCGTTTTGATTGGTTCCTCGATTTTAGTGGGCTCTTCTTTTACAATCGGTGTTTCGATTGGTGTAGTAGGT
This sequence comes from Chryseobacterium gleum, assembly GCA_945862165.1. Lineage (GTDB taxonomy): Bacteria > Bacteroidota > Bacteroidia > Flavobacteriales_D > Crocinitomicaceae > CANHVK01. The sequence continues at coordinate 44,526 of CAMAXI010000014.1, forward strand.
GATTTAGGAACTTGCGTTTTTTCCGTATTCAGTTTTCGTTCGTTTATTTTCTTGGAAAGTATAGATATAGCTATATCTTTTATTTGATAATCTTCCCAACGTTGAAAGTCAATTTCTCCGTCTTTATTTATTAAAAAGCGTCCAAATCCTTCCATTTCATAGTTACCTCCATTCTCCAAAGAAGATTGAATATTTGCTGCAAAATTAGAAATCGTATTTTTTGCATCTACAAGTTCAATTCCTTCAACCTTAGCAATATATTTCGCTAATGTACCATCATCATGCTTTAAAAACGGCATAAAATAAATGTCTCCAGTTTTTGTACTCGTAATTGTTAAAGCACCTAAGCCTGGAATAATGATTGTATTTGATTCAGTAAGAATTTGTTGTAAATAGTTTTGCATAAATCTGATTTTGAACTAATGTAAAGTTACAATTTTGTGTTAATTAAAAAAATCTTCAAACCGGAATGATTGGTCCATTCGAACACCTTTGTCTGTTTGTTGAACTGTACAACATTCATTTACACGATCATGTTCAAAAAATAAAATATAATTGTTTTTTACTGCCTCGTCTAAAAATTTTTCTTTTTCTGTCATGGTAATTAATGGGCGCGTATCATAGCCCATAATATACGGAAGAGGTAAATGTCCAACACTAGGTAATAAATCCGCCATAAAAACAAGTGTTTTACCTTTGTAACTAATTTTCGGTAACATCATTGACTCTGTATGACCGTCTACAAATAGTGCGTAAATGCCTGGGAATATTTGGGAAGCTACACTACCTGTTCGTTCAATAAATTGTAATTGACCACTTTCTTGAATGGGCAGAATGTTTTCTTTAAGAAAAGATGCTTTTTCCCTTGGATTTGGTTTGGTTGCCCATTCCCAATGTTGCTCGTTCGACCAATAGATAGCATTTCTGAAAGCAGGCTCATATCCCGTTCTAGTTTTATTCCACTGGATTGCTCCACCACAGTGATCAAAATGTAAGTGGGTTAAAAAAACATCGGTAATGTCAGACTTACTATACCCCAAATTATTGAGTTTTTGTTCAAATAAATCGGTTTCGGATAAGTGAAAATGAGCAAAGAATTTATCTTCTTGTTTATCCCCAATACCTGTATCTATTAAGATTAATCGATTATCCTGTTCAATAATTAAACTGCGCATCGCCCAATCACATAGGTTGTTTGAGTCCGCAGGATTTGTTCTGCTCCAAATGGATTTTGGAACAACGCCAAACATGGCACCTCCATCTAATTTGAAGTTGCCGGTATTTATCGAATGTATTGTCATTTGAATTTTTTGTACTTAAATGTAAATTTACAAGGAATGTTTTTCTCTGAAATGTTTTTCTAATTTATCACCGCTATTTAGAATCTTTCTACACCATTTAATTTTTAAAGCAATTTGTTCTTCATTTGAAAGTTTCCAAGCATAATTACTTACTTCCAAGCGTTGTCGTAAAGTATTTAAAATAATGGCTACCGAAACCGAAATATTGAAACTTTCTGTAAATCCATACATGGGTATTTTCACAAAAGTATCCGCCATTTTTTCAACTTCTTCACTAATTCCTTGCCTTTCAGTACCAAATACTAGAGCAATAGGCTGACTTAAATCTAAGTCATAAATAGTATTCTCCGTATGTGGTGTTGTAGCAACAATGGTATATCCTTTCCCTTTTAAACGATCAATACAATCTTTGGTAACTTGATTTCCTTGATTGTAATTATATAAATCTACCCATCGTCCTGCTCCTAACGCAATATCTCGTTGTACTTTGTACTGATTGTTTTTTTCAATCACATGCATTTCTTGAAGACCAAAGCAATCACAAGATCGTAGCACTGCACTTGCGTTGTGTTCTTGATAAATGTTCTCAATCGCTACAGTTATATGTTTTGTCCGTTCGGAAGCGATTCTGTCAAACATCTCTTTTTTATTTTCGCTGATAATATCGTAGAATTCAGCAAGTATTTTTTCTTCCATTTTTCTCGAAAAAAAAAGGGTAGCCGAAGCCACCCTTTCAAATTTTTAAACTAATTCTTAGTTAACATTTCCTGTTAAATCTGCACCAGCTTTAAATTTAACTACGTTTTTCGCAGCAATCTTGATTTCTTTACCAGTTTGTGGGTTACGACCATTTCTAGCTTCTCTTTTAGAAACAGAGAAAGATCCAAATCCTACTAATGATAATTTGTTACCAGCTTTTAAAGCTGTAGAAGTAGCGCTTACAAATCCTTCTAATGCTTTTTTCGCATCTGCTTTAGTTAATCCAGACTCAGCTGAGATTGCATCGATTAATTCTGCTTTGTTCATGTTAAATAGTTTTTTTATTCAATTAATACTAGAACAAAGTTATAAGAATAAGCAGTATTTACTAGCGTTTAAGCAATATTTGTTAATAAAAAGTAGTAAAAATAATTGGTATGAAACTAATAATGAACATTTTAACACAATATCACTCATGTTAAAGTGTTGTTTTTTAGGTCTTTACACTTTGGTTTTTGGTTTTTTCATTTTTGTATAGAAAGTGTGTAATTACTGTATCCTGCATGAAATTCGGTATGTTTCATACGTTTTTTACCTTCTGGTTGTAGTTCAGTTACACATAAATAATAGTCTTTACACGGAAATAAAATACCTTCTTTTGTGAAAATAAGTGTGTTTTTGTCTGCCGAGGATATATTTGTTTTAAAAGCGTTAAATAATTTAAATGTTTTTATTTCTTCTTTTTCAGTAAAAAAAACGTTTGTCCATGCAGTAGGATAGGGAGAAAGTCCGCGACAAAAATTATGTATGCGCGAAATATTTTCATTCCAATTAATCAGACAATCCGGCTTGAAAATTTTCGGAGCAGATTTGAGTGCTTGCGTTTCAATTAAAGCTTCTTGTGGAGTTCTTTGAACGGTCCCTTCTAAAATTTGCTTCACCGATTTTTGCACTAAGTTTTTCCCCAAATTCATTAATCGGTCATGTAATTCGCCTGCCGTTTCGTTTTCTGAAATTGGCAATTCTTCACGTTCTATTACCATACCTGTATCAATCTCTTGCTCGATAAAAAAGGTCGTAACTCCAGTAGTAGTTTCTCCGTTAATAATCGCCCAATTTATAGGTGCTGCACCGCGATATTCAGGAAGTAAGGAGGCGTGTAAATTGATTGTTCCCTTTGAAGGCATATTCCAAACTATTTCGGGTAACATACGAAATGCAACAACTACAAATAAATCCGCTTTTAAAGATTCTAATTCCTGAATAAATTCTGAATCTTTTAAATTCATAGGCTGAAGAATATGCAACGCGTGCTTCGCTGCAGTTGATTTTACAATACTTTCCTGTATTTTCTGCCCTCTTCCTGCTGGTTTGTCAGGTGCGGTAATTACTCCTACGATAGAATAGTGGTGTTCTAACAAACCTTCTAATATGGTACTTGCAAATTCAGGCGTTCCCATAAATACAATTCGAAAATCTTGCTTCGTCATATTTTTTTTGTTTTCCAATTAAAAAATTTAAGATAGCCGATGGATAATATTCCTAACGATCCAAAATAAACATATTCTACAGACCAAACCCAAAAGATATCTACTACCCAAACTTTGATTAGTAAATAGGAGAAAATGAGATAAATACTAATACAACATAATTCGATTAAAAAACTAGAAATTGTATTCCCGGATCCATTTACTGTTTGAAATTTAACGGAAATTAGTCCGAATATTAAAAATGAGCCTGCAATGAACCGAAGTATATCTGCGCTTTTATCAATATAGGCACCTGCTGGATTTATCCAACCAATCATAGTTCTAGGATAAAATAAGGCACCATGAAAAAATACAAACAAAAATAAAACAGTTAGTAATTGAATTCTCCGTTGAATTATTTTAATTGCTTCAAAATCTACTTTACCAAAATATTGTGAGATGTATGTTTTTGTCGTAGCAGCAAACCCCAATATGGGAACAAACGCTAAGAAGTAAAAGGAACGAATGTTTTGAGAAACGGTTAATTCAAATTTCCCCATTTGTTCTATCCATGTAAAAAAAACGGTCCAAGACGCCAAAGCGATAAACCCTTGAAAGAATAATGGGGAACCAATTTTCAACAACTCAAGAAAGGATTTCCATTGAAATGCAAAATGTTCAAACATTTGATATAGCTTTCGTTCTTTTGAAAACAACATAAACAATGCAAGAAAAAGCATTCCCAAAAATTCTGCAATGGTAGAAGCAAAAGCAGCACCTTTAATTCCTAAGGGCGGTATTAAGTTTCCAACTCCAAATATGAAGAGATATCCTAATATAATATTAGAAACTGCGATTATTAATGCGCTTAATAGCACTACCCATGTTTTTCCAATTGCTAAAAAAAAAGCTTGTATTGGCAAACTAAACATACAAAATAGGAGTGCATAACTACGAATGGAAAGAAATTCAATTTGTGCGTTTGCTAAATCGGTATGTTTAGTATAGAGAGGAAGTAGTATCGGTACAATAAAATATAAAAATAAAAAAAGTAGGAGGGACACAATTCCAATTGTAAAGATAGATGTACCAAAAATACGACCAATAGCGTGCTGTTTATCTTGACCAATTCTTCGTGCAATTAGAATTTGTACACCATCGCTTAATCCATTTAATGCCATAAATAATGTAACATAAATTAAGCTGGCATTACCACATGCGTCAAATGCAAGGGTGTCAAAACGACTTAAAAAAGCACTGTCACTAATTAAAACAATGGATTGAATAAAGGAGGATACCATCAAAGGCAATGCAACACCTAAAATGTTTTTGTATTTATATTCGAGCATTATTCCACTTGAATAACTAATCCTTTTAAATATTCTCCTTCAGGATGAAATGCATTAATAGGATGGTCAGCAGGTTGGTGCAATTGTTCTAATATGCGAACTTTTCTTCCACTTTCTATTGCAGCTGCAATAATGGTATTAGTAAAAAGAGATTTATCGACAACTTGAGAGCAAGAATACGTAAAAATCAATCCACCTGGTTTAATTTGTCTAATAGCGTGCGCGTTTAAACGTTTGTAGCCTTGAATGGCTTTGTGTCGTTTGTCTTTGTGTTTCGCAAATGCAGGCGGATCTAAAATAATAATGTCGTAGGCCTCTGGTAATTCTTTGATATATTCCATCGTATCTGCAACAATGGATTGATGGTTTTTCCCCATATCATTTAACAATACATTCGCTTCTGTAAGTTCAATTGCTTTTTTCGAACTATCCAAAGAGTGAGCTAGTGTTGCTTCCCCCGCGATTGCAGCTAAACTAAATCCACCAGAATAACAAAAGGTATTTAATACTTTTTTACCTTTTGCATACTTTCTAACCAAACTGCGATTCTCACGTTGATCAATGAAAAAACCTGTTTTTTGACCGTTTATCCAATCAATCTGGTATTTTATTCCATTTTCAAGTGCGATATGTGGTGTTTCTGCTGCACCAAATAAATACTTGTTTTCGACTTCTAGTCGTGCTGGTAATGTATCGCTTGATTTAGAGTAAACTGCAATTAATTCTTCTCCAAGAACGTGTTGTAATCCTTGAGATATCAACGCGACATTTTGGTACATACCAATACTATGGCATTGAATTACAGCTACACCGGCATAATAATCGATAATAAGTCCTGGTAAAGAATCACCTTCACCATGTACAAGTCGAAGAATCGAATTTTCGGGATTAAATAAATTTAAACTACGGCGTAAAGCTACTGCTGCCTCTAATTTTTCATTGAAAAAATCCAGGTCAATAGGTCTTTCAATAAAACTCAATACACGAAAAGCAATTGTACTTGGCTGAAAATGACCACGAGCAATGAAATTATTACGATGATCACAAATATCGACGATTTCACCCTCTACTAAATCAGAAGTATCTGTATGAATAGCACCTGAAAAAACCCAGGGATGAAAACGTTGAATGGAACCTTGTTTTGCTTTGTGTAATTGTAGTTTTTTTATAGACATAAGTTATTTTATTGCGTCTGCTTTAGCTTTTATTTCTGCTGATTTAGCTTCGTTACCAACTCTACCGTAGGCACGAGACAAAGTTATTAATGCGTCTTTATCGTTTGGTGAAACAGCTGTGTATTTTTCTAGTGCAGAAATCCCGCGTAACAAGGTTCTGTTTGCTTGATCATCCAATGTTTTTACTTTAGGATCTTTTGTTGGTAACATGGATGCTTCTTTACTGATAGATTTCGCCCAAGAAATATACGTACTTGCTAATTGATAAATCGCATCCACATACATTCCGTCAAAAGATAATGCTTTTTTAAAACCTTGTTCTGCTTTTGCGAATTCATTATTGTTTAATAATACAGTTGCTAAATTGTAATATAAACGTTTATTTAAAGTATCATTCGGATTTAGTTGTGCAAATTCTTCCGTTAATTTTTCTAATTCTCCTAAATTCGATTTTTTTAATTGAATATCAATAAGCGAAAGCATCGCACGACGATTGTTAGGATAATATCCTTTAAAAGTAGAAGCTAATTTTAGTGCTTCGTCAAATTTACTCTCCGTGACAAATACATTCATACCATTTAAAAATGATACTTCCGCATTTGCATCTGCATTTTCCATTTTTGAACCTAAGGTATTTTTAATTTTATTAGATTCAATAAATGCTAACATAGCACCTTCAAAATTTTTGGATGTAAATAATGCTTGTCCTTGCTGAAATACAGCATACGCTTTTTGATTTACATATTCCTCTACTTTCTCTTTGTATTTTGTATTTGGATTGTTAAAAGTACTAAGCATATTTGCTTCAGCAATTTCCTGATATTCTTTAATTTTAGCGGCATCGTTTGATGTAGCTTTGGTAATGTCAATTAAGCCTAAATAAATCTGCGCTTTATAATATTGCGTCTTTGGATTGTTTTTTGTTTCATCGTTTGTACTCGCTTGATCGATGAATTCTTTCGCTTTCAAGATAGCTTCACTTGCACCAGTTAAATCACGTTTTCCATACGCTTTAACAAATTTGTTCTCATATTCACTTGCAGCAGAAGTTTCCATTAATTTTTGTCCAAAACTGATACTTGAAACTGCTATACCTAACGTAAATAAAAGCGATTTTTTACCTATTTTTTTCATGCTTATTTGTTTTAAAAAGAAAACCTTCCATCTGAAAAACTGAATTACAATTCGAGTTTACAAATGGAAGGCTGTAAAGTTTATGTTTATTAATTATTCTTCAGTGCTTACATCTTCTGAATCTTCATCATTGGAAGTATCATCTTCAGTTGTGTCATCGTTTAATACTTCTAAAGGGGCGTTTGGATCAATTTCTCCTAATGCATCTTCGTCTAATTCTTCTTCGTCTTCACTTCGAGGAGCGCGTGCAACAGCAGCAATGGAAGCTGTACCTTTTAAGTTGATTAAACGAACACCTTGTGCAGCTCTTCCCATAACTCGTAATGTATCTACGTGCATACGAATCGTTACACCTGCTTTCGTGATAATTACTAAATCGTCTTCATCAGTTACATTTTTTATCGCTAATAAAGGACCTGTTTTATCGGTAACATTAATCGTTTTAACACCTTTTCCACCTCGGTTTGTGATACGGTAGATTGGTTCTCCATCTTCCGGATCATTCAAGAAGGAACGTTTCCCATATCCTTTTTCAGAAACAACTAATACTGTTGAGGTGTTGTCTTTAACACAAACCATTCCTACAACTTCATCCAACTCGCTTAACAAAGTAACTCCACGTACACCAGATGCATTTCTTCCCATTGGACGTACTTTTTCTTCGTTAAAACGGATTGCACGACCTGATTTAGTAGCTAAAACAATCTCGTTAGTTCCATCGGTTAATTTAGCTTCTAATAACTCATCATTTTCACGAATTGTAATAGCATTAATGCCATTTGTTCTTGGACGAGAGTAAGCCTCTAAAGATGTTTTCTTAATTACACCATCTTTGGTACACATGATAATAAAGTTGTTTTGAGCATATTCTTTATCCGTCAAATCTTGCACTTTAACGTATGCCTTCACTTTATCGTCTTGAGCAATATTCAATAAGTTTTGAATTGCTCTTCCTTTTGCTAATTTATTTCCTTCAGGAACTTCGTAAACACGCATCCAGAAACATCTTCCTTTTTCTGTGAAGATTAATAAATAGTTATGGTTAGTCGCGACAAATAAATGCTCAAGGAAATCTTTATCCCTGGTTGTTGAACCTTTAGAGCCCATACCACCTCTGTTTTGAACTTTATATTCAGACAGACTAGTACGTTTTATGTAACCAGCATGAGAAATAGTAATAATTACTTCCTCATCGGGAATTAAATCTTCCATACGCATTTCGGATGCGGCATATTCGATTCTAGATTGTCGAACATCGCCATATTTATCTTTAACGTAGTTTAATTCATCCTTGATGATTTGCATTCTACGTTCTTCATTCCCTAAAATATCTTTTAAATCTGTGATTAGTGCCATTAAGTCTGTATATTCAGCACGTAATTTATCTTGCTCTAGTCCTGTTAATTGACGTAGTCGCATTTCAACAATTGCGCGCGATTGTAGGTCACTTAAGTTAAAACGAGCAATCAAATTTTCACGCGCTTCTTCTGGACTTTTAGAAGCTCGTATGATTTTAATTACTTCATCAATATTATCGCTTGCGATGATAAGTCCTTCTAAAATATGTGCTCTTTCTTCGGCTTTACGTAAATCAAATTTGGTTCTACGTATTACAACTTCGTGACGGAAGTCAATAAAATGTTTGATAAGATCTTTTAAGTTTACCATTTCTGGTCGACCATTCACCAAACAAATGTTGTTTACCGAGAACGAAGTTTGTAAAGAGGTGAATTTGTATAATTTATTAAGTACAACATTTGAAATAGCATCTCGTTTCAATTCAAATACGATACGCATACCATTTCTATCGGACTCATCACGAATATCAGAAATACCTTCTAATTTTTTATCATTAACAAGTTCTGCAGCTTTTTTAATTAATTCAGACTTATTTACTTGATAAGGAATTTCTGTTATGATTATTTGCTCTCTACCGTTACTTTCTTCTATTTCCGCTTTTGCTCGGATTACAATACGACCTCTACCTGTAGTTAGTGCTTCACGAACACCTTCATAGCCATAAATGATACCACCAGTTGGAAAGTCAGGTGCTTTCACGTAGTTTAATAATTCTTCTACATCAATTTCTTTGTTCTCAACATAAGCAATACATCCATCAACCACTTCACTTAAATTGTGCGGCGCCATGTTTGTAGCCATACCAACAGCAATTCCCGAAGCTCCGTTTACTAATAAGTTAGGGATTTTAGTTGGTAAAACCGTAGGTTCCTGTAAACTATCATCAAAGTTTGGTGCGAAATCGATTGTTTCTTTTTCCAAATCTTCTAACATATCCTCCGCAATTTTACGAAGTCTAGCCTCCGTATAACGCATTGCAGCTGGACTATCGCCATCCACGGAACCAAAATTTCCTTGTCCGTCAACCAAAGGATAACGCAAAGACCAAGGTTGCGCCATACGAACCATCGTGTCGTAAACAGAACTATCCCCATGTGGGTGATACTTCCCTAATACTTCACCTACAATTCTAGCAGATTTCTTATGTGGACGATTAGAATAAACCCCTAAATCTTGCATGCCATAAAGCACGCGGCGGTGTACTGGCTTAAATCCATCACGTATATCCGGTAAAGCACGAGAAACAATTACAGACATCGAATAATCGATGTATGCTGCTTTCATTTCATCTTCGATATTTATTTGGATTATTTTTTCCCCATCTGCCATAGCGTTTCAGTCTAGTTTTTAGTTGATTAAGTTTTTTCTATGTGTTAAAACATGAATTACGAATTTATATATAATTAAAGTAAAGAAAACAAGTAGATTGACTATTTTACTAACAAAAACCTGTGGAAAATTGCGTGTTTTTCTTGAGTTATTAACAATTAATAATTATACTTTTGTTATATTGTACATAAACTGTTTTATTTTTACTAAAAAAAACAATAGTAATGGAAGCGAAGTTTTCACCTAGAGTAAAAGATGTTATTAGTTATAGTCGTGAAGAAGCTTTACGCCTTGGGAACGATTTTATTAGTGTAGAACATATATTGTTGGGAATCATTCGCGAGGGAGAAGGAGCTGCAATTCGTCTACTTTCTTCTTTTAATTTAGATTTAAAAAGTATAAAAGCGGAGATAGAATTGGGTTTGAAAAAAAACGCTCCGATAAATATTAATTCTGCGGTAAATATTCCACTTGTTAAGCAGGCCGAAAAAGTATTAAAAAAATCTTTTTTAGAGGCTAAATTATATAAAAGTGCAGATATTGGGACACAACATTTATTACTCTCAATGCTTAAAGAAGAGGATTGTGTTGCGACTACGATATTAAATAAATATGGTGTTATTTACGATATTATAAAAGATGAAATAGAACTTATGATGAAAGACGAAAAATCACCTAGAGCGGAGTTTCCAGGTTCTTCCGATGAAGAATCAGATAACTTTGGTTCAGCGCAACGTAAAACTGCCGATCCTAAATCTAAAACTCCAGTATTAGATAATTTTGGTAGAGATTTAACTAAAATGGCTGAAAGTGGTCGTTTGGATCCAATCGTTGGGCGTGAAAAAGAAATTGAAAGAGTTTCTCAAATTCTTTCGCGAAGAAAGAAAAACAATCCGATTCTTATTGGTGAACCAGGTGTTGGTAAAAGTGCTATTGCTGAAGGATTAGCTTTGAGAATTGTTCAACGTAAAGTTTCAAGAATTCTTTTCAATAAACGTATAATTTCCTTGGATTTAGCTTCTTTAGTAGCGGGTACAAAATACAGAGGTCAATTCGAAGAGAGAATGAAAGCGGTGATGGCTGAAATTGAAAAAAATCCAGACATCATTCTTTTTATCGATGAAATCCATACGATTATTGGTGCTGGTGGCGCTAGCGGTTCTTTAGATGCTTCCAACATGTTTAAACCTGCATTAGCAAGAGGCGAAATGCAAGTAATTGGTGCTACTACATTGGACGAATATAGACAATACATTGAGAAAGATGGTGCTCTAGAGCGTCGTTTCCAAAAAGTGTTGATCGAACCTACAACTGTGGAAGAAACAATTCAGATTCTGAATAATATCAAAGAAAAATACGAAGATCATCACATGGTTAACTATACTCCTGAAGCAATTGCCGCTTGTGTAAAGTTAACCGATCGTTATATTAGTGATCGTCACCTTCCAGATAAAGCAATTGATGCGTTAGATGAAGTTGGTTCGCGTGTTCATATCACAAATATTAATGTGCCTAAAGAAATTATCGAAATTGAAGCACAAATTGAAGCCTTAAAAGAAAAGAAAAATGAGGTAATCAAATCGCAACAATATGAAGAAGCTGCGAAATTAAGAGATGATGAACGTAAATTGCAAGATCAATTAGAATCAGAAAAACGCAAATGGGAAGAAGAAAGTAAAATTCATCGTGTAGCTGTTTCCGAAGAAGATGTTGCGGAAGTTGTTTCGATGATGTGTGGTATTCCTGTTACACGTGTCGCGCAAAAAGAGAGCGGTCGTTTAGTAAATATGGCGGAAGAATTACGTGGGAAAGTGATTGGTCAAGATGAGGCAGTTGGAAAAGTTGTAAAAGCGATACAACGAAATAGAGCTGGTTTAAAAGATCCTAACAAACCAATTGGTTCTTTCTTTTTCTTAGGCCCAACGGGTGTAGGTAAAACACAATTAGCAAAAGTACTTGCAAAATATTTGTTCGATTCAGAAGATTCGTTGATTCGTATCGACATGTCTGAGTATATGGAGAAATTCTCTATTTCTCGTTTAGTTGGAGCGCCTCCGGGATATGTTGGGTATGAAGAAGGCGGACAATTAACGGAAAAAGTACGTAGAAAACCATATTCCATTATCTTATTAGATGAAATTGAGAAAGCGCATCCAGATGTTTTTAACTTATTGCTTCAAGTTTTAGATGATGGACATATGACAGATGGTTTAGGTCGCAAGATCGATTTTAAAAACACTATATTGATTATGACTTCTAATATTGGTGCTCGTCAATTAGCCGATTTTGGAACAGGAGTTGGTTTTGGTACTGCTGCACAATCTGCGCAAAAAGAAGATAATAGTAAGTCTGTAATTCAAAATGCATTGCGTAAAGCGTTCTCCCCAGAATTCTTGAATCGTATCGACGATATGATTATGTTTAAATCATTGACTAGAGAAGGTATTCATTTAATTATTGACTTGGAATTAGCTAAATTATATGGTCGTATCAATAACCTAGGTTATCAAATTGAATTGACAGAAAAAGCGAAAGATTTTATCTGTGAAAAAGGATATGATGAAAAATATGGTGCACGTCCCTTGAAGAGAGCGATTCAGAAATATATCGAAGATCCACTCGCGGAAGAAATCGTAAAATCAACGATGAAAGAAGGGGATAAAATCGCTTTAGATTTAGAAGAAGGTAAAGAAGTGTTAACGGTAGTTATTACAGGTGCTTCTAAAACGAAAACGAAAACAAAAGAATAAGAAGTTTACTTTATAATATAAAAGCCGTTGAATATTAAATTCAGCGGCTTTTTTTTATGGATAATAAAACACCTAATTTGTATAGGTTGAATAAGTGTATATTCACAATACCTCGAAGTATTAAAAATCGAATGATTGGATTGTATATTGTTACAATAATTAAAAAGACAGAGCGAAACGGCTTTACTTTTAGGTATGTACGAAGTAAGTGAATGTCCTTATAAAAGGTTAAATCATCATCTATAAAATTCAAAATCAACACAAGGTTTTGGATGCCTACCTCTGTTTTTCGTATAAAATTTTCATTTGTTTCCAGTGCTCCATTGAGTATTGGATTTTGGATATGTACAATTGACAGTTGATTCTTCTTCAATTCATAACCAAATAAAGTGTCTTCATGCCCATATTCCGTTAGTCTTTCGTCAAATTTTATGGTGTTAAACAATGCTTTTTGGATTATAAAGTTATTGGTCATAAACGAACTGTTTGGATTTTGACTTCGAACAGCAGCAGGTTTACTTTCACTGATAATACCGTATTTCCAACTTAATCGTTGGTGAATTGATGGACATTGTTTGGGGTATATCCTTCCTCCACAACAAATCAGTACTCCTTTTTTTATTTCTATTAAATAATTCGCGATAAAATTAGGGGAAGTTAATAAGGAGTCACAATCTAAAAATAATAAATATGGCTGTTTAGCATAGCTTGTAAAGAGGTTTCTGATTTTTGAACGACCTATATTTGTATTTAGTTCGATATAGCTACACGTACGTGCAAGTTCTTTGTTTTTTTCTTTGTGTATAGTGGATCCATCGTCAATTAATAGGATTTCAACAATGTCATTTAGTTGTGATTTTTCTTTAATTAAAGATTGAACTAATGTAGTTACATCAAAATTATAAATAGGAATACAGATGCTTAACATGAATTTAAATTAAGCTTATGATTTTAAAAAATGGATGAATTTCTCTAATGCTCTTGCTCGGTGACTTAATTTACTTTTTTCTTCCATACTCATTTCGGCAAATGTTTTGTCATATCCATCCGGAATGAATAGTGGGTCGTAACCAAATCCTTGATTACCTCTTTTTTTGTCTATTATTTTTCCAAATACACTTCCTTCAAAAACAAAGTGGTTTCCAATTTTATCTATATATACAAGTACTGTTTTAAAACATGCTTTTCTATTTTCTATTCCCTTTAATTCTAAAAGTAATTTATCCATGTTGTTGTTATCATCTTTTAGCTCCCCAGCATAACGGGCAGAATACACTCCTGGTTCATTGTTTAATGCTTCGACTTCTAATCCAGAATCATCTGAAAAACATGGTATGGCATAGGTATTATATCCAAATGATGCTTTAATAAGCGCATTCCCTTCAAATGTTTTTGCCGTTTCAGCGATTTCGCCAGTAAATCCAAAATCGGTCAAGCATTTTATTTCAAATGAATCTCCTAGTTTGTGTTGAATTTCTTTGGTTTTATGAATATTCGTAGAGCAAAATAATAATTGCATATTTTTTGTTTTTGTAAAAATACAAATCATCTGTATCCTTTTATAGATAATAACGTATAAAAAACAACTATATTTTATTCACTTATTATATTACATCATGTGAAATGCACCTATGTTTTATATAATTTTATTTGTTTGTTTATTAAGTCATTGAGAGAGGTGAAAAACAAAAATGAAAAATATTTTGTTTTTTATATTAAAAAAGCATTGTTTAATTAAAATTAATACATATCTTTGCACCCCACAACACGACAGCGTGATTGAGTTATTGAGGCGAAAGTTTAGAATAACTGCAAAAGATTAGTTCTTTGACATATTAGGAAATAAGGAAACAGCGTAGAAATACATAGAATGAGCTCAACAAAAATTCAACGTTTTATACAACGGAGAGTTTGATCCTGGCTCAGGATGAACGCTAGCGGCAGGCCTAACACATGCAAG
>CAMAXI010000015.1 GCA_945862165.1 Chryseobacterium gleum
ATTGTTCCAGGAGGAATTGGAAATGGAATGGCTTTAGCATTTACTGATTCAATTGAATAGCGAAATAAAAAATCTACTGGATCAAAAATTATTGCTTCATCTCCAGGAGAAAGAAATGCCTTGCAAGTCAAGTATATGCCATTAGCAGCACTGTTCACAGGAAAAGAAAAGCCTGGAGAAACAGGAACATTTCGTTTTACCTTAAAATAAGTTGCAATACTTTCTTTAAAATCAGATAACCCTTCTGGAGGACCATAAGAATAATACTGATCCTTGGCAAAAGAACTAATCGCTTCTGAAATTTCGGGGGCACATGGAAAATCTGGATCTGCAGCAGTTAATGGTATTACCCCTTCAGACAAAGTTGCCCATCTTAAGTTAAAAGCGCGCTTTTTTAAAATTTCTAAATTAACTGAATTGTTCTTAAACATATGATGCAACTATTTTTTTAATAAAACTAAGTAAAGTAATTAAAATAACCTTGTTTAAGCAAGTGATTCGACCAAAATAACAGGGCAAACACATTTAAAACCAATATTTTCAATAAATATTCCTCATTCCATCCTGCGACCTTCCTTTTTGATTTAATTCCGAGTTTACAAGTTGCTTCATACTTTTTTCTTTCTGTTACCATACTTCTAAGTTTTAATCTTAGCACATAGCTTAACTTATACTCCAATTAATTGAGAAGGTTCAGTATTGTTTAGATTAATTCTATAATGTCCTCCGCTAACTTTTCAGATAACCTACCATCACATAAAACATTTACCATTGCTATTTTACATTGATGAAATTCCACCTCGTGATCGTTTTGGTTCGGGTAAGGTTTATAACCACTATCAAAATGATCTCCAGGATATAATAGAACTACTTTATTTGTCTTCCAAAACCTTGCGTAGGCATACATCTGTCGCAAGTCTTCAATGCTCGCAACTTTGTTCGTTGGACGCTTCCATTTTGTATCAATGATAATTGTTTCATCTCCTTTTTTCAATACGAGATCTGGACGAATGGTGCGGTGCGAACCATAGAATGTTTTTGATGATTGACCTGTTACTTCCCAATTTTCTTCTGGGTAATTGATAGTATGTTTTTTTAATGATCTTAGCACGTATTCCTCCCACAATACATTCATATCAAAAAGAAGTGCAATCATTTTTTGTTGCCCGTGATTGATATCTGGCGAATAATTGAGAATGATCAATTTCGCCAATTCAAGTGCACGTTCGTATGGGGTAGTTTTACGATTGATTTTTATCGATTCTACTAATTGAAGGTTAGGCTTAATTTTATCTACTTCAGGAAAAGCCAATTGAGTTCTTCTACACTTATCAGTTAAGCGTGTTGAGCGTGTAAATTGTCCAACAATATCTAAAGCATGTGCCAATATTTGATGCATTTTGTGATTGACATCATAAATTTGGTGAGTCGTATAAAATCGTTCTTTATGAATTAAGTTGTGACGAATGTTTCTTGCAAAATCAAGTTTCCCTTTTAGTGCTTTTACATTACTTGTTTGTGTTCGGTATTTCTTAACTAATCCTGAATGGAGGAGTTGATCCACTTCTTTTAAAAAGTATTCGAAATAGACCTCCAATAAGTTAATGTGTTGTTTTTTGAGATTGGCATTTCCAGCTGTTTGTGCCTTTATTTTACCACACGCTTTGAGCATTTGAAGTAATACATCTTTCCACTTGTCGTTGCTGTCGTCTTTGTCTGCTTTGGGATGTATGTGCACCAATAAACCATCCACTTGGATTACTCCAACGTATTGTTTGAAGCGCAAACCATTATGCAGGACATCAAAATATTCACCGTTGTGGACAGTGTTCAATTTTACAAAGGAATCCCAATGGCTTTGTTTGAAGCCTTCTTCACCGATTAGTAACCGGCCATGCTCAAAGACATCAATAGTGCGCATTATTTACTTGAAATTAATCGTATTATTGCCTCTTCAAATTGAAAATTTTGATCCAAAACATTCATTAATTCATAACTACCATTTGGAATTTCAACATCCTCATTTTGAATAGCAAAGATCACTTTTTTCTTGCGTTTTTCGCTATTAAAGAAATCTGGTCCAATAACCATTTCCATTTTTGCATAATCGCCATAGAAGTACTCTTGTAATAAGGGAATAACCTTATTAGCGAATACATTTCTCAATAAATCAATGGATGTAACTTCCATAAAAAAGGCATGACCAATGGTGTGATCTCTATCTACCAATGCTTCAACGCGTTCATTTATGGTCATTAATAATTCTTCTAAATTAATCTCACCAACTTTCCCACTTCCATACTCTCCTTTATCTTTTAATAACTCAGGTTTTGGTAGCAATTCTTCGAAAGAAAAACGTCTGCGTAAGGCAGTGTCCAAAGCTTCAACAGAACGGTCGGCTGTGTTCATAGTACCATAGATATCTACATTTTGTGGAACTGAAAATTGCTTTTTGGAATAGGGTAACAATACAGACATTCCATTAGCTGCACCTTTTCGTTTATCTTGTTCAATTAAGGTGATCAGTTCTCCAAAAATGGCTGATACATTTCCACGGTTAATTTCATCAATGAAAATGGCATAACGATTTTCTGGATCCATCTCGGCTTTTTTACAAAGTTGTTTGAAAACACCATCTTCTATTCGGTAACCAACATTTCCGTCTACCTCTCCATCAATCATTATCGGTTTTATTCCTTCAATGAAATCTTCGTAACTATAAGATTGATGAAAAGTAGTGAAAACATATCGTTGTATTTCTTTATCAGCACTCGGATTGAAGTTTTCAACGGAATCGATAATATCATATAATTCAGGTATTTGCTCCTTTACTTCATCTTCGAGTATTTCCCAGTACGATTCATTTTTCTTATTGAAAATATATGGAGGTTGCCTTTGTTTAACGCCAACTGTTTCACTAGTTTGAATTGTATGAGATTGAAGTGAACTCCACATAATTGGTCTAATGTTTTTTGCATCGGACATTTCTGATTTTTTAACAACCCAACGATTACCCATAATATCAGCAACTTTTGAAGAAGTACCTAGTTCCAACAATGCCAAAGCAATTACCTGCCACCAAGAACATTCACTGACAACATTTTTAAAGTGCTGATCTGTTGAAATTGAGGTTTCTTTCGTTGTGTATATTGGAAAATATTGATCCTTTAATTTAAAGGTTTTACCTGTTCCTGGAGGTCCATATAGAATTTGATTGGTGGCATTATTTTTTGTTAATTGTATTATTTTTTGTTCTTCCATTTCAATTCCTATTAATTTGCGAAGTACTTCAACATAATCAGGATATTTTGTTATGTCGGTTAGTGTTTTTAAAACGATATCTGCATTTGGTGCATTCCAAACACCACGTTTTACCCAACTAACTTTTCTGCGGTTTTTATAATCGTGCGCATTGTCATCATAATAATATTCGGAGTCCACAATTCCATATCCTAAATATTCTTGTCGACCTTTTTTGGAAATAACAATATCACCAATTTGAATAATATCTCTAAACTCTAAATTGGCTAAAGCATTGTTGAAACTGGAACTTTCCGTATTATATTCTTTTTGGATTTCCTTTGCTATTTGATCTTTATCACCAAGTTTTCTTAAATCACCTAGTTCATCCCAACCAATAGCCATTACACCTTGATTGTAAAACTCTTCCCATTTATTAGCCCTCTCACCAGGAGCATATAACCAATATTTTCTGTTTGTCATATTCTTTTCTGCAAGTTTTAAGAAAGTGTCGTATTCTGTTTTTGTTGCCTTAAAGTTTGTACCCTGTGAGCCAGCCTTCAATGAACTTAAATCTTTAATCCCTTGAATTTGGTCTTTAAAAATTGGATTAGCAGCCAAATTATGTGTAATCTTTATTGAAACTCTTCGACCAATTTCATTTGTGCGTGAATCGACATAATATCTCATTTCCGATTCATCATCTTTTGCTTCAAAAACATCAGAAGTTACTTCGGCTAAAGCATAACAACCTGCTTTGTTCCCACTGACCCAAAGAATCACCTTATCGCCAATTTGAATAGCATCTTTGTGTGTTTTCACAGACCATGTTTTCAATACATTGTCATTTAATGCACCTACAACATTATAAATTTTAAGGTTTCCTTGAAAGATCCAACAATTTGAATCTTCTTCTGACTTATTCAACATACAATATAAAATATCTTGTGCCAACAGCAGATTATTCTTTCCATCATAATATTCAGGTAGATAGCTTTTTACTATATCTATTAATTCTGTATCTTGAACAATAAAGTTTTCTGTAAATTGATTTACTAATTCCAAATAATGACCATACTTCTCATTTTTTCCAGCAGGCGCAACACCCAGTAATTTACAAAACTCTTTGTAAAAAGTACTTTTGTAAAAAGTATATTTTTCTGGATTGTGTAGCGTTAAATATGTCGATATTGAACGTTCATCCTGATGGTGTCCCAAGGTTTCACCCATCGAACGATATATTTTCAAAGATTCACTATTGAAATAGCTGACACGTTTGTTCAATGGTATTGTTTCGTCGAATAAATAAACGAATAATTGTCTAAATTCTTCTGGATTTTCCTTACAAATATGATTGCCGACTGCACTTCCCAACTGATACAATAAATTACCAAATTTGATGGCTTTGTATTCAGCTGCAAAATCGGGAGCATTTATTTCTGGTCTTCCTTTAAATTTCTTTACCAATTCCCATTTGTAAACCTCATCCTGCATCTTTGTGTTGGATATGTAGGATTTGTAGTTTTGAATAAGGGATAGTATTTGTGGATTATTAGAATTCATTCTATATTTTTAATCAAGTTATAAATTTCTTAATTTAACTGAAATCGATTTCGAAAGCTGATATTTCGACTAAATTGAGTTTTTGGTTGTGTTTCATTTATAATATCATTAGGCTACTACTTTTTCAAAATCTACCTTCATCATCATATGTGAGTCTTCTCAAAAAATATCTTAGTAAATCATTAGCAATTGTATTGATCTTTTCACCAAAAATATCCTGCCCATATTTTGTCCAGATAATTTGCATACCTAATGGATCAACGGATGATTCCTGGGATAACTCTAAATCTGGAAGGGTAAAAAAACCTTTCATTTTTGTTTCTATTATTCAATTTTACTTACCAATCTTTTTCCATTCTATCCAACACAAACAATAAATTTAGCTCATATTGGACATGTGATTACGAACCATATTTACCAGTCATTTTGATGTCTAAAAAAATCGATTTTTTTCAGTTACCATATTAACAAAAATATTACTTTTTCTTTAGGATTCTATTTATCTTGACTTATTCTTTTTTTTTGCATCGATTCTCCTGTTTTTTTCAGATGATGTGCATTTTGTACAAGTCTATCCAACGTTGCGTAAGCGATTGTTTTCTCGCTTATAATCTCATACTATTTTGATACTTGTAGTTGTTAAGTTAATGTCTTATAACCTCAAAAAGAATAAGTTATTGCTCCAAATAAATTTAAAAGTGAACAAAATATTTTGAATTTGTCCAGTTTTTTTCTGTAAAAACTGGACAAATTAAAACTGAAATCACTTGTTCCAATGGACAATTATAAATCTCACCTATATACGATATAGCCAATAGGTGCTCCATTTAAACACCTAAATAATTGTCAAGTTTTCTGTTCAAAATACTTGACATACTAAATCCAATAATCTTCATAATTTTTCATTCCCAATTAAAATAAATATAACAGTACCTTCTTTAGACAACCATTGAGTTTACAGCACAAAAAATGAAGCTGTTCTGGAAACAACATAAATTGAAACCAAAGAATGAAATTTACAGAAGAAAAATTAGAAAAAGCATTCATTGAATTAGTTGCAAATGTATTGCAAGAAAAATGACCGAGTTCAAACCAACGAAGTGAATGTAATTTTTGATTTAATTCACACATTATCAGGAAGTTTGAATGGGGTAAAAAAAAGAAGAACTGGTTAAAAATAACCAGTTCTCCGCTTTAGTGACCTCGTAAGGATTCTAACCTTAAACCTCTACAGCCGTAATGTAGTGCTCTATACAGTTGAGCTACGAAGCCATTTGATGAGTGCAAAGATACAATAATTTCAATTAAACACAAGTATTTTTACAAAATATTATTTTTCATTCTATTTCTGCTGAAATTCCTAGTTCTAATAAAGCTGTACACATTGGTTCTAGTGATTCATAATCCCCTCTTTTAACACCACAACGTCCTTTATAATGTATAATCCAAGTACATTGTTCCGCTTGCACATTGTCGTGCTCACAAACCTTCATCAAACTTTCAATTACATGATCAAAGCTATTTACATCATCATTATAAACGATTAAATCTTTCTCGTCAATTAATTGTTCTAATAATTCGGTAACGGGTGAAGTTAATGTTTCTCTCATACACGTTTTTTTGTTAAAGATACAGCGATAAAATAAATTAAAAAAATAAATTTTACACAAAAAAAAGGCATTCTTTCGAATGCCTTTTTCTCTATTAGAGTAAGGTATTATACTGTTTGTTTCACTTTTGGCGCAGCAGCTAAAATATCCGTAGATGTTTCAGAAGCGTATTGCTCAAAGTTTTTAACGAATTGTCCAGCTAAGTTATTAGCTGTATCATCGTATGCGTTTTTATCCGCCCATGTAGCTCTTGGGTTTAAGATTTCAGCAGGAACACCTTCACAAGATGTAGGAATCGCTAAATCAAAAACTGGTAAAGTATCATAAGCAACATCGTTTAATTTGCCTTCTAAAGCAGCAGTAATCATCTGACGTGTGTAAGAAAGTTTCATTCTACTTCCTACTCCGTAAGATCCACCAGTCCAACCAGTGTTGATTAACCAAACTTTAATATCTGTTCCTTCTAATTTCTCTCCTAACAATTTCGCGTATTTCGCTGGGTGTAATGGTAAGAAAGCTTTTCCGAAACATGCAGAGAAAGTAGTTGTTGGTTCTGTAATTCCCATTTCAGTTCCAGCAACTTTCGCTGTATAACCAGACATGAAGTGGTACATTGCTTGCTCTTTCGTTAATCGAGAGATTGGAGGCAATACACCAAATGCATCTGCAGTTAAGAAGAAAATATTTTTTGGCGTAGATCCGATAGATGGATTTACGGTATTTTCAATAAAATCTATTGGGTAAGAAACACGCGTGTTTTCTGTGATGGTACCATCCATGTAATCAGGTGTAGAAGTAGCATCCACAAACCCAATGTTTTCTAAAATTGCACCAAATTTGATTGCATCAAAGATTTGTGGCTCTTTCTCACGAGATAAATCGATTGTTTTCGCATAACATCCACCTTCAAAGTTGAAAACAGTGTTATCAGACCATCCGTGCTCATCATCCCCAATCAATTGACGATTTGGATCTGAAGATAAGGTCGTTTTACCAGTTCCAGATAAACCGAAGAAAATAGCAGTATCACCATCTTTACCAATGTTCGCAGAACAATGCATAGACAATACATTTTTCTCATGTGGCAACAAATAGTTCAATACAGAGAAAATTCCTTTTTTCATTTCACCTGTATATCCTGTACCTCCGATTAAAATCATTTTTTTCGTGAAGTTCAAAATAGCGAAATTGTGTTGACGAGTTCCGTCTACTGCTGGATCTGCTTTAAATCCTGGTACACATACGATGTGCCAATCTGGAGTAAAGTTTTCGATTTCAGTATCCGTAGGACGCAAGAACATATTATGGCAAAACATGTTTGACCAAGAATATTCAGATACTACACGAATATTTAAACGATGAGATTCATCTGCACATGCATACGCATCTCTTACATAAACATCTTTATCTGTTAAATACGCTTGCATACGGCTATACAAGGATTTAAATTTCTCTTTAGAAAACTTAATATTTACATCCCCCCACCAAACTGTATTTTCAGTTTTTTCATCAAAGACTACAAAACGGTCTTTTGGAGATCTTCCCGTAAATTCACCTGTTTCGATTGCTATTGCTCCCGTGTCAGTTAACACACCTTGCCCGCTAATGATAGTATCTTCTACTAATTCAGCTGGTGTAAGATTCCAAAATACATTACCTAAGTTAGTTAGGCCGATAGAATCGTTTAAATTGGCATTATTTCCTCTTTTACCAAAATCGTTCATACGTACTTTTATTTTATAGCTTTCGCTTTGATTTAGGATGCAAAAGTACACCTATTTATACTAAATAGTCAATTTTTTTTTTCCGATTTCTAAATAAATATTAACTTAATGTAAAGAAAAATGTTGAAAACTCTTTATTCAGTTGAAAGTTAAAAGTTAAAAGTGGAAAGTTTTGCGTAAAAACTAAAAACTGAATATCAAAATTAAACGGAAGTGCATTTTTTAATTAAACATAGGATACGCTAACAAATGTTAAATTATCTTTAAACAAATACGAAAAGATCAAAAAGAACGATCACTCTAAAACGAATCCTTAATATTAAGTTATGAAAAGAAAAAACTATGTACTTTTAATGTTGTTAATCGTAAGTGTTTTCAGTTTTTACGCTTGCTCGCAACAACCACAAAAAAATAAAGTAACAAAAGTCAGCCAAATGAAAAAAGAACTTACCGCAGAAGAAAAACGTGTTATACTTAACAAAGGTACCGAAGCGCCATTTATCGGAGAATACACCGACAATTTTGAAGAAGGTATTTACAGCTGTAAACAATGTGGTAGTGAGTTATATACCTCAACGAGTAAATTTCATTCAGGATGCGGTTGGCCTAGTTTTGACCAAGAAATTCCTGGTCGCGTAAAAAAATTACTAGATGCAGATGGTCGCAGAACAGAAATTGTTTGTGCAAATTGCGATGGTCACCTCGGACATGTATTTTATGGCGAAGGATTTACTGCAAAAGATACACGTCATTGTGTGAACTCTATTTCGATGGAATTCATTAAAAAAGAAGATGTTCAAAAACAACAAAAAGTGAAAACAGAGGTTGCAATATTTGCAGGTGGTTGTTTTTGGGGCGTAGAATACTATTTTCAAAATGCACCTGGCGTAATTAAAACACAAGTTGGTTATATCGGTGGACACAAAGAAAACCCTACGTATAAAGAAGTTTGCGCCCATACAACCGGACACATCGAAGCGATGGAAGTAACATTCGATCCTACGAAAACTAACTACGAAACGCTTGCAAAATTATTTTTTGAAATTCATGATCCTACACAAAGCAATGGTCAAGGTGGAGATATCGGAGAACAATACCTTTCTGTAGTATTTTATACTTCTGAACAACAAAAAGAAATTACAGAAAAACTGATTCGTTTATTAGAAAATAAAGGCTACAAAATTGCAACGACTTTACGTCCAGCAACAAAATTTTGGTCTGCCGAAACCTATCATCAACAATATTATGAAAAAACGGGAGGTATTCCTTATTGTCATGCTAGACGACAAAGATTTTAATACCCGAAAACAAGGGCTTTTTTAAACCCTACATTTAGAGTAAAATTCAAGCCACTATAAGAATTAGTTAGACTTGCAATATAATTATTAGGAGTACCTGGTAAAATTGAAAAATTAAAACCCAATTCAAAATAAATAATTCCTCTAACAAATGAATATTGGACGCCTGCATTACCGCCTACGGCAATTGAAAGTAAATTACCTTTCTTAGTAATATCTGATGGATAAACATAATCAATTGGTTGATCTATTAAGTTTTCAACCCTTACAGAATTATAGGATACTGTTACATGTTCACCAACATAATAACCGAAACCATACTCTAAGTCATTCCCACCATAATTTCTTCGACCTAACTCAAGAGTATTATAACGGTAACTTAAATTTCCATATACAGAATTATAATTATCGATTAATGAAATTACATCCTCGTTCTTTTTTAAAGTAGAGCCAATGCGAGCATAAATCGATGTTGCGTCGTTTCTTTTCTCAATTAATAAACTCATTCCTGCATAAGGATTAACAACCGTAAAACCTTTAATTCCATCCAATCCTATCCCAGCATAAATCTGACTGTGAACAGATTGAAATAAAGTCAAAAAAAGAAACGAACAAAAAGTTAAAACAACATATATATTACCTCTTAAAATTCTGGACTTTTTCATTTTAAATCTATTTACGGCCTAAATTAAGCATTTTACACAAAGCTTTAGTATGTTTGTTTAAAATTTAGATGCTATGGCAATTTTCTCGTTTAATGGTTTTATTCCCGTTATTAAAAAATCGAGTTATATTCACCCACAAGCGACCATTATCGGCAATGTAATTATTGGAGAAAAGGTATATGTGGGTCCACACGCAACCATACGTGGCGACTGGGGTAAAATCATTTTGGAAGACGGATGTAATGTGCAAGAAAGTTGTACCATCCACATGTTTCCAGGTACGACTACCCTACTCAAAAAAGGAGCGCATATTGGTCACGGTGCAATTGTTCATGGCGGCACAATCGGTGAAAATTGTTTGATTGGAATGAATGCGGTCGTAATGGACGATGTCGTGGTAGAAGATGAATGTATTATTGGTGCATTATCCTTTATACCTGCGCGTACTACCATTCCAAAACGTAGTTTAGTTGTCGGAAATCCAGGTAGGGTTATCAAACAGGTTTCAGACGAAATGTTGAATTGGAAAACGCGTGGAACCCAGTTATACCAAGAATTACCAAGTGAATGCTATGACACACTGAAAGAATGCGAACCTTTGGAATTTGAAGAAGAAAATAGGCCAGCACAAGAGAAGATGTTTGAGACTTGGAATAAGTTGAGTGACCCTTCGGCATGCTCAGGGTAAACTAAGTGACGGGAGACGGATTTGTTGGGATAAAAAATTAGAATAAGGAACATAATTTAAGGATGAACAAGATTATATTAATTGGTGCGGGGAATGTAGCGACAAATGTCGGATTGGGACTAAAACAAGCTGGTTACGAGATAGCAGGCTGCTTCAGTCCTTCGATAGAATCTGCGCGTTTGTTAGCAAAAACACTCGATTGCTTATTAGTAAATGATTTGAAACAACTACCAACGCACGACCTCCTTTTAGTTTGTGTTCCAGATGCTGCAATCGCAGATGTTATCACTCAATTACCAATCACATCCAACATCGCTTATACTTCCGGAACTGTTAGTTTAGACGAATTGCCTAACACCCACAAAATCGGTGTGTTTTACCCGCTTCAAACCTTTACAAAAAACAAACAAATCGAACTGAAAACGGTTCCTTTTTTCGTAGAATCTAAGGATGAAAAACTTGAAAAAGAACTACTTAAATTAGCAAAACATATTGGATTACGTGCTGAAATCACTTCTTCCGAACAACGAAAACAATTACATATCGCAGCAGTTTTTGTGAATAATTTTACGAATCATCTCGCTTATTTAGCGAAACAACATGTTGAAAAACACGAATTATCTTGGGAAAATTTACTTCCTTTGTTAACCGAAACGTTCGCTAAAATAAACACCGAAAACCCGAAAGAAATACAAACGGGTCCTGCACGTCGCAATGATTTAAATGTCATTGAGAAACATTTGAGTGAACTTTCCGGAAACGAAAAAGAGATTTATAAAGCGATTACAAACAGTATATTACACACTTATCATGCTTAGTTACAAAGAAAAACTACCAAACATCACGACCATTATATTAGACATCGACGGTGTACTGACCAATGGTGAAGTTTTTGTTTTAAAAAATGAATTTGCACGTGCAATCAATACAAAAGATGCATACGCAATTCAATACGCAAAACGTGTAGGTATCAATGTACTAATTATCACCGGTGGAGAGTCACAAGATCTTAAACAAGCATTGGAAGGGATTGGTGTAACAGAAGTATACTTACGTTCTTCTAATAAAATTGAAGTCTATAACTCCGCGAAAGAAAAATATCATTTCACCGACGAACAAGCATTATACATGGGCGATGACATTCCAGACTATCCTGTATTAAAAGTAGTTGGAGTTGCTACCTGTCCGCAAGATGCCGCTATAGAAATTAAACAAGTTTCCCATTATCAATCACCATTTAACGGTGGACAAGGATGTGTTCGGGATGTGATCGAGCAGACCTTACGCGTACAAGGGAAGTGGTTTCAAGAGCAGGCGTTTCATTGGTGAAATTAAAAAAAACGCCTTATTTTCTGATAATCTCAATCGACATATCAATACCGATTTTCAATATCTGTGAAGGTTTCGTGGATGTCTTCGTTCCTTCCATGCAAATCAAATCAACTTTCTCCTTGATTTTATTGGAGATTTCGGCATAACTCGCCGGACTCGCCTCACCCGAAATATTGGCTGAAGTAGAAACAATCGGTTTACGAATCGAGCGAATCAACTTTAGACAAAAAGGATCTTTCGTTACACGAATACCTACCGAACCGTCTTTCGCTAACACACTCGCTGCCAATCCTTTTGCATTTGGATAGATGATAGTCAATGGTTTATCTGCATATTCTACCAAATCGTAACATACCTCTGGAAATTCTACCGTATATTTTTCCAACATCTGAATGCTATCTACCAAGACAATAAAACTTTTATTCTCTGGTCGATTTTTAATATCTAAAATTTTTTTACACGCTTCATCATTCGTAGCATCACACCCTATTCCCCAGATGGTATCCGTAGGATAAAGTATCGTCCCTCCTTCGTTTAAAATTAGTTTTGCTTTTTCTATCGTTGCTTCCATCCTATTCTCCTAATAAATCTGGTCTACGTGCTTTGGTACGCTCTAATGCTTTTTCTTCTCGGAATTTTTCGATTAACTCAAAATTACCCGACAATAATACATCTGGCACACGGTTTCCTTTAAATTCTGGAGGACGTGTGTAAACTGGCGGAGAAAGTAAATCATCTTGAAAACTATCCGTTAATGCAGAAGTTTCATCATTCAAAACGCCAGGAATCAAACGAATAATACTATCTGTCAATACAGCAGCAGCTAATTCTCCTCCAGAAAGTACATAGGAACCAATAGAAACCTCCTTCGTAATATACATTTCGCGAACACGTTCGTCCACCCCTTTATAATGTCCGCAAAGAATAATCAAATTTTCTCCCAAAGACAAATTATTCGCCATACGTTGGTCCAACACTTCCCCATCCGGTGTCATGTAAATCACCTCATCATATGTGCGTTCCGCTTTTAATTTATCTATCAAGATTGCAATTGGTTCGATAGACATAACCATACCTGCTCCACCTCCATACGCATAATCATCCACGCTTTTTTGCTTGTTAGTTGCATAATCCCGAATGTTATGTAAATGAATTTCAGCGATTCCTTTCTCTTGCGCGCGTTTTAAAATCGATGCTGAAAAAGGTCCTTGCAATAATTCTGGTAAAATCGTTAATATATCTATGCGCATGGCTTATTTATTATAGGCTAATACTGCTTCTCGAACACTACCATGTTTTAACAGTAATTCTTTCGCTTCCTCGTAAGGAATATTTAATTTTTCTTTGACCATGTTAGTACCGCGATCCACCAATTTCAGGTTACTTAATTGCATATCTACCATACGATTTCCTTCCACACGACCTAATTTAATCATCAAAGAAGTAGAAATCATGTTTAAGACTAATTTTTGAGCTGTACCTGCTTTCATGCGCGTACTTCCAGTAACAAATTCGGGTCCAACGACTGGTGTTATCGCGAATTGTGCAACTTTACTCAAGGGACTAGCAGCATTACATGAAAGTCCACAGGTAATTAATCCCGCGTCGTTAGCTTTTTCAATTGCTCCCAACACATAAGGTGTCGTTCCGGAAGCAGCAATCCCAACTAACACATCGTTTGGAGTAACACAGTATTCCTCTAGGTCTTTCCACCCTTGTTCGCGGTCATCTTCTGCAAATTCCACTGCCTTACGAATCGCTTTGTCGCCACCAGCAATGATACCATTTACTAAGTCAAAAGGAACACCAAAAGTAGGCGGACACTCACTCGCATCTACCACACCTAAACGTCCACTTGTACCTGCTCCCATGTAAAATAAACGTCCACCTTGTTGCATACGTTCAAATGCAGCATTCACAAAATTTTCAATTGCTGAAAGTTCTTTTTCTATGGCTAATGGAACCGATTTATCTTCCTTATTAATGTTGGATAACAACGCTGCCGTAGACATTTTTTCGAGTCCGTCGTAGTTACTTACTGTTTCTGTTGTACGAATCATAAGTTACACTAAATAAGCAAAATAATCCTCTTTATCTAAATCCATTTCTACACGCTCTTTCATCGTAGTAGAAAGTGTAATTCCTACAAAATCACTTTTGATTGGGTACCTTCTATGTCGACGATCAACTAAAGAAACAGTTTTAATTGCTTTCACTGGTTTTTCCAATAATTTCATCAATGCATATTGCATCGTAGAACCCGAATTGATCACATCATCTACTAAAACGATAAAACCATTTAGTAATAAATTCGCATCAATCGAGATAGTGATAGCTTCATTTAATGGTTGTTCTTTATTCATCTTGATTTCAAAAACAGTCACTTGGTGGTCTGAATTTTCTTGAATAATACGCCCTAATTCTTTTGCGATTCGCGCACCATTTCCAAATATACCTGCAATAAAAATCGTTTTTTCATCCAAGGAATTTTCTAAAATCTGATGTGCTAGACGCATGATTTTTTGATCAATCTGCGTTTTATTAAGTACTACTTGCATGTAAGATTTGTATTTTTTTCAAAGATAAGGGATATAGTTGAAAGTAGAAAGAATAAAGTGACGGTCCCTCGAGAACCTCGGGAACCTAGAGAGAAGTAACTGAATAACGAGTTACTTAGTGACGGGATTAACCATTGAGAAGTTGAGAAATTAAGATTGGTTGGTTGGGAGAAGGTTATATTTAGACTCATTGAGAATTTGACGGTGTCAACCGAGTGACGAGAAACGAGTAACGAGTAACGAAGTGAAGATTTAAAGAACCATATAAGGCATATAATTATTTTTTTTTCTAAATGCACTTTCCACAACCTCACACTTATTATCATCCTCAACTTCTAAATTTCTTAATGGTAAAATCTAAGTCAGACTGAGCGGAGTCGAAGTCGACTGGTGTTTATTCTCCATGGTGAAAAACAATCTATTTTCACTAATTTTGATTATTATATTAAAACTATCAACTAATTACTATTTCCTAAAAGCTAATTCCTAAAAACTAATCCATGATTACAAAACCTACCCTTCTTGTTGACGAAAAAAAATGTCGTGCGAACATCCAAAAAATGGCCGATAAAGCAAAACGCAACAAGGTAATTCTTCGCGCACATTTTAAAACACATCAATCCTTAGAGGTCGGTCGTTGGTTTAAAGAAGCTGGGGTAGAAAAAATTACCGTTTCCTCGCTAGAAATGGCAAAATATTTTTCAAAAGAATGGGATGATATCACCGTTGCATTTCCTGTGAATATTTTAGAGATAGACACCATCAATTTGTTAGCTTCTTGTATCCAGTTGAATTTATTAATCGAAAACATGGATACGGTTGATTTTTTAGCGCAAAATTTAAATCATCCAATTGGATTTTTCCTCAAAATAGACATAGGTTACCACCGAACTGGTATTAAACCAGATAATTACGCACTAATTGACACCATATTAGAACGCGCAAAAGCAAGCGACAAATTAAACTTTTTAGGTTTTTTAGGACATGCTGGACATAGTTACAAATCTAAATCGCACGCAGAAATTGAAGCAACACATACAGATAGTATTGCACGTATTCTTCCACTTAGAGAAAAATATTTAGCAGCATATCCAAACCTATTAATTTCGGTTGGAGACACTCCTACTTGTAGCGTGGTGGAAGATTTCTCGATGGTCGATGAAATTCGCCCAGGGAACTTTGTGTTCTACGACCTTACACAAGCCCAAATCGGATCAAACACCTTAGAAGAAATAGTTGTTGTGATGGCGTGTCCAATCGTCGCAATTCACCCAGAAAAAAACGAAATCATTATGTATGGAGGTGGTGTTCATTTTGCAAAAGATGCTTACCAAGATCCAGAATTAGGAACTATCTACGGAAAAATTGTTACACAAACAGAAAACGGTTGGGGAAAAATTCAAGAAGGTATCTATGTTAAGAGTTTATCGCAAGAGCATGGAATTATAGCTGTTACAGACGAAATCATAGGAAATTATAAGGTTGGAGATATTTTGTACATCTTACCAGTTCACTCTTGTTTGACTGCAAATTGCCATAAGACCTACCAATTATTGAGTGGCGAAGTGATTGAAAGGTTTTGAGTGACGGCCCGTCTAGAACCTCAGGAACCTAGTGATGATTTAACGTGGATTACCATTAAGAAATTAAGATCGATGGAGGGGAAAAGATTTCGTTTAGGTTCATTAAGAATTTGACAGTGTCAAATATTCAAAAGTCAGACTTAGCGAGGTAGAAGTTGATTATTGTTTATTCTCAATACACCTTCCACGCCTCACACTTCTTTTCTTACTAAATTTCTTAATGGTAAATCCCCCTACCTTCACTTTTCATTATTCTAAATACACCATCTATCACCCTAAACTTCTTAATTTCTTAATGGTGAAAACAACTTTTACTTTTAACTTTACATTCTAAAACTAAAGTGCATGTTATCCCTACGCAACGCCGTCTATATCGGAAGTAAAAAAAGATCAAGTTTATTTGATTTGACCATCCCTGGAGATTTCCAAGGAGATTTGATTGTATTTATTCACGGTTATAAAGGCTACAAAGACTGGGGCGCATGGAATTTGATGGAACAAGCTTTTGTAGAACAAGGATTCGGTTTCTGTAAATTTAACCTAACACATAACGGCGGAACAAAAGAAAACGGCATTGACTTTCCGGATTTAGAAGCGTTTGCTAGTAATACCTATTCGAAAGAGAAGTTTGACGTTCAAGCTATACTAAACGAACTCGAAAAACACGTAAATCCGATACCTCGTATTCATTTAATGGGACATAGTCGCGGAGGTGGCATTGCGTTATTGAATGGTGCAGACGAACGCGTTAACTCGATCATCACCTTGGCAGGTATTTCCTCCGTCGCAACAAGATTTTCAGACGAAAAAATGTTAGCAACTTGGAAAGAAACTGGTGTTCGCTATGTGAAAAACGAACGCACGAAACAAGACATGCCGCATTATTACAGTCAATATTTGGATTTTGTGGAATTTAAAGAGGAACTGGACATCGAAAAAGCATGTAAAAACTTAAACAAACCAAATTTGGTCATCCACGGCGATAAAGATACTTCTGTTTCTATGGAGGAAGGAGTGGAAATTGCGCAATGGACCAACTCTCCTTTATATACCATTGAAAATACGGACCATGTTTTTGGTAGTTCACACCCATGGAAACAAGAGGAATTACCTGAAGCCTTGGAAGAAGTGGTTACGATAGTTAGTACATTCATTCTCAAACAACAACCTGTTATATTGGCGGGTGAAAACACACAATTAGCGAGTCAATTAGTTGCTATGACAAAAGTGGATGGCGAAACAAAAGAAATGGAATTGGAGTTTTTATTACAAATCTCCCAACAATTGGGATTGAGTAAAGAAGATTTAATCGAATTGTTCGAAAAACAAATTGCAGTCACACCACCAAAAAACGAGGCAGATCGAATCATTCAATTCTATCGTTTGTGTTTATTAATGTTTGTCGACCAAGAAATTCACCACGAAGAATTAAAAGCCCTTCGCAATGCTGGAATTCAAATGGGCTTGAATCCTGCTGCAACGGAAGAAGTGATTAAATTAATTCAACTGTATCCAGGTAAAGGAATTACGGTTGAAAAATTGATTCAAATATTTCAGGTGAACCATAATTGAGGGACGGCCCTTCGAGAACCTCAGGGACCTTAATCGAGAACCTCAGGGACCGTAATCGAGAACCTCAGGGACCGCAATAGTAAAGTACATTAAAAAAATTGTAAATGATTCGTATCGTATTAGTATTAGTATTATGTGTTATCATTGCTTTTTTAGGAAATGCACATACCTATTACGTTTCGAAAACTGGGAAAAATACGAATCCTGGTACCATAAAGGCTCCTTACAAAACTATTCAACATGCAATTAACCGTTTACATCCCGGAGACATTTGCATTGTGCGTGAAGGAACCTACCGCGAAACCATTCATTTTAAACGCGATGGAAACAAAAAACAACCGATAAAACTTCAGAATTATCCAAATGAAAAAGTAACAATAACACCAACATTTAAACGAAAGAATTGGACAAAGCATGCGAAAAATATTTATAGAATACCATGCTACGAAAAGGTTTTACAAGTATTTATAGCAGGTAAACCAAGTATGCAAGCAAGTTTCCCTACTATTCGTGAAGGAGAATTAAGCACAAAAACTTGGGTAAATATATTTGCCTCATCAAATAAAACGGTAAAAGTTCCTGGTATCGAAAAATATGGAGATATTACCGGAGCAAGATTAGTTGGTATTTGTGGACGCGGATTAGTTGCGCTAAATGGAAAAGTAATACACCAATCAGGGGAAGTTGTTCACCTTCAAAACGAAGCTTTCTATTGGAATAAAATACATAAAAAAGCATATTTAGGAAAAGGAAAAGGATTTTTGGTAGGTAAATATGCCTTTTTAGATGCTCCTGGAGAATGGTTTTCCAATGGAAAATACCTGTACTACTATGCTAAACCAAAAGAATTTAATCCGAATGAAATCGAAATTAGAACAAAACAAATTGCTGTTTCACTTGTACATAAAAAGCATATTCAGTTACGTGGAATTACTATTTATGCAGGAAATCTCTCTCTAGAAAATAGTAAGCAATGTGTCGTTGATCGCGTTTCAATAAGTTACCCTACCCCGTTCTTCACTTTCGAATCTGGCTTTGATCGTTTTGGAGGAACACTTAATGGAATTGATTATAATGAACCCAAAAACTGGAGCGGCAAAGGTGTAGTCATTTCAGGAGATAGAAATACATTCGTAAATTCTAAGATACAACATAGCTGGGGAGATGGTTTAACTGTTTGGGGAACGAATCACACCCTAAAAAACTGTATCGTTAGTGATTGCGATTGGATGGGAACGGATTGTGCTCCGCTCAATATTTCGGGAAATAATCATCGTGTACTACATTCTACCTTCTCTAAATCTGCCCGAAGCGTTCTTGTTCACCGTAAACTTAGAAACAGTAAAATTCTATACAATGAAATCGCAGAAGGAGGATTGCTCAATGACGACCTCGGCCTAACCTACACCTACGATACTGATGGAAAAGGTACCGAAATCGCATTTAACTGGTTGCACGATAATTACGCACCGCATTTTGGAGGTGGAATTTATCTAGACAACAACCATAAAAACTTCAAGGTGCATCACAACGTAGTTTGGAACTGTTTTGTAGCAATGGTAATTAACCAAAAAGCGGAAAATGATGCGATTTATAACAATTCCTTTATTCACAATAAATATTCCATGGGCGCTTGTCGACCAGACGGTGGAGAATTAGACTTTACAAATATCTATTCTTACAATAATATCACAGACAGTGAATTAAAAGCACGTGATCACGCTGCTTTTTATGGTACCAAACAAGTAAATAATCAGTTCATTCCCCATTTAAGTAATTTGATGGTTAACCCAACAGAGAAAAAATTTCAATTAAAGGAGAATACGCTTTTAGGAAGAAATGTTGGAGCGTACCCTTCGAGAACCTCAGGGATCGCTCATTTAACTGACATTATTATTGGAGCGAGGTTAGAGAAACAAGAGATACCTTCAAATACATGGTATTACGGATTATTTTTGGGTTACTTTTTAGTCTTTGCGTTTAGTATCTATAAAATTCCAAATCTGCGTATTCCTTCCTTAAACTATTGGAAAAACCTTGGTGCGTTTAGTATCAAAGTCCTTGGTGCGTTTAGTTTATTTTGTGTCTACACTTACTATTACCCAAACCGAGAGTCTGCGGATATTTTTAAACATTTTGACGATGCATTGCAATTTTATAAACACGTATATACAGTTTCTGTAAGTGATTATTTCCAGTTTTTATTTGGTCAAAAAGTTGATTCACCTGAAATAACCGAAGCATTGGTACATACCAAATATTGGTTGCGTCAAACAGAAATTGGTAGGATTGGAGACAATCACGTTCTAATTAAACTACATGCTTTTCTCTTATTATTTTCAAGAGGCTTCTACCCGATTCACTTGTTATTTTTTACATTTTTCTCCTATCTTGGAGCACTAACTTTTTATCGTTTTATTACGAAAATATTTACACCAAACAACTTCCTTCTCCTTGGAATATTTCTAACTCCATCTGTAGTGTTTTTCTGTTCAGGCACACTGAAAGAAACTATAATTTTAGTGCTACTTATTGCAATAATTAGTTCAAGTTATTATTTAGGTAAAAAAAATAAATTAGCTCATTTATTGATACTTATAATTTCAACGTATTTATTAGTTGTTTTAAAGGTGTATATACTAATTGCACTAGTCCCAGGATTACTTTCATTTCTAATTTTCACCTTTTGGAAAACAAAGTACTGGTGGTTATTTACTTTTATTATACATCTTGGTTACCTATTCCTTTTATTCACTTTACCTAGCATTAATTTCTTAGAAAATCTACAAGTAAAACAATATGATCTCATTTTGGTTGCAAAAGAAATGCACGCGGGAAGTCGTATCGAAATCCCGATTTTAGATGGTCACTTCTACACGTTACTTACCTCTATTCCGAACGCGTTGAAAAACGTTTTTCTACTTCCTTATCCCTCATCCAATAATTCGTTTTGGATGTCGTTGAGCACCATGGAAAACTATTTGTTACTTACGTTAATATTGCTTGGAGGCACTAAATTAAAATACACTAACCGCACGCAACGTCAATATATTACACTACTATTCTCGTTTACGATTTTACTAGCTTTATTTATCGGTTGGACGGTACCTATCCTAGGAGCAATTGTCCGTTACAAAGTGATTTTTATCGGACTACTGACTCCTAGTTTAATTGCAATTTGGAAAATTAGAAAACCCGAGGATATTTAGACAATTAATCGTAAATTTGACCTACTTTAACTAAATCTGTACGTAGCATGCAACTGTGGAACACATTAAGTAAAGAGGAATTGGTCAAACAACTGAATGAGAGTGGTTTAAATTTTATCACTGTTTCTTTTTACCAATACGCTCAAATCGAGAACCCCTCTTTGTTTCGCGATCATTTGTTTTTACAATGGTCAAAATTAAATATCGTAGGTAGAACTTACGTAGCAAAAGAAGGTATTAACGCACAAATTTCCGTGCCAGTACCCCATTTCGAACAATTTCGCGATGAATTGTACCAAATTTCTTTTTTAGAAGGCATACGGTTGAATATCGCTGTGGAAGATGGTGGTATAAAACATCCTTTTTTGAAGTTAAAAATAAAGGTTCGCGATAAAATATTAGCGGATGGTTTAAACGACGAAAATTTTGATGTACGTAATAAAGGAATACACTTAAATGCAGAAGAATTCAACAAATTAACCGACGATCCAAATACCATATTAATCGATTTCCGAAATCATTATGAAAGTGAAGTTGGTTATTTTAAAGGTGCGATTACCCCGGATGTAGACACATTCAGAGAATCCTTACCTATTATTGAAGATGCATACCTGAAAGGAAACGAAGACAAAAACATTGTGATGTATTGCACAGGTGGGATTCGTTGTGAAAAAGCATCGGCTTGGTACAAACACCGAGGATTCAAAAATGTACATCAATTAGAAGGTGGTATTATCAAATACGCCAACGATTGTAATAATTTAGGCATTGAGAATAAATTTGTTGGTAAGAACTTCGTATTTGACGAACGTCGAGGTGAACGCATAACCGAAGATATTGTAGCTGTATGTCACCAATGCGGTAATCCGTGTGATGTTCACACCAACTGTATTAACGATGGTTGTCATTTGTTATTCATACAATGCGATACTTGCAAAAGTCAATTCGAAAATTGTTGTTCTACTGATTGTCAAGACACTATTCATTTACCAGAAGAAGCACAAAAAGAATTACGAAAAGGGAAAGAAATTAGCAATAAGATATTCAAAAAAGGAAGGTCTGAAAAGTTAAAATTCAAAGTCCAAAATTTATAATTTACACACCATAATTCAGCATATGATTTTAGGAATTGATTGGAACGTAACCTCGGAATTAATTGAAGGTCAACCAACACCAAATAAATACGGTTTATTGTTTGTCTCTGGGATTATTATTGGTTTTTTTGTCATGAAACGTATTTTTAAACGCGAAAATATCGATGAGAAAATATTAGATAAACTTTTAATGTACGTTGTCATCGCAACCATTCTAGGTGCGCGTTTTGGCCATGTATTTTTCTATGGGCCATATTGGGATGTTATCGATCCCTTTGGTAATGTAATTGAACGCGGATATTTTTCTCATCCAGCAGATATGTTTAAAGTTTGGGAAGGTGGTTTAGCTTCACATGGAGCAACGATTGCGTTGTTTGTATCCTTGTGGTTTTTCTCCAAAAAAGTGGTACAAAAACCATTTTTATGGATTTTAGATCGTATCGCCATATCAGCAGCAATAACAGCTTGTTGTATTCGTTTAGGAAATCTTGTAAACCATGAAATCATTGGTCTCCCTACAGATTTACCTTGGGGTTTTCGTTTCAACCATGCAGGCGCGGAATACTTAATCAACAACACACAAGTTTTTAGACACCCTGCTCAATTATATGAAGCATGTTGGTATTTCTTAATTTTCTGCTTATTAATGTACATGTATTGGAAAACAGAGTCTAGAAACAAACCAGGTGTATTATTTGGAACCTTTATGATTTTATTGTGGTCTGTACGATTTGTAGTTGAATTTATTAAAGTAGGTCAAACCGAACGCGATACCTATTGGATTATCAATACTGGCCAATTATTAAGCCTTCCAATGATTATGGTTGGGGTGTATTTTTTGGCGCAAGGAATAAAAAGGAACGGCCCTTCGAGAGCCTCAGGGACCGTGGAATAAAACAATATTCTTGTTGCGATGTTTCACTGAAACTTCGAAATTGATTTAACCACAATAAAAAATTTAAAAGACATTTAATCAAACGATATGAAAACAAAAACATTAAAGAAAAATAAAGTAAACGTAATTACCCTAGGTTGTTCCAAAAACACGTTTGATTCCGAAGTTTTGATGGCACAATTGAAAGCCAATAAATTTGACGTAGAACACGAATCGATGTCGGATGATGCGGAAATTGTGATTATAAACACCTGTGGATTTATCGATAATGCAAAGCAAGAATCGATTGATACCATTTTGCGTTACGCCCAAGCGAAGAACGACGGAGAAGTCGATAAAGTATATGTGACTGGTTGTTTGTCTGAGCGTTACCGTGAGGATTTAGAAAATGAAATCCCAGAAGTGGATGCGTTTTTTGGCACGCGCGAATTGCCACGTTTATTGAAAACATTAAAAGCAGATTACAAGCAAGAATTGGTGGGAGAACGTTTATTAACTACCCCATCCCATTATGCGTATTTCAAAATTGCAGAAGGTTGCGACCGTCCTTGTTCGTTTTGTGCGATCCCATTAATGCGTGGTAAACATGTTTCAACACCGATTGAAGATTTAATAAAATCCGCGAAAAGTTTGGCAGCAAAAGGTGTAAAAGAATTGATCTTAATCGCACAAGATTTAACTTATTACGGGTTAGATATTTACAAAAAAAGAGCCCTTGCAGATTTAATTTCGCAATTATCCGATGTAGAAGGTATTGAGTGGATTCGTTTGCATTACGCTTTCCCTTCAGGTTTTCCGATGGATGTGTTAGAGGTAATGAATGAGAAATCGAACGTAAACTTCTATTTAGACATTCCATTACAGCACGGTTCGACGAAGATATTAGAATCCATGCGTCGTGGAATAACCCGCGAAAAAACAGAAACATTGGTTGAAGAAATTCGTGCTAAAGTGCCAAATATTGCAATTCGTACAACCCTAATTGTTGGTTACCCAGGAGAAACAAAAGCGGAATTCCAAGAAATGTATGAATTCGTTGAGAAAATGCGTTTTGATCGTTTAGGTGTCTTCACCTACTCGCACGAAGAAAATACGCATGCATACTCCTTAAATGATGACGTTACAGAAAAAACGAAAAAGGATCGTGCAGATAAAATCATGGAATTACAATCTGGAATTAGTTACGAATTAAACCAAGAGAAAATCGGTAAAACATTCAAAGTACTTTTCGACCGAGTAGAAGGCGATTATTTCATTGGTCGTACGGAATTCGACTCCCCAGAAGTAGACAACGAAGTGTTAGTTAAAAAAGAAGGCGATGTGTTTGTTCGTATTGGTGATTTCGCGAACGTAGAGATTACGAGTGCGGATCATTATGATTTGTATGGGACTTTAGTGGATTAATAGATTGCAGATTGCAGATTGTAAATTGTAAATTGTAAGAGTTTGGATTCCCATGCGATAAAGTCGAGTTCTTGATTTTGTACTACCTTTCGCAATAACTATACAAGTAGGGTATCTATTGAAAAATATATATAGTGCTTGAACCACTGTTGCTAACACTTTTTTACTATCGGAATTATTGGAAACCACTCGATCATTTACATTCCCTGTCTTTGTATCAATATCTCCAAAAGCAAGGTTGTACAAACCATTATCTGATATTTTACTAAAAACAATAATTTTTGGAATATCCCCTTTTGGACCTTGACTTATAAATTCAAAGATAGATTTTGATTCTCCTATTGTTAACTGGTAATGTGGCAAGTTCATTTATCCTCCAAAATGAGCACAAAGTTAAATCTAAAATCAACTTAAAAGACTTACTACTTGAATATTGCGTAGAAATACGCTATGTAAAAAGCTAATCATTTCTTATTCCTCGGATGATACGAAATGATCGCCTCTCGAATAAAACGTTGATCTAAATGCGTATAAATTTCCGTGGTCGTGATGGATTCATGCCCCAACATTTCTTGAATGGCACGTAAATTAGCACCTCCCTCAATCAAATGCGTAGCAAATGAATGTCTAAAGGTATGTGGACTCACACTTTTTTTCAAGCCAATTGCGATAGCTAAATCTTTTATGATCGTAAAAATCATCACCCGCGTCAATTTTGCACCACGACGGTTTAAAAACACTACATCTTCATTGCCAGGTTTGATACTTTGACGGTTACGCGTTTCAGACACATAACATAAAATCTCCTCTTTTACGGATGGACTCGTTGGAACTAATCGCTCCTTATTACCTTTACCGATTACACGCATAAAACCTTCCTCCAAGTACAAATCTGAAAAACGGAGGTTAACCAATTCACTTACACGTAATCCACAACTATACAAAGTCTCTAAAATTGCACGGTTACGAATTCCTTCATTTTTACTGTAATCAATCGTTTCGATCATTAAATCAATCTCTTCAATCGTCAGTACCTCTGGTAATTTCAACCCTATTTTAGGCAATTCTAATAATTCACTTGGATCATCATCGCGTTCATTCTCCAAAATAAGAAATTGAAAAAACTGTTTCACACCAGATATTACACGCGCTTGAGAACGTGCAGAAAGTCCTAATTCATGCAAAATAAATACAAAACCTTTTAGTTGTTCTAAATCTACTTTGGTTGGATTTTCAAGTTGATGATCCATACAATATTCCATCAATTTAGTGACATCTCGTTGATATGCTAGTATAGAATTTTCAGATAAACCCTTTTCAATTTTAAGAAAAGAAACAAAATTCTTAATATAGCGTTCCCAAGTATTCATAAAGTTGGTTAATTTTAGCCTATGAAGATAGCAATAGTTAATGGTCCAAACCTAAATTTGGTTGGAAATCGAGAGAAAAGTATCTATGGAGAAGTTTCCCTATCGGATTATTTAGAAAAATTAGCTTCCAACAGTAGTAATGAACTACTTTTCTTCCAATCAAACATCGAAGGAGAATTAATCGATTTTTTACAAAACACCGAAGTGGATGGATTTATCTTAAACGCTGGCGGATACACACATACCAGTGTTGCATTACGCGATTGTGTAGCGGGAATAAATACTCCAGTAGTTGAAGTGCATATTTCTAACATCACTTCACGTGAATCATTTCGACATAATTCTCTTCTTTCTCCCGTGTGCGCAGGTTGTATTCTTGGCTTTGGATTAACTGGATATGAACTAGCTATTAACTATTTTGAGAGTAAATTAAAATAATTTAAAGTTTACAACTTTGTTTTTCAATAAGTTAAATTTAAACCTGTAAATAATTTTGAAAATATTTAAAAAAAGACTTGCAGAAACGAATATTGGTCTTAACTTTGCACTCGTCTAACAAAAACAGACAAACATAAGATTCCGTAGCTCAGCTGGTAGAGCAATACACTTTTAATGTATGGGTCCTGGGTTCGAATCCCAGCGGGATCACCAAAGTAACTAAAAATCAATGAGTTACGGTCTTAATTGACAAAAACGTTGACAAAAGGTCTTGAGAAATCAAGACCTTTTTTGTTGTTAATAACTTTCACATAATCAAGCATCATAAATAAGATAGATTAATCAAGGGGTATACCAAATGATAGAATATTGAAATTGATTTATTGGTGAACCTAATAAAATATTAAACCATAATGGTGTATTTTTAAAAATGACCTGATAGACTATGCTTCTATTGATGTATTAAGGATTAAAAAAAACAATCGGCATAAAGGAATTAATAAAATGATTTTTATAAAATTCGAGAATCAATTTCAAATATATTTTATCAATAGATAAATTCTACTAAATCCTTAGTTTTATTATAGTATATTCTCTAAAATATTATTTTTCATAGAAAACATTCATAAAGTTTAAATACTTACCTAATTAACATATCTAAATCAACTTCTAAAGCAGA
Source organism: Chryseobacterium gleum (assembly GCA_945862165.1). Classification (GTDB taxonomy): domain Bacteria; phylum Bacteroidota; class Bacteroidia; order Flavobacteriales_D; family Crocinitomicaceae; genus CANHVK01. The sequence goes on from CAMAXI010000015.1 coordinate 26,923, forward strand.
AGCAATGTGCTTTAATGCCCAAATCGTTGGATTTAATTTCCCGTTCTCAATTCTTTGTATCGTGCTTTTGGCAAAGTTGAGATTATCAGCTAGTTCTTGCTGACTGTACGATTTTGAAATCCTTAATTTCCGAACATTATCGCCTAACAAAACGAGAAATTTCGTTTTTTCATCCATACATCAAAAGAAACATAAAATTCAGTCCATTTTGGTAGCGTATCCGCTGTCAAAATGAATTATTTAATTATCTTTGAGAATAATTTTTTATAAAATAAATTAAAAACATGTACTTAATAGGTTTATTATGAGATGTTTTAATTCAAATTAGTTGTAACCGATAAAATAAAATAAAAATGAAAAAAGTAATTTTAGTAGGAGTTGTTTCTTTAGCATTGTTGAATAGTTGTTCAGTGCAACAATTTCATGTTAATTCTGAAGTTAAAGATTTTGATAATGGGGGAAGAGTTTTTGGAGAAAAAACTTCTCATTTAGAAAAAGAAAAAGATTATACAAAAGCAGGAACTCTATTTGTTTTAGGCATTAATACTTTGAATGATGCAAAAGTAAAGGAAATGGCAAAAAAAATTAACGCAGAAAAATACACTATAGAAACAAAAAATAATTTATTAAGTCTTTTGGTAAACAGTGCTACAGGTGGGATTGTTGATTATAAAGTAATTAAAGTGATTAAACGTAACAAATAAAAACAGAATAAATATGAAAAAAGTAGTTTTAGTAGGAGCACTTGCTCTTTTGGGTTTAGTTTCTTGTAAGAAAAATTACACGTGTGAGTGTTCAAAATATGACACTAATACGTTAGAGTCTATTTCGGGAACAGAAGAAAAAGTTACAATCAAAAGTACTTCTAAAGAAAAAGCAAATGAAGATTGTTTAGCAAAAGGAATTTCAGAGGATAAAGGATGTATTATTAATTAAGATGTTTTATTATTGGACTTTTTCCAAAATTATCCCCTACATAGTTTCAATTGTAGGGGGTATTTTTTTATCATACTTACTTTCAAAATCAACAAGCAAGATTAGGATTATACGATTTTTTATTTGGCTAATTCCATTAGTAATTTATTTCATTTTCAATCCTGTTTATGAAGATGATTTTTCGAATAATTACAGAGAAATTCATTTAAAAAAAGAATTAGTCTCTTCTAATGAGAATCAATTAATTGTAATTACAATACCAAATTGTCTTTTTTGTTTTGAATCTATTAAAACAATAAAAGAAATTAAAAAACGAGTTCCAACATTGAATGTAAAATACATTGTTTGTAGTAAAGATAGTTCTTCTATAGATTTATACAAAAAAGAAATAGATGGTTCTTTTCAAATCTCTAATTGTCAAAATCCAAAAGAATGGGGCGGAATTTGCCAAGGAAAATTTCCGAGTTACTTATTAATAGCCAATAAATCTAATCGTATTTGGAGTAATGATAATTTTGGTACATTTGTTAAAGATGAAATAGAGGAAATTTTTGATTAATGAAATATATTGTCTAAATTTTCATAACAATAGTTTTTTATATAATCGTAATTTTATTCAAAAGTTATGATTTTAAAATCAAAGTACTAAATACAATGACAATAGAGGGAATTAAAACATTCATAGAAAAACATCCTTCAATAAAATTTAATGAAATAATTGAGGTTCTATTAATTAATGGTGAAATATTAGTGGGTTTTTTTGGCTTGCAAGAATCAAAAAATGAACTACTTAATAAATGGGTATTCACAAATATTTTTAATGAAAAACAAACATTGCTTAACGGAGAAGATATTCTGAAAATAAATTTTTGTCGTGATGGAGAAATTATTAAAGATGATGATGTTGAGATAAAATACAATAGATAATAAAAATGGACAATTTCACATTAAATAATAATAATCCCGAAATAGAATTTGATTTAAATTCTGATGAAAGTTACCTTTTACTTAAAAGTGTATGTGTAATTCCAAACAAAGATTATATTAATCAAAGTGAGGACTTAATTAAAAAGTTTGAACTTACAGCAGAGTTTAAATATATTGTTTATGACGACCCTGAAGGTCGCTATGTTGACGATATTACAAAGGAACTCCCAATACAGTTTTCCATTGACTTAAACCAATTACAACCTTTTGTTGATTTGAATGAGTTAATCCAAAATGAAACAATAATTTTCGGAAGGTATCCTAAAGGGAAACCTTATCAAAAATTGAAATTAAAATTAAATGATTTTGATGGACTTAATAATGATTACTCATTACAATTCTACATTGAAAAATTTAAAATAAATGATTCTGTTGACAGGTTAATAAAAAACTATTGCAACGCAAGGAGAAGTTGGGAAGTTTGGTGTTATCTCTCAGGATTTGATAATGAATTTAATATATCAAAAAAAGAAGTTCGACAAACCGTCGATGTCAACCCTCTCTTTTTTCACCTTCGTTATTTATCTATGAAAGACTACTATATAGAACTCTATAAAATAGTTAAAGAATCTCAAAATAATAAGGACAACCTCTATAATCTATTACAAAAACGAATCAAATCAAACCCGAAAAATATTGTTGAAATTGAAAGTGCATTGAATGGCCTTTTTGAAATATGGGATACAATTAAATATGTCTGTGATATTCGTGATAAATTTTATACTCACCTTGATAAAGATTTTAAAGAATATACAGCATCCAAAATTAATATTCTTTCCACAAATAAACTTTTTGAAAAAATAGAAAAAGGAATTATATCATTAACCTCTTTGGAAGAATTAAATGAGAATTTAAATCAAATTAATTCAAGAGAAGATTATGATATTTATTTTAAAGGATAATCTTTACTTTATTGTTTAATCTTGTTTTCCCTGTATAAATATTGGTTTAATATATCTTACGATTTTAGTCTAAAAATTCCACCTAAAAGTTAAATGTTTAACGGTACATTTTTTTGTTACGGTTACAACCATCTCTAATCTATATTCTGAATACTATTTTATTATTCTATAAAAAATATTTTCTCACGTATAGTAAAATAATGTTACCGTAACAGATGTAACAATTACATTTAAAAAAAATGTTTTTCAGGTTGTTAAGTGTGTTTCAACCTAATTTACTTTGTTACAACGTTAGAAAATAGTGAATTTATTCACATTTAAATATTTAAAAATACAACGTTTCGCTATTGTTATACAATCTTATACAAATTATGTATGACACTGTATATCAATACACATACATTTACTTAAATTATTAAAAAAGTAACCTTATGAAACGTGATTTATTAACTAATGAACCATTTGAGCCTACTCGCTCAACAATGAATTTTATAAATTCATCTAATCGAATAAAGTATTACAACCTGAAAGCAAAGCAGGAACGTGAAGCCATCGCTTATATTCAAAAACCATTAATCAGAAATAAAAGAATACTTGATTCTATAATGAAGGACAAGGAAGTATTCCTCGTCCACCCTGAATACTTAAAAGGTTGTCAATTTGACTTCAATGTTTTATCGTCTTTAGTTAAATATAACGGAGAAAATAAGACAGCGATTTTTGAATATATTATTTTGAGAGAAAATGATAAAATAAAAATAGTAAAACAATGATATTACCTGTTGATTTTACTAGTGTTAAGATGTTTGATAAATTCCCTCATCAATTAAAAATCGAAAATGAAATACTTATTATGAAAAATCGAAAATTAACCTATGGATTGATAATAGCCTCATTGGTTATGATTACAGTTACAATCTATTCTATCAAAAAAACAAAAAATATAATTAAAAATGGAAAAAAAGACAATCCTACAATCAGCGCCTAAAATAATGAGTAAGAATGAACTATTGACTTCATTTTTAGAAAGTAAAAAAACACTCTACATTTCTTTAGGGGTCGCTACATTTATATTTCTACCTTTTATCATTAGGAAAACGTCTCAAATTATTGATGCTTTCAAGGAATTTTCAACTACTCTGAAAAATTAATTATGGAAAATAGAAAAATACGAGTAGCCTTATATTCAAGGGTAAGCACAAATAAACAGACGAATGCTAATCAGATACATCGTTTAGTTGACTATGCAAATCAAAAAGGGTTTGAATTTGATTTATACGAAGAGGTGGAAAGTTCACGAAAGACAAGACCTGTAAAACAAGACCTCTTGAAAAAATTAAGAAATGGAGAATATGATTCTGTAATAGTTTATAAACTTGACCGATGGGCAAGGTCGTCAACTGAATTAATTCTTGAGATACAAGAACTTTTAGATAAGAAAATAGGTTTTTTTTCGGTGTCTGATAATTTGGACTTTAATAGTTCAATGGGAAAGTTGCATTTTCACATACTATCAGCATTTGCTGAATTTGAACGAAACTTAATTTCTGAGCGAACCAAAGAAGGCTTGGCTCGTGTCAAGATTCAGGGAATAAAAAAACTTGGCAGACCTAAAGGAAGTAAGGATAGTAAACCTCGACCAAAATCAGGTTACTATGTAAGAGAAGCGAATAAAAGAAAAGATAAAAAAAACAGTAAAGGAGAGTAATAAGTTTCAATGTAGCAAAAAATACTCCCCCAAACAATTCAGGTGCTCCAAAAGTCCCATTTTCAACCCTCAACCTCCCCTGTATTTACATAGTCAAATAATCGAACGTTTATTTGGTGCAAAAATATTACCTATGAAAGACCAAAAACAAATTGATGAAGAAATTGATAATGCCATCAATATCTTTAAAAGAAAAAAGAGATTGTCTAAAAAACGAATTAATTTCTACAGAGCGATTTTAATATTACTATATAGTGTTGAATTTGAGAAGGAGTTTAAATTCTATTTAAGGCTAATGGGAAGAAAGGTAAATTCGATTGATGTTAAAATTGACTAATAAAAAAATAAAGTTCTCTATCTATAAAAAAGGATAGAGAACTTTTCAATGATTCATTATTTTGAAAAAAGTGTTTGGGGGATAACTTTTTCAGGAGTTTTAACTTCTTCTTTAACCCACCTTTTATCTCGTGGGTTATATTTGAAGTTTTTAAATATTGAATGAGGTAAAAAAGCATTGATTTTGTTTTTAGCATTGTTTTTATGGAAAAGGTTATCGTAATAATGACCATTTAATTTATATGCCATTAAAAAATCAGATACATTGAAACTTGTCTTATTATCATTAAAAATTATTTGACCTAATACCTTTTGCATTTCAGTTGCGTCAAGGTCATTGTTAAAAGATGCATTATAGTTATCAATACTTTTGTCATAATGAATCTGAATCAATCCTTCATTTAAATAAATGCGTACACATTTATAAATGAAAGAGTAAAATTTATTCCATTCATCAATTTTCCAATCTTCAAAGAAGGTTTCACCAAATTCTGCTTTGGGTTTATGGTTTATGTTGAAGTAAGGTTCAAATTGATATTCGACGAATCTCCTAATTGTCGACTCATTATTTGGATTGAAACGTACAGCCCAATTAGAAGTGATAATAAATTTCGGGCTATTTTTAAAATCAATTTTTACTGCGTTTACCCCCTTTTTTTGACAAGATATTTCACCTGTAATATTTGTGTAAATAGAATCATAGTTAAATGTTGCAGGTACATCGTCTAAACAATATAGGGAATGACTTTCATTTAAATCAGAATAATTAAAGGTGTATTTTGGGTCAAATTCAACACCTGATTTTGTTAGTGCTACTAATACTTCTTTTAAAGCATCGAGTATTATCGACTTTCCTCTTCCTCCATTTCTATTTTCATCATTCGCGCCTTTGTCGGTCAAAATAATTGCCACCGAATTAGAGAAACTCTTGTAATTATGACATAAATAACCAATCATAGATGAAAATGCTCTGAAATTAAATTCTTCACTATTAAAATCCTTTTTTCCTGTTGATACTCTATGAATAAACTGCTCGAAATTCCCAATTTCATCTGTATAAGTAAAAACCCTATTTTGAATTTTATGTTTAGCAAAAAATCCATTTAATTCATTATAATTTTGATTTGTAAACTCATAATTTTTAGAAATAGATATAAATCCATTTTTGAAAGGGAGTCCGAAAGTTGTTGGGGTATCTTTGTAATACCTTAAAGAATATGACCTTAATAAAAGATAAGATTGATTAATTACAGTATGGTTTTCTTTCGCTATTTTATTTCTGACTTGAGTTTTTTCTAGTTCATTGATGTTATCTTCCAAAAAATTAACCATCTCAGTACTATGATTAAATAAATCAACCACATTATTATCATTTTTTAGTAATTGCATCTTGTCATCGTCATTAGAAACTTTTATAAATTTTTCCTGAATTAGAAAGTCAGCATACATTGATGGAGAAGTTATTACGTTGTTATTGGAGTCTATTTTATAAAATAGTTTTTTACTACCAAGTTTTTCTTTTAAAACTACTTCTTTCTCAATAAATTCAACTTTATCAAAAGTTAACTTCTTAGGTTTTTCAGATTGTAATATGATAACAGCATCGTGAAGTCTTACGTATTTTTCGATGTTATTCTCAAAAACAAATTGATTGATATATATACCTTCATACTTTACCAAATCCCGAAACATTTTTCCTTTTTCATTATATCTCTCATCTGTTACAACCTCGTTCATTTTAGTACCATATATTAAGGACAAAACATTACGTGCATTTTCTAAGGAAATAGAGTTTTCTTTACAGGCATTTAAGTGAATTGAGTACAACTTTTTGTCAACTAATTCATAAGCCGTTTGTCGTGTATTAGTTTCTAATTCAATATCTATGAACGTTGGGAAAGCCCTTTTAATGTCGTATTCTACAATGTTAAAAGGGATTAAAGGTCTTAATACACTTGGAATATTAGTTAATGGATTATACTCTCGATTATCTTTTTTTATAATACTAAAAAGTTCATCATCAGATTTATCATACGTAGAATTGAGTTTCAAAGACATAAAAAATAAATAATTTACATATTTATTAATACTAAAACTATTTGTGTTTGACTCATCAAGTTTTCGGTAATATTTAGATAAATTTTCTAAATCATACGAAAAATATTTATCATTTAGTTTCTTTTTCGTTCTAAAATATGCGTCTGTATATTTAAAGTAATCATTCTGAATAAATGGATAATTAATCAAATAGTCTATTGCTTTAATTATTGAATTAGAACGTTTTGTAAACAAGTGTGCTAAACTCAGAATATCTTCAAATTTTACTATTGTTTTTTTGCTATTTGAGATTATTTTAAATTCTTTAATAATCTCATTATATAAGATTTTATAAGTATCTGAATTGCTGAAGTAATATGTTTTCATTCTTTATTTTTTATATGTTTATTTAAAAATTCAGTAATCGACTCAACGAGAAAAAATGTTCTTCTTCCAAATTTTGCAGTTGTCAGAAACTTTTCAATTTTTCTTAGCTGATTATCTTCATATTGAAAGAAGGCTTTCACTTTTTCTTTTGTAATCCAACCTCCAATGTTATTTTCGAGAAATGTATGCTGTTTTAAAAGTGATTTAATTTCAGCAAGATGTTCATTTGTTGTCTTGTTATACATATTAATTCACATTAAAAAATCCCACATTTAAAATCCTCCATTAAATCTTCATCGTGAGCATTTACATACTCATAAAACTGTTTGATATTAGTGTGCCCTGTGACACGCATTATGGACTTCAAATTTATTTTTTTTCGTAGAGCGAGATTGCAAAAACTGCGTCTGCCTAAATGACTACAGGCAAGTTCCCATCTTGATTTTTCGTGATATATAATGTCGCTTCCGTGGATTGTTTGCCAACGATGGGTTATGTCTAAAAGGATGCCTTTGCATATTTCTTTGAGTTGTCTATTAAAATGTTGATTAGAGCAAATTTTAATGCCATTCGGATATTTGTTTAACATTTTTTCAATTAGATTTTTAAGTTCATCATATAAAGGTATATTCACTTTCATTTTAGTTTTTTGCTGAATAAATGTAAGTGTGTCATCTATTAAATTATTTCGATTGATAACAGAATTTACGTCTCCAAATCTTTGCCCTGTAAATATCTCACACAGGAATAAATCCTTAATGATTTCTTTTTCAGGTGATTCAGATAAATCTAATTCCATTAAATGTTGAACTTCTTCTGAAGTAAGTCTTATTTTGAAAGCCTCAATAGTTTTTAACGGTTTTAAATTCAGTTTACTACATTCACTTTCAATTAATTTATTTTCAATTATATAATTGAAAAACTGTTTCAAATTTTTCATCTTTTTATTAATAGTTGAGTTATTTAGATTTAATTCATCTGAGTAATATAAACTTCTAATATCGTTTAAGAACTTATCTATATTTTGTAAATCCATCTTATAAAAACTCTTTTCAAAAGATTGAATATTTTTCTTTATTATCTGAAAATGTTTTTGTCTGCCGTCTGACCAATGTATTTGATTTTCGGAGCAAAATTTATCAAATAATGTCTCCCAATGTATTTCTTCCTCTATTGGTTTTTCAGGCTTTTTGTTTTTTGACCAAAATGTTCTTACAATATCGTTCAGTGAGTAAGTAAAAGGATATTCTTCATACTCTCCTTCGATTTTTAATAGTAAAGCCTCAACATCGTTGAGTGCTTTACTATACAGACTGTAATAAGGGCTCTTTTTCTTCACCAAGTTTAAGTTCTTTTTTAAGAACCTATAATTACATTCACTTGTTAAAAATTCGATGTCAAGTGCAAATCTTTTTCTCTGACTGCCTTTGCATATCGATACACAGACTTTACTTGTTTTTGCAGATGGGGTGCGTAAATAGAATGAAATTCTCATTATAATGAAATTTTAATGAAACACCCTATTAACTCACTTCTCTTTAAAAATGAAGTTCCTGCAAAACGATATTTTGCAACAAGCCCATCTTTAATTAAATTGTAGATTTTTGTACGAGATGCGATACGTTGTTTTATCACATCACTAATCTTGATAAATTCATCCAAATGTAGGATTGAATTTTGTGGAGTTCTTGACTCAACACTTTCTTTTTTCAAATCATTTTTTAACATAAACATTTATTTTACAATGTCTTAATCCGTTCAAGACAATGCAAAAATATGTTTAACTGTTTTCAATAATTTGATTTTAAATTGCGAAAAAAAATAGTTTTTTTGCAACTTAAAAACATAACTTTTATTTTAATTTTTGTAAGAACTCACCTTTTTTTATAAAACATTCTAAAAGACTCAAGTAATTTAACGACCTGTCGTAATCTATGCCTTTTTCGTTAATAGTTAAAATATTAGATTCTATTTTGTCAATTTTATCAGAATGAAAGTTTTGATGTTCTATTTTTAAACCAAATGTATTTTTAATGATATTTTGTTTATCTACAGTAGAAATCTCAGACCATTTTTTTGAAAGCCAATTTTTCATAGAACATAGCACTAAAATTGAAATAACTTTTTGAATGTGTCGATTTCTACTTTCTAAAGCAATCCATTTAAAATTTGCAAATGTTTTTTCTTCAATTTGAATCTGTTTATTTTTTCCATTTAAATCTTTATCACTCTTTAAATGGTTAATTAATAATTTATATTCATTTGGATTTGACTCCATTAATGCAAATAAATGAGTATTGTTTGTTTTAATATTATTTATAATATTTAAAAAATTCGCATTTTCCTTTTCTTTTTTACTTAAACTGTTAACACCATTAATTAATCTTTTATATAGAATTTCAAATTGAATATTTAGAGTGTGGTGAATCTGATATAAAGTATCTAAATATAGTCTATCTAATATATTGTATTTAGTTACAATATTTAAGATCTCTTTCATATATTCTTCCGAAAGTATATTTACACTGTTTCGTGCTTTAGATACATTGTGATGAACTCTATCAATAATGATTTCATTAGGTGTTATTAAAGTGAATTTAAATAATGTAAGTAATTCTTCTTCATTTAATTCTATTTGTGGGATATTGAAATCTACTTCCTTTTCAATATGAATTATGCTAATAGCAATTTTGCTTAATAATTCAACAAATAGTCTCTCATTCATATTATTACTATCTATTTTGCCAATTTCTCTTGTAGTATCATTAATACAAGATTGTAAAACAGTAATGTATTTTTCTGTATATGAAATATGCTTAAAATATATGAGAATTTTAGTTAAATCAGTTGATAAAAAAACTTTTTCTTTATAGGCTTCATTAAAACTTTTTCTATATTTTTCTTCAAATTTTCCATTATTTTGAATGTCACTTAATAATTTTTCTTTGCTCGAAGCAAAACCATTAATATTATCTAAAATTTTAGTTAATTCTTCCATATCAATTTGCTAAAAAATCTTTAAAGTTATCATATATCTCATCTGACTCAATTTTTATGTAATCAGTGAATTGCTTGTGATTTTTATGCCCCGAAATCTTCATTACATAATAATCATCATAACCCTGTTTTTTACATTGGGTGCAAAAAGTAATCCTTCCTGAATGGCTCGACACTAAGTTATATCTAAATTCGGAATGTTGGGTTTGAACCTTACCTGATAACGTTATCCAATTATGTATTTGATCCATACCGATTGATTTACATATCAACTTGATATATTCATTAAATTTTTGGTCTGAAATCATCGTGAAACCATTCGGGTATTTGTCAAATACTGTAAAAAGATAATCTTTCAGTTTTTCGTGAAGAGGAACTGAAATCCTAATTTTAGTTTTTTGTTGATTAAATTGGATATAGTTTCCGTTAATATTCTCCTTATTCAAAATCTTATTCATATCGCTATATCGCTGACCTGTAAGTATTTCGAGGTAAAAAAGGTCACGAACTTGATCGAATGTTTCGTTATCAGATAAGTCCAATTTTACAAGCCTTTCTATTTCCTCAACTGTTAGTGCAATTTTGAATGGTTGAACCTCCTCTAATTTTTTAAGTTCGTCAAAACGTATGGATTCAGAACTTATAATCTTGTTTTTAATTAAGTATTTTAAAAAACTATTCAATTTCTTCATCATTCCATTGATAGTAGCATTACCTAATTTTTTCTTTTTAATTAGATAGTTATTTCTAAAATCAAACCAAAACTCTTCGTTAATATTTTGAAGAAACAATTTACCAAAGTCTTTTTCGTATTGGATAAGGTTGTTTTTTAAAACCATATAATGTTTGCGAGTTCCTTCAGTCCAATTTACTTGTTCGTTTGAGACGAAGTTGTCAAATTGAATATCCCAAGGCTTTGCAACAACAATTTTTCCAAAAGTATTTTCATAATACCTCTCTCTAACAATATCTAATGGAATTTTCTCATTTGTAGTTTTTAACTCCATTCCAATTTTAATTATTTTATTTCTGATTTTCACTAATAATTGAGAGTATTCAGGGTAAAACTCACTGTTTTTTTTCAGTAAATCTTTACTACCTTTGACACCTCGTTTATTGCAGTAATCTGTCAAAAGAGAATATTTAGTCGAAAACCTAAGTCTTTCATATTTATCACTTATAGATACATATAAATTACTTTTACTTTTTGCAGTTGGAGTCAGAAGATAAAAAGAGACATTGAGCATTTTCTTTTGTTTTTTTTGATGATTCAAAGGTATTTAATATTGACAAAAACATTGACAATAACTTGAGATAGTTACGAACATTTTAAAACACAATAGAATAAACAAGGAAAGTAAAAACATTTTAAAATACTTTAAAACAGTTAGTTATATGTTTTAAATCGTTCTAAAGTGTCCTTTTTTGCTTCTCACTTTAAGATCCCAGCGGGATCACTGAAAGCCACTCAATCGAGTGGCTTTTTTCATTAAAACCCACTAAATTTAAGGAAAATCAAGGATTTTGATAAAAACATCAAATTACGCTAAAACAAAATAATTCAAAAAATTACAAGTTTAAAGCGAACATTTGAGCGAACAAAAAAAATGCTTTAATTTGTTCGCTATTATTCTTGAAACATTTTAAAATAAAGGTGTAGCGAGTATTTTTAATTGTTTTAGATTTTGTTTGTTCGCCACAAAAAAAGTATCTGTTTTCGATATTATTAATCTAATAATTTTGAAAATGAAAACAACAGTAAAATTATGTGTTAATTCAATGTTGAATAAACAACGAGTTAAAAATGGGAAGTATCAACTTTTTGTTCGAATTACCTTAGATGGAAAACGTTCAGAAATTTCGACTAGACATTATGTGAGTATTAAAGAATGGGATGATAAACTATTTAAAGTAAAAGATAGTGCTCAAAATTCTCATTTAATTAATATTCAACTTGAAGAAATGAAAAGTAAAATCACAAAGATATATGTGAAATTACAAGCGCTAGAAGAAGAAATCACTATTCAAAAATTAAGGAGTTTATACATAGGTAAACCAATCGAAGAATCTCCAAAACCAAAAAACAAAACAATCTGTGAAGCGTTCGATTATCACAACCTAAAAATGGAAGAAACATTGAAAGTTGGGAAAGTATGCAACAAAACCTGGGAACGATACAAGATTACCAAAAACAAAGTCGTTGCCTTTATGGAGAAACAATACAATGTTTCCGATATAGAGTTGCCTGCAATCCGATTAAGATTTGTTACCGAGTTCGAACATTATTTATTGACCAAAGACAAACTCCAATCCAACACAGCGCACAAATACATCAAGAATTTGAAAAAGATCATGAATATGTCTGTTGGGTTAGATTGGATTCCTTCCAATCCGTTCAATCAATTCAAATGTTCTTATCAAAGTCCAGATAGAGAAATTTTGAACCGAGAAGAATTAGCGGTCTTACAATTCAAAAAATTAAGTATTTCTCGTTTAGAAGAAGTTCGAGACGTATTCATTTTTTGTTGTTATACAGGTTTTGCATTTACAGACATTTTCCAATTTGAGCAAAATGCAGTTACCATTGGTTTAGATGGCGAATATTGGTTGAGTACAAACCGACAAAAGACCGGCACGAAGGAAAGCGTACCGCTACTTCCTGTTGCCTTAGAAATCATTGAAAAATATAAAAACCATCCGTATTGTGTTTCTGAAAATAAATTGCTTCCTGTAAATTCCAATCAGCGATACAATAGTTACCTCAAAGAGTTGGCAGATATTTGTAATATCAACAAACACCTAACTTCTCACATTGCTAGACATACATTTGCTACAACCGTAACTTTAGCGAATGGCGTTCCAATTGAAACCGTAAGTTCAATGCTTGGTCATACCAGTATTCGTACTACTCAGATTTATGCAAAAGTAGTTGAGGAAAAAGTAAGTTCCGATATGAAGATACTTCGTCAAAAACTTTCCGTTGTGTTTCCAAATCAAAAAGCGATCTAAATACAAACTATTTAATCATAAAGGGTAACCCGATTTTTATTTCGGATTACCCTTTTTTTTTGAAATATATGAGCCACTTCATAGGAACATCGTACACACTACCGGAATCTAAAATAAAAGGATTAAAGATTCATTTTTTTTAATTTAAATCTTAGGTATTATGGAAGTGTATATCAAAACGCTATTGAAAGATTTAGAATCAGAAATAGAGAATGTAAAAATCGAAAATGCAAATTATGTTCCTTTGGCAATAAAGTTGATAAAAAGCTACATTGAACAGTTAAAACAATTCATCGAAGAAAACGAATTCAAGTCAAATCAAGATGAGATTTTCTACTTCAAGCAACTAAAACCTCAGTTTTTCGCACTACTTATTTATTATTTTAGAGTGCACGATTACCAAATAAACATTCCTATTGGTAGTAGTTATGAAAAACAAGCACACATCAAAAAACAATTAAAAAATCTTACACTAGACTTTACAAAACACCGCTCATTTTACCTCTACATCATCAACGAAGAAACCCATTTAGACGAAAAATACTTCCTACGTGAGAACGCAAAAATGAATTTATCCTTTGAAACGTATAGTACAGACTTTGATTTCAGGTACTGTACTGGCTTTGATCAACAGGTTTCGATGTTTATTGCACATAAAAAATTAGAGTATTTCTACGAAAACGAACTAAATTTATTGCTAAATCCTGTGCAAAATCCCATTTTTCATCAAAATATCCAAAACACCCACTACGAACCCGACTACGAAAAATATAATTTGCATTGGACAGAAAGCCAAAGTGCTCTAACAGAGTTGATTTACGCGCTTCACGAAAGCAAAGTTTTCAATGAAGGGGAAACTACGATATTGGATATTACGAAATGTTTGGAAAATGCCTTTAATGTTCGTGTTTCGAATGTACATCGTTCATTTTTAGAGATTAAGAACAGAAAAAACGAACGTTTGAAGTTTTTAGATGGATTGAGAAATCGTCTGAATTTATTCATTGAACGTAGTTTCCAAAAATAGCCAACTACGAAAAATCAACTCAAAATAGGTCAAAAACACACTTTTTTCATACTAAAACACAGTAAAACGACACAAAAACAGGCAAAAAGTCGATTTTCTTTCCGTAGTTGAATTCGTAGTGTGGAAGATTTATTTTGAGTTGCTTCAACTTTGTACCATAACATTTAAAACAGAAACGTTATGGCGGCAAACATCATTACACAAGAAGATTTAGATTTATTCAAATCTGAATTATTCGAAAAATTAGAAATGCTCTTCACTTCTCGTCCAGAAGTTCAAAAAGAGCAAGAACCACAACATCCGAAGTGGTTAAAATCCTATCAGGTGCAGCGCTTGTTAGGTATTTCCCCAGGTACATTGCAAAACCTGCGTATCAATGGCACGTTGCCATACACCAAGATTGGAGGAATAATCCTGTATTCACAAGAGGATATTCAACGATTAATCAGTGGTAATATGCGTAACACGCAAAATTATGGAGGTAGATGAAAAGTCAGTGAATTACATCGCTCATTTGTCCACGGCACTTTTTAAATTTCAAACAGATGAAAGATTGAATCCAGCACACATCAGTTTATACGTGTCGCTATTTCAATGTTGGAATTACAGAAGATTTCAAAACCCTTTTTTAATCATTAGAGACGAAATTATGCAAGCTTCAAAAATCAGGTCAAAATCTACGTATCACCGTTGCATTCGTGAACTGGATAGTTATGGATATATCAAATACCAACCATCCAAAAATGCAATGACCGGTAGCTGGATTCGAATGATCAATTTTCGAAAAAAGAGCAGTCCCAAATTTGAACTTCACCAAGGACTTCCGAGTGAACTTCCGATTGGTACGGCAGAATTAGAAAATGAATTTCACCGCACCAAAAATGAACTTCCGAATAGTACGGCGAGTGCCAAAAATGGACTTCCCATCGAGCCTTTTAATAAACATATAATAAACATTAACAAACATATAAACTTGATTAGTGCAGAAAATGAATTTTCTGCACAAGAATCTAGCGAAAAATTAATTGAAAATTATGTTGAAAATAAAGTTGCTAAAAAGGGAAATTCAGTAAAATTTACTCCTCCAAATCTCGAAGAAGTCACTGCTTATTTTCGTGATAAATCTGCCTTGGAAATCGAAGCCCAAAAGTTCTTCAATTACTTCGAATCGAACGGTTGGAAAATTGGCGGACGTTCTCCGATGAAAAAATGGAAAGCAGCAGCCAACAATTGGATTTTGAATGCAGATAAATACAATCCCAAAGCGCAACAATCCAATTTACACCTGAACCAAGACAAAGATTACGACATCCCATTGTAGCGACACGATGCATCGTGTCGCAAAAGTGAAGAGTCGTGTCAAATTGAGCAAAGCGAAAAAATTAAATTATGAAGCCCCTCTACACCATCGAAAACAACATGCGTATCTACGATTTCAAAGCCTGCTTGCAATACCTGCAAGCAAAAGGAAAATCCAAGTATGGAGACGAATTTTCACTACGAAAAGAAGATTATACACTCATTCGAAAAATGCTGTGTTATGCCATTCGTGACGAAGAAGCGTGCCAGAAATACGATATAGATTTCAATAAAGGTATTTTACTACTTGGACCTGTTGGATGCGGTAAAACGTCTCTTATGACCCTCATTCGTGATTTTTTTCCAAGTTCTTTCCGTCCAATTTTGAAATCCACGAGACAAGTTTCGTATGAGTTTATCAAAGAGGGGTATGAAATCATTGACCAGTATGGTAAATCAGAGAAGGTGTTTTGTTTCGATGATTTAGGAGTGGAAAACAGTTTGAAACATTATGGTAACGAGTGCAACACAATGGGAGAAATCCTTTTAAGTCGCTACGACCAATTCATACAATTCGGAACGATAACACACGTCACTACCAACCTTAATTCAGTTGAACTCGAAAAAATGTATGGAGTACGTGTTCGTTCCCGATTGCGTGAAATGTTTAACCTCATCACATTCCCCAAAGAAACCCAAGACAAACGCCGGTGATTAAAATGAGCGAAAGCGAACCGAAAATCTAAAAATGTCCCTAAGGAAATGTAGACTGGGACCCGCATTGATAAGTAAGCGTAAAAATTTCAACTGTTTGAGCGTAGCGAGTTTTGAAATTTTAGCGTCGTTCGATAGTGGGTAGTCGAATTTCCGAGGACTAGACTTTTTTTGCTTCTTTTTTTTGGCAATGAAAAAAAAGAAGATAGATAATAATTAACCGTAAAGCCACATCGCATGTGGCTTGAAAAACCAAACCATTATGAACAACTTCTTAAACCAAATCATCAACCACCCTCTCCCCGACGACCAATACTTCAAAGACCTCTACACCAAACGACAAATCGTCCTTCACCACACCGTTTCCAACGGTAACGCCAAAAACGTCATTGACTCTTGGCAAACCACCAAAGAAAAAGTTGGTGTAGCCTTTGTAATAGACCGTGAAGGCATCATTCACAAAGCGTTCAGTAGCGCTCATTGGGCGCATCATCTAGGTACCAAAGAAATCAACAACACCATTTTAAACAAACAATCCATTGGAATCGAATTGTGTTCCTGGGGTGCTTTAACCGAAAAAAATGGCTTATTATTTAATGCGTTCAACAAAGAAGTTCCTGAATCCGAAGTAATAAAATACAATTACCTTTTTCGAGGGACACGCTACTATCAAAAATACACTAACCAACAATTAGAAAGCTTGAGACTTTTATTGAAATACTTATGCGAAACGTACCAAATACCAAGCAAATATAATCCAGAAATTTGGAGTTTATCAAGCAAAGCATTGGAAGGTGAAAAAGGAATTTTCACGCACGTTTCTTTTAGAAAAGATAAATCAGATTGTCATCCTCAACCTGAACTGATTCAACTTTTAATGAATCTTGATAGTAGGAATGACTAATACCTAACGATTATCTTCTGCTTCCCAACCTTCATCCCATCTAACCAATTAGGTAACATAAAATAAGTAGGTAACTGTGTACTCGATATGGTACAATCTAACAAATGGTTTGAATTATCACTCCCTCCCGAATACAGTCGTAATGCATTCGTGTAAAAATGTCCAATCACTGATCCGCGCATTTCAGATTCGCCTGCGTTATATATAAGTCCTGAAACCAATGCAGTTGGAAATACTTTCAATTGCATTGGCTTCCGAAAATTACTATTTTGCGAAACCATTAATATTCCTCCGAGTACCTGTGAATGCTCATACAGTAAAATCTGATGATTGTGTCCGTCGATTTCAGATTGTTGTTCATTTAACACCAAAGTACTCGGATAGGTTAATCGAACTCCCTCTTCACATACAATAGACTTCGATGCAATCACTTGTAAACTGCTTTTCCCATTTTTTTCAAAACGTATCTTAGGTGCAATCAAAATAACATTCGTTAAAATTGCCTTGGAAGAAACAACGATAGAATCAAAGGAATGTATAATCACATTTCCTTGTATGTTGTTTTGAATGTAAATTGGTTCGATGCTCGTATATAGTGAAGTAATGGTATCGAAAGAATAAACTGAATCCAGATGTATTTTCTCTAATTTATGGGTGTTACTTACAAAATCTTCATAACGTAGATTTTGATATTCTTTACGTAGTTTTGGAAGGTAACGCTCACTTTTTTTCAGCGAACCATATACTAATTTGTCGTTTACATAACTCCTACCTGCTAGGTTTGCTCGATCAACACCTCTTTCAGAAACGCTTATGATTCCTTCTAGTTTAGTATCACCTGCCAAACGGAGTACTTGATTGTTTTCTGGAATATACAAAGCTGGTAATTCATCCTCAACGGTAACACCTACAAGTACTGATGAAACCTGTTGCGAGTTTTTGTGATACGTTCTGGCTACAACCATACGATACAACCCCCAATTTTTGACCGTAATTTCTGAAGTATCTCCAGCTAAATGAACGATTGTTTTTGTTGTTGGTTCTTCATAGGAAGCGCCTAGTTTTAATGCAACGTAATTATCAAATAGTAGGTGTTCTTTAAGAGCATAATGAAATTCTAAACGTTTATTGGCAGAAGAAATAAATAAGACACCCGAGCAGATTAGTGCAATAATTAACAAAAAAGAAATGGCATACCCGAGCGCCGAAGAAGTTAATTTCTTCATGGTTTAACCTCTTTCTTCCAAAATTTCCAAGAACGTTTAGTGGTTTTAGATGAATTGACTGATTGGTTTGAATTAGTTTTGACTTCTACTTTTTTCTTTCTTTTCAAAAACGAAAACCAAGATTTCTTTTCTTTCTCTCCTTTTTTACCTACCTCACCTTTTGGTACTTCTTTTTTGTCTTTTTCTTGTTTTGGTTTTTCTACAACTGGAGTCTCTACTTGTTTTTCTTTTTTGGAAACCAATTCTCCATTCTTATACTTGTAGGTTCCTATTTTCTCCCCATTCTTATCAAAAACAGTAATCGTTTTTTTATCTCCTGAATAGGTTGACTCTATCAAACTATCGGATGTTTGACGTTCAGTTCCTTTGCTTGTATAAGTTATTGTTTCTTTTAATGTTCCTTGAGCGGTATAGTTTTGCTCTTTTCCTGACTTCACTCCTTCCTTCCAATGTTCGACCTTGGTTAAATAACCTGTGTTCGACCAATACATCCATTCTCCGTCTTTCAATCCATGAACAAAATTACCTTTTGCAACCAATTGTTTAGTATCATAAAACGATGTAAACGGACCATGTAATAACTGACCAGATGCTCCACCTTGTGTAGTAATTACTTTTTGAGCCTTGTACCAGAAATATAACTTCTGACGATCGAAGGTTACAACATGTTTATCATTTATATCTAGAACTAAAAATTGATAGGTTTGTCCTTCTTGTAAAATGGTATGTTTTAAATAAACATCTTTCAGAATTTCTTGTGCAGTCAAGGTTTGAAAGAAAAAGAAAGTAAGAAGTAATAAGCTGTATTTCATTTCAATAAATTTTAGATACAAAACTACGTTATAGAAGTTAATTATCCATATAAATTTTTCAGTTTTCAAAATTTATTCGTTTATATTTTTTAATTATCAAACGATTTATCCTTTAGTTAATCATTTATTTTCGAACCCATTAAAAAATAAATAATGAATTTTTCAGGATATAAAAACAAATATCACCCGATGGTAATTCTGCTGTATCATAGCAATATGTTATCTCAAGAACAACTCAGTCAAATCCCACGTTCAACGCTACACTCGTGGAAAAAATTTCAACATGAAGATTATTATGGTTTTGAGATGGTGAAGGATTATGTGGCAGATTTTAATGATATTAAACAAGTATTTCAACGGAAATATTTGCAGCGATCACTGAAATTTATTTGTCTGATGAGTAATGGATATCAAGATGTTGTTAAACACGTAGAAAAGAAAAATTGGGTACTAAGAGAACATGCTAAAAGCGTGACTAGTTCTATTCAGCGTCTTAAAAATTACAGTAAAATCACTACCAAAGATGCATGTAGATTAATTGGAATTTCAAGCGATTGGTATTATAGGCATAGACCAATAAAAACTTGCTTTAAAAGTAGTATTAGTAAATGCTATACTCAATATCCTTCTCAACTGACTTTAGAAGAAGTCTCAATAATTGAAAAAACAGTGACAAAACCGGAAAACAAGGGAAAAACAAAGGTAACTTTATTTTATTCTTTACTAAGAAAAGGTGTTTTATCTTGTGGACTTGCGACCTTTTGTAAATATGCCAGATTATTTGGACATACAAGCCCAAAAAAGGAAAAAATCAATGATCGTAAAATTGGTTTTCTAGCAGAGCGACCGTTCGAATGGTTACACATTGATATTACTGACGTATTTACTGTGGAGGATGGTAAACAAAAAGTCGCATTTGTAAAAGATAATTGTTCTATGGCGCTTCTACATGTCAAAACAATCCCTAGAAAAGCGGATAGTAATTTTATTTCGAAACTAATGCAAGAAACATTTGAACTTTACAATTTATTTGATGCAACACTACCTATCAATATTCTTTCCGATGGTGGCCCTGAAAATAAAGGGGAACTACTCACTTGGGTAGCGACTATCAAAGCACCACCATGCGTAAAAAAGATTACGGCTAAAACGGATGAGTTTCCTTATTCAAATAGTATGTCAGAGAGAACCCATAGTATCTACAAAACTGAATTTATGAAAGGAAAGATTTCTCAAAACATTAGCCAACATGAAAAATCACTTCAAGATTTTATGCAAGAATATAACTATGAACGATTTCCTGTAAGATTACTTGGCTATAGTCCGATGGAAGTTCTAAATGGTAAAACTCCAAGTAGAAATTTATTTAAAAGCGCAAAAGAAGAAGCTCGTATTAAACGTATAGAGGTAAACAGAAATAATCATTGCACACTCCATTGTAAAAGCGCTGTCTAGTTATTTGAACACTTTTGTTGCGGAATACGTAGAATGTGCATATAAACTAAGTATGCACATCCCAAACTTAAAGCGCTGTCTAGTTATTTGAACACTTTTGTTGCAGAATGCGTGGAATGTGCAGCGGTTGAAGATTAAAACAAACGTTTGTTATTTTACTTAGAAATCATTTTTTCCTTTACGATTCTAGCCATTAACATAACAAATAGTATTATGTTTTTTACATCATGATTTTCCTTGCTAACCAAGTGAAAATCAAATTCAATATTTGATTTTTGACCTTTAACTGAAACACCACAATCTTTAAGATTAAGTAGCGCATCTATAAAGTCAGCGTTCTCAACCAATTTTAATTCCAATCCGTTTAACTCAAAAAAATCAAAAATGGTCTTTTTCTTTCGGAAAAAAGACCATTTTAATTTACTTTCTAAACTAAAAGATGATAAATGAAGTTCTTTCAATAATATATTTCCAATAATTTGATATTCACCAATTTTCCATCGATCACTTGTTTTATTTATTTCATCTATGTTAATAACAGTATCGAATACTGTTTGCCTATACTTTTTAATAGAATAATTAATATTAAAACTACCAGACCAAATTGGATGTTTACTTTCTTCTATAAGAAGAAATCCATTATTAATAAATTCATTATTAGGATTACTTAAAACATTATTCTCCTGCATTATGGACAGCTTTATCTGATGAATTTTTTAAATCTTTAATTATTAATTCAGTATCAATCTTATTAAGCCTATCATATTTACTTTCCATTTTCTTTAGCTTAGCCTCAGCTGCCCTTAAAGGTCTTTCATATTTAAAATACTGATAAATAGATTTTCCTGCTTTATTTCCAAACTCTCCTTCCTCCCAAGTATCATACTGAGGAGTATAACTTTGTGATTTTAAAACATTTTCGTTATACTGTCTTTTTAAGTCATCAACGTGTTCTTTTTGCCCCCAAAATTTATTAAATTGTTTATCCATATATTCTCGACGTTGATTTTCACTCATATTAGATAATATGTGATATTCTTTCGTGTTGTGCTGTTCCGTGCCTGTACCTTCTTCAGTTTTTGGTTTTGGAGTTATTATCCATGATTCCCCTACACCGTCATTTTTAAATTGCTCACCGCTACCCTCAATTCCTTTCTCATAAGCCTTCCCATTTTTCTTATCTACAATTTCAAAATTACCGTCGTGATTATCTCCTTTAGTTCTTTTTATTCTACCTGAAATTCCATGCTCTTTTTTGTATGCTCTCGCTTCTTTACGGGTTTCAAATAAACCTAGTGGATCTGTGAATGAAATAGGATTATCAAAAAGAATACGATAAGGCGACCAGCCTGCAGCCTTATCAGCCATTGGGTCAACATTCCATCTTCTTCCTAATCTTGGGTCCATTTCCCAATATTCCGCTGTATAATGATTACCTATACCGCTGATTTCGTCTGATTTAATTTGTCCTTGAAATCCTCTGTTATATGCATCTGAATTGCTACTTCTTCCAGGTATTGTCATACCAAAAGGGTAGTAATCTGCCTGCATGATAATTTCAGCTTGGAAGTACGCCACCTTCGTTGGATCTGTAGCGTCCTGAACAGGGATTTTTCGGTCCGTTACAACGTTTACAACATTACCGAGATGATTCCCAA
The DNA here is from genome assembly GCA_945862165.1 of Chryseobacterium gleum. Lineage (GTDB taxonomy): Bacteria > Bacteroidota > Bacteroidia > Flavobacteriales_D > Crocinitomicaceae > CANHVK01. The sequence continues at coordinate 49,317 of CAMAXI010000015.1, forward strand.
TTTCAAAATGCTTGTTTCCTAACACACGACTAGCTTGAATACTTGTGGTTGTGGTACTTACAACACTTGTTGTAATCAAAACATTTTCATCTATTGTTGCCACACGCGATGCTCCATATACATAACGCTGTGTTAAATGTAATTCAATCTCTGTTGCCCCTACCTGATGCCCTACTTTCCCTGTATAAGTACTCATCTCATTGCCTTGTGCATCATGAACATAATATGTATACACCCATGTATTTTCATCACTAAGTACCGTTATCTGTGGATTGATATCAGATGGTGATCGTGGTTTAACGATCTTACATATTCGTCTCCCAAAACCATCGTACTTAAATTCTACATCTGGCTGTATCTTACTTATAAAGTTCTCATCTCGTAAAATCTCTGTTATCTTCCCGGATGCATTCCATTTGATTTCCTTAATGCCCTCACTCTTATCCTTTATCAAATGTCCATCCGCATCATATTGGAAATTCGCTGATGATAAATCCGTAGCATCAAATGCACCCATATCATCAATATCTACTATTGATTTTGTAGATGCCACCTGATCATTTACATGGTACAAACGATTGCTTTTCAATCCTGTTTTATTGGTAGGATCCGCCCAATCGTATCGATACGTCAGCTTATCCATCTCTCCGGTTGGATTGGTTGGGTTGGGATTATCTGTTGTCACTTCCTCTTTCTTCGTATTTCGCAACAGAGATAAAATATTACCCAT
>CAMAXI010000016.1 GCA_945862165.1 Chryseobacterium gleum
TATTTTTCTTTGTGAAAAGGGTAGAGGGAATATATATCGGAGAAATAATCAATAAAATCAGCGGTATTATCTATTTGATTTTTAAATTTAGATAATGCATTTGGGTAAACATAATTTTGAATTAAAATAGAATCGGCATCTTTCGGATGCGCGTAAAAAGAGTAATCTGTATAATTAGCTACACTAAAAGAAATTAAGTAATAATCAATCGGTTGCAGATGTTTCCAGTAAAAATATTTTTGATTATTTGGTAATGAAGTGATGTTTTGAAGTAAACCATTAGACCCAGCCATGCAACTATCAGGTACGGTTATTTTAACAGATACACTATCAATTTTATCGGTTAAGGATTGCTTACAAGGAAACCATTCATACGCGGAAAAAGGTTCGCTCAAGGTCCAACTGACATTCTTTTTCCAAGAAGGAGATTGTTTTTGTGAATAACCTGCACCGCCTAATGGATTGGTCGATTGGTCAGGCGCTTTCCCTGAATAGCTTGTTGAAATTGTGAATTTCTCTCCTTTTTTCACATTTACCTTACAATGAATACCTGTTTCCCTCCAACTATATTGAGCGGTATTTTGATTTACTAAAAGTGTATTTATTGTATAAGATGGAAATAATTCAAAAATTACCGTATCTATATTTTCGTTCGCAATAGCAGTCATTTTTACGGTGCCTGCTAAATTTGTATTCATGTTATTTGCAGTCAAATCAAGGTCATAATGAATGACATCGTATTTTTCCATTTCTTGGATAAAATTTAGAGGAAGGGTATTTGATTTTACCTTATGCTTATACGTTTTGGATTTATTGCAGGTATACCCATTCGTTTGCGCATGCAATTGAATAAATGAAAGGGTAAAAAGAATTATAAGTGTTTTTTTCATTTGTTTATATTTTTTAAATCCTTTGCTTGATTACTATTTTGAAGTAGATTATTTTCAACTAAAGATTTCATTTGCTGGATTGCTATTTTGTTTAATTGTACTAATCTTTCATTTTGGGGTATTGCTTCCGAAATGAAAAGTGCGTTTATACTTTCTAAATTTGAAAGTACGACTAATTGTTGAATTGAAGCAATATCTCGTATATTTCCCTTTTCTAAAGGGTGGTTATTTCTCTACTCTTTTGCTGTTAACCCAAAAATCGCCATATTAAGAACATCTGCTTCAGAAGCATAGATTATGGAGGTTTGTATTTTATTTAATTCTAGTGGTAAAAGGTTTTCTTTTATTGCGTCTGTATGTATTTTATAATTTACTTTGGTTAACATTCGTTGAAAGTTCCATTCTATGTTCAAACGATTACTTTCTTCTTCTTTTAATCGTTGAAATTCGTGTATCAAATAAAATTTAAATTCAGGACTAATCCACGAAGCAAATTCAAAAGCGATATCTTTATGAGCAAATGTCCCACCGTATCTTCCAGACTTAGATATTATACCGATTGCATTTGTAGATTCAACCCATTTTTGAGGTGTGAGCGTAAAACTATTAGAACCAGATTCATTTTTAAAGGCATCGAATTCGATGCCTTTAAAACTAGGATTATTAAATTTTTCCCATAATCCACAAAACTCAATTGCACTTCTAGTTCGCATCCAGTTTTGTATAATATAATTTGTTCGTTCTTCATCTCGGAAACGAGCCATGTCAGTAAGAGAAATATATTCATTGGTATTGTTTTTATAAAACGATATCTCTTTTCCTGTAATTTTTAGTATCTTTTGTTTAGCCATTTTGTAATGTATTGATTGATTTTGCTAATTAAATATACAAAAAAAGGCTCACTCTATGAGCAAGCCTTTCAGGAAAAGTATTTTATTTTATTTTGTCAATGTTCCAGCTAGACCATGATTGATAAGTTCGATATAGAATACCAAAGATTGGTACGGTTGAATATCGTATTTTTTTGTTTGAGGATTAAACATTCCTTGTTCACCATATGCTAGGTGGTAAGGAACGTATAATTTGTAAGTACCACCTTTTTTCATCGTCGGAATTCCTTCTTGCCATCCTTGGATTACATTTGCTAATCCAAACGGAGTAAGAGGTTGTTTGTAAATCTCCACCATGTCAAAAGAACTTTGAAGTGTATCTCCAAGTGCATTCATTAAAATATAGTGTGCTAATACATCTCCACCTTTTGTTGGGTTAGTTCCTGTTCCTTCTTTAATTGTTTGAACCACAATTCCAGATGGTAAAATTTTCACCCCAGGTAATTTTTTTGCATCAGACAATAATTTTTCACCATTTAACTTATAGATATCAAACATGAAATTTTGAATCATCATACTTTGTTCATCTCGTTTAATGATGGTGTCTGATTTATGCAAACCATCTGTAAAACCTTTAATTACCAATTTTAGGTCGATTTTGTCTAAGGCTTTGTTTTTTGTCCAACTAGAATTAAAGATAACACCGGATAGTTTACCAATACATTCAGAACCAGTTAACGCATGTTTTGCATCAAAAGCACGACCAGAATTACCAAATAATTTTTTGATGGTAGATTCACAACTTTTATCAAATGCTTCCTTGTTTTTAAGTCCTTGTTCAAAACCTACAACCATTTTTTCAAGGTCATATTTTGCAAAGTTTGGATCTCCAGATTCGGTAATAGCACGTGCGTGATCAGCACCAAGCGCATAAGAAATACGATCCTTAAAGGAAGTTAATTTAACTGCTTCTTTATCTTCTGAGGAAGAGCAAGCAAACAATAATAATCCAAGTGTTGTTAATAGAAAATATCTTTTCATCTATTTAACGGTAATTAATTCTACGTCAAAAATTAACGCCATTAATGGTTCAATTGGTCCACCTGGGTGTGGGTGCGCACCGTATGCTAGGTCTTGTGGGATATACAAACGGTATTTAGAACCTTCTTTCATTAATTGTAATGCTTCGGTCCAGCCTTTAATTACTTGATTAACACCAAAAGTTGCTGGAGTTCCTCTTTCAATTGAGCTATCAAATACATTTCCATTTATAAGTGTACCATGGTAATGCACTTCTACAACGTCAGTAGCGCTTGGAGTTTTTCCAGTACCTTCTACTACAACTTCGAATTGTAAGCCAGAAGCTGTCGTTGTGATTCCTGTTTTTGACCCGTTTTCAGTTAAAAAAGCTTCTCCTTCTTCTTTGTTTTTCGCGAATTGTTTTTCACTTAATTCTTTCAAATAATTTTGAATAATATCTTGTGCTTCGTTTGGTGTAAACTTTGGTGTTTTATTTTCGAACACATCTTTGATTGCGTTAGATAAAACGGTTGGATCTAATTGATCTAAATTTTGTTCTTTTAAGCTAGATGCTACACTTAATCCGATAGCATAACTCACATTATTTAATTCTTCAGTCATAGTTGGTTAATTTTTGATTGCAAATTTACATATAAGTTTTGAAGTAGTATCTGAAGTGCTTTAAGTATTGCGCCTTCAAGGTGTTTCTATCTTTTTGTAAATCAGTAATTTATTTACGTTTATCTCAAAAAAATAATTTTTTTATTAACATTTTGTAACTATTTATTAACACCTGCCGTAATAGATAACAAAACCGAGCAATAATTTAAAAATATATAGTATGATTAATAATGCAATAACCATCGCAGAGCATAAATTAAAAATGCATTTTGAAAAAGGGGAGAACACTTCGTTAAGTATAATTGAAGTGGCAGAATTAATGGATTTAATCACCTTTGGACATACAGCTACTAAACCATTGAATCAATCGATTTTCTTCAGTTTTTCTCAAAATTAATTGCGAGAAAAGAAAATTAAGTTTCAATTAATACAACGAAAAGGTATACTCAAAAGGTATGCCTTTTTTACTGCATAATAACGCCGGAAGCTACCAATTCATCTTCTAGATAGAATGCAGCAAATTGTCCTGGTGTAATACCTTTGATTAAAGTGCTGAAAAGGACATAATACCCATTTTCTTTTTTGACTAAAGTGCCTTTTTGCAATGCTTGACGGTAACGTATTTTAAGTAATACTTCACGTGGTATATTAAGTTCTAGCGCGAAGTTTTGGGTTACATAATGAAAGTCTTCTGGTTGGATAAATAGTGCTTTTCGGTTTAGAGCTAAATGATTTTCTGTTTGTCCACTATAAACGAGGTTATTCACCACATCTAATTGAACAACAAAAGAAGGTTCAGGTCTACCACCAATTTGTAATCCTTTGCGTTGACCAATGGTATAGAAATGTGCACCTTGATGTTCGGCGACCACAATGCCATCTGTTTCTTTAAAATCAAAGGGTATTACTAATTTTTCTAGATTCTCAATAGTTGCTTCAATTGCGTGGTATGCTACTAAAGCAGGTAAATTGTTTGGAATCTCGATGACTTTTCCTTTTTTAGCAACTAGTTTTTGTTGGAGAAATGTAGGTAAACTAATTTTACCTACGAAGCACAATCCTTGCGAATCTTTTTTATCAGCAGTTATCAGTCCTTGCTCTGTAGCAATTTCGCGCACTTTTGACTTTTCTAGTTCTCCAATCGGAAATAAGGCTTTTACTAATTGATTTTGATTTAATTGACACAAAAAATAAGACTGATCTTTGTTGTTATCTTTTCCTGTTAATAATCCAACGGTACCATCTTCTTTTTCAATTTTTCGGCAATAATGTCCTGTTGCAACGAAATCTGCGCCTAATTTTTGCGCTGCTTTTAGAAAAACATCAAATTTTATTTCGCGATTACAAAGTACATCTGGATTTGGTGTCCGACCAGCTTGATATTCTGCAAACATATAGTCTACAATTTTGTCTTTGTATTCAGCACTTAAGTCAATAATTTGAAAAGGGATATTTAATTGATTTGCAATTAACAATGCATCGTTAGCATCATCTATCCAAGGACATTCGTCGGAAAGCGTAACACTTTCATCGTGCCAATTACGCATAAACATTCCAATCACTTCATATCCTTGTTCTTTTAAGAGGTAAGCACTCACACTTGAATCTACACCTCCTGATAATCCTACAACAACACGTTTCATTTTTTCAATTTGAACATAAATGTACTAATATTCATTAACTTCTTTTATGATTCCACTTGAAATAATATTACTTAAATTCGTTCCATGAAATATTATATTATTGTATTTTTTTCGTGTTTTTTATCGTTAGGTTTTGGACAACAAACGTGCACGAAAGTGTATGTAAAAGGTAGTGTAAAAGATACGTTGCAATACCAACCATTTTACAATTTAATGGTTGTTAATAAGACTTCAGGTCGCGGCGTATTTGGACAACCAGATGGAACATTTCAGGTATATGCCATTCAATATGATACAATTGCTATTTCGGTAAAAACCTATGGTGTTTATACATTTCGTGTAGAAGGGGATTCTAATTGTCAGATGAGACTAGATAAGGTTTTGATTGGTAGAGAGAAAACATTGCAAACTGTTGTGATAAAACAATTGAAATCTGTGCAGCAAATAAAAGAAGAACGCGCAAATTTAGCATTGAAAGAAACGCATACTGTGACAGGTGTTAATATTCTTCAAAGTCCGATAACAGCATTGTATGAACGTTTTTCAAAGAAAGCCCAACAGCGTGAAAAAATTGCAGGTTTAATCTACGTAGATCAACAAAGAAAGGTGTTAAAAGAATTGTTACGTGTGTATGTTGCTTATGAAGTGATTGATTTAAAAGACGAAGATTTTGATGCTTTTATTAACTTCTTGAATATAAGTGATGATTTTTTAAAGACATCTTCAGATTTAGAGTTGATAGATTTTATTCGAGGTAAGTTTGAACATTTCCCAAGAAAAGCTATGGAGAAATAAACTAATTAGGAATTAAATCACGGAGTAAATCATTACATTTTTCCCAAGAGAAATTTGTACGAACATAGTTTTTTCCTTGGTCTGCAATTCGATCGTACAGTATTTTATCTTCTTGTAAATTCGTTATTTGGGAAGCAAATTCTGCTGGAGAATTTGCAATTAATATTTCTTCGTTCGGAGTAGCTTGTAAAGCTTTATTCGCTAAAGTAGTTGTAATACAAGGAATTCCCATAGCCATCGCCTCTAACAATTTATTTTGCAATCCAGTTCCGATAAACATTGGTGCGATAAAAATTTTACTTTTCGCATAACACTCTCCCATGTCTTCCACCCATCCGCTTACTCGGAAAGTTTCTGAAGCTATTTTTTTTAAGGAAATTGGAGGATTTACTCCTGCAATTAAACAGGTAGTAGTATCTGATAAATAGGGTAAAACTTTTTGATATATAAATAAAGCAGCTTCCACATTTGGAGGGTAACCCATATTACCGGTAAAGAGTAAATCGATGTTTTTAATAGGTTTGTATTTCTCTGGAGTAAAATGCGCTACGCCGTTCGGAATTATGAAAATTTCCTTTTGTCTTGGATGAGCGATGAAAGATCTATCTTGTTCTGAAATAATTGTATGATGTTCGAAGTATTCGAAAATTTGACGTTCATAATTTAATAGTCGTTGAAATTCTTGTTTAAAAACCCAGCGTACAATCCCTTTTTTAGAACTCATTCTTCGTTCTATTCCTTTGGAAAAGGCGTCCATGTAATCCAAGGTTTTTGAACAAGCGTGGTAGTTTTTTACATATTCACTTGTGCGAATGAGTTGACTGTAAATGAAGTCTGGCTGAATTTCTGATAGTAATGTTTTAATTTTTCGATGAATGGAAAATTGATAGAAATAAGCTACTTGAAATGGTTTGGTACTAAAAATGGTTAAAAATAAATTCCAACCAATTTTCCAAGGTGACAATTTAAAGACAAATACTTCTTTACAAAATTCTTTTAATACATTAATTTGGGTGGAATTAACTGCAGTGTCTGTTGTGCAAATAAGATACACCTCGAAACTTATCGCAAGTTGCTTTATTTGGTGAAAGGCACGTAATTTATCTCCTTTGTCTAATGGATAAGGAAAGCGCGATAAACAAACAACTAATTTTTTCTTATGCGCCATGTAAACTTTTTTTCAAGGAAAGCGCAATTGGTTCCATGGTGAATTTTTGCTGAATGGTATCTATCGCTTTTTGTTGTAATTTTTTCTGTGAATCAACATTGTCTATTAATTGGCAAATTTGCTGGATAAATTCATTTTTTGTATCCGCTATTAACGCGGACTCCGAATCAATGCCTTGCATAGCGATAGTGGATGCAATGACAGGTAAACCAAATGATAAAGCTTCTACAATTTTAACACGAACGCCAGAACCCGAAAAAATAGGAGCAACAAGGATTCCGTGATTTAATAAGAAATCAGAAGAAGATGCGACTTTTCCATCAATAATAATATGTTTAGATGCATAGGAATTAAATATTTTTGGCGTATAAGTTCCTGCAAGGTGAAGTTCGATACTTGGATTACGCACGATTAATTCAGGTAAAATTTCATGTATTAAAAACAATGCTGCATCTAGGTTAGGTTTCCAGTTGTATGCACCTAAAAAAAAAATTTTATTTGCTTTAATTTCAGGGATAACCGTTAAATTTTGTTCGATACCAAAAGGAATAACCGTAATAGGCACTTGGATTCCGTCAGTTTGGAACTGCATTTTGTCATTTTCGGTTATCGCGAAAACTTGGTCTACTTTTGCGATTGCATCGATTTCAAATGTTTTAAGTTTTGAAGTTAAATAGCGATACATATTCCGCTTTAAGATTGATGAAGAAAAACGGGTGTAATCTTCCCAGATTTTATACTCTACATTTGGAGCTCTTAAGATGATTTTTCCTTTAAATATATTTTTGAGTTCGTCGATATAAACTAAAAGATAGGAACTTTCAAGGATTAAATAGTCATACGAATTATGTTGAATTTCTTGTTTAATTACAGTTAGAAATGCCTGATTGTAAAAACGACTTGCATTATATGAACTATTAGTAATAACAGCTTTTAAAAAAGATAGTAGATTGGTTTTAGTATTTAATAAATAACCAACAGGATTAATTTTAGTTGCGATTTCCTTTGGGAATTGATTTAAATCAAAAGGATGTTTGTGAGTAGCTACAGAGATATTTTTAACAGAGGCGAAACAGAGTAAGGAACGTAAAAACGAATTCATTGCAAAACATCCGCCATCTACAATTGGGTAAATAGGTTTATTTGTAATGTAAAGAATCTTCATTTTTTCTTACGTTTAAAGAATTTAATCCAGGCATCTGTATCGAAAACCTTGGAGTCTTTAGCAGCACTTCGCATTAATAAATAAGCAACTGGAAGCAATACCAAAGTTGCTAACCACATTCCAAATATTGGAGATACTGTATTTGAATTTACCAGACCTTCTCCTAATTCTGTAAGTACAAAATAAATCATGAACAGAAGACACGCAATAACAACTGGCGCTCCAAAACCACCTTTTTTAATAATTGCTCCTAGTGGTGCACCAACAAAGAACAAAACTATAATTGCAAATGTGAGTGCATATTTACGGTGATATTCAATTTTATAAAGCTTAATAGAAGTGTTTAATGCATCGATAAAAGATTTTTGACCTTCCACAATTTCCTTCATTTTTCGGACTTTAGAAATTGCACTTTCCAAATTCAATCGGTATTGAGTAGATTTTTTTTCAGGAATACTAACTTTAGTTATCGGGAATGAATCTGTAATAGCAGTAATCGGAATAGTCGGGTTTACTTTAAAAAAAGGATGTTCGTTTTTAAGGGATAAAATGAAGTTTTGAATAATGGATTTATTTTGTTTATGAATTGAGTCGATTGCTTTATCCATTTGAAATACATTTAACATTTCAAATGAGTTTTTAAATAAATCTTCATCACTTCTGTTCAATTTAAATCCAGTGAGGTCTATTTGGTAGATTGCATTATCGAAAGAAATTCGGCGAGAAGGGTAGTAACGACCTATAGCCCTAGATTCAAAATTTTCATTTTGGTTGATTGCTAATTCTTCGAGAACATTTCCATTTTTTAAGTTAAGATACAACGCTTTTCCATTTTTGGCATTGTATATTTCCCCTTCTGAGGCTTTGACCGTCTTGTTGATATTTGGATTAGAATGGTCATGAATAACAATATTTTTAAATCCACCTTTATTATTATCTTCTACTTTTATTGCGTATCCATCAATTTCAGTGGAGTAGGTCCCAGGAGTTATGATTTTGGCGATTTTGGTTTCTTGAATGTCATAAATTAGTGCGCGCATCTTTAGGTTTGCGACCGGAATAATATAGTTTGAAAAGTAGAATGTTGCTGTAGCAATAATTAGGATTACAACAAGTAAAGGTTTGATGATTTTGAATAAAGAGAGTCCGGAAGATTTTAAAGCGGTCAATTCATTATTCTCCGCTAAATTACCAAGGGTCATAATCGACGAAAGCAAAATAGCGAGAGGAAGTGCTAAAGGAATTAAAGTCGCGGAAACATAAAAAATAAGTTCTAAAATCACGGAAAATTCTAAGCCCTTTCCCATTAAATCGTCGACATATTTCCAAAAGAATTGCATAATCAACATAAACATTGATATACAAAAAGTAATGAAAAACGGACCAATAAAGGAACGAATACTAAATAAATAGAGACGTTTCAAAGGGGTAGTATTTTTGGAATTAAGCGCCTAAAAGACGTTTTAAATCTTGAATTTGTGTATCCCAAAGATGTTTTGATTCTTTTAATTCGTCTTCTTCACAGAAATCAATTACACGTAAAACTAATGATTTTGTTAGAGGGTCGATCGTAAATTGAAATTCAAAGAAAACATCATTACCATCTTCTTCATCTTCTAACCATTTGAAGCGCACATAAGCACCTGATTTTTTTGATTTCAAGCGTGCTTTTTGTTCACTTTTATCCCAAATAAATGTGTAGATATCTTCTTTAATATTAACATCATCTGCAAACCATTCTGCTAAACCTGCTGGAGTTGATACACTATTTTCAAGTACTTTAATGGATACTTTCAATAAATATTCTAATTCAAATTTTATTTTATCACTCATACTAATGGCTTAAATCATGTTAATCAACTTATTATTCAAAAAAAACAATAAAATAGATTTGTTAAAATTACAAAAAATAAAGTAATATAAACGAATTAAAAAAATAATGATATATTTGCACTCAATTTAATAAAAACCAACAACTCTGGCGGGTTAGCTCAGTTGGTTAGAGCGCAGGATTCATAACCCTGAGGTCACGAGTTCAACTCTCGTACCCGCTACGAAGAAACCCCTTGATTTTCAAGGGGTTTTTCATTTTATTTCCGTTTCGTTTTTTCAAAAATTAATTTGGAGTACAGTTTGGAGTACAGTTTTTTCCAAAAAGTTGATTTTTTTTAGCGAATTTTTGGGTTAAAAATCGCCTTGATTTTGCCTTCTTAAAATAATGGTATATGCAAGGGCACGACGTTGGGAATGTTTTATATACCCTTGCAGATAAGTTTTTCTTTGTAAAAGGACGAAAAGGAGGAAGGCCATATTATCTTTACTAACTTAAGATAATTAAGAGTAAAGAAATTTAGGTTGTTTTACCATTTTTCTTCCAAATAGGTTCTTTATCCCAGTAATTCAAAAATCCTAGTTTATAAATTGAAATTGATGGATATCTACTAAATAAATCTAACATATCTTTTTGGATTCGATTATTCTTATCAATTATTTTACATTGATAAACTAGGCATGAAATAATTATGAACGGTTTTTTTAATTGAACCGGAGTAATCGGATTTTGAAACCAGATACCTATTGGATTTTTTATATTGAAAATAGGAGTTTTAACCATATTTTTACTCCAAAGTCTTGAATGATGAGCAATGATGTTTCGAACATACGTGATTGCCTCTAACCAAGAAGATAACTCAGAGTGAAAATTTAATCCCATTTCTTTTGAAATAGTTGATTTTTCAGGTAATTGGTGTTTTAAATTTTTGAATAATTTTGACAAAGTACCTAATGATGCTACTTCTAACAATTTCCAGGCATCAGCATCTTGATTTGGGTATCTTTTTTTATGGTCTTGTACAAATATTTCTTGACTTCGATTGAATTCTTTTCGCAGTTCCGAAATGGTGTAATCGTAGACAGAAGTTTGCGTACCATCTTTTAATTTCAGAGGAACTTTTTCAAATAGTTTTTCATTTTTGTACCATAAACCACCATAAGCAAGAGATAAATGATATATCATTTTAGTTCTCAATGAAATCTCAATTAATTCGATAGCATTGAACAAAATTATTCTTAATTCTTTATCAAAATTGTACCTTTCGATAACATCTTCGAAATAAACATTGTTTTCGAATTGATGGTTAATTTTATCAACTTGTAAATCCCACCAATACCCTTTTAAGCGGTAATAACTAATATTCTTTAAATAACTTACTGCATCTATTTCGTTTTTGAATAACATACCTCTTGATTTTAGTAATGTTATTTGTTCACTTAAAGAATACGCAGGTTTATTTGGCATAGGTATAAAAAAAAATGACCCGAATGCAGATCTTACGGTATGCATAACGGGTACTGTTACCGCAAATATATAACTCTTTTTTAAAAAGTGTTTCTAATCTGATGAATTTCTCGAAACAATTAATATATAAATTGTAACTTTTTTATTTCTAGTCTGTCGGAAATTTGCTTTCTACTGATCTTTAAATCTGATTCTATCAGTTTTAAAATTTCAATTTGAAGTCCAGATAATCTCGGAATCAAATTCTCAATCTAACCACCTGTTTGACAACTAGTCTGACCACCAATTTTTAAAATCAAACTAAGCAAATTAAATGAAATTATATCAAGTGCTATTAAAACTTTAATGGAAAGGAATTGAAACTTATTTTTAATTTAAAAACGCTTATGAGAACAATTACATTATTGATTTTATTGCTTATTTTCAATGGATTATTTGCTCAATTAGAACTACCAAAATACTATGCTGATGATACTATTGTAAAACATCTAGGTTACACACTTTCGTATAATTCCAAATATAAACAAGCGAATTGGGTGGCATATCTTCTAACGAAAGATGAAGCCGTGAAACGTTTTCAATGTATGAGTTTTTAGCACCTGATCCTTTGATACTAGAAACAGACTTTTCAATTGATTATCAAAAATCAGGATATGGCAGAGAGCATTTTACACCTGCTGCATGTATGGGGTACTAGATGGAAACAATGGTGCAATCATTTTTTTATTCGAATATGTCTCCGTAAGTACCTAGATTTAATTGTGGGATATGGAAAAAGTTGGAAATGCAGGTGCGTAATTGGGCGATTGCCTGTAATAGTTTGTACATTGTAAAAGGTCCGATATTTTCGGATTCGATGAAAGTTATCGGACCTCATCGTGTTGCGGTGCAAAAAGCGTATTATAAAGTATTACTAAAAAAACGAAATGGAACTTGGGGAAGGGATAGGATTTGTACTGCCGAATTCAAACGCAAAAGTTGATTTTAAAAAGTACGCAACATCATATAGGAGATTAGTAGTTAATTCATCCATTCTTATTTACCCTATTTTATTTATTAAATTTATTAATCCCTGTTCTTTTATATTCTTTAAGTTCGAATATCATGTCATAAAAATGCTTTTTAAAACTTTCTCCAGTTTTAAATGTAAGTGGTAAATGAAATAACTCATGATTTGTTTGCCATTCCATTATTGACCATATTGCATAACCCCAAAGAAAATCACAATCTTCTAAATTTAATCTTTGCAAGCAAACTTCGATTCGATCTTCTGGCGAAGGGTGTGAATAGGAATTGGAAAATTTATTGGGTGAAAAGCTCAGACTGTTTAATGCAGTGATTAATGATAATTTTCCAGAAAATTCATCTTCGTATTTCAATGTTTGAAGTGCCCATTCAATTGCAATATTATCCGCATCAACTTCCATTTTTTTAATATTCTCGTGTGTCATAAGTTTAACTGGGACAAAGGGATGTTTTAAAAAAATATGTGCGAATTCATGCATCAGTATAAATCGAACACTTAAAATAAAAACAACATTTGTAACACAAATAAATCTATTCTCGTCTTTTCCGAAAAGTTCTGGATTGGGCATTAATTCTTTTTCCCATTGGCTAAATTCTTGCATCAATCCGAGGGCATATTTTCTTAATTCACTTGCTTCAAAATTTTCTTCTATAGATACTTCTTTACCTCCCATCGGAGAGGTTACAATTATACTATATATATAAGCCCAAAGAAAGGACAGAAAAGTATCATGCAGAGTAATTTTTAGTCCATTTGTTCGTGGTCCTATAACTTTTACGTTCTCCGTTAAGAATTCCAATTTAACATTTCCAATATTTTGATTTGGTTGTAATTGGTTTAGAGATTCTTTAATGCTTAAAAATTCAGATTCAATTAGGTTATACAATACTCTTATTGGCTGGTCGCCAGGTTGATTATCGATGTCGTTTGTATAATAGTTACATTTAATTATCTGTCCCACTGTTACTTTTATTTCTAGATTCACAATTGTTTCTTTATTAGGTAACCATAACGTTTTGGCGTTTATCGTAGTAGCGATTTCGAAGCATTTCAATGTCAACCAAGCAGAAACTTTTATTGAGGTATAAAGCTTGATTTAACTACTGAACCGCAACTTTTGGGTAGGTGCTTTAGCGATAGTTTTTAATGTCTTTAGTATCAAACTACAATTCAGTTTCTGTAAATTCAATAGAAGCATCGTTAATATAATATCCATCTCTTGCGATTGCTGCCAATATTTCGTCTGCGGGTGGAGTTCCTATTCTTCCTTGGTCTCCTGGGTTAACATCAATGGTTTTCCAAAATGTCCAATTACCCCCTTGGCAGGAAGTAGCAGGCAAATTCGCACCTGTTCTGTCAGGTGTTACTCCAGTTTTCGTTTGACGATTTGAGCATCTAAAAATGTGTAAAGTCATATGATTATTTTATTAATTTAAATTTCGGATTTTAAATCATTATATATTTTAGCTATTTGTTTCAAACTTTCTTTTGTCAACCATATAGCTGAAACATTTATTTCATCAAATTGGAAGTCAACCCAAGTAATTATTTCGGTCTTTACTATATTGTTTGGAATTGGTAATTGGGTATTCGGGTCAATAGGAACTCCTTCAACACTCACTCCACTTCCAAATGTAACACCTGAACCCCAAGTCACAGAACCTCCTCCTTGTCCAGTAACAGTAACATTTTTAGTTTCTGTTCTTGTTTGTGCAACAAGTCTTTCGTGTTTATTTTCATTGTTGAGTTTATTGAAAAATGTTAACCATTTGTTTTCGATTTTTTTGAAGGGTTGTAGATTTTCTAAAATGTCATAAACAGTTTTATTATTTGTAACCAAATCAGGATATGATTTAGTCATTTCTGCTGTAAATGCATTTAGGTCTGCACGAATTGGAAAATACAGTTTGTTTTTCGGATTTGCGTTAGGGCAGTATTTGTCAACTATGTCGTGAGCAATATAGTCTAGTATTGAACGCAGGTTGCTAAAATAATCCTTAATGTCAATACGCAGGTCTGATGATACAGTTTTGCTGTGAAGTGAATTGTCATATTCGCTACTAATTTTTTGTAGTGTAGTTTGAGCCCTTTTTAAGAGTGCTTCGATGTCCGTTTTTCTGCTCATTTTTTTTTGGCGTTATAGTTTTGTGGGTCGTCTGTTAAAATTAACGCTAACTTATTATAATCCTCATAAATTGTCTGTAAGACAACAATAAAGTTTCGCTAAGCGTTATAAATGAATATTAATTCTAAAAATAATCTTAATACACCATCCAAAATCCTCCTACCTATAAAATCAGGTAGGTTAATCAGTTAAAAAAAGTTAGTATTACGGTTCTTAATTGAATTAACACTTGTTTCTGGGTTGCTTTTGAAATATTTCGTTAACTTTTTCAATACTAATCAATCAAAGTACAATTTGATTTTATAATATTAGAACTTCCAAGTATTGGAGGCTTCAGCGTAGTTCCAACTTTTGACTTAGGCGATGTAATTTCTGGCGGTAGGACAACAACCAAAAAAACCACCTAAATAACTACTAACCTCCGTCTTGTCTAGAAGTCTTTCGATAAAGAGTTTTACAACCTGTCCTGTTTTATAAGTAAATACTTCTTACAAAGGATATACCCTTTAACACCAAACCCCACTTAAATTTCTTCGAGTGGGGTTAGGTGTTATTGGATTTTCAAAATAACTATACGGATTCGTTAGTAACAGGGAGGATATCTTTCCACTTGTCAAAGTTCCATTTTTGAAGTATGGTTTCGAAAGATGATTCATTGATTAAATCATCGATTAATCTAAATTGATTTATTTCATAGAAGGGATTTGAATTGTAGTCAATTTTACCAATGATTGCCTTTGGGGATATGAATCCATTTTTAACTGCGTATCCTATTCTTATGATTTCATCTGCTAGATCAATTTTTTCAAACATTTCGTCGGTGTAGGCTTCATCCGTATCGTTCTTGAAATGGTAATATTCAGATTTTTTTAATAAATGCTTTAGAATAAATAAATAATCTTCTTCCGATAGTATGCTTGGACCATAAACAGAAAAAAGTTTGTCTGAATCTTTGCAATCAAAAATAGCTACTTTATCCAGTGGACAGTCTGTATTGCTTGCAGTGAAAATGTTTTCATCGATTGCATCAGTAATTTCTTTTACTTTTACATTCAATTTATTTAAATAATCATCGGTAATCAAACGGTCTTTTAGTGAATTTTTAAATTTTGTAAAATGATGTGGGAAAAATTCATCTATAAATTGTTTTTGCGTCCAGTTATAGTTGAAAATAATGTATTTAAAAGGACAAAAACCTATAAAATTGATCAAATCCTCTAGTTTTAATTCAAATTTTTTATTGTCGGATTCAAAAGATATAATTATTCCTGTTTCATCATATTTTTCAATGAATTCGTGGATGTCTTCATGAGACAAAATTACGTGTCTTGCAATAAATTCATTTAAACTATTTCTAGTAACTAATTTATATACTCTTAATTCTTCCATTAGATACTTCATTTCAATAGGTAACTCCAAGTCATTTTTTTTAAGGTTAGTTGATTCTAACAATTGATTTTCATTTTTCATGTTTTTTTTAATTAGTTAATAGTTATTTAATTATTCTTGAATAAGTACTATCAGCCCATTTGAATAGATTATTCGTAATGGACCGATAGTATGTCGAGCAAAACTATATTTGGTTTGTTTTGCAATTTTTTAAATTGGAAAGAGATTTTGGTATTGGTTATAGTCCAAATAACTCAAAATCCATCACCACATCTGAGATTACTTTTTCGTCGATGTAGTGATTATGCATTACTTCGTCGCCAGAATGTTTGGTAATTATTCTCGCTTTATCGCCGTGTTTTGCGAATAGGTGAGAGATATACGTTTTTCTTAAATCGTAAAACCTCAATTCTTTTCCTGTGTTAAGTTGCTTGTAATAATGCGTAAAGGCTTTACTGGTAAAGTTCTTCATCGTATTCCGTTGCATGGTCTCATATGGTGCAAGAATATATTCGTTTTTTCCTCTATTCTCCTCATAACCTAGCTCAAGTAAAAGGTTTTTAAGTTGTGAAATAACTGGAATGTGGATCATTTTTAGTTCTTCTATATCTGAAATACCTTTGCTTTTATTGACTTTGTAGTCTTGCACTATGATTTTTCTAGGTTCCCCTTTATCGTTTTCAAGGATATCATTAAATTTCATAAATACAATTTCCTCACGTCTTCTTCCTGTATATAAGGCAAGTAAAATAGCATGTTTTAACCAGGGTTTGTAAAAACTTTTTTTATAGTTTTTTTGATTTGATCGATTTTCGTAAGTGCTAATTCCATTCTCAGGAGTGATAATTTCTAGGAGTTTTTTAAATTCTTCTTTATTTATGGTATTTATTGTTGTTTTACCATGTAATCTTTTAAAACCTAAGAAAGGATTTTTCATTTGTAAATCAAATTCTCTTATCGAATGCTCCATAAATACGCGCATTAAACCAATGTATTTATTATAGGTCTTGGGAGCGTATTTTTTTGTTTCTAGTAAATAGGATTTTAATTGACCTACTACGTCACGGTCAAGTTTTAAAATAGGGAGGAGGTCGGCATTTATTTTAATGGATTTTAAATATTCCACAAAGTACAAGAAATACCTTTCCACTTCTTTGATGTGTCCGATCGAACGTATTTTATGTTCCTGTTGATGCGGGGTATCATTATTTAAATAAGCGATATAGGAAGCCATTGTCTCCACTACCGTTCTAGGTATTGAAGTTTCAATCTTTTTATTTGTAGGTTGATAATCACATTTTTCAAGTTCTAAACGGTATTGATACGCTTGGATTACAAGTTCGTTTGGGTCTCTAGTATCAAAAAACTTTGTGCATACGGTATTATTGTTACCTGGGATACAAACCCTAAGTTTATATTTGTTTTTATCCAGGTGTTTACACGATCCAATTTTTTTTCCAGTTAATCCACAAGAATTTGTAATCGTTTTTTTGCATTTTGTACATTGAATATATATCCCCTTTACATTGCATTTTTTAAGTGGTTTGTAGTTTTGGTTATTCATGACCGCGCAGTTTTATTTTGGTGAGAAAACTGGATGCAGCTTTACTATTAACTTTAAATGTTGGAATATTTACCGTTGAATTTGGTGCTGAAAATTTAGCGATGGTTTCGTAGTCCATTTTTTTGTAAGCACCATAAATCAAAGCCCAGTCCTTCGGGTGTTTCAATTTTAATGCTTCAATAAATGGATGGTCAATAACAAAATGGAAATCGATAAGATTTACATATTTTTCCTTCCCAAAATGAAGGATGTCTATTCCTTTTCTTTTACACCAACGGATGACTGTACGTAAACTTTTAAAATTTAAAAATTCAGCTATTTGGGTAAGTGTAATTTTATCAGGATGTAATCGGTTCTCTTTCGTAAGAGAAATATCGTTGAAAACCTCTCCATGTGCGATGGGCGAGTTGGGTTCAAATTTTTCGTCTGTTTTTCTGTTCTTTAAATTTAATTTCATTTTTTTTAACTGTATAAATTTCCTCGGTTAGGTAATTTATCAATGAACCGATGGTTTGTACCTTCAGTGGTTCATATCACGCGTTAACCTCTAAGTGGTGAAACTTTCCAAATAGCGGATGTATAACGATATTCTGGTAATTCTTCTCAAGTATTAATTCATAAATCATGGTTTTAATTTCGTTTATATTATTTTCATCTACACGGATGGTTTCGTATTGATGCGGGGCTTTTTTTCTAAAGTCTAACGTGAAATCAGTTATTTTTTCAAGCAATTCTAACGTTTCAATTTCTGGTTTAGTGAAAATTGGTATTTTTTCGGTGCAGATTGAATAACCTAATGTGCTAACCAGCTCACTTAGAATTTCGTTCATCGATAAATGCACATGCGACTTAGATACAATCGTTTTATATCTTTCTAGATATTCTTCATTTTTGATACTATCCCATTCTTCATAATTTCCAATCAGTGTTTTTCCCTCCAGATTTAATAACAAGAAAAAATTCTTTCTCTCTAAAAGCATCGATTGAATCATTTGTTCAAAGTCTGTCAATTTGATTTTAAAGATTTTATCCCAAATTGCTTTATCCTCTGATATTTCACTTATGTTGTTCTCGTCGATTATCCCTAAATCTTTGATTTTACTTAGGATGTCCTCTTTTTGTTCTTCCGAGTAAATATTTTTCGCTTCGTTAAATAAATTCTCCTTTATATTCTTCAGTGTATCCAGCGATATATTGAACTCCCTTAGTCGCATCATGATTTTAATCCAAAATGCTTCCGGTAAATTGAAAATAAACCAAGAGCCATTATCATATTTCCTCGGAAATAATCCTTTTTCATACCAATGATTTGCATTTCTAGCGTCTAATTTTAATTCACTCCTTTTAAAAGTTGTTTCATACATAAACTTTAAAGGATTAGTTTGTAATGCTTCAAAGGTGTTTATTGCTTGAATTATATTCTTTTGTTCTTTCATGCAACAAAGATATAGAATTTATTTATGTGTATAATCAAAAAGTTTACATCATTGTATTAAAAATTATCTTTAAAGATAATTTTATTTTTGCTTAAAATGTTAAGTGGTTAAAAATTAAAACTTTGTGAAATGTTAGGTGGGTAAAAAAAAATGAACTTTTTTTTAAAAAAACTGTTTTTGATGCAAATTCAGGTAGAATTACGCTAAATGGAGAATGAAATTGTGCGTAGGTTTGTAAGGAGGGAGGTTTTAAATGAAAAAGTCAGGATTGGTGATTTTGTTAGGGATTTGGAGGGATGGATAAGAAATAGTTATGAAAACTATCATTTTAAATTAAATTTGAAAAAATTAAACTAATTAATAAATTCGGTATAAAAACTAAAAAAGTTCGGTAATCTCTACATTATGGATTCTTTACCGAAGTTTTTACTCGGGTATATACTAGTTAGCAGAAACTCCGCGAGTTCTCGCTTCGGGTCTGGGGGAAATCGATAGAATTTTAAATTTCACTTCGATTTAAATTCACGGAGGACAACGAACAAAACTAATTTATACTAAAACTTAAAGCACTAAAATGGTCTTTAGAACGAAAACAAAACTCGACATTTAACATACAAACACATTTGTAGAATCCAAGAGACAAACTAAACTGGTTGACCATGAGCTATAACAAAAATCAAATAAAAAACGAATTACTTTCAAATGGTTGGTGTGTGATTAACGCTAAATTGAATGATTCCGAGCTTATAAATTTTTCTGAAAAATTTGGTCGTATAATTCCAGATAATAACGGAAAAATAATTCAATATTTGAAACCTAAACCTAATCAGAATGGGATTAGAGATAGTTTTAGTTACAACTTTGGTTACCTTTCTTTTCCGTTTCATACAGACACTTCTTTTTGGTCAATTCCAGCAAGATACATTATCATGACAAGTGAAAATCAAAGTAATTGCACAACTAACTTATTTGATTTTAATCAAATATTACAGGGATGTACTTATAATGAATTATTAGATTTAAAAAAATCTGTATTTGTACAAAAAACTTTTTCAGAGCAGAAATTTACAAATCTAATTTTTCAAGAAAATGAAATATTGGGAATTAGATTTGACCCAAACATTATGTTTCCGTACAATGAATATTCGAAAAAAACTTTAGATTTAATAAACAGTTCAATTCAAAAGTTAAAAACATTTCAAATTGAATGGACTGGAAACAACATTGTAATAATAGACAATTGGAGATTTCTTCACTCAAGAGGAGATTCTACAAAAGATAAAAATAGAATATTAAAAAGAATTTATTTAAGCTAAAATTATGGGGTGGGACAAAAATTCACTATTATCAAAATCAAAAATTTTCTTTGAAAAAGCTTTTCAAGAAGACAAGGAACAAATATTTTTTGGGCTAAACTGTGCTATGGGATTAGAAGTTTTATCAAGAGCTGCAATTGCAAAGATAAGCCCGGCTTTACTTGCTGAACCAGATAAAGACCATCAACATTTATTACATGCATTAAATTTAGGATCAGCAAAAATTCAGAAGAAATCAATATCTACAGCACAAGTATTGGTTCTCTGTAAAACATTAATTCCTGAATTTACTGAAGAAAATCATAAAACAGCCGTTGCTTTAATAAATAGAAGAAATGAAGAGGTGCATACGGGAAAAGCAGCTTTCATAGAATATAAAACACATCAATGGATTGAAGGTTTCTATCGATGTTGTAAAATACTAGCAGAATTTTTAGGTGAAAGTTTAGAAACAATATTTGATGAAGAAGAAGCTAAAGCTGCTATTTTAATTATAACAGAAACAGAAACCAAAGTTATTGAAAAAACTAAAAGTTTAATTGCGGCTCATTTAAAAGTCTTTGAAGCTAAAGGTGAAGACGAAATAAATTTATTGAAAGCAGAGGCAGAAAAACAAGGAGAAATTCTTTCACATAGTAAACATCACAAAGTCAAATGTCCAGCCTGCTCATGTGTAGCAACAGTACAAGGTGATGTTTATGGCAAAGATCATGTCGAACATAATGGTGATGAAATAATTTTAAGACAAAATGTATTACCCACTAAATTTTCATGCATAGCTTGTAGTCTAAAACTTAACGGTTATGGACAATTAACAACTGCAGGAGTCGGTGATCATTTTACTCATAGATCACACTATACACCTGAAGAGTTTTATGATATGATAAGTGTAGATGACAAAGAGGCTTTTGACAGATATGCAGAAGAACAAGGTTATTACTATTTTAGTAATGATTAAGAGATATATTTTCAAAATAAAAAACACCTACTTCTATAAGTATTAAACAAGCAATAAATAGAAGCTCTCTAATACCATAGTTTGAAATTCTCGGGTTGACAAAATGTTGAACTCGAGAGAAAAATACATACGGAAAAGCAAAGTAGGTTATACTCGAAACGTAGCATCTGCTAACAGGTGTTTGGCTATATGGCGGAAATGTACATATCGCTTACCGCCACATCGCCAAGCACCAAAACGTTAGTGGCAAGTTTAAGAAACAGAGATAATTTGACAAAAATAGAAACCAATGAGTGAGAAAAAACATTTAAAGACGTTCAAAGAATTTATCGAGGAACGAAAAAAACAACAATCAAAAAGCGAAGAAAGAAAAGTTGATTGGGAACTACGAAAATCTAAATGGATTCATTCGGTAAATACACTTTATTCTCATGTTGACAATTTAATTGTGAAAAGTTTTCAGGACGCTGGCATCAAAGTGTCAAAAGTGAAAGAAAAGACAAATTTACATGAAGACTATATTGGGTCATATGAAATTGACAATTATACAATTACTGCCGATGACATCAAGATAAAATTTTTTCCAATGGGAACTATTATACTTGGTGCGTATGGAAGAGTAAATATGCTTTTGCCAAGCGATACGGTAAAGTTGGTTTTGGAGGACTGGGATATCTGGAAAATAGTAACAGGAATGGGTAGCTCAATGAAGCTAATAGACTTCAATGAACATAACATAGTAAAATTGCTTCAAGAAAATCTATGAAAAATCTTTCTGTTCATATAAAATCATTTCAGGAAATTTCTAGTGAATATGAGTTTACGTATCGAAACATTGATGTGAAAACCTCATTTTACAACAAATTAATTGCGAACGGTCGAAATGTTCCATCAGCTGGCTCGTATTACTCATACAGTTCATTGACAGAAGCAAGAGAGTTAAGACGTAAATTAAAATCGGAAATTGACAGAAAATTTACATTAGAACTAACTTCAGCTTTTGAAGCCAAATTAGTGTACTACTTCAGGAATGTTTTGAAGAGGGGGTATTCATTACATTCTACATATAGGAGTAGCGTTTCGGGGTCTGTTCGAATTGGAGGTGCTCATTTAATGTATCATCATCTTTTAGACGTTTTTAAACAAGAAATTCAACCATTGAATAATGTAGCTTATGCAAACTTAAAGAACCTTGTTGACTATAGGAATTGGTTGGCTCACGGCAGAGGTTGGGACTTCGAAAATCACTTATCAGTGTTTGACTTTGAATATTCCTATCGAACAATAGAAGAAATTATCAAACTTTTGCCAAACTTTCCAGAGAAACTAAAATGAAGAAAAAACCAGCCACTAACAACTAACCTTTCGTCGTGTCTGAAAGACAAGTGATGAAAGGGCTGTTGAACTTAAGCTATTCTATAGATTTTTTGTAATATGATTTATTAATCTAATAGACTTTAAGTTTTCGTAAAGATTTTCCTAGAAAAAGTAAGTTTTACCGATTTTTCTGGTATTTTGGATGGATAAGAGATAACTAGAAATTGGTTCCTAAATAAGTAATGTAATTTCTTTAAATTATTAATAGAATAGTTAGTAATAGATTTGTTCATATACTAAATAGAAAAATATATTTATGTAGATCATGAAAAAAAAGAATAGTTTGAATAGTAAATTATTAGGCTCTTACATGCAGTCATTCTTCTGTATCGAACTTCATACTGACGAGTCTCTTGAAGATTTAAATAACCTAAAAGAAAAAACAATTTCAACTTTATTGCATGAATACATTCATTTTTTACAAGATATTACAACGTCATTTGGTTTAACCAATATTATTAGTACTGTTAATCATCAAAAATTAGTTAATAAAACAATTATTGAATCGGATTTAGAAACTTTTAAAACACCGGTCGAAGTTGATATAAATACTGAATCAGATATTTACAATGCATTACATAGTATTTTTATAGGTGATTTTGAATCTGATTTTGATGATTTTTCAAAAATTATTGGATATGATTTAGTTCCAAATGAATTAGTTAAAGGTTACGAACATCATCTTTATGTTTCAATAAATTTTGAAAAATTTGGACAAAATAAATCTTTCAACTTTGGAGCAATTCAAATCATGGAAAGTATGGCTTTTATAGTTGAAAGAAATATGTTTAACAATATAAAATCTCCTATTTATCCTTATCATATTGTAGAAAAAATCATAGAATTTATTTATCCTGAGATATTAGGAAATGATGCTCTTATTGTATCAATTTGTGACTTTTCTTTAATGTTACCAGACCCAGGTAGATTTTTCATGATATTTATTAAAGATATAAAAACAAAAGGTATTGTTGATGTAGAAAGTGCATATAATTTATTTAAGCACACTATAGTTAGAGCTAAAGATGTTCAATCTGATATTTTTCAATTTTATTGTAGTCGTGTAGAGCTTGCTCTTATATCATTGAAAGATTATTTTACAGTTGAATATTTCAATGATATTAATAACTGGTTTGATCAAATATTTGAAAAAATTTCAACACACAAATTAGAAAATTTCACTTTTTGGAATGAAATCTTACAAGGGGAAAATATAATTCAAAAAAGAAATAAACTGATTGATTTATCTGCAAAATTTGGCTTCCCTTTAATTGTTAATAATGATGGTCAAGCTGTTTTTTCTAACCCAGAAGATTTATATCCTGAAAATATATTTTCATTAAGAGCAATTAAAGAAGTATCAGGTGTTTTGAAAAATGAACATACTCAATGTAATATGGTGAAAATGTGTAAAAATGGTATTGAAGATATTACTGACCATACTTGTAATACACCTTGGAATAGAAATTTAGACAATAAATTATGTCCTTTTACTGCAATAACAAGAATGTGGGGTATTGATATAAAACAACCAATATAAATACTGAAAAAGTAATAATTTAAATAGAATGAAAGCAACATTTGAAGAAAAAACATACGAGAGCTATTTTAATAATGAACTTGACCGGAAATCTGATATCTACTTCCCGCCTGGACAAGTTTTAGAAGGTAGTTTAGGATTCGATGCTACCGCATTATCCAGAAATAGGAAAATATGGAGGAGACTTGGTCACCCATTTTGGTTTGTACCACATTTTAGAGGCGCAAATCTTCGAGATATTGCAGATGAAATGGAAGACTTTTTAAACATTGAATTAGAAAATATTCCTTTGATGAAGGCAAACCTACTTTTTCAATACAAACGTCCTGAGTACATTACGTCTGCTTTAGGTACAGAATGGTCCCATTGGAATCAGAAATATTTCAGATATAACATATATGATGAACAGCAAGATTTATTGAATCACATTCATCAAAAATTCAATTCAGAAGTGCTTGTAGTTTATGCTTCACCATGCACTATTGACATAAACGAAATTATCAAATACAGAAAAAACATAATTAGCCACTCAAATTTTGCTAGAGCTGTCGATTTACAAGGGCATCACAGGAATACTTACATAGAAGCAGGAACTTATTCAATTGCATGTAGTGAGCCAAAAAAAATTGACAATCTAAACATTTTAGAAACAATAAAGAGAATTGGAAAATTTGAACAAGACACCGAAAAAGGAAATAATCAAAACTTTCTAACTAACTTTAGTTATAAAATTCAGTCAATTACAAGTGAATACAAGTACTTGTCTGACTCTTTCGCAGATTTAAATAAAGAAATTGAAAAAGTAAAAAGCTATAAACTGTTTTACAGTCTTTTGGTGATGAGAAATTTTCGTCAACTAACAGGTTCTCAGTGGATAATTAAATTATAGCTTATTGTGGAAGAAAAATTCATTAGATATCAAAGTGAAAGAGATGTACTTTTCGTGTTTGGTGCAGGTGCGTCAAATTCCGATGGATGTCCACTTCAAAAGAATTTGCTATCTGAAATCTTAAACAAAGATTATGGAGATACAGAATTAGCTAACCTTGTCAAGAAGTTTATCAAGAATAATTTTGATACTGAAAATGATAATTGCCCTTCATTAGAGTCTGTTTTCGGATACTTGGATTATTTCATATCTAAAAAAGAAAGCTTAAAAGGTGGATATACAACTATCCAATTAATAAGGATTAAGGAATCTCTTATCCGTCTTATCCACCATAGAATTAGTGAAACTAAATCTCAAAGAGGGATATATAAGAAATTTTTAGAGTGCGTAAATAGAGTAAATAAAAATGTATCAATAATTACAATGAATTACGATACCCTACTTGATGAGTCTTTTGATTTTTTATTTCCTAATCAGGCATTGATTGATTATTGCATTAACTTCATGAATTATGAAGATTACGATAAAATTGAAGCTTTTAACTGGTGGGTTAATCCAAGAGAACCTGTGTATATTTGGGATAACAAGATACCAACACCAATTAAAATAATTAAAATACATGGGTCTTTAAATTGGAAATATTGCAACTGTTGTAATCAGGTATTACTCACCCCTTGGGATACTGCTATAGATATAAAAACTCAGGGATACAAAGGGAGAATAGGAGCAAGTTGTGAAAACCTAGAAGAAATATTTTTTGACCTAAAGTGTCCATATGATCAAACACTTTTTGATACCTTCATAGTTCCTCCTTCTCACATAAAAGACCTTAATCACCCTGCTGTTTCAAAACTGTTTGATGAGGCTGCAATAGAGATTAGAAAAACCAAGAAAATCATATTTATTGGTTACTCATTTCCAGAAGCTGATATTCATATAAAGGCCTTGTTTAAAAAAAATATTTCAGATGACACAGAGATAGAAGTTGTTGATCCATTTTTAAATGATAGCATCAAATGTAACTATAAGAGTATAACTAACAAAACAGTCTTTATTAAAGATAGTTTTGAAAATTTTATTGAAAACGAACTTGAAAATAAAATAAAAAAACTAATAGCTGTTTGACTATAAGGAGCTAAGTTTTCTAAGAACAATTGAATTCTACATAATATTTTAAAAAAGATATTTGAATGTTTTTCATCCCTTTTCACCCTTTTTGTCCCTTATTTGTTAGTCAACATTCTCAAACCATTGTAAACATTGGAAACTTACATTTTGTATTGGAATAAATTCCTTCATCTAAAAATATTCCCCAAAAAGTGCCTCGCAGAGAAATTTACCGGGTTTAAAACGCTATTAAACATACCCGTTTTTGGTTGCGTAGATGATTAGTTTAGCAACGGAATCGATATCTAGTTTTACGAAAATGCGGTGTCTGTGGCCTTCTACTGTGCGTGTGCTTATTTTTAGTTTTTCACCAATATCTTTGCAGGTGAATCCTTCTGCGCTTAATCTTAATACCTCTTCTTCGCGTTCACTTAGTTTATTTAGTTCGTTTAATTCCGATTGTTTTTTATCAAATTTTAATCGTTTATTTAGAAATTCATAGATGGACTCAGAATAAAATGTACCACCATCTAAAACTGTTGCGATTGCACGCATGAGAACATGAGGGTCCTCTATTTTTAATAGATACCCATTCGCTTTCAATTTAAAGGACTCTTCCACCGTGAAGTTGTCTAAGTGCATCGTTTGAAATATTACGGGTGTTTTAAAGTGTTTATTTTTTCTAAGTATGGCTAAAATTTCTAAACCATTTAGTTTCTTCAAAGAAATATCCAAAAGTATTACATCAAAATTTCTGATTTTTAAAATTTCAAGCGCTTCTTCACCACTTGTGACCTCTGTAAAATCAAATGAATACTCTTCTTCGTCGTTCAACATTAATTTAACCCCCTCTCTAATTAAATGATGGTCTTCTATCATTAATAGGTTGATTTTATTTTTTATCATGTGTTTTATAGTTCAAAGTATGGATAAAATATTCGTTTCTGTTACAGCGTCCATTATTTCTGGAATACACTTTTAGGAAGCATTTCACCAGATTGTAATGGATGCTAAACTTTCTACTTTGAAACATACTCATTATAAATTTAAGATCTTGTTATTAAGGTTTAAAACACGTGTGGTCTCTAGTATAAACACGTGTGTATACTTGTTTGACTAGGTGTAACTACGCTATGTTTCACGAGTTGCTTGGTCGGGTTTGGCTAAAAATTCTTCGAGGTATTTTACTGTTTTTTTACCCATTGAAACTCCTTTTATTTTATTTGGTACTTGTGTTACAAAATTGCTTAATTCTTGCTTGGTATGGATGTTGTTTTTCTTGAGAATATTTTGAATTCGCACTGGGAAACAACTATAAAAGCCACTAACGGTTGCTATTTCTTTTGGAATAAATTTTTCAAGTTGACCTAAACTTTTGAGACTTATTTTATTTGGAGAATTTGCTTGTAGGAGTTTTAAATCGTTTTTTTTAGCGAAATTTATTAAATCGATTTGGGACAAAATTTCATGTTTTATCAATACATTTCGTAATCTAGGAGAGAAAGAATCTAAAAATGGGGATTCCATATTCATTGTGTCATGCAAAGTCTAACTGTAAAAAAGTAGTGTTAGATTAAATATTTTCAAATTTAATTAAAATTTTAACTGTTTAAACTAAAATTTTTAGCAATGAAATTAAATATCTCAAACCTACGATGACTCTATTTTTGTTTTATGAAAGTAAAGTTAGGAGAGCGCATTCGAAAAGCAAGATTACTTAGAGGATTGAGTCAACAGAATATGGCGGATGAACTTGGTATAACCGTTGCTTCCTTTTCAAATATTGAGCGAGGAACAACGAATATGAATGTAGATAGACTGTTCAAAATTTCACAGCTTTTATCCATGAGTATATCAGAATTGTTACATGAAGAATCCGTAACTACCAATATAAATTTACATGATACAGGGGAGGAGTATCAATCCATTTCTATGTTGAATGGCTTGATTTCAAAACAACAAGTGGAAATTGAATCGATTTATAGACTAATAGAGGAGATAAATATAAAATTGAAAAACCTCTAAAACTTATTCAATAAATACTTTATGTATTATTTTTTTCTCAAGCGCATATTTAATTAAGCTTTGGGTAGAATTCGTTTTTGTTTTTTCGTAAATATTGGATTTATGCCACTCAATTGTTCGTTTGCTCACGAATAAAATGGTTGAAATTTCGAGGTTTGAATACCCCTCGGTGATCATAATTAATACGTCAAATTCTCGTTCGGTTAAATTATCTGGATAGGTACGTTTGTTTACATTCGAAATGGCATCAATCATAATTTGGTTGATTTCTCTTGAGTAATATGTTTTCCCTGTAATTACATGTTCGATGGCATTCAAAAGTTCATCGTGATCGGATGTTTTAATAATATATCCTTTTGCTCCGAGTTCTATTGTTTTACTGATTACTGGAAGGTCATCATACATTGTTTGTATAATAATCGGCGTTTTGTTTTTTTTAAACTTTAATTGTTTTAAGACTTCTATACCACCTATTTTATGCATAGTAATATCGAGAATTACAACATCAAATTTTTGCGTTTCGATGCATGCAAGGGCTTCCTCTCCATTTGTAGCCTCTGTAATATTAAAATGATACTTCGATTGGTTTGTCAACATAAAACGTACACCATTTCGTATCATTAAATGGTCATCTGCAACTAATATATGTAACGTCTTCATAAAAAATAAAATTCTATTCTTTAATTTACCAAAATAATTAATAGGAAACCGAAAAGTTTAAAAAAGTACCTTTATTTGGTTCTGAACCAAAATTATATTTTGCTTTAATTATATTTAAACGATAATCGATATTTGCGATTCCATTTCCATTATAAGCATCTTGTGTTTGGATAAAATTAAACCCTATACCATTGTCTCTTAAGGAAAAATGAAATTGGTGATGTTCGGTATCTTTTAAAATATGTAAAATTAACATGCTAGCATTTGCATGTTTACAGGAATTATTAAAAAATTCTTGGATGATGCGATAGACGAAAAGTTCGATTTGTTTGTTCTTTAATTTAATTTCAAAATCATTACTTTGGAAAATCATATGAATTTGACTGTCTTTGATAACATTTACAAACCGGTTTATGGTATTGTATAAATTTGAATTTGTCAGTAAACTTGGTTGTAAATTCGCTGAAATTTCTTTTACTGTTTGAACCGTGTTTTTTATTATATCGGATGTTTTATCTATTACTTGGTTATATAACACTTCCGAATGTCGGTTGTGTTGAAGTGAATTTAGGTGCATTTTGATGGAACTCAATTCTTGCCCTAAAGAATCATGTAGCTCTAAAGCAAGTCGTTTACGTTCCATTTCTTGCCCTACTATAGTCGCTTCTAAGATTTGCAATTGTTGATTTTTTCGCTCTGTAATATCTTTCGATATAAATAAAATAAACGATTGATCGTTTAAATGTATTTTACTTAGCGAACCGGCAATAAATACGATTTGTTCCCCTTTTGGAAAAGCTATTTCTATTTCTTTTTTTGCTTGATTACTGCTTTTAAATTCATTTAATTCGTTCAAAAGCGTGTCAGGAAAATCAGCTTCAAAATTTTGTTCATCATATTCTCCTGAAATAGAAAAAAAATCTGCACCGTATCGATTTGAATTTTCGATGGAAAGATTTTTGTTTAGGATAATTACATTAATTGGGATTTCGTTATAAATTTCTTGAAAATATTCCTTTGAAATCATTTTGAAATGTAATTCTTCCATATAGGTATTAAAACTCATCGCAATCACATCAAATTCGTCTTTTTTTTCAGAATATGAAATTGAGGAAAGGTTATCATCAAATAAACTTTTTTCAATTTCTGAAATTAATTGATTGGTTCGAAGTTTATGCTCATTCAGCTTATCTATTAGAAAATCAATTTCTTTTTCTAAACGTACCATCGTAAAATCTATCGAATGATTGTTCGTATCAAACTCGGATGCATACGCATTTCGAATTTTAACAATTAATTTTTCGAGATATGCTTCAGTGTTTTTTTTCATTTTCTAATTTCATTTTCTTCAACCAAGAAACTGCTTCTTCTTCTTTAATAAATGATTTGAAAGGAATTACTGGTGATTTTAATCTTAAAAAAACATTAAATATAAATTGCGTAACTGGAGAATTTACTAAAACAGCACAAGCACATAATAAGTCTTGCCCATGTTTTTCTGCATAATTTCTAGACTCAATATTCATACTTTTTAATTTTCTAATATCATAGCACCAGTATTGATTTTGATGATTCGAAATTTCCATCCTTATTTTAATAACCGATTCGATTATTTCTTTATTACCTATAGTTTCATTTAAATAAGTTGAATAAAGGATACCATCATCCATCCAAAACTTAATAATTTCATTTTCCATGTTTTGTTTATTTACTCGTATTAGCTAAAGAATTAATTATTTCTAAATTAAAAGTATCGTCATATTTAACAAAAGCATTGATTTTATGAGATACTGCTAAATATTTTTGTTTTTCAAAGTCTGCTGTCAGTCCTAGAAATACTGTTTCTTTGTTAAGATCATTTCCTCTTTTAACCATTTGAAACATAGTTTGTTTGTAAATATGATGTGAATTTATATATAAATAATCTAAACCGACAATAAAAGGAGTGTAATGATTGTTGCCGACAACACCCATTATCACTGCAGCTAATACATCCGTTTCCTTTATTCTAATTTCAATAAATTCCCAAGTTTTATATTTTGATAGGATTTTAATAATCTTTTTAGGATAATTAAAAAAGTTAAATGAAAAATTTGCGTTTTTTACATTCATAAATAATTCAAAATATTGTTCTGCTTGTTTGTCTGAAATCTCATTGTATTGTTTAATTTCAAATTTATCCAAATGTCTAACTACATATTGCTTTATATTATCGCGTTTCTTTTTTGAATTAATTAATGCCAATAATTCATCCACGTTGTTCCATTTAGGATTTTGCACAATATTAATATTAGGCATTCCAAATTTCACGTAACCATTATCTTCTAATTTAGTGATAATTGGTGAATTTTCCGCGAAATCACGAAAGATTACAGTAGTAGCGTTTTCTTGTTTTTTAATGGTATTAACATATTCAAATAATTTATCTATTGCTTCGTCAAAAGCTTCATGTTCTGGTTGGATATATAAAAAGTCTCCTTCCGCGAACATACATCCCATCGTTAGCGTCTTAGAACATAAATAATATGGGTCTTTTTTCCTTAATTCTTCGATACTTCTTGAAATATGTTCTGGGGATAGTAAATCGTCCTTATAGATTGCAACTGTAAAAAAGGTTGCTAAAACTAAATTGTTATGTTGGTCTTTTACCATTAAATAATAAAAATCCCAATTTTCTTCTGGTTTATCGTTGTTTGAAAAAATTTCTTCCATACATTGCAATCCTTCATGTGAAAAATTACCTCTGTTTTCAAATTTTTCATCCCACTCAACAGGGTTAATATCTTTAATAGTTTTATAACTTTCTATTTTTAATATATTTTGCTGGGTATGTTCATTTTTATCCGCTTCACGCTTGTTATAATTAAAATTGAATTCTTTATATACGCGTTCAATTTGATCTTGTTCCTCCGCAATTGCCAATGGAAAATGATGCGCCATTGTATCCACAAATGCATGAATATCTTCTTTTGTAACATGACGAGTTACAGTGAAACGAAGTCCCGATCGATCGTTTGGTACAGCTGGAAAAGTGGCGGTATTTACATAAAATCCTTCTCCTAAAATACGGTTTACAAAATTATGGGTTACTTTATTTAGTCCACCGCCGATGTAATAGATAGGCGAATTTGGAGCGGATAAATTCGGTAAATTTTTCTCTAAAAGTAGTTGGTCCATATAGGAAGTAAGGTCATGTAATTCTTGCTGATAGCGATAAATATCCGGAGATAAATGAATTTTTGCAGATGCAATTGCTGCACCGGCACTAGCAGGCGTTAAAGGGTGGGAATAACTATGAGGTCCACCGAAAATATCTACTTTGCGATACATTTCTTCATCATAAAATACTGCTGTACCTCCTACACATCCAAATCCTTTTGCCAAGGTAGAAACAACAATAACCCGTTTACTTACTCCTAGTCGGTCAAAAACATAGCCAGCACCATTTTTACCCGACCAACTCATGCCGTGTGCATCATCGAAGTAGAGGTGAAGTTTGGGGTATTTGTCTAATAATTGTTGCAATCTATCCGTATCTGGAAAATCACCATGCATCGAATATACGCCATCTGCTAA
This sequence comes from Chryseobacterium gleum, assembly GCA_945862165.1. Lineage (GTDB taxonomy): Bacteria > Bacteroidota > Bacteroidia > Flavobacteriales_D > Crocinitomicaceae > CANHVK01. Next base: position 32,420 of record CAMAXI010000016.1, read on the forward strand.
GTACCAAACACGCTGATACTTATTAGATTCATCGCGTAAAATGGTTTCCAACATATCAAAATTAGAATGACGAATCATCTTGATTTCTGTACCTTGTAGCTTCGTGTTTTTAGCAGGGAATTGTACACTAAAATGCACCTGTTGATCGAGTACAATTAAGTCATCTGCTTTTATAACGGTTGCCAATACGGAGATATGTGCGGTTGAAGTAGAGGTATAGCACAATACTTTATTATTGTTAAATATTGCACTCATTAAATCTTCTAATTCACGGATATATTTAGGGCGCATAAATACCCTTCCCATGGAAAATTGCGTACCATATTTTTTCACTAATTCAATCGATCCTTCAGCAAGTAGCGGATGGGTTTCTAAGCCAAGATAACCACATGTTCCGAAGTTCTTCAATTCTTTTCCTTTGATCGAAAACGATTTCCCATCAAAAAAATCTTCGTCTGAATTTATGTGTGTAAGTCCTTTGTTTTTGGAAGACGAGAATATCGTGTCGACTACATCCAGATAATTTGTATGGTTAATTTTTGCCATAATAGTTGTTTTAAGTTGAAATTCAATACTATCCAAATTAGCAATTTAATTTAGAAACAGGTATAAGTACTTATAAAAACACGTGTATTCACGTGTTAAAACACGTGTGTATACGTGTTATTAGGATGTTTTATTAGATTTTTTTATAGAACGAATTAATGGTAGTTAAAAAGAAGGTTAAAAAGATTAGTGAAAAATTTATAAACAGGTAGAAACACGCTAAAAGGATTCAAAAAAAGACTGGAAATTTGAAAAATTATATGGATAACTTTTTTGATTTTAGTAATAAACACATTAAAATGATGAATTTAAAATTACCTTTTTTTCTATTTTTTGTTGGTATCCTCTTGGTTTCAATAGATTCTTATGCGAGTGCAGAAAGTCAAACCGTGGTATTAAATGTTTACGGCGGTAAAGGTTGTACTGCTACCATTGAAACTTTGGCTTCCACGTTTGAAAACGTTTCATCTGCTTCTTTTAATGCAACGCTTCATACACTTACATTGGTTGTACTTCCCGCATTTGACGCAAATGATTTATATTTTTTATTAGCATCAAAAGGGTTTGATGCAGGAAATGTCCGTGCAAAAGAGGATATATATAATCAATTATCTGCCGATTGCACATATGTGCGTATGCAGGATGAAGTAGTTAGGGATTAAAGGGATTAATTTTTTAGTATGTCATTAAAATACAGGGGTATAGTTGAAATGTCTGTATGTATATGGTAAGTTAATTTTGAAAGATAGCAACTTGTAATAATAAAAATAATGCAAATTATTAAACAGTTTTTAAGGTGTAAATTTACTATAGCAATGCTCATGGTTTGTGTTACTATACATGTAGCAAAAGGACAAACAACAGTTACTATTGGGAATGGAACTTCTACAGATTACTCTAATCCATTTGAAACGTATTTTAATTATGGATGGAGTAGTCAATTGTATTTAAAAAGTGAAATTGGTGCTTCAGGTTCGATAAGTGCGATTGGGTATTATGTTTCAAACTCAGGTCCAACCTATACACTGGACAATCAAAAAATATATGTAAGGCATTCTAGCTTAGCTAGTTTTGCTGATAAATATTATCCGACAACTACTGGTTTTACCCTGGTGTATTCAGGGAGTATCACTTTTGGTGCAAGTGGCTGGAAAACTGTTGTTTTTAATACACCATTTGCATATAATGGGGTAGATAATTTGGAAATTATGGTGGAGAGTAGGGATGGCTCTACTTTTACGAGTGCGATACAATCCAGATATACAAGTCAAGCAGGTGGATCTATTTACAGAACGAAGTATGATTATAACGATTATAGTTTTCCAACCACCTATCAAGCAGGTGGAAGAGTTCAACATTATTCTAACGTTCAATTTACCATAAATACATGTACTTATACTGGCGGGACTGCTAGCGCAAGTGCATCCACCGTGTGTTCAGGAGGTAGTTCGACCTTATCTTTGACAGGAAATAGCGGTACGCCAATTCAGTGGCAGTCATCTACAGATAATATCACTTTTACAGATGTTTTAGGTGAGACAAGTGCGTCGTACGCAGCAAGTAACTTAACTGCAAGCAAATATTATCGTGCAAAAATTGGGTCAGGGTCATGTATTGTTTATTCTACAAGTACATTGGTTACGGTCAATTCTAACCCGACTGCTGATGCAGGATCAGCATTAACAGCAATTTGTCAGAGTGGAACAACTTCAGCAATGGGAGGAAGTATTGGAGGAGGAGCGACTTCAGGATCTTGGACTGGTGGAGCAGGTACGTGGACAAATGCGACTAATCCATCTATTGCAACCTATACCGCAAGTGCAACAGAGACCGGTACTATTACTTTGACACTTACAACCAGTGGAGGAAATTGTGGAACTACTACAGCTACGAAAACATTGATTATCAATTCAAATCCTACTCAAAACACCACAACGCCCTCAAATGTGAACGTTTGTCGTGGAGAAACCGTACTATTTACTAGTTCCACATTAGGTAGTAATGAAACGATTCAGTGGCAAGAATCATCAGATAACGCAACATTTACAAATTTATCTGGAGAAACAAATCTTACCTACAGAGCTGAAAATATTACATCAAGTAAGTATATTCGTTCTGTATTAAGTCTAGGTACATGTTCATACACAGGCACATCACATACCATTACAGTATTATCCTCGCCAACTAGTCTTACACTAACGGCTGGTAAGGTTTCTATTGCAAGTGGTGAGAGTTCTACATTAATAGCTAGCGGAGCAACCAATTACACTTGGGATCATAATTTAGGAAATGTAGCAAGCGTGTCAGTTAGCCCAACAGGAACTACAACATACACCGTTACAGGAAACAATGGAAATTCGTGTACAGAAACAGCTACTATCACAATTACTGTAAATGGTACAACTTCGTCTATCAATACAGTTCAAGTTGGGACACTTGGTAACGGAACAGATTATTCCAATCCATTTCAAACTTATTTCAATTTTGGTTGGAGTACACAATTGTATTTAGCGAGTGAACTTAATAAAACAGGGAAAATTACTTCCTTGGCCTATTATGTAAATAATTCAGGTGGTTCGTATACCTTAGATAATCAGAAAGTGTATGTAAGACATACAGCTTTATCCAGTTATACAGATAATTTACATCCAGGTAATTCAGGATTTACGCTAGTATATGAAGGTAGCATTACATTTGGTGCGAGCGGTTGGAACACGATTCCATTTTCTACTGCATTTGATTATAATGGAACTGATAATTTAGAAGTGTTAATTGAAAGTAGAGATGCTAGTACATTTACAAGTGCAATACAAACACGTTACACCAACCAATCTGGAACATCTATTTACAGAACAAAATACTACTATGATAATGATAATTTTCCAAGTTTAACCGCTAGTGGTTTGAAAATTCATCATTTTTCAACGGCGCAGTTTACCATAAACACTTGTACAATTACCGCAGGAACTGTTACAGCGAATGTTAGTTCAGTTTGTTCTGGAGGAAATGTTACTCTCCAAGTAAACAATCAAACAGCAGGGCAAAATATTCAGTGGCAATTTTCTTCGGATGATGTAACGTATACGGATATTTCCAATCAAACAGCATCGACTTATAACGCGACGAATGTTGCATCAGCAGGATATTACCGAGTGAAAGTTGGTAGTGGGACATGCATTTTAAATAGTGCAGGGATTAGCATAGGAGTGTTAGTTGCACCAAACCCAGGAACCATTAGTGCCGATAAAGATTCCATTTGTCAATATGAAAAGGTTAATCTTTCGTTAACTGGACAAGATGCTAACAGTGTTTTACAATGGCAAGTTTCAATAGATGGGTCAACTTTTACAAATCTTAATGGTAAAACAATTTCAACATTATTGACCGATGAACTTCCTTCAACAACTTATTTTAGAGTATCTGTTTCGAATACAAGTTGTACCTCATTTTCTGCAAATAAATTGATAACTATAAGTTGTCCAACAGTATCATCTTTCAATGCAACAACTGGAAAGGGTAGTCTACATGTTGATATTTCTACAATTCAGGATAAAGTCGGTCCGTTTCATTACATTATTTCATCTTATCCAATTGATAATTTAAAAGATCAATTTGCCTACTTAAGAGATTCAGTGTTTGTAGGTGACACGTCACATATTGATAGTACACGTTTTTTTACTGGAAATATAAGTACGACATCCTATAATTTCAACAATTTAGACATGGGAGAATATTATACGAGTGTTTTTGACTCAAGGGGTATTTGCTTGTTTGATTCTAAAAATTTAGTATTGCCAACAATGCCTTTTACTGAATTAGAAGGTGTTCAAACAGGTACTCGTTCGATTACTTCCATAGAAGATAATGCAAAAGGCACATTAGATTTATTAATAAATAATCAAACACAATCAGAAATAAAATTTACAGTTAATGAAATACAAAATGATCAATATTTTGGATTTTTACCATCTGAGGCGACGCTACAAAATAAGAACAGTATTCAAAATGGATTTGCGATTGAAAACTCTAAATTATATTTAATAATAGATGGAAATAAAACAGAGGGTTCTATACAAATTACTCCAAATTCTACTTTGAGTCTAAAACAGAATGGAAATTTATTAGAGTATTATGATGGCACAACAATTTTAAAACAAACACCTTTACCACAAGCTTATTCATGGAAAACCTCCTTTGTGTTTAACGCTTCAAATTCAAGTCTAGAATTTCTTCCTCACCGATATCTATTTGGAATTCCATTTATTATTAATCATTCAATTACAGATAATACTTGTGATAAAGCTTTGGTAAATCTTACGGTAAGTTATCCAACTACTACAAGTCAATATCCTACAAGCGTTTACTTATATGACTCAAAAAATATAAAAATAGGGACTGAAAATCAAACTTATTATGAATCACTACCAATTGGAATTTACTATTTGAAAGGTACTGCATACGAATTACAACATTTTGGAGATAAAGAGCTTATTGAAATTAACAATATTGTATATGCAGGGTTAAAGGTCAAATGGGAAAAGAGTATTAACAATACAAGTAATGATGCAAATGGAGGTGATGTTTATTGGACAAAATATTTTAACCAAAGCGATATAATTAAATATACTTTAGCAAAATCTTCAAATAAATTAGACGAATTTTCAAATGAAGGATGGTTTTCATTTGTACCAAAATTAAATGGATTAGGAAATTATCATAAAATTGAGTTAGTTGAAAATCCAATTATAGGTTTAACTAATGCCCAATTTAATATATATTTTTATCCTAAATCTAACAGATGTGAGATTAATATAGGTGGTCAATCAGAATATTTATTTTATAAGGACAACACTCCAATTTTAGTACGAAGAAAAAAAAGTGATTTAAAACAAAATGAAACTACTTTTTATTTTTCAGGAGGTATTTCTGCTGAAATAACAACAACTGCTAAAATTAATTCCCTTTCAATATCCCCATATATCAACAGTAAAGGTTCCGGCTTCATGGATTTTATTTCCAGTTTTGGATGTGAAGAAAGTCAAGTTAATTATGCTAAATTAAAATATGAATTAGATGGATATTATAACACTTTTAACAATAATATCAATTTTGTTTTCAATCAAGAATATAATTCCTCGGTTTTAAATTTCAAAATATTCAACAAAAAAAATCAATTAGTTAGTACACAATCAGATTATATATCCATGCCTATTACTCATGGCGATAATTATATTTCGATACCAATTTCAAATTTAATTCGCACATCTTGTATTCCAAATGGATTTTATTATTTGGAAACAATGAATGATAAAAAAGAAAAAATGTACTTACGTTTCATTTTAGACATTGAATCAAACCCATGTAGTAATATTTGGAATCCAGGTGATCAACCTAGACCAATTGATAATCCATCAAGTTCATATGGAAATATATATATCACAGAACCTTATAGTCCTATATGGTACAATTATAACACGAAAATCCAAACATATAATTTTTAACTATGAAAAATCAAATTTTTAAATTCTCAAGCATAATATTTTCAGTTTCTGCTTTAACATTAGCGATACTAACATTTACTAATAATAAAAAAATAGCTCATTTCAATTATAATGAGGTGTATAATAATTGTTCATTAAAAAAACGTTTAGAAAAGGACTTAATGAAAATAACAAATGTGAGAAAATCCGAAATGGATAGTTTACAATTAGAATTATCCTTTATTTCTGAGAAAATACAAAAAGGAACAGCTATAGCATTTGAGATTGTAAAATATAAAGAATTAGAAAATCGATATCTTACGTTTAAACAAAGATATGAAGAAGAAAATATTCATTTAAAAGAAACCTATTTTACACAAATTAGACAAGAAATAAATGATAGAGCAAAGGAATTTGCTAAAGATAATGGCTATGACTATTTATTTTCTGCTGTAGGGGATGGCTCTTTACTCTATGCTGGAGAAAGTGATGATATAACAAAAGATTTTCAATTATATATCAAATAAATAGCAATGCGAATTTTTATCTATTTGATTTTTTGTCTGATTTTTTTCTCTTGTAATGAAAAAAAACATGAGTTTAAATCGGTGAAAGAAATGAATAATTATTTAAATGATGTAGACAATGGATTTATAGCTTTTGAAAAAACACATGATTTAATTTTTGAAGCAAAGTTAGTGCCTTCAATTTATGGGGATAAACATGAACAATACACTATTCATTTGCGATTAAGTAGGGAAAATGCTTTAAGTGTTTTGGAAATCGGCAATGTTAACAAGCAGGAAATAATAGCTAGAGAAGCTCATCTTTCTTTTGAAATATTATCTGACGTTTATTTAGAGAGTCAATCTCAAGAAATTAAACCAGAATTTAGTCATTATGAAAGAAATTATGGATTGAAACCATCAATAGATCTTTTCTTTTATTTTCCAAAGTTTGAAATAAAAGAGGATGTTTTTTTTAATTACAGAGATAAATTATTTGGTCAAGGTTTAATTAAAATAAAGTTTAAAAAAGAATTATTTACTAGTTTTTATGTTCATGAATAAAAAAGGATTTATAATAAAGTTACGTCAAAGTAGATCGTTTAAAGGGTTAAGTTTATCTATCGTATTAAGTATACTTGTTGATGTTATTCATCCTACGATGGCCTTAGCTTTAACGGAAGGTAATTCTCAAACCGAAGTTCAATCTTTTGAGCCTATAAGTACGACACAAATGGTGGATCCTTTTACCGGGGATTTTAACTATAATATTCCCCTTTTTAATCTACCTGGACCAAATGGTGGCTACCCAGTAAATTTAGCATATCATGCGGGAGTAACGATGGATGATGAAGCTTCCTGGGTAGGCTTGGGTTGGAACATTAATGTAGGAAGTATAAATCGTAACATGAGAGGTTTACCAGATGAGTTTTTAAGTGAGGACAAAGATAAGGATGGTGAAGCGGATCAAGATAGTGATCATTTATTAACTTATGATGACATGATGGCTTCTTGGACATTAGGTGTTAAAGGAGCTTATGACCCAGAATTTAATGGTATTAACTTATTGAAAGGTTTGAAAGACCATTTGTCTTTAGGAGCATCCATTTATTACAATAATTTTAATGGGGTTGGAATATCCGTTGATCCGTCATTAAATTATGGTAGAGTTAGTTTAGATATTGGATTAGATTCAGAAAGTGGGATGTCTATTTCACCGTCTTTTTCTCTCGGAGATAAAAATGATGAAAATAAGCGAAAACATAAATTGGGTTTTACTTTAGATGGTGATTTATCTTTTAATTATTCTACGCACAAAAATAAAAAAGATAAGGAAAATGATATGTATAAAGGTAAATATCGAACCATGCGGAATGATGTAATTCAAAAAAATATTGGTGTTGGTTCTACTTTCTCAAAAAATAATTATATTCCCTCATTTTCAAAAAATGTAGATAAATATAATTTGTCATTAACTGTTAAAGTAGGCTCTTTCAATGAGAATTTTGACTTTTCATCACATTACAATTTAAGTGCTTTTTTAAATACTGAAAATTATGATAATCTTGACATAGAAGGAAACCGACGGATGGTTATGGGCTATGCACAAGCTGGAGGCAAAATTGCAAATAATTATACCTTAGATTTTATGCGTCAAAACGATGGTCAAGTTGATAAAGGCACTAAAATTTTACCTAGCTCTTACTATACTTATGATACGTATTCATCCACTGGACAGGGTTTATCAAGTTATTTTAGAACTTATAGATCGGATATTGGGCGAACATTTGATCCTTACTTAGAGAATTATACGCTAGGTGGAGGATATGGTTTTGAAACAGGTAATGATTTTAAAACAACCATAGCCTTTACTAAAACTGAAATTGAACATGGTTACGATATCAATGCAAATTTTGGGTGGGATACCAAAGGTTCATGGGATAAATACAATTCACTAACATTTGATTTTAACAATCCAACACCTGGAGGAAGAGTTGAAAATGTTTATTATAAAGTACATGGAGAACAATCATTATCAAAAAAGAATGAGTATGACTATATAAAAAACTTTGATTTACCTCTAGTCAAATTTGATGAAGATCCGAATGACGGATTATTACTTCGTAGAAGTATATCAGGAAATGGAAATAATGGTCAATATAAAAATCAACGTACAAATGCAAATGAACGAGTAGTTAGAAATACATTGGTTCATACTTTAGTAAATAGTGAAGTAGATAAATTAGGTGAATTTAATGTGAATTATTTTATTAATCCAACTGAAGTTTACTCTAATATAATAGCTTCCAAAAAATTAAATAGAAAAGTAAGGAGTAACGTAAAAATTGATAAACATTCTGCCGGTTACAAAGTATTAAATGAAGAAGGCAGTTATTATGTCTATGCATTACCCGCTTATAATCATAAAGAGGTAGAACATTCTTACTCTGTAAATGCTGAAAAAAATCCACAAAGTGTAGAAACTGTAATGTATCCTAGTAGTGAAGATAATCTAGATTACAAGGTTGGTGAAAAATTTCGAAGTAAAACTATAAAATCACCATATACTCATTCTTATTTACTTACCTCTGTTCAAGGTTCCGATTATGTAGATTTAAAAAACGACGGTCCATCTGATGATGATTTAGGGTATTGGGTAAAGTTTAAATACATGCAATATACCCAAAACGATGGAAATCAAAAATTGTATAAATGGCGAACTCCTTATGACAAGAATTTATTTAACATGGGGAATTCTTGGACCGGTAAGGACGATAAAGCATCTTATCAATATGGTGAAAAAGAAATTTGGTATGTAGGACAAATTGAAACGAAATCGCATATTGCTATATTTAAAATGAGCGAAAGATCTGATAGTAAAGAATCAAAAGGTGAATATGGAGAAGGTACGATAGAATTATCTGGAATGAAAGTAGACGAAATCAATATTTATAACAAAAAAGATTTTATTTTACATTCCAATCAAGCGACTCCTTTACAAACAGTACATTTCGAATATGAAAATGCTACAAATAGTTTATGTCATTTAGCGCCAAATGCAACTGAAGGTAAATTAACATTAAAAAAAGTTTGGTTTACCTCAAATGGATCTACTAGAGGAAGTCAAAATGCATATGAGTTTGATTACGGTCAATCTTATTCTAATCCAAATTATAAGATGAATAGCTATGATATGTGGGGCAGTTATAAGAAAAAAGGATCAAATATCGAACATAATACTCATTTTCCTTATGTAAATCAATTCAATCAAAATTGGAATTCGGATGTTTGGGAACCAAATTATCTTGCTAATGAATTTGAAGATGATAAAGTTAGAAAAATAACGCAACAGACGAATGACGCTTTAGTTTCTGCTTGGTGTCTTAAACGAATCACATTACCCTCTGGTGGTGAGATAAATATTCAGTATGAATCGGATGACTATGGTTATGTACAACATAAGACAGCAAATCAAATGTTCAAAATAGAACGATTGGGACGTCCTGATTCTCCAAATCAAATTTATGATGAGGACGAATCAAACAATAAATATTATGATGATGATCCAAATGAAGTAAAGGATGAAAAAGAACGTAGAATCTATTTTAAATTAGAATATCCGATAGAAGTTACAAGTAATATTGATGTGACAAATAAAGAAGTTTACGATAAATATGTGGAGCCTCTGATGCATGAAAAAGATGGACCGAGACATATTTATTTTAAAACAAAAATAAATTTAGTGGATCAAGTTGATGATTTTATATCTGGATATCTTCCTTTAGAGGAAGGATATAAATATAATATCAATGCAAATAATAATTCGATATCCAAAGTTGCTTATTTCGTTGGGTGTGATGAGAACTCTATACAAAATCAAAATAATACATCGTATTACACGAAAGGATATGTTACCATTCAAGCTGCTAAGAAAAAAAACGGGAGTTATTTTTCAAGTTTTCATCCATTAGCAATTGAAGGGTGGAACTACTTACAAACACAAGCGCCTTTGTTACTAAACAATGGTGAGGGTTTAAATTTAAATGGTGGGTTAAACAACCAAAATCCTAGTCATAATGATTTACTCAATAAAATGCCGAATATTATGTCTTTAGCTAAATCAACAGCAGAGATGTTTGGAAACATAAGAACTTATTGTCGTAATAGAGGTTTTGCAAGTACCATAGATTTAAATAATTCAGTAATTCGATTAGCAAGTCCCGATAAAAAGAAATTTGGTGGAGGTCATAGGGTAAAGCAAATTACGATAACAGATAATTGGAATTTAGTCACTAATGAAAAATCACGTACATATGGTCAAATGTATGACTATACTATGGTAGAAGATGGTAAAATTATTTCCAGTGGTGTTGCTATTAATGAACCTCAGGCTGGGGGAGATGAGAATGCTTTAAAATATCCAATAAAATATTTTCATAAAAGTAGTTTATTCACCAATCTGGGTATGAATACTGAAGGTCCTGTGAATGAGCATTTATTTCCAGGTGCAGGTGTTGGTTATCGAAAAGTTACCATTACAAGTTTAAATACTAAAGATCAAATTCAGAAAAGAGAAAAAAATATAACACGTACAGGAAGAACTGGAGGAGTAACCGTTCACGAATTTTTTACAGCAAAAGATTTTCCGACATTGGTAGATTATTCCCAATTATCTGAAGAAAATGATACTAAGGATTATTTTAACGTACCAATTTTAGTTCCTACTATAGGTACTTTAAGTCGACAATTTTACCATGGAACTCAGGCTTTCAAAATTGAATTGAACGATATGCACGGAAAATTAAGATCTACTAAAACGTTTCAACTAATTGATGGAAAAATGGATGAAAATCCTATTACCACTGAGTTGTATGAATATAAATCTCATGTATCAGAGTATCAAGGGGAACAAATAAATATTCTTGACAGTGAAGTTAGTGTAATTGAACAGGATGCTACAACACCTCATAAAATATCGAATGAAAAGCGATTGATGGGTGTCGAAGTTGAAATTTATACTGATCAAAAAGAGGTGAAAACATTTAATAATAGCGGCAGTTTTGAAGTTGGCTTTGACGGAACATTAGTTTACTCAAATCCACCTTCACTTCCAATTCTTATGTTTTTTCCTCAATATTGGGCTACTTATTCCAATCACAAAACCTTATTTAGAACCTATGTAACTAATAAAGTGATTCATAGGACTGGTATTTTATATAAAACTACCATAAGAGATTTACAAACAAGTAATAGTTCGGAAATAGTCGCTTATGATGAAAAATCAGGTACTCCTATTCTTTCTAAAACGACCAATGAGTTTGGGGATGAGATGTATAGTTATATTATCCCGGCCTATTACCAATACGAACGTATGGGGCATGCTTATCAAAATATAAATTATAAATTTAATACGCTTATAAAAGGTCAAAGTGATATTCAACCCTCAAATCATATCCATAATCCTAAATTATTTTTGTTTAGCCCTACACAAGAACAAAAAGAAATGCTTGTAAAAGGAGATGAATTATTAACGAATAATGTTGTTGGCGGCAAAACGGACTATAAAAATTATTTTTACATTAACTGGTTTAAAGATCGTAATTTTAAAGTTAGTTCAAATTGTAGCTCTGATAATATTAATTATTCAGTAGAGGTAAAAGAAGCTAATTTTATTCCTTATACGAGGTCAGGCATAAAGTATGGTATAAAGTGTACGTCAATTAATGATGAAATTTTAACAATAGAAGTTGGTCTGGATGATAGTCAAACTTTTAAAATAAATGGTGTCGTTAAAGCTTTTTACGATGTTAATTGTATCTCTAAATTTGGTTATTATATTAAACCAATGGCCGTAAACGCTGAACAAACATACAAGATTTCATCAAATAATTATCAAAAATGTTATTTCTTAGGTTGGAAATATGATTCGAATAATAATATAACAGAAGGTGTTTTAAGTTTTGTTAATGCATTAGATAATCCGGATAAAAACAATGTGTTTTTGACAGATTTAACAGTTATCCGTTCTGGATATCGAAATCATTATAAAGCTACTGCTGCAAATTATGAGTTTAAGGGTAATTTTGATGATATTGTTTTTGAACCATATTCGTTAACTTCTTCTGATCCATTAGTTACTACCAACACTGTTTTAAACTATAAAACACCTTCCAATAAATTACTTTCTGGTAATGCAAGTTTATATTCGGATGATTGGAGTGCAAATTTTACATCATTAAATTATGCTGAAAATAGTATAACATTCAACTCTTTTCTTGATGGTATACAGGGAGTTGAAGGAGAAATTAATCCGTTTTTATCCGGAAATAGTGGGATTTTTAGACCATTTAAATCGTATACTTATGTAGGTAAACGGTTTGCCGGTAGTGAACAAGATGCATACATTAGTAATAATGCAACTTCTAATCCAAAACTGCGTGAGTTTGGTGTTTTTGACCACAAGGTTCCTATGTTTACTTGGGATTTAGGTAATTTGGAAGATTATGAATCCAATTGGGAATGGGTAAATGAAGTTACTCGTTTTTCAGGAGATTCTTATGAAACTGAAAATGTTAATCGATTAAATATTAAGTCTAGTGCTTTGTATGGCTATAATAATTCCTTATCCATTGCTGTAGGTAGTAATGCATCTTTCCATGAATTAGGCGTAGAGGATTTTGAATCTATTGTTGAAGAAAGTGATGGTGGTTGGGATACTGACAATAGAATTAAACAAAATCATTTTAATTTTTATCGCAAAAGTGGTGATAATCAAGTGGTCCTTTCTGAAATTTTACCAATTAAGAAAGGTGAATATATTAAAACGGATAATCCTTCTCTCGATGTTGAAGGTTACATTAAATTTCGATCCTATAATGTATCTGATTATATAAAAAATGCCTTAAATTTTATTAATGGGTTTACTGGGGATAAAGATTATATTAATGAAATATTGAATCAAAGAACAACCGTTGCTTTATCTATAGTTGCTGATAAAACCAGTGTTGCTGGTAACTTATCCAATCGAAGTTATTTTTTAAATGGTAGTTTTTGGTGGTCTTCATATGGACAAAATAATATGAATATTTATTTTAGACCATATGTACATTGTCTAAAAGAAAACAATTTTTCTTTACCGCTTGGCACTCGAGTTTCAGGGAAAGCTACTATTTATGAAAAAAGATTTAAAATAAATTCAACGGAATACTTAACTAATGTATCGCTTTCCAAAAGTAAAGCACATACAGGTAAACAATCGATGAAAATTACTTCTAATGTTGTTTTTGATCAACCAATGTTAAGATTAATAAAGGGGAAAGAATACGTTGTTTCGATGTGGGTTTCTACTGATAATTCTAAAGTTAAAACGTTTAAGAATGACCTCAAAGATTTGGTTATTCCTGGTAGTTGTAATTCGGTTGGTAACTTTGATAAATTCGATGAATATGATATTACCTATGGCAAAGTAATAGAAGGATGGCAGAAAATAGATCTTGAATTTAAAACGAATGATAGTCAAACTATTCTAGCACTTCAATTTAATCCTCAACGATATAATCTATATATAGATGATATACGTTTTTCTCCAAAAACAGGAGGTATTTCTACCTATGTATATGATCCTGTTAAGTTTCAGCTTAGGGCTACGTTAAATGTAGACAATTACGCTACTTTTTATTATTATGATGAACAGGGTAAATTAGCTATAAAAAAACAAGAAACAGAAAAAGGAGTATTCACAATCACTGAATCTCGAGGTAATAATGCAAAGAAAACTCTTAATAATTCTGGTTCTTCGAGTGCATTTCAAGATTTACCATCTGATATAGTTAATTTCTTTAAAGATTTATTTGATTTCGAATGATAAGATATAGTTACATAGTATTATTATTTATTCCATTTTTAAATTTTTCTCAAAATTTTGAAAATGACATGAAAGCTATTAGTCAAAAAATGGAAAATGCCGAGGCTATTTCTATAAAAGCTAAAGTTTCTGTTTATTCTAAAAGAGGTGGTAAATTAATTTATAATTCAGTTTCCTCAGTTGAGCATAAAAATGAAACAACTATTACCAAGTTAGATGATTTGGAAATATTTAAGTCTAAAACGATAGAAATTCAAGTGGATTACGAAAATCATAAAATGTTGTTGTCCACTAAAAATAAAGTATCTGACAAAATTTCAGAAAGTACGCTAAAAGAAATTCAGAAATATGTTTCATCATCAAAATCTACTAAAACTAAAAATTCTCCTAAATTAATTAGTTCTGTTAATGGTTTAAATACATATTCTTTTTCGAATTTAAAAGGTATAAATGATTACACTGTTGTTTTAGATAATAAAAATCATACGTTGATTAAAATTACTTTTGAATACGATGAGTCTTCAACCAATAAAGGTCAATTTGGAATTATCGAATATACTCAATTCGATTATCGTCCAATCTTTAATTCTTCTCATTTTAACACAAATAATTATTTTATAATTGATAAGAGTAAAAAATATATTCCTTCTAGCAGATTTTCTCAATATAATATCATTACTCAATGAAATATTTTTCATTTATACTCTTCTTTTCCTTCCCTTTTCTAGTTTATTCAGGAGAGGGTACCATTGTGCGTCCTTTTACATACGGATCATGGGGTTTAAATAAGGTTTTACGAATTGACAATTCGAGTGGTATTATCTCAGAGGTACCAGATTATGAGCATTACACAGGTTTTGTTGTGTTGGATTACACACGCAAGCATGATAGTGATTTATCTAAGTCATATGAT
>CAMAXI010000017.1 GCA_945862165.1 Chryseobacterium gleum
ACTGTTCTTACTTTATTATTCTCCACTTTTCAAATTTACGATAAGTTTCACTAAAGTACAACTTTATTTTTTGTTTGGTATTTTAGATAAAGGGAATTTTTATTTTCGAGGCGAAATATTTTTCAAAATCTCATATAACGTTTTGCGCCTTTAGCGATGGGCGATACCGAGGCAAAGCACCCAAAACCCGAAGCGAGATTTATTTCAAAAGTAGTAAATATTTATTCGAAGTGGGGTATAAGAGCCTATCTCTAAGGCGCTGTTAGCTGTTGTTATTTCATTTTTTCGTTTCTAATTGACAAATTAATTAGCTTATAACCGTTTTCTGTACGCAAAAATTCATAATTATTCTGTGAAAAGTCTTTTTTTGTTTCGTGAGAAATGACAATAGACATTGTTGGGTAAATCCAATCTTTTGACTCACCACAATTATTATAATATTTTTCAAATTCTACACCTTCATACATAAAAAAGTTTAGTCCTTCAGATGAAATGTGGTAGTCAGTTTTCGGTTGTAAAATTTCTAACAATCCGTTTTTTAGAATTGTAAAATTTTCTTTTAGAAGTTTTTGTTTATTAGTTTTTGTCCAGCCATTTTTTGACTCCCAAGTTATTGTGTCAAATGAAATACTCAATAACGTTTCAAGAGTTATATTTTTTTGTAATTCATTTGTAATCCATTGCTTAAATTCTGCTTCAAAGTCAATAAAAGAATAGTATAAACTATCCCTTGCTAAAAATGATTTCCTTGTTGTATCCGAGTGCGGGATATTTGTCTTTTCAAGAGAGAAGAAGTTTAGTTTGTTATCTAATTTAAAATTGTCGATAAGTATATTATTGTTGGTATCAATAAGAAACTCTTGACCACCAACCCAACTGAAATATTCTCCACCTTCCAAATATTTTTTTTCTGCCCCCTTCAATGCTATTATCATTCCATTTCTGACTCTTGATAAATCATTGTAAATCGCAGGAATTATGATGTTACCTTTTTTATTAAATATTCCAGCTTTATCGGTTTTATAATCTCTAAAACGAATAAATCCTTCGCTTTCACAATCAAAACCATTATCAAAAATATGTAAACTATCTCTTCCAATAACTTTACCATTTTTTGTTAAATAGTAATTACTCCATTTACTATTCTTTTCATCTGTTACAGCAATAATATTTTCAAATTTTATTGCATTTGTAAAGCCTCTAATAAATTTTGGTTCAATTTTAATGATTCCATTTTTGTCTTTGTATCCAACTAGCGTCGAATCTTTATTCCAGCATGAAAACCAAGTGTCATTACTTTGTCCAAATAAAGTAAGTCCAGAAATTGTTATAAAGAATATAATTATGTAAAATTTCATTGTCATTTGCAGGGTCACTCTATAATAACAGCTAACGGTTTCGGGCTTGGCGAAGGTGGCGATTTTCACCACAAATGTTGATGCGGAGAACCAAACTTTGATTAACCACAAATGTGTCTGCGGAGCACTGAACCGCCACTTTTGCCAAACCCGTGTTACCAGCTGGCGTTCTGTCTGTCGAGTTGCTGTAGTCCTTGTCTGCTGTGGGTTTCGCTGTCATTGTCGGGTTGTTTTTGTGTCGGCTGTGGGTGGCGGTTTTAAAAATTTTTAGAAGGGAAGGAAATTTTAAAAAATAATTTTTCCCGGGTGGGAGAGGTGGAAGCTCTTTTGCAATTTTTGGTCTGTGCGTTGGCTTGTGCGAATTGCAAATGTGCTTACACCTGTGCATTGGGTTTCTTTGTTAAATTCGGTGTATTAGAATTGGGTTCAATTTTGGGTTTGTCAAATTTCATAATTATTGGCATTGGAAAATCTACTCCTGTCAATACAGCTTCCCCTTCTCCCAATATCGGCAAAAAGTCTAAAGTGTTTTTATTTGCTGAACTGCAAGCATTGCTTATTGCTTCTTTGTCGTTATGGTTTATTAGTCTGTGAACAATAAAAGTCCCCATTTGACTAAGTGTACCTTGTGGAATATCTCTCGGCATTTGTGTTGCAATGCAAATAAAAAGTCCGTGTTTTCTACATTCCTTTGCAATAGAATCAAATGAATCTAACGGCTTCACATCAAAATATTCGTCTTTTATGGTTTTATTTAAAAATTGGTGAGCTTCGTCAATCAATAAAACTAAAGGATTATTATCTCCATTTTTCTGAGGGTTAAAATTCCCTTTTCTTGCTTTATTTAGTAGAAATTTACCAATGGCGTTTGCTAATATTTCACGAATCTGGAAGTCAAATGGAATGTTTCCGAAATTTAACCTTAATATATTTTTGTCACCTGTAATGAAATTCTCAATAACTTTTGTTAAGTCATTTTCGTCAAATGTTTTCTTGAAACCAAATATGTTTTGGTAGGTAGAGTTGTTAATAATATTGTTAATCCGAGAAATTAGGCTAATACAGTGCGAAACATCGCCATCATTTCTATCGCCCCATCTTTCATTTATTGTAATTTTTGCTTTGTCTTTCCATTCTGCTGCGGTATCCCAAACAGATTCTTCGGTAATTTGAAAGGTAAGTTTTTCAATATTAAAATCTGAAAAGCCATCTTCAATTTTTGAAATATTTCTGAAGTAAAATTCTTCGTATGGTCTTTTATCCGACCCTGCTTTTTTTAGCAAACCATTTTCAATTTTTGTCTGTACTGTTTGTTTTGGGTTAGTTGTTAATATTTCCTTATTTAAACTTGTACCATTGTTCAGCGATACTATCTTTAAAGAACGGATAGCCTCCATAAGTTTTGGCACTTGAACTTTTGATGATGGTCTAAATAAATAAAATAAATCATCAATTGTTAATTGTGAGTAATGAAATACGTGTGTGCCATCGCCTATTTCGATGGATTCTAAACCATCATAATTACCATCATATTCTCCTGTAGCATCAATTAATATGGCCTTGCTACCTGATTTTGTTAGCGATTCAATCAATTTGCTAACGGTATAACTTTTTCCTCCACCAGTTGTCCCAACAACAGCACAATGGCGACCAAATATTGATTGTAAATTTACTTTTACTTCTGTATCAGGATTTGAAACTAAGCATCCAAGTTGCACGGCTTCTGCTACTTCTCCATTTTTCACGCCAAACCTTGACATATATTCTTGAACCAATTCACCTGAACTAACAAATACTTTCGCTCCAATATTCGGATATGCTGTTAATCCTTTTTTTACTGTGAAAGGGTCGTAAAGGTCGAAAGATAAAAGAATTTCGATTTTTCCTGTTGGATGAAAGTCGCTTGTTTGAAATGCCTTTTCGTTTAATGATAACCTTTCAGATTCAGGTAATGAAAGTTCCGTTATTCGACCAAGAAAACCATATTTCTCTCCTTCAATGACAACAAAGTTCCCAACTAACCCTCCATTAAATTCTTGTCCATAGTGAGTAAATCCATTTAATAAAACGGAAGATGGAAAATGCACTTTAACGAATTGCGGTAATACTTGATTAATGTAACCAAGAAAATATTCGTGTCGAAAAGGATTAATCTTTTGGTTGTTCATTTTTCAAATTTACTTGCTCGTAATTATCACTCTCGTATGTTTTTATTTCAGGAAAATGTTTGGCGAAATCCGTAAATGTTTCTGATACCATTAAAATTCTTTCCGATTCCAATGCCACTTTTTTTATGACTGTCAAAGAATTGGAAACATTATCATTATCAAATCCAGGGTCGATTATTGCAAGTCTGAATCCTGGATTCTGATTTAGTGCTTCTTCAATAGCTGCGTTTATATGTTTGTCATTAAAGCTATATCCAACGCATATCAGCATTGTGTCGTTGTTTAGTCTCAAATTTCGCTGAAATCTTGCCATCATTTCAAAAAATGGCTGTTCGTATGAATCTTCATACTTGGCTTCACGAGGATAAACCATTAAAGGCTTTTTAGGACTGTCTTTGATTCTAACTTTTTTATCTCCTTCATCCTTTTCCCAGTCAAGAGAGCCGTGTAGTTTGTGCAAATGGAAAACACGTTGAATAAAATTATCTTCTTCTTGTAATTTACTTCCTTCTCTTTGAACAATATCATAGTCAAAAAATCTACCACTAAACGTTCTTGGAATAGTAAAGGAAAATCCGTCAATAACTATTGCATTCACCTCCGTTGCTGCATATTCAAATAACAGGTCGTAGTTTAACGTAAATACTTTTACTCTTGGGCTTGTCTGTTTGCGTTGCAATAATTTTTCAAGAAATACTTGGTGTGGAAAATTATCTTCGGGCTTAATAATAGTACAATGCTTTTTTATCAACTCGAATAATTCGTCTT
Organism: Chryseobacterium gleum; assembly: GCA_945862165.1. Lineage (GTDB taxonomy): Bacteria > Bacteroidota > Bacteroidia > Flavobacteriales_D > Crocinitomicaceae > CANHVK01. The sequence goes on from CAMAXI010000017.1 coordinate 4,295, forward strand.
TTATAGTGGAAAGTTTCTTTTTGTCAGTACCAATTGTTATTTCAGAGTCTCCAGCAAATTTGCTATATCCGTCAATTTGCGAAAGCAACGCTTCTATATCACTCTTTCCTGAATTATAATTTACTGCTGTTTGAATGATTTTAAATCCGTCAATATCACCGTTTTTATATTTCTCTTCTGCTTTAGTCCAAAGTTGAGCCATTGATAAACCACCCACGTCCATTGAAGAGCCTGCACCTGACAAAATCAAAAGATTTTTAAATGGTTTTTTGAAAAAATCGGAAAAAATTCTTCTTTTTTCGTTGTTTGCATCTTGAAGGGTCGGCTCAATAGGCTTGTCGTCTTTATCCTTCTTGTTAAACGGTTCTAATCCTTCGATGGAAATTAAAACGCCTTTATCGTATTTAGGATTCTTAACCTTAAGCTGCTTGAACTTTCCGTTGATAAGAATATATTTCCAGATTTCATTTTCCATAGCTAAAAGGCATTAAACATATCGCCCATATAATGTTTTAGATTGTATTTTTTTGTTGTGTCCAAAGCACGTTCAAGGCAAATGAATTTTTTGTCGGTGTGTTTCTTGAAATACTCAACCGTTTCCATTTCAATAGTAACATCTAAGCAAATCAAAGTTTCTTTTTCTCCGTCTGTGGCAAGATAGATTTCGTTTTTCTTGAACTGTTCTTGCTTTTCCGCTGTGTAATTTAAGTTGAAGCCTTTCTTCAATAATATTTCAGTCATTAATTCATCACGATTGAAAGCCGTTACCAATTGAGCTTCTTTGTCTGAAATATATTTTTTGAGCAATTCAATATTTTCTTCGTCAGTTTTTTCAGGGTCGGGAGCAAACTCAACTCTTGGGAAATTTGATTTTACTAACTTAAAGACTTTGAAACCTAACCCTTTTATTGCATCTTCTTTATGACCATTGGTAAACAAATCGGGTTGTTTGTTTTTCTTTTCTTCAATTATTTTTTCTATTACTCGTTTGTTTCGTTCAATAGTTATGTCGCTTATTTTCTTATAGCCTTTTTGGGCTGCTATGGTAGATTCATCGCATTTTTCAGGCAATTGAATAGTAATAAACTGGATGTCCTTATCAGAACTATTATTTATTTCAAATACCGCTTGTCCAGTTGTGCCTGAACCTGCGAAAAAATCTAATACCAAATCATTTTTCTCAACAGTTAATTCAATACATCTTTTAATTAATTCAACAGGTTTCGGAAAATCAAATTCGCCATCAAATCCTAATTTTTTTGCTTCAACAGTACCAGTTTCGGTTAGGAATTCATTGTCATTCCAAATAGACTTAGCTTTATATGTTGTCTTTCGATATTTTTCATATATGCCGAAACTACCATCACCTTTCTCCTTTGCTACAATGTTGCTCAGTAAGGTGTTTTCGTTCAAATTATCAGTTAGTTTTTTAGTTCCCCATCGCCAACAAGATTCAATTTCCTTCGAGTTGAATGGTTCTATTTTAGTATTATAATCATCATCTTTATTTAATGAGATTGGATAAAATCCATCCTTGTCAGCAGATTTCGTGTTTACGTATATAGGATAAAATAAATTAGGACGGTTATGTTTTCCGAATTTCGGATTTCGATTCCTTAATTCTCGAATATTAAAGTTTCCAATATCATCAATCAGATTCAGGTCTGAATTATCTGCGTCCTTTTCAAGTTCTAATAAATCCCCATCAATTGACTTTGTATAAACAAGAATATATTCGTGTGTCTTAGCAATCTGATTATAAGTTTGACCTCTGCTATTTGCTCTGACAATTATTTGAGAATAGAAATTATCTTCTCCAAATACTTCATCACATAATTTTCTTAAATGATGAATTTCGTTGTCATCTAAGGAAATAAAAACAACTCCATCTTCACGTAATAACTGTCTTGCAATCAATAAACGACTATACATCATATTGAGCCAATTACTATGGAATCGCCCATCCGTTTCGGTGTTCGTATCTATTTTATATCCATTTTCCGTCATTTCGGAATCTTCCCAATATTCTTTTTTATCTTGGTTAAAGTTATCGGAATACACAAAATCATTCCCTGTATTGTATGGCGGGTCAATGTAAATGCACTTTACTTTTTCTCGATAACCTGTGCTTAATAACTTTAGCACTTCCAAATTTTCTCCTTCAATTATCAGGTTTTCACTTTCTGTTGGATTAACACTTCTATGTTCATCATATACCAGTGTTGCATTGCTCGGTGTAAAGGCATCTCGCTTTGCTTTACTTTTTCCAAACCAACGGAACTCATAGCGTTCAGTTTCGCTTACGCTTTTTGGGTCAACAACCTTTTTGAGTTCGTCAATATTTAGTTTGCCTTCATTAGTAAACAAATCAGGAAACAATTTTTGCAAGGTTTCCAAACGCTCCTTATTCAAGTCGCTACTCAAAGGCATATAGTCATTTATGTTTTCCATTGTCTTATGCTTGTTCAATTACTTTGTTAATGGTTTTGTCTGCTTCGGTTCTAAAGAACTGGTAATCTTTAATCGGTGCGTTGTAATGCACTTCCACACCTAAGGTTGTAAAGTGCTTCATTGCACACTTTATTTTGTACACTTCGCTTTCTGTCAGTGCTTTTTTGTCGTTGATGTTGTTTGTTCCTTTAGTTTCTATCACAAAATAGAATTCGGATTCACTTCCGCTTTTTAATTCCTTGCGTTTCATTACTAAGCCAAAATCGGGTTCGTATTCTCCAATAGGAGTTTTAATTTTATACCAACTTGGCAATTTGATAAAGCAAATAATTTCGGGGTCTCTGTCTGCACCTAAAGAAAATTGGCGTTCCACATCACTATCTATAAGCATTTTGTCAAACACGCCTCTATTTGGCGTGTCAACGTAGCCATTTGAAGCAACATTTCTTATAAAATCATTGAAGCTAAACGGATAACTTTCACCAATTAAATGATAATCTAAACCCCTTAGCATTTCATCCAATTCTATGTTGCGTATGATTGCTGCTGCTTCGTGAATGTATCTCGGTGGATTTTTTATAAGTTCATTGTGATTGGTTAATTGTTCTACAATTTTAAAAAGTGTGTTGTAGCTTAATCCTGTATTTTCGCTTAATTCTTCAACCAAATCCAAAGGTGTGAACCTTGCTTTTTGCCTGATGCTTTCCGTTCCGCCAAAAGTATCTTGTTTACCATCGTCTGTAATTTCATTAATTAAATGACTTGATGCTTCTATTACATAGTCAGGAATAGTGATGGCGTTAATTCTTTGGGTTGCAGTTTCAATTAGATTTTCTTCATTAAATGCAATAGTGTAATCGGTTTTCTTTGCTAATGATTTCCAAAAACGTTGAAACGCTTCATCAATTGTAGTTGAAGGATTGCGTTTAAAATGAACTTCGTCTTGCGGTTTGCCTTTATGGGTATGTGTCATACCTGCACCCGCTTTTGTGCTGCCGTAAATTGCTTTAATTTCTTCCTGATACTGTGTTACAAATGTTTCGTAAGTTTCATTGGGAATTACAGTCAATTGATTGATGCGTTCAGCATCTTCAACTGTTAAAGCATCATAGATTCGTTGTCCGTCTTGGTTTACACAAATACGCAAACCTCTACCAATCTCTTGTCTTTTGCGGATTTCGGAGTAAGCTGTGTTTAAAGTTGCGATATTAAAAACATTTGGATTGTCCCAACCAACGCCTAAAGCAGAGTGAGAAAAAATAAATTGAACAGGGTTTGAAATTGTCAGCAATTCTTCTTTCCCTTTTAAAATCAATTCATAAATTTTCCCTTGCTCTTTTACGCCTCCTTCGTTGTCGGCATATTCGCCACTTGCTTTTTGTGCAAAATAATATCCTTGAATGTCTTGTATATGTTGGTCAGTTGCAGTTTTCCCATCATTATATTCAGGATAAATGGCTTTGTATTTTTCAATGAAAAGGTTTTTGATAATGGGAGTTTCTCCCATATAGTTTGCAACTCTGTCAATGAAAATTAGTGATAAACATTTTATTCCATTGGTCGCCAATTTTTGCGTTTTAGCAAAATGGCGGTGTATGAGCCATTCCAATTGCAAAGCCCAAATGTTTTCTAAATTACCTGATGCTTGTTTTTCAAATAACTCAACACCATTAGAAAAAGTAATGCTCCATTTTCCAGTTTTCAAACTTTTATTGATGCGTTCAATTTTATAGTTTAAATAACTTGGGTTGTTTGTTTTTTCTCCCAAATTGTCGCCAACTTTAAGCCAAGCCGTAAGTTTAAAATCAAACTTGTTTGTTGAGTTAGATTGATGCCAAGCCTTTAGTTTAGCTTTCGGGGCACTTGTTCCGTTTTGTGTTTCTGCTAATTCAATTTTTATGGTTGCTTCGTCATTCTTTTCGGTAACGGTCAACACTTCAATTTTTTTAACCAACCCTTGCTTGTAACTGTCATAAGGCGTTAAGCGGTATAATAAGTTTTTTACTACTTTATGAGTTGCGGAATAACGGATTTTAAATAATGGATTGAGTTTCGCAATTTGTTTAACAGAGTTTTCTGTATCCATTCCCTCCTGTGGCTCGTCCATTAAAATAATCGGATTCGTTTTTCCGATTGCATCAATAAAAGGAATGTTTGCAAATAAATCTTCACGTTGTGCCTGATTTAAAATTTTGTCTTCGGAGTTGAATGAAGCCAAAGTCATAATCATTACTTGTGGATGCTGGTCTTCAATAAAGTTGGTTACTTTGCTCAACTTCTTACTGTCATATTCAAAAGCGTTAGGTTTGAAACCGTAAATACTTTCTAATTGGCTGTTAAACGACCTGAATGTCCCTAAAACTCCTTGTCTGATAGCAACAGAAGGAACAAGAATGATAAATTTTGTAAAGCCGTAATGTTTATATAATTCGTAAATGGTTTTGATGTACACAAGTGTTTTACCTGTGCCTGTTTCCATTTCTATTGTTAAGTCGGTTTCTTCTGTCAGTTTTAAAGTTTCAAGTTCAATTCCGTTTTCTTCTGCAACTGATTTTATATTTTCTTGCAATTGTTCAACAGAAAGTTTAGAAACATTTGAACGGATGCCGTCAAAGCAAGAATTGTCAAAAGTGTTTTTCTCGGTTCCGTCAAACACCTTTACCACCGATTGAATGGCATCATCCTGATATTTTAGATTTTCGAGTTTTAATTCCATTATTTCTTGCCGTTCTTTTTGGTGATGTACTTTATTTCTTCTTCTGCTGCCATCAAAATATCTTTAGAATATTTCTCGTCTGCCAGTTGATAAGCAATTTGTTTGCTCATAAACTTTATAACAAGTTCTTTTTCGTCCACCTTGAAAGTCTTAGCAATGATTGGCAACATTTGTCGGCTTACCGGTCGCTCACCACGCTCCAATTTACTTAGTGTACTTTGGTCTATGTCGAGCAATGCAGCAAGTTTCCGTAATGGCATTTCCGCCTGTTCCCTTAGCTGTCTAATGTAGTCGCCTATGTTTTCTGTTTGCATCTTGAATTGTATTTCTTGACAATCGTGTCAAAAGTAATAAAGTCTGTTTTATTGACCTTAAAAAAAATCAAATTCTTTTCAACATTCTTATTGCGGGTCGGCAAAATTGGCTCTTTTGGGGTTTGCTTTTGTGTCGGCTTGTGCGGTGGGGCAAACCCCAAATGTGCCAATGCGGGCAGGCATAAAATTATTTTTTAAAATGTGCGGTGGGAAAAATTTTTAAAACCTTTTGGGTCGGCTTGAGTGTCGGAAAAGTCAGGTCGGATTGTGTCAAGGAACAGCGAAATTGTCTGTCGAGTTAAGGTCGTCTGTTGATGGTCGTGTCGTTCTTTACGCTTGCTGGTAACGGTTTGCGCCTTTAGCGATGGGCGATACCGAGGCAAAACACCCAAAACCCGAAGCGAGATTTATTTCAAATGTAGTAAATATTTTATTCGAAGTGAATGTAAGAGCCTAGTGCTAAGGCGCTGTTATATGAGGTTTTTCTTTATAAATTTATAGACAATTCAAGATTTCCTCCAAGACCTAATTCAATAATTTTTTTCAAAGTTGAAAGTCTTACTTCTTTGATGTTATTTTCAATTTTAGAAATGTAGGATTTTGTGGTGCCTACTTTTTCTGCAAGTTGTTCTTGAGTCATTCCTTTTTCAAGTCTTGCTTCATGAATTAATGCACCAATCTTAAAACTTTCATAACCCTCTTCTAAAGTGTCGCGTTTTTTTGTTCCAACTTTTCCGTAGTGTTTATCCTTAAATTGGTCTAATGTCGAAGTGTTATTTTTCGTTTTGCTCATAGTAATTTTATTTTATTTGTTTTCGCGAGTCGAATTCTCGAATTCATATTCTTTCTTAATTTTTAGAGCTTTTTCGATTTCGTGTTTTGGTGTTTTTTGAGTCTTTTTTTGAAACCCATTTGCCAGTACAACTAATTTTCCTTCATCAAAAAAGCTAAATATTCTAAAAATATCACTACCAAGTTTTACTCTTACTTCATAAAGTCCATCCGTGTCTTCTAGATGTTTGAAATATGTTTCAGGTACTCTTGGCAATTCTTCTATTAAATCTAATGTCCAGATTATTTTGTCTTGGACTTTACTTTTTTGTTTTATGAAAAATTCTTCGAAATAACTTTTATAAGTTATAACTGTTCTTACTTTATTATTCTCCACTTTTCAAATTTACGATAAGTTTCACTAAAGTACAACTTTATTTTTTGTTTGGTATTTTAGATAAAGGGAATTTTTATTTTCGAGGCGAAATATTTTTCAAAATCTCATATAACTAGTTTATCACCGTTAAAAATACATTTAATTTTATGATTTCGATTTGTATACCCGCTATTTTATTATAAAAGTGCATGTAAATAATTTGCAGTTTCTGTTAGCCCAATTTGTCTATAACTCTGCAAAACTTGAAATTCGTTTAAGTCTGGATTTCGCTTATGAAACACCATTTCTTTAAAAGCTTTGATTGCTTGATCATGATTCAAATCAATTATATCCGTAAGAAAATCATCTGCTGATTTAGTTTTTATTCCAAATTGCTCTAAATATCCAGCAGGAAAATCTTTTAAATTATTCGTTACGATTATTGAAGCATTTGTTTTTATTGCTGCTGCAAGTACATGGCAATCTTTTGGATCAGGTAAATTCAATGTTTTTATGAGTGATTGATAGTTTTTTACTAATCCATCAGGAAAAGCTAAATGCATATTTTCAATCCTACTATTAGCTGCGTTCTCATCTACACCCTTTCTTAACATAACTGATTTCCATTCATCGAATATATGCTCACTCCACTTAGGAGTAAATAATTCATAATGAGCAAACCACAATAATAAATCTCGGATTATAATTGGATAAATAACATTAGTATCTAAAACAACTTTGAAGCGAACACTATATATCATATAATCCAATTTCTTCATCAAAATTCATCATTTCAATGATGCGTTGTTTTTGTATTTCCTTCATTTTTAGTTTGTATTTATAAACATCTTCTATGTTTATTCTACGGTGTTTTCCAACTTTAATGAATTCAATTTCACCAGTTTCCAATAATTTCACCAAGTGGGGTCTTGAACATCCAATTATTTCAGCAGCTTTTTGTGTCGTTACTTCCGTTGCTTCTGGAACAATTGAAATGGGAATTCCTTCACTCATTGATTTCAGTATTTCTCCTAACAATTCGACTGCCATTTTTGGTAATATTATTTTTTCATGACTCTCTTCAATCTCAATTTCAATATTTGAACTTGATGCCCTATCAATCACATTATTAATCGATTGATAGGATTTTATTGCGATTTGTTGGTCTGATTTTGTTGGTTTTCTTAAATTTTTCATAACATTTTTCAGTTTAATGAATAATCAAATATAAACGAAATAAACGAAACAAACAAAATATCAGATTATATTCTACAAATCATCAAATGGACTTCTGATTTGTTGTATGCTTTTTGTGCTCACATGTGTATAAATCTCCGTTGTCTTTGAACTCGAATGACCCAATAACTCCTGGATATATCGCAAATCAGTCCCGCTTTCTAGTAAATGCGTGGCATAGCTATGTCTAAGCCAATGTAAGGTTATAGGCTTCTGAATTCCAACTTTTTTTACCGCTTGTTGTATCACCTGTTGAAAGCTGCGTTCAGAGTAGGGAGTGCCCGGAAATTGACCTTCAAATAACCAACGGGTAGGTTTGAAAATTTTGTAATACTCTCGCAACATTCCAAGAATTTTAGGGCTAATAGGCACAATCCGATCCTTCTTACCTTTCGCCTGACGTATACGAATGAGGTTACGATCCGACTCGATGTCTTGAAAGGTTAAACGAAGTACTTCACCTGCACGCAAACCACATGCGTAAGTGAGTGATAATAAAGCTCGGTGTTTTACATTTGTCGGTGCTTCAAGAATTAATTTCACTTCTGCTTTTGATAATACATTTGGCAATCGTTTTTCGCGCCTTGGTCGGCAAATCAAATTGATTGTAATTCGTTTGTTTTGTACCACTTGATAAAATAATTTCAGCCCGTTTATTACTTGATTTTGAAAACTTGCAGAAAGTTTGTGGTGGAGAATGTAGGCATTATTAAAGGTAATCACATCTTGGTTGTCTATTTCGGAAATTGCTTTTGTACTAAAAAATCGAAAAAATGTCGATACTGCATCGCAATAAGACTGAATGGTACTCGGACTATAACGGCTAGCAGATAAATAATCTCGAAACTGTTGTAAATAAATAAGTTGTTCTTCGTTTAATTTATCAAGTGTTTTTGAACCTACATGTTTTTTAATTACATCGGAGTTGTTGGCAGTTTTATTAGTCAAACCAGAATAATCCAACCAATACCTCCCGCGAAGTAGTTGAAAAAGTTCTTTTTTTAGAGCAGGGTAGTAGGGGCTTATCCAAGATTTTAGTTCACCATTCCAATGAAATCCTTGAATTTGATTTTTTAAGGTGTTTAGAAGTGTTTCATTTTCCTTAAACTTATAAATAACTTTATTTGTTTGATTATAAGTGCTTTGTATTATGATTACCTTTTCCATTTTCCAACTTTTCTTATTTAAGTTAATCAAAAAGTTTATTTACAAAAAGAAAATCATGGCATATATTTCAATAAATGGATGGCTTTACGCATGTTTTTCACTAAACATCATTCCTCAACCTCAATACATAAACCCAAACAACCAAAGCGGAATTCTGTTTCCATTTCCGAATTCTGTTTCATCAATCGCTAAAAATGCATTCGGAACACCTTGTATTTGCTTACTAGTTTTACCTTGACCGCCAATTTCAAATGTGTAAATGCTATCAATCATAAAATCACCATATTTTGAAGTGCTTACTTCATGGTTTACATTTAATTGGTTAAAGAAAAACGTTTCTCTTAAATTTCCTATGTTTACTTGTTGGTCAGAAAACATGTAGGATAAATTGGTGTTTTGAAGATAAATTTTTTCAGGTTTTTGTAAAAACGTAATTCCTTTTGTGGAAGCATGAACCAATGAGATTAATTGAGCTTTGTCTAAAATGTCAAATAACCTGAGTATCGTATTTCTTGCCACCTGAAGCTTCGTCGATAATTTACTGACGTTTGGAGTGAAAGGAACGGATTGACTGATTACATAGAGTAATTTTTTCATCGTTCTAACTGTAGTATAGTTTAATTCCTCAAACGGCGCAATATCAGAATCAATAATCAAATTGGTGACCTCATTTAATTTTTGATGATAACTGCTTTTACCTTCTTGATAAAAAGGATAATATCCGTAATTCAAATAATTTTTGAAATGAGTTTTTAATTCAAATTGGTCTAAATATTCAACCGATAAAGTAGAGTGATTATTTATTATATCTGAAATCGTTAGTTTAGGAAGGTCAATTTTTTGGTCTAAAAGTAGAAATTCTCTAAAAGATAATCCCAATAATGTATAAACAAGAGCTCTTCTAGATAAATCTTCTTGCCCTTTTGAGATTTCAAGAATAGAAGAACCCGTTACGATAAATCTACTATCTGGATAGTCATCATACATGTTTTTTAAATCTTTCGACCAATATTCATATCTGTGTATTTCGTCTATGTAAAACGATCTATAACCTTTCACATGTAATGCTTCTATCACCTCAACCAATCTATTTGTTTCGAAAAAATAATCATCCAAACTTAAATAGATAGACTTTTCTAAATTATCTTTTAAATGTTGGAGAATGAGTGTTGTTTTTCCAGTTCCTCTATGACCTAAAATTAAAGTAAGTCTCTGCTGCCAATCAATTTTAGAGAATAAATACCTCTTGAACTCAGTCTTTGTGTGCTGTGTTTTTTTATTTGATTTGTTAATTAAATATTCCATTGGATGAATTGATTAAATCTGTAATTTTCTCTTTGTTAAATATATTTATTGTTTTTTAGATATTACAATTGTTTATATTGTTTTCTTTATACTACAAATATATTAATTGTTGTTTACATATTACATTTTTATATATTGTTTTTTATAAAATACAATTATGCAAACTGTTGTTTGTAAAGATTATTTTGATCAATGTTTTTGTAAAGTTCAACTACGTAATTTGTATTTTTATAAAGATGAATATTCATAGATTTTTCTTTTCATTGGTTAAAATTAATGTAATGAGTCATTTTCAAGGAAAAGTAGCTATACGGCTATTTGACACAGTCAAATCAACCCCCAAAAATCTAACGCAGTTAGACCCTCAGTGACCTCTACCTCTTTCTTTCGTCAAAAACTCCCTCCGTGCCCTCCGTGTTAAATTTCCATAAACCTCAATACAATCGCCATCCTTCCACCTTTCCCAAGACCGCAGGTCTCTCAATATCTCTCTCAATATCTCTACCAACCCTCACTATTTCCCCTTAATTTCTAAACTTCTCAATGGTAAATCCCCATCTATCTTTTTTCCCACTTTCCACTCTCACTCCATTAATTTTCAAATTTTACCCTGAGCTTGTCGAAGGGCTACAAATTAATAATTACCTTAGCAGTTACATTTTAACAAACACCAATGACCCCAACTTTAGTCGCTACCGTACTGATTTCCTACTTTTTAGTACTGATTTTAATCGCCTATCTAACATCCAGAAATACCGACTCAGAAACTTTTTTTACCGGAAACAAACAAAGTCCATGGTATTTAGTGGCCTTTGGAATGATAGGTGCATCGCTTTCTGGGGTGACTTTCATCTCAGTTCCAGGAAAAGTCTTACACGAAAGTATGGCCTATTTCCAGATTGTATTGGGTTACGTTCTTGGGTATTTAGTGATCGCTAAAATACTGATGCCTATATATTACCGCATGAATGTGGTGTCGATTTACCAATATTTACAAGAGCGTTTTGGGTTTATGACCTATAAAACAGGAGCAGGATTTTTCATACTTTCAAGAACTTTAGGTTCCGCTATCCGTTTGTATTTGGCAACTTTTGTCCTACAATTGTTTTTATTTCAAGATTTAGGGGTCCCTTATTGGGTGACAGCCTTCGTAACGGTTGCGTTAATTTGGGTGTATACCTTTAAAGGTGGAATCAAAACCATTGTATACACCGATACCTTCCAAACTTTTTTCTTGATAAGTGCGGTGATTTTATGTACCGCTGTAATTGCAAATGTGTTGGATGTTAATCTTTTTGGACTGTTTGATTTAATCTCCAAAACCAAAACAGAGGCAGGAAATTCGATGACCAAAATATTCTTTTTCGACGATGTGAATTCTACCTTGTATTTCCCGAAACAATTTTTTGGTGGAATGTTTTTAGCGATTGCCATGACCGGCTTGGACCAAGATTTAATGCAGAAAAACTTGACTTGCAAATCCTTGAAAGACGCACAGAAAAACATGTATTCCTTTACAACTATTTTGGTGTTTGTAAACTTCTTATTCCTCATTTTAGGTGGTGCTTTGTATGTATATGCAAACCAAAAAGGGCTCGCATTACCAATGAAAGAAGGGAAAGTGGTAACAGACCATGTTTTCCCAACCTTGGCGCTTGGAAGTTTTGGAACCATTGCAGGGATATTTTTCTTACTTGGTATTACGGCTTCATCCTATGCCTCTGCCGATAGTGCCTTAGCTGCCTTGACGACTGGTTTTTGTGTCGATTTCTTAAATTTCTACAAGCGCGACGAGAAGCAAAAAAAGCGTTTGCAATTGTATGTGCACATCGCTTTTTCCCTCTTGTTTTTGTTTATTATTCTAGGAACAGAAGTGTATATTTCTAAAAATCCGGGCAGTGATTTAATTGGAACCATCTTAAAAATAGCGTCTTATACCTACGGACCTTTACTTGGTTTATTTAGTTTTGGAATTTTCACCAAACGTTCGATACGCGACCGTTATTCCTTGATAATATGTGTTTTAGCGCCTATCGTTTGTTATTACCTTGCTGCGAACTCCGAAAAAATGTTAAACGGCTACAAATTTGGCTATGAATTACTGATTGTAAATGGAATCCTTACGTACTTTGGGCTTTGGCTAATATCTTTGGGATTACCAAAAAAAGAGATGATGTAAGAATGTTGCATTGCAACATCCCCATTTTATAAAATAAAATGCAAGAAAAAAATGAAATTACTACTCGCCGATAATGGCTTACACTTACGCTTCGCACCGCTGACATTAACACGTCCGGTGGGAAATCTACGCATCGGAATTCTAACAAACGATGAGCGTTGGGAAGAATTGTGTCCAGAAGCAGAAATCTTTTTTGAAACGGAAGCATACTTACAAACAAAATTTCCAGGAACAAACACGTATACTTGGAGAATCAATGCGGCAGTAATTCCAACAGAAGAATTAGTAGCAATCGCATACCAATTATCGGAAGGTGATGTGTTGATGCTTGGAGAGACATGGATACTCGAAGTGGGACAAAATCCTACGAACAAGATTAATTATGTCGGAGAATCCTTGGTGATACTTGAAAATCGTTGGGATATCTTTCAACGCAATGGTGAAGTGTTACCTGCTGATTTTAATTTTCTTACGGAAGATAGAACATCTTGTGAAATCTCAAAGACAAACACAATTATTGGAGATATCAACCAGTTATTTGTGGAGGAAGGTGTGAAAATCGAAGGATGTATTTTGAATACGAGCACTGGACCAATTTACCTAGGAGAAAATTCAGAAGTGATGGAAGGATCAATTATTAGAGGGCCTTTTGCACTCGGGGAAGAAGCCTGTGTGAAGTTAGCAACCAAAATTTATGGACCAACAACCATTGGACCACATTGTCGCGTAGGTGGTGAGGTGAATAATGTTGTTTTTCAAGCATATTCGAACAAAGGACACGACGGATTTCTTGGAAATGCGGTTCTTGGTGAATGGTGTAATTTAGGGGCAGATACGAATTCTTCCAATTTGAAAAATAATTATTCCACTGTAAAAGCATATTCCTACGAAACCGATAAACTAGAAAATACCGACATTACGTTCATGGGATTAATCATGGGAGATCACAGTAAGAGCGGTATCAATACGATGTTTAATACTTCAACGGTTGTAGGAGTTTCTGCAAATATCTATGGCGCTGGATTTCCAGAAAAATATGTGAAGTCTTTTACTTGGGGTGGTGCAGAAGGAGTGGTTCCGTTTGACTTAGATAAAGCAATCGAAGTGGCAGAAGCAATGATGGAACGTCGACATGTTACATTTACGGAGGGAGATCGTAGTATTTTTGAATATTTAAAAGCAAGCAAATTTTAGTGAAAGCATTAATCGAAATTTATAGACGCACATTTTTGTACCGAGGAACAGCTATTTTAGTAATTGTTTCTAACTTACTTTTTGTCATTTTTAACCTAATTTCTTTGGTATTATTCATACCATTTTTACAATTATTATTTAGAGATCCGAAAGAGAAATTAGAATTGGTTGCACAACCTTTTTATCACGGAGGATTTTTGAATTTTTTCAAATATTGCTCCAATTTTTTTCAATATGAAATGCAACAAATGGTCATGCGCGATCCAAAAGACGCGTTGTTATTCATTTGTATTACAATGCTTTTCGCTTTCTTTTTCAAGAATTTATTTCGTTACATGGCGGTATATCATCAATCCCAATTGCGGATGGCAGTAGTGCGTGATTTGCGCGATAAATTGTTTCAAAAAGCAATGAAATTGCCACTTTCATTTTATACGAACGAGAAAAAAGGGGATATCATGTCGCGCATGAATTCCGATGCCAATGAGATTGAAGTTGCGGTAATTGCCATGTTAGAATTAATTTTTAGAGAACCAATTTCGTTGATAACGTATTTAGGGGTGTTAATTTATTGGAGTCCTTCTTTGACCTTATTCTCCTTGATTTTGTTGCCGATTTCTGCATTGATTATCGCGTTAATTCGTAAAAGTTTAAAACGTACCGCAAAAAATCAGCAAGAACAAATGGGTGTTTTATTTTCTGTATTGGAAGAAAATTTATCTGGAATCCGTATTATTAAAGCGTTTAATGCCGTTCCATATGTGAATTCTATTTTTGCAAAAATCAATTTAAATCACCAAAAATTAACGACACTAACTTTTCGTAAGAAAGATGTCTCTTCTCCTTTAAATGAGTTTTTAGGATCCATTGTATTAATGGGAATTGTTTGGTATGGCGGAAATATGATTTTGGATACCCACAGCGCTTCTAAATTAACGGGGGAAGAATTCTTAACCTTTATTATTGTTTTTTCCCAATTACTTCGACCAATTTCGAGTATTGCCTTCAATATCGGAGCTCTCAATAAAGCAGAAGTATCCCTTGACCGAATTAATGAAATTTTGAATACGGATGAGAAGATTTATGAAGCAGAAACCCCAATTGCACTTCCGGTATTAAAAAATGGGATTACTTATAAAAATATTCATTTTAAGTACAAAGACGAATGGATATTGAAAGATATTGATTTGTTCATTCCACAAGGTAAAACAGTTGCGTTGGTAGGGGAGTCCGGAAGTGGGAAATCTACCATTTCTGACTTATTACCACGATTTTATGACATCCAAGAAGGGGAAATTTTATTTGATGATGTCAACATAAAAGACGCATCCATTACGGATTTACGGAGTCATATAGGTATGGTGACGCAAGAATCCATATTGTTCAACGATACGGTGCGAAATAATATTGCTTTTGGGTTAACTACGGCAAAAGAGGAAGAAATTATCGAAGCAGCAAAAATCGCCAATGCGCATGATTTTATTATGGCTTTGGAGAATGGATACGATACAAATATTGGTGAACGTGGAAATAAATTATCTGGTGGACAAAAACAACGGGTGAGTATTGCACGTGCTGTATTAAGAAATCCATCGATTTTAATACTAGATGAGGCTACTTCTGCGTTAGATACAGAAAGTGAAAAATTAGTGCAAGATGCTTTAGAGAAATTAATGCAAAATAGAACTTCTTTAGTTATTGCACATCGTTTGAGTACGATAAAAAATGCGGATCTGATTGTCGTTTTACAAAAAGGAAAAATTGTAGAACAAGGGACGCACAACGAATTGATTGATAAGAAAGGTTTCTACTTTTCATTGTGTAATATGCAAGGAATGTAATATGAAGAAAACAAAGTTCCATCGTAAAATGAATGCCGTAAAATGCGTTTTACTATGGATACTTATGTTCACTTTTCAAGCCCAAGCACAGTTAATTACCAATGTAGACAATGCAAACAATTTGGTGAAAAATGTATTGTTAGGACCAGGAGTAAAGGTTACTAATATCAAGTATAATGGTGCTGCGACTGCAATTGGATTTTTCAATGGTGCAAAATCGAATATTGGATTGAGTAGTGGAATTATAATGACTACTGGAACTGTTGTGGGTAATGATGGACCGAGAGGCCCGAATAATACTGAATCTGCTGGAATGGATAATGGTTATGCCGGGAATAATCTATTAGACCAAATTATCGCAAAAGAAACACCGGCAGGAAATTCTCCCAAAAGTACCTTTAATGCAGCGACTTTAGAAATTCAATTTACACCCATGTCGGATACGGTGAAATTTAAATATGTTTTTGGTTCGGAAGAATATCCAGAGTTTGTAGGTTCAGAATTCAATGATTTGTTTGCTTTTTTTATTGCTGGTCCAGGAATTAATGGTCAAAAAAATATCGCATTACTTCCAAATGGTACGCCGGTTACAATAAACAACGTAAATGATAAAGGAAATTCGAATGCAAAATATTACATTAATAATAAGTTTGGTCAATCGGTTCAATACGATGGTTTTACGCGGGTTTTGACTGCAGTGTCGGCAGTTCAATGTGGGAAATCGTATACGCTTACTATTACGATTGCGGATGCTGGAGATGCAGCGTTTGATTCTGGTTTATTTTTACAAGCAAATAGTTTATCTTCAAAAGTAGATTTGGTCGCTACCCAAAAATTATCCAAAGAATTCTTTAAAGATACCATGACAATGGCGGAGGGTTGTACTTCAGGAAGAATTACGGTGCATAAATTACCAGGTTCTAAAAACATCGAATATAAAATTCCGATTGTATATAAAGGTTCTGCAACCAAAGGTTTAGATTATACAACTACTGCAGCTAGTGAAGTGGTGCTACCAATCGGAAAAGATTCCGTGTCTTTTGATATAACAACCCTACAAGATAATTTAATCGAAGGATTAGATTCGATACTTATAGACCTTATTTTTCCAGATGCTTGCGGGAATACATATACCGTTACCAAAGTTTTATACATAAAAGATATCGAGCCTATTAAGGTAACGATGGCCGATGATACTGTTTATTGTGTGGGAGAGAGTGTTACACTCAAACCTATAAGTACAGGAGGTTTAGCATCTTATTCTTACCTATGGAATACAAATGAAAAAACAGGATCGATTACGGTTGCTCCAATAAATACACAGCAATATGAAGTCTCTGTTTCGGATATATGTTTTAATACAACCAAAAAAACAAGTACGGTTTTGGTGATGAAATATAACCCCTTACAATTAGGTTCATTGTCAAATATCACAGAAGTATGTCCGTATTTACCCACGAAAGTAAAGGTAAATCCATCCGATGGTGCTGGTTATTATAAATACGCTTGGAGTGATGGAAAAAAAATTGTAGATGTAAATCAGGAGGCAATTCTTAAACCTTCAAAAACAACAAATTATACCGTAACAGTTACAGATCGTTGTGGTGAAAAAGTAAGTACGTCTTTACTTTATACAATTACTAGCCCACCATTAATTACCACTATTTCTCCAGATACTACCGTATGTAAAGGAGATTCTGTAGTGCTTTTTGCAGGTGCAACAGGGGGATTGGGTAAATATACTTTCATCTGGATTCCAACAAGCGATACAACAACATCGATTGTAGTTAAACCATTTTCTACAAGTCAATATTTTGTTTTTGTAGGAGATGCGTGTAAGACATTTACCGTAAGAGACACTGTTACCGTGTATGTTAATAAACCACCTGTAAGTTTTAGTTATTTCGGAACTCCAATTGTAAATCAAACGATAGCGTTTATTAATCATTCACCAAAATATCCAAAATACACCTGGGAATTTGGAAACGGATATCAGGCAGATACACGAGACGCATCGGTCGTATATTCCGATTCGAGTGTGTATGATGTTACACTTACTGTACAAGATTCTGCTGGGTGTAAAAATTCAACCACGCAAAAAATTCAAATTTACAACCCTTTTTCACTTTATATTCCAAATGCATTTACTCCAAATGGCGATGGAATTAATGACTATTTTATGCCCGTACTTACTTCTGTAGTAACGGTAGAATTTTCTATTTTTAATCGTTGGGGAGAAGAGATTTTTTATTCACGTGAAATTCGTCCGCGTTGGGATGGAACCTTTAATGGTATTCTTTCTCCAAACGATATTTATACATATAAAATTCAAGTAGTGAATATTTTAGAAGAGTTGAAATCATATACTGGTCATGTAACATTATGGCGGTAATACTCTCTAATCTGTATGATTTTAACAGTTTTAATCGTTAAAAATAAATTTAAAAAAATGAAAATTAACCTTAGTATTTTAGTTTTTCTAATCGTTGGAAATTTTTTCGCGCAAGTAAATGTGGAACAAAACAATTGGCACAATACGGATCCTGCAGGATTACATACGGAAAAAGCGTATATATTATTGAAGGATAAACAAGCTAGCCCTGTTTTAGTAGCTGTTATAGATTCAGGGGTGGATTGTGAACACGAAGATTTGGCAGGTAAAATTTGGACGAATCCAAAAGAAATACCGAATAATAAAATCGATGATGATGGGAATGGGTATGTAGATGATATCCATGGTTGGAATTTTTTAGGGAATGCAAAAGGGGAAATGCAAGATTATGCTTGTTATGAAAAAGTGCGTATGTATAGAGCATTAAGAGATAAATATGAGCGTTTGAAAGAAAGTCAAATTAAGCAAGAGGACAAAGAAGAATATGCATTCTATTTGAAGGTTAAAAATGAAATTACGAGTGAAGTTGCAGAGTATAAAGGATATCAAAAACAGTATGAACAACTACCGATGCTTATTAAATATATTCCTCAGGTAGTATCTCAGGTTTTAGGGAAACCAGATTACACATTGGAAGATTTAGAAAAATGGAAACCTACAGATGCGGAAGGAAAAGAGGTGAAAATGTTAGCGGAAGCAATCTTGAATGGTGGATTAAATTTAGAAGTGATTGAAGAACAAACGGAGCAAGTGAATGCGGCTTTAAAGTATCAATTAAATATCGATTATAACGACCGAGAATTTGTGGACGATACTCCGAGTGATTTTACACAAGTGAAATACGGGAATAATAATGTGGAGGGAAAAGACGCGAACCATGGGACACATGTTGCGGGAATTATCGCAGCGATACGAAATAATAATTTAGGATTAAATGGAATTGCAGATAATGCACAAATTATGGTGTTGCGCGCAGTACCAAACGGCGATGAACAAGATAAAGATATAGCATTAGCAATTCGTTATGCTGTGGATAATGGTGCTAAAATCATCAATATGTCTTTTGGAAAAGGGTATTCACCTTTTCAAAAGGAGGTATACGAAGCTTTAGCATATGCAAGTAGTAAAGATGTTTTATTAGTGCATGCAGCAGGAAATGATGGTAAAAATATTGATGTTGAACCAAACTTCCCAACACCTTTATATGCGTTTCAAAAAGAGAAATTGCCATTATTTTTAACCATCGGCGCATCCACTAAAAATGTTAAAAAACATTTAGCAGCAGATTTTTCTAATTATGGTAGAGTACAAGTGGATGTTTTTGCCCCAGGAAAAGATATTTACAGTACGATTCCACAAAGTGCGTACAAAAAATACGATGGTACTTCCATGGCTGCTCCAATGGTTGCAGGTGTTGCAGCTTTGTTAAAGTCTTACTTTCCAAGTTTAACTATGTTACAAATTAAAAATAACATGCTTTTATCTGCAAAGTATTACGGTAAAACGAAACAAATTATTCCAGGAACAGAGAATGATACTCGTTTTAGCGATTTATCCGTAACAGGTGGAGTTGTTGATTTGGTAGAGGCTGTGAGATTGTGTGAAATTGAAGTTGAAAAATTAAAGTAAACGATATTCTTCCCTCCTTGAGTAGGGACTGAGGGAGGTGATCTATTTTGAGTGATTTTAAATATCTCTAGTCATCCCCCTCGGTCCCCCTTCAAAGGGGGAAGTTAAATCACACTCCGATGTTTTAAACTTTTCAAAAAAACATCCAACATTTGACACCATCAAATCCCCTTTGCGTCCTCAAAAACATAACTATCGTCAAAACAATCTCCGTGCCCTTTGTGATAAACTCCACTCGAATTCTTTTGTACTTTTTTGTTCAAAACATCTACTTCCATCACCTTGTATTTCAAAACCAAAATCACTATTTTTGTACCCGAAAACACAAATTTATAACTATGAGTCATTCGATTAAACCAGGGGTTGCTACT
Organism: Chryseobacterium gleum; assembly: GCA_945862165.1. GTDB lineage: Bacteria > Bacteroidota > Bacteroidia > Flavobacteriales_D > Crocinitomicaceae > CANHVK01. The sequence goes on from CAMAXI010000017.1 coordinate 24,237, forward strand.
GGAGATGAGGTGCAAAAAATATTTCAATACGCGAAAGAAAAAGGTTTTGCTTTACCAGCAGTTAACGTAACAAGTTCAAGTACCGTAAATGCTGTAATGGAAACGGCTGCAAAATTAAAATCTCCTGTAATTATTCAGTTTTCAAATGGTGGAGCCTTGTTTAATGCAGGTAAATCGTTGGATAATACCGATGAAAAAGCAGCGATTGCTGGTGCGGTTATGGGTGCAAAACACGTACACGCTTTGGCTGAATTATATGGTGCAACAGTTATATTACATACCGATCACGCAGCGAAAAAATTATTGCCTTGGATCGATGGTTTATTAGATGCTTCGGAGAAATTTTATGCAGAAACTGGTAAATCTTTGTATTCTTCGCACATGATTGACCTTTCGGAAGAACCAATTGCAGAAAATATCGATATCTGTAAAGAATATCTTGCGCGAATGAGTAAAATCGGGATGACCTTAGAAATCGAATTAGGAATTACTGGTGGAGAAGAAGATGGGGTAGATAATTCGGATGTAGATAGTTCTAAATTATATACACAACCAGATGAGGTAGCTTTTGCATACGAAGAACTAATGAAAGTTAGTCCTCGTTTTACTATTGCTGCTGCGTTTGGAAATGTGCACGGTGTTTATAAACCAGGTAACGTGAAGTTGACTCCGAAAATTTTGAAAAATTCGCAAGAATTCGTACAACAAAAATTCAATACAGGACATAACCCAGTAGATTTCGTTTTCCATGGTGGTTCTGGTTCTACAGTAGAAGAAATTCGTGAGGCGATTGGTTACGGTGTGATCAAAATGAACATTGATACAGATTTACAATTTGCTTATACGGAAGGTACTTTAAATTATGTGTTGAAATACCAAGATTACTTGAAAACACAGATTGGAAATCCAGAAGGAGAAGAATTACCAAACAAAAAATACTACGATCCACGTAAATGGGTACGTGAAAGTGAATTGACATTCATTGCACGTTTGACGCAATCGTTTGAAGATTTAAATAATGTAAACACATTAGGATAAAAAAAGACTATGAGTTGGTTTAAAAGAAATAAAGAAGGTATTACGACTACAACTTCAGAGAAAAAAGAAACTCCAGAAGGATTGTGGCATAAATGTCCAAATTGTAAAACAGTTTTCACACAAGCTGATTTTATCAAAACAAATTATGTGTGTGATCGTTGTTCCTACCACGAAAGAATTGGTTCGGAAGAGTATTTTCAAATTTTATTTGATAACGGCGCTTACACAGAAATTGATGCAAATTTGACTTCTGGGGATCCATTAAATTTTGAGGATACAAAAAAATACACAGATCGTATTGCTGCATCGCAAAAAAGTACTGGACTAACAGATGCTTTACGAACAGGTTATGGTAAAGTAGAAGGATTGGATCTAGTGATTTGCTGTATGGATTTTGCTTTCGTTGGAGGATCTTTGGGTTCTGTAATGGGAGAGAAAATTGCACGTGGTATTGATAAAGCGATCGAATTAAAAGCTGCATTTATGATTATCTCTAAATCTGGAGGTGCGCGTATGATGGAGGCTGGTTATTCGTTGATGCAAATGGCAAAAGTAAGTGGTAAATTAGGACAATTGTCAGAACATAAGTTACCTTACATTTCGTTCTTGACAGATCCAACAACAGGTGGTGTAACTGCTTCTTTCGCAATGTTGGGAGATATCAATATTGCAGAGCCTAAAGCTTTGATTGGTTTTGCCGGACCACGTGTTGTAAAAGAAACAATTGGACGTGATTTACCGGAAGGTTTTCAGACTTCGGAGTTTGTATTAGAACATGGTTTTTTAGATTATATCATCGAACGTTCCGAATTGAAAAAAACGGTAGCACTTTCCTTGCGTTTGTTTAAAAATTAAGACAAATAGTTAATATTGAGAGGTCATTCCAATGGGGTGACCTCTTTTTTTATACCTAATTTCGTGCATGAAGCCTTAAGTGTGTTGTGTATCCTGAGCTTGTCGAAGGATGTGTATTTCTCGGTGTGCTTTGTGTTAAACAAAAAGGTAAATGAAATTAGTTAGTAAAGTAAATCAAAAAACAAGCAGCTGGACCGGAGGTACAACCACCGAATTGCTAATATTTCCTGAGAATTCATCTGTTTCTGAACAAAATTTTGACTATCGTATCAGTACTGCTAAAGTTCTCGTTGAGAAAAGCGAATTCACAAGCTTCCCAATGCATAATCGTAAATTAGCGATTCTCGAAGGGAAGTTGAGAATCCAACATAACCATTCCGATTGGTATACATTGAATGCAGGGGAACAAACCGAATTTAAAGGGGAGTGGGTAACACACAGTGAAGGGCAGGTTGTTGATTTTAATGTGATATACAAGGATTGTTTTACTGTGGAACTAGAAAGTGTGCCCGAGTTAAATTTAATAGATTTAAATACTTCTAATGTGCTAGTCGGTGTTTATTGTGTAAAAGGTAGTTTACAAGTAGATGATATATTGTTGAATGTTGGAGATTTTATCCAAGTAAATGGGTTCGTAAAACACATTGAATCAGCGAAAGATTCATTGTTTGTGAAGGTTAATATATTTAAATTATAACTGTAGTTTTAGTTTTAATTATATGTTTTTTAATAGTTTGTTTTTTAAATTTTTAAAATAATTTATATGAAGTTTAAGTTTATTTATTTATTAGTATCATTTACAACTTTTTTAGTTGCCTGTGGAACAACAAAATATGAATCTGCGGTCGTAGAAATAGATCAATCCTATCAAGCTGCAGGTTCTATTCGATTTTCTGTAGATTTGATAAAAGAGAGTGGTCGTCTAAAACGAATTAAACCGAATAAAAACAGAAGTAAATGGTCTAATATTCAGTTTTCTGGAGAAAATGTGATTGGAGTTAGTCGTGGGAACTTAAAGTATGGGATGGCAAATTTAACCAAAGATAACCATTCAATAAAAGTGCGAATGGCTAGCGAAAAGTATGGTTTTCAAAATGATTTTTTTGTAAAAGTGCCTTATGTTGTTGGCGTAAATGTTCGAACTAAGTCTATTGAATTAAACAATCCGGTTGAATTAGAGTATGATTTGGTTTTGAATACTGGTGAGGTTATCCCTAGAGATCAACGTCATTTTCCGAATGAATTGTTTGAGAATCATTCGGAAACAATGGTGCAGTTTAAAGATGGGAAGCTGCAAGTTGAGAGTTATGTACCATTAATAAACAAAAAGTTAGATGTTTGCTTTATACATAAGTTGACACGAGATACTTTGTGGAAATCTAAATTAGACATTCAATATCCAAATGAAATAACGTTGAATCACGCGGGTGAAAACGGTAACAATGGAGTAAGTGGTTCTTCTGGCACAAATCCTTCTCAATCAGGTTCAAATGGTGGAAATGGTGGAAATGGGTTGAATGGTGGTGATATATCGTTGTATCTTCAGTATTACGGAGTAGAAGGGAATGATTTTGTGATTGCTACAGTAGAGCGTAATATGCAGTATCGTCGTATTTTCTTACCTAAAAGTACAGGACGAATTTATGTAGATGTACGCGGGGGTAAAGGGGGGAATGGTGGTGATGGAGGTAGCGGAAAAGATGCTGCTTATCCAGTAACTACGACAGTAAATGGAAAAACTACTACTACTCACCCATCCGTGTATGGAGGGGATGCTGGTGTTGGTGGTGATGGTGGTCATGGTGGAAGAGGAGGAAATGTATATATGTATATGGATGATAGATTAATCGATTTTCGAAATAATATTCAGGTAGAAATAAAAGGTGGAGTTTCTGGTGTTCCCGGCCGTTCAGGTAGTGCAGGTAGAGGTATGAATGCGAAAGGACAGTTAGGAGGATTGTTTAATAGTAATAATGGTAAGTCAGCTAATGCTGGTCGAACTGGACAAAGTGGTTCAGATGGAAAGGTAGAAGGTCCTGTTTTGTTAAAGAAAGAAGAGTTACAAAAGCGTTTTACATTTTTAAATAAATTAAATGAATAATGAATAAAGAACAAATTATTACTGCATTTGATGGTTTAGGTAAAATACTTTTAGCTATTGGTAATCAAGAAGAATGGGCTGGTTATGGGTTAGGAGTGACGAGTGACGAGTATGAAAAATTACAAGCACTTGTGAAACGTCAATTTCACTTAAATGGTTGGTTTACGGAGGATGCTGTTTTATATGTGTTCAAAGGGTGGGGAGAGCAATTAACGATTGAAAATTTAAATACTTTCACAAGGAATTATACGTTTGCAGATTCACCTAAAAAAGTAGGTGTAATCATGGCGGGTAATATTCCATTAGTTGGGTTCCATGATTTTTTATGTGTGCTGCTTTCAGGAAATGCGATTGTAATCAAATTGAGTTCGGATGATAAAACATTATTACCTGCTTTAATTGCATTATTGAAAAATTTCGCACCAGAATTAGGAGAGCGTATTACTGTTTCAGAAGCAAAGGTTGGATCGGTAGATGCGATTATCGCTACAGGAAGTGGTAATTCTATGCGTTATTTCGAAAGTTATTTCGGTCATTTACCACATGTGTTTCGTAAAAACCGAACTTCTGTTGCTGTTTTGACTGGTGAAGAAACAAAACAGGAGTTAGAAGCGTTAGGTGCGGATATTTTTACGCATTTTGGTTTAGGGTGTCGTAATGTTTCTCATTTGTTAGTACCAAAAGATTTTGCATTGAATCGTTTTTTTGAAGCGATCATTAACCAGGCGGATGTGGTGAACTTGCATAAATATGCGAATAACTACGATTATAACAAGGCTATTTATCTAATGAATCTTGAAGAAATTTTAGATAATGGATTCGTGTTATTAAAAGAATCCGAAGACTTGTTTTCTCCGCTAGCCATGTTGTTTTACCATCGTTATGAAGCAGTCTCAGAGGTGGAAATGTATTTGCAAGAGCATGTAGGCGATATACAGGCGATTGTTGGTCATGGTTATTTGCCTTTTGGGGCTGCGCAATGTCCAGGGTTGAGTGATTTCGCGGATGGTGTGGATACAATGCAGTGGTTGAATAGTTTTTAGTTTCTAAAAGAAAAGATATTTCTATCATTATGCTTAAATTCGCGTAGCATTAGAATAAATAGTATATGAAAGTATCTTATAACTGGTTGAAAGACTACATAAAAACAGATCTTACACCAACTAAAATCAGTGAAATATTGACTGAGACAGGTTTGGAAGTAGATGGAATCGAGAAGATTGAAGGAATCAAAGGTGGTTTGGAAGGTGTTTTTGTTGGGGAAGTTCTTTCGTGTGAAAAACATCCAGATGCAGATAAATTAAAAGTGACAACCGTAAGTGTTGGTGGTGAACCTTTACAAATCGTATGTGGTGCGCCGAATGTTGCAGTAGGACAAAAAGTAATATGTGCTACTGTTGGTGCGGTTTTGTATCCGACTCCAGAAGAAGTATTTAAAATTAAAGCTTCGAAAATTCGCGGAGTAGAATCCTTAGGAATGTTGTGTGCGGAAGATGAACTTGGTTTAGGGAAATCGCATGCTGGAATTTTGGTTTTACCGGAAGATACGGAAGTTGGTACGCCTGCTGCTACGTATTTCGAATTAGAAGAAGATTATCAAATAGAAATTGGGTTGACGCCAAACAGAGCAGATGCAATGGGACATATTGGTGTTGCACGTGATTTAGTAGCGTACTTGAATGTGCATCGTGCTGCTGGTTTGACGTTAGAATTACCTAAAGTTAGTAGTTTGAAGGCAAATAATTACGATGTTTCTGTTGCGGTGAAAGTGTTAGAAAACGAAGTTTGCCCTAAATATTTAGGTGTAAGTTTACAAAATGTTTCCGTAAAACCTTCGCCTGCTTGGTTACAAAAAAGATTGCGTGCGGTTGGTTTGAGTCCGATTAATTCTGTAGTGGATTGTACCAATTACGTGATGCGTGAATTAGGAACACCTTTACATGCATTTGATGCGGCGAAATTAAATGGAAATGTACACGTTAAGTTTGCAAAAACGGGAGATAAATTCGTAACGTTAGATGGGGTAGAACGTACCTTACATGCGGATGATTTAATGATTTGCAATGCGACTGATTATCTAGCAATTGCTGGTGTTTTTGGTGGTTTGGATTCAGGAATTTCTGATAATACAACAGATATCTTCATTGAATCCGCTTATTTTAATCCAGTTTCTGTGCGTAAAACGGCGAAACGTCATGGGTTGAATACAGATGCAAGTTTTAGATACGAGCGCGGTGTAGATCCACATTTGACACAATACGCCTTAGAGCGCGTTGTTTCCTTGATTCAAGAAGTGTGTGGTGGAGAAGTGGCGATGGAACCTGTTTCTGTAGTTTCGAATGATTTTCCTGCAACTCAAATTGATTTTAGTGTTGCGCGTTGCAATGCCTTGATTGGAACGGAGATTCCGGAAGTGACTATCGAATTGATTTTAAAAAATTTAGATATTCACATAGTTTCAAAGAGTGAAAGTGTTTGGAAATTAGAACTTCCTGCATACCGAGTGGATGTGTTACGTGAAGTGGATGTAATTGAAGAAGTATTGCGTATCTATGGATTTAACAATGTCCCACTCCCTGAAAAATTAAATACTACAATTACCTTACGTACAAAACCAGATGTGGAAAAAGTACAGGCTTCCTTGTCTGAATTTTTAGTTGGATTTGGATGCAATGAAATGATGAACAATTCATTAACTTCTTCTATTTATAGTAAAAGTTTCGGTAATGAAGCGTTTAGTGAAGCGCATAATGTAGCGATGTTAAACCCTTTAAGTCAAGAGTTAGATGTAATGCGTCAGACTTTAATTTATAGTGTATTGGAAGTGGTTGCGCATAATCAAAATAGACAAAATGCAGATTTGCGCTTATTTGAATTTGGTAAAACCTACCAAAAAGTTGGAGAGGAATACAAAGAGAATAAACGTTTGTTAGTAGCGATTTCTGGAAGAAAAGAAGCGGAGCAATGGAATAATTCAGCTATAAAAACTTCTTTTTACACAATTAAAGGATTAGTAGCAGGAATCCTTCAACGCTTAGGTTTGGATTCGTTTTTAACGGAAGATACATTAGAAAATAGTTTGTTGACCGATGGAGTTTCTTTATTTGTCTTGAAAAAGAAAGTGGGTGAAGTAGGTTGGGTGTCTCCAAAAGTACGTAAGCATTTTGGTGTTAAACAAGAAGTGTATATTTCTGATTTAGATTGGGATGCGTTAATCGAACAGTTGAAATTAGTGAAATTGGTTTATAAAGAATTACCTAAAACATTTGAAGTGCGTCGTGATTTCTCTTTCTTGTTGAATGAGAATGTACGTTTCAAGGATATCGAAAAGATTTCTTTAGGGATTGATCGTAAAATATTGAAGAAAGTGAGTTTGTTTGATGTGTACGAAGGCAAGAATTTGGAGGAAGGTAAAAAATCGTATGCGGTTTCGTATCACTTCCAGGATGCGGAGAAAACACTGAAAGACGAGCAAGTGGATGGAGTGATGGAGAAGATTCGTAAAGAATTGGAAGTGAAGTTAGAAGCGCAGTTGAGATAGTTATAGATTATGGTTTATAAGTTAATCTGATAAAATTGAAATTAATAAACAATAAATTATCTTTGTGGTAATGGAAAAACAAGTCATTTTAAATGAAAAGCAATTTGAGTTAACCTTAAATCGACTTTGTTATCAGTTAATTGAGAATCATAATCAATTTGAAGATACGGTGTTAATTGGTTTACAACCAAGAGGGGTGAATGTCCTAAACCGTTTGAAAATTCGTTTGGAGCAAATTTTAGGTAAGCCTGTTGTTTGTGGAGTGTTGGATATTACATTTTACCGTGACGACTTTAGAAGACGTGAGCGTCCGATTATTCCAAGTGCCACAAACATTGATTTTATTGTTGAAAATAAGCGTGTTGTATTAATTGACGACGTGTTGTATACTGGACGTACAATTCGTTCTGGGATTGACGCAATGATGGCGTATGGTCGACCAGCTAGTGTGGAGTTATTAGCGCTTGTGGATCGTCGTTTTAAGCGTCAATTACCCATTCAAGCGGATTATGTAGGGAAAACAATTGATACCTTGGCGACTGAACGTGTTAACGTGGAGTGGAAAGAGGTAGAGGGAGAAGATAAAGTAGTACTTTTTACACAAGAAAGAGATAGCAATGGATAATTTAAGTGTAGAACATTTAATAGGGATTAAAGACCTAACGGAAAATGATATTCAGTTGATTTTCAAGACTGCGGATAGTTTTAAAGAAATTATCAATCGTCCAATCAAGAAGGTGCCTTCGTTGCGTGATATTACCATTGCGAATTTGTTTTTTGAGAATTCAACCCGTACTAGATTATCTTTTGAATTAGCGCAAAAACGTTTGTCGGCAGATGTTATCAATTTCAGTGCGGCTTCAAGTTCCGTGAAAAAAGGAGAAACCTTAATTGATACGGTAAACAACATCTTGTCTATGAAAGTAGATATGGTGGTGATGCGTCATCCAAACCCAGGAGCAGCACATTTCTTATCCACGAAAGTGAAGGCGAAAATCATCAATGCGGGAGATGGAACACATGAACATCCAACCCAAGCCTTGTTAGATGCATATTCTATTCGTGAGCGTTTGGGAGATGTTGCAGGTAAAAAGGTAGTGATTGTCGGTGATATTTTGCATTCACGTGTAGCGCTTTCGAATATTTATTGTTTGCAAAAATTAGGTGCTGAAGTGATGGTTTGTGGGCCAACAACCCTGATTCCAAAATATATTCAAGATCTTGGAGTAAAGGTAGAGCATAACTTGCGTAAAGCATTAGATTGGTGTGATGTAGCAAATATGTTGCGTATTCAATTGGAACGTCAAGACATTAGTTTTTTTCCGTCTTTACGTGAGTACTCGATGCAGTATGGATTGAACAAAGAAATATTAGAATCTCTCGATAAAGAAATCGTTGTGATGCACCCAGGACCAATTAACCGTGGGGTAGAGATTACAAGTGATGTAGCGGATAGTAAACAATCAATCATTTTGGATCAAGTAGAGAATGGTGTGGCAATAAGAATGGCTGCGACGTATTTATTGGCATCTAAAATAGGGAGGTAATTAACATTTCATTGTTTGTTTGATTTTTAAAAACGTGAAACACACAGCTTATTATCGCGTATATTTGACGTAATTATTAAGAATTATGAATTTCGTAGTTACAGAAAATACACATTTTGCCTTAGTGACGTCCAAAGTGGATAAATTGGATGCTTCCAATGCTTCGGATTTAAAAAATGAATTAATTATTTTGAATAAAAAAGGAATTAATTCCATCGTTATTGATTTATCTGCAACTAAATACTGTGATTCTTCTGGATTAAGCGCAATTTTAGTAGCGAATCGTTTGTGTAAAGATACTAATGGCAAATTTGCATTAAGTGGATTACAAGCAAACGTAACAAAAATGATTGCTATTTCGCAATTGGATAAAGTATTATCTATCACTGCATCGATTGAAGAGGCAACGGCGTTGATGGCGAACTAATTATGTCGTTTCAACTAACCATTTTAGGTTCTGGAGCAGCTTTACCCACTGCATTTCGTAAGCCAACATCCCAATATATTAATTGTAACGAACGACACATTTTGATTGATTGTGGTGAAGGAACACAATCTCAAATTCGTATTGCCGGGATAAAACTGCAAAAAATCACCCATATATTAATTTCACACCTACATGGCGACCATTATTTTGGATTGGTGGGTTTATTAAGCACCATGCATTTATTGGGGCGCGACCAAGGAGTAACCATCTACGGGCCGGAAGAGTTAGAGCGTATCGTGCGTTTACAATTGGAAGTAGGGCATGCAAAACTAGGTTTTTCGTTGGAGTTTATACTTTTAAACGGCAAAGAAAATCGTCTTTTGTTTGAGGATAAAAGCCTTGAAATTCATACATTTCCATTAAAACATAAAATTCCTACGAACGGTTTTATCATCAAAGAAAAACCAAAAGAACGTTCCATCATTGGTGAAGTATTGCGTGAATCTGGGGTTTCCTTGATGGCGGTACCTTTTTTTAGACGCGGAGAAGATTTTATAAGCGAGGAAGGTGAAACATACTATGCAGATGATTTTACCTATGCGCCAAAACCTTCTAAGTCGTACGCGTTTTGTTCCGATACTATCTATACAGAAAGCATACTACCGTACATTCAAGGGGTGGATGTTTTGTATCATGAAGCGACATTTACCGAAAAAGAAGCGGATCGCGCGAAAGCAACGATGCATTCCACTGCAAAACAAGCAGCTACCATTGCGCAAAAAGCAGGTGTTGGTCGTTTGTTGCTAGGACATCTAAGTGCTCGATTTGATGGGGTAGAAGCCCATTTGAAAGAGGCGAGTCCTGTGTTTGAAAATGTGGTGGTGGTGAGTGATTTTGATGTGGTGGAGATATGAGAAGATTTTTTTTGGAAATATAAAACTTATTGAAATTGAATGTATACTCAATAATTAAATAAAATTTCAATAAATAATTAAAATTCTTCTTTTATCTTATTTAGATTCCAAACAAAATCGTCATAATTTATAATTTGTTTTTGTCTAGTTTTAAGTAATAATCTTCTTGCTTTTTCATATTTATCAGATTCTCTTTCAGAAAACATCTTTCATGTTTTCTAAAATTCCTTTGAATTTTTGAAAAACAGTGTTTTCAGCAGTATTTGTGAAAAATTTGGTGCTCATTAATTTGAACTAAGTTAAATAAACTAAAAAGATTTTGAATATAAGTATTACAATATAAATATTAAAATAATACTTCAAAATATATTGAGTAATTTATTTGTTTTTTAAATAGAAATTTTCAAATTAACCTTACCAAATCTCCACAAATTTCCCAGTCCCATTGCGCATTACGTCTCCTTCTTTTACTTCAAACGCATCAAAAAATACCGGGATATTTTTCAATGGACCATTCACGCGGTACATACCTGGACTATGTGGGTCGTTTAATAAGCGGTTTTTTAATTCTTGTTCGGTATAGGTAATCTTAAATACTTGTGCTAACGCTATGAAGAAACGTTGTTCCGGGGTGAAGCCAAAATGTTTTTTACCTGACTTAAATTCTTTGGTTTTCGTGTATGCTTGGTAAGCCAATAAGATTCCACCAAGATCTGCGATGTTTTCCCCCATGGTAAGTTCTGGGTTTACGCAATATTCTGGGAGCGGACAGAAGTTAGCAAAGGTTTCTCCATACACTTTGGTTTTGTCTTCGAATTTCTTTTTGTCGCCTTCGGTCCACCAATCGGAGAAACTTCCGTCAGCTGCAAATTTTGCTCCGACATCGTCAAATCCGTGGGTAAGTTCGTGACCAATAATCATTCCGATGCGTGAAAAGTTGAGTGCGTCTTCTGCGTTTACATCAAAGAAAGGTGCTTGCATAATTCCTGCTGGAAAGATGATTTCATTTTGCGAAGCGTCGTAAAAAGCATTGATCATGTGGGCTGGAACTCCAAAGCGTGTTTTGTCGACTGGTAAACTTAAATCCGCCAAACTCTTATCAAATGCATAAATTTTACAACGGTTAAAATTATCTAGGTAAGCAGTAGGAGTTAGGGTGATTTTGCGAAAGTCTTCCCATTTGTCTGGAAAACCTAATTTGCGATGAATGGCTATTAGTTTTTTGTTTGCTTCGGTTTTAGTGGAGTCCGACATCCAAGTGGATGCTTGAATACGTTCTTTATAGGCTAAGATCAATAGATCGACCATCTCATTGATTTTTACTTTAGCAGCATTAGAGAAGTGTTTTTCAACAAATAATTGTCCTAATACTTCGCCAATCGGTAAATTTGTCAGTTCATTTACTGCTTTATCTGAAATAGGTTTATCCGTTGATTTACCGGTTAATACTGTCTGGTAAAAATAAAAGTTTAATTTTGCGAAATTATCACTTAACTTACTTGAATAATAAGATATTAATCGTGATTTTAAGTAGCTTTTCCAAGTGTCTAAAGGGATTTCTTTAAAAATCGTCGGGATTTTAGCGATGTAATTGGTTTGACCAACGATTAGGTAATCTATTTTTGGTATTCCAAGTTGTTTTAAATACGTTTCGAAATAGATGTCTGTTAGTTGTTTCGTGAGATCTTTTGTAGCGATTTTGTTATAGGTATTATCCGGATTTCTAGCATCTGCAGGAGACATCATTTCTGTTGCTAAACGTTCTTCAATTTTGTAGGAATTAAGTGCGTTTGTTGTTGCTTCGCTTTCGGAAGCCCCTGCTAGTTTGAAAAGATCAGTCAGGTATTGTTTGTATTTTTCTACGATTTCTTTTTTGTTTTCTTGGGAATAATATAACTTGTTTGGAAGTCCAATACCACTTTGTTCCAAATACACACAATTCACGTTTACATTTTTCAAGTCCTGCCCAATTCCGAGGGAGAATAAAGCGGAAACACCGCGTTTGTGAAAGTCAGCAAGTAGAACCATGAATTGTTCTGGGTTACTGATTTGATCAATGCGGTTCAAATCGTTTTGAATTGGAGTAATACCTAATTTATTACGCGTTTCCATATCAATGAAGGATGCGTAATAATTTCCAATTAGTGCTTCGTTGGCGTTTTTTGGTTGGTTATTAACGTTTTCAAGTATTTCAATCAACTTCTTTTTGTTATTGATGTCTAACTCATTCATACTTCCCCAGCGGGATTCCGTTTTTGGTACAGGATTATTTTTCACCCAATTACCATTCGCGTAATCGAAAAAGTTCGTTTTTGGACTTACCGCACGATTCATGTAGGAAGTATCGATACTTGTTTTTTTATTTTTTCTTTGTCCGTAAGAAAAAGTAGTTGCGGTCAAAAGTGTTAGACCTAAAAGAATGTTTTTATTTAGCATAAACGTTTAATTTAAAAGCATTTCTACATAATCGTAGTCGTATTCCCGATATTCCCGGATCGACTTAAAGTGATAGTCATGGTAGAAATGTTCCAGGTATTTTAATGCGGCAATACGCACTGGTTGTTTTGTGTTGATATAGTGGTTATATATAAATTGAATGCATTCATGGACTAATTTACTTCCCAATTTTTTACGTCGGTATAAAGGAGTAATCACAATTCTTCCGATAGATACTTCATCAAAAATAAGTTTAGCTGGTATAATGCGTGCTGTTCCAATGACTTCGTTGCTTGTCATATCGGTTGCAAGTAGGTGATAACACTGAGGGTCTAATCCATCCACTTCCGGATAGGGGCAATCTTGTTCAATCACAAATACTGCAACACGAAGTTGAAGCATGTTATGGTATTCCAATGCAGTAAGTTCAGAAAAATGTTTTATCTCCCAGTTAATTTGCATTCAAATCACGTTTGGATGTTTCCGACATTATATGGTTTTTCGGCTTTTTTATTATTTGCCATTTGAATTCCCATGGAAATCACTTTGCGTGTTTCTTCTGGATGGATGATTCCGTCTACCCATAAACGCGAAGCAGCATAGTAGGGAGAAATTTGTTCGTCGTAACGCGCTTTGATGGTATTGTAAATTTCATCTTCGCGTTCTTTCGTAATTTCTTCGCCACGTGCTTTTAAAGTAGCAACTTCAATTTGCAGTAAGGTTTTTGCAGCAGCAGCACCACTCATTACCGCGATTTCAGCAGTTGGCCAAGCAACAATCAAACGTGGGTCGTAGGCTTTTCCGCACATCGCATAATTTCCAGCACCGTATGAGTTTCCAACGATAATAGAGAATTTAGGAACAACCGAATTTGCCATAGCGTTTACCATTTTCGCTCCGTCTTTAATAATGCCAGCGTGTTCTGATTTAGAACCAACCATAAAGCCAGTTACATCGGTTAAGAATACCAATGGAATATTTTTTTGGTTACAATTCATGATGAAACGTGCTGCTTTGTCTGCGGATTCATTGTAAATCACACCACCAATTTGAATTTCTCCTTTTTTATTTTTTACAATTTCCCGTTGATTAGCAACGATACCGATAGCCCAACCGTCGACACGTGCATATCCACAGATAATTGTTTTTCCGTAATCTTCTTTGTATTCCGTAAATTCAGAATCATCTACCAACCAATCAATTACTTTTTTCATATCGTATTGCTTGGTTCTATCAAAAGGAATCATTCCGTGTACTTTGGAAGCTTCGATTTTAGAAGGTTTACTTTCTTTTCTATCAAAACCTGCAGTTTCAAAATGACCAACTTTATCCATTAATGTTCGGATTGTAGCCAAACATTCTTCGTCGTTTTCCGTTTTGTAATCACAAACACCAGAGATTTCGGTGTGTGTTGTTGCGCCACCTAAGGTTTCGTTATCGATTGATTCTCCAATAGCAGCTTTAACTAAGTATGATCCAGCTAAGAAGATAGTTCCAGTTTTATTTACAATGAGGGATTCGTCCGACATAATTGGAAGGTAAGCACCACCAGCTACGCAACTTCCCATGACTGCAGCAATTTGTAATATTCCTTGCGAACTCATTTGTGCGTTATTTCTGAAAATACGACCAAAGTGTTCTTTATCTGGGAAGATTTCGTCTTGTAACGGAAGGTAAACACCTGCTGAATCTACTAAATAGATAATAGGAAGTCTGTTTTCCATTGCAATTTCTTGCGCTCTCAAATTCTTTTTAGCTGTAATTGGAAACCATGCTCCAGCTTTAACAGTGGCGTCATTTGCAACAACGATACATTGTTTTCCAGAAACATAACCAATTACGACCACCACACCTCCAGAAGGACAACCACCGTGTTCAGCATACATTCCGTATCCGGTTAATGCTCCAATTTCTAGTCGTTCGGTATCTTTATCCAACAGTAAATCAATACGTTCACGTGCGGTCAATTTCCCTTTTTCATGGTGTGCAGCGATCCGTTTTTCACCACCGCCTAGGTATATCTTACGTAATTCACTTTCTAAACGCGTAATTTTTTGACGCATTTGATCTTCGTTGATATTGAATTCTAATTCTTTTGGATCGATAGCCATGTCGAATAAATTTTGTTTGAATCAAATATAATCAAAAAAACAGAAGTTTTTAAACTACTTTTAAGGTGTGGAAATCGTATTTCAAGACGAATATTTTGTGTTAATCAACAAGCCTTCAAATTTGTTAGTGCATCACTCGCATTATGCACGAAACATTGAGGAAGAATCCTTGGTGGAATTACTAGAAGCCGAAGGATTGAAGGTGTATCCTGTGCATCGTTTGGATCGAAAAACTTCTGGATTAATTATCTGTGCAAGGGAAAAGGAATATGTTTCTAGTTTTCAGAAATTGATTGAAAATAACGAACTGGAAAAGAAATACCTGGCTTTATTACGAGGTTTTGTTGCGTCGGAGGGAGTTATTGATTCTCCAGTGAAAAATGAACGTGGAAATTACAAGGAGGCAGAAACGCATTTTCGATGTTTGAAACAACTGGAGCTGCCAATTCCGGTGGAGCCATACCAAACTTCGCGATATAGCGTGGTGGAGTTTGCGCCCAAGACCGGTCGTATGCATCAATTACGGATCCATGCCAATAAAATCAGTCATCCAATTATCGGGGATCCAAAGCATGGAAATAGGCACCATAATCATATGTTTATGGAGAAATTCGGGATTGATAAACTGTTTTTGCATGCATCAAGTCTTAAATTCAAACATCCTTTTACAGAAGCAGAACTCTATTTTGAGGTGGAAGTTCCTGCGTTTTGGGGTGGGGTGGTGACAATATAAATCACTACTTTTACAAAAAATATATCCCATGCCATTTTCCAATTTAGGACTTTCTCCTGCTATACTAAAAAACATTGAAAAACAGAACTATGAATCAATTTATCCCATTCAGGAGCAAGCGATTCCAGCGCTATTAAAAAAACAAGATGTATTAGGAATTGCTAAAACTGGTTCTGGTAAAACGGCAAGTTATGTACTTCCGTTATTACAGTTGTTAGAAGGAAGTAAACCAGCTAAAAACCGGCATGTTAAGGCGTTGGTGTTGGTGCCAACCCGAGAATTAGCAGTACAGGTAAGTGAAGTGGTTGATTTATTTAGTGAAGGTTTGACTTCTGCTGTGAAATCCATGGCGGTGTATGGTGGAGTATCTATTAATCCGCAAATGATTAAATTACAAGGTGTTCAGTTGTTGATTGCAACCCCTGGTCGTTTGATTGAATTGGTAGAATCTAAAGCGATTTCTTTAAGTGAGGTGGAAACCTTAGTCTTGGATGAGGCGGATAAAATGTTGAATTTAGGTTTCCAGGAAGAGGTTAATAAAATCATCGCTTTATGTCCGAAAAAACGCCAAAACGTATTGTTTTCAGCTACTTTAAGTGAAGATATTGATCATATTACGCAGTTGGTTCTTAAGAATCCTGTGGTAATCAAGATTGACAGCGATGTTGATGATATTGATACAATTGTACAAACAGGGTATTTTATTTCAGAAGAAAAGAAAGGTCCATTGTTGCGCTTTTTGATTCAGAAAGAAAATATGCAACAAGTATTAGTATTTACTTCTTCGACATTTAAAGCGGATTCAGTCACTGAAAAATTAAATAAAAACGGCATTGAAGCACGTGCGATTCACAGTAAAAAGAGTCAAGGAGCCCGTTTGGAAGCGTTAAATCGTTTTAAAGCTGGCAAAACACGTGTGTTAGTCACGACAGATTTATTAGCACGTGGAATTGATATTCAATTTTTACCCTTTGTGATAAATTACGAATTACCTCGTTCGCCAAAAGATTACATTCACCGTATTGGTCGGACAGGTCGTGCGGAAGCATCTGGAGAGGCGATTTCTTTTGTAAGTCCTGAAGATCAACATCATTTCAAAGTTATTCAAAAGAAAATGAAGAAATGGGTGACGATGGTAGAGGGGGATGGTTTAGTTTAGAAACTAACTTGTTTTATTACTCTGATTGAATAGGTTAACCTTACTCTAAGTGTAAATTATTGATATGAAAAGTAATATTTATTCTTAATTTTACAAACTATAATTTTTTTAAATCAATTTTAATGAACAAATTTCTTATTTCATTATGTGTAATTACTCTTATTGCATGTAATAAAAAGCCAAACGAACCAACGATTACAAGTGCTGCGATCGGCTCCTTTGATTGTAATACTGCAAAAATTATTGGAACTATTAAAGTCGGAGAGTTGCTATCTAACGTATCTGCAACTATTTCTTATACTGAAGGTAATGGAGAAACCTATAAAGAGAATTCGTACACTTCAACAGGTGTAACCGGTTTGATAGCGACGATTCCCTCAGGTACTTTATCAAATGGAAATGGAGTATTGACGTATTACATATCTGGTGCTCCGTCAGCTTCAGGAACAGCGAGTTTTGCTATTAGTATTGGAGACAAATCATGTACTTTAAGTGTTAACGTGAGTGATAGCGTACATGCAAATGGATATGGTCCAGATATTAAAGATATCGAAGGTAATACTTATAAAACAGTATACATTGGAACACAGCATTGGATGGCAGAAAATTTATATGTCGGCAAATACAATGACGGTATGACAATAGCGAATGTTACCGATAATAACCTATGGGCAACAAATAAGACCGGAGCATGGTCGACTTTTGTAATTCAATATGCTGGAACAGATGACAGGTATGGAAAATTATACAACTGGTATGCAGTGAATTTAGCATCTAACGGAAATAAGAACGTGTGTCCAACTGGATGGCACGTTCCTACAGATGCCGAATGGACAGTATTAACAGATTATTTAGGTGGAGAAGATGTTGCAGGAGGTAAACTAAAAGAAGAAGGAATGGTAAATTGGTACAATCCGAATACAGATGCTACCAATTCATCTTTGTTTACTGCTATGCCAGGTGGATATAGAAATTCAGAAGGTGATTTTGGATACATACATAATAATGGATATTGGTGGAGTGCAACGCAAACAAATAAAGATAGTGCACAAACTCGTGTGTTAAGTATGTATGCTGGAGTTACTATTCGAAGAGAATATGAAAAATCTTTCGGAATGTCTATAAGATGTTTGAAAGATTAAGTATTAAAAATGAAATACACAGATTTCCCTCAAATTTTTTGAGGGATTTTTTTTTGCTGTATATATTGTTTTAATCCCTAACTATTTGTATATAAAGCATTTCCCTGTCA
>CAMAXI010000018.1 GCA_945862165.1 Chryseobacterium gleum
GGTAATTCAACCAATAGAATAAACCAACAAAACCAAGTATTATACAAGAATAATTGAACACATTTCCAACTATATCATAAAATCCAAAAATGAATTGAAAAAAATTTGCGATTCCGTACCAAAGTGCATTCATAGTTTCTTAGTTTTATGAGACAAAATAAGCAATTTCTTTTCAAATTATCAACAATTGAAACTTTTATTTTGACATTTTATTAAAAATAATCCATGGAAGAATACTAAAATCTAGCTGCATCTCACCAACTAAATTATAATAAAATCTTATCTTCGCGACAATGACGCGCATTTTTTTAGGTAATCAAATCTATGTACTCTTGTTACTGCCCCTTTTAATAGGTGGTTATGTAGCACTAAATGAATTTACTGGATATTTTGAAGTTTTACCCGAAATTAACCTCGGTTTTTGGGGGAGTTATTTCATCAAAAATCATTTTTGGATTAATTATTTAAGTCTAGGGTTAATTTTGGTGAATGCCATTTTAGCCAATTTTTTATTCAATTCTAATGAATTTTATGATAGAAACAGTTATATAATTGCTTTACTTTATATACTGTTTATGAGTTATTTTCACTCTTTCTATCAAATAGATGGTGTGTTGATATCACATACACTGCTGATTTTCTGTTTGTTTCTATTTTTTAGATTACAAAATAATTCCGATGGACGTAAAATCGTGTTCAATGGATCATTTCTTCTAGGAGTAGCAGCAACGTTTAACCCTCCATTTCTTCTTTTTTTTCCTGTCGTTTGGTTTATGATTACACGTATTCGTCCTTTCGTTTTCCGTGAAGTGCTTCTAGCATCTATCGGCTTTTTACTTCCAGTAGGTTATGCTACAGCATTTGTATTTTATTTTTTACAAGATTTACATTGGAATTGGTACAAATTATCCGAAAATTTCTTGCAAAACAACACCGTAGTTGGATCTACAGTGACCATTTTGATATTTATTGGACTATTGAGTTTACTCACTTTGAGTTATAAAACTTCTAAAAGTTCACTTCGATTCAAAAAATTATTAGCGATTTTAAAACTTGTTTTATTAGTAGGCATTGTCATTGGCTGCTACGAATATTTTCACGATCGAAATATTGAATGGTTAAGCTTAACTGTCTTACCTCTCTGCTTTTTTTATCCTTTTTCCTTCTTTAATAAATCTTCCCTATTATTAGCAAAAATATTATTTTACACATTGTTCATATTTTCACTTGCTAAATTTTTCATTAAATAATTAACGTGCACGTGAAATGACTACTTTTGTAAAGTAAAATTGCCCATTGGCAAAAAAAAAGTTTAAAAAAATAAAACGAAGCAAATGAAATTTGGAGTTGTTACTTTCCCTGGGTCGAACTGCGATGAGGATATGGTATATGTATTGGAAACAATGTTAAACCAAAAAGTTGAACGTCTATGGCACAAAGATTCTGACCTTAAAGGTGCAGATTTTATTGTGCTTCCTGGAGGATTCTCTTATGGAGATTACTTACGTTCCGGAGCAATCGCTAAACTTTCTCCAATTATGGGTGAAGTTATCAAGCATGCAAATAAAGGTGGTTATGTGTTAGGTGTTTGTAATGGTTTCCAAATCTTAACAGAATCGGGATTATTAGATGGTGCTTTATTGCACAACGATACGCAAAAATTCATTTGTAAAAATGTGTATTTGAAACCAGAATTTACTACTTCTGCAATTACAAAAGATTTGGATGCAACAAAAACATACCAAATTCCAATTGCACATGGTGAAGGACGTTTCTATGCTGCAGATGATACAATCAAAAAGATTTACGATAACGAACAAGTGATTTTTAAATACGCTGCGCAAGACGGAACTATTAATGAAGAATTCAACCCAAATGGTTCGATTGATAGCATTGCTGGTATTTGTAACGCAGGTAAAAACGTATTTGGAATGATGCCACACCCTGAAAGAGCTGCAGATGCAGTATTAAATAATTTAGACGGAAAATTGTTATTCGAATCTTTATTGAATAACTGTAAATAAACACACAATGAGAGTTTTATTATTAGGATCTGGAGGTAGAGAACATGCAATTGCTTGGAAAATTGCACAAAGTTCACAATTAGACAAGTTGTTCATCGCTCCTGGAAATGCAGGTACGCGTAACCATGGAACAAACGTGGCTATTCAACCAACAGATTTCGAAGCAATTAAAACTTTTGTGTTAGAAAATGAAATTGCAACAGTTGTTGTAGGTCCTGAAGATCCATTAGTGAAAGGAATTTATGATTTCTTTCAAGCAGATGCAGCAATCAAACATGTTAATGTGATTGGACCTTCTAAAGAAGCAGCGCAATTAGAGGGAAGTAAAGATTTTGCAAAGAAATTTATGCAACGTCACAACATCCCAACTGCTAAATACGCTACGTTTACAAAAGATACATTAGAAGAAGGATATGCATTTCTTTCCTCCATGAAACCACCTTATGTATTAAAAGCAGATGGTTTAGCAGCTGGAAAAGGAGTTGTTATTCCGGATACCTTAGAGGAAGCAAAAGCAGAATTAAAGTCCATGTTAGCAGATGCTAAATTTGGAGATGCAAGTTCACGTGTGGTAATCGAACAATTTTTAAAAGGAATCGAATTATCTGTGTTTGTATTAACAGATGGAGAATCGTACAAAATTCTTCCAGAAGCGAAAGACTACAAACGCATTGGTGAAGGTGACACTGGTTTAAACACTGGTGGAATGGGAGCAGTATCTCCGGTTGTTTTTGCCGATAAAACATTCATGGATAAAATTGAAAATCAAATTATTATACCAACAATCAAAGGCTTAAAAGCAGAAAAATTAGTGTATAAAGGATTTGTATTTTTCGGATTAATTTCGGTGAAAGGTGAACCGTATGTGATTGAATATAATTGCAGAATGGGGGATCCAGAAACAGAAGTGGTAATGCCACGTATCAAATCGGATATTTTGGATTTATTTGAAGGTATCGCAACTGGTACGCTTTCTGAAAGAGATGTTCAATTTGATGACCGAGTTGCAACAACCGTAATGATGGTTGCTGGTGGATATCCTGAGGAATACCAAAAGGGAAAAACGATTCATGGTTTAAATGCGGTAAAAGACAGCATCGTATTCCATGCTGGTACAAGTTCAGATGGACCTGTAGTACTTTCTTCTGGCGGTCGTGTCCTTGCCGTTACATCCTATGGCAAAACGATTGAAGGAGCATTAAATAGATCATACGCATCGATTGAGGGGATTGAATTTGAAGGTGCAAACTACCGAAAAGATATCGGAAAAGATCTAATCAATTATACCAAGTAATTCTAAATGGACCCCGGTTATTTAATCATTCTAATCACCCTTTTTATTTCTGCATTTAGTTCTGGTGTAGAAATTGCATTTGTTTCGTCCAGTCGTTTACGTATTGAATTAGATAAGAATAAAGGTTCAATTACAGGAAAAATATTAGGCTTTTTTTACCGCCATGAGGGGCACTTTTTAGCTGCACTTCTTCTCGGTAATAACATTGCATTGGTACTTTTTGGAATTCAAGCTGCTGAAATATTAAATCCAATTATTGCATCTTGGGGGGTAACCGAACAAGTACTTCAATTGTTGATACAAACCGTTATTTCAACCATTCTTGTATTAATTATCGCTGAATTTTTACCAAAAGCAATCTGTCAGTTAAATCCAAATGGTTTCATGAAGTCGTTTGCAATTCCTGCCTACCTGTTTTACTGGATCTTGTATCTTCCGACTTTGGTCATCATGTTTATTAGTTTGCGTTTTTTAAAATTTATGAAAGTAGAAATATCGAGTACCGAAAAAGTCTTTTCAAAAGTCGATTTAGAACACTACGTGCAAGACATGAACGAACGCATCAAGGAAGAAGAAGACTTTGGAAATGAAATGCAAATTCTTCAAAACGCCTTAGATTTCTCTAAAATAAAAGCGCGCGATTGTATGGTTCCACGACCAGAAATCATTGCTATTGAGGTGAATGAACCTATTACTGATTTACACGCATTATTTATAAAAACAGGGATTTCAAAAGTGGTTGTTTTCCGCGATTCCATTGACAACATCATTGGTTATTCGCACTCATTTGAGTTGTTTAACAAACCAGATTCCATTGCTAAAATATTAAGACCTATTTTATTTGTTCCTGAATCCATTCCTGGGAAAGAATTATTAGAAATGTTTACAAGTAAATCCGTGAGTATTGCCATTGTGGTAGATGAATACGGAGGAACAGCAGGGGTTATCACCATTGAAGACGTCATTGAAGAAATCTTTGGAGACATTGAAGACGAACACGACAAAGAAGATTGGTTAGAAGAAAAAATTTCAGATACGGAATACCGATTTTCCGCCCGTGCAGAAATAGATTACCTCAACGAAAATTATAAATTAGGACTCGTAGAATCTGAAGAATACGAAACCCTTGGAGGATTGATTATTCACGAATTAGAGTCCATTCCAGAAGCAGGACAAGAAATCAAAACCGACAAATTACGTTTGGTAATTGAAGAAGTTTCGGATCGTAGAATCGAAGTTGTGAGACTGTTTGTTGGGGATTAAATCTATTTTAACTGTAGTAAAAGCAGCTCTTTAACATATGAATACACATTTTTACAAAGCAGCTAAATACTTAAAGTTTATACCAATGAACTTACTAAGTAAAATGACTTCTCAATCTGTTGTTTTACCTTTTTATCATACTGTTTCTGATAGTGAATCTATACATATTAAACATTTATATCAGATAAAAAGCGTAACACAATTTGAAAAAGAATTGGATTTTTTATTAAAGAACTTTAAACCAATCGATTTTTTGGAATATAGAAAGTGTATTTTAGAAGATATCCCTTTAAAAAATAGATTCTTACTCACTTTTGATGATGGTTTAAAAGAATTCTACACCATCGTTGCACCTATATTGAAACGAAAAGGTATACCAGCAATGAATTTCTTAAATTCAGCATTTGTAGATAATAAAGATTTATTTTACCGCTATAAAGTAAGTGTTCTAATTGAAAAATTAAAAACTTCTACTTTTTCAGATTTTACTCAGCAAGCTATTAAACAGTGGTTTTTAGAACAAGAAATAACACTGGATGATAATTATAAAGGATTATTAAGAGTTACCTATCAACAAAAAGAAACGTTGGATAGTTTAGCACAAATTATCTCCTTTGATTTCAAGGACTATTTAAAAGAAGAAGAACCTTATTTGACGACAAAACAAATACATGAATTGATAGAACAAGGTTTTCATTTTGGAGCACATAGTATAGACCATCCTCCCTATCATACAATCCATTTAGAAGAACAACTTCTTCAAACAAAAGAGAGTATACATACGATTTCTTCGAACTATCAATTAACTTACAATACCTTTTCTTTTCCATTTACGGACTTTAATGTTCCAAAAGCATTTTTTAATGAAATTGAACCCTATGCTGAATTATCTTTTGGTTGTGCAGGATTAAAAAATGATAGTGTCAAGTTTAACAAACAACGAATTCCATTTGAAATTGACGGTTTTAATGGGGAAGAAATTTTACGTGGTGAGTATTTATATTATATCTTTAAATCTTTTTGGAATAAAAACACTATTCATCGTTATTAATGGAGACAATCTCATTTACTAAATCTACACTTGAGGAATTTATTCATTCTGATAAATTTGATCAATTGTTAAATATACCAATTAGTAAACTCCGTGCAATTTCTCAAATCAATAACCCGAGAGCAACGGACGATCAAATACTTCTTGTTGCTCAGTTTGATGAAAATAAAACAGTTGGATATCTCGGAATATTACCAGATGAAATTTATATAGATAATCAAACACATATTATCGGATGGTTAACTTGTTTCTGGGTGAATGAAGAATATAAATCACAAAATGTTGCTGCAAACCTTTTCTTAAGAGCAATTAGAGCTTATAATAAAAATATCTTTATTACGAATATTGTTTCGCGCTTAGAACCAGTATACCAAAAAACAAAATTGTTTTTCCCAACAGGTTACAAAACAGGTTATAGAGGATATTTTAGATTTAACTTAGCAGAAATACTCCCTCCTAAAAAAGCGGTATTTCAAAAAATCAAACCTTTACTTCAATTAGGAGATACTCTTCTAAATACGATTTCTGATATTCGTTTCGTTTGGAACACACAAAAACCACTTAGCAATTTTGAATACATACAAACAATCGATCACATTTCGGATGATTTTTTTATAAAACACCAAAAGAACAATTGGATCAAACGCTCAAAAAAAGAAATTAATTGGATACTCCAATACCCTTGGTTAATGCAAGGGGAAGACACTGAAAAAGTCGCTAAACGTTATTATTTCTCTTGCATCGAAAAAGCGTTTGAAACAAAAATCGTTCAATTTAAAAACGACAATGGTGAAATTATCGCTTTAATCATCATGAATAGTAAAAATAAAAACCTTACCGTACCTTATATTTTTTCGGAACTAAATGATTTCCATATGATTTCATCGTTCATTTTTAATTTGATGTCATCCGAAAGATTAACTATGTTTACTAGTTATCATAGTGAATTCAACAACTTTTTAAACACTATAAAAACACCATTTTTATTTTCAAAAGAAATGAAAAAACCTTATTTCATTTCGAAGAAATTTGAGGCGCTACAAACCTTAAAATTTCAAGATGGAGATGGAGATTGTGCATTTTATTAATGTTTCTTTAATGAAAATATTTCTTAATTTGTTACGCATAAACCTACTAATCGTAACAAAAATGTTACGAATAATATTAGCATCCTAGGTCAACTAATTTCTACAAGTTTGAATGTGTAAAAAATTCTTTTCACAATCCTACTATTTTATCAAAACAAAGCATTAAAATCTCCTTTTTTTGCCTTAATTTTGTACCCTATTTTACACGTCCATAATGAGTAAAGCTAAAACAATAAAAAGCGCATTAATTTCAGTATACGATAAAACTGGTTTAGAGCCAATTATCAAGCGATTAAACGAACTAGGAGTAACTATTTATTCTACTGGTGGAACACAAGCTTTCGTGGAAAGTTTAGGTGTAGCGGTGGAACGTGTAGAAGACCTGACTTCTTACCCTTCAATTTTAGGTGGACGTGTGAAAACATTACATCCAAAAGTATTTGGAGGAATCTTAAATAGAAGAAATCATTCCGACGACCAAGGACAAATTGCAGAATTTGAAATTCCTGAAATAGATTTGGTGATTGTGGATCTATACCCTTTCGAAGCGACTGTCGCTTCTGGTGCAAGTCATGAAGACATCATCGAAAAAATTGACATCGGTGGAATTTCCTTGATTCGTGCAGCTGCCAAAAATTACCAAGACGTTGTAATTATTCCTTCCCAAGAGCAATACGAAGATTTCTTAACTGTATTAAACTCAAATGCAGCAGGAGCTTCTACTTTGGAAGAACGTAAAAAATTCGCACGCGATGCGTTCCATGTATCCTCCCATTACGACACTCAAATTTTTCATTATTTCAATCAAGGAGAGAAGGTAACCTTCAATGAAAGTGTAAAAACGAACCAAGTTTTACGTTATGGCGAAAATCCTCACCAAAAGGGGATCTTTCACGGAGATTTAGACGAAATTTTCACGAAATTACACGGAAAAGAGTTATCTTACAATAACTTGTTAGATGTGGATGCAGCTGTTTTGTTATTGAATGAATTCAAGGCAGACGGACCAACCTTTGCGATATTGAAACATAATAATGCGTGTGGGGTTGCGACAAGAAAAACAATCAAAGAAGCATATGAAGTTGCCCTGGCAGCAGATCCTGTTTCTGCGTTTGGCGGAATTTTAATTTCTAACACAGAATTAGATTTAGAAACTGCAATGTTAATCAACGAACTTTTCTGTGAGGTTGTAATTGCTCCCGGTTTTCAGGCAGAAGCATTAGAATTATTGAAATCCAAGAAAAACCGCGTGATTCTTGAACAAAAATTTGTGCAATTGCCAAACAAGCAGTTCCGTACAATTTTAAATGGCGTACTTGAACAAGACAAAGATTTATTGACAGAAACAATTGCGGATTTTAGAACTGTAACAAAAGTTGCTCCAACTGCGCAAGAAATGGAAGACATGGTCTTTGCAAACAAATTAGTAAAACATACAAAATCAAATACAATTATTCTTGCTAAAAACAACCAATTATTAGCAAGTGGAACCGGTCAAACATCTCGTGTAGACGCATTGGTACAAGCAATTACCAAAGCAAAAGCATTTAACTTCGATTTACAAGGTGCTGTAATGGCATCCGATGCATTTTTCCCTTTCCCTGACTGTGTAGAGATTGCACGCAATGAAGGGATTTCTGCAGTGGTACAGCCGGGAGGTTCTATCAAAGATGATTTATCCTTAAACTACTGCGATGCAAATGGTATGGCAATGGTGATGACTGGAAATAGACACTTTAAGCACTAAAAAATAGTTTGCGAAAAGTGAAACAAAATTTGTGATTTTGCGATATAACAAGCATTAAAAAAGTCTTCTAGAAGTAGAAGCATACTTAAAAAATGGGATTATTTAGTTTTTTAACACAAGAAATAGCAATCGACTTAGGTACAGCTAACACGTTGATTATCATGAATGACAAGGTAGTTGTGGATGAACCATCCATCGTTGCTAAAGACATTCAATCTGGTAATATTGTTGCGATCGGAAAGCGTGCACAACAAATGCATGGTAAAACGCACAAATTGATTGAAACGGTTCGTCCATTGAAAGATGGAGTAATTGCAGATTTCCAAAGTGCAGAGGCAATGATACGTGGCATGATCAAAATGATCAATATAGGTAAAACTTTCTTTACGCCTTCATTACGTATGGTTGTTTGTATTCCTTCAGGTATTACGGAGGTTGAAAAACGTGCGGTACGTGACTCTTGTGAGCACGCAGGTGCGAAAGAAGTTTACCTAATTCACGAGCCGATGGCTGCTGCGATTGGTATTGGTATCGATGTCGAAGAACCTATGGGAAATATGATCATCGATATAGGTGGTGGTACTTCTGAAATTGCCGTAATTGCATTGGGAGGTATCGTTTGTGATAAATCCATCCGTGTAGCGGGTGATGATTTCACACAAGATATTGAAGAATATATGCGTCGTCAACACAACATCTTAATTGGTGAGCGTACAGCAGAATTATTAAAAATTGAAGTGGGTGCAGCAATTCCAGAATTGGAAAATCCACCTGCAGACTTCGCAGTTCGTGGTCGTGACTTAATGACGGGTATTCCAAAAGAAATTATTGTTTCCTATACAGAAGTTGCGCATGCTTTAGATAAAACAATTTCTAAAATTGAAGAAGCGATTTTAAGTGCATTAGAGATGACTCCACCAGAACTTTCTGCGGATATCTACAAAACAGGTATCTATTTAGCAGGTGGTGGATCCATGCTTCGTGGTTTGGATAAACGTATTTCTCAAAAAACAAAACTTCCTGTGCACATTGCAGAAGATCCATTGAGAGCTGTAGCACGTGGAACAAGTATCGCTTTGAAAAATATTGATCGATTCCAATTCTTAATTAAAGACTAATGAAAAGTCCCGCAAGGGACTTTATGTTTTTGCTATACTATGCGTAACCTCATCGCGTTTTTTAGACGTTTTCGTATTTTCCTTTTCTTCGCATTCTTACAAGGGATAGCTTTAACTACGTATTTTAATTATTTAGCATATCCACGTTCCCAATACCTTACAACAGCTTCAACCGTATCCGGTAAAATGTTGGAATATCACAATGATATTGTAAAACACTTTCAATTAGCATACAACAACCGAAAATTGCAATATGAAAATACATTATTGCGTAAACGATTAGCAAATAGCTTTATTCGTGTTGATCAGCATTCTGTGCTTATTAATGATACACTTAACGATCAACAATATGAGTATATCCCTGCAGTTGTCGTTAATTCAACAATAAACAAAAGAAACAATTATTTCACCCTAAACAGCGGGTGGCGAAAAGGAATCAAACGTGGAATGGGGGTGTTTTCTCCAAATGGAATTGTAGGAATTATACACAATGTTAGTGAACATTATTCCGTTGTTAAATCTGTTTTAACCGAAAACATCAATATCGATGTCATGGTTGAATCAACAGGTATCCCTGGTTTATTAAAATGGGATGGAATTAACGCTAAAATTGGTTCTATTGCAAGTATCTCAAATGATTTACCGGTAAAAAAATGGGCGAAAGTAGTTACGCGTGGTGGTTCCGGAATATTTCCAAGAGGTATTAATGTAGGAAAAATAAAAGATTTTAAAATGGTAGAAGGAAAACCCCTGTGGGACGTATCTATTTATTATTCAGAAGATTATCGCAAAATTCAAAATGTATATGTAGTAAAAAATCTACTACTCAATGAACAAAATAAAATTGAGAATAGCATTCCTAAAGACATTGAAGAACAAGAAGATAATCAATGATAGAAATAATAAAACATAGCATCCGATTTGTGTTTTTCTTAATCGCACAGGCCTTTATTTTCAATCAATTGGAAATAGGATTAGGAATTCAATTAATGGTGTATCCATTATATATATTCTTATTGCCATTAGGAATGAATGTTTTTTTATTGATGTTAATTTCATTTGGACTAGGATTCTGTATCGATTTGTTTTCAAATACGTATGGCCTTCATGCATCATCTGCACTCGTTATCGCTTATGGTAGATCTTATCTTTTAAAATTATTTGAACCTAGGGATGGTTTTGATCCAGGTATCGAGCTAACAATATATTCTATGGGTTATACCTGGTTTGCCTATGTGTTTGGCACTTTTTTACTCGTACATACTATGTGGTTCTTCCTGATTGAACAATTCAAATGGAGTGAATTCTGGTATGTAGTCCTTAAAACAGTGTTAGGAGTTCCTATGTCGTTAATTATTTGTGTGCTTCTTCAATTTTTATTCTTCAAAAAGCCTGTTAAACGATGAATACAGACGCACGGAGATATGTAATCATTGTATTTTTTCTGTTAGTTGGCTCCATTTATGCGATCCGTTTATTTTACATGCAGGTGATTGATGATAGTTGGACATTAAGAGCGCAAGAAATAGCAGAAAAAAGGCAACAAATTACACCACCACGCGGTGTTTTTTTTGATCGTCGCGGGAAAAAAATCGTTGCGAATAAAACCTATTTCAACCTCATGATGCGCGAAGCAGATATGAAGGAAAGATTTGATACAAATGCATTTGCAAAACTCATAGGATGGTCTACAATGAAGGTTAAAAGTCGCTTTTGGGAAATCAAACTGGGAGAAGGAAAATATAAAAATCCACATACTGGTAAAACAACCTCTAATTACCAAAAGATCCGTTCCTATCCGTTTGTAAAAGAAATGTCGATGGAAGAAATGGCAAATATTGCTCCTTACCTTCAAAATTTTCCCGGATTTTACGAAGAAATCACTAGTATGCGAAGTTATCCATATGCAAATGCTGCAAATATTCTTGGATATTTGTCAGAAGTAAATGGAGAGGAAGTAAAAGAAGATCGTTTTTACCGTGCTGGAGATAATATTGGTCGTGCTGGTCTCGAGCGCTTTTATGAAAAAGAATTACGAGGTGTAAAAGGGATACACTACATCGTAACATCTGCCTTAAATAACGCCATTGAACCATATGCAAATGGGAAATATGATACGATTGCAAAACAAGGACCCGCACTTCATTTAGGGGTAGATATTGTTTTACAAGCATATGGAGAAAAACTGATGAAGAACAAGCGGGGTTGTATTGTTGCCATCGAACCAAGTACAGGCGAAGTATTAGCTTTAGTGTCTGCTCCAACATTTGACCCAAATTTATTCGTTGGAAAACGAAGTATCTCTAAAAACTATTCGAAATTAATTACGGATCCTGCAAAACCTTTATATCCTAGACCTCTTTCAGCTGAATATCCACCAGGATCAACTTTTAAATTAATACAAGCATTAACAGCGTTACAAGAAGGTGTTATCAAACCAAGTACTGGATTTCCATGTACAAAAAGCATGGTTGGATGCCATAACCACCCTCACGCAAGAAACGTTTCAGAAGCGGTTCAATATTCTTGTAACCCCTATTTTTATTATACCGTTAAAAAAATTATCCAACAAGGTAAGCGGAAAAAAGTCACGCAAGATGCACCTATTGGTTTAGCAAAATGGACTAAATACATGAAAAGTTTTGGTTTTGGTGTAAAATTAGAAACAGATATTACTGGAATTAGACCAGGATTAATCCCTGATCCAGCCTATTACGACAAATGGTATGGACATAACGCATGGGCTTTTAGTACCATACGATCCAACTCCATTGGACAAGGGGAAGTAAAAGCTACCCCGCTACAATTAGCAAATTTAGCAACCATTTTAGCAAATAGAGGGTGGTTTATCACACCACATTTTGTGAAATCCATTGGAAGTCAAGGACCATTGCCAATATATCGCAAGAAACATTATACCATGATTCATCGAGAACATTTTGATCCGGTAATTGAGGGTATGCGTAAAGTAGTAAACGAAAAAGGTGGAACAGGTTCACAAGCAAGAATCAAAGACATCATCGTTTGTGGTAAAACTGGTACAGTTCAAAATCCACAAGGAAAAGACCACTCGGTATTTATTGCATTTGCACCAATGTATCAACCTAAAATAGCAATAGCAGTATTCATTGAAAATGCGGGATTTGGAGGGACTTGGGCAGCACCTATCGCCAACTTAATGATGGAAAAATATTTGAAGAAAAAAATTACCGATAAAGAAAAAGAAAAACATATTTTAGAATCGGATTTAGATTAAATAATAGACTTAAGACCTAAGACTTGAGACCTAAGACAAAATAATATAGAGTCTGACGTCTGATATCTAATGTCTGATGTCTAATGTCTAGGCATATGAAAAGAGACGAATCACTTTTAGGCAACATTGATTGGGGATTATTTATTGTATTCCTTGTGATGGTATTTATGGGTGTAGCGAATGTTTATTCTGCTGCATATAACCCTAAATACCCTGAATTATTTGATTTTTCACAAAAATATGGTAAACAAATTATGTGGGTGGGAATATCCATGTTTTTAGGTTTACTTGTATTCTTAATTGATGCCAGTATCTATCGAAAATTTGCCATTCCAATCTATCTTTTTTGTCTCATTTTATTAGTAATCGTTCTCTTTATGCCTAGTGTAAATGGTGCACACGCATGGCTAGGAATTGGATCTCTTGGTATTCAGCCAGCAGAATTTGCGAAAATAGGAACCGCCATAGCGCTAGCAAGTTATGTAAATAGTATCAATGTAAAACAACAGAACGTAAACACGGTTATCATTGCAAACATCATATTATTGTTGCCAATGAGCTTGATATTATTACAACCAGACGCAGGAACATTCGTCGTATTTACTGGGTTTTTATTTGTAATGTATCGCGAAGGAATTACCTATGATCCAATTGTTCTTCATTTGGTAAACTTAATACCTGGCGTGCGTTTCAAAAGTACATGGGTAGGGTCTCACTTTATTCCTATCTTTTTCGTAGTAGTATTTTTATCGATCACTACCCTATTGATGAGTAATAATACCATCCATTTCTTTTTAATTCCAGGAGTTGATATTCCAGGATTTTTCGGGGTAATTGGTGCTTTATTCTTTATGGGGTTAGCAACGTATGTAATTCTCCGATTCTTTGCATCTAAACGCGAGCGCAATCGAATTACCATGATTGTAATTATTGGATTCTTTCTTTGTTCATTAATTTCCTCCATTGTGAATTTTGGTTTCCAAGGTTTGAAAAAACACCAAAAAGACCGTATTGAACTATTTTTGGGTTTACGTGAAGATCCGGATGGGGAAGATTATAACCGAAACCGTGCAATGGCTGCGGTTGGTTCAGGAGGATTTTTTGGAAAAGGCTATGGAAATGCGAGCGTAGCTAGTGTGGAATCAAATCACGTTCCAGAATCCGAAACAGATTTTATCTTTTGTCCTTTAGCAGAAGAATGGGGGTTTTTTGGAAGTTTTACGTTGATTTGTCTTTTTATGTTTATGCTTTTTCGCATCGTACAAATTGCAGAACGACAAAAATCGCGTTTTAATCGCGTATATGCCTATTGTGTTGCTATGATATTGTTCTATCACTTCGCGGTAAACATAGGAATGGATATCGGTTTTGCACCTGTAATTGGTATTCCTTTACCTTTCTTTAGTTATGGAGGTTCTTCGATGATGTCCTTTAGCGTGATGATGTTTGTCTTGCTGAAACTCGACAGTCAACGCGGGGATGTGTTAGGATGATTTTAATTTTTTCTATTTTGTAGGGCTGTAGCATGCTACAGCCCTACAAAATAGAAAAAAACACAAAATTCAATTATTACAACGATTTCGTTCTACCGCCATCTACAGGAACATTAATTCCATTAATATAACTTGCTGCTGGAGATGCTAAAAATGCTATGGCATTTGCAACTTCTTCAGGTTCTGCGATTCTACCCATTGGAGATTCAGCTGCCATATCTGCAAAAATATCCTCTATTGTTTCATTTGTTTTAGCAGATTTAGCTTCTGCAATACCTTGTAAACGAATCGTGTTTGTTGCACCAGGTAGTACGTTATTCACTGTAATATTAAACGGAGCTAATTCTGTTGCCAATGTCTTACTCCAACTTGCTACTGCTCCACGAATTGTGTTAGAAACACCTAAATTTGGTAATGGTTGTTTAACGCTTGTTGAAATAATGTTAATTATACGACCATATCCATTATCTTTCATGATAGGATATAATGCCTGAACCAAGATATGATTACAAATTAAATGTTGTGTAAACGTATCATAAAACTCATCGATTCCTGCTTCACGAATTGGTCCGCCTTTTGGTCCACCTGTATTATTCACTAAAATATGGCAACTAACTCCGGATGCAATGTGTTTTTCAACAGC
This sequence comes from Chryseobacterium gleum, assembly GCA_945862165.1. Taxonomy (GTDB): domain Bacteria; phylum Bacteroidota; class Bacteroidia; order Flavobacteriales_D; family Crocinitomicaceae; genus CANHVK01. The sequence goes on from CAMAXI010000018.1 coordinate 14,978, forward strand.
AGCTTTCAATTCAGTAGGTTTAGTAAAATCAGCAGCAATATAACTGTGTTTTTGTCCTACAGGAGAAGGCAATTCTGCTAATGTTGCTTTTAATTTATCTTCGTTACGTGCTATTAATACAATAGTTGCTCCCAAAGAAGCCATTTCTAATGCACTAGCTTTTCCTATTCCTTGTGTACTTCCGCACACAAATGCAGTTTTATTTTCTAAATTTAAATTCATTTGTTTTGATTTTGATGAAACAAAGATACCAAATGAATACGGGAAAAGGGAAATCTAGGTTTGCTATCTATAAAAATTCATTTCATCCACATATTTTCGGACATCCTCTGTCAATAAATAGTGAACTTCTTGCTTATTTTTAATTGCGTGACGAATATACGTAGAAGAAATTTTCAGCATTGGCGCTTCGTAGCAAAAATGGGCATTCGGGAAATCCTTTAATAAAGTAGAATGGTCATTTTGGAAATCATTTTGTTCCATTTCCTGAGCAGTAAGTACCCGTGGATATATAAACATCGGATAATTGCTACGGATTAGGTCATAATTTTTCCACTTTGTAAATCCGCGTAAATTATCTTCTCCTAGTATTAATGCAAAAGAGTGTTTGGGGTATTTTTCTTTTAGAAAAGCTAGGGTATCTATGGTATAATTAGGTTTTGGCATTTTAAATTCGATGTCACAAGCTTTGAGTTTATCGTTGGTTTCAATCGCAAGTTCTACCAAGGCCAAACGGTGGTGATCTGCAAGTAGGGTTGCTTTTTGTTTTAAGGGATTTTGCGGCGTAACAACCAACCAAACCTGATCTAGTTCTGGTAGATTGGCAAAATAATTAGCAATTACTAAATGACCTACATGAATCGGATTAAACGTACCAAAAAATAATCCTACGCGCATTTTATCGGTTTAAAAAATTAGTTACAATCGTTTCTGCTTTCGTGCATGCATTTTCTAAATTATCGTTTTCTAAAATCACATCAAATTTATATGCTAACGCTAATTCTTCTTCTGCCCTTGCCATACGCATTTGTATTTTTTCCTCTGTCTCTGTGCTTCGTGCACGTAAACGTCGCTCTAACTCTTCGATAGAAGGTGCCTGCACAAAAACGGAAAGTGCTTGATCCCCCAACTTACTTTTTATATTTATTCCTCCCAACACATCTACATCAAAAACAACCACTTTTCCCTCACTCCATAATTTTTCAACTACTTCGTGTAACGTTCCGTAATAATTATTGGCATATACTTCTTCCCATTCCAAAAATGCATCTTCTTCGATTTTTTGCTTAAAGCCTTCCAGACCTAAAAAATGGTAATCTTTTCCATCCATTTCTCCTGGTCTTGGATCTCTACTACATGCAGAAATGGAAAAAACTAAATTTGGAAAACGTTCCAATAAATAACGAACAATCGTAGTCTTCCCTGCGCCTGATGGAGCAGAAAACAAGATACTTTTACCAGTAATTTTTGGTGTACTCATAGTTTATAATGTGTTCAATACTTGTTCTTTAATCTTTTCTAGCGCGTCTTTCATATCCACCACGATTTTTTGTAATTCCACATGGTAACTTTTACTGCCTAAGGTATTTATCTCACGTCCTAACTCTTGGGTGATAAATCCTAATTTTTTTCCTGCTGCAGGTAGTACCATTGTTTCTAAAAAATAATCCAAATGATTCGCTAAACGCATTTTTTCTTCGGAAACATCTAATTTTTCAATGTAAAAAATCAATTCCTGCTGAAAACGATTTTCATCAAAACCAACGACAGAACCAGCTTCTTCCAAGCCTTTTCGCATACGTTCTTTAATGATATCTATGCGCACAGATTCGTAGGAATCTACTTGCTTCAATAGGCTTCTAATTTCTTCAATTCGTTCTGTAAATTCGTTCTCCAAAGCTTGTCCTTCTTGACGACGAAACGTATTCAGATTCATACAAGCATCTGCCACAATGGTATGCACGAAAGTAAATTCCTCTTCACTAACAGTAGTGTCTTTCGTTTGAGTATAAATTTCAGGCATGCGTAAAACCATGGATAAATAATCCGAACTAGACTCGCCAATTAATGCATTCGTTTCTTTTAAATCTTTGTAATATTCCTGTGCGAGCACTTTATTGATTTCCACCGTTTTTGAAACACCAATACTTTCGATTTGAATGTTTAGTTCTACTTTTCCTCTATCCAAGGCATTGGTAACATATTGACGGATTTCTAATTCTTTTTCACGGTAAGGACTTGCAATACGCGTATATAAGTCCATACTTTTACTATTCAACGATCTGATCTCTACGCTGATTTTTTTATCTTCAAAGGAAGCGGAAGCTTTTCCGTATCCTGTCATTGAATGTAACATATTGCCTATAATTTGAGAGTAAAATTACCACAAAGAATAACTTTTTGAACGCATCGACAAAACTATTTTTTAGGTTAGTTGTTTTTCACATGTTCGACTTCCTACATATTTCGTAATTTAGTAGCATAATCTGAATTTTTAATAGCCAGAAATGAAAGTTATAGATCACTTAAACGAAGCAAAATCAACCCTGTTTTCATTTGAAATTTTACCTCCTTTAAAAGGAAAAAGTATTCAATCTATCTTTGATGGTATCGACCCTTTAATGGAATTCAAGCCAAAATATATTAATGTAACCTACCACCGCGAGGAATATATTTTCAAAGAACGCGATAATGGTCTACTTGAAAAAATAGCCATTCGTAAACGTCCAGGTACCGTTGGTATTTGTGCGGCTATTATGAATAAATACCACGTAGACGCTGTACCTCACTTAATTTGTGGAGGATTTAGTAAAGAAGAAACGGAAAATGCTTTAATTGATTTACAATTTTTAGGCATCGATAATGTACTTGCTTTACGTGGTGATTCAATCAAAACAGAAAGTACCTTTAGACCTCATCGAGAAGGACACGCATACGCTGTTGATTTGATCAAACAGGTAGTAGAAATGAATTCTGGAAAATATATCACCGAAGACTTCCAACTTGAACCTACTAATTATTGTATTGGTACTGCTGGATATCCAGAAAAGCATTTTGAAGCAATGAATTTAAATACAGACTTACAGTATTTAAAGGCGAAAGTGGATGCAGGTGCTGAATATATTGTTACACAAATGTTTTTTGATAATCAAAAATTTTTTGAATTTGTAGATGCTTGTCGTGCAATTGGTATTACGGTTCCAATTATACCAGGTATTAAACCGATAAAAACATTAAATCATACTACGTTCTTACCTAAATTATTTCATATTGACTATCCGGAAGCATTAGCAAAAGAATTGTTAAAATGTAAAAATAACGAAGCTGTTAAGCACTTGGGTATTGAATGGGGAATCCAACAATCGAAAGAATTAAAGGCACAAAATGTACCTGGTATTCACTATTATACAATGTCTAATTCGGATGAAGTTAAAGCAATTGCTTCCGAAGTATTTTAATTTTTATTATGCGTAACTATTTCGTATTGTGCTTACTAATATTTATTGGTAGCATTTCTTTTTCTCAAAACAAGCACATTCAGCTTACCAATGGCTTAATTGTAGCACAGTTAGATCGACCAGAAGAAAAGTTTACTTTAGAAATAAATTTGGCAGAATTATTTGCGAATGAGGGCGTTCAAGTTATTCCATCCTTAAATATTCTAAAACAAGGTGAAATCGCTTCCGTATTAGCTTCAGATTCCATTATCGGTTCACTCAAATCAAAAAATGTGGATACCTACATTTTAGTTTCTGTCCGTGGCTTTGATAAGAATTTTAAACCGTCTACCCATTTTGAAAGTTTAGCAAACGAGTTAGCATCAAGCCACCTTTTCCCATTATTTCGCGACGAAATTATGTCTATCACTTTTGAATTCACATTTTATCGAAATGGTCAAGTAATTGCCAATGAATTACTTCGTTTAAAAAATGTGGATTCTAAAGATAAGGTCATGAAAAAACTGCGCAAGAAATTACCGAAGTTAATTTCCAAGTGGAAAGTGTGATATTTTGTAGAGACGCAATGCATTGCGTCTCTACAAAATATCACTATATCCCCGCTAAATTCAACCTTAATTTCAATCCTGCACTTGTATTAGAAGTAGGATAAGACGTTGCTACTTTAGGTCTGTTGATTACCTGGTCGTAGTACATCATCAACGTTAGATTTGGTCCTAAATTATAATCCATCGAAGACTTAATAGAAATTACCATTTGACCTGCAGTAGCCTGGTTGGTGTTTTCTACAATCTTACGAATCACTGTGTAATTATCTCTAAAAGAGAAATCAAAACGTATATTTAAATCGTTCTCTGGGATTTTACCTTGAATCTTAAAAGGAAATTTCACTTTTGAGAATTTCACGCCGGAACCAATCACCCATTCTTTCGATAGTATTTCCGTCACTTGTTGATTACTTAAAGCCAACGATGCATTACGGTCTTTTTTGTACTCTACTTTAGTTATCAAACCTTGACCCAAGAAATTCCAAGTGGCATCAAAACCAAATAATGGAGAAAACCGTTCGGTCAAAGCAACATTTTGAATTTGTCGTTCTGAAATAAAATTCGTGTTTAAATCCAACGTGGAAGGATTCCCATTTGCATCCAATTCCGCTTTTAAGTTGGTTTGTATTCCTGAAATACTCACACTAGATGCATATGCATGACGTAGGGTAATATTTTTAGTGCGTTTCTTAAAAAACTCCATTTTGGAAAACCCATTATAATTAATTGACCAATTTGGTAATGGTATCGCTGCTATTGGATTAATATTTCTAGTAGACATCTTATTATTCGTATAGGATGTCAAGAACGAACCAACTAATACTTCTTGTTGTGTAGCACCATATCCTTTTGCATATCCACTTGTAACTACACTAGAATTAGGATTTTTATTTCCTAATAACTGGCTCACCTCCTCGCGATTATTACGCAATGCTGTAAAAGAAGAAGATTGATAGCTCGTTCCCGAAGTAATAAAGGAAGAGCGTAAAGCAATTGTAGAGTAAGTCAATGTTCCTGTTTCTACTAAACTTTGATTTTGATAACTTTGCGTAGAATCATTCCAACGGAAAAAATCGCTTGAATTCATTGTATAATTACGGTTGAAATTTAATTCTACCGAAACATCTTTCAAGGGTTCCAAAGTCATTCTACCCGAAATGTTTTGCGAATGCGTAAGCGTATGCTGTTTATTTAATGCTTGATTTTTAACTAACCAACCATTATCTGCAGCGGTTCTTGCAAAATCATAAGCTGTTTTTTGACCATAAATATCATAGGTTTGTTGTCCAAACAAGAATCCTGTCAATGCACTTGGTGAAGTTGCAGGCATCCCTAAATAACGTGTTTCTAAATTATATCCTGGCAATAAAGTTCCGTCGTTTATGGCATAGGTTCCAGAAACCGATCGCACACTCATCACTGCACGACCAAGCGTAGCAACAACTATATTTACTGGTTCTTTAGCGCGTTTAGCTCTTTTAGCTTCCCATTTTTCTTTGCGTAATACTCTGCGACGCATACGATCTTCTTTTCGTTTTTCCTTTCTTGTTAATTGATCATACGGCTTCCCAAAAGAAGTAACTTTCGAATCAAATTTTGTTGGTTTCTTGGCAGGAGTTTCTTGTTGGGAATTTAATTGAGGGCGCGAATTCGTTTTTCCACTTTCGATTATTTTCTTTAGATACGGTACTTTCGAGTAGAAATTAGTCATGTTTAATGTAGTTGTAAGATTAACTACACGACTATTCTGAACTGTATTTCCAAATTGACTTTGTCCTAAAGGTGCACGTTGCCAGTTAAACGTTCCACTGTATTTTGCAGACGCTGTAACAAAATCCAATAAAGGAATTTTATCGAATGGTAGATTATAACTAAATGCATAATCATGGGTATAATCCATTGTTTTCCCTAGTGTATTCAATTGTCGTTTGATGGTATCTAAAAAGATTTGATATCCTACAGGATCCGCTTTTTTATCTACACGACCATTCGATTCATCAAAGATTGCCCGATCTGACGCATTAAAAGTAAACTTTAAGTTTTTAGTGATATCATACCCTAAACTATACGAACGGTTCCATGTAAATGATTTCACATAAACAGGTGTAAATTCGTAGGTAGGCGCTAAATTATTTCGAACTTTTCGCTCATTATAATTACGCAATACATCATTGTTTACGGATATGGTTTTTGGTGTCAAGAATAAATTAGCATCTTTTATAACATTCCACCATTTAGATTTCTGCATAAACTTGACCTTTTTGAATGGCTCAATAGGTTTTGCTGCGAAACTATAACTATACGTCAATGCACTTTTCCAACTTCTAGTTCGATCAAATTCGATATTAAAATCGCGTTTATACGTTTCATTATACCCATACGTTGCAGAGAAATTGGATATATTCCAAAAATGCGCTTTTGCATCTGGATTTGCCTCTTTACGAACATTTGTAAAGTTGTAGGATCTTCGTTCAGTAAAGTCTTGTCCGGATTTAGCACGTTCACTTTTTTCTGCTAAAGGGTAATCATTCAATTTGATATCCGGATTAAAAGGATCATATTCCGGATTGATAATTCCTAAATTATAGCCATAAAAAAATGGTAATGAAATCTTTCGTTTATTTCCTAAAAACTGACCTAATTGCATGGTAGTATTAAAATCGAATCCAATTTGTTCATTTCGTTGTCTTTCTTGCACACGACTTTCAATAGACCCCCAGTTTACGGTTGAATAATTACCAGAAACCGAAACATTCGCAAAGTCAGCCGCTTGCATCTGCATTCTTCCAACAGCCGCTGTACCACCATTACTCTGGAAATCTGTTAAGCGTAACTCATTGATCCAAACATTACCACATTTTGCTAAACCATCATCAGTCCATAATTTGTTATTATCGATTGCTGGATTACGCACACCAATCATGATCGTTTTGACACCTTGTAAATTAGGGCTTCCTTTTACCTTTATGTATCGTGTTGGATTAGCAGGATCTACCATTACATACTCCGTTGAATTAGTGGTAGTTGAATTGGGATTTTCTGTAACACTATTTCTCTTTTTCTTTACTAAAAGAAGGTTATCAAAATCAATCTCCATGTTATTTGCATCTGGCCAAATTTCATTTGGATTTGAAACTGGAGATCCTTTTAAGGCTGTTTCATTCCAAACGGTAGTTGCCAAGGGCATTTCATACTCATAATAATTATCGGTGAAATCTGAACCTAAACGAACGAATAAGGTAAGATCATTGGACTTTAACGGATTCGATTTGGTTATTTCTTCCGCGTGTACAAACATTTTTAATTTCTTATACGTACGCACATCAAATTGCACATTTTTATAGGCAGCTCTTGCGGAACCATCTTTTAAATTACAAACCTCAAAAGATAAAGCTTGTTCGTTCATTTGGCGTTGCTGTACTTGCGAAGGATCAATCTCTCTTAAAATACCTGGAGGTAACACATAATTCACCGGAGCACGTGCTGCATTTTCTTCAATGTTTACTGCTGAAATATTGAAAGTTGTCAAGTTTGGATCTGTTTGAAACGTTTCACCTGGTAAATTTAAATCTCCCAAATACTTTCTCCATTCCCCACGAATAAATTCTAAACGCGCAAAACGCACAACCACTTCTTCATTAAAATCTTTTAAAAACATACGCATAAAACGTATGGAACGGAAATCAGAAATACCATTGACAATTTTTTGTGGTTCACGAACAGGAACTTTAAATTGAATCCATTTTTCTATTTTATTACCAACTGGGACATCGACAATATTGGTAATGTAATTCTTACCAACTTCTAAATCTTTGGAACGTAAACTCACTTTATATTGAAAATAACTTTCTGATTCTGAAAGGTTATTGTCTTGATTTAAATCTTCTACATCTGGTAAATTTGTTGCTTGTGTAGTATAACCTCCAGCATTTATTTTTGCAGACATTTCCAACGAAGGGGAGTTTCCTTGGTGTCTATTAAAACGTTTATAGCGCGTTAAAATATCTGCGTTTTCACTGTCATATACATCATTTCTATAATAGGTATAATCATCATTGGATGGATCGGATAACATTTTATCTTTCACCGCAGGATCTAAAATTGGATTGTTTTTTACCCAATTGACATACGTTTTATAATTGGATGCTTCAGCATCATTATTCCAACCGTCTAATCCAATGTCTTGGTATTCCAAACTAGAAGGACTTGGGTCAAATGCATTTACTACCACATTTTGCGTAGACACGCGCGCCCATTGTGTGATATCAATATTGTCAGTAGTTGTAGTTGTAGCCGTAGGTAATCCGTTTTCAAATTCTTTTCTAGAATCTGGCAATACATCCTCTGAAATGTTTCCTAGATTAAAGTATAGATCTCCTCCCGAATGTAGCGAATTTGGATCCACTTTTTCAGCATCTTCATTAAACGGATTTAATATCCAAAACTGGATATATTCAACGTTTGACAACTCAAAATCATTGGTGCTCAAAGAACGCATAATTCCACCCCATTTGGATGCAGGATTTTGAAAATGGCCTAGTTTATCTAATATCGACGTAGAATCATAATTATAAATACCACGTTCTTTTGGATAAAATGCTAAATCTAGCACTGGAATATTTTGGAAAGTACCTGTTTGTTGCTGTAAGTTTGGAAATATCTCTTTTTGATAGACCACACGCATTCTACTATCAGATAACATTTGCGGATTATCGATTATATGTTTAGGTGTAGTCGAACCTGCTTGATAAAACATCGGATCAATCAAATACCAAGCAATATTGGCACGTTTAAATCCTGCACTTAAATCTTTATTAGCTGCTTCTGGAAATAAATCTGATTGGTATTGAGGAATAGATGCTAACTTCCAAGCTGTTTGTGTACGTAAATCAATCGTACTTTGACTTCCTTCAAAATCATCTACATACGATATACCTGTTGCCGAAATTGCTCTAGGTGTTCCTGGAATTAAATGTGCCACTTCTCCTGTAAAAGAAATGGAAGATTTAGCACGTGTAGAAAGAATTGGTAAAAAATCTACCGCTTTTGTTAAAAACGGAAGATCGTGTTTAAATGCAATGTCCAAACCAATCATGTTATTTTTAAAGGGTTCGGAACCAATATCTACTTTTTGGGTAATTGGTCGTTCGGTCATGCGCATCCACGTAGCACCTAAATTAAAGTCTTTGTTAAAACGATAATTCAAATGGGTTCCTAACATCGATCGGGCCTGGAAACCAAAAACAGAGTTACTTTCAACGGAAACTTTTATTGGTGTATTTGATTCTAACACTCCTGTGTTCAATATTTTAACACGGCCTAAATTGTAATCGACCGAATAATCAGTTCCCTCTACCAATTTGATTCCTCCCGCAGTCACCGACACTGCACCTTGTGGTACATTTAAAGCATTTAAAGGAATGTCTGAACTTACGGAAGACTGGTATTGCCCTTTAAAAATGAACCTATTTTTGGCTGGAAGTTGTTGAGCTGCCGTTTTTGTGGAATCATATAATTCTGTAAACGCAATCTTGTCTACAGTACTGATTGGTATACCTTTCGCTAACATCTTTTGTCGCAATGTTTGACCAAAAGGCTCTATCGTAGAAAAATATACACGCCCATTTTTTGGATTGATGGTTCCTCCATTATCTGCCTTATTTCCATTGAAATTTACGGGAGCAAAGTCAAATAATCCATCTGAAAAAGGTTGATTGTTGACATTCATTTTATCCATCCCCAACAAAGAAACCAACTGTTCTTTATCTAAACCATCGTAAGGGAAAAAGTTAACCGGCAAACTTGTCGCTGGATTATTATACATCACATCCAACCGAAACCCATTTCTATCCAAGGAATAAGCACCAATTGAATAGACATTTTTCATCATCAAATCCCAAATTTTATTAGTTGGATTGGTCAATGTTGGTTTCAATAATTTCAAGAAAAGTGCAGATTTACCATCTACACCATCCGTAGAAAATTGTCCTACTTGGTAGGTTTTTCCCTGATACGTATATTCGTAAGCAACCGCCAACACCTCGTCATTAATAATGGGTTGATTTAGAGATATATAACCTAACAGTGCATTGTAAGAAAATTCTTGATCCGTTAATTTCCGTGCGTTTTCAACCTTTTCGTATTCTACGGTTTGCTTAAATGGTCCTGGCGCGGTTACTACATTAGATAAAGTTGTCACTGCATTTGAAAACCCTTTTATCTGATCTTGGGTCAACAACCAAGAATACAAATCATTCGAACTATTATCTGGAAAAATAGAAGAAGAAAAGTTAGTTGGACCTGGATTTGTACCTTGCACATCTTGCGGTAAGGCTTCCCCTAAATCCGTAAATGCGACAATATTACGTGTATTCAACGTACTATTTACCCGATTTGTTAACCACACTTCCATCCGTGTGATGTTAATTTGCGAATTTACGATAGGTAATTGCGCCATGGCAGTATCATACGCATTTCGAAAGTAATGACTAATAAAATAATGGCGATTTGATTCGTAATTATCGGCAGATAATTCAAAATTCTGAATTTGCGCTTTTCCAGAAACATTGATTTCTGTTTTTTTTCCTTTGGAAGAAGCGATCACATTATCAATGGTTAATTTCCCAAATTTCCATTGTGTTTTTACCCCAAATAAAGTCTGTGAACCCTGAATTAAGGAAGTAGTTAATGGTAAGGAGACATTCCCAAGTTCTATTTTCTGTAGAATTTGATCCTCATCCCCTGTATAACCAAGTTTGGTAACATTCTCAAAATCAAACGAAGCCTGACTATTATAACTTGTACTTAATTTTAGTTTAGTTCCAATTTGACCAACCAAGTTGATTTGCATATTCTGCTGAAAATCAAAACGTGTCAAACTCCTTTGCGCTACGGGTAAAATTGGATTGTCTAGGCGAGAATGATTCAAACCCATCGCTACTTCGACGGAACCTTGTGGTTTAATAGTGATTTCATCCGAACCAAAAAAGTTAGCGAACCCTTTTCCTCCAACCTTAATAGGTGGTACTAAAGGCTGACCTGATTCTGTCTGTGCATCTATTTTATCCTTCCAGTTATTTGCTAATGATTTCTTACGTTCATATTCTAAATATTCCTTTAAAGTCATCATCGAAGGATTACGATAATTGATTTTTATAGAATCCCCTAATGTTTCTTTGAATATGTATTTGCGTAAAATAGGATCATAAACGATGGTTTGTTTTACCTTGCTTGGATCTCCTAAATCAAAGCGTTGTGGAGCTGTTTCTGAAGGATCATACGTTTTCTTTATTGGAAAAGGTAAAGGCTTAATAGAGTCTTGGGCAAACAAACTGCCATAAAACAAAGATAGCAAGGTAATAATAATAACCTTGCTACAATCTTGTATATAGCACTTAATACGCTTACTCAATGTTTATAAAATTTTAAGGGCTCCTTTAATAATTTGTTCTACCGATTCATCGCCCTGACTAACCTTTTCAATCGCTTTTTCCGCATTCTTTTTATCAAATCCTAAAGAAACCAAAGCAGTTAACGCATCAAATCGATTTGTATTGTGTCCAGTGGAAGAAATTTGGGCAGAAAAACTCATTTTCACCATTTTATCCTTTAAATCGATAATCACCCGTTGTGCTGTTTTCACACCAATACCCTTGATACTTTGGATTGTACGTACATCTTCTACCTGAATTGCATGGGCTATTTCTTCCGGAACCAAGGAGGATAACATAATCATCGCAGTATTCGGACCAATGCCAGATACCGAAATTAAATGATTAAACATTTCACGTTCTTCTTTAGTAGCAAAACCATACAACAATTGTGCATCTTCACGCACAATAAATTGCGTGTAAACCTTAACCGCTTCTTCCGAACCGATCGCTGAAAATGTATTTAATGAAATTTTCACTTCATAGCCCAAACCATTACACTCAATAATTAGCGTCGTAGGATTTTTTTCTACTAATTTTCCGTTTATATGCGCAATCATCTATTATTTGTTTTGAGCATCTACCACTGCAACCTTCACCATGTTAACGATTTCGCGCACAGAAGCACCCATTTGAACCACATGTACTGATTTTTTCAAACCAACTAAAATTGGACCAATTGCCTCTCCTTCAATCATTTCCTGCAACAACTTATAAGCTATATTTCCAGAAGATAAATTCGGGAAAATCAAGGTATTAACTTGCTTATTTGCCAACGAAGAGAACGAAAATTTCTCATTCATCAAATCGTTGTTTAACGCAAAGTTTGCTTGAACTTCACCATCTACAACAAGTGACGGATATTTTTCATGGAGAATATCTACCGCCTGCGCCATTTTAATCGAATCTTTCCCTGGAGACGATCCGAAGTTAGAATAACTCAACAAAGCAATTTTTGGAATCACTTTAAATTTACGAATTGTTTTCGCTACGTTATTTGTGATTTCCGCAATTTCTTCCGCGGTAGGATCCATGTTTATAGTCGTATCCGCTAAGAACAAAGGGCCTCTTTTTGTCATCAAAATGTACAAACCAGCGATTGTTTTCACATCTTTTTGCGTACCGATTGTTTGTAAAGCAGGTCTAACCACGTCTTTATAATTACGTGTTGCTCCAGAAATCATAGCATCCGCATCACCGGTTTCTACCATCATAGCACCGAAATGATTTCGTTCACGCATGATTTGAATAGATTCAAATTCGGTAAATCCTTTACGTTTACGTTTTTCGAAAAATGCTTTTCCGTAAGCTATGCGACGCTCTTGTTCCTCTTCCGATTTTGGGTCTACAATTTCAAATTCGGTAAACTCTAAGGCATATTCATTAATAATTGCTTCGATACGTTTTCTGCTTCCTAACAGTATTGGAAATGCAACTGCTTCTTCACTCGCAAATTGCGCTGCTTTTAACACTTTATAATTATCTGCTTCCGCAAAAACTACGCGTTTTGGATTACTTTGCGCTTTTACGGTAATATTTCGTAATAACTTATTATCTAATCCTAAACGGTTTTTTAATTCCATTTCATACGCATCCCAATCTTTTATTGGATTTTGCGCTACTCCTGAATCCATAGCTGCTTTTGCAACTGCTGGAGCAACGTAATAAATAAGACGTGTATCTAAGGGTTTTGGAATTATTTGTTCTCTACCAAAAGAAATACTTTTATCACCATACGCTTCAATTACTTCTTCCGGAATTGTTTCTTTCGCTAAAGATGCAATCGCTTTTACAGCTGCCAACTTCATTTCTTCGTTGATAGTAGTTGCGCGAACATCCAATGCACCACGGAAAATGAATGGGAAACCCAACACGTTATTCACTTGGTTAGGATGGTCCGAACGACCCGTTGCCATAATGATATCTTTACGCACAGAAACAGCATCTTTGTAGGAAATCTCTGGTTCTGGATTCGCTAAAGCAAAAACAATTGGATCGTTTGCCATAGAAGCAATCATTTCTTTCGAAACTAAATTTCCTTTCGACAAACCAAGAAAAACATCTGCATTTACAAACATTTCTTCCAGGGATTTATCGCCGGTAGTATGTTGACCAAAAATTAACTTATTGTCTTCTAAATCTTTTCTACCTGCATGTAATAAACCTTTACTGTCATACATGAATATTTTTTTCACGTCAGCACCTAAAGAAATGTACAATTTTGCACAGGACATAGCAGCTGCACCAGCACCAGAAATAACAATAACGACATCTCCGATTTTTTTATCAGCTAACTCTAACGCATTTAACAATGCAGCAGAAGAAATAATCGCGGTACCATGTTGATCATCGTGCATGATTGGAATATTCAATTCCTCTTTCAAACGACGTTCTATCTCAAACGCTTCTGGCGCTTTAATATCTTCTAAATTGATCCCACCAAAAGTAGGAGCTATTGCCTTTACGGTTTGAATAAATAATTCTGGATCAGATGCATCAACTTCAATATCAAATACATCGATATCTGCGAAAATTTTAAATAAAACTCCCTTCCCTTCCATTACTGGTTTCGATGCCAGAGGTCCAATATTTCCGAGTCCTAAAACAGCCGTACCATTCGAAATTACAGCTACTAAATTTCCTTTAGCAGTATATTTATAAACGTCTTCAGCGTTTTCGGCAATTTTGATACATGGTTCTGCAACTCCAGGTGAATATGCTAAAGATAAATCACGTGGAGAAGCATAAGGTTTTGTAGGGATTACTTGCACTTTTCCTGGACGACCACTGGAGTGGTAATCTAAAGCGTCTTGTTTGCGAATTTTTGCCATAATCTGTTGGATATTTTTCACAACAAATGTAAGAAAAATCGAGGATTAATGATTCAAAAAAAAGAAATAAAAAAAGGATAGAAAAAGAGAATTGAAAGCTACAAATCAGTGTCTTACTACAAATCTAGCTGTTTGAACTAACACTTCATTTGCATAAATATTTACGATGTAAACATTATTTTTAAAGTCAGATAAATCGATTTTTTTGAAACTATCTAATTCATCTGCAAAAATTTCTGTACCCAATGCACTGAAAATTTTTATGGTACCTTTCGTTAAACCTCCTTTAACGTTAATATTTAAAAATTCAGAAGCTGGATTTGGATACACAGAAACAGAGATATCATCATTATCTACAATTTTACTATTTGATTGTGCAAACAACCCAACAGAAAGAAAAATAAAAAGTGTAATGATAAAAAGTTTCATCGCTAAAATTGATTTATTCAAATATATAAAATAAAGTTTGAAAAACAAACAATTAACAGAAAAATATAAAAATATAAAAATCGAAAGAAAATAAATCGACAACTTTATGGATAATTTCGAAAGAAAAAAATGACATTTTTCTTGTTGATTGAAAAATTAATTCTAATTTTGATTAAATAATAATCGTATTTGTTTAAAATATAAGCATTAAATAGCCCTATGGAAAATCAAATAATAATAAAAGTCTCAAAAGGCGTATTCCAAATGACCTTTAAAAATCAAATTAAAAACATATGAAACATTTAAAATTAAACGACAAAGCACCTGCATTTGAGAGTTTCGACCAACACGGGGGTGCGTTTTCATCTACAACCTTAATCGGAAAAAAGTTCGTGCTATATTTCTATCCGAAAGATTTAACTCCTGGTTGTACAGCACAAGCGTGTAATTTACGGGATAACTATGCAGAACTACAAGCACAAGGAATTGAGATTATAGGTGTAAGTATGGATGATGCTAATTTACATACGCGCTTTATAAACAAGTATGAACTTCCTTTTACCTTATTGGCAGATACCGACCGAAAAGTAATCGAAACATTCGGTGTTTGGGGATACAAAAAATTTATGGGTAAAGAATATGACGGAATTCACCGTACGACATTTGTTGTTAATGAAGCAGGAACCATAATCGGAATCATTGACAAGCCAAACACAAAAGACCATACCCGCGAAATTTTAGAAATTTATGCGAATCATAAGTAGAACGTAAAAAAATTACGTTTTTCAGAGCATACCTTTGTCAAAAGAAGCGCTAAAAGGGGCGAACTAAAAAGTAAAAACAAATTAAAAATAGAAATCATGGCAAAAGAAGCAAACAAAGAGGTGAACTTAGAGAAATTGAAAGCACTTCAACTTACAATGGATAAGTTAGATAAAACCTATGGAAAAGGAAGTGTGATGAAATTAGGAGATTCACCGATAGAAGAAGTGGAAGTAATACCTTCTGGATCAATTACTTTAGATCTAGCTTTAGGGGTAAATGGTTTTCCAAAAGGTAGAATCGTAGAAATCTACGGGCCAGAATCATCTGGTAAAACAACTTTAGCAATTCACGCTATTGCGGAATGTCAAAAAAATGGTGGTATCGCTGCATTTATTGATGCTGAACACGCATTCGATCAATTTTACGCGAAAAGATTAGGAGTAGACATCGATAACTTATTAATCTCTCAACCGGATAATGGAGAACAAGCTTTAGAAATCGCGGATAACTTGATACGTTCAGGTGCAATCGATTTAATCGTTGTGGATTCTGTAGCGGCATTAACGCCAAAAGCAGAAATCGAAGGTGAAATGGGTGATTCACAAATGGGCTTGCAAGCACGTTTGATGTCAAAAGCATTAAGAAAATTAACTGGTTCTATTTCAAAAGCAAAATGTTCTTGCATCTTTATCAACCAATTACGTGATAAAATCGGTGTAATGTTTGGTAACCCTGAAACTACTACTGGTGGTAACGCATTGAAATTCTATGCATCTGTTCGTTTAGACATTCGTCGTGCAGCACAATTAAAAGACGGGGAAGAAGTTATTGGTAACCGCGTGAAAGTAAAAGTGGTTAAAAACAAAGTTGCTCCACCATTCCGTAAAGCAGAATTCGACATCATGTACGGAGCTGGTATTTCTAAAGTAGGAGAAATCATCGACCTAGGAGTAGATTTGAATATCATCAAGAAAAGTGGTTCATGGTTCTCTTACGGAGAAACGAAATTAGGTCAAGGTAGAGACTCTGTAAAATCCATCTTATCCGATAATCCAGAACTAATGTTAGAATTAGAAGGACTAATCAAAGATGCATTGAGAAAACCAGAGGCGCAAGAGTTAGTGTTAGGAGAATAGGTTTCAAAAACAGTAGAGCCACAATAAAACCAGTAGAGCCACAATGCGTTGTGGCTCTACTGGTTTATATCGTTATTATCGCATCAAAATCCGAGCAGTTTGTTCGGATTTTTGGGTTAATATAATCTGTTTGTCTACAGTTACACGATCGATCGTTTGTTGATCATAATGACGAATAGTCACCAACTCAAACCCCTCTTCTACCGAAATAACGAAATCATTTTCTAAAATTTGAAATAAATTTTTGATCACATTTTGTTTATTATCAATTACAAAATCAAAACTAATAGCAGAGTTCTGCATTAAGTTAATTTGCACACCTGCTTGTGATAAAACTTCAAATAAATGACTTAAATTTTCTTCTGCAATGAATGAAAAATCCTTCGGAATAATACTCACTTTTATTTGATCCATTTTAAAAATAAAAGAGGGTACTAAATGATCAAATTCAGTCGAAGCAGAAATTTGGGTTCCATCCGCATATGGATCAATAAAGGATTTCACATACAAAGGAATATTTTTATTCTGTAACGGTTTTATTGTTTTTGGGTGAATTACTGTTGCCCCATAATACGCCAACTCAATCGCTTCTTGGAAAGAAATTTGATTCAATTTAATTGTTTCATCAAACCACTTTGGATCCGCATTCAACATCCCTGGAACATCTTTCCAAATCGTAACGCTTTTTGCCTCTAAACAATATGCGAAAATTCCAGCGGAATAATCAGAGCCTTCTCGACCAAGGGTGGTAGTTAAACCTTCTGTAGTGGAACCTATAAAACCTTGGGTAATTATAGTGTCGGAAGATTTTAGTAAAGGTTTAACAACAGTTGAAATTAACTCTTGCGTCTTATCCCAATCCACATTACCATTACGATACATATTATCCGTACGAATACACAAACGAGCATCTAGCCAAATAGCTTTTTCTGTTTGATCCAATAAATAACTCTCTACAATTTTAGTAGAGAGAATTTCTCCCAAAGAAACAACTTGATCGTATACAAAATCATAGTTTTCAGAAATAGGTTGTTTGATTTTACCTAATAAATTTTCAAACAATTCATCGATAAACGTATTTAAACGTTCATGTTGACCCGGAAATAATTTTAAACAAATATCAACATGAAATTGGTACACCTGATCCACTAGATAACGGAACGATTCATTGTTTTTTGTCCACAAGGCATCAACAATTTCTTCCATTGCATTCGTTGTCTTTCCCATTGCTGAAACAACAACTAATTTTTTGTCCTTTGGAAATAAGGAAATGATTTTAGCGACATTTTTTACCGCATCCGCATTCTTTACTGAAGCGCCACCAAATTTAAAAACTAACATATAACAAGAACATTACAAATTAACATCAAATAAAATAACCAATTATAAATCAACTACTTCTTCCAGTTAAAATTACGATATTGAACCAAAACAAAACGTAAAGTCATAAAAAAAGTATTACACGGAAAACTTGTTTTTACTCGACTTAAAAAATTATACCCTGTCTGCATGTGAAGTTGCCCAATTTTATAACCTACCACCGGTGCAAAACCAATTGCGTTGTGGGTGTAATCTGTTCTAAAAATTGCGTTTGCGCCATAGGTTAAATTTAATCTTCCCGCTTTGTACCAATAACCCAAATCATATCCGAGTAGATTATTGGAAAAATTGTAATTAAATCCAAGACGCACCGAATGTGTCGTTGGACGAATCCATTTAATATTCTTATGTTGGTACTCTGCTCCAAATTCAATGCTGGAGAATTTTCCTTGTTGTAATCCAAGATAAGGACCAAACTTATCTACATCCAAGTCCGTAATGTCCAACTTGTGCATAAATTGCAATTGTTGGGCGTTTAGTGCACACGAAAAAAAGAATAAAAAAAGAATAAAAATCTTATTTTTCATGCCTAAAATAAAGATTTCGTAATGCGATAGAATCCGTAGTTTCAATCCCTAAACTATCTGCTAAAAATTTTGCCCGTTGAACGTCATTAACCGTATAACTCGAGGTGTCCGATTGAATAGTGTTTTTAAGAAAAATTGCACTTTCCTTTAAGGACGGAATCGTTGTGGTGGAAACCTTTAATATTGGTGTATATAATAGGGACTCTTGTTTCACTTTAGCTGGGAAAAAAGCTAATTTTTCATCGTAGGACTCTAAAATCACCAATAAGGTACTCAACATATATACATACTTGAGCAGTGAAAAAAATACACCAGCAAATTTATTTAGGGGTGTGAGGGCTGTAATCTTAATCAATTTTTCAATGGTTTTACCCAAGAAAAAAACCATTGCACCCACAGCTAAAAATGTAATAGTAAATGCAATAATTGGTAAATATTTTGAATTTAATCCTAGATACTCTCGTAACAAACCAGCCGTAAAATCAGAAAAATGTATCCCAACATATATTCCTACAAAAAGTGCTAAAAGAGTAAATACCTCAATGATTAAACCATGCTTAAACCCTTTCCAAGCAGCATAAACAAGTGGTATAATCAATAAAATATCTATCGAATTCATTCCGAAAATTTAGATAAAAGTAAGCTATTCTAATAAATCAATAAGTAGGGAAATAAAAACTTCTACACCAAAATTTGTTAAACAAAAAAAGGTTGTTTCAAATTGAAACAACCTTTCGTAATAAAAAATCAGGTATTAGTGATTTGCTAAATAATCTGCAACACCATCAAAAGAAGCTTTCATTCCTTCATCTCCTTTTGTCCAATTTGCAGGACAAACTTCTCCGTTTTCTTCGAAGAATTGTAAAGCATCTACCATACGAAGTGCTTCATCCACATTTCTTCCTAATGGGAAGTTATTAACCAATTGGTGCATTACAACACCGTTTTTGTCAATCAAAAACAATCCACGGTAAGCGATCATTGGTCCAGTGGCATATAAATTACCATCTACATCGTAATCATATTCACCAGCTAAAACGCCATACGATTCAGAAATAGTTTTGGAAGTATCTGCAATAATTGGGTAAGTTACACCTTCAATTCCACCTTTGTTTTTTGGTACTTGTAACCATCCCCAGTGAGATTCTTCTGTGTCTGTAGAACAAGCAACAACTTTTGCTCCTCTTGCTTCGAACTCTCCTAATTTCGCTTGGAAAGCATGTAATTCAGAAGGACAAACAAATGTAAAATCTTTCGGATAGAAAAATAAAACAACTGGGTTTTTTCCTACGTATTGGTCTAATGAAAAACCAGAAACAACTTCACCACCATTAATAACTGCTCCAGCAGAAAAATGAGGTGCTTTTTTACCTACTAATACACTCATGTTAATTTATTTTTAGATTTAATTTAGCGTGTTATGCATACAAATTTACAAATTGATTTGTGGATAGACTAAAAATAAATAGGAAAACCTTCGAATAAATTTTAACCCTAACGTTACCAAATAATTCGCGCTGTTTTTTATTGTTTTAAGAACATTTTCCTTTATTTTTGCGACTTACATTAGTTAAAAAACATGAAGAAAATTTTAGTTATCGGTGCAGGAGGACAAATTGGTACAGAATTAGTACTAGAACTTCGCAAAAGACATGGTGTAAATCATGTGATTGCTGCGGATGTAAAGGAAGAATGCACAGATGCACTAAAAGATGGTCCATATGTAAAAATGGATGTGTTAGATGAAGAAATGGTGCAATCTTACATCCGTAAAGAAAGACCAGATGACGTATATTTATTAGCAGCTTTACTTTCTGCAACTGCGGAAAAACATCCTGAATTTGCTTGGAAACTAAACATGGAAGGCTTATTTACAATTTTAGATTTAGCAAAAGAAGGAGCAATCCAAAAAATATTTTGGCCAAGTTCAATCGCGGTATTTGGACCTACAACGCCTCGTGTTGAAACCCCACAATATACTATCATGGAACCTACAACGGTTTATGGCATCTCTAAATTAGCAGGAGAACGTTGGTGTGAATATTATTACAGTAAATTTGGTGTGGATGTTCGATCCATTCGTTACCCAGGTTTAATTTCGTATACAAGTCTACCAGGTGGCGGAACAACCGATTATGCAGTAGATATTTTCTATCACGCAAAAAAATCAGGGGAATATACTTCCTTTTTAAATGAAGACAGCGCACTTCCAATGATGTATATGGAAGATGCAATTCGTGCAACAATTGAGTTAATGGATGCACCGAAAGAAAACGTAAAAATCCGTTCTAGCTATAATTTAGCAGGGATATCTTTCACTCCGGAACAATTAGCGCTTGCTATTCAAGAAAATTTGCCTACATTTAAAATGAAGTACAATCCAGATTTTCGTCAAGCTATCGCGGATAGTTGGCCAGATTCGATTGACGACGCTGCTGCTAAACACGATTGGGGGTGGAAAGAAAAGTACGATTTGAAGGCAATGGTTGAAACGATGCTTGAAAATGTTGACCCTTCAAAGTTAAATTAATATATTTGCTAACTAAACTTTTGAGATTTTAGCGTTACATGATTCATTTTAAAGTAACAAATTCCTTTTTCTTTAAACTATGCATTCTATGTATGGTGTTTTTTAGTGGAGTAACATTTGCTCAAAAAATCAATAAAAAAGACGACCAAGGAAAAAAACAAGGGCATTGGATTTATTTAGGTAAGGATAGACCTGGCACTGGGTTTCCAGAGGATGGAAAGGTAGAAGAAGGAGATTATAAAGATGATCGTAAGGAAGGTATTTGGATTAAATACCACACCGATGGAAAAACTCCAAAATTAAAAGGGGATTACGAAAACAACCGACCAAAAGGCAATTATACCAAGTACTATGAAAATGGGAAAGTCAAAGAAGATGGTAGGTTTGAACGTGATTTATATTTAGATACCTTAAAACGCTTTCACGAAAATGGGCAGTTGGAATACATTGCTAAATATAATCCATCCGGAAAAGAAGAAGGGAAGGTAGCCTATTACTATGCAAATGGACAAGAAGAATTTGTATACATTTCCAATAACGGAAAACCAAGTGGAAAAGCAACACGCTATTATCCGAATGGGGATATAAAAGAAATTATCACATTTAATGCAGATGGTGGTGTGGATGAAGGTGGCGTCGTGAAAAAGGAACCTGTTCGACCAATGGTAAATGTGGAAGATCCTGGGGCATCTAAAGTAACATCTAAACCTGTTGTTTCTCCAATCGTACAAGATAACGGCGGGAAATTTAATCCGAACGGATATAATAAGGTATACAATAAAAATCGCGATATCTATCAAGACGGTATCTTCAAAGACGGGCGATTACTTGACGGAAAACTTTACGTATATGATTCCGATGGAATTTTGCTAAAAGTGCAAATCTACAAAGAAGGCAGGTATCACTCAGATGGTGTATTAAACTAACTAAAAAAAGCCAACATTATTCATGTTGGCTTTTTTGTTTGAATGACTTTTAATTAGTCAACACACGCTAATGCTTGGGTAATATCCGTAATCAAATCGTTGTAATTCTCCACACCTACCGACAAACGAATTAACTTCTCCGTAATATGCATGATGCGTTTATCTTCCATAGGAACATCTGCATGTGTCATCGTTTGCGGATGTTCTGCAAGACTTTCTGTTCCTCCTAAACTTACTGCTAATTTGATTAGTTTTAATGAATCCAAAAACTGAAATGCTTCTTTCTCACCACCAACAATGTCAAAGGAAATCATTGCTCCGTTGGACGTAAATTGTCTTGCTAAAAGTTCTTTGTCTTTCTGACTTTCCAAAAACCCTAAATAATACACCTTTTCTACTTTTGGATGTGCCAATAAAAAATCTGCAACTTCTTTTGCGTTTCTAGCTTGTTCGTCCATACGAACTTTCAATGTTTCTAAACTACGCATGAGCAACCAGCCTGTCCATGGTCCAGCCATATTTCCTAAAAATGTACGTAATCCTTTCACCCTTCCCATTAGTTCTTTCGAACCCAAACATGCACCAGCAATAACATCGGAATGTCCTCCAATATATTTCGTAGCAGAATATAATACTAAATCAGCACCATGTTTTAAAGGATGTTGCCAAATTGGTCCCATATACGTATTGTCCACTGACAACACTATCGGTTTTTCTGGTGTAGTAAAATAGTTCTTTACTTCAGCACATAATTCAATGTCTATCAATGCATTCGTTGGATTTGCAGGTGTTTCGATATGAATCATCGTCAATCTATCTGCTCTTCCAGATTGTTTTACGCGCTCAATAATTTCTTCTTTCGTATCCGTAGCATAAAAACCAATCGATTGAATATTTAACTTTTTCAAAAAATGATTGATAAAATGGTCTGTTCCTCCATACACTGGACGAGAATACAACAGTAAATCGCCTGGTGCCATAAACTCCATCAATGCCGTAGAAATAGCCGACATACCACTTTCAAAAACCGCACAATCTTCTGCTCCATCCCATAAACACAAACGGTTTTCAAGGATTTCTAAATCAGGGTTATTTAATCGACTGTATATCAATCCTAACTCTTCTCCTTTATCTTTTTCACGTAAACCATACGCTAATTCAAAAAAGCGCTTACCCTCCATTGCTGAATTGAAAACGAATGTAGACGTTTGAAAAATTGGGCATTTTATAGCACCTTCGGATAAGGAAGGTTTATACCCATAACTCATCATCAAACTTTCTGGTTGCATTGATTTGTAATCCATAATTATTCTTTATTTTTAATTAAAAGTAAACGTATTGACTTAATAATACTTAATTAAAAGAAAAATATTCTACAATAATAATAAAATTGTCTTTTTTATACTTTTTAAACCTTAAATAGATTAAAAAAATAGTAAACTATACTACCATGTTACAACTAGATACAATCGATTTAAAAATTGTTGCTGTTTTGAAAGAAAATTCAAAGTTGAGTTACAAAGAAATTGCCGATAAAATTGGATTGAGCACCACTCCAACCTATGAACGTATCAAGCGTTTGGAAAAAAACAAGGTGATCCTCCAATATACCATCCTGGAAAATAAAACCTTATTACATAGAGGGATGAAAATTTATTGTCATGTTTCTTTGAAATCGCACCACTTAGAATCAATAGAACTTTTTGAAAATCAAATTATTAAATTAGAAGAAGTAGTGCAATGCCAACATATCGCTGGAGATATGGACTACCTACTTTTTGTAGAAGTGAAAGACATGGATGCGTATCAAGTGTTTTTAAGAACTAAATTGGCATCTATCCCTAATATTGCGAATGTACAATCGTCCTTTGTGATGAAAAGTTTGAAAAATTAACACGTAGATTTTCTTTGACTATAAACTTTTATATATTTGATTACAAACACTAATACATATGAAAAAAGAAAATTACATTCCATTTAGTAAAGAAATCTTGTTGGAAAAACAATTGGAACAATCCTACACCAACGAAACGGACGCGAACAATTTCAAACGCTTATTTCATATACTTGAACACTATTTTCACTACGAAGGTTTTGGATTAAATCAACAGCTCAAACTCAATTACGCATATTTTGATCCAGATCGATTACCGGAAGAACGCGTATTATATGCAAATAAAAGCAACTTAAA
>CAMAXI010000019.1 GCA_945862165.1 Chryseobacterium gleum
TTCATTTACAATTTTTTGCTCAAAATGCAACTACTGTATATAAAAAAGTTTTGCCCTCAACAGTTACAATAGAAACAGATAATGGTTCTCTTGGTTCAGGTTTCTTTATATCAACTGATATTATTGTAACAAATTATCATGTTGTAGAAGGTTGTCAGAGTGCGAAATTTTTTTTAAATGGTAGTAATTATGCTTTTCAGATTGAAGGCTTTTTAGCAGTAGATAAAAAAGTTGATTTAGTACTTTTGAAAGTTTCTTCAAGTAATAACATTCCTCTACAATTAGCAACTGAAAATGATATAGCAGGTCAAACAATATTTGTTATAGGAAGTCCTAAAGGCTTACCAGGAACTATTTCGGACGGAATAATTAGTGGGTATAGAAATTTTGAAGGTGTTAATTTAATGCAAATGACTGCTCCAATTTCTTCGGGAAGTAGCGGTGGTCCTGTTCTAAATGTAAAAGGTGAGCTAGTTGGTATATCTGTTAGTCAATTAATTGAAGGACAAAACTTAAATTTTGCAATACCAAAAAACTATTTAATTGAACTTATAAAGAATAAGAAATATTATCCTGAAAGTTTAGAGAATCTTGAAATAAAACCCAAAATAGGAGCAGAATTTGCTGGTGGCATTGTGTTTTATATTGATAACACGGGTAAACATGGAAAAGTAATTTCTAAAAAAGATATACTAAATAATGGAAAATGGTATATGGATTGGCAAACAGCAAAAGTTCAATGTTTAAATTTAAATGAGAACGGCTATCAAGATTGGTATTTACCCAGTAAATCAGATTTAGAATATGTATTATTAAATAGAAATCTAATAAATGGATTTAATGTTAAGGTAAATACATATGCATATTGGACAAATTCTGACAACGGTAATAAAGCATGGTCTTTTACTTTTGAACCAAGTTATGTCCATTCTCTATCTCCTAAAACTTCTGGTTATTCAGTTAGGGCAATCAGAAATTTTTAAACAAAAATATTTTCGATTTTAAACCTATTTAATTAAAATCTAATCATTTCTCACCACTTCGTTAAATACTTTGGAGATTAAATTGCGATTTTAAATTTCCAACTTTTTTATAATCAAGATTTTAAATTTTTAATTGATTATTTATGATTATGAGGGTGAATCGCTTATTCTTTATCAGTTGAAAAGCAGTTA
Organism: Chryseobacterium gleum; assembly: GCA_945862165.1. Taxonomy (GTDB): domain Bacteria; phylum Bacteroidota; class Bacteroidia; order Flavobacteriales_D; family Crocinitomicaceae; genus CANHVK01. Next base: position 1,176 of record CAMAXI010000019.1, read on the forward strand.
TTGACAAGTAAATTCTTTTTTTTCAAAACTTTAGAAAAACAATTACTAGTCGAAGATAATGTGTCTATTCATTTCGGCAGGTGTTTTCCAGCTAATTTTGTACTTCTCCTTTAAAATACTTTTTTGAAGACCATGTAATTTATGGCCATATCCCATTCCTGTTTGTACTCGTTGTTCTCTCAATATTTTTTCAGCTTCAGTTCGTGCCAAATCTATCTTTTTTTTATAATAGGGTATGTATTCTTTTAAATCGCGCTTATAGGATTGAAAATATCGAAAAACTTTAAAAATAAAATATATAACAGAAATAGTAATCAATATGTACATTGGTAATGATTTAAGAGTGTTTTACTAAGTTAGTTATTTTTCAAAAATTATATTTTATCACTACTGTCCGATAAAAGTTTTTTCACTCAGCGATGAAACCTTTAAGACTAAAGGTGTTTAGCGTTATAAAAAGAAGATAGAGTTGCTTTTGGTAATTCGCTTTGATCGCCCTTAAAAATGATTTTACTAAAACAAGGATAAGTGAAAGGAAATGCACCCATGTTTGAGCTCAGCAGTCTTGAGTCCTGTAAGGCTCAAGTGAACTGCGTATGCGAGTTTGGGTAAATGACTGGAATGTTCCATAGTTTTAGAAAATTATTTTTACAGGCTTGACTTTTTGATTCTTTTGGGTCAAGCCAAAAGAATAGAGAAAATTAATCGGACAACAATGATATTTTATTTTAAATAAGATCTTTTATTCTTGAAATTCTTTTAATAGCACATTTGTTATTTAACCTCATGAATCAAGTTTAAAGTTTATTTCTATATTTAAATTGATTTAATTACCAAAATAAGAAAAAGTATTTATGAAAATTTCATATTCTAAATTGTCAGTATTCTTATCAAATAATGAACTTTCAGAAACTTTCAGAAAAAATCTACATAATGCATACGAATCACTTCAAAACATTGAAATGATAAATAAGAAATTAATCATTTCAAACAATCTAGACAGCCTTATTTCCATTTTATTAACGGAAGATTTTTCAACTACTGAACAATTAAAACAGGAATTTAGCACCTTAAGTTCCTGGTTGATATTTTTTGATGAATTAACGGATGATATAGATTTGTCAAGTAGAATGATAGAAGCTTTTCTCTCGGAAAAGAATTATTTTTTTGTATTTAATGAAATCTTTGATGAGGTAGAAACTTTTAGAAAATTCATAAAAGAAATTTTCTTTATTCATAAAGAGATAAAGATATTATCTGACTTTGAAATGAGATATTTAATTCAAATAAGTGTTTTTTATTCCTTATTTCATAAAGATTTTAATATTCAATTAAGTTCCATTCATAAATTTCAAAATGAAAATTTGAATGTTTTTGAAATATTTGATGATTTATTTGTTAAAAAAGAAAAACCGGTATTATTAACCGATAATTTTCATAATCTAAATTCATTCGGTGAATTAAGATTACTTGCCGATATCTTATTAGATATTGAAGTTTTGAAGAATCCAATATTAGATAGTAAAATATCTGAGCAAGAGTTCACGTTATTCATTAGCCAAAATCATCCAGTTGTTAATATCGATAATAACGTATTTGATTCTCTAATATCTCTTATTAAATCATTGCATCAGGTTAAATTAAATCAAAACCTAATCTATAGATTATTTCAATTAAATTATCATTTATCAGATAGTATAATCACTGAAATTAACAACTATATTATATCTATTAATAACCAACCTAATTTAACAGAGCTACAAAAGTTTATAGATTTTACAGTAAGTAGGCCTTATCGAAATCTTTTTGGAGAAAAAACAAGGTATCTATTTAAAAAAGAATTGTCGGTTTTATTTAAAGATGATTTTTCGTTATTCGCCGATTTTTGTGAACATGAAAATTGTAAATCAAATTACAATTTAACTTATATAGAATGGATAGATAACAACCTAAATAAACATAGAACAATTTGTAAGAATTGTCTAGATAAAATCAACTTTGAATACTTTTGTAAGTATGAAGCACCTTTTTAATATGACTTAAGTTTTTAACATATAGATAATTAAGTAAGATGATAACTAATGAAGATTATAACGAATGGGGGCAAAAATTGTTCGAAAAAGCAAAAGTTATATACGAAATTGAAGTTGAACATAGATTTAAAATAATTGAGATTATTGAAATTTTAAAAACTAAATATAATTTAATTGATGACGATTTATTTGAATATTTAAATTTTAGATCAAAAACAATGAATGGTTTTTCAAATGGTCCTGAAGTTGTTAAATATTATTGGTTAAATTATATAACTGAACATCCTAATAGATTTATAAATAGAAGTAAAGAGGAATCATTTAGAAAAATTATAGAAGATTATTTATTTAGAGGAGACAGTATCCTTTATAAGTTTAATAAAACTGATTTTTACTATTCAGGTGAATTTAATTTAACCTATCCTGCTGATAGTTTTAAAAAATTAATAATTACTGTACCATATACTCTTACTTTCTATGAAATTGAATTCGCAATAGAGGTAATTGAAAAAATTACTAAATCAAAAGTTTCTAAAATTTCACTTTGGTATTTTACTTGCATTTTAAGTATTAGTAATATGAATCACGAAGTTGAAATTGCAATAGATGAAAATAAAAATACTAATGAAGTAAATAATTATATTACAAAAGAAAATTTTTTAAAAATTAAATTTTCGTCAAGTAAATATTGGTATGAAGAAGTTCATGAATTTCAGGAATATATAAACCTTATAAGTGCTAATTCTAGAGCTAATTATCCTATATGTAAAACTTGTGACAATAAGGACTATGTAATTTTTGATAAGGATTATGATGATTTTTCTTTGTATTGTTGTGATTATTGCGGAGAAGACATTCTGCTTTATTATGAAAATGATGAGGAAAATGATTTTCCAAGTTGTAAAAAATGTGGGGACTCTAATGATGTTAGTGATCCTGGAGGTTCGTTTTGGTGGTGTTCACATTGCGAACATTCTATTGACCAGGAGGGAAAATGTGTAACCGATGATTGTGATACTTGTGAAAAAAATGATTCAGAAGAGAATGATACGGATGCTGTAGATGAAAGTGATTTTCCAAGTTGTAAAACCTGTGGTGATTCAAATGATGTCAGTGACCCTGGAGGGTCGTTTTGGTGGTGTTCACATTGCGAACATTCTATTGACCAGGAGGGAAATAGTGTAACCGATGATTGTGATACTTGTTCCAAAAATTTACTTAATGAAAATGATGGGCCTTTTTATTTATTTTTTGATACTGAAACTACAGGAGTACCAAAGAATTGGAAAGCACCTATAACTAATTTTGAAAATTGGCCTAGAATAGTTCAAATTGCTTGGATTGTAACTGACGCTCTTGGAAATGTATTATTAAAAAATGAATATATTATTAAACCTGATGGATTTACAATACCAAAAGATGCTTCAGATGTTCATGGTATAACAACTGAATATGCAATTAAATTTGGAGTATCACTAGAAGAAGTTTTAATTAAATTTGAAGAACACTGTAATATTTCAAATTATATTATTGCTCACAATATTAGTTTTGATTCAAAAGTGATTGGTTCAGAGTTTTTAAGAATTTTATCACGAAACCCTACTACAAGACTTAATCATCTTTGCACAATGGTAAATTCAACCAACTTTTGTAAAATACCTGGTAATTATGGATATAAATGGCCAAAACTTTCGGAATTACATATTAAATTATTTGGAAAAGACTTTGAAGGTGCTCATAATGCACTCTCGGATATTGAAGCAACCGCGAAATGTTTTTGGGAAATGAGAAAATTGAAGTTGATTTAGCTTTCTAAAAACAGTTCTTAATCATGAACTTTGTACAAATACTAAATTTTTAATAATTTCTATTTTCACATACAATCTGAATATTTCCTAAGTGGTGTAAGAATTTTTTGTGAAATTACTTGGAATAAAAATTAATTATATTTAAAAACACAATATATTAGGCTATTAAAATATTTGTTTAATTCAAGAAATTTATCCTTTTTTAATTATATTTATTAAATGACTTATAAAAAATTATATACTGATATTTTAAAAATAGGGGTTGAAAAATTAAATACAGGGCTGTCTTATTCTGTATTAATAGAAGAATTAAAAAAAAAAGGTTACAATTTTGATAATGATTGTATCGAAATAGCAGTAAAACAATGGTTTTTTGATTGTTTTCATCATAAAACAGCAACTGACAAAATTGAAACCCTTCATGATATTGATAATCATCTATATTGTAATTGGATTTTAAAAGGAGAAAGTTGTTTGGTTTTGATTGAGCACAATACATCAAAAAGAAACTTAAAAATAGCAATGATTGCAATAATTATATCTATAGTATCGCTTTTGTTTCAACTAAGATCAGAATTAAATTCAGTTAATAAAAATGAAACTCAGATATTAATAAAGGGTGAATTAAAAAATAATTCTCCTAAAAAGTAGTTTTTTAATCGATATGTATTTTATATTCTAATAATTAAGCTAGAGTATAATATATTGCTTTACATTAGAATAATTATTTAAATATTTTTATAAAAAGAAAAATATGGTAGAACCTCATTTCGGTGATATAAGAAATGCAATTTTAGAGCACTTACGAGAAGCAAGATATGATATTTATGTAGCAGTTGCATGGTTTACTGATAAACAACTATTCAATCTTCTGGTCGAAAAAGTGAAGCAAGGTTTAAATGTTGAAATTACTTTAATTAAAGATGAAATAAATTTAGGTAATGGTTTTAATTATCAAGAATTCGTGGAAAGTGGAGGGAAACTTTTTTGGGATGATCATCATCATAAATTTTGTGTTATAGATCGAGAAATCGTAATTACAGGATCTTATAATTGGACATATAAAGCAAATAGCAGAATTAAAAGAGAAAATATAATTATTATCAAAAATGAAAAAGATCTTATTGATAAATATTCTTTCGAATTCAGAACTTTGCAAAAGTCAGCAGAAAGATTAAAGATAGAACCTCAAATCAAGATTGTTGAAAAAGAAATCGAGATTGAAAAACTTATTCACGTTGAAAAAATAATAGAAAATCAAATTTTTATAAGTCGTAATGAAAACCTACTTCTTAAAACTCATAATGAAAGAATAAATTGGTGGAGACAGTTAAGCAAAGAGTGGAAACGAATTTTTTCAATAATTTTAAAAAAGAATATAATAATTGAAACACCATGTAAGGATGAACTTATTGAACTTTTTAAAATGACGACTTTAGATTTATCTTCTTTTAAAATTGAAAACATAGATCCTATTTGTAAAATGGGGAACTTACAAATAATTGAATTTTCAGAAATTTCAAATGGAAACAAATTAAAACTAAAAAAGGAGTTAGTTGGAATTATACTGAAAACATCAAATTAACACTATTTAATTAAGTGTATAAACTCGATTTAAGATAGTATTTTTTTTTAAAAAAAATAAAAATTGGACATATATTGTTCCTAATACTTTAATAGGAATTTTTCCCTTTTTCCTCCACCAAAATAATATCCTTTTATTATTTTCTAAAATAATTGAAATTCGCCATGTTTCAAAAAATCAAAATGTTACCTATTTCGACTATTTTTCATTTCTTATCAAAAAAATTATTTTACAAAATAAGTTTTCAATTGTGGGCTAGATGTGGGCTAAGTTTTAAAATAAAAAAGCGTAATCTCTTTTAAATTAAGTGATTACGCTTTAATAATTTGTTTTAAAGTGGAGCTGGAGGGGGTTGAACCCTCGTCCAAACATAGAATTTTCAAGGCTTCTACATGTTTAGTTTTTGGTTAATTTTCGATTGTACAACGGACAAAAACACCCAATATACAACTTATCTTCTGTTGTCTTATGCCTTCCACGAAGTAAGGTTGGCACCAGTCTTAAATGAATGATTCTCCCGAGTTCCATGCCTAAAAGACGGAGGCAGCAGAGGGAGAACTTGTTCCGCCTACTATGATTCAGCTGGAATTAAGCTTTATCTATCTAATAGATTAAGCAGCAAGTGCGTATGACGTGTTGTCAATTATAGTTCGAGACAGGATATTAAAGAGCTCCACCTCAACGCTCTACATGCTTACACTTGACTATCGCTTATGCTGTCAAATCCAATACAGCCCCAGTATTGTAGTGTAAAAGTACGAAGAAAGACTTTTAGATAAAAGAAAAAAGACTATTAGATGAAAGACTTGAAAAAAAATAATTAATAACATCCCCTTACATCGTTCCTCTTTTAAGTCTTTGCTCTTTGTTCTTTTTGTCTTTCTTCTAATAAAATACCTAATTTGCGGTACAACTTACCAAAAGAATAGTTGGTATATTTACAGTACTAATTCAAATTACGGTTATGGAAATTTTTGACATCCAACAATTAAATGAACGTTTACCTGAAATTAAAGCGTCATTTCAAGCCAAGAAACCATTTCGCTATGTGGCAATTGATAATTTTTTACCAGAAACAATTGCAAATCAGATTCATGATAACTATCCTGCAGTGAATTTTGGGGAATGGGATGGAACAACCTATTTGGATCAAAAAAATAAATTTCAGAAGTCAAAATTTGAAGAAGGTTCATTCATGCAAGAGGTATTTGATCAATTGAATGGTTCGGTATTTTGTGAATGGTTGGATCGTTTAGTAGTATTGGAAGAACCGTTAATGGGGGATCCCGATTTATTTGGAGGCGGATTACACCAATCCATTAATGGCGCTTTTTTAAATGTACATGTGGATTATAATATCCATCCTAAAACGCAATACCACAGACGCTTAAATGCAATTATTTACTTGAATAAAGATTGGAAAGAAGAATACCAAGGACATAATGAATTGTGGGATTTTACCAATGGAAAAAAAGTGATGCTTGATAGAGTTGCTCCAATTTTTAATCGTTGTGTGATTTTTGAAACCAACGAAATTTCTTATCATGGTCACCCAACACCTTTAAATACGCCCGAAGGTATAACGCGTAAATCTTTGGCAACCTATTATTACACCAAAGATCGCCCGGAACATGAAAAAGTATCTGACCACAATACGATTTATGTAAATACAGAAGGTTCTTTTGGACAGTGGAAACGATTGATAGCAGGAGTAAAAGCATTTACGGAACGTACTTTTAAGAAGTGACGATATTTCAGCGACGAGTTACGGAAGCGACGAGTGACGATATGAGGCTTAGGAATTGAATTAATATTTAGATTCAATTTTTAATTAATCTCATTTTCAAATTTTCAAATTTGTACTTTTGCAGTCATGCAGAAAAAACATATCCTTTTTGTTTCCTATGATGGGATGACCGATTCTTTGGGACAATCGCAAGTGTTGCCGTATATTCGTGAAATTTCAAAAAAAGATTATCGATATACCCTGATTAGTTTTGAGAAAGAAGCACGATACCAACAACATCATACGACAATTGAGAAAATATGCGCTGCTGCAGAAATTGAATGGATTCCGATATCTTATGCTGGAAGTATTCCAATTATCTCCACCATTTGGAATGTATATCGCTTAAAGAAAGCGGTGTTTAAATTACATAAACGTCGTCCGATTGATTTATTTCACAGCCGTAGTCATGTTCCTTCATTAGCTGCACATTCCTTATTTCTGAAGAAAAACGTACCGTTTTTGTTTGATATGCGTGGTTTTTGGGCAGATGAAAGAGTGGATGGTAAAGTTTGGGATTTAGCAAATTCTGTTTTCAAAAAGGTGTATACTTTTTTTAAGCGTAAAGAAATCGAATTTCTCATCGATGCGGGTGCTGTAATTTCTTTAACTGAAAATGGAAAAGAAGAAATTTTATCGTGGCAACACAAGCAAACAACGCCTCAAGCATTACGCGAAAAACAATTAGATATTTCGGTAATTCCTTGTTGTGTGGACACAGAACTTTTTAATCCAGAGAAAGTTACTATTGATCAACAAACGCAGTTAAGAACAAGTTTACATATTCAAGCAGATCAATTTGTACTTGGGTATGTTGGTTCGATTGGAACTTGGTATATGTTACCCGAAATGTTAGATTTTTTCCAGGTATTAGAAAAATCCAACCCAACTGCTTTATTTTTATTTATAAGTAATGAGGGGGATAAGGTAAAGGAACTCGCTGCGCAAAAAGGAATTTCGGAAGATAAAATTCGTGTCGTTTCTTGTTTGCATAGTCAGGTAGCAAGTTATATTTCATTATTTACCGCTTCTATTTATTTTATTATACCAGCGTATTCCAAAAAAGCATCGTCTCCAACCAAACAGGCAGAATTAATGTCTATGGGAATTCCCGTAATCTGCAATGCTGGGGTAGGAGATTCTGATTTAATTGTCCAAAAACACAATGCAGGTTGGGTGGTAGATAATTTTACAGAAGCGAATTACCAGCTGGTTGTCGATGCCATCGAAAAAAGTGATTTTACTGAATTTTCAGAAATATCTCAAAGCTGTAAAGAGATTTTTGCACTGGAAAAAGGGGCTGCCATTTTTGAGACTAGTTATCGACAAATTTTACAAAAAAACGAGTCGAAATCTATTTAAATCAACTCGTTAATTTTTTTTATAAGAAGCAATTAAGATAATTTTAGTTCTCGTTTTAATTACACGTTAAAGTTCCACCATATTGTTGTGCATCTTCCTTTGCAGATTTTTCGTAATTTGAAATATCCTCATTCGTACCACATTTTTCTGTATAATCTTTTAATACCTTGCCATTCGTATCTTTTACGACACAATGTGAACATTTACTGCAAGATACATTGAATAGGTTTAAACCGATTAAAACTATAATTCCTAAAATTTTTTTCATAATATTTATGTTAAATGAGATTGGTAATTTATACTATATTAGTTGTTTAACTTTCCTTGCGAAATCCAGCAGGAGAATTTCTTAATAATATCTGCGGATAATTTCCCTGCAGGCGGCATGGAGCCATCATTTATCGCATTTAGGGAACTAGTAGCATATTTAGAAACGTTAGCATAGGTACTCAAATTTATACCTGCACTTGCTTGGTTAGAATTATGACAACTAGTACAATTGGCACTCATCATTGGTGCTATATCTGTTTTGTAGGAAATTGTAGCACAGTCAGTAGGTGTTGTGGTAGTTGTGTTTGTAGTTATAGTCTCTTTTTTTTGACAAGAAAGTAGAAAACTAAATACAATTGTACTGAAAACAGTAATAGATTTTTTGTTCATTTTAATGGTGTTATTAGTTAAACCTATAACGTAAAGTATTGTTATTGGTTACTTATTTTATTACCGGTTCCGCATACATCGGATTCCCGATAAAAGTATAATCGCTCAATGTTTTCAGAAAAGTGATAATTGCTTGTTGTTCTTCTTTGGAAAGATTTTTAGTATTATTTTATTGTCTCAATTGCGCTCAGTCCAACGATAATATTATGTCAGACTGAGCGCTCCTGATAGCTATCGAGACGAGGTCTATTCGATAATCAATTTTTGAACATGTGTTCCAACTTCCGAAGTCGCGTATACAAAATACACTCCTTTTTCGAATGTTGTATTTACTTCGAATTGTGTTGTATTTGCCTTTTCGATTTCTTTCACTAACATTCCTAATTCGTTGTAAATAAGAATGTTGTTTACTAGCGTAGAAGTATTAATCGTAAAATTTCCTTTGCTTGGGTTTGGGTATACTTGGAACATAGTTTCAGTAGATAATTCTGAAATACTAGCACAAGATTCTTTTATTAAAACAATAGAATCTCTACTTGTAACTCCATTTTTATCCGTAATCTCTACCCAATAATTACCTGCTGCTAAATTTGTTAAGGACAACGTGGTATCCCCAGTATTCCATTTAATTTTGTAAGGTGCAGCTGGAGCAGTAAAGCTTGTTCCTCCTGTAAAAGCGAAACTTAATTGACCTCCTTTATTATCACAAGCAGCAGCTTTCACTTCTTGGAAAGCAACATTTAACGGAACTTCCGATAAGGCATTGGAATAGATACAATTGTTTTCTGTTGTGACAAATACGCGTTCTCCAGCAAAACCAATTTTGTTCACGTCTGTGAAACTTGGTAAGTTGAATTGGTTTCCTCCTCTTTCCCATGTTTTACCTTCGTCAGATGTAGCTAATAATCCACCTTTGTAAGAAGCAAATACATAACCACCATAATTACTTAACGCTTGGATAGCATCCCCGTCTAAGCCTAATAATGTTGTATGATCAATGGATGTTTCAGCAGTAGCTTTCCAGTCGATATTGTGGATATCCGAAACATAAACACCACCATGATGCGCACCTACATATACATTTGTACCCAATGCGGTAATACTTGTTAAATGATCTGTTGGTAGATTTTTATTGATGTCTTTCCATTCACCGCTACCTTCTGGTTTCACAAACGCACCTTGTCCGTGAGCAGCTAAGTATACTTTACCTCCTAAGAAAGCTAATGAAACTGGTTCTATACCCTGTGGAAGTCCACCCATGATTAACGCCCACTCATTTGTCCCATTAGATTGCCAAATATTACCGCTAGCACATACTACATAAACAAACCCTTTGGAAGCAAATACTTTTTTAATAGACATGCTCATTAATCCAGAATTAAATGGACTCCAAACTTTACCGGAATCTACACTTACAAATACACCTGCATTTTCAGTAACAGCAAACACTTTAGAACCAAAAATCGCTAGTTCATTTACATGTAAACTGTCTGTTAATCCTTTATTTGCGCGTGAGTATGAAGTTGCAAGATTTTTAGTAACGAAAACACCTTTTTCAGTAGCTACATAAATCAATGGAGAACCATTAGTTGCTAGAGCCGAAGTTTTTAAATTGTTGAATCCTGTATTCGCATCTCCCCAAGCAAGTGTTTGCGGGTTTACAATTTTAAAAATTCCTTTATTTTCTGTTCCTGCAATTCCTGATTTTTTAAAAAGCGTAACCACATGTACATTTACATCAGTAGGTAAACCATTATTGAATTCCATCCAGAAAATTTGTTTGGAGGAAGAACGTTGAACACCTTTGTTTGTTGCTACATACCAAAATTCTCCATTGTTCGAAATTGAATTTATGACCCCATTAGAAGGTGTGGATACTTTGTTATATAGTGCAGTAATCGATGATTTAGCAGCACTCAACACGAATAATCCTGAAGCGTTTGCAAGCATTAATTCGTCGGTACTTTTATTGTAGGAAAAGGAAGCTTTATCTAGAACGTTTTCTGTATTGGTGTCATTTAAAGCAGTCCAATTTGTTCCTTGGTTGTCGGAGTAATAAACACCTTTTCCTTCTACTAATACAAAAACTCTTGAGCCAGCTAATTCAATTCCAGCAACTTTTTTCCCAGCAAATGCAAGTCCCGTTACTTCTGTCCAGTTAGCTCCTAAATCGGTTGATTTAAAGATTTTACCTGTACTTGTACCTGCAATCAAGGTGTTTGCATCCAATGCGATCACAGATGTAATGTTTAAATCTGTTAAACCTTTATTGATTTTTACCCAATAGCGGTCAGATCCAACCTTACCAGAAAAACGGAAGATTCCACTATCTGCAGTTGCTGCAATCGCATATTTTCCTGTGTGTGCTAAGGAAACGATTTTCCCGCTTTTTAAACCTACTGGTCTAGCTGACCAATTTGAAAGGATAGAGTCATTTACAACAACTGCACCTTTTGTCCAGGTTGCAGCATATACTCCTCCGTTTGCGGTACCAACATAAATGGTATCTTTTTGAATTACATAGGAAGTAACCGTTCCTCCTCCGAATGGTCCTTTCGAACCAAAATGTGCTAATGCCGAAGTAGCTGTAAGTGCTACTGCTGTAAGCGCCAGTCCTAATTTTGTTATTATTTTTTTCATTTTTAAGTTTTTTATTTAAATTTTTCAATGTGATTTCGACTCCGCTGAACCTGACATTGAAAAAGTGTTTAGGTTTCGACAGGCTCTCGAAGTCAATTGTTTTTTGCTTTTTGTTCGATCCATTTTAAGATTCGGTCCGTCGTACATTTACCCAACTTACCATTTGGAGGCATTGGGTTTGTAATGGAAGTCATCGAAGTATAGAGCAAACTTGCTTTTGGATGCACTGTGTCTAAATAGCCACTTTTTGAATCCGTTAAATTTGCATAAGCAACAGATGCTTCTAAATTCAACGTTCCCGCCGGTTTTGTTCCCGCATGACACCCGGATGTAGCGCAATTCGTATTGAAAATTGGCTGAATGTCTTTTTGAAAAGAAACCGTTGCAGGTGTTGTACACACGTCTTCCATCTTTGCTTTCGTGCACGAGAACAAGGATGTAAGAGCAAGAAGTACAGCGAATTTAGACATGCGTTCTGTTTTTAATTTTCGTAAATAAATAGTTTCTGGATGTTTTTCTTCAACGTTTCCACGATTGGCAATGTGTTGTCCGCTTTTGTCTTAACATGCAAATTCGCATTGTTGGAAAGTTGGATTCCCTCAAACAAGCGATCGTATTCGATCTTCATGTGCACATATCCTACAACATCTTTGTAGATGGTAAAGTTTTGAGCAGGCATCTCGATTTGAATCAAGTTAGCATTGGTGCCAATTTTGTACTCAAACGGAACTTTATCCCCTGTTTTAGCAACGGTTGTGTCTATACTACCGGAAAAATTCAAGAATGCATATCCATCTGGTTGTGCTGAAGAAGAAAACCACATTTCGGGTTGATTTAACAAATTAGCATACCCAGTAGTAGAAGCTTCTAAAGCATTCACGGTTGGAGATAACCCTACCTTGAATCGCACAGTTTTATAATTTCCAACAGGAACATCGCCAATAATTACACTTTCCGATTCGAACACTTTTAATACACCATTAGTTGGAACATTGTAATACGAACCATCTAATTTAACAACTTGAATGTCTGAAATATAAATTTGTGCCATATCCAAGGAAATCATGCGACCGTCAGGCATCATCATTTCGATACCATAAGCATCTACTTCGTTTTCACCAATAAAAGTATGTAAGTGAAATTTTAGTTGCCCAGTTGGTATGGATTCCGTTGGAGTAGTTGGAGTAGGAGTGGGATCTACTTTTTTACAGGATGTAAAAAGCGAGAAGCTAACTAATACCATTAAAATTCCGAATGTATACTTCATAATTCCACATTAAAAAGAATAGCTCCAAGAAGCTATCCAGGTTTGATTTAACTTGTTTTGAATTCCTTTCCAATGTTGGTAAATTGGTAATCCTGCTTCAATAGCAATACGATGATTCGCAATGAATCCTTCTTCGAATTGATACGAGAGACCAAGATGTCCTTGCACACGTGTACCGCCATAATTGTTTGGATTTGCAGATATTTCATTGTAAGCATAGATACTTTTGTCAGTACCACGTAATGCAGACATCCAATTTCCTTCTACACGAATCGTACTACCGAAACTTTTCCACCAATTATACCCCAACCAAGCAGTTGTATTTAGTTCATTGCCATACCGATATCCTACTGAGTTTACAAATGGACGAATAGTTCCTTGTGCTTGAACACTATATGCTAGTTTATCTTTTTGATACACAAAGGTGATTCCTGGTTGAAAATCAATCGTTCCAGAACCTAATTGCATCATGTAAGGTAAACGAGAATTAGGATAGAACATATCCTCTGCAAGACCTTTTTGTTGAATCGATCCAGTCGGAATAGACGCTCCGAAATTTGCTACAAGTTGCGTACGTTCATTTTTTACAATGCCATATAGTAACTGTAATTTCGTGTCACCTAAGCCTTGGGTGTTCATCTCCATGGTGGAAGCGGAAGACATAGGTACGCCATTCATCATATGATTATGCCCTGCCAACATGTGCATATCCATCTTCGTTGCAAGGTGGTTAAACATCACCATGGCAGTAAGTCGATCTGTAAGTCCAACCATTCCCATTACCATGTGCATATCCATTTGCATGGAAGGGGTATGTGCTATATAGGAAGTATAGATTGCCAAATCAGCAATTGAATTACTTCCTTGCATGGGTGTTCCCATACCCATTTGCATATAGCGATAACTCACCATCCATTCATTTTTAGGATGCACATGACTAATCATAACACCTGCAGGTGTTAAATTACGTATGCAATGACACGATGCATCGCATGTTACGCTGTCTTCTTGTGCACGAAATAAAAAGTGGATGCACAGAAATACAACGAGGCAAAGTTGTTTTAAAAACATCCTTTGAATATTGATTTACGAAAAAGGGATTTATTGGATGAACTTCAGAGTATCATTGAGTTTCAACCTAGGTTTACGATCTAACAATAGAACGTAACACGTATTAAGTATTTCGAATAACCAATTTTTTATACCATAATTATATGATATGAAGACAGGTCAAACTTAATACGAAGTAATTAAACTGTTGGTGGGTGGAATATTTCCATTAAATGAGCATCAGAGCGCGCTTCTGAGTATGCGTAATGATTGTTTGTGCTATAAGATTGAATTGGATAAACAAATGAAATCGCTTCGTTAATTTGTGCAGCAATTTCTACACTCTCTACTTTGAATTTTTGTGTTTCAGAAGTAGATTTTTCTTGTTTATCTTGTTTTGCGAATTGTTTTGCTAAATGACATTTACCATTACAATTCATTTTTGGTTTTGCTTTATTTTCACAAAATTGTTTTGTGATTTCCGCTTGGTTTACCAAATAATTCACAAATAAAGCGCCTTTAATCAGCGAGTTGGACAACAAAATACCGACCATAACTAACAAAAAAATTTTGTAGAATGCTTTATTCATGGTGCAAATGTAGGAAATATGTTTTTAAACGATATTTAAAATTTAGAAGATTATGTAGTTTATACACTTTCTAAATTGACAAATATCATTTGTTACAGTCTTACAAAACATTATTTTTGTTTAAAAAAAAGGATGCGTTTACTTTTTATGATGCTGTTAAGTAGTTTATTTTTTAATTGCTACGCTCAAAAAACTTTACCTACTAAGAAACTTCAACAACTACTTGATAAATCCATTAATAATAAAACCGTTTTTGGAACACAAGTAAGTATCCTGACTCCAACGGAATCTTGGACGGGAGCAGCAGGAAATTTGGATAAGGAAAGTTCTTTTTACATTGCGAGTACCACTAAATTGTATGTTACAGCAGTGATTATGCATTATCGTTCTCTTGGAAAGTTAACGTTGGAAGATACCTTAGGAAAATATTTACCTCAACCCTTGCTAAAAGGATTGCATGTATTGAATGGGAATGATTATAGTCATGTGCTTACCATCCGTCATTTACTAGCACACACTTCTGGATTACCGGATTATTTTTTAGGTAAATTGGAGAATGGAAACAGTTTGTATGGTGAGTTAACAAAAGGGAATGATCAGTCTTGGGATGTGGAAAAAGCAATAGCACTTTCGAAAACGATGAAGCCATTATTTGTTCCTGGAGAGCCTGGTAAAGCGAATTATTCCGATGCTAATTTTCAATTGCTAGATGCTATCATAGAGAAAATTTCAGGTAAAAAGTTAGAGGAGGTGTTTCAAGAACTTATATATAAACCTTTGGGATTATCCAAAACGTATATCTATAGCGATATTAATGATAAAACACCAAAGGTGATGTATTACAAAGACCAACCTTTACCGATACCGAAAGCAATGACTTCGTTTCAAGGGGATGGAGGGATTGTTTCTAATTCTCAAGAATTGTTGATTTTTCTTAAAGGATTTTTTAATGGAACCTATTTTCCGGCTGCCTATTTGGAAGAAATGAAAGAATTTAATCCGATAATGTTTCCATTAGAAAACGGAGTAGGGATGATGCGTTTTAAATTACCACGTATCTTTTCTCCTTTTAAAGCAATGCCGGTTTGTTATGGCCATTCGGGATTGTCAGGAGCGTTTGCTTACTATTGTCCTGAGAAAAATGTATTTATTACTGGTACCGTGAATCAAATTAGTCAGCCACAATTATCGTATCAGATTATGCTAAAACTGCTTATGGCGTTTTAACTATTGAATACCATACACTTTCACCCAACCTTTGTTTTCGTGATAAAGCATGCAAACAACATCATCTCCTTTTTCTGTACATTCTTTTAAAGTATAAAAACTTGCAACAATCCAATCGCCGTCCTTGTATTTTGCCAATAAGTCTTTATTACAAACGTGATAATCCACATTCTCATATTGAATATACGTTCCAGAACAATCTTTCACCACTTTCATTTTTTGATCCGTGATCTTAATTTCTTTGGTTGGTCTGTACAACAATTCTGATTTGTTAATGTGCACATTGTGTTCAAACATATGCGCCATTTTGCACGTTAATTGCTCAGGATTAATATTCTCACAGTTACCGATAGAATCATAAGAAACCATTAGTACATCGCCGGTTTCGTACTTTTGAACATCTTGGTAATTGCAAATCTTGTAATCTTTAGCATCGAAACGAATGTATGATCCAGTGCAATCACGAACAAATTCCACTTTGTTTGATTTCGTGTTTGAACCACTATTATTGTCAGTAGTTGTGTCTTCTAACCCTTTAATTTTAAATTTTTCACAGCTAGAAAATACTAGCATAGTAGTAAATAGTAAAATAAATAACCGCATGTTTTTATGTGTTTAGTTTAATGATTTTCAAACATAAATATACAAAAAACAGATTGAAATAATACAATTAGTTGGATTTTTCCAGAAATAATTTCACGCACAATCTTGGTTTTATAACTTTTTGCACATAGGAATTATGCAGAGTCAATTAAAAATATCTTTGACTTGAATATTTTCATCCTCATTTTTATAGCTTCTATTTTAACTTTAAATAAGCTTATTTTATAATTTGATCTATATAGGATAAGAGCTTGTTATATAAAGTAAATTATAGCTTTACTATTTAAATAAAAACAGTCCATTTTTGGATTAGTTTACTTTTCGTGTTATTTATTCCTAATTATTTTTCATTCATATTTAATTAAATTTTATTTTTTTTTATATTTGATTAAACCTTTTTGGTTTTTGATAGTCTATATAGGTATAAACCAGTAAAAAGAAAAAGTATGAATTTAAAATCAATTTTTTGCGTGAAGTCATTACTACTAGTAGGATCTTTCGCAGTATTAGTTGCGTGTAAAAAAGAAAACACAATCGTTAATGAAGACCCAGCAACTGCTTCATCTGCAATTTCAACGAGTGCAAACGATGACAATCTAGCTGACGCAGTATTCATGGATTTAAAAGAAGTTACAGATCAAACAGGATTAGAAGCAACGTTAAAAGGAATCGATTCTACGAAGTATCCATGTGCGAAAATTACGACTACCGTGGATACACTTTTAAAGACAATAACTGCAACGATAGATTTTGGATCGGAAAACTGTTTGTGTAAAGACGGGAAAAATAGAAGAGGTAAAATTCAAGTGAAAATTACAGGGAATAAAAATCTAGTAGGTTCTAATGTAGTGTATACTGTTGTTGATTATTTCGTAAATGACAATGGTGTTTCTGGAACTAAAACATTAACTGTTATAGATGATCATTCTTTCCGTATTGTTGTTGTTAATGGTAAAATAACAAAAGCAGATGGAGGAGTAATCACTTGGAATACGGATAGAACACGTTCCATGACTGCCGGAAAAGATACGCCACTTGATTTTACGGATGATGTTTTTGAAGTTTCAGGAATAACTTCCGGAATTAATGCTGCAGGAAATGCGTATAAATTCACAACGCTTACTCCATTAGTAAAAGCAACTGGATGTCAATGGATTAAATCTGGAAAATTAAAAATTGAACGTGCAGGTAAATTGGATGCAACTATTGATTATGGAAATGGAACATGTGATGATCAAGCGACTGTAACGATTGGTGCTAAAACCATTGCAATTACTTTAAAGAAATAATAAGTTTCTAATTTTTGAAACAAAAAATGGGCGAAATTTTCGCCCATTTTTGTTTTATATAAATGTAAATTCGTCTGCGTGATCTTGGATGTAATCTAAAGTATCATAGATTTCTTGTAGATTAAAAGAAGTCACCAATTTCATTCGGTATTCCTTCATGTGTGAAATTCCTTTAAAGTAGTTGGAATAATGACGTTTCATTTCGGCAATTCCTAATCCTTCGCCTTTCCAAGCTACACTCATTTGTAAGTGTTCTTTTGCAATGGCAACACGATCGGCTACGGAAGGTGGCGCAAGATGTTGGCCTGTTTTCATGAAATGTTTCACTTCATTAAAAACCCAAGGATAACCGATACTCGCACGTCCAATCATTATTCCGTCTATGCCATATCTATTTTTGTATTCCAATGCTTTTTCAGGAGTATCAATATCGCCATTACCAAAAATTGGAATATGCATACGTGGATTGTTTTTTACTTCCCCAATCAGAGTCCAATCAGCATCTCCTTTATATAATTGTTGTCTCGTACGACCATGAATAGAAACAGCTTCTACACCAACATCTTGTAACTTTTCAGCAGTGGAAACAACAAATTTAGATTTGTCGTCCCAGCCTAAACGTGTTTTCACTGTTACCGGAAGATTCGTGATTTTCACAATTTCTTCCGTCATTTTGATAAGCTTTGGGATGTCTTGTAACATTCCTGCACCAGCACCTTTGCAGGTCACTTTTTTAACCGGACAACCAAAATTGATATCGATAATATCTGGATTCGTTTTCTCAATAATTTGCGCAGAGGTTTTCATGCTTTCGATGTCATACCCGAAAATTTGGATTCCAACTGGTCGCTCGTACTCGTAGATGTCTAACTTTTTAACACTTTTTGCTGCGTCACGAATTAATCCTTCCGAAGAAATAAATTCGGTGTACATTAAATCTGCACCATGTTTTTTACATAATGCTCTGAATGGCGGATCACTTACATCCTCCATTGGCGCTAATAATAATGGGAATTCTCCCAATTCAATATCTCTAATTTTTACCACGATACAAAAGTAAAGATTAATCTATTCGAAAACTTTTTTTGCTAGATTTATAATTTACTGATTTCCGTTGGTTCAATGTGAATTAATACATGTCCAAGCGTTTTTATTTCTTTACGTAAGGTATCTTTCAGTAAATGGGAAATGGTATGTCCTTCTGTAACCGAAATTGAACCATCTACTCGTGCATGTAAGTCAACGTGGTATTTCATTCCAGCTTTGCGAATAAAACATTTTTCGGTACCATAGACCCCTGGAACTTCGAGTGCTACAATCCGTATTTCTTCTACTAATTCATCGTAGGTATGTTCATCCATAATTTCTCCCAATGCAGGTCTAAAGATGAGGTAACTATTATAAATAATAAATCCAGAGGCAAAAAGTGCTGCCCAATCGTCTGCAGATTCATATCCTTTTCCGAAATATAAAGCGATAGAGATTCCGATAAAGGCAGAGATAGAGGTGATTGCATCGCTTCGGTGGTGCCAAGCATCTGCTTTTAAGGAAGAACTATTGATTTCTTTTGCTTTTTTAATGACTAAACGGTAGGAGATTTCTTTCCACAAAATAATACCTCCTAATATAAATAGGGTCCATGGTTTTGGTAATGCATGCGGAGTTCCAATTTTCAAGATACTTTCATAGGCAATAATGCATGCGGAGGTTATCAAGAAGGCAACAACAATAAATGTGATCAGGGGTTCTGCACGACCATGTCCGTACGGATGATTTTCATCAGCTGGTCTACTGGTATATTTGATACCAAATAATACTAAGAAAGAAGCAAAGATGTCGGTAGTTGACTCAATTGCATCTGCAATTAATGCATAAGAATTCCCGAAAAAACCAGCTAGACCTTTGATGATTGCCAAACTCGTATTCCCGAAAATGCTAAACCAGGTGGTTTTAATTGCTGTTTGTTCGTCGGTAATGTCTTGGTTCATGTGAAAAAATCTAGTATGTAAAGTTCCGAATAAAAGTTTGAATTACAAGCTGTAAATAGCGGTCAGGAAGGAATAAAGGACTATAAAAATTTCGGTATAAAAATGAATAATCCAATGACAACCGCCATCAATGCTGCAATGAGTACTGCGCCAGATGCAACATCTTTTGTTTTTTTAGCAAGTGGATGTATTTCTGGAGAAACTAAATCCGTCAAATATTCAATCGCTGTATTAAACATTTCAGAAAGGATTACTAGTCCAATCGCTAGGGTAATCCAACACCATTCCATTCGGTTCAACTTGCAATACCAACCTAAAGCAATTACCACAACCGCTGCAACCGCATGTATCCTGGCATTGTGTTCATTTTTGAAGAACGTAATTATACCTTGGATGGAGTAGTCAAAACTTTTGATGCGATTACGCAGGGAGAAAGGTTGTTTTTGTTGCATTTACTTATTTTTTCGGTTTTATTTTCACCACTTTTTTTTCTTCGTTTGCTAATTTACGTTGCAATTTTTTGACATCCTCACTTGGAGGCAGTTTTTCTAGCTGAATACCTCGATTTACAAGTACACCACGCACTGCTTTATTATTATCGATGTGTTCTTTTTCGATGGGAGAATGTCCTTTCAATGCTTTAGTTTGTACATTCATGCTAGTCATTTCAGCTGCGAGGTCTTTTGCTTTTATGCCGATGGTAGGAAGGAAATCTGCAACAGGTCTGTTTGTTGGTACCCCCATTTTTTTCTTCAACTCGTGGGTACTTATATTAAAAAGTGCTTGATCTCCTTTAGAACGAATTATTGCAAAACCTTTTTCATTGATTCCACGTTCGAATAATATTCCAGATAATTGTTTTTCTGTTTGGCTTAATTTTTCCCTTGCTTTTATTCGTTCGTAATCTAATAATCGTTGTTCAACTACTTCAGCTTTACGTGTTTGAACAGCAAAATAGGTTTGAGCAAAAGCGATTTCGACTTTTCGAGCATCACCGTTTTGTGCAATTAAGTAGCATGCATAGCGTGTTAAAAGTATGTCATCTATCTGTTTTTCAACGCCTTTACCTATCAAAACCATTTTACTGACGTCAGTAAAATGGTTTTGAAGATTTTCCCCTACATTTTCACTTGAAAACTTTGCTTTTTCAATGACTTTCAGGAAGTTTTGCCAATTACTATACCCCAATAACTTTTGTAATTCTCGAGCGCTCCAACATTCTACTCCATTATATTCGGAGGTAATGTTTTCAAATTGTTTAAATAAAGATTTAATGTCGTCACTTTTCATAATTGATTGTTTTTTGATTAATTTACAATCTAATTTAGTGATTAATTTTTAATCTTTTTAATTTTTAAAAGATTTTTTTGTAAACGAATTACTATATTGTTTCACGAATTTGAACAAATATAGTTGTGAGAAAGGAGTTTTTTTTGATTTATTTAATTGGTTTTAAATGTTTTGTGTTTTATTATCATTTACCTGACGTCAGTAAGATGATCGGTAGGTTTTTCTACTGATTCTTAATCCTTCCGCTTTTTTTGTCGAACCCATACGGACAATGTCTGCAGGCATTTTTGCAGCAATACCCGCGTTTGAGTAAGTATTTTTCGGTGAATACTCTGTACCCCTCAGGCGTGAGATAGAAATCATCTTTGTCTAATTGATTGGCTTTGGAGAAAGCGCTGTAATCGTCTTCCATGTTATCCGTGGACTGTTTCTTTGTTTCCGTATTTGGTGATGATAGAATCTTCAAAGTCGATCCATTCTTTCCAACGTTTTTCAACGTCTACACTTAGGGTGTATTTGCGGGCATAACCTAAAAATGTCGTGTAATGACCTGCTTCACTTGCCATTAAATCGCGGTAAAACACTTTTAATTCTTCGTCTAGTATGTTTTCAGAGAGTACTTTGAATCGCTCGCAACTACGCGCTTCAATCATGGCAGCAAAAAGTAAACGATCGATTAATGCATCGTTGCGACTTCCATCTTTTTTCATGAATTTGTAGAGCTCGTTGACATAGTCGTCTTTACGTTCTCTGCCAAGTACATATCCTCTGCGTTTCATGAGTTCATGTACCTGCTGGAAATGTTCTACTTCTTCCTTCGCAATAGCCAATAGGTCTGTAACCAAATCCTCTAATTCAGAATTATAAGCCACCAACGAAATCGCGTTCGATGCAGCCTTTTGCTCACACCAAGCATGGTCTGTCAATAATTCTTCTAAATTTGATTCTGCGATGTTTACCCAACGCGGATCGGTACGTAATTTTAGTCCTAACATAAGTTTGCCTTTTGCGAGTACAAATTTACGAAAAAAATACACGCTTTATTAGTGTATGAACAAGCAAGATTAGTAGGGGATTAAAGAATTTTAGCGTGCAACTCTTCCGCGTGGAGTTGGTTCAACAGGTGGTTCTGGAGTAGGGTAGGTAGGTTCTGATTCCGGTTGAGGATTCTGACCTGGTGAATTTTCTATCCGGTTTAATTTTCGGGGTTTAAAGTGGAAGACAACGCTCATTCCTGCCCAAAGGAGTGGAGTATTCGTTGTTTTGTATTGGAATGAGGAATAATCAGGTTGGTTGTTTTTCACCGAAAAAGAATTTATATCGAACCACGAAGCGGATGAACCGAAATCGATGCGGGTATAAACATCTAAGGAAAGCCAATTATTCACTCGGTAGAGTATGCCAGCAGTAATTCCCGTAAAAAAAGTTTTGTTTCTTTTTAAAACAGTAGATGTATAGGGAGGTTGGTTGGTGTCAGTTTTATTAAACGTTAAACCTTCAGTGGTATAGAAAGACCGATATCCTAAATCGATATCTGCGTGGTAACGGAATGTATTTTCTTGGGTTAAAAAACGCGTTTTAAAACTGATTCCATTGTGGGAATTATTTAAGCTGTAAGTAGCATTGTAACCAGAACTTGTAGCGACATTGGATATTTTACGTTCTCCAGTACTAAACGCATTCAAATCACCACCAATTTGGACTTGTATTCGGCTATATTCGGGAAAGGCTTTGCTTAAAAAATAGATGTCTATCCCATTTCCATCTTTGTAATTATTCCTCAGTAAATCTCCTAGTGGGTGAGTCCCAGCATAACCAACTCCCAATGAATATTGACAATTCCCTAGAAAAGAAACTGCCAATACTAAAAAGAGGATACCTATTTTTTTCATTGGATACTTGGATTGCTATAACGTTTTAACAGCACGAATATAACCAGTATTTGATTTACCACTAGCGCTATCATCACTTCCAAAAGGAAAGTCGAAATACCATGCGGAAGAATCTCCATTTTCCGTAATACTCCAATAGCGCTCATTCGGCTTGAAACCACCGATATCATCTTTGAGTCTGTGAATTTCTTTCAGCTCATCTACGGAAGGAAGTCTCCAACCATTACCAATTGCTGCACATGCTTTTTTAGCTTGTTCCCACTCCATTTTTTCTGGCAAATCATGTTTAGCAACTTCGATTTTTTCTCCTGTAATAGGGTGTTCAATCATTTCAATTTCAATCGCTTCCATTTTTATCGTTTTTAGAGTTAATAAAGACAGTTTCTTTAGTAGCTTGAAAATAAATTAGTTATTTATTTCAAACCTGATACTTAAAAATAACAAAAAAAATATTCCAAGTGACAATTTCAGAAATTTTGTTGATAAAAATTAATTGGAGTTTAGGAGGTAGTCGTATAGGGATTTCTCGACGGGGGAGAGTAAAGAGAAGTTCATTTCTACAACTGTTACTTTATCACCATCCTCTTTCACAATCATTTTTTCAACCGCTGTTTCTTTTTTTACTAGCATGTTGCCAAGATAATAGAAATCATTTCCTTCCGCATTTGATTTTTTTA
This sequence comes from Chryseobacterium gleum, assembly GCA_945862165.1. Taxonomy (GTDB): domain Bacteria; phylum Bacteroidota; class Bacteroidia; order Flavobacteriales_D; family Crocinitomicaceae; genus CANHVK01. The sequence goes on from CAMAXI010000019.1 coordinate 24,923, forward strand.
CAAATAAAGGAATACGCATATTTGAATTAGTTTGATCTAATATTTGACTTACATCTGGAGAAGTTAATTTTCGTTTGTTTTTAGACATCCAAATAAATTCATTTCTAGAATCAAATCTATCATGGTATTTTGTTGTTGCAGAAATATTTTCGTCTTTATGATAATTAACAAAAATAGCACAGTCTTTTTTTGTTGGTGCAATCATATAACCTCCAACATTTTGTGCTACTGGATTTGAATCCCAACATAATATTCGGAAAACATCTTTTCTAGAATAACGTTGGTGTGAAATAAAGTCGTTTTTGTAAACGTCATTCCCTAATTGCTTTATTTTCAGTAAAGAGTAATTACATAGGTCTAAAAGTGATTCGAAAACATCCTTTTTTAGAATTAGTTGATTTAAAGAATTTCCAATTTTGATGGAATTTTTTTCTCTAGTAATAATTTCGTAATTTCTATTTTGTCCGACTTTTACTAAGTTTTTATTGAATTTTTCTGTAACGAACAATCCATTAATTACTTGGATAGCATGATTCAAAACTGAATCATCCAAAGCAGTTTGAGTCTCTAAAAAGTATAGTTTTTTATAGTCTTCAATAGTTATAGACTTTTCTTCTAAAATCGTTTTGAATAAATCGACGTCAACGAAACGAATCGGATTCAGAACGTCATTACTTAGAAACTTAATTAAGTCTAAATCTTCTTTTGAAATGATTTCGATATTTTCTTTTTGAGAAAGTAAAAAGTAATAATAGGAGTCATAATTTTGAATGTATTGAAACGGGTCTCGTTCTCCGTGATTAATAAAATCAATCATGGTAGGAATACGACCAATTTTACCTTTTAATAGTTTGTATTCTTCTACTAATTTCCTTTTCTCTTGTAGTTTTCCTGTATCGATTGAATGAAAAATCTTCTCTTTTATAATTCGACTGAAATGGATAGTTGAAGCACCAACAATCGCTTTTTCAGGTCTGTTTACTAATTTTCTTAAGTTCTCTTTGGAATAGGATTTATCGCCAAATAATGCGATTGGTACTAGGAAATTGTTTTGATAATTTCCAATGAAATCAATAACAGTTAAATAGGATTTTCCTTCTCGTTTTCGAAGTCCACGACCAAGTTGCTGAACAAAAATAATTGCAGATTGTGTTGGTCTTAGCATTACTACTTGATTCAATCTTGGTATATCAATTCCTTCATTAAAAATATCAACAGAAAAGATATAGTCTAATTTTATTTCAAGATCATCTGTTTCCAGTAAATCAATAGCTCTCGAGCGTTCATCTTCAGAAGAATTTCCAGATAAAGCAATTGTTTTATATCCCAGTTGGTTGAATTCATTGGAAAGAAATGCGCTTTCTTCATTTTTACTACAAAACACTAATCCTCTCGTTATTCCGTCATCCGTTCCAAATTTCTGAAGATTTTCTAAGATATGATTAACCCTGTCTAAGCGATTTAAATCTTGAATGGAAGTGTTTTCATCCACAAGTTGACCATTCACTTCAATGTCAGTAATTCCAAAATAATGAAAAGGGACTAACATTTCTTGCGCTAATGCATCATGCAATCGAATTTCATAAGCGATATTGTAATCAAAAAGTTGAAAAACATCAAGGCCATCTGTTCTTTCTGGCGTTGCTGTCATTCCTAATAAAAATTTAGGAGTGAAATGATTTAATATTTTTTGATAACTAGATGCACTGGCCCGGTGAGTTTCATCGATGATGATATAATCAAAATGTGTTTTTTCAAATGCATGTAAATGTTCATCTCTACTAAAAGTTTGAATTGTAGAAAAGATGAAATCAACATTTGTGCGGTTGTTATTCGAAGTGTATAAACTCATTTTAACTGTTTCATCCATAATTGATTGAAACGTTTCCATAGCTTTTTGCGCAATGTTTTTTCGATGAACTAAAAATAATAGTTTTTTAGGCTTTAATTTAAGAACATCAAACGCAGAAAGGTAGGTTTTACCAGTTCCAGTTGCAGAAACTAATAAAGCTTTATTTTTTCCTAAATTTCTTAAATGAACAAGATTGTTTAATGCTTCTTGTTGCATTTTATTGGGAGTGATTTCGTTAGAAATTGTGTTTTTTAATAATTCTTTTCTCAATCCACTTCTAAGTCTTTTTTCAGAATTATGGATAAATGAATATTTTATAAGATAATCTTCATCGACAGGAAAAGCGGAATAAAAAACCTTATCAAATTCAGTTAATGTATTTTTAAAAAGTTCACTGTCCTTATGTGCAGTAACTTTTAAGTTCCATTCTTTATTTTTGGTTAGCGCACCTTGTGTTAAGTTGCTACTACCAATGATTATAGAGTAATAGGATGCGTGTGTGAAAAGAAATCCTTTTGAATGAAAGTCGGAATCACGCGCGATTTTCAACTCCACATTTTTTAATTTCAGTAGTTTTCGAAGTGCTTCAGGTTCTGTAAAATTCAGATATTCAGAGACTAATACTTTTCCTTTTACACCTTTTTCTTCCAGGTCAATTAAAGTACCCATGATGGATGCAACACCACCGGAGGTAATGAAAGCTACAGAAAGAAAAAAAGATTCACAAATTCTTAATTCCTCTAATATCGTACTTAATACTTTTTCGTTTGTTATGGGGTCATTTGTAAGAATACTAGGTCTATAATCGGTTAGTGATGAATTTGTTTCATCTACAAAACCAGTAATTACAGCTTGTTGTATTGCTAACTTTATTGCCTCCATATTGCTTTAATTCTTTAATAAATAATCAACAATCGGAACATCTGCACCAGCCCAATCTAATGAAGATAATTGTGCTTTATCTAACCATTTATGGTCTATATGCTCATTCAATGTTAATATTCTATTGTGAGAATTACATAAATATGTATGCATCGAAATTTTGAAATCTGGATAGGTATGTTCTACTGTAATTATATGTTTTTGAATTTGAATTTCAAGGTTTAATTCTTCTTGAATTTCTCTTATTAAAGCTTCTTCGTTCGTTTCGTTAATTTCAACCTTTCCTCCAGGAAATTCATATTTATAAGAAATATAGTCGTATTTATTCGCGTTTCGTTGGACACATAAATACTGGTTTTCATGTTCAATAACAGCAGCTACAACTTCAATATGTTTCATTAGTTATAATTATGATTTCTTTTTCTAAATATACGTTTCATTTTTAAATTCAATCCACTTTAAAATCATAAATACCATATCTTTTTTTAAGTTTACCATTAATGGTAGGTGCGTTTTTTAAGGTGTCTAGTATCATTTCAAGATCCGGTTTACTAATATTCCCAATAATTGCTTCAGGTCTTTTTAGTAATTTTTCTTTAATGTCTGAAGAATCTCTTGCTATGAATTTAGAACAATCGACGTACCTTTGATGCATTCCATTTCGTAGAAAAGACGTTGGAGTGGGTATTTAATTGGGAATAATTCAACAAGATGAGAGAATGATAAGTTTGTAATTAACTTCTGAGGAGGTATTTCTAATCTTTTTTCAGCTGTTTTAATAACTACGGTTTCTTGATTTTCCAATTGTGCAGACACCGACTGCATAATTAATTCCAACAAAAAACCCAACAATACAAAGTATCATTGGGTTTGTCTGTGACCCCGTTTGGATTCGAACCAAAGACCTACTGCTTAGAAGGCAGTTGCTCTATCCAGCTGAGCTACGGGGCCAGTAATTTTTGTTTAACAAGCAACGTTTTACTTGTCGAAAAGGGAAAAAAAAAGGGGATGATTTCTCATCCCCTAAGTGTCGGGGTGGCCAGATTCGAACTGACGACCTCCTGCTCCCAAAGCAGGCGCGATACCGGGCTACGCTACACCCCGAGGAAGATTTCTCTTTTCTCTTTAATATGTCAAAGTTTCCTTTTCCGGTGTGCAAAGATAAGAACTTTTTCTTATTATGCAAGTTTTTTGTTGCGGTGGAGGCGAGATTCGAACTCGCGGTACAGTTACCCGTACGTCAGTTTAGCAAACTGGTGGTTTTAGCCACTCACCCACTCCACCATAGGTCTTAAAAGAACTGACTGCAAAAGTAATAAAAGGATTATAAAATGAAAGGGAAATTGGAAATATTTTTAATGTTTTTTTATTCCACCTTTTTTCATTGACAAAAAAGGTGGAGCCAAAAAGTCTAGGCCTCTATAACGTTTCCTTGAAAATTACGTTGCATTTCCCTGTCTTCACCCAAACTCACAAACGCCTTTAGCTAATTTTTATACTAAAAATTAGAAGGCTGAGTTCAAACAAGGGTTTGACGACGTTTCATTTCACTTATTTTCTACGTAAACGTTATAAATGGCCAATTTTATGGTTTCGTAGTTCCGCTACGCTACTCTAAAACCAGTCAAACAATCGCTTCGTGCTTTATTTTCTCCTGACGTCCAAAATGCACATCCGCATTGTTTTCCTTTGTCCTGGGAAAGTTTCGGCTTCAATCGCTAATTAATGTTTTGTTAAAATTGAGATTTTGAAACCGCATTTCTGCGAAAAAGTTATAAATGGCCAATTTTATGGTTTCGGAAATTTTTGTAGGTTTTTTTTCTGAAATTCGCCGCTGCCTGAGGCTCTCGAAGGCGAAGGCGTGATAGTTAATTTATTATGCCAAAAACAACGTCAATTCTTTAGTCGCTATCAAAAACGCCAAGAAACTATACAAATTCACAAATGGGGTAGTGGTGGTGTTTTCTTTATGGTAAAATGTTTTTACTTGAACGAGGATGCCTAGTATACAAATACTATCCAGCGCGAAAATCGAACCAAATAGAATTAAAAGAATCGATACTAGATAGGTGGGTAGGTGTATCCTTTTTGGATTGGTGTTTGCAAGTTTATAGGTGAGTGTGCTTAGGATGCCATAAAACAATACGTAAAACACATCGGTTGTATAACCACGGTCTAATCGTTCCATGGATTCACTAATTAAAATTAGATTCCAATTATAGCTTCTGCAAGCAACAAAACTAATTGCTGCAAGTATAAGTAAACCGTAAAGGAGTTTCTGTTCTTTGTAGTTACGAATAGCGATATAAGTACTTATTCCTAAAAAGATAAACTCATTTAACGGAAAAGGGTATAACAATTTTCCTTGTTGTAATAATCCAGACAGGGCATACACCGTCAGTGTGACACATGCTAAGAAAATGGTTCTTTTTTCTGTCGCCATTATTTTTTCGCCAATGCTTCCTCGATGTATTTGAAGGTAGATAGTACTTCTGGTTTTCCGTTCACTACTGCTACGTCGTGCTCGAAATGTGCGCTTGGTTGGTTGTCTGCTGTAATGATAGTCCAGTTGTCCGAAGCTTGAATCACTTGTTCTGTCCCCATGTTGATCATCGGTTCAATCGCAATCACCAATCCATTTTGAATTTGTTTTCCAGTACCTCTGCGTCCGTAATTTGGAACTTGTGGTTCTTCATGCATTGCTTGACCTAAACCGTGTCCTACTAAGTCGCGAACAACGCCGTACCCATGTTTTTCAGCATGTTGTTGAATGTGGAATCCAATATCTCCAAGGCGGTTACCCACTTTTGTTTGTGCTATTCCAATTTCCAAACATTCTTTGGTAACGTCTAATAATTTTTTGATTTCAGGACTAACTTCACCTACTTCAAACGTATAGGCATGGTCGCCATAATACCCTTCGAAATACGAACCGCAATCTACCGAGATAATATCGCCCTCTTTTAATGGGTTATTTGTTGGAATGCCGTGTACAACTTGTTCGTTGATAGAAATACATAAGGTGTTTGGGAAATCGTATAAGCCTAAGAACCCCGGAATAGCATTTTGAGAACGAATGTACTCTTCTGCAATTTTATCTAAATGCAGCGGAGTTACTCCCGGTTTGATTTCTGCAGCTATTATTCCTAAAGTTCTACTTACAATTTGTGCTGCTTCACGCATGATTTCGATTTCTGCAGCTGTCTTGTATAAGATTTGTTTACGATTGAAAATTCCCAAAATAGTAAATATTGTTGTTAAACATAAGAGGCTGTCTCGAATGGAAACAGCCTCTTTATTATTTTTTTGCTAAAGATTAAGCTAAAACCGCTTTTACTTTATCGGATGCTTCTTGTAATAAAACTGCTGAGTGAACATTTAATCCAGACTCATCAATTAATTTTTTCGCTTCCACCGCGTTAGTTCCTTGTAAACGAACGATGATTGGAACTGGAATAGATCCCATGTTTTTGTATGCATCCACTACACCTTGAGCAACACGGTCACAACGAACGATACCACCAAAGATGTTGATTAAGATTGCTTTAACATTAGGATCTTTCAAGATGATATGGAAAGCTTTCTCTACACGTTCTGCGTTAGCTGTTCCACCCACGTCCAAGAAGTTAGCTGGGTTACCACCGGATAATTTAATAATATCCATTGTTGCCATCGCAAGACCAGCACCGTTTACCATACAAGCAACGTTACCATCTAATTTCACGAAGTTTAATCCTGCAGCATCTGCTTCTACTTCTGTTGGATCTTCTTCTGTGAAGTCACGCATAGCAGCGTAGTCTGGGTGTCTGAACAAAGAGTTACCATCTAATGTAACTTTTGCATCAACTGCAATAATTTTATTGTCAGAAGTTTTTAATACTGGATTAATTTCAAACATCGCAGCATCACAACCTTCATAAGCGCTATATAAGTTCACAACAAATTTTGTCATTTGTTTGAAAGCTTCACCAGATAAACCTAAGTTGAACGCGATTTTTCTAGCTTGGAATCCTTGGATACCAACTTTAGGATCGATTTCTTCTTTGAAAATCAAGTGTGGTGTGTTTTCAGAAACCGTTTCGATATCCATTCCACCTTCTGTAGAATACATGATAACGTTACGTCCTTTTTCTCTGTCTAATAATACAGACATATAGAATTCAGAAACTTCACTTTCACCTGGGTAGTAAACGTCTTCTGCTAACAAAACTTTAGAAACTAATTTTGCTTTTCCGTTTGTTTGCGCAGTTTCAAGGTGACCACCTAAAATCCCTTTTACTTTTTCTTCTACTTGGTCAATTCCTTTTGCAAGAACAACCCCGTTAGATCCAGTTTCAGCAACTAAGCCTTTTCCACGTCCACCTGCATGGATTTGCGCTTTAACAACGTACCAGCTTGTACCAGTTTCTTCTGTAAGTTTTTTAGCTGCAGCAACTGCATCTTCAACTTTTTCTACAACAACACCTCTTTGTATTGCTACACCGTACTTTGTAAGTATCGATTTACCTTGATATTCGTGTAAGTTCATAATCTGAATTTTGCTGTGTAAATGTATAGCTAATTGCTTAAATATTCAATGAAAAACTAAAAAATCTTACTTACATTCGTTTTATGGATCCAATTACCTTAACGTATTTCCCTTATAGACTAAATTTTAAGTATCCTTTTCGCATTGCGCATACGGAAAGAACGGGTACAGACAACGTCTATATTTTACTGACACAAGGTAATCATCAGGCTTGGGGAGAATGTGTATTTATACCTTATTATACGGAGACTTTGGATACATTTAAAACCTTGATTAATTCTAGTGTTTTATCCGATAATACCGATGCGATTGGTACCTATATCACCGATTTAAAAAGACGTTTTCCAGATAGTTATTTTTGCATTGGAGCTTTAGATATTGCCTTGCATAATTTACGTTCTGCTATTACTGGACAGTCGATAGCGCAACAGTACGGACTATTAGAGAATGACAAAGCGACCTCCTACACATTAGGTATTGCTTCGGATGCAGAAATGGAAGAAAAGTTCAACGATCGTCCGGACATGAAGTACTATAAATTAAAAGTTAACCAAGAAGAGGTAGGTCGAATCGTAAACACCTTTCATCGCTTGACTTCGAAGCCTTTTACGATCGATGCTAATCAAGGGTTTACGGATCGAAAACTAGCTTTGGCGTGGAGTTATAAACTCGCTGATTTAGGCGTAGAATATTTAGAGCAACCTTTTCATAAAGAAGATTTTGAGAGTCATTTGTGGTTGAAAAAGCAAAGTCCAATTCCAATTATTGCAGATGAATCGTTTCAGAATTATGCCGATTTAGAAAAAGTGGTCAAGTACTTCGATGGAATCAATTTGAAAGTCATGAAGTGCGGAGGGATTTCGGAAGGGGTTGCTGCTTTACAACGTGCCAAAGAAATGGATTTGAAAAGTATAATTGGTTGCATGAGTGAGTCGAGTGTGGTGAGTAATGCAGCGAAACAGATTTCGTCCCTTGCGGATTGGGTGGATTTGGATGGTCCGTTGTTACTGACGAATGATTTATTTTCGGAGGAAAGGAGTGTGGAGGAATTGTTGGAACGTTTGAAATAATTTATTGCCGATTGAAAAATTGAATTCGTTCCCGTTCAATTTCTGCAATTAATTCAGATTCTGTAGGAAGATATGGCATGTATTTGGAAGCGAACAGTTGTTCTTTATCATTTAGAATGGAATATTTCGCGATGGTGTGGTCAGTTTCTGTACAGAGTAATATTCCAATCGTCGGATTATCCGAAGATTGTTTTTTTAGGTCGTCAAACATGCGCACATACATATCTAATTGACCGATGTCTTGGTGGTTGAGTTTGGTCGTTTTTAATTCAATTATGACAAAACATTTGAGAATATAGTTGTAGAACACCAAGTCTATAAAAAAGTCACTTGTTTCGGTGCGAATAAGTTGTTGTCGTTCTACAAAAGCATACCCTTTTCCAAGTTCGAGAATGAATTTTTGTAGGTTATTTATTAATGCTTTTTCTAATTCTTTTTCTGTATACCCTAGGTTGATTGGTAGGTTTAAAAATTCCAGTACCGCTGGATTTTTGATGAATTCGAAAGAGTCATGTTGAAACTCTTGTGTGTTTTGTTTCATTTCTTTTTGAACGCTTTCTTTTTCGTGGGAGGAAAGTAAACGTTGGTAGTACAACGTTGAGATGTTTCGATCAAGTGTTCGTACAGACCAATTTTGTTCTGCAGCTTCTTTGAGGTACCATTGTTGAGCATCTTTTGATTGAATTTTTAATATTTGTCGTATATGTGTCCAAGATAGTTTTTGTAGATATAAATAGTCATCAGAAATAGTTGTAAGTATTTGATTTTGATTGTTTTGTAATTTGTCACTCACTGAGTGGCGAATTGCATTTGGATATAAAATATAGAATTGTCTGAAGTATCTAATGTTAGTAGTTGAGAACCCTTTTCCAAATTCTTTGGTCAATTCCTCTGAAATGTTTTTAATGATTTCTTTACCATAGATGGCTCGTTCCTTTCCGTTTTGTTCTTCTTCTACAATGCGTTTTCCAATATTCCAATACGCTTCAACCATTGCGGAATTTACTGCTGAGTATGCTCTTTTTCGTGCGTTTGATAGAATTTCTTTAATTTCTACAACGTAGTTTGGGTTAGAGTTTGTAAGTGTCATTTTATTTATTTTGATTATTTATTAATCTAATTTACGATTAATTATTAATTTTTACAATTGTTTTAAATATTTATCTATTTTTATGAAACAACCTAAATCTATGTCTAAAACCCTTTTCCCGAAAAAACGAAATCTTTGGATAATCACCGGAATTACGGTGTTAAATGCGATTGGTTTAACGATTGTATTACCGATTCTTCCTTTTCTGTTATCCGAGTATGTCGCAGAAAAACAAGTTGCTACGTATATGAGCGCCTTGGTTTCGGTGTTTGCTTTGTGTACATTTTTTGCTGCGCCGATTTTTGGTGCCTTGAGTGATCGCTTTGGTCGCAAGCGCATATTAATTTTGAGTTTGATTGGTTCTGCGGTAGGTTATTTCATACTCGGTATCGGTGGTGCCATTTGGGTGTTATTTTTAGGTCGTATAATTGACGGACTTACCGCTGGAAATCAAAGTACCTTGTTTGCCTATATTTCGGATAGTACCGAGTCGGCAGAGCGTGGAAAATGGTTCGGGATTTTAGGAGGTGCGATCGGATTAGGATTTATGATTGGTCCTGCGATAGGTGGTACACTCGGTTCAATTTCGATTACCTTACCATTTTTTGTTACGGCAGGTATTACGATTGTTTCGATTTTATGTGTGTTGCTATTACTTCCAGAATCTTTGCCAGTTGAGAAACGCAGCAATCATTTCAACCTCAAAAGTTTTAATTTGTATCATCAATTCAGTGAAGTATTTCAACTCAAACAAGCAAGAACCTTATTAATTATGGGCGGTTTTTTCTTTGTTGGATTGATTATTTGGCAATTTAATACAAGTGTTTATTTAAAAGATGAGATGCATTGGGGAACCACGTTTATTGGTGCAGTTTTTATGACAGTAGGTGTGTGCGACATATTGTCGCGAGTAGTTCTTTTACCATTGCTTTTAAAGAAATGGAGCGAAAAAACCCTTGGAGCGATTGGTTTACTGGGATTAAGTGTAGGTTTGCTGTGTTTGTTTGCTACGAGTTATTTCCCCTCTGTTTATTTGATTTTTAGTGCGGTAGCTTTGATTGTTTTGGGAGAAGGGTTGTTTGATCCATCGTATAATTCCCAATTGTCGAATGCGGTAAGCGATACAAAACAAGGGGTGTTACAGGGAACAAATCATAGTTTGCAAGCGCTTTATCGCGTTATTGTGCCGATTGGAGCCGCTGCTGTTTACACCATCAATCATGGAATTATTTTTGCGCTGGCAGCAATTATTTTATTGGTTGGATTTTTTTTGTATTTGCGGATTAACCACGATTAATGTTTTTTTTAAAAAAAACAAAATTACATTCCACGACTTTTCTTCACCGTTTCGTAAGCTTCTTGAATTTTTTGGAATTTCTCTTTCGCACCATGTTGGTATTCTTCCCCTAAGGATGCTACTTTGTCAGGGTGATAACGAATCGCTAGTTGACGGTAGGCTTTTTTCACTTCTTCATCGGTAGCAGTCGGTTCGATGCCAAGTACTGCATAATCCGAATTTACATCGCGGTAGAACATATTTTTTACCGTTCTGAAATCTGCATGTTGAATACCAAGAAGGGTAGCGATACGCTCAAGTACTGTAATTTCAATGTCCGCTACGTGTCCGTCTGCTTTAGCAATTCCGAAAAGGTAGTGTAATAATTGAATACGCACTTCTTCTTGCGTACGCATACGAATGTCTTGGCAAATACGTTCCAAAGGAATGTCGTTCGAGTCTAAAAACTGCTTAAGTGTTTGGAGGTGTTGTACCGAAAAGTCAGGTCCAAATTGTTGTGCGAAAAAGGATTTTACATACGTTAATTCTGCTTTTACGACTTTCCCATCGGCACGCATCACTGCTGCAGACAACGCGATTAACATCGTTGGAAAATCATTCGTAGAAGAACGTTGTTGGTAGAAACCAAAGATATCGTCAGACGAAAATCCACTGCCTCCATTCCCTTGTGTTCCTCCGTTCGCTTTCATTTTTTGGTAGTTGTCCACTAAGGAACCGACAGAAAATCCAATAATTGCTCCGATAAAACTTTTAGTAAGCAGGAAACCTCCAACGGCGAAAATAATTTTAAACAAAATCGTATGTTTTAATGGTAAATAAAAAATCCCCTGCCTTCCCGTACAGACGCAATGCATTGCGTCTGTACAGAAGGCAGGGGATAAAAGTATTAAGATTTATTATACTAATTCAATAGAACGCTCAATAAATTTATTCAAATCAGCACCTTTTAACAATCCTTGGGAAAGTAATGCTAGGTCGGTTAATTGTTTTGTTTTTTCAGCACGAACAGAATCTTCAGCAGTCAATAATTCACTCACTTTAGGGTGGTTACTATTTACAACCAATTGGTACATTTCGGGGAAAGCTCCCATGAAACCTCCTCCACCAGTACGTTGTTGCTCCATCATACGACGGATAAACTCTGGTTGTGTAATGATAATTGGTGCTTCCGAAGAACTCATGCTTTCAAATTCAACGCGGAATTTATCTTTGTTTACTGAACCCTCAAAAACTGGTTTCAATTTTTCTTCGTCTTCTTTTGTCAATACAGAAGGAATTTCTTCTGATTTTTTGATTAATTTATCTAATGTGTCTGCATCTACACGCGCAAATGTTACATTTTCATTAGACATTTCCATTTTTTGAATCCAATGTGGAACCAATGGTCCGTCTAGTACAATAACATCATACCCTCTGTCTTTTGCAGCTTTTACGAAACCGTATTGTGCATCCGCATCGTGTGTGTAAAGCGCAACAATTTTGTTGTCTTTGTCCGTTTGTAAGGGTTTAATTTTCTCGATGTATTCTTCGATAGTATTGTACGTTCCGTCCGTAGATTTCAATAAAGAGAATGTTTTTGATTTCTCTGCAAATTTATCGTCCGACAAAGTCCCGTATTCTACGAATAATTTCAAATCATCCCATTTTGCTTCAAAATCAGCGCGGTCTTTTTTGTACATTTCTGCTAATTTGTCCGCTACTTTCTTCGTGATGTGTGCAGAAATTTTCTTCACGTTACCATCGCTTTGTAAGTAAGAACGAGAAACGTTTAATGGAATATCTGGAGAATCAATAACACCGTGTAATAAGGTCAAGAATTCAGGTACGATTTCAGCAACGCTGTCTGTAATGAACACTTGGTTGGAGTATAAATTGATTTTGTTACGTTGAATTTCCACATTCTCCTTAATTTTTGGGAAGTAAAGAATACCTGTTAAGTTGAATGGGTAATCTACGTTTAAGTGAATATGAAACAATGGTTCTTCAAAAGACATTGGGTATAATTCACGGTAGAACGTTTTATAATCCTCGTCTTTTAAGTCGATAGGTGCTTTTGTCCATGCTGGCGCAGGGTTGTTCACTTGGTTAGGAATTTCGATAGAAACGCGTTTGATTTTATCGTTTTCGTCTTTTTCCCCTTCTGGAGAATCGATGTAATCTGTTTTTGTTCCGAAGATTACTGGAATTGGTAAGAATTTACAGTATTTATCAAGGATACCTTGGATACGTGCTTTTTCTAAAAATTCAATAGATTCCTCGGTGATATATAATACGATGTCTGTACCTCTTTCTGCTTTTTCAATGTCTGTAATGGTAAATTCAGTAGTACCATTACTTTCCCATTGAACCGCTTGCGCACCTTCCGTACGAGACAATGTTTTGATTTGCACTTTTTCAGCAACCATGAACGCAGAGTAGAATCCAAGTCCGAAGTGACCAATAATGTTTTCAGCGCCTTCTTTTCCTTCGTATTGTTTTACGAATTCTTCAGCTCCAGAAAATGCAATTTGATTGATGTATTTATCAATTTCATCACCTGTCATACCGATACCGCGATCGCTGATAGTTAATGTTTTCGCTTCTTTATCTAAGATGACATTTACTTCAAGGTTACCTAAATCGCCTTTAAATTCACCTGTAGATGTAAGAACTTTTAATTTTTGTGACGCATCCACTGCATTGGAAACTAGTTCTCGTAAAAAGATTTCGTGATCCGAATACAAGAATTTTTTAATGATTGGAAAGATATTTTCCGTTGATACATTAATTTGACCTGTTCTCATAGTTTTTTTATTTTTTAGAATTTAAACTGATATGCTAGGGAATTGTCAAGGATTGTGCCAAGGGAGAGGAAGTGACAAAATGACATTTTAGAGGGAAGTTTTGTTTAACCATTGAGACATTAAGGCATTATGGAAGGCTTGTTTGTGGGGAGAAGTCAAATTGAGGGGTTGTATTTTTTGTTACACGGAGGTAGAGAGGGCTCGGAGGACACGGAGGTTTTTGAGGCGCTTTGCTTTTTTAGGGCGGGATTTACCATTGAGAAGTTAAGAAGTTGAGGGAATGGTTGGAGGGGGGAGAGAATTGAGAGACCTGCGGTCTTTTGAGGAGGTTGGTGTAGACAAATTTAAGGGGTTGTATTTTTTGTTACACGGAGGGAGAGAGAGCTTGGAGGACACGGAGGTTTTTGAGGCGCTTTGCTTTTGGGGGTTGGGGTTTACCATTTAGAAGTTAAGAAGTTGAGGGAATGGTTGGAGGAGAGAGGGATTGAGAGACCTGCGGTCTTTTTAGGAGGTGGGTGTAGACACATTTAAGGGGGTTGTATTTTTTGTTACACGGAGGTAGAGAGGGCTCGGAGGGCTCGGAGGTTTTGAGTCGCTTTGCTTTTTGGGGTGGGGTTTACCATTGAGAAGTTGAGGGAATGGTTGGAGGGGGGAGAGAATTGAGAGACCTGCGGTCATTATAG
>CAMAXI010000020.1 GCA_945862165.1 Chryseobacterium gleum
TGGACTTTCTTCGCAATTTTCGTTCTAAATACAATTGGAAACATTTTTGCGAAAACGACCTTCGAGAAATTATTTGCTATATTAACTGGACTTTCAGCGATTTTAATTTGGAATATAGTACTAAAGAAGAAAACAACGAACCGCTAACAGCGTGTAGGCGATATTGCCTTGCCGCAGGCGCAACACAAGGCAACATCGCCTACACGCAAACCGTTATCGGAAATATATAGAACCATAATAATTAACAACTGACAAACGAATGGCAAAAAAAACAATGATTTTGGTGTTTATTTGGTTAATCTATTCTTTTTCAGAATACTATATCTTACCATATTTTATTAAACCACTTACTTGGTTTGTAATCTGTCTAACTTTATTAATTCTTTCAGTCAAGGAAATAATAAACATAGTTAATAATAGAAAAAATTTAATTGGCATTACATTATTGAATCTATTAGTAGAATTATCCCTACTAGTTATAACATTTTACAATTTTAACAAAATACCAAATTCAATTATTGAGAAACTTGATTGGTACACATCATACGAAACTAGAAATCAAATTGTTAATGATGTATTTAAAGAGAAATCAGAACTAAACTCAAAAATAAATAATGATATTTATGAACTATCATTCGAGCTTCCAATTATTTCAAATGGTGGAAATGATATTTGGATTTATCAGAATAAAACAGACAAGAAAAAAACTATAAAATTTTGGATATCTCGTGGATATTTCGAATCACCACAAACATATTTTATATTTACAAACGACAATAAAATAAGAAAACAATTAGAGGACAAAATAACAGAAAATCCAGAGACAAATTGGAAATTAGAGGAGAACTGGTATAGAATTATGGAGTAGTAAAAACAACTTCCGATAACAGCGCCTTAGCACTAGGCTCTTAGACTCACTCCGAAGAAAATATTTACTACTTTTGAAATAAATCTCGCTTCGGGTTTTGGGTGTTTTGCCTCGGTATCGCCCATCGCTAAAGGCGCAAAACGTTGGCAACCATAATAAGACAAAAATGACACAGACATTTAAACTGAAAAAAGGAGAAATATCCTTTGAAACTGATAAAGTTAGAATATCGGATAATTCAAGGAAACAAAACAGAATGCAATTATTCAGTTCAGCTATATGGACAATTTATGGAGCCACTTCTTTTTTAAGATATCTGAAAACAGGCGACCAATTTTTACTTTGGACAGGACTATTTATTGGAGTAACTCATTTTATTATTTTCGTTTTAAATATACTTCGGTCAAACCAGACCGAAATTTCTTTTGATGACATTAAGTCTATAAACGTTAAAAAAAGATTTAGTAATGTATTTTTAGATATAAAACTAAAAAACAATAGACTAAGAAGGGTAATTGGGATTGAGAATTCACAGGAAATTGAAGAATATATTAAATCAAATATTAAAATTTAACAACACAATAAATTACGGTTTCTAACAGCCGTTTTGCAAAAGCGTGGGTTTCGTGCTTCTATGACAGTGAAGTGCTAATTCAAGTTTTGTGCATCTAATGAAGTTTAGTGCTAAAAATACCCGCCTTCGCTAGGCGCGAAACCGTTATGAGACACATTGAAATGACGCTATAACATGCCTTCTTGAAAATTCATATTCCTCCAAAAGAAAATAATTACAAATCATTTTGAAAATAGTTCCTAATTAGGTAACTTTGATTAATGAATGAAAAGAAAATAAGAGAAGCTTTATACTATGAAAATCATTTTATTGATTTTTTTCAAACTTTAAAACCTGACGTACAGAAAAAAGTGCTTTGGACAATAAAATTGGTTGAATCATTAGATAGAGTTCCTGAAAAATATTTCAAACATCTAACAAACACTACTGGATTATTTGAATTACGTATTGAAGTTGGATCAGATATCTATAGAGTATTTAGCTTTTTCGATAAAGGAAAATTGATAATAATCATTAATGGTTTCCAAAAGAAAACGCAAAAAACTCCAAAAAAGGAAATAGAATTAGCTGAAAAAATAAAAGCAAAATATTTCGACGAATTAAAAACAAATAAAAACAAATAATATGAGCGCAAATGTAAACCCAAAATTAACTTCCATAGATGAGTTAATAAAAAATCAATACGGTGACATTGGTTCAACTAAAAGAGATGAATTTGAAGAAGGTTTTGAAGCTTTCAAACTTGGAGCAATGATGCTTGAATTAAGAAAAGAACTTGGTTATACACAAGAACAATTAGCAGAAAAATGCGGAACTACTAAAAATTACATCTCAAGAATTGAAAATAATGCAAGTGATATTAGATTATCGACTTTAATTAGAATTTTCAGAGAAGGATTTGGACGTAACCTTAAACTAAGTATCGGATAATCTACTAATATCCAAAAAGAAAGGCATCTCATAACAGCGCCTTAGCACTAGGCTATTATGTCCTACTCCGAAGAAAATATTTACTACATTTGAAAATAAATATCGCTTCGGGTTTTGGGTGTTTTGCCTCGGTATCGCCCCTCGCCTATCCGTAAAACGTTAGCATTCATTTAAAAAAACAAAATTATGACAGATGAAAATTATCCTGGAGTTCTCGACAGAGTTAAGGCAATGATGACAGATGGAATAGTCATTATTTTTCTTATGTTCGTCACTGTTTACGTTTTTTCGCTTTTTGAAAGCGTGCCAGACAATTTTAGAATTATTGCGTTTGTATTCATTTTCTTGCTTTATGATCCAATTTTTACTAGCATTTTTGGAGGAACTATCGGGCACATGTTTATTGGTCTTCGAGTCAAAAGAGAGTCAAATGAACAGAAAAACATACTATTTCATTTAGCTATACTGAGATACATTGTGAAATCTTTATTAGGTTGGATATCGTTATTGACAATTTCAAGCAATAAGAAAAGGAAAGCTATTCATGACTTCTTAGTTGGCTCAGTTGTAGTTTATGTGAAATCGAAGGAGGATAAATAAAGCAAATGCTAACAGCGCCTTAGTACTAGTCTCTTACACCCCACTTCTCCAATTATTCACTACTTTTTAAATAATCCGCACTTCGGTTTTTGATACTATTATTTCCCAATGCAATCTATAATAAAACGAAACTAATCACGTTATAAACTATATATACATCAGAAAATGAAAATTACATTTTGTTTGCTTTTAATTTTAATAGTTTGGACTAGAAGTAATGCGCAAACTTGGACAGAAACGCAACGCTCAAAGGCAAATACCGCAAAAGACATTACATATTTAAATGCAGTCGAAAAAGAATGTATTATTTACCTAAATCTTTGTCGCTTATATCCGCAAGATTTCTTGAAATTTGAACTAACGAATTATTTTGGAGATGAAAAATATGGAGATTATTTGAAAGATTCTGCATATCGCAAATCCTTAATATCCAAACTAACAGCAATGAAACCAATTAACGAACTAACTTTTGACGTGGATTTATATAAAAATGCCGCATGTTTTGCAAAAGAACAAGGAACAGCAGGTACTTCGGGTCACACACGAATTAAATGTCCAAAAGAAGTGTATACAGCGGAATGCTGTTCCTATGGAATGGACACTGCAAAAGATATAGTACTACAACTACTCATTGATGATCGTGTGACTAGTTTGGGACATCGAAAAATTTGCTTGGATGCTAGATACTCAAAAATTGGTGTAAGTGTTAGTTCTCACAAAGAATGGGGCACGTGTGCGGTTTTGGATATGTATTAATAAACAACACATTTTTTATTATAATTTAAATCAAATTGTAAAAAGCGACTCCGTAAATGTCATTCTTTTTCCAAATTAGAATATTTAATACTCCTTTAACGCAAGACTTCGTGAAAATTCGTATTTTTCATGAAAAAAATTAGTGAGATTAGAAAGAATTAAAAAACAGGAAAACATTTTACTTTTAATCTAGTTATAGTAAACACCACAGTATCAAACAACAATGTTAAAACAAGTAAAAATAACAGTATTAATGGCTGTTTACAATACCAATTTCTCTTTAATCAAAAGAGCAATTGATTCCGTCTTAAAACAAGATTTTCAAAATTTTGAACTTATTATTATTGACGATGGTAGTGAAAATTACAATCGGGAAGACCTAATGGCATACATTGAAAAACATGAAGCTAAAATTGTCTATATCCGCCATAGTAATCGCGGCCAATCAGAATCTATCAATCGCGGAGTTTTAAATAGTATCGGAGAATATATCACGATCCTAGATGGGGATGATGAATACAAGACGAATCATTTAAGTGCCTGCCTGAAAGCAGTCAAAAATGTAGATTTAATTTGTTCTACCACCGAAACAATTACGGACAGCATTGAAGATTATTTTGTGCCAGATAAAAATGATCTAACGAAACTTATTCACCTCGATGAAACAATTCTGTTTGGAACTTTATTTGGAAGAAAAAAAGTATTTAACAGCATTAACTTCATTAGTGGCTTTGCAGCAGATGCTGATTTTTACGAAAAAGCATCTAAACAATATAAAGTAAAAAAAGTAGATTTAAGAACCTATGTGTATCATCGAAACATTCCAAATAGCATTTGTGCAACGATTAAAAAAGCAAATTTGATTCAAGCATAAACGATGGTAATTGATACTTCACGTTTTTCTGAAAATAGCAATCTAATCATGGCTTGTCATATCACAAGCGTATATGATGTGAATCGAAATACAACGCTTGAAGATGACAACTATGCATTGGTTCAAGATTGGGCAGCATCTATCACACACAAAAATCTACAAGGCATCCTTTTTCACAATAACTTTAGTACTGAAACCTGTGAGAAATATTCCAATGATTCCATTACGTTCGTAAAAATAGAGTACAATCCAAGATTTAATCCTAACGTCTATCGCTATTTCGTATACAAAGCGTTTTTACAACAATACCTGCATCTATTCCAACATATTTTCATCACCGATGTTACCGATGTTACCGTGGTAAAAAATCCATTTATAGATTCCTGTTTTTTAGAAAATCCTTCTTCTATTTTTTGTGGGGACGAGCCAAAAAAACTAAATGATTCTTGGATGCTAGCGCACTCCAGTCATCTACGCAAAAACATATCCGATTTTGCTGCCTACGAAACCAAATTTGCGCACGAAACACTCTTAAACTGTGGAATTATCGGTGGAAATGCTCCGTTATTATTTCAATTTATTGAAAAGTTATGTACGATACATCACCATGCGAACAGCGATAACAAAACAGCGTATACGGGGGATATGGGTGCTTTTAATTATGTAGCACGAACGCAATTCAACAATCAATTGATCCACGGTGCACCTGTCAACACACTATTTAAAGGCTACGAAAACGATCGCGAAGATTGTTGGTTTAGACATAAATAATTCAATTTCGCATTAAGCCAAATTAGATAAGGATTCAACTTCTTTTACAAGCTTGAAAAGAAATCGAAAATAGCGGTATAATTACTACTTTTGAAAACAAATAAGGCTACAGGTTTTGAGTATTAAGCTTCTGGTTAGCTTATATCTACAAACAAAAATCAGGATGTAAATCAAATAATTAACCTGGAATAATGGAAAGAAAGGATTTTCTAAAACAAGCAACATTACTTTCAATAGGCGGTATATTAATTCCTTCTACTTTTCTAACTTCCTGCAGAAAAGAAACTTTATTAGAAGATGTAAAATATGAAGGTAAAGTGCTAATTATCGGTGCAGGTGCAGCTGGTTTGTATGCCGCTTATATTTTAAAATCTAAAGGCATTAATTTTCAAATTTTAGAAGCTTCCGCAAATTATGGCGGACGACTTGGTAAACTAAACACATTTGCTAATTTCCCTATTGACCTTGGTGCGCAATGGTTACATGGAAAAAACAGTATTTTAGGAGACCTAATCACAAAATCAAATACTCAAATAACTGTTGATGAAAGTGTAACGAAATATTGGTTCAATAATCAACTAGTCACTACCCTACCCCAAAACATAGACATTTTTAATGGCGAAGACTTACCGGATATCTCCTATAGCGATTATGCACTACAAAAAGGATTAGGAAAGGAATATATGTACATTATTGAAAATATCGCAGGGGACCAAGGTGCATCTGCCTCTCGACTTTCTGTGTTTGGAAATAATCAAGAAGAAGAAAATTGGAGTTCGGGAGACGATGATTTTAAATTTCAAGAAACCTTCTATGATTTAATTGACCAAGAAATTGCAAATGAGGTAAAAGACAAAATAGTACTTAATACAATTGTTTCTAAAATTGATTATTCACAAGCAGAAATCATTCTAACAGACAGTACGAATAATTATTTCAAAGCGGATAAAGTTATTATTACAGTTCCGATTCCGATTCTAAAAACAGGTGACATTGAATTTACACCGCCTTTACCAAAAGAAAAAATCACCGCATTTTCTAAAATTGGGATGGATGCAGGTATGAAAGTGTTTCTAAAATTCAATGCGAAATTTTATGACCAAAATATAGTTGGAGGTACTATTTGTGCCGCTTATGCAGATGAAAGTATTGGTAAAGTTCAAAACGACAATGTTTTACTTGCTTTTGTAATGGGTGAACAAGCAGAATATCTAACTACATTGGGAAATAATGATGCAATTACAAAGGCATTACTTCAAGAATTAGATACGATGTATAATGGACTAGCAACCCAATCATTTATTTCGTCTCATGTTCAAAACTGGACAACAAATCCGTTTATAAAAGGAGCCTATTCTTACAGTAAAATTGGTATTGGTGATGCTAGAAAAATTGCATGCCTGTCCATAAATAAAAAAGTCTATTTTGCGGGGGAAGCAATGAATACAAATGGTCACCATCAAACTGTTCATGGTGCTATAGAAACTGGATATCGCGAAGTCATAAACCTATTAAACGACATCCAAAAATGAGTAAAATACGGATCTTATATTTTTTGCTACTAAACTGTATTTCAGTATCTGGTCAAGAATTAAAAATCGATGCATCCTACGAATATTTGTATGCATATCAATGGGATAAAGCCATTCAAACCTATAATTTTAGTCGTCCATTTGAAAAAGAAAAACAAGCGCTCCTATCCAATGGAATAAACACATCCGTTTCTTATATTTTGAAAAATAAAAACCATTTTAAGCATGGAATTAACTTCGCTTACAGCTTTTTCCAGAGTGCCGCAGAAAATGAAAACTTCAATAATAATCTAAACCTTCATTTTGTCAATCTTGGCTACTTTATCCATTATGAAAATACTGAAAAATGGAAAGGTTTCTATTCGGACTTAATTTTTTCAGGAACTTCGAGTATCTTATTGAGAAATGTAAATGGTGAACCTTATAGGTATGATAATATAATTGCAAAAGCATTTAGCATTGGTGGAACCGTTTGTTTAAAACTTGGTTATTCTAATACATGGAAAAATAATCGTTGTTTTTCGCCATTTATCGCATTTGCTTACACACCATATTTATATGCTCCAAACAATGAAAGGATTATTAATCAAACGAAAGGAATAGCCAGTAAAAACTGGACAGGTATAGGAATGGCACAAATCGGATTAACATTTCACCTTAAAAAACAAGAATAATAAAATTCTAATTTGTAATTTCACTACACTACAAGTAAAAACTTTTCCCTAATTAATGAACACTAATTTAAAATTAAAAAAAATGAAAAAATCACTTATTTTAGCTGTAATGCTTTTAACTTTTTGTTTTGTAAATAGCCAAACAATTCAATCGGACAATCATAACACTACTGGTTTTATAAAGTCAGACGGTACCATTCAAAATAGTAATCACAACACCGTTGGTTTTATTAAAAATGATGGAACGATTCAAAATAATAACCATAATACCATTGGTTTTATTAAAAGTGATGGAACAATTCAAAATAGTAATCATAACACCGTTGGATTTGTGAAAAGCGATGGCACCATTCAAAATGCAAACCACAATACGATAGGATTTATCAAAGACGATGGTACCGTTCAAAATGCAAATCACAATACAATTGGTTTTGCCAAAAACGTTAACAGAGAATGGGCTGCAGTGACATTTTTCTTTTTTAGATTTAATTAAGATTAATGGATACAAACTATCCATTAGGATTAATAATTTCAGATTTTCATAACACAAATAGCAATTGTTAAAATTTTACAAACATATAAATAAATATGAAGTCAATTTTATTATTATCCTTGATCATTACTTTGTCAATTCCAAAAACAGCTATAAGTCAATGTTTTTTGGCATATATAGATGGTGATATGATTGTTGAAACCACAACGGGAAATAAAGATTTAGATAAACTTTTACATGCCCAAGAAAATAATTTGGAAAGTTTTTTTGGATTAAATGTTAATTTACACTTTGGAACAGAACTTAACTACCAAGGTAATGCATATTTTTCTCCAAATTGTAATAGTATTAATTGTACTGGCCGTATTGTTTTGGGTAAATGGTTGATGAATGAATGCAGAAACAAAAGTGATAGTTATATGCGAATAATATCTATTATGGCACACGAGTTCGCACATGCAATGCAACATAAATATGGATGGTCAGGGAATTCAAAATACAGAGAATTACACGCTGATTATCTTTCTGGATATTATATTGGCAACTTGAAATCTGTCTCGGAATCAGAAGTAAAATCTTCGATACAAGAATTCTATTCAAAGGGAGATTTTGAATTTAATGATCCAGGTCATCATGGCACACCTGAAGAAAGGGGATGTGCTTTTTTACAAGGTTTTAGATATGCACAAGGTTCAAACAATGTGTACTCAGCTTATAATAGTGGTAAACAATATGTAATCGCTAACAACCCATGTTACAGATACAAAAGAGACTCTAGACCTGGTTATTATTTCCCTACACTCTCGGGAACTCAATATAATGAAACTGTTTTTGTCATTGCAACTGCTGCTGCAATAGTATTATTTAGTAATGATGTTTATTATAGAAGAATATATTCATTTCAAAATCCTAATCCGGAAGATAATATTAACTATCAAAATGGAAATGGATGGCATTTTGGATTTAGAAGACAATTTAATAGATCTGCTTTAGAATATGGTATATCTAGTACTGGATTTAAACCAAAAAATGAAATGAACTCGAATATGTTTGAAAATACTTTTTTAAACCTCAATTATGTTCATGATATTTCTTTCGCGAAATTCCCAGAAAGAATCATACCATACATTGGTGCAGGTATAAATTTAGGAGAAAGAGCAGGTTTGCGTGGAATTACAGGTTGTTACATACCTCTATTTGATCGATTTAAATTGGATATTAGATACGAGCTTGGTAATAGTGTAAATCAGCTAGAATTTGGCCTAATTTTTAAATACCAAAAAGAATATTTATGGAATAAATAGTTGAAGGTTAATAGAATTTGTTTACTAATACCTTGCATTATTACTAACCCACTCACCCAAAAAGTAAGATATTTAGATAAATTAGTCGACGAACTTGCGAAAGGAAAATCGATGGATAAAATCTTGCGTAAATAATATAAAAAAAGATGTAAAACACCTACTTCCAACCCCAAAATTTTCAAGATTCAAATTCAAATCTGACGCAGTTAGATCCCCTCTGTGTCCTCTATCCTATCCACATCATCAAATACGGTTCTATTTCCTTCACAAAAAAACTCAGTGAACTTGGTGCCTCCTTTGCGACTTTGTGTTAAAATTTCACCTCAACAAACCCGAATTCTCGTAATTTTACCCTATGAAATCTTTTTACGTCATCACACTTTTACTGGTTCTTGCTAGTTCAACTTGCATCACTAATAAAAAATCACCAACTTTTCAAACAGAGAAAACAAATGAAATAATCTGTACCGATGTTTCTTGCTCTGGAAAATTTATCGGGCGTGAATTTGTAAATGGTTCCGACATCGCACACCAATTCTCTAATAAAATGGCTGAAGCAGTTGGGGATAAACTCAAAGAACTGTATCACACAGAAAAATTTAGTAAAGTTGATTTTGAAAACATCCAAATGTCTACCAAAGGCATGGGATCAGGCAATGTAACCTACGAACTTACAATTCCGTTTATTCGCGTATCCAATAAATGTGCTGCCTACACTTCCTTTGATCATTCCGGTGGATGGAACCACTATCCTTCTATTATAAAACGAAAAGAACGCTTATCTAAGGCACTTCTTCCTGGAGATTCTTTGGATATTAGCCCCCTAAAAACAACTTCCGAAGGACTCCAAGAATTTTGGATACAATGGCGAAACAAAGACGTACAAGCAGATTGCATTAAAAACTAACACATTATGAACCCGAAAATCAACGAATTCTTTGAAGGCTTAACCAAATGGAAAGAAGAATTACAGGTATTAAGAACTTATGTTCTGGACTGCTTATTACACGAAGAAGTAAAATGGAAAGTTCCTTGTTATACCCAAAACGGAAAAAACATTTTGTTAATTCATGGATTTAAAGACTATTTTGCACTGTTATTCATGAAAGGTGCATTATTACAGGATAGCGAAAACATCTTAATCCAACAAACTGAAAACGTGCAATCTGGACGTCAGATTCGCTTTACTTCTATCGAACAACTCCTTGCAATGGAAGCCACTGTCAAAGCCTATATTTTCGAAGCAATGGAAGTAGAAAAAGCAGGATTAAAAATTGAACATAAGAAAAAAGAAGCATACGAGGTTCCGGATGAATTAATTGAAAAATTTAACCAAGAACCAACTTTTAAAACCGCATTCGAAGCACTCACTCCCGGTCGACAAAAAGGGTATTTACTGCATTTTTCTGGTTCAAAAAACCCTAAAACGCGTATCAACCGCATTGAAAATTACTACAATAAAATCCTGCAAGGAAAAGGGTTGAATGATTGCACCTGCGGCTTATCCAAACGCATGCCCAACTGCGATGGTTCCCATAAATTCTCAAACTTGTAATCTATCAATCTGTAATCTACAATCTTTCAATCTATAATTTGTAATTTCACGACATGAAAAAATTCTTTGCTAAACGCTGGGTAAAATACCCTTTCTTCACACTAGTTTTTGCTTTTGCTATTGTAGGTTTCTTTTTATCTGCAACCTATTTTGCAGTGCAATTCAAACTCACAAACGATGCTGGTTCAATTGACATGAACGACCGATATTTTAACGAGATTAAAGATAAATACAACCAATCGTTTAAAATAGATACTACCAACGGTGAAATTCGTTCTTACCAAAACTTAGAGCGTTTGTTGATTCTAAACAAGTATTGTCCAAAAAACGCAAATTTTATTATGGACGCATACATGCAGGATAAAAACGAAGTGGAAACGAGTAAAATGATTGATGCAGTAGAATTATTCTTACAAAAAAACAAAGCGTATCAAAATGAAATACAACAACTTAAAAAATCAAAAAACAAACCAAAACGGATACAAGGAAGTATCTTTGATTGGATGAATATTTCCGAATGGCAAGACTTTAAAATTGCCGTTGCCAAAGACAAAAAATTGATTGATTCTGTTCAGAATTTAACCGGCGTAGAATCGCGCCTAATTGTTGC
This sequence comes from Chryseobacterium gleum, assembly GCA_945862165.1. Taxonomy (GTDB): domain Bacteria; phylum Bacteroidota; class Bacteroidia; order Flavobacteriales_D; family Crocinitomicaceae; genus CANHVK01. The sequence goes on from CAMAXI010000020.1 coordinate 11,542, forward strand.
ATGTCTTGTTGGTGAGCAAATTCGTTTGTTCAATTCTAAACGAGAAGCCTATAAAAAATGGATTGGACCACTTAAAATTTTAACCGTTGAATCCCAATTTTCACTTGGGGTAACTGGTATCAAAGAACAAACAGCAATGGACATCGAAAAAAACCTACACGACCCAAAATCCGTTTATTATTTAGGGGACAAATATGTACATTTACTTGATTTTAAAACCGACAACCCTAAAGCAGAACGTGTTAACCGTTTGGTAGATTACAAAAACCATTTCTATTCGTATATCTATGCAGCAATCTTTGTAAAACAAGTAAAAATACAATGGGAAAAAGCAGGTTATCCAATCGATAATCGTCCGGAGATTTTAGCTACCCTTTTTAATGTTGGTTACCCACAATCAGAACCAAAAAAACATCCAAAAGTTGGTGGTTCTACGATTAAAATTCATGAAAAACCTCATTCCTTTGGTGCAGTAGCTTACGAATTTTATTACTCTGGTGAATTGTACGACCTCTTCCCGTTCAAAGAAAAGAAATTCGATTTCAAATTATAACTCCGATTTCATAAATCGGTGCCTGAGACTAGTTCACCTTGAGCTTGTCGAAAGGAAGGACCGTCTCTCGTCACTCGTCACTCAACAGGCAACCTTTCAAGAAAAAACGAGTTATACTAAAAGGAGATTGGGATAGAAATATTATTCGTATCTTGACTTCTGAAAAAATATTCTATACGTTTCCACTTGGAGAAAAAAGGTATGAAATTAAAGATATTACTTTCTTTTATTACGATTTTAGCTTTAAATTGGAGTTTCGCTCAGGGTGGAACTAAACCAAGTACTACAGGTGCATCCATTAACCTACCTCTTTATTTCGCTGGTCAAACATTAACAGGGAAAATAAACGATGTTAGTAATCCTACAGGATTTGTTTCTCCCTATACCATTGGTCCAGATTATTTTTTCTACCACAAAGCGCTTTCCTCTGGAAATATTTTTGTCGACCTTTCATTTACAACTATCCCAGGAACTCAATTGATGCCAAGTATCTCTGTTTGGGAAGGAAGACCAGGTGCTGGAGGTATATTAATACAATCACTAACCTCCATTGGGGATGAAACCGTGGATAATATCTTACGCTTATCTTTCAAATCTGTTATCAATAAATTATATTATATCATGATTGATTGCGGTACTGCAGACGGTTATGACTATAGTTTATTTATTTACAATTCTCCTGTTCAAGGCGCTTGCTCTAATATTGGTTTTGAAACTGGAGATTTTTCAAACTGGATAGAAACGGATGGAAACACCACGGAAGGATGTGCAACTGCGCAACACCCAGTATATTTCCCAAACGCAAGTTTATCAAATTCTACACTTAGCAGTGCACCTCAACATAGAATTACGAAATCTGGAACGGACGCTATTGGTGGATTCAAAAAAGTATGTCCAGGATTAGAAGGAAAATCTCTTCGTCTCGGGGATAGTACTAAGACCATGCGTAGGCATAATGCAAATACAGGAATTGTAAGCAATGGCGCATCGATCGAACAACAATTTTTAGTCACTAAAACAAATTCGCTTTTTACTTACTACTACGCCGTTGTTTTAGAGGCAAGTGGACATGCTCCAAGTCAACAACCAACGTTCCGTGTGGATGCATTCGATAAAAATGGTGGTCGAATTTTATGTGGAGAATACCTTGTTGTTGCAAGTGGTGCAATTCCAGGATTCGTGAATGCTGGTCCATATGATGATCCAAATGACACATACCCACTCGACCCAACAGATCCGGATGTATACTATAAAACTTGGACACCTGTATTTATCGATTTATCGCAATACATCGATTCAAGTATCACTGTTCGATTTACAGTGATGGACTGTTCCGAAGGCGCACATTTTGGGTATGCCTATGTAGATGCTGTTTGTCAACCGCTTGAAATAACCGGAAATTCTTCTGTTTGTAACGGTGGGAAAATAAGTCTACATGCACCCCCTGGCGGAGCAACCTATAAATGGACCGTAAAAGGAAATACAACTGTATTAGGAAATTTAGACTCCTTATATGTGAATCCAAACACTCCTACTACCTACCAATGTGAAATTGTGTCGGTAGCAGGTTGTAAAACATTGCTCGAAAAACTAATAACACCGGAAGCGAAACCAATCATCTCCACAATTTCTGGAGATTTAGAAATTTGCACAGGGGAAATAGAACAACTTACAGCAACCGGGACACCAGATGGCATATCACCATGGAAATCTTCCAACACTTCTGTAGCAAGCGTTGATATTGCTGGTAAAATAACTGGATTAACAAAAGGCAATACTATTATTACATTCAAATCGTTAGGGGGATGTACGCGTGACACATTAGTAACTGTAAGCGAAAGCGCCATTGTAACTGGAATTACTTCCTTTTGTAAAGGAGCAACTACCACTTTAACAAATACAACGCAATCACCAGATCCTACTACTCCTTGGACTTCTAGTAATATTACAACAGCAACTGTTGATAAGAATGGAGTTGTAACGGGTATCGCTTCTGGATCCACAACAATCACATTTCTAAGTACAACAGGTTGTAAAACAAAAAAAACAATTACCATTAGTCTTACCCCAAACATTATAAACCCTGGAAATCTTAAAGTATGTGATTCTTTATTACTTCCTGTAATTAATGGCACCAACTTAAACAAGCCAAAATATTACGATAAAGCACAAGCTGCTGGAGGAAAAGTAATTAGTGGCACCTTGAAAATAGATCAAACTGTATGGATATTTGATTCCACCGGTGTATGTACCGATGAAAAAAGCTTCACGGTAAGTATTACAAAATCACCAACACTCTCACAACCTGTAGACCAAAACAGTTGTAACCCGATACTACTTCCTATTTTAACAAATGGAAATTATTATACCGGTAGTTTAAAAGGTGGGACCAAACTAAATGCGGGAGATTCCATCAAATCTTCCCAAAAGGTTTATATCTACGATGAAGCAAGTACGAATGCAAGTTGCTTTACCGAAAAATCATTCCAAATAAACATTAATGCTTCCGTTTCAAATACTCCTAACGACACTACTGTATGTGATTATTACATACTTCCTGCAATTACAAATGTGACTTTTTTCAAAGGTCCAAATCAAACTGGTGGCGCACTTCTACCCGGAGATTCCATTAAATCAACCTTAAAAATTTATGCATTTGTTTCCATTCCTGGTCCTACAGGATGTACCAATGAAAAAAACTTTACTGTAACTGTAAATAGCTCCCCAGTTCTACTCACACCAAACGATTTAATTGCTTGCGATAGTATAGCACTCCCCGTATTATCCGTTGGAAACTATTACACTGGAAAACTAAAAACTGGAGTACAAAAAAACGCAAATGAATTTATAAAAACAACGCAAGACATTTACATCTATGCAGAAACAGCAACACTTCCAAATTGCTTTTCTGAAAAAATGCAGAAAATAACGATTTTTAATACTCCTGCCCTAGTTACTCCAAAAGACACTTCGGTTTGTGATAGTTTGATTTTACCAGTGTTAACAATTGGTAATTATTATACAGCAACAAATCAAGGTGGAATCAATTATGGTACTTCTTCAAAAATCAAAACAAGTATCCCGATATATATATACGCTGAAAGCGGTAACACTTTGAAATGTAAGTCGGAAAAAGTATTCCAAATTACGGTAAAAAACACACCTGCCATTCCAACACTAACAAACTTAACTAGTTGTGATAGTGTGGCCTTGCCAATAATATCAACGGGGGATTACTATACTGCAAGCAACAAAGGAGGAACGAAATTAAACGCAGGTGACTATGTGAAATCGAACGCAATACTATTTATTTATGCAGAAACAGGCGGTACACCAAACTGTTATGCAGAAAAAACCAAAACGATTACTATTAAAACTTCTTCCTTATTAAATCAAATGAAGGATACGACTGTTTGTGACTCCTTAATTCTACCAACTATTCAAGGGACAAATATAACTGGTTTTGAAAATTATTATGCTTCACCAAAAACCACTGTTAGTCCTCCTATTTCAGGCACAATTAAATCGACTGTAAAACTCTATTATTTTGATGCTTCCTTTGCTTGTTCTGATCAAAAAAGCGTTACAATTACAATTAATAAATCTCCGAAAATCAACAATCCAGGTAATCAATCGATTTGTGATGTATTATACCTTAAAAAACTCACAGGATTAAACCTCTCTGGAAATGAAAATTATTATTTTGCATCTCAAAAAAACAATGGTATAGTAGTATCTATTCCTGTAATCAATGACACGACACTTTATATCTTCGATACTAATAAAGGGTGCACATTTGAAGATAGCTTTAAAGTATTTATCGGTCAAAAACCCAAAATAGAGTTTATGGCTAACATATTAACTGGCTGCGTTCCATTCACATCAACATTCATTAATAGTTCAACAAATCTTGGGGATACTTCTATTTGGTATTTTGGCAACGACTCAATCATCGTTTTAGGGGATAAACCAGTGGTTAACTATACGTTTACAGATGCTAAATGTTATGACATCAAATTCAAAACTTCTAATAATGGTTGTGCTAATTCACTGACAAAACAAAATATGGTATGTGGTAGTAGCACACCAATTGCTGATTTTGATTTTCAACCAACTACGGTTTCTATCTTAGATCCGAAAATAACATTTATAAATAAAACAAGCACGGATGCTACCTCCTATTTTTGGGACTTTGGAGATGATACGTATCTTAAAGAAAAAAATCCTACACATAGTTATTTGGGTAAAGCACAAGAATACGTTGTTACCTTAATTGCATCAAACGCAGCAAAATGTTCCTCTCAAAAAGTGAAAACAATAAATATTTTAGATGAATTTATTTACTATGTCCCAAATAGTTTTACACCAGATGGAGATAACTTAAACAATACTTTTACTCCCGTTCTTTATAGTGGTTTTGACCCGCAATCCTATACTTTTACCATTTTTGATCGTTGGGGGGAAATACTATTTGTATCTCACGACGCATCTGTTGGCTGGGATGGAACCTATGGAAATAATATTTGTCTTGTTGGTGCTTACACGTGGACAATTCAAGTTAAAACAATCCTTACCAAAGAAATGAAAAAACTCCATGGACATGTTAATCTTATCCGATAAAATTTTATTTTTATCAGATGAATTCATCCCAACGTTTAAAACATTTATTTAGTCTACCCGTAATTGTAGCAGCTCTCGGCTACTTTGTAGATATTTATGACCTTCTTCTCTTTGGAATTGTGCGCATACCAAGTTTGGAAGCGATGCATTTAAATCCTGATACGATCGGTAAAAGCATACTGAATTGGCAAATGGCAGGACTCCTATTAGGTGGAATCTTGTGGGGTGTTTTAGGGGATAAAAAAGGACGTCTTTCGGTACTTTTCGGATCCATTATCACCTACTCGCTAGCAAATATTGCATGTGGATTTCTTCCGCAAATCGATTTTATGGACAAGGGAGTTGCCTATATGTTACTCCGTTTTATTGCTGGTGTTGGACTAGCAGGAGAATTAGGCGCTGGTATTACCCTTGTTTCTGAATCACTACCAAAAAACCTACGTGCTATCGGAACGTCGATTGTTGCTGGATTCGGTTTACTTGGTGCAGTCGTAGCAAACTTTACAGTCGAATTATCTGGGGATTGGACCATTGCTTATTGGATTGGTGGTGCCATGGGGATTTGTTTACTCCTACTTCGAATTGGAGTTGTTGAATCCGGTATGTTTCACCAAATAAAACAAAATGATTCCGTTAAAAAAGGAAACTTTTTCATGTTCTTTACTTCAAAAGATTTATTTCTACGTTACATGAAATGTATTGGAATTGGTTTACCTACCTGGTTTTGTATCGGTATTTTGGCCATGTTTGCAAACCAATTTGCAACAGCATTAGGTATTACGGAAGAAGTAAAACCTGGGATGGCTATAATGTGGGCGTACATCGGAATTTCAGTGGGAGATTTATCGAGTGGATTTATAAGTCATTGGTTACATTCCCGAAAAAAAGCAATATTTTGGATGATGTTTTTCACGTTAATTGGTGTCATACTTCTTCTTTTTTCTGGAGTTAAGTCTGCTAAAATGTATTACTTCTATTGTATTTGGTTGGGGTTAGGTACTGGGTATTGGGCAATGTTTGTAACGGTAAGTGCAGAACAATTTGGTACGAATATACGTTCTACAGCAGCTACAACAATTCCAAATTTTGTACGTGGTACAGTTATCTTAATGACATTATTATTCGATTATTTAAAACCTTCCACCAATGTAATTATGGCTGGAGCTGTTGTGGGAATAATTTGCTTTTTAATTGGTATTTATTCTACTTTAACAATCCCCGAAACACACGATAAAGATTTAGATTTTCACGATTAAAAACAGCGGTAAACATACTTTAGTGTATAAAAATCAATGCGAAACAAAAGAATAAAAGACCTAAAAGTGTAATTTTACATTCAAAATAAATTCAAACCTATGAAATTGTTACAAGACAAAGTGGTACTTATCACAGGTGCATCCAGAGGAATTGGTAAAGCAATCGCTGAAGAATGCGCAAAACAAGGAGCAATCGTTGCTTTCACCTATATTTCTTCAGAAGAAAAAGCAAAAGCTTTGGAAGCGGAACTTTCTGCAAACGGAGGTGTTGCGAAAGGATTCAAATCAGACGCTGGAAATTTTGATGCTGCACAAAAATTAGTAGATGACGTAGTTGCTACCTATGGTACAATCGATGTATTAATAAATAATGCTGGTATTACACGCGACACTTTATTAATGCGAATGTCTGAAGAACAATGGGATGAAGTAATTAACACGAATCTTAAATCTGCATTCAACTTAACGAAAGCGGTACAAAAACCAATGTTAAAAGCACGTAAAGGTTCTATCATTAATATGTCTTCCGTTGTAGGTGTAAGTGGAAATGCAGGACAATCAAATTATGCTGCTTCTAAAGCTGGATTAATTGGATTTACTAAATCAGTAGCGCAAGAATTAGGTTCTCGTAACATCCGTTGCAACGCAATTGCACCAGGATTTATCGAAACAGAAATGACTGCTGCTTTGGATGAAAAAGTAGTACAAGAATGGAGAAATTCGATTCCATTAAAAAGAGGTGGAAACCCAATTGATGTAGCAAACGCAACGGTTTTCCTAGCGTCTGATATGTCTGCATACATTACAGGTCAAACCATTCACGTTTGTGGTGGTATGTTGATGTAAATAATTTAAAAAAAAACGTAGGGATAGGGCATGCCCTATCCCTACGTTTTTTTAATCAACTATTATTGAATTGCGTGAATAGTATATTTATGTCCTGAAAAAGTAAATGTATCACCAACTTTTTTCCCTTGAATATTTACATATATTGGCGCTTTTACAGAAATACCAACGATTTGCTTGTTTTCATATAAAAAAGGAACTGTTGCTACCCCTAGAAAAAAGTTAAACATATCTGTCGTTACTAACGCACCAACATGTGCATCCGCTCTCACTGAAAAATCAATTTGTCGAATCCGTTCTAAATCTTTTTCTGTTTTTACAATTTGTTCTTTTAATAAACTGACCATGATGTTAGAAACAGTTTGCGTAGAATAATCCTCTGGATCCAAAGTTTCATTTTCATCTAAATCGGACGAACCTTTTTTTGTTGCTAATTCTTCTTGTAATTCAGCAATAATGTTCTCATAATTAGAAATCATCACTTTTTTTAATTCATTTTTATAGTTTGTCATACTTTTTATTTGTTTAAATCTTTACTTTCGCAGCTATCTTCACTTGAAATTCTTTCAACAACGTTTCTGCTGTTACTTACGTCAATTCTTCTTGATTAATTTTTCTTCACACAAATTTAATGGAAAATAAATTCTACGGTTATGATATGGATTGTCGAAAAAACTGATTTTTGTCAACATTGTTAGTAAGTTATATTTTTGAATCTCCGAAAGTCTTTGTACATTTGTTACGCGAAATAAAAACCAATTAATGAGCGATTTTGTTGTATCGGCCAGAAAGTATAGACCCCAAACCTTCGACACTGTTGTTGGACAAGTTCATATTACTTCTACCCTAAAAAATGCGATCAAAATTGACCACTTGGCACAAGCTTTTTTGTTCTGCGGTTCTCGTGGTGTAGGTAAAACTACTACTGCTCGTATCTTAGCAAAAACAATCAACTGTTTTAATCGTACAGAGAGCATTGAAGCATGTGATCAATGTGAATCTTGTACTTCCTTTAATTCAGGTGCTTCATTAAATGTATATGAACTTGATGCTGCTTCTAATAACTCGGTGGATGACATCCGTGAGTTAGTAAACCAAGTTCGCATAGCTCCGCAAATTGGAACACACAAAGTGTATATCATCGATGAGGTACACATGTTATCCAATTCAGCTTTCAACGCGTTTTTGAAAACCTTGGAAGAACCACCTGCGCATGCCATCTTTATTTTAGCTACGACAGAAAAACATAAAATTATCCCTACGATTCTTTCGCGTTGTCAAATTTTCGATTTCCACAGAATCAAAATCAAAGATATTGCTGAACACCTTTCTTTCATTGCTGTTAAAGAAGGTATCAGTGCTGACTCTGAAGCCTTACATTTAATTGCACAAAAAGCAGAAGGTGCGCTTCGGGATGCGCTTTCTATTTTTGATCAGATTGTTAGTTTTGCTGGAAACAATTTGACATATCAAGCAGTTATCGATAACCTAAACATCCTAGATTACGACTACTACTTCCGTATTGTTGAAAATGCTTTGAAAGAAGATATTCCATCTTGTTTATTGTTATTCAACGACATACTTGAAAAAGGATTCGACGGACACAATTTCATCGTTGGTTTAGCAGATCATTTCCGTAATCTATTAGTTTGCAAAGATATGCGAACAGTAAAATTATTGGAAGTTGGTGAAAGTGTAGAAAATCGATTCACCGAACAAGCAAAAGCAATCGAAATACCCTTTATCTTACGTGCCATGGGTGTATTAAGTAAAGCGGATGTGGAATACAAATCCTCTAAAAATCAACGTCTTTTAGTTGAACTTGCAATCATGCAGATTTGTTCAATTAAAAATGAGCTTGAAAAAAAAAAGGATTAACTGATTTCGTTACCCTAATTCCATTTTTTGGTCAAGCAGATAAAAATGCTCCTGCAACACCTGTAAAACCCAAATCAAACACCCCTTCCTACGCTGAAATTTCCTTGAAAAAGGAACTTAAATCCATGGAGAAAATCAGCGGTGATGTTCAAACAAATTTACTTTCCATCAAAGAATTGACTGCTAAAAAAGTAGAAGATGCTATAGAAGGTGGAATGAATCATGCAAACAGACCAAAAACACCTTTCTCAAGCGATCAACTTAAAATGTTTTGGAAGAAATTTGCTTTCAAAATGAAAGAAGATGGTAATGATACGATTTACCTAGCAATGGTGAAACGCGACCCGAAAATCATTGGAGAATTTCATGTAAATCATGAAGTTGATAACCAAGTACAAATCGATTATATTCAAACACATATTTCGGAATTAATTGAATACTTGCGAGAAAGTCTTAAAAACTGGGCTATCTCTGTTGATTTTACTATTTCAGAAAATCTCGAAGAAAACGTCAAACACCAAACAGGAAAAGATCGTTTTAATGCTTTGGCAAGAAAAAATCCGAATTTGTTTACCTTACAGAAGACCTTTAATTTGGATGTGGAGTATTAATTAAATTTATCGCTTCAACCCAATCTCCTCAACAAACCCTCTCAAATAGGCTACATTTTCCTTGTTCTCTGGAAGTTGATTCATAATCAAACGACCAATATCTTTCATCAACGGATAAGCTAAGGTTTCATAATCGTATTTTGCATCATTAATAACTTCATCTTCATTCGCATAAATACCAACGGTTAAGACGAATTCTTTCCCAGCATCTAAATCAACGATGTATGCTGCGTCAATTGCACAACCAAAAGACAAGCCTACCACATTAAAAGAACGAAAACGACTTAAACTATCGTTTGTATAGGTCGTATTTGTGTCTTTACCAAAAAACAAATACTTTTTATAGGTTGCAGGGAAATCTTTTGGATTAAAATCTAACGCAAATTCAGCTGGATATTTACCTAGATTTTGAAGAACATATTTACGTTGCTCTTCGGTAATATTAAAAGTATGCGCAAATTCAGATTTCGGAAAAACAACCCCATTCAATGTTTTATGTAAATCAACCAATTCTAAGTTGTTTTGTCGTGAAAAATCAAAGGGACGAGGTACAATCTTTTTATCTAATCCTTCGTAAGCTTTCCCAATTTTATAGGTTGAATCTGTTAAAATGGTGTCCGGATTTGTAATTCCACGTCGGTTATACAACCATTCATTTCTTCTCCCTAAAAAGACATACGAATCACTAATTCTATTTTGATCTAAGGAACAATTCAATACAAACTTGCGAATTATTTTACCATTTTGAAAATTTAATTCCTTTAAACGTCTATTTAATTGTTGTTGTCCAACGAAATCATACATGCGGTTATATGCATCATTATCTGAAACACCCAGCATTTGTTTTGTAAACAAATCTAGAGAATAATATTCCAACTTTTTTCCAATCATTACAGAGAAAGCAGTCGGCATACATCCTTTTTCTTTATTGAACTTTAACAAAGTTTCATAAGTCACGCGCGAACGGATTTTGTGAATTTTATTATATTCCTCCAAACCAATTAATATCGTTGGTAATTTCACTATGCTAGCAGGATACAAATACTCCTTTTCTTCCATGCGAAACCCAACTGTTTCGAGATTCACTTTTTCTTTGGTGCGCTTGATTTCCGTGAAAACAATTTTGAAACGGTATTTCTCTGGATTTTCAATCAATTTTGGATATTTATTCTCCAAGGAATCCAATACATTTTGTAAAATGCGCGATGCACTAGAAGTGTTAGCAACTTGTCCAAATAAGCTACAACTACACAATAATGCTAGTATAATTAACGTTTTACCCATCTATAAACTGGTATTCCTAATAAAGTTATAAATAATCCAATCAAGGATTCTTTTGGCTTATCGACCAATCCAAAGATAAGTATCCATGTTTGGAACAACAAGAAGATAATTGGAAATAACGGAAAAACTACCTTGTTTATCAATCCACTTACATTTTTTATCCGTAACCCTACACGAATTGAACCAATTACTGTTAACATCGTGAAAAGATTTAATACAAAACCTATCATAATAATTAAGCTTTGAAACGAAGAAGTTGCAACGAAAGCAAAAGCTATAATCGCTTGAATCCACAAGGCACGAACAGGAATACCACTTTCATTATTGGCACTAAACCAATTCAATTTTGAAAAATCTTTCGCAACAGCATTTGTCACACGAGGACCAGCTAATACCATACTGGAAATACTGGAAATTAATAAAAACGAAATAACTCCGCCAAAAACTCTACCCCATGTGTCTCCTAATACTTTCTCTACAAAAATTACCCCAACATCTAACTGTCCTGCCATCTGATCAATCGGTATATTTTTTAAAAACACATAATTCAATAAGACATAAAGAATAGAAACAGTTCCTGTCCCTATTATTAAAGCAAGTGGTACATTCCGTTTTGGATTTTCTACCTCTCCCCCGATATATGCCGCTGCATTCCAACCAGAATAAGCGTACCCTACAAAAAACAAACACAAAGCAAACATTTTATCCCAGACATCTGTTAGAAATTTTTCTCCGAATGAAAAATCTACAGCAACTTTATGTTCGGAAAATAATCCGATAAGAATCAATACAACGAGAATAATAATTTTAATCGTTGAAGAAATATTTTGAAAAACAGCACTTACCTTGTGGCTTCTCGAATGCATGAGCGTGATAAAAAACAAGATAATAGCTGCATAAACAGTAACCATCGGAACACCTAAAAATGTTGCATTTTGTTCAGAATGTATCATCCCTGAAAAATAGGAACTAAACGCAAAACACGCTGCTGCAATCGGTGCTGCAAAACCTAATAGAAATGAAATCCATCCAGACAAGAATCCCAACTGTTCGGAATAAGCAGACTTCAAGAAAAGATATTCCCCCCCATTTTTTTTATAGAAAGTCCCGAGAATCGCATAGGAATAAGCACCAAAGAATGCAATTACGCCTCCAATAATCCACAATAAGAGAATCGCAGAACCCGACTGCACGTCAAGCACTTGAAAACCAATACTTGTAAACACACCAGCGCCAATCATATTCGCTACTACCACCATGATTGCGGTGTATAAACTAAACTTTTTCTTTATTGCCATAAAAAATAGGTGTCTTTACTTCTTTTTGTAAAGCACCTGAAGATTTGTTTCTCCAACCGCCACATTATAACCAATTCTAAATGGTAAATACCTACTTGTCAACTTAGTAGTATCCGCATATGCCCTTACCATATCCGGTTGAATACGCGATGAAAATAATGGAATTACTTTTTTGTAGCCACCGTATAATTGCACTTGCCACTTACCATCTACGAAATATTTATACGGAATCCCACTATCATCTTGCACAATCATATTGGAAGATTTCAAGATATAATTACGTGTTTTAGAGAAATAATCGCGCGAATTCAAATAAGAAGCAGCTTTTAACATTGTGTGGTGTTCGCCAAAAGTACTCACCCAATTAAAGAAATTGTCAATTTTAGTATTTGCATCACTTAAGTCCGTGTTGAAATAATATAAGTTTTTGACTTTATTATCCGCTGTTAAAAATTCGATGTCTAAACCTGGGCTAAACATTCCTTCTGTTCCGGAAGTATATTTTATTACCGCATTTTCTTTTAAGATAAAGTGACGGATTTTACGAATTTTATTTCCCCTACGTGCTAAATAAAACAACAAGGAATGCAGAGTACCATTTACTGTTTTTTGATTAAACTGCACAGCCATACTTTTTGTTCGGAAGAATCCAGATTTCATGGAAATATCCAAACTATTAAAAATTTGGTTCAAATAATTTTGCAAATCCGTATTGGATAATTGATCATAGTTCGGCAAATAGCCTGGTTTTTCCAAGCCAACCAAAATATAATTTCGAACATCCGAGAAAAAAGCATCCGCATATACAAAATCAGCCCCCGCTAAAGGATAAAATAATGTTTTACACGCGTAATTTTCAGGAATCATTTTATTTTCTTTCACCCAATTTGTAATTGGTTCCATTTTAGATTTAGTAAACCCTGAAAATTGAGCCGATACAGTCGCAGGATAATTACTCACTAACTTACGTTTCTTTGCGAAATTATTTTCAAACCCACCAATTGTGTGTGCAATATCCGTGAAAAAGGAATCTATGAAGATAGAATCTTTCGGTTCTTCTATAACTTCTTTATTTTGTTCTACTTTTACCCCTGTTTTTTCAACATCTTTTTCCTCCACCTTTTTAGTCGAAGTACTTCCACAAGAAACGATAAACATCCCTACTAAAAACCCAATGCTCTTATACCCTAATTTCATTCTTTATTTACTTAATTATCAATTTTTTCATGTTTTATAAATGTGTATTGAACACTTTAAAACAAGAGCGCAAAGTTAATATTATAGAAACAAAACAACCATGTACTTACCGAAAAAGATATCGCGAATACCCTAGAATATATTAACAATCAGTAGGAAATTGTGGATAACAAGGCTTGCTTTCATCAGTTATAATACTTATATTTGATTAAAAGGGTAATAATTACTTATGCAACAACCTATACCGTTAGCAGAAAGAATGCGTCCATTATCTCTGGACAATTATATTGGACAATCTCATTTACTTGGGACTGGTTCCTCTTTTCGCATTGGTTTAGAAAAAGGCTTAATTCCATCGATGATTCTTTGGGGTCCACCCGGAGTAGGAAAAACAACATTAGCGTATCTAATTGCAAAGCAAACGAATCGTACGATTCACACCTTATCTGCCATTTCATCTGGTGTTAAAGATGTACGCGATGTAATTCAAAAAGTAGAACAAGGTGGCTTATTTCAAGAAAAAGGAACCATCCTATTTATTGATGAAATTCACCGTTTTTCGAAATCGCAACAAGACTCCTTATTAAATGCTGTAGAGCGCGGAATAATAACATTAATTGGTGCAACTACAGAAAACCCATCTTTTGAAGTTATTTCAGCACTTCTTTCCCGTTGTCAGGTATACACCTTGCAAAATCACAGTCAAGAGGAATTACTTGCTATTTTAAAACAAGCGATTCAATCCGATGAACACCTTAAAACAAGAAAGATTAACCTGCTAGAAACAAATGCTTTATTAGGTATTTCTGGTGGTGATGCCCGAAAACTATTAAATGTTTTTGAATTAATAATTTCCAATTGTGCTACCGGTGAAGCAATCAATGTTACAAATGCATTAGTAGAAAAATTTGCAAATAAGAGTTTGGCCATCTATGATAAAGATGGTGAGGTACACTATGATATTGCATCGGCATTTATAAAATCTATCCGTGGAAGTGATCCAAATGCAGCCGTTTATTGGCTAGCACGAATGATTGCAGGTGGTGAAGATCCTAAATTTATTGCCCGAAGACTTTTAATTGCGGCAAGTGAGGACATTGGATTAGCGAATCCAACAGCTTTAGTAATGGCTAACAATACATTTCAAGCAGTTCAAGCAATCGGATGGCCTGAATCACGCATAATTCTTTCGCAATGTGTTATTTATTTAGCAACTTCCCCGAAAGGAAATGCTGCATATCAAGCAATCAATAATGCACAACAAGTGGTGAGTCAGTCTGGAAATTTACCTGTACCACTTCATTTACGAAATGCACCAACAAAATTAATGAAAGACCTCGGTTACGGCGAAGGATATAAATACGCACACGAATTCGAAAATAATTTTATTCAACAAGATTATATGCCTGAAGCATTAAGTAAAACAAACTTTTTTCATGCTGGAAGTAGTCGCAAAGAACAAGAAATTTCAGAGCAAATCAAACAACTATGGGGAACAAAATATCCTATTTAACATCTGCTTTTGTATACTATTTCATCGTATACCCTATTTCCCTTTTACCATTATGGGTGATTTATATTTTCACGGATTTCTTCTACTTACTACTTATTTATGTATTTCCTTACCGAAAAAAACTGATTCGCAAAAATATTTTCAAATCGTTTCCACAAGCATCGCATGGACACCGCAAAAAAATAAATCGCGCCTTTTATAAACACCTCTGCGATTTACTTGCCGAAAGCATCAAAAACATTTCTATTAGTGAACGTGAATTACGCAAACGTTTTAAGGTTTCAGACCACACCTTAGTAAACAAATTGTTTGCAGAAGGAAAAAATGTACTACTGGTTTCTGGTCATTATAACAATTGGGAATGGATGATTACTGCACAAAATTTATTATTACGACACCAAGCCGCTGGTATTGGTATGCCTTTATCTAATGCTTTTTGGAATGAAAAACTCAACAAACGCAGAGGTCGATTTGGAATGAAAATTTTAAACGCAAATAATGTCCATGAATATTTAGCACAAACACATACTAAACCAACTGCAACATTAGTACTAGCAGATCAAGCTCCTGGAAATTCGCTTAAAGCATATTGGATGAACTTTTTAAATCAAAAAACGGCTGTGTTTTTTGGCTGTGAACAATTAGCACACCAATACAATAGTGCTGTAGTGTTTTTCGTGATTAATAAACGTAGAAGAGGTTATTACAAAGTAGATTTTCAATTAATTTGTGAGAATCCAAGTGAGATGCCTTATGGAGAAATTACTGAAAAACACACAAAACTTCTGGAACGATCAATCAATAAAAACCCAGAATATTGGCTATGGTCACACAATCGTTGGAAACGGCATATTCCTGAAAATTTAGAAGAATTACGCGCGGAATTGAAAGAAAAATTTGAAACCCGTTTTCCTATTAGCACTCCAAAAGAAGATCCTAATTCAGAAAATCCCACGTCAAACCAATTCGCAAAATTCTAGGCATAACTGGGTAATTAATCGCTACTCTGTTTGCACGTGGATTCCATGCGTTATCGATGTTTTCGTATTTAAAATAAAAGCGTATTTCATCTATAGAAACACCCATAAATGCATCTAATTGTACTACCGAAGCATAAGATAAATTCATTGGATTTTTAACACTATATAGACCCCATGGAGAATCAAAATTCATAAGTGCATAAGACGATTTAGTGTACACATCTGTACCTACAATAAATTCATATTTCTCTTTGTGCTTAATGGTTGTTTTGAAAAATAATCGAGCTCTTATATCGTATTTAGGCAACAAGCTTATATTTTTATTTAAATAATTTAATGTTATCCTTGGTTGTATATGGAATTTCCCCATCCTAATATCACACGACGTACTTACAAATAACTGCTGCACATGTGTAAGCGTATCGTTTCTCCAGCTATCCTGTAATAAAAAATACGTGTTTTGCATTTGTTTATACCCAACTTTAATAAATGGTTTCCAAGTACTTTTTCCGGAAAAAGTATATGCCATTGCTAGTAACCCTTGCTTTTCTACCGTAGGAATTTTCCAAGCAATCGTATTCCCAAAATACAAACGCTGTAATGGTTCTGGAACCATTTGACTATTTGTCAATTCTAATACATGCACCCCATATTTTTGGGTATTCGTTAATTGAAATGCATGACTAAATTGTTTTCCTTGTCCCACCAAATTTTGCATCATTGCATAATTTAGCTTCGTATTACCAAAATTCCAAGTAGAATTCAGCGTTATATTGAGTGCATTTTTAATTTGAGACGCATTTGTTTTATATATCCAATATACGCGATTAATACCTACTGTTGAAATTTGACTTTTCGATTTTAAAAAATAAGAAACACCACTCTCTAAAAAAGACCATTGGGAAAGATCTCTTGTAAAAGTTGGATTAGAAAAATATGGATATAATTTAGCAATGGAATCTGTTTCCCGATAAATTCTTCGCTCTACCCGAAGTTGATTAGAAAAAACTAAACCTGTTTCCAATTTACGCAATGAATCGATCGGTAAAAAATTCCAAACCGATTGCTGTTGTAAATAATAACGATTAGATGAATCTTTTGCCAGCGCTTTATTAATCGGCGCATATTCTAATCCATAAGAATTCAACATTTTATTATCCGAACTTACACCTCCATTCAATGCACGTACAAACTTCGAAGAAGAACCTTCTATTAAATGCTTCCAATGTTTTCCATAACGCGCTAAACTAAAAGTAAATGCATCTGCACTAAAATCACTTTGTTTATACAAGGTAGAACTTACCTGTCGGTTGTAATGCATGCTAAAATGTAAATTTCCTCGGAATGTTTGCTGGAAATCTGCATGTAAATACTGTAAACCTCCCGAACCAACCGAATACATAAAACCTAGATGCGGCAATGCTGTAAAAATCGGTGAAGCTATTTTAGTGCTTCGATATTGATTAGTGAGCGATTGAAAGAAATTAAAATAATCATTTCCATTTACTCCGAAAGGATTATTTTGGGTACCACCAGGAAGAGTTGTTTGTTTTTCGGCAAAATAGAGATCTAAAGAATCGTTTGATTTTCCTCCAGAACGAAAATCCGCTTTTAGAGTATCTACTTTATGCAAAAGAAAATCCGTCTGCGCGATTGAAGCAAACGAAAAAAAGCATAAAAAGATAGATTTTACAATTTTCACAAAATAAACTTTTAAAATCGAATTGTCGCTAAAGACACATTCGATTCAATCAAAACCAAACTTTTCTTAAACGTCTATAAACAGAAAAAGGGGGAACAAATCCCCCTATATCTATATGAAAAAATCGTATATTATAATTTATTGATTTTAACAGCTAAACCTGATTTCAAGTTAGCAGCTTTGTTCGCGTGAATAATGTTTTTCTTCGCTAACTTATCAATCATAGAAGAAACAGAAACAAATAATGTTTGAGCCTCCGCTTTATCAGACAAACCACGTAACTTACGTAAAGCGTTTCTTGTCGTTTTATGTTGGTATTTGTTAATAAGTCTTTTTGACTCATTCGATCTAATTCTTTTTTTAGCAGACTTATGATTAGCCATAATAGTTATTTATTTAAATTTAATTAAGAAACTTTGTTCTTTTTCTTGCAGCCCATAGGAGAATCGAACTCCTGTTACCAGGATGAAAACCTGGCGTCCTAACCACTAGACGAATGGGCCAAATTAGTAATTACTAATTCAGCAGCCCATAGGAGAATCGAACTCCTGTTACCAGGATGAAAACCTGGCGTCCTAACCACTAGACGAATGGGCCAAATAAAATCAATGAATTATATCCTCTGATTTTGGTGTGCAAATATAGGTCTTATTTTTGTCTTTCCAAAAAAAAAACAGAATAAATACCTATTTTTTTTTCTCAACTATCTTTTTTCAATCCATCAAGCATATTCATCCTCCACATCCGACGCACTAGAAGACCTAAACCCCAGCGTTTTATTCGTTCGAATCCCTAGATTTTCACTTAATTCATTTAACTGATCTACGTTAATTCCGGATACCGCATCGTACGGTGGAATTATTAAATCATTACTTACCGCACCTAAAAACAACAAATGAAGCATTTCTATTAATAGGTCCTTTTTAAGGATGTTTTTTGAAATTTTAGGAAAGCGTAATGCGACTTGTTGTACACCTTCTACTACAAAATGGTTCTCTTTATTAATGTAAATCCGTGCTAACAATCCTCCCTCATCGCCTATACGATTTTGCAAAATAGACTGCGCAGAAAAATTATATACATAGATAACGCCAAAATACCCCCTGGAAAAATCCTTCTTGATATAGGTGTCTTTCCATAAAGGATTATCTTCTGGAATTGTAAAAACATTGGTGTGCAAATGAAAGATCAAGGCATCACTACCGATCATAACCCGCGACTCATATTCACTTTTAAAGGTGAATTCCATTCGAATTCGCGAATCCTTTAAGCCTAACTTTAAACTAGAAACTTCCGAAGCGATAACTTCATTTAACTCCTTAAACCATTTCTTAGTAAGCGCTAATACATCTTGTTTCAACGTTACTTTGTCGTGGAGTAAATTTAAAACGGAATCCTGAAGTTCTTTTATAGACATGGTTAATATGCTTTAGCAATCACTACACGACGCGTAGATGGTTTTCCTGACACCATGCATACACCTTCTTCATACGGGGCATCTAATGGAATACAACGGATAGTAGCTTTCGTCTCGTCCTTGATTTTTTCTTCAGTTTCTTTTGTTCCATCCCAATGCACCAAATAAAAACCACCATCTTTTTCAAGACGCGCTTTAAACTCTACATAGGTATCTACCTTATGGATATTCGCAACTCTAAAATCTTGTGCACGCTTTAATAAGTTTGCTTGAATTTCATCCAACAAATCTTTAACACGTATTTCAACACCATCTAAAGCAACAACCGTTTTCTCTTTGGTATCACGACGCACTAACTCCACATTTCCTGCAGCTAAATCTCTTGGTCCAATTGCTAAACGCACAGGAACACCCTTCATTTCATACTCTGCAAATTTCCATCCTGGACGACGGTTATCGTCATCGTCAAACTTCACACGAATACCAAGCGTTTTAAACGTAGCAACTAGTTCTTTTGCTTTTGCTGAAATCGCTTCAAATTCTTCTTGTGATTTATAAATAGGAATAATAACTACATGTATCGGCGCTAATTTCGGAGGTAAAACCAATCCTTCATCGTCGGAATGCGTCATAATTAAAGCACCCATTAATCGGGTTGAAACACCCCAAGATGTCGCCCAAACATGCTCTAGTTTCCCTTCTTTATCTGCAAATTTTACATCAAATGCTTTCGCGAAATTTTGTCCTAAAAAATGGGAAGTTCCTGCTTGTAACGCTTTCCCATCTTGCATCATTGCTTCAATACAATAGGTCTCTTCCGCTCCAGCAAAACGCTCACTTTCGGATTTATAACCACGGATAACTGGCATTGCCATATAACTCTCTACGAAATCCGTATACACATCCAACATTTTTTCCGCTTCTTCAATCGCCTCAACTTTGGTAGCATGTGCCGTGTGTCCTTCTTGCCATAAAAATTCCGTTGTACGCAAAAACAAACGTGTACGCATTTCCCAACGAACGACATTCGCCCATTGGTTAATTAATATTGGTAAATCTCTGTAGGATTGAATCCAATTTTTATACGAACTCCAAATAATTGTTTCTGAAGTTGGTCGTACGATTAATTCTTCTTCTAATTTCGATTCTGGGTCGACAATAATTCCCGAACCGTCCTCTGCATTTTTCAAACGTGTATGTGTTACAACCGCACATTCCTTTGCAAAACCATCTACGTGATTCGCTTCTTTACTCAAATAAGACTTCGGAATAAATAAGGGGAAATACGCATTCGAGTGACCAGTTTCTTTGAACTTAGCATCCAACACATCTTTCATGTTTTCCCAGATAGCAAACCCATAAGGCTTGATAATCATACAGCCACGTACATCGGAATGTTCCGCTAAATCTGCACGATCCACTAATTCATTATACCATTTAGAATAATCTTCTTTTCGCGTAGGTAGATTTTTTGACATAGAATTGAAATTTGAAATGTAAAGATAATAAAAAGAGTGAAACGGTCCTTCGAGAACCTCAGGAACCGTTTTCGAGAACCTCAGGAACCGTGACGAGTGACTAGAGAAGGAAGGTATTGAATCATGAAAGTACGGAGTGAAGATAATACTATAATTCACGTGTTTTTACTAGATATAAACCACAAATAAAATAGTGAATTAGACATACAATAATAACACACAACTAAATTAAAATAAATACATTATAAATTTTAATTTAAATTATTAAACGACCAAATCTATATAAAAAATATACTTTTGGTTGGACAATAATAAACGTAACTTTAAAAATATAAATCGCACAAATCATCTTAATACCTAATATTTATCGTATTATTTACCTAGTTATAGTTGTAATTTTGTTTAACAAAGACAAAAAGTCATTGGAAACCAAGTGTTAATGACAAAAATTCCGACTATAGATTTAATCGTTGTATTGGAACCAAATTTGAACAATTAAATGAAACTCAAAAACTAGAAAAGATGGATTTTGAAAAATTTACACTAAAATCGCAAGAAGCCATTCAAAACGCACAACAACAAGCGATTAATGGCGGATTTGGAACCATAGACACGGGACATTTACTAAAAGGTATCTTGGAAGTCGACAAAGAAGTTACTCCTTACCTACTCCAAAAATTAAATTGCAATCCACAAACTATTGAACAAGTTGTAAACCGAATTATTGCTGGTTATCCTAAAGTTACTGGAGCGCAACTTCAAGCTTCCCAAACTTTTTCTAAACTATTAAACGACGCAATTACAAACATCAAAGAATTTGAAGATCAATATGTTTCGATTGAGTTATTATTCTACACTTTAATAAACTGTAACGATTCTATTGGAAAACTGCTAAAAGACAATGGCATCACACAAAAAAATCTAAAACAAGCAATTATGGACTTACGCAATGGTGAAAAAGTAACTTCTAACAATCCAGAAGGGAACTATCAATCGCTTGAAAAATATGCAAAAAACTTAAATCAACTCGCAAAATCTGGCAAATTAGACCCTGTAATTGGACGTGATGATGAAATTCGTCGTGTATTACAAATCTTAACACGAAGAACGAAAAACAATCCGATTTTGATTGGAGAACCAGGTGTTGGTAAAACAGCGATTGCAGAAGGTTTAGCGCACCGAATTGTGCATGGCGATGTACCCGAAAACCTAAAATCGAAAACGGTTTATTCCTTAGACATGGGTTCCTTGGTAGCTGGAGCAAAATACAAAGGGGAATTTGAAGAACGCTTAAAAGCAGTTGTAAAAGAGGTGATTCAAGCGGAAGGTGAAATCATTTTATTTATTGACGAAATCCACACGCTTGTCGGTGCTGGAGGTGGTGATGGTGCGATGGATGCCGCAAACATCTTAAAACCTGCATTGGCACGCGGTGAATTACGCGCTGTTGGTGCAACAACCTTGAATGAATACCAGAAATACTTTGAGAAAGACAAAGCCTTAGTAAGACGTTTTCAAACCGTATTAGTCGATGAACCATCCACAGAAGATGCTATTTCTATTTTACGTGGAATCAAAGATAAATATGAAAATCACCACAAAGTAATTATCAAAGATGCTGCAATTATTGCTGCAGTAGAACTTTCACAACGCTATATAACTGACAGACATTTACCGGATAAAGCTATCGATTTAATTGATGAAGCTGCTTCTAAAATACGGATGGAGATCAATTCTAAACCAGAAGAATTGGACGAATTAGAACGTAAAATCATGCAGTTAGAAATCGAGAAAGCGGCTATTTTACGTGAAAACGACACTAAAAAATTAGAATTACTAGGGAAAGATCTAGCAAACTTTCAACAACAACGCGATGCATTTCAAGCAAAATGGCAAGCAGAACGCGATGTGATTGATGCTGTACAAAAAACGAAAGAAGCTATTGAAAATGCAAAATTAGATGCAGATGCTGCAGAACGTGCGGGAGATTACGGTAAGGTTGCTGAAATTCGCTATGGTAAAATCAAAGAACTCGAATCGTTATTGGAAAACAACAAAGCGAAATTAGCAGAAATTCAAATTAATTCTAAAATGATAAAAGAAGAAGTTTCTGTAGAAGAAATCGCGGAAGTGGTATCTAAATGGACCGGAATTCCAGTTTCTAAAATGATAGAATCCGAACGTTCGAAACTCTTAAAATTAGAAGATGAATTAAACAAACGTGTAGTTGGTCAATCGGAAGCGATTGAAGCACTATCGGATGCTGTGAGACGTTCACGTGCAGGATTACAAGACGCTAAACGACCAATTGGATCCTTTATTTTCTTAGGAACAACAGGTGTTGGTAAAACGGAATTAGCGAAAGCATTAGCAGAATATTTATTCAACGATGAAAATGCAATGACGCGCATCGATATGAGTGAATACCAAGAAAAACATGCTGTAAGTAGATTGGTAGGTGCGCCTCCTGGATATGTTGGATACGATGAAGGCGGACAACTAACAGAAGCAGTGCGCAGAAAGCCCTACTCTATTATCCTACTCGACGAAATTGAAAAAGCGCATCCAGATGTATTTAATATTTTGTTGCAAGTGCTAGATGATGGTCGATTAACAGATAACAAAGGCCGTTTAGTAAACTTTAAAAATACGATTATTATAATGACTTCCAATTTAGGTTCGCACTTAATACAAGAAACCTTTGACGGAAAAATGGAAAGTGAATTAGAGGCTGCAGGGGAAAAAGCAAAAATGCTGGTACTAGAACTTTTAAAACAAACCATACGTCCTGAATTTTTGAATCGAATTGACGAAACAATTATGTTTACTCCTTTAACGAAAGGAGATATACGCAAAATCGTAGAAATTCAGTTAAGCAATTTAAAACGCATGTTACTGGAAAAAGAGATTAAACTTGTAGTGACCGAGCATGCGTTTGACCATATCGCGGAAGTTGGTTACGATCCACAATTTGGAGCACGTCCGGTGAAACGCGTCATCCAAAAACAAGTGTTAAACGAACTTTCGAAAGCGCTACTTTCTGGTACAATTGACATATCGGATAATGTTGTAATGGATGTGTTTGATCATAAAATTGTGTTTCGTAAACCAATCCACGCATTGGAAGCGAACTTGAATTAAACAGAAGGTGTAAAAAAACAAAAACGAGTAGCTCTTTCGAACTACTCGTTTTTTATTAATTGTGTAAATAATTACAATTAATTTGTTTTCAAAAATGTATTATTTTCTACTTGTTGAATATATACTTCAAAACCATTTTGAATAGAATTTGATACGTTCTCATCGAAAGTAACATATGTTTTTTCTAGGTGATCATTCATTTCAACAAGTTTCTCAACCCATAATTTATTTTCTTTGGTTTCAACGCTTTGCAACCACTCTTTTTGTGTTTTTGTGAAAATCTTAACGCTCTCTCTTTGAAATTTGGTAAGTGTTTGTAATTGTTTTGAGAAAACAGTTGCAGTAGTAACGATCGATTGTTGGATTTCTTTCGAATTCAACATTCCTACATTTTCTACTTTTGTAGCGTTTAACATGAAGTGTAATGGATTGTTTTCCTTATACATTTCTGTTACTTTTTTCCCTGTCTCAATTAACTTAGCTAGGGTTTCTTTTTGCATCTCGATAGTAGATTCAAGAAGTGTTTGTTTTTCTGCTGTTTCCATTTATTTTAGTTATAGTTGTTACATTAGTTAAATCCCCTATTCAAATAGCGGTTAATAACTAGTAATTACTGGATTGAAAAGATACGTATTATTACTTAACACACATGTAATCAGATAGTTATTATATTTTAAATGTATAACAATTATAGTTATATCCCAAATATTTTAAGTAAAAAAATGCATTTTTAAGGTTTTATTAATAATTAGTTCACAAAACTGCGCGTTTTCATCTTTTTTCATTGTGTAGTTCATAAAATTTATACCGCGAAAATGAATTTATGCATCACCCATGAACTATCGTATATATGTTTAACCATTAACAAAAAACGAGTAGCTCATTGGAACTACTCGTTTTTAAAAAATTAGCTTACTCTTTCTTATTTATTTCTAAAATATTGGTAGAAAAAGTTCATTTTTCTGAAGAAAATAAAGCAATTCTGTCACATTTGTCACATTACATTTCTTCATGATATTCTCTCGATGCTTCGCTACTGTCCGATCACTTATTCCTAAAGCTTCAGCAATGAGTTTGGATTGTAAACCTTGTTGTAACAAACGAATAATTTCCAATTCTCGTTTCGATATTTTTAAATGGGCAGAAAACTTTTTATCGGATTTAGTGGAAGCTTGTTTCTGTACTAATTTCAGTTGTGCAATCAATTCTTTTGAATAATAGGTTGCACCTGAAACAATTGCATGTATAGCATCTGTGAATTCTTCGTAATCACTTGAAAATGATAAATATCCTTTCACTTTATGTTTTACAACTTGCTGAAAATCGCTGATGGTACTTGTTGGCATTACTAACATCGCAGGAATCTCTAGCAATTTTAAATAACTGAGCAAGGACTTGTATTCACTACTTTCCAAAGGTAATGCAACTATAATAATTGAATTTGTATATATCGCTTCTTTGGGTGCTGTCAAAAATGCTTCCAGGCTGATCGTAGCAACTTGGTATACATTATCTTGTTCTAAAAGCGTACATAATCCCTCTGAAAGAATAGACTTGTTCTTTATAATTAACGTATTAATTTTCATGAGAATGAGTTTTAATAGTATAAATAAACAAATACATTGAATAATTTCAATAATCTAACTTTTACACAGTATATACCTATATTCAGCGTTTATCGTTGGATTAAAAAGGGTAGTTTCTTTGAGATTTTAGAATTATAAACAAACGAATTATGTTCTATTTATAGAAAATCTTAAAGAATAGTTTTTTTATGTGGATTGAAATAGCAGTAATTGCTACTAACGCTTTGTGTATTAATACTTATGTAGAAATAGTAATTAGTTAAACTTCAGCTTTACCGAATTATCAATATAGATATAATTGGTACTATCTGTTGTTATTATGTATCCATTCGGTTCTAATTCTCTTTTCATTTCGTGATACTCGTCCATAATTAACTCTTTTTTCTTCTTTTTTGGAGCTCTATGTTTACTTTTCTCACTGTGTTTATCCGCTGACTTAACCTCTTTTTCAGGTGTGTTTGTACAAGATACAACGAAAGCTAATCCTAGTATGGTAATAATTGTTTGGTATATTTTCATATCGTTCATTTAGTAGTTTCAAAATAAGACTGACCACTTTGGGCATTCTTGTATATTATTCAGGCAAATCCAATGTGACTTTATACAAATATATTTTTTTTTTGCGAAACTGAACTAAAAACCCGAACTCTTTTACTGATTTTTTTACTCTATTTTACTAATTCCAAGTATCCCGATTCTAGCGCATCTCCATTTCCTTTATCGATTTGATAAAAGTAGGTACCTGTAGGTAATATATCAGATCCTATTGATGTACCTAAATTACTCTTTCCATCCCAATCATCTTTATATGGTTTTTCACTTTTATACACTAAAGCTCCCCAACGATTAAATATTAACACCGTCACTTCAGGATATAAATCGCTGTATTTAATAATCCACGCATCATTTTTTCCATTTCCATCCGGTGTAATTATCTGCGGAATATTTCCTGGCTCACATCCACTAAACATCGCTGTATCTTTTGCTATACATCCTTTCATATCGGTTACGACAACACTATATTTTACAGATTCATCATCTATTAAGTTCGTAATTTGAGCTCCATTTTCGGTCATTACCTGACCATTCTTAGACCATTGATACGTATAAGATGCATCTGCTCCTGTTAGAACTAACGTACCATTTCCAGCGCCACACGTAGGTAATTTACTTGGATTAATAGAAATAATCGGTGATGTAATTGTAACATCTACCTCTTGTGTATTTGGCGAAATACATCCGTTATTTGTAAGCGCTGCGAAATACGTACCTGGAATCAAAACTGTGCCTGGAGATTGAACTACTTTATTTGCGTTCAACCAAACGATCTCATTGGAAAAATACGGTTTTGTAGAAAGGTCTGCGATTGTCTTATTACTCCCTTTACAAAATGCATACGCATTTGCTGGGTCTAACATTGTTTGTCCAAAGGATTCTATGGTTACGTCGACTGATTTTCTAACCACACTTTCACAACCAGGTGTTAAAGTTGCGGAGGCGAAATAGGTTCCAGAAGTCAACGTAGCACCTCCTGACAAAGGAGTAATTGAAGTTTCAGAAGCATACCATTTCAAAACACCTGTACCACTTATTTGTGCATCATTCAAACTAGCAATGGTAGGCTTATCCGTTGCACAATATGTTTTGGC
>CAMAXI010000021.1 GCA_945862165.1 Chryseobacterium gleum
TAAGCAAAGGAACAGAGAATCCGAATGATATAAATAATTGGTTAGCAGGAACAGAATACTATGTGCCAGAGGTGGTGCAATACACGGACTACAGTCCTTTTGGTGTGGAACTGGAAGGTAGGAAAGGAACTGCTAATGAACGTGGTAAGTATGGGTTCAACGGCATGGAGAGAGATGACGAGATGAAGGGAGAAGGTAATAGTTATACAACATTATTTAGAGAGCTTGACCCTCGTATTGGTAGATGGTTATCATTAGACCCCAAAATGTCAAAATATCCTGGAGCTAGTCCATACATTGTAAATAATAATAATCCCGTTTTATTTGTAGACCCGAATGGAGATGATTGGTATTTGCCCAAGTCTGGAAAAGAAAAAGGAACCTTTAAATGGATTGACGGGAAAGCAGAAGTTGAGGGACACACTCGAATAGGGGAATATAAAGTAGAGTATGATAAAGAAAAAAATGCTCTAAATGTTTTCCATGGAAAGGATTCCAAGTTTATTGAAACAATTAGTATGGAAACAAAAGATGGAAAATATGTGGATGATAGAGCTGCTAAATTTGCTTTGATTTCTGCTGAAACTGGTGGTGTTAATGTTAAGGATAATAATCCGTTTTTTGACCCATTAATAATTTCCTCTTCAATTGATAATAGACAAAAAGTAGCAGATGCTGGAAATCCAAAAATGAATAGCTATACTAATCAAGAATATAAAGGATTTGATGCAAAAAAATATAAATCATATTCTGACTTTAAATACGGAAATAAACAACGATTTAACGATAACAAATATTTTGAAAACTTATCGTATGCAACGGTTTATTATTCTTTAGATAAACCCGTTGTAAAACTTCAAAATTATTATAGTGTAAAAGAAGCCAATTACATTTTATATTACTCTCATACTGGAGGCTCTCCTCAAGGAGGAACAGCGTTTAACATTAGTTATCCTACGGGATATTCAACTAGATTTGTTAGCGTTCAAGGAGATACAAAATATAAAAAGATATTAGGCAATGAAGAAAAAAAGGAATAAAATAAAAAGTAAACTTATTTTATTATTCTGCTTTATTTATTTTACGAGTATAGGACAAAATGAGTTGAAATTAGATACTCTTACTTTAAGTGGTTGGAATGATTTTTTTTGTACTAATTATAATGTAAAAGTAGAAGGAAGTCTTGGTTTGGAGTGTATTGATAAAGATATGTTCCCTACATTTTGGATATATGATTCAACATTAAACTGTAGTGAATGTAAATATTTATTTAAAAAAATAAATTTAAACTCTTCAATTATGGTGATGAGTAATGGAGGAGAGTTAGGCACGTATTTGTTTTATTTTGAAAAAAATGAAAGGAATAAAAGTTGGATACAAAAAAATTACGTGTCCGATTCGATTAAACTTTATCAAATTAACAATGAATTGTATTATTTTAAACTGTTTAAAAATGATGAATTAACTAATCAGAAAAATGAGAGAATAGTTTTTTTTGATACTAAAGGACGTATCGCAACCCAAATTATTGATTTTCATACCTCAAACTATAAAATTAAATTAGAATGTATGAAGAAAGGAAAAATTATTATTTCTTCTTCTATTGATAGTGATTTATATTTTAATTTTAAAAAAATGCGTTTTTCAAAATATGGTAATAAGAGTAATCAATTTTATTTTCAAAAAACATTTTCAAGCCGTATAAATATAAAATATAATTAATAGTATGAGAGTTTATAATGTTAGAGGAACTTCAAATAGAAGTTGTAAGTGTCGTTCATGGATTGAGCATTGGCATAAATATTCTCCTGGTGTTGCAACTGTATGTAAAGCAAAAGGTTGTGGTAGTAAAGATATTGTCGGGGCACATGTTAAAAAATATAATAGTACTGATTTAAAAGAATACATTATTCCTTTTTGTAACTTTCATAATCAACAATCTGGAAGTATTGAAATTAATGACGGTGTTTCTTTAGCTCCAGCCAATAAATCATTTACCTGTGATAAATAATAATAATTAATATTAGCCAAGAAGAAAAAAACATGAACCAAACACAGAAAGATAGGTTATTTGAAATATTTGAAAATGAAATTTTAAATGACGAATACACTAGAGCAAAAGGACCGTTTACTTTTGATGTATTCAGTAGTGAAGATTCTAATAAGATTGTTATTAAATGTAAACAAAACGATGACTTAATAATGTTTTATACTATTGATTACATGACACAAGAATATTTACTCGATTGTTCTGGAATAAATGGTAATGAAAAAGAGTTTTATTTAAACTGTGAAATGGAGACGTACCCACCTAGCATTTTGTACACTTTAGATGAATTTCTAACATCAGAATTTAATAAACAGTATAATTCAAATTGAATTTAAAACCTTCATATCCTCGCCGTATCGCATCATAGCAATCACTCGTAATCACAACTACCAATGCACATTCTACGCGTTCCGCAACAAAAGTGTTCAAATAACTAGACAGCGCTTTTACAATGGAATGTGCAAAAATATCTTAGATATTCTCCACCGTATGGGTTGTATTGAGAAATGAAGGAGTGGTTAAAATGAATGAATAATGACAGAGTACGTATACCAAGAAACCGATTATGCTAACAGATAAACAACTACAAGCAGAAGTGAAGCGACTTAATTCATTACCCATGGATTCATTCTTAGGGTTGTCACCTTCTATGGTTCATACGCTACTGTATACACCATTTGATAAATCATCTCTCTTAAAGATAAATGACCTATCAGATGAAATGCTTGACCAAATACCATTGTTTGCTATTGCAGAGGATTTGTTACATATCATACAACGTGATAACTACATCAAATTAACGTTACGTGGTGCACTACCCAAAAAGATAGTAATAGAGCTATACAACTAGAAACACATATTAGATAGTTTTATAGAAGTAGGTTACAATAAACTGAATCGTGAAAGTGATTGTGATACCATTT
Source organism: Chryseobacterium gleum (assembly GCA_945862165.1). Taxonomy (GTDB): domain Bacteria; phylum Bacteroidota; class Bacteroidia; order Flavobacteriales_D; family Crocinitomicaceae; genus CANHVK01. The sequence goes on from CAMAXI010000021.1 coordinate 2,974, forward strand.
TAGGAACAAGAGTAGTATTGGAACTAGCCGAACTAGTAACCAAAGAAAGAGGTAAGCTTAGGCTTACCAATAAAGCTTTAAACCTACTGGAACAAAACAATAGACAAGAATTATTTAATATATTCTTTAAAGCATTTATAACGCAATTTAATTGGGGTTATTATGATAGGTTTCCAGAGTCACCTATGACTCAAACTGGGTGGGGATTTAGTATTTATATGCTAAAGAAATTTGGGAAAGAACCACAAACAATAAACCACTATGGTAGAGCATATTTGACAGCATTTCCAACTATATTAGATGAAAATTGAAAACGATAAAATATTTGCTGTTCAATCAAAAACTTATATCAGTTATTTACTTGGATTTGATGAAATGGTTAAAACACTTGGATATAAAACAAATGGAAGTATGTATCAAAGAGCAGTACAGGAGTTTTTGAGCCAAATTGAAAAGAATGGAATCAAAGAAATAAAAAAGTTAAACACAAACCAATTAAACGAGTATTTAAACTATCTAATGCAAAGACCAAAATTTAGAAGTTCTGGAACGCTTTCAAGTTCAAGTCTAAAGAATCATTTGTTTGCAATAGGATTGTTTTTTGAATACTTGTTTGATACGAAGGTAGTCGATGGATTAATTATCATGCCAAGGATAAAAATAACTACTGAAAACCCAAGACAAATACTTTCATTCGAGCAAATAACAGAACTGTACAAAGCTTGTGAAACGAAAAGAGATAGAGCCATTTTATCACTCGCTTATGGTTGTGGACTTCGTAGAGCTGAAATTGAAAAGCTAAAAATCATAGATATTCAATTTAATCAAAGATATATCATCATTCAAAACGGAAAGAATACTAAACGTAGAGAAATACCTCTTTCATTGAGTGTTACAAACGATTTGAGGGGTTATTTAGTGAATGAGCGAGCAAACTACTTGAAAGATACAGAAAAGCCATTAGAATCATTCCTGGTGAGTAACCAAGGAAAAACAATGAAAGGTGAACTAATCAATGAAAGATTAAAAGTACTAATTGAGAGAACAGGCAATATTTCGATAATCAATAAAAATATCACACTTCATTGTCTTCGCCACTCGATAGCGGTTCACATGATTGAAAAAGGTGCGAAGATGGATTTTGTGAGAAATTTTCTTGGTCATGTTGAATTAGATACAACACAAATCTACGCTAGACACAGAAAAATAAATGAAAAGATGTTAAAACAATTAGCAAGATAGAATTATGAAAGCAACACAGATTGAAACACTTGAAGCATATTTGCTAGAAAGCCACAGAGACCAAACAGCAAAAAGTTATCAGTACCATATTGGTGTATTTCTTATGGAACACCCCAAAGCAGAAAACTACACGTATCAACAAATCATAAGCTATTTGAATACAGTTAAAACAAATAAACAAATTCGATTAGCTTCAATAAAAAGATACTACGATTATCTGCTGGAAACTGGACAACGCAACGACCACCCATGCAAGTATGTTAAGTTGAAAGACAAACACAAACCAATTCAAGTTCAGAACTTGTTTTCTTCAACTGAACTAGAACTATTGCTAGACAGAGAAAACAGATACAACAATTTAGATATACGAAATAAAGTGGCAATATCTCTTTTGATTTACCAAGGACTTACAAGTGAAGAATTGATAAATCTAAGAACTAGTGATGTGGATTTGGATGAAGGAACAATCTATGTTAGACGTGGAGCAAAACAAAGTGCGAGAACACTACCACTTAGAACCAAACAGATAAAGTTGTTCTACAACTACATATATGAATCACGAAAAGCATTGGTTCAAACGAATGTAGATGAATTGTTGATTAGCATTCGAGGTGTTAAGATGTCAGTAGATGGAATTCATTCAATGATTCAACCATTACAAGCACTTTACCCAGAACGAGCATTGAACCCACTGACCATAAGACAAAGTGTTATTTGCAATTTGTTAAATGAAAGAAAAGAACCGATTGAAGATGTACAGATGTTTGCTGGTCATAGGTGGCCGTCAACAACTGAAAGATATAAGAGAATGGATTTGGAAAACCAATTGGAAGAAATTAATAAGTGGCACCCGTTGGGGTAAAAAAAATATTAATTTTATAAAAACTGTAATATTCATTCATGAAGAGGATTATTTTAATTGAAAATTATAAAGGTCATGATTTGGGACCTCAAATTATTAGTGTGTTAAAAGTGGTTAAATCAATTGATGACTCTGAGAAGGAAATAGTATTAGATTTTAGCAATTATAGTTGGTCACCTCCAGTGCTAAGTGTATTACTTTCTTGTATAATTGAATCAAATAAAATAGAATTCAAAGGGATAAAAAATATTAATTACTTAAAAACAATATTTTTTCCAGGTGGACTAGAGTGTTCAACTTTCGAAGATATTGAAGCTAGATTGTCTAATTATAGTAATAAGTCATATTTACCAATTGTTAAATTTTCAACTTCTACTATTTCTGAGATTGCTAAAATAAGCAGTGAAATAATAGGTCAAGTTGCTAAAATGATAAGACAGATTGCAAATCTACCCATAAATTACTATAGTGCGATTAATTACATATTTTCTGAAATTACAGACAATATTATTGAACATTCAAAAACAAACTATGGATGGATTTCATTTCAATATTACAAAGAAAATGGGTTTATTGATGTTTGTATAGCTGACGCTGGTAGAGGGTTGTTAAAGTCTTATTTAGAATATGATGGAAATAAAGAATATGGGCACGTTGTAACAGATAGACTAGCAATGATTGAGGCAACCAATGGAAGTTCAACAAAAAACCTTAAGGAGCGTGGTTTTGGATTACCAACTTCAAGAAAAATGATTATTGATGGATTAAAAGGAAAATATATCTATTGTTCTGGAACTTCATTGCTCAATAATGATGATGTAATGACAATACCAGACAACTATTATTATAATGGTACTTTTGTTATTCTAAGAATACCTTGTAATCAACCTATACAGAGTTTTAATTACATTGATTATATCGAATGTTAGAATATCAAATTAAATATTAACATTTAAATAAAAATAATGTCATACATTTGTATAAATATATAGGTTATGGAAAATTCAGTAATTAGGTTAAACAAATTTGACCTTAAGCAATTAAATAATCGCTCAATAACTAAGAATATTATTTCAGTAAATGGATTTAACAAAGTTGTAACGATTGATTTTGAAGGTATCCAGTTTATTTCTAGGGCTGCGGCTCATGAATTGATAACTATAATTTCTAATTTATCATCTAATCAGATTCATGTTAACATGATAAATCAGAATTTAGAGGTTCAAAAAATGATAGAAATAGTTTCTAAATCCATTAAAACTAATCATAGAGTTTTAACTAACTTAAATAGTATTTCTTTTAAAACTTATGATGCTTTTAAAGAGTATATGATGGCGATATAGTTTTGTATCGTAATGCTTGGTATAGCCTCTTCCTTTAGGAGTGTAATCAAGTCAAAGATTCTAGAAGCCCATTGATTTGGGCTTTTTTGTGTTTAATAGTTTCATAATTCCTTGTCAAATAAAATAATATTGTTATTTTTATGTCGTTATTAGTTCTTTGAATATAAGACATATCTAGTTGGTAAATGACACATAGTTGTACCTTTCCAGAAACATTCATAAAAGCTTATAGACACGGATTCCAAGGGCAATTATTGGATAACGAAATCAAGGGAGAAGACAACTCTGTTAATTTTAAATACAGAATGTACGACCCAAGGATAGGTAGGTTCAATTCAGTAGATCCACTTACAGCAAAATACCCACATAACTCTTCTTATGCATTTAGTGAAAATTGTGTTATAAACGCAGTCGAATTGGAAGGATTGGAAAAAGTATTTGTTTATAATCATACCTACGATAGTAAAACAAAATCAATGATAATTGTTCCGTCTCACACAGAAGTGAATAATTATTTAAGAGAAAATATCAATAGAATAGATTACTATGGTCCTAATGGAAAAGTAACAAAACAAGAGTACAAATCCATGGGTTATAAAGAGGGTGTGATAAGAAAGCCTGGAGAAGATTATGCTGATAAATTTAAAAATCAAGATAATAAACCAAGTGGTGCTGTTTCAACTTCGTTAAATAATACTGGAAGCTACGGTGAATTGGAAGGGAAAGCTGGTGCTCGGATTGTTTCTGATGAATTGAATGAAATATCTGTTAAATCGGCATATATTCCAGGGGGGCAACCATTAAGTCTTTTTACGGGGTCTATTTCAGCTTTAATGAAAAATGCCATTGATAGTCAGGAAGGTAATCCTAATGCTACTAAAAACTCTTTTATAAGAGTCACAAATGTAATAGCTGGTGAGGTTGTAGGTATAGGAATTAACAAATCATCAATGATAAAATCAGAAGTTGGAAAAACTATACTTGACGGAAAAGCCAATGAAACTTTAGATAAGATTGAAGGAGACTTAACAAAAGCTAAAAAATAGAAATCAAAATAATATCATGGAATCTACTTTAACCGAGAGAATAATTTTTTTATTAATTTCTATCTCAATAATTCTTATACTTATTTTTTTAAAACGTTATCGTAATAATGAGTTTAATAGTTATAATGATTTCAGAATAATTTTTGCTTTTGTTGGAGCAATAATCTTGTTAATAATGGATGCTGTATTATTTATTTATGATTTGATTAAATAGTGTCTTCACAAATGGATGAATCAACAAAAAAAATAATAAAATACAATACAATGAAAAAAATAGCAATAGAAAACAAAGTATACAAATTCACTTTATACACTTTTTTGGTGTACGGTTTGTTAATGAATATAATAATGCTAAGTATAAATGTGTTTTTAATCCTTAAATTGGCTTTAGGTTTAGCTGCTTTAGTTTTACTGATTATTAGACATGAGAAAGTTAAAATTATTACTCAAATTATATTGTTTATGAGTATTTTAGGTGTTGCATTACAAGTGATTTCAATACTAATCAAAGTTGGTATTAATGAAAAATTGAATTATGGCATTACTGACTATATCTCGATGGTGGTAATTTTAATTATTTCGGTGTATTTGTTTATTGGTATTAGAAAATATATCAATCTAGTTTAGGTCATATGCACATTCCACGCGTTCCGCAACACCACGAAGTAGCACCAGGTAAAAGTGTTTAAATAACTAGACAGCGCTTTTACAATGGAATGTGCAAAAATATCTTAGATATTCACCACCGTATGGGTTGGGTCGAGAAATGAAGAATAGGTGTTAAAATGATTGAATAATGAAAGAATACGTATACTAAGTAACCGATTATGCTAACAGATAAACAACTACAAGCAGCAGCAAATTATGGCTATGATAAATCGGGAAATTTAATTAAAGATAAAAGCGAGGGGATTAAAGAGATTAAGTGGACCAGTACTGGAAAAGTTAAGGAGATTATTCGCGATGAGTATGAGAAAACAGCGCAACCAGATTTGGAATTTCACTACGATTGTTTTGGTAGAAGAATTTCTAAAACCATGAAACCAAGGCATACGCTGGATAATAATCTATATGTGTTATCACCAATAAGTGAGTGGGTGACGAGTTATTATGTTCATGATGCACAGGGTAACGAAATGGCAACCTACAACATTCACGGGCAAGAGAATAATGTTAGAGCATTGCATTTAAAAGAGCAATACATTTATGGTTCTTCAAGAATTGGTGCTGTTGATAACGATAAAGAAATTAACAGCGCGTGTGATTTAGGATTGAATACGTATGGAACAGCAACGATAAAAAGAAGTGTTAATGGACAACCTTCTTTTGTAGATCCAATTACTGTAAAAATAGGCGGGTTGTCAATTACAAACCCAAATGAAACTTATCATTCGTTTGATGAATTAGAGTCTGCTATAAACAGATATGTATCAAAAGTAGATTATATAGCGTATAAAGATCCATCTGATCCATTTAATAAATTGATTATTCGTGCTACTGTTTATGGAGGTTCTAGTTTTAATGGGCCAATAAGGACAATTTCAGTAACAGGAAATATTTCGGTAGATAAGAATTTTGAAGAGGGAAATTTTGTAACTTGCATACAGAAAAATGTACGGGGAATGAAACGTTACGAGATAACAAATTACCTAGGAAATGTTCATGCAGTGTTAACGGATAGAAAATCGCCGGTTCAAGATTTAAATAATCCTTCAAGAGTTGCGTTTTATCAAGCAGAGGTGGTAAGTTATACTGATTATTACCCTTTTGGGATGCTTATGCTGGAGAGAAGTAGCAACTCAGATGCGTACAATAGAGGGTATAATGGGCAGTTAAAAGTCGATGAGATCTCTGGAGAGGGAAATCATACTACAGCTTTGTTCTGGGAATATGATACACGTCTAGGTAGAAGATGGAATAGAGATCCAAAACCGATTGCTGAAGAGAGTGAATATGCAACAAATAGGAATAATCCGATAAAAAATAGTGATCCGAATGGCGATACCCCATCTACTGATCCCCCGACTGTTTCTGCTGGATTAAAATTCAATATAGGTAGTCATAATAATAATCTTTCATTTAATCTTTCGATTACCCAGTCAATAGGAAACTTTAATCTTTCTGCTGGAGTAGGGTTGTCTGCAGCAGGTACTTTTAATAATACGGGTAAAAGCGGTCTTGAATTACGTGGTTCTTTAATGGCAGGTTATCAAGGTTCTGGCGGTGGCGTTAGTTTAGGTACGAATTTATTTAAAGGGCTTGGTGGATTAAAAGATTTTAGCCAACGTACGGGGATATTTAATTTTAATGTAGGTAAATTTAACGCTTCTTATGAAAATGACGGATTTCCATTTGGCTTAGGACAGAAAGGTTTGGCTGCTTGGGCGGGTGATGGAAACGATAGATATAGAACCGCAGCCGTTCGTTTAGGTTTTGGTGATTTCTCAGCAGGCTTTAATTTATTTACAGGTTCTAGAACTAGTTACGAAGGTGATAATGATAAAAAAAATCATCTTAAGATAGGTCAATATGGTGAAAAGATGCCTCATGGTTATGTTATAGAGGATGGTACCCCGTATCGTATGGGGGCTGCATTTGTTGGTTATGGAAATACAAAATTAGGTATTGATTCTGATCGATGGATACGTCATCCTATTCAGGATAATTGGGCACACAATATGCCAGGAACAAAACAACCGGGTTTTAAATCCTTGAGTAATTCAATAAATCCGTTTTTTCAAACTACTTCTTCAGATATTTATCAAAAGAATAGCTCGCCAAGATTTACACTTTATGACTATTAGTAAAAACAATATACTGAGATTATTTTGTGGTTTAGTTTTTCTGCAATTATTAAGCTGTGGAATGAAAAGTTACATTTTGCAAAATGGTACTACGAAAGTGCCTCATGATACGCAAGTTTATCATAATAAAGCAAAGTTTGATAAATCATTATTAACCATTGTTGATACAAGTGTGGTTTATGAGGAATTTGATCAACGATATAATATATTGAGAAGACTAGATAACCACGTGGAGACAAGTATATATGGTGTTTATCATTTTTACCCTGATGGAAGATTTAATAAATTTTTTCTTGACAGGGATAAGTTATTAGAGGTTAATGATTTTAATCCTGATTTTGGTGGAAATAGAGGTGTTTATTATACTGAAAGGAATCAAATTCGTTATGATATATTTGCTGAGAGTAATGAGTTAGGTTGGTTGGGAGAATTAAATGGCACATTCAAATTTAGTGGAGATACTTTGTATGTAATACGGGATATTGACAAGAAATATGTTGGTGTCTATATTAAGCGTAAATTACCTGCCAATTATTTGAATTACAGACCAGAATGGTAAGATAGGTCATATTTCAAAACGATATTTTTAAATTTCAAACCGCCCAAGTTTTTAACCTGGGCGGTTTTTTGCTTTAGAGCGTTTTTTATTTGAGGAGAAAGGATGAACCTTTAAAAACGGAGAAATCCTCTTAAAACTTAAAAAAAGACTAAAAAAGCGAACGAAATACCTTTCTCTGAGGAAAAAAAATGCAAACCCTCGGTAGAGCCAGCGGAGCGACATTCTGAGTGACGAGAGAAGAGTTACGAGTGACGATAAAACGTAAAAAGAGTACTTCGAGAACCTCAGTACAAGTGTAGAAACCGTAATGTAATGGAGGGTTTCGGAACGATGCGAAGCCCCGCGAGTTTGCGCGAGGGTGAGGAACGGAAAGTTCGGACATTGAGGCTCTCGAAATGGGAGCACGGAAGTGACCTATGCTGAAAGCACGAGATTTTGGCACTTCGACAGGGCTCAGTGCAGGCTATTTTTTGATTTTCGGAGCTAAACACTCCAAGGCAAGTGTATGCACTTCGGCTCCGCTCAGTAGGACTGCATACTCTTGCAAACTGAAAGAACGACTAAAACCCGAAGCGAAATTTTTAAGTGCTTTGTGAGTGAGATGGGTAAAGGTCGGACGGAACAATGCACATGCCGAGAACCTTCAAAAAATGTGACAAGAAAGAGCACTGCTCTTGAAGACCAAACGGCAGTGCCGGGATCGAAGCCCGAGCGCATTAAGCGGCGCGCCAAACAATAAGCAGTGATGACCACCCGATTGAGTGACGAGTGACGAGTGACGTGTGAAGATGCAGGTGTGTAGGGGAATGAGGAGACTCACTATAGAAGGGTCTGGGTGGGCAGAGTAACTGCGAGTGACAACGCACGAGGACGTAACAAAAAAAAGCAATGAAGGCGGAAGCGAATGTCCCGAAAGCTTTCGGGATCGAAAGAGACCGCCGAGAATGGTATATGCAAGGGTGCGCTTCGAGAGCCTCAGCACAGGGTAGCGCACTTTGTACTACCCTTGCATATAGCATTTTTTTTGTAAAAGGACGAGCAGGCGGAACACCGATGAACCCCTTTTGTGTTATATGTTCCTCAAATTTGGCTTATCGTTATTAGCTTTTATCGCTTCTTGTAGATCATACTCAAGATTTCTATTTTTTTCTTCTAATTTTTTTAATTCTTCATCTTTTCCATCTAACAACAAATCGGTAAGTTTTTCATTTGTTTTCATAGTTGAAATCTCTGTTTCTAATTTTTTCTTTTCAATTTCAATTTTGTGATATTCACTCTGTGCATCTTTTAATGTTTTTTCAGAATTATTTATTTCATCATTTAATTGTTGAATGTGCGCTTCTAAAGAATTTTTTCTTTCAATACTTTCTTTAAAATTTATTGCTCTAATTTCTTCGAGCTTTTTATTTTCATTTTTTAGTAATTCAATTTCTTGATTGTATTTTTCTTTTGTATTTCTATGGTCATCTTGTGTTTTTTCAATTTTTTGGTTTAATTCATTAATTAAATTATTATGCTCATGTCTTTCTTTGAAAATCTTCTCATTCTCTTCGTTTTCAGCTTTTTGAAGCGTGATTTTGTTTTCGTGTTTTAAATCTTCCTTTTTTCTTTCCGTAATCGTTTCCTTTTTCTTTGTTACCGGATATTTACGAAGGTAGTCGAAAAATATAGTGATAAAAGGAAATGCTAAATAGTAAAATAAAGCAGAAGTTAAAGGGTATAATAATATATGGTTAATATCAGTATAATTATTTGTAATCTCTGTTATTTTTTCTTTTGCTGAAACCTTTTCAAATACAAAATATGATATTGGTTTCCAGTTAAAAATAACCCAAGAAGTAATAAAGGCTCTAAAGAATGGATTTTTAAACCGTTCTTCTGAGCCTTTGAATAATGTTAAGATAAGTTCTTTAAATTCTTTCATTTATTATTGTTTTAAATCTTCAATAATTGCATCAATCGTATTATTCATAATCGTTTTATGTGCTAATGATGCTTGAATGTTGTTGTAGTTAAATATCTGTTTTTGAATAATCATATCGATAATATTTGTAGCAACTATAATTTCTGTATATAATTCTTCATAAAAATTTTCCTCAGATTTTACTTTCTGAAGTGGTTTTATTAAATTATTGAATATTAATATTTTTTTAGTTGTGTTTAAGGTTTATTTTTTAGGAGTAATTGGCCTTGGAGTAAGTTCAGCACCTTTTTTTAATGTTTCTTGTTGTGCTTTACTTTCACCTATTGACCCCCCATTACTATATCGTTTTATTTCTCTAATATGAGAAGGTTTGATGTTCGTTTTTGGTTGATTTTTCGGATTTTTTTCTTCGCTCATGGTTAGTACATATTATGTTGAATAAATATAATTAGAAATATTGCACCTAATAGTGTTAGGATTATGGTCATCCAGTTTAAAAATACCAATGGCCAATTAAAATATTTTAATTTTTTATTAAAGGTTTTATCGTCCAAGTGTTGATTCTTAAAAGCCCATTGGCTTCCTTTGTAAGAAATGTAATGTGTAGATAAAGAAATAAATATAACCAAAGCAAATGCATACCATGACTCTATAAGATAATGATTATCTCTAGCCTTTTTTAAATCAGGAATAATGTCTTTTATAAAAGCAAAAGAACCACCCAATGCACCAGAAGCAATAAATAATATGTTTTTATCAAATTGTTCTATACTGTATTTTAATGTACTTAATACATTTTCAGTATAGGGTGGTTTTGTTTTTTTAGACATTTTTTTACCACTTTAAATTTCACGTTATTAATCATCAGCATATAGAATGCAACTTTTATCATTTTCAGGGAATTTACTGATGTCGTTTAGTCTTTTCAGCATGGCAGGATCCTTTAAAAAATTTTGACTTTTTTAAAAAATCTTCCAAGCCTAGGATCATATCCTCTAAACTCCGTTGAGAACGAATTCCCCTCCCCAGCTATTTCGTTGGTTTTCAACATGCCATTGTAGGTGAATCACCAATATTTTTAAATCCATACTCTCTATCAAATTCATAAATTGTAAATACTAAATTTGAGTAATTCACATGTTTTACATTATCGTAAATGAATAAACTATTATTTCTTGTAAAAACTATTAATTCTGGTCCAATGTTTTTATTGTAATCAACTATTAACATGATATTTAAAAGATAACTTAAAAAAAAATCGGCAATAATAATGCAAATATGATTAAACCTTTTCTCAAAATTTTTTCTATTAATATTTTCTAGATAGTCTTTATAAATATTATCCTTAATTAAATGGTTATTTTTATTTTCTGTAAATAATTTTAACAAATTTAAAAGCAAAAAACCACCCATTTTAGCGTAGAACTACGTGTTTTTTTTGAAAAAAAATGTAGAGTGGAAACACAGGATTAATTTTGTTTTTCTAAGCGGAGCAAAATCAGCAGAGCAGGAGGGGGAAGTACGAGTAAATATTTCTTTGATGAATAGATCATAACAGGTATAAACACGCTAAAATAATTGAGTTATTAGGAATAGTTTTGTCAATAATTAAATTAATAACTGTAACATTTTAACTATGACAATAATTCAAGCAATTAAACCAGGATCAAAAAGAACAGCTGATTCAACTGGAAAGCCTGACCAACGACAACGGGATAATAAAAACACTCCTGGGAATACGCCATCTTTAAAACCATCGAAGAGTACAACTACAAAGAAGAAATAAGAAATATTTCTAAGTATCACTTTACCAAAATCCAAAAGATTAGAATCCTCTCAGATAGTTTGGAGAGCATTTATTAAAATTAAATGCTAAACCCTTAAAGCATTATGAAGCCCCGATCCACTTCATTTGTAACACATAGCAGAAACGAAGTTAATCTTGCACTTCAACCCTAGGAATAAACTCCACTATAACATAACCCCAGCACAAGGGATTTATTTAAACAAGAATTCACGTAGTTGAAAGACACTTAAAATCCTTCAATATGTATAAATCAGAAAAACCGGTTATCATTTTCAACATGAAAACCGGTTTTTTTATGTGAATATAATTGCTAAAACAGTCCTATTATTTTTTTTAGAAAAAAATACAAAACAGGTAGTTCCACGCTAAAACAGGTGGTTTTTTGCTTTTAATTTTGCTATAACTATACCTATGTGTAAACGGTCAAATTGTCTACGCGGGTGCATGTTAAAGTAAAGAAGGAAGTGTATGAAATATCGTTATGTATATCTTATTATTTTTTTAGTTCATGGAATCTATGCACAAGAAATTGCGAAAGATATTTATTTAAAACATACCACCTTACAAGATGGACTTACGTATCAATTTGCGGTGAAGGACAGTAAAGAATTACCAAAAGAAGATTATGACATCACTAAATTTTATTATTGGTACAAAGCACAACGGATTGTAATCACACAGGGCGGAGCATCCGGACAATTATTACACGGCCCATTTACTGCGTATTATGATTCCAAACAACTATTTGCGCAAGGAAATTTTGTGTCAGGTGTAAAAGATGGAAAATGGCAGTATTGGTCCGATGCAGGTTTTTTATTGAGAATGGAACAATGGAAGAAGGGAATTAAATCTGGGGTGGAGGAAAGTTATTCAGTAACTGGTAAGCTTCTGGAAACTTGTAATTATAGGAAAAGGGGATATGTACGACAAACATCGGATAGCCTTATAAAAGCGACCTATGCGGGCGATAAAAAAAAGATTTTTGTATACGCTCCAAATGGGGAATTAAAAGGAAAATATACCTATGTAAAAGGAACATTAATTTCCAAAAAAGAGAACTCGGAAAAGCCACAAAAAGAACGCAAAAAAAAAGAGGTTAAACAAAAAACATGGCTGCAATGGTTTAAAAAAACGCCTAAAGAAGTGGTGAAACCAAACGCAACAGAAACAGATAAAACACAGAAAGACACTAAAAAATCGTGCAAAATTTGGAGAAAAGCAAAAAAATAAGTGCCAATAAGCTACAAGCTTCCGCGCTAGGGTATGCCATTTCCTTTTTATTCCTTGTAGGATTAATAGGTACTGGAGTGCTTTTTATTTCTGCTGCGAATAAGCGTTTAGAATTTCAATACGCCCTTAAGGAACATATTCTAGTAGATAATTATATCGCTTTACAAATTGGTGCAGGAATGGATGCGTCAAAAACAAAAACTATCGTACATGTAGCAGGGGATACTTCCCAAATCACCGTGAAGAATTGGGGCATGTTTCAAATGGTTATTGCCAAAACATACCATAAAAACATACATCAGATTTCAACAGCCCTGGTAGGAGTATCCATTACCAAAGAACTACCAGCATTGTATATACCTGAAAACAATCAAGTCCTACGATTAGCAGGTGATACAAAATTGGAAGGAATCGTAAGTGTTTCAGAGCGTGGTGTAGATCGGGCTAATTTAGCTGGAAGAAGTTACATCAACCAACAATTAATTTACGGAAAGTTAACTACAAGTGGGCGTTATTTACCCAAGTTAAAACCAATATACCAAAATGTAGGGTATGCAGATTTTATTCCTACAACCCATAAAACGGAAAGAATTCACATCGATTCGGTCTATTCGTTTGACACCCTTACCAGTTTGTATTCGAGCATGGAACCAATTTTTTTACAAAATAACATCGAAGGGAATATTATCATACATTCATTCGATTCTATTGTAGTTTCTTCCAATGCAAGATTGACAAATGTGCTATTAATTGCTCCCAAAGTACGTTTTGAAAAAAACGCGAAAAGTAACGTACAAGTAATTGCCTCTAAATCTATTGTATGTGAAGAGGGGGTACGTTTAAGTTACCCGAGTATTTTGTTGCTAAACGAACAAAACGCAGAGGTAACCGGAAGTAACCATCAAGTATTACTTCAAGCAAATAGCCAAGTACTTGGTGGAATTTTGATGGTTTCTCAAAACAGTAACTTTCGTAAACCTATGCAATTGAAAATATCCCCAAATGCGTTAGTAGCTGGTTTGGTATATACTACCGGTGAAAGCGAAATAAGAGGTTCTGTTATTGGGCATCTATATACAAATGCACTTCGTTTATTTTCAGGAGGGAGTGATAATATGCATCATTTACTGGATTGTACCATTTCAAGTAAAAAGTTACCCCCTTATTTTTTAATGCCTAATTGGTTAGAAGAAGTAGATCGAGGCAAACAAAAGATTATTGCAAGGTATTCTAACGGATGAAATAGAGTATAAATAGTAGGTGCAACATAAAGATGACCAGTGATTCGATAAAACAAATTGGTAAATGAATTGGAATAAAATAGATACCTGTATGCGCACAAAGATTTCTGCTTCATCGATTGCAGAGGTGGTAATAGCACTTTCGATTATTGCATTATGTTTTGGGATAGCTTCCCTAATTTTCATCCGCTCCATGTCGGTTACTTCCCGTTTTCAAGACCTACGAATTCAAACAGAAATTCAATCCGATATTTTTCAATGCCTATACAAAGACTTAGATTCCATACAAAATCTCACTTACGATAATATCACTACGTATCATGAAAGAGATGAAAATAATGATTCATTACACGTCATAGAATTTAAGACCGTAGACGATAAAGTACTTTGGCAACAACAAGTAGTAGCGTATGAATAGATACATGTAACGATGAAAAAAATACCCGCTTTTACGATTTTAGAAACAACGATAGTCTTGGCAATTATGTCGATACTAATTACTATTCTCATGCTTGCTACCAATCGTTTTAATGCGCAGTTAAAAAAAACAGTAGAAATTCAACAAGAATTAAACACTTTTTTTGCCTTTCGTGCAAATCTTTGGCAGGAGTTATATACCTCAGATTCGATGGCTTACCACCATGAAACTTGTTTTATTTATCAAAAAAAAAGAACGATCGCTTATCGGATAATGGAGGATAAACTATTTCGAAAAGTAGCAAAGGAGTGGATTTCTACTGGTTTTTATATGCGCGCACTGCAAAAAGAAATTAAAAAGGAGGAAACCTATTTTCGTTTTATTTTCGACTGGAAAGGGGAGTCTATGTGCTTAACACATCTTTTTCGTACTGGAATCCAACAAAAAATTAACCACTATTTTACCGAGTACATCCGATGAGTGCAGCGAACAATAACACTTCCTTTTTTCAAAAAGAAATCACATTTGGGAATCCCTTTTCGGATAAACGCAAAGAAAGTTTCTACAAGGAATTAAGTAACCTACTAGCCAGTGGGGTAGATTTGCAACGTTCATTTACCATTTTAATCGAAGAACAGGAAAAACAACAACTAAAAGAAATCGTAGAAGAGATACAAAACCATGTAATTCAAGGTTATTCTTTATCCGATGCATGTAAAAAAACAACGCACTTTAGTGCTTACGAATACCAAAGTATACGAATAGGTGAGGAAACAAGTCGCTTACATAGTGTATTGGAGCATTTATCGCATTTTTATGGGGATAAAGTAAAACTAAAAAGACAATTAATTGGTGTTTTTACCTATCCGGTTTTTGTATTATGCATCACCATTGCCGTATTGTATTTCATGTTAACGAGTGTGGTGCCGATGTTTAAAGATGTATTCAGTCAATTTGGACAAGAATTACCGCTACTCACCCAAAAAATAATATGGCTTTCTAATCATTTTAGTACATTTTTACTGTTTTTTGCCGCTGGGATTTCTGGATTCATTGTTTACGGATATACACAACGTAAGGAGGAAAATTACCGCAAATTTTTAGGGAATAGTTTACTTAAAATCCCTGTATTTGGTGTTTTACTTCGCAAAATTTATCTGGCGCGTTTTTGCCAAAGTGCTGCTTTACTTCTTGCCTCCAAAACACCATTAGTGAAAACCTTAGAATTAATTGAAGGGATGATAGGTTTTTATCCATTAGAAGAAGCGATGCGAGTAACTAGGCAGGAAATCCTTGTGGGAGAAAGTTTATATAAAGGTTTAGCAAAATTTTCTTTGTTCGACAAGCGCTTGCTATCCATGGTTAAAATTGCAGAAGAAATAAACCAATTGGATACAGCTTTCGAGCGTTTAACACAACAATACCAAGAAGAAATAGAATATAGAACCAAATTGTTGGGTACTGTGATCGAACCGCTCATCATTGTACTCATCGGATTGGTTGTGGGGGTAATTATGGTAGCCATGTATCTACCCATGTTTAACCTGAGTAACGTCATTAAATAAAAGCATCGTGAAAAATAAGATCGTAGATACCCTGCAAAAAATAGTTTATGCTAAAAATACGCGCAAGTATATAGGTGCCAAACAAGTTTCTTACTGGAAAGTGAAGGCTTTTTCGCTTGCAGAAATTTTAATCGTATTAGCCATTATGGGAATATTAATCATGTTGGTAGTACCAAATCAAGCAGGAGTAGCCTCCAGAACAAAAAGTTTAGAGGCACAACAAGAATTGAAAATGGTACAAAACCTACAATACGCTTATTTTTTACAATTTTCAAAATATGCAGGTGATTTACAAACAATCAATTATTTACCACATAAAACAGTGCTTGCTGGTGGAACCGCCAATTATGAAATAACTATTCTAGAATCATCCCCCACAGGATTTATAGCAAAAGCAGAAGCAGTACAAGATTTTGATGGGGATGGTACAAAAAACAGTTGGGAGATAGACCAAGATGGTATTTTAAAAGAAATTCAACCAGATTAATGAAACTGTATCTATTGCTTATCATTTTAAGTTGGATTTTCGTACAAGATGTGCGTCAACGTGCTGTTTATTGGTTTTTATTTCCAGTATTATGTGCTGTAGGAATCTGGTACAAATGGAATAGCCTACTCATAGAAATGATAAAATGGAATACCTTTTTTATCGTGTTTTGCCTCGTAATGTTATCCTTTTATGTAAGTATTAAAGAAAAAACATGGACACCAATTTGGAAGGGGTATTTTAGTTGGGGAGATATCTGCTTTTTAGGAGCAATTATACCAATTCTCCCTTTTCCGACTTTTTTAGTCTATTTCACATTTGGGACAATTTTAGCACTTTTTATACATACGATTTCTTTGCTGAAAAATGAAAAAGTCAACACTATCCCATATGCAGGGTATATGGCAGCCACGTTAATACCAGTATTGCTCTTGGAGCACAAGTTACAACCATGGATTCTAGCAAACCTATGAATACAACCCTACACATAGAGATTACACCGGAGTTACAACAGCTTATTAGTGCTGACTTAGCATGGCATTACCGTATACTTCCGAAAGAAGCGTTAGACAACCATTTTTCATTTTATATGGATGAAGAAGGAGATGTACCCATCGTACAAGAAGAATTGGAGGCATTATTAGGTGTTTCAGTTCAAGTAGCGTTAGTACCAAAAGAAGCAATTCAACGTAGTTTAGGTAGGTATTATCGCCAAGCGAATGAACAAGAACAAAAAATCACCTTTGACGCTAAAATTGACTTTGTAGACCGCTTAATTCAAGAAGCGAACAACTTAGGAAGTAGCGATATTCACATCGAAATTTTTGATGATTCAGCCAGAGTTCGTATGCGGATAGATGGCGTGTTAATACAGCGCTATTTGGTAGAAAAAACGGATTATCCAGAGTTAGTCAATAAAATCAAAATTAGAAGCAACCTGGATATTTCTGAAAAAAGATTACCACAAGATGGTCGTATTCAATATACAGATTTTGATATTCGTGTTTCCATACTACCAACCCTGCATGGCGAGAAAATCGTGCTTCGGATTTTGGGAAAAGATGCATCCGCTTTAAGTATCGATAAAATTGGATTTTCTGAAAATGAAAAACGATTTTATTTAGAAGGAATCAAAAAACCAAACGGTATCATTTTGATTAGTGGTCCTACAGGTTCCGGAAAAACAACGACTTTGTATGCCACGCTCAAAATGTTAAATGACGCTAAACGTAATATCGTTACCGTAGAAGACCCAATCGAATACACGTTAGAAGGAGTTAACCAAGTACAATTAAAAGAGTCCATCGGTCTAACTTTCGCGAGCGCTCTTCGTTCCTTTCTTCGGCAAGATCCGGATGTAATCATGTTAGGAGAGATTAGAGATGCTGAAACAGCGCAAATGGCAATACGTGCAGCCTTAACCGGACACTTAGTACTTTCAACGATACATACGAACTCCGCATGGGGTACTATTTCTCGTTTGATAGATATGGGCGTACCCTCGTTTTTACTAGCGAATACCATAAACGCCTCTGTAGCGCAACGCCTGGTAAGAACATTGTGTCTCTCCTGCAAAAAAGAAGCAACACTGGATCCGAAAGATTGGCCTTTGGGGATAGACCTTGAAAAGATTCCAGACACACATATGGTTCCTGTAGGTTGTGACCATTGCCACTATTCAGGCTATAGAGGGCGAATTGCGTTATACGAGGTCATTCCAATGGACCAAGAATTAGCAATGGCAATCAAAAACAATGAAAGTGATATTGCGCATTTATTGGATAATAGAGCAATAAAAACACTAGCCACACGAGCGTTAGAAGTGTTAATGGCAGGGCAAACATCGTTGGAAGAAGTTTACGCACTTTTAACAGGATATTAAAGGAATTGAATTATGAAAAAACGAGAAAACAGCAGCATACACGTTACGTTTTGTTTACTACTGATAATTATTTTTAGTGGAAATAGTATTTTAGCACAACGCTTTACAGAAACAGAACTGCGTGTCCATTTCGATAGTTTAGCAAAAATAAATAAGGGGTTAAATAACACAGTACAATTAAATGTATCTGGATTGGCCTTCTATGAATTTGTGAACACCTTAGGATTGGATAATAATTTAAATATTTCTATCGATCCAGCGATTACACAAACCATATCGTATAATTTTTACGACGCACGGGTAAAGGATATATTGGTTTTTCTTTATGTGAATTTTGAAGTAGAGTTTGAATTTGTAGGTTCCATTATTGCGATGAAAAAACGCCTAAAAAAAGAAATTCCACCTGTTATTGCAAAGCGAGAAATAGACATACAGTACAATCGTGCGAACGAATTTTTATCCATGAATTTACAAAATGACACACTTTGGAAAGTCCTAAGTAAAGTAACCAAGTTAACCGAGAAAAACTTTGTTATACAGCCAGAAATTCGTGAAAAACAAGTCAATGCTTACTTTCAAAATAGACCCTATGAACAAGTGTTAGATATGTTTGTTAAAGCCAATGGATTAAGTATAACCAAAGAAACAGAAGATTTTTACACGATTTCAAAACTTACGGAAGAATTCCTAGATACTAAAAATGTTTCTGGTAAAACAAAAGAAAAGAATAAAGGAGTAAAAGACCGAAAAAAGGATACCGACGATTTACGAATTGCAAAAAATACAAAAGGAAATTTAGATGTATTTGCCCAAAATGTTGATTTAATCGATGTGTTAAAAGAAGCAACAGAAGTTGCAAATCTTTTGTATGTGCTTCATGCAAATTTGGAAGGAAAAGTGAATTTAGATATTCAAAATGTATCGTTTGAAGAACTTTTAAAACACTTGTTTAGCACTACTAAATATAATTATTTGGTTAATGAACGCATCTATGTGATTGGAGAATCAAAATCGGAAGGTGTTCGTAAAACCGATTTAATTCGTCTGGAGAATAGAACGATCGAAAACGTGATGAACGCCATTCCGAAAGATTTATTATCCGATGTAACAGTTGCAGAGTTTCTTCAATTGAATGGACTTATTGTTTCTGGAAGTGAACGAAGTATCAACGAACTGCGTAGATTTTTAAAGTCGATTGATGTAGTAGTTCCTATGATTCAGATTGATGTTATGTTTTTGTTTTCACAAAAGGGAAACACAAATAAAACAGGAATTCAAGCAGGATTGAAAGATAAGCCTACAACTACCACGGGTACGATATACCCAAGTATTGATATTTCAACTGGTGCAAGTGCGATCAATGATTTGTTAAAGGCAATTTCTGGATTCGGAGTCATGAACTTAGGGAAAGTAACCGAAAATTTCTATGTGTCCTTAAGTGCACTAGAATCAAACAATGTAATCAATATCGAAAGTACACCAAAAATAGCCACCTTAAATGGTCAAGAAGCCAAGGTTTCCATTGGTGAAACAACCTATTACCAAGAAACACAAGTGAATGTTCAAACATCCGTAACACAATCCGGTACCATTCAATCAAAGACCTGGAAATCCATTGATGCAAATCTCTCGGTGACAATTAAACCATTTGTTAGTGCAGATGAGCAAATCACATTGACCATTAGTGTACAACAAAATGATTTCGCAGGGAAAGTAGATCCTACATCGCCACCCAATATGACTACTCAAACTTTTGCATCCATGGTTCGTGTGAAAAATGGCGAAATCATTTTACTGGGGGGATTGGATAAAAAAACAGTCAATGAATCTGGTTCAGGGGTGCCAATTTTATCGCGTATTCCAGTGTTAAAATGGATTTTCGGTTCTCGTTCTAAAGCGAAATCACTTTCCAAATTACATATTTTATTAAAACCAACCGTAACGTATTAATGAGAAATTGGAAGCAATTATGGACCCCGAAAACATTAGTGGTAGTTCACCTGAACTTTCTCCAAGCGTCCGTGGAAATAACCGCAACTTCCTGCAGGATAAAAAGTTCAAATTTTAAAGGGCAGGTATTTGTATCTATGGATGCTGTTATTGAAAAATTCGGCACGCAAATTCCATATTACATACATGTTACAGGGGCAGGAGTTTTGACGCGTTTAGTGGAATTTTTACCAGGCTACAAAGAACAATTAATTGTACATGGGGACAAGGAGGATTTTTATTTTACATCCTATAACGATGGGCACCAAGTTGCAACTTCTTTTTTTCGAAAAAATTTAATCGAAGATGTAGTAGGTAAAATACGGAAGGCTAACATTACGTTACTCCAAATTTCTTGTGGATTAGTTCCAGTTTTATTGGTGTTAGAGGATGATGCAACTATTTCATTTGATTATTTTATTCAAAAAGAGGGGGCTAGAATCGTTAAGTGCGTACGAAATGAAAACCCATCTGAACGCTGCTTGATACAAGGTATTTATAGAGATAAATTTGAAACTATCGTTGCAAGTATTTGTACTGCAATTCGCAGCAACAATGTATGTTTTGAAACCGGTTTATCCTCCAAAGAAGTTGCGGTGCTTACTGAGAATTACCTCCAATTCCGCCAATTTAGGTTTTTTGGGGTAGCAATTGTTTCCATCCTATTCATTGCGGTAACACTTAATTATTTTTATCTCAATTATTTAAATACTGAAATCGCAAACCTAGAAGTGGATTTAACACTCACTAATGACGCTGTTTCTTTGTTGGATAAATTAAAACAAGAAAAAAATAGAAAAGAGTTATTGGTTAGTAATTCCGGTGTACAACAAAAAGAATTTATATCCTTTTTTTTAGATAAAATTGGAGAAACGGTTCCAAAAGCAATTTCCCTGCAAGACCTAGAAGTGTTTCCAGTGCTTGAAACATTAAAAGAAAAACGAAAAGTAGTTTTACAACAACAAATCATTGAAATCGATGGAACGAGTCCAGAGAGTGAAACCCTTGATGATTGGATGGAACGGATGAACCGTTTTGACTGGGTGAAGAGCGTTGAATTAATAAGTTATTTAAAATCAGAAAATTCAAATGCCTCATTTAAACTATTAATCACATTGAATTTATGACTTTTTTTGATCAATACAGTTATAAACAAAAAAATTACGCTTTAGTAATTGTGAGTGTTTTGCTTCTTGCTGCTAGTTATAAGCGTGCGTTTAAAACTACGATAGAAACAAGAGCGTATCGCCAGGAATTGATCGCTAAAATGAATGGGGCTAAGTATGCAACTAGTGCTATTCGAACTACACAAAAAGAAATTGCCTATTTAAACAAATTATTAGGCAAAGAAGATATTACGATCGAAAAAGTGCAGCAAGGATTTTTAAATTTTGCACAGATGAATAGTTCAACAATTTCTGTATGTCAGGTAGATGAAGTACTTACATATCAGCATCCTGATTTTGCAATAAATACCCATCGAATTGTAATGAAGGGTAATTATATTTCGACTTTGAAATTCATATATGCCTTAGAAACGAAATTTGATTTAGCGAAACTTGTACATGTGCATTTTGAATTTAAAAAATATTCTTCGGAAGAGAAGGAACAATTATATACCACTTTACTCATGCAAAATTATGAAAGATAAAAGAGAATACCAGGTTAGAATTTTAATTTCGATACTTGTGTTAAGCCTAAGTTTAGGTAGCTGTAAAGATTTTATTGCTAAGAATATTTCTGGTAAAACGCCAGTTTTGTTAACTCCAATAGCGAACGATTCAACCGTATTTACACCGGTGAGTTTTAACTGGGAAGTAATGGAAGGCGCGACAAAATACCGATTGATTGTTGTGTCGCCTAGTTTTAGCAATATGAAAAAATATGTATTGGACACCTTGGTCACTAAGAATAGTTTTTTAATGGCATTAGATTCCAATGCATATGAGATAAAATTACAAGCCCTTAACGCCGGTTATGAATCTCAAATTTTAGGGCCTATTAAATTTAAAATTGGCAAGACAGTTACAAATCAACCAAATAAAACCTTGCAGTTGGTGACACCTTCTGCCGGAAAATATGTAAATCAAAGTTTTGACGGGAAATTTTCGTGGCAAGCTATCGCAACAGGAACCAATTACGAATTTGAACTTCGAAAAGGAGAAAGTTTTACAACAGGTAGTAATATTTACACCATGGATCCAGGTAATACACTTGATAAAACCCTTCCTTCAAATATACTACCATTAAAACCAGGAGCGTATACATGGCGCGTTATAGCAAATGCTGGCACTGCTTATTTAACACAAACCGTTGGTACATTCTTCGTTGATACATTAGTCCCTAACACACCAATTTTACAACTTCCAGTAAATAATTCACTGTCCATATCGCGCTTGGATAGTGTGCAATTTCAATGGAACAATGGAATTCAACTTAGTACTTATCAGTCTCCAGTTTCCTCAAATTTAGAAATTGCAAGTGATCAAAATTTTACAACCATCATACTATCCAACATAGTACTTTCCCAACAATCTAAAAAAATTCTTTTGAATACATTGGTCACTGGCAAAACCTATTTTTGGAGAGTCTCAAACAGCGATGCTGCAGGAAATCATTCGTTACCATCTTCTTCCTTTCAATTTACGATATTCTAATGAAAAACAAAGGTTTAGTATACATATTGTTAGTGGTGGTAGGAATAATTTGGTATCAAGTTTTCTTTCGAATTAAAGATAATTTTTTCGAAGAAGTTATCTCGCCGCCAAGTGAGAAAATTCGTGAACAATACGCTCTAACATTTCATCGGGACACGTTTCATTTACATGCGGATTACCGCGATCCATTTTGTGGAGTTTTAAACCTTACTGAAGAAATAAAACCCCAAGACCCAAATATTCAGCTAAACACACCCCCTAAAGTAATTGCACCCCAACCAAAGCCACACCATTGGCCAAAAATCAAGTATTATGGTCTTTTAAAAAGTAACCCCACCAAAGGTTCGCTGTGTATAGTTCAGGTCGGAAATTCCATGTATAACCTTCGGGAAGGTGAAGTAACACAGGATAATATTGAGGTTCGACGTATCACACGTGATTCTATCATCCTTGCACAAGGAAAGTTCGGGAAAGTAATTAAAAAACAACCTTAAACTTTATTTTTCAGTAAATAACCACTCATCTTTAACGAACTACGTTAATCAAAAAGGCGGGTTAGTCAAGGATATTAAAAAAACACTAGACGAATTCTCGTTACAGTAAAAAAGTTACATTTTTTTTGGTTAACAGGTAGTTTCACGCTAAAGGGGGTGGGGAAATTGAGGTAGGTTTGTTGTATTAAAATAATGGTGGGGAGATTGAAGAATGGGGAATTACTTGGATTTTAAGGGTACATGATAGATAAAATTATATCGAAAATATATGTGCGCAGTTGCTTTTATTGATAAGTTACAACCAATTAATACAATCGAAATTATGATAACAGACTTCTTAAAGGAAAAAAAGAGTGTATTTCAAATTATTATAGTATCGGTGATTCTAGCATTTGGAATTCGATTTATCGGACAAGGGTTATCTGAAATTCTTGAATTTAAAAAAGTAGCCAATATTTATTTTGGATTAATTTTCGTTTTATTGGCAATATTTTTTTTTGCTAGAACATTATTTAAACAAAAGGAAAAACATTTCACGATTCGCGGTTTTTTCATTTACAACAAAACTACAAATCAGATAGTTAATATTCCTGGATACATGTACGGGAAGAAATTAAAAAAGTACTTAGATTCTGCGTTTGCCGAAAATAAAGGCTTGGAAAAGGTTTGGGAGAAATATAAAGTTAACGACTACCAAGCTCCGAAAGATTCTTTGAGTGGTTTAGATATAGTTTATCAAGCAACTGAGTACTTTTTTATAAAAGAACTATCAGAACATTTAATGGCTTATTTCTACCAAAAAAAATTCAAATCTTCTAAACTTAAAACCTTTATTAGAAATGATATACCTCAAATTTTATTCGCAAATTCTTTTCTAGATATATTCTCCCAATCCATGGATAAACGTGAAGCATTTGTTGATTCTTTTAAAAAGGAAAAAGAAAATAGTAAAATAACTTATGTTTCTTCGGAGTCAAATGGACATCTATATGAAAATTTCATATTGACACTTCCTAAGGGATGTGTAGTTACTAAACCATCAAAAAATATTTTAACAATCAGAACAAACAGAATTGAATTGATTATTGAAAACGAAGTAACGGGAATGACTACTCTTGTTCCAGAAAATTTCATTGAATATTACCTTGAACAAAATACTGATTCAGAATACGTACAATATTCAATGGATACCAACATTAAAATTAAATACTCACTATTAGCTTTTTTTACTAGTCTCGGATGGAATTATTTCAAGTGGATAGATAGCTTTATACATAGATATTTTGAAGCGTTTTCAGAACAGAAATTTCTAAAAAAGATAAACTGGCAGATGATTGATAATTTTATTAATGTGTCGACTAAATTGAAAAATAAATAACTGGTTGTAACAGCAAACAAGCTCAAGCGGCGAACGTTGACATGTGTTAGCCGCCTGCGACTGTTTGCAAACCGTTAATGATAATACTAAAAAACACATAGACAGAAATATGAAATACGAAAATGAAATAGAAATTTTTATAAGAGACTTTGTAAAAGACCTTGACGAAGGAACCGCATCAATTTTTGCAGGAGCAGGACTTAGTGTTCCAGCAGGATATGTTAATTGGACAGAATTAATGTCTGAAATTGCTCACGACCTTGAACTTAACATCAATAATGAAAAAGACCTTGTTTCTCTTGCACAATTTCACGTCAACGAAAATCAAACTCGCTCAAAAATCAACAGAAAAATATTAGAAGAATTTACAGAAGACACAAAAGAAACAGAAAATCACAATATAATTGCTCGACTTCCTCTTTCATCGATTTGGACAACTAACTATGACCAACTTTTAGAAAAGACTTTTCAAAAGGAAAACAAAGTTGTTGATATAAAATATACAAACAATCAACTCCTGAATACAAGACCGAAAAGGGACGTTGTTATATTTAAGATGCACGGAGATGTTAATCATCCAGACCAAGCAATAATTACCAAAGAGCAATATGAACAGTATCACTCAACTCACGAGCCATTCATAAATGCTTTAGCAGGTGAATTAACAACAAAAACATTCTTATTTATAGGGTTCAGTTTTACTGACCCGAATCTTGATTATGTTTTGAGTAGATTAAATTTCAGGTTTAATAAACAACAAAGACAACATTATTGTTTCATTAAAAAGCATAAGTTAGGCGACTCTCTAAATCCTGACCAAGCCACTTTGGATTACAATACTCGAAGACAAACTTTAACAATTAACGACATAAAACGATACGGAATAAAATCCTTATTGATAAATGACTATCCAGACATTACCGAAATACTTAAGGAAATTGAAAATCGATATAAGAAGAAAACAATATTTATTTCAGGTAGCGCTGAAACTTACGAACCATTCGAAAAAAAAGAAGCAATAGGTTTCGTTCACAATCTTGCTAAAACAATTATAGAGAATGACTTTCGCATCATTAATGGATTCGGTTGGGGTGTGGGAAGTTCTGTAATAAATGGGGCGTTAGAGGCTATTTATAGCAATCCAATTAAGTTTTCTGAAAATCAGTTAATACTTAAACCATTTCCTCAATTTGAAACAGGAGATAAACCTTTGAATGTATTGTGGGAAGAATATCGCCAAAAGATGATTTCACAATGTGGAATATCAATATTTGTTTTTGGAAACAAAAAGAATGAAAAAAATGAAATTATAGAAGCGGTGGGGGTAATAAGAGAATTTGAAATAGCACGAGAAAATGGCATTATCTGTATTCCTATAGGAATGACAGGTTCAGCTACAAATTCTATCTATAAAATGATAGCAAGTGAACCTGAGAAATACTTCGAAAATCCAGATTTATTTATGCCCCTAATTAATCAACTAGTTGACACAAACACAAATTTTGATTTAGCTATACAAGAAATTGACAAATTTTTAAAAAAATTAAAGAAATAATATGGCAAGAAAAACTTTCATCGCTTATAAATATAGCGAAGCACAAGACTTAAGAGACGAGATAATTAAAAAGTTAGGAGATGATGCTTCATACTATCAAGGAGAAACAGCGGATTCACCTGATTTAACAGATACATCCATTGAAAATATTAAAGAAAAGCTAAAAAATATGATTTTCGGCACATCTGTTACTATTGTAATTGTTTCACCAAACCTGAAGGAAAGCAAATGGGTTGATTGGGAAATAGAATATTCACTTAAAGAATATAAAAGGGGGAATACAACATCCCATACTAACGGAATTATTGGAGTTGTAATGAAAGTAAATGGTAGTTATGATTGGCTAATATCATCTTTTCAGAATCCTGACGGATGTTCAACAAGATCAATAGATAATTCAAAGCTTTATGATATTATAAAGAAAAATAGATTTAATTTAATTACAGACGACAAATATTCTTGTCCTTCATGTAAAACTTTTGACCAATTGAATGGTTCGTATATTACTCTCGTAGAACAAGATAGATTTCTAATTAACCCTCAGTATTTTATTGAGAACGCATACAACAAGAGTAAGAGTTTATTAAATTATAAACCTTCAAAACAAAGATAATATGTACTACCATTAACCGCACATACCCTAAAATAGCGAATCTACTTATAAAAAAGCATTGTTCATCTATCAAAATTTGGGCTTGTTCGACTGGGTAGTGCTTCGAAATCGCCAACTTCGGGTAGATGCAAAACATTCTACCCAAAGCTAAAAAAACTAACTAAAAATAAAAAAAAACGAGTTATGTATAGAGGATTTAATTTGAGACTTGATTTTGAAAATGATTTATTTTATCAAAAAGGTAGAACATTATACGATGCTAATAAATTAATTATTAAAAGAACACTTGAGAGTTTTATATCCCCTGACGGCTCAATAAATGGCACTAAAATGCAATCGAATTGGTTCCCGCTAATTGATGTTGATATTTTTATTTCACATTCTCATAGAGACGAAAAAATGGCAATTTCGTTAGCTGGTTGGCTAAACGAAAAATTTGGAATCTCAACATTTATTGACTCGTGCATTTGGGGCAATTCAAATGATTTATTGAGGCAGATTGACAATAAACATTGCCTTAATCCAAGTGGTGAAACATATAATTATGAAAAAAGAAACAACTCCACTAGTCATGTTCATATGATGCTTTCAACAGCTTTACATATGATGATAGATAAGTCAGAATGTTTATTCTTTCTCAATACTCCAAATTCCATTACTACAAAAGAAATTATTTCACAAACGGAATCCCCTTGGATTTATTCTGAAATTTCGATGTCAGAACTAATTAGGAGAAAGAAATTATCTGAGTATAGACCATCAAACTTAATAATGTTTTCAAAAGGTGGTGTTTTAAATGAAAACATGAAAATAATGTATGATTTATATCTCGGACATTTGACAAAAATTGATCTAGACAACTTAAATAAATGGGAGTCTGAATGGAACAAAATACCAAAGGAGACGCAATTTGCACTTGATTTACTTTATAAATTAAACAAATGAATTCTATGAAAGAAAAAAACATCTTGAATTTACGTTAGGAGTGATAAACTGAATAGGACAAAACCCTTACTTAATAAAATTGATAAACTTTTTTCTCATTGGTAGTTTGTTACTACAAAATTACGGTTATAAAATATAAAAGTTGAAAAAGATGTGCTAAATAAATTAAATACATTAACGCAACCAATAAAGAGATATATGTAAAAATATATGCTATTCAATATATGTAATCAAAATTCAAGAAAATAAATCACATGAAAAACAATACAAACTTTATATTGGAATGGGGAGTTTGGGCAAATCTTGATCTAAAAAAAGAAATAGAATTAATTGTTTTAAAAGGGCATCTATTTACTGAAATGATTATAAATTCAACTCTAAAATTAAACAATATAAAGCACGATGACAGATACTCATTTTATAAAAAGATACATCTATTAGAAAAAATTAATTTCAACGATGATATAAAAAAAACTGTGATTATAAATTCACTATTAAGATTGAATTCAATTAGAAACAAACTTGCACATGAGGTTGATTATAAATTAGACACTGAAATTAAAGAATGGTCAAAAAATATTTTATCTAATCTTGACGGTACAAAATTTTCAAAATATACAAATAGAACTAAAATTGTTCAGGCATTTTCAACTTTATCAATAAACATTTTAGAACTAACTAATTCAAATGATTTAGAGATATAAAAATATTGTTTTTCTTGCATTAAAGCCTCAACTTTTATTCCAACTTCAGCTTTCTTTTTAAAATCACCTTTATCTTTTTCGCGTCAACATGACTCGGATTAATTAAATAATTATACTCTTCTGGAATGATTGCGCTTGGCACTTTTAATAAAGCTGCATCGTTTTCAAAAACAAAATCATCCCCGATGGTTTGCGTGTTTAGGGTAGGTGGCTTTGCATCCCAATTTTCAGGTAAATCTTCTAGCATATATAAGTTATCAGTTGTTTCAATTCCTTTTTATACTTAAAAATCCAACGATTTATTAAGTCTTCAAGTTAAGAAGTAAATATACTGACCCTGATATACAGAAAATTATTGCCATTTCTATGGTGAAACCTCCAATCGAGAAACAAGTGTTAGTAAGCCTATTTTAAAAAAGAATTAGAAGAAAGAAAAAAGATTTTGTTTGTAGAGAAAAACAGGTAGTTGCACGCTAAAGGGGTTGATAGGAGAAGTTTAGATTTGGGGATTAAAATAAAATAGCGACTGAATTAATAGAAACTTTTGAGTCGGAATAAAATAGGTGTAAAAATTGATTTTATGTCGGTTATGACTAAGTTATATAAAAATGAAGTGTAAAATAAAGATCAACCGTCTACTAGAGAAGAAATGTAAGTTTCTTTAAAATATGCCTATAAAGCTAATAATTGGAGAAAAAAATGACCTGAACACTCCTAAAAACAAAGTAAGGCAAAACTAAAATTAATTAAAAACAAACGAATGAAAAAGAAAATTATTTACTCCTTTTGTTATTTGCTTTTTGGGGGTATGTTGATTACAAGTTGTAAAAAGGAAGATGTCCTACCTGAATCTAACACTCCTTCACAAAAACCTGTGTCAACTGACGAACAAACTAAAATCGGAAAAAAACTTCCTAATCCTTTTACTGTTGAAAATATGCAAAATGCATATAATCAACTTTCTCGCCAAAAAACAGAAACCGAACTTGAAACAAATCAATTGTATGTTCGATTTTTCCCAGAAACAACTGAAGATACAAAATCTCTCGAAGAACAGGGGTTAATTTTATGGGACATTCCTTTAGATGTTGAAGTAGAGCAATATGGAACAACATACCACAATCCTGTTTCACCAAACACTACAATGACTTGGTTGTATACGATTGTTAAACCAGATTATGAATTCGGAAATATTAAACATGAAATTATTGACTCGTTGTTTTTACCCAATTTAGTAAGTAATGAACAAAAAAGAACTAAAAGTTTGTTTAATGAATTTACAGACGATGATCTAGTTTCAAAATCATTAGAACTACTTGGATATGAAAACGGAGAGGGAACAGGACCTAAAAGAGCATCTGCTAAATATACACCGAGAGGTTTTATAAAAGTCCAACAAAACATCAACGGATCTGTAACAAATGTAGGTGTTAAAAGAGTAAAAGTACGTTCAAGATGGTGGTTCGATATAGGTACTGGATATACTGATGATAATGGTTATTTTTCATGCAATGAAACATACCGTAAAAATAGAGATGTAAATATCATTATTATATTTGAAAATGAATATGTAGATATAAGAGGAATAAAAGGACTGAATTTTTTAGATGTTTTTTTTACGGAAAGAAAAAATATTGGTGAATTTGAAAACGGTTCTTTGGAAAATATTAATTATACATTTAACAATTCAACAGATTTAAATTCAAATAATAAGAGATTTTGGATGGCATGTCATATGTTAAATACAATAAGAGAACATCATATATATTGTTCACTAGAAGGAATCCAAACACCTCCAAAAGGATTAAATTTGTGGTTAACTAACGCAGGTAAAAATGGCTACAGTTTATCTACCGATGCGGCTGCACCAATGTTAAAACAAATGGGTAATTCAAGTATTATATTAGATGCAACTAAATTGTTCCTGGTTTCTTCTGGACACCCCTATTATGCAATAAGCTTACAAGTGTTACTTCAATATCCACCTGATATTACTTACAACTATTCAGGTAGTGAAGCTGCAAAAAATATTAATTCTGATGAAATTGCTCAAACATTATTTCATGAATTATCACATGCCAGTCATTACAGTAAAGTTGGAAATTCTTTTTGGACTTCATACATTGCTTATATTGTTCAGCACAAAGGATACGGCGATGCAAGCAAAAACGGTTCTGGTAGAATTGCTATCTCAGAAGCTTGGGCTGAATTTTGTGGCGCTAGATTTGCGCATTTGAGATATGGGGATAATACTTCAATAGGAAATACATGGGTGACAGAAATTGAAAATTTCATTCCATACTATACAGATAATACCTGGAATTGGAGACCTTATGGAATAATGCACGATTTAGCTGATGTTGGAGAACCTGATTGGTATAATGTACCCGATGTTATAGACAATGTAAGCGGATATTCAATTAGCCAATGTTTTGGTTCAATGGATTCTGATGTCACTTCGGTTTCAGAATATAAAGGCCGTTTCATTTCTGAATACGGAAGTGCACAACAATCTAATATTAACCTATTATTTAAATCGTACGGTTACTAAAAATTCCAAGCGGTGCGTTAACGCACCGCTTTAAACTATTTATAATGAAAAATCTAATTTTAATTAGTCTTGGACTTATTTTAATGTCTTTAAGTTGTAAGAAAAGACCTGAAAACTGTAATTGGTCGCATTTTACATTTGAACATCCCGTTTCTGTTTTTCCAATAAAAGAATCTTATAGTGTTGGCGATACCATTTGGTTTGAAATGAATTTTTCAGATGTGTTTAATGCAACCGTAAAAAACAATTATAATGGTGATTTAAGGTCAGAAACAATTAAACTTAAAAATTTTGATTTTCATAGGAATTTTCTTAGAATAATAAATTTAACCGATAGTAGTAGAAATATTAATGGTCAGCAAACAGGCACTTGGGATTCAAATTTTGATGCAATATACAAAGTAGGTGCTTTATTGCAAGAACTTCCTGACGGGCCAGAATATAGATTAATATATTCAGATGA
>CAMAXI010000022.1 GCA_945862165.1 Chryseobacterium gleum
TAAAGTAGATTTCATGACGAACTTTGTTTCCGGCATCGTTTTACCATCCCAATCGATTGATTCAAAAGAGTTGAGCTACATCTGAACTCTAAGTTTTTTGAGCGTTTATGTTAATAGTGCTTAAAAAAATACTGAGTATTATAAGTGGTTTCATAGTATTTAAGCTACTAAAAAAAGTTTATTTTTTTAGTAGCTGTTTAACTTTTGTTTTTATCTCTAACAATTTTACTTACCAAACTCAATACATACACACAAATACCGACAAAAACAGCGACAACCAACGCTAAAGTGTCATAATGTTCAATTGGACTAAAATTGTTTTTTTGTACTACAATCATACCTCCGATTGCAGCAGCGATTCCGCCGGCAAGTTGTTGTAAAGAGGAATTGATGCTCATAAATGCGCCACGATCGCGTAATTCTGGTAGTGCTGAAACCAAGGCAACACTCGGTATCATACGTGCCATAACTCCCATCATCATCATTACGTTAAGTATTACTACAATCCAAAAAGGAACGGGAACTAGATTAGTATAAATAAGTACCACCATAATCATCCAAGCGGAAGCAATGGTGAATAATTTAAATTTATCAATTTTATCGCTTAATTTACCGATGATAGGCATGATTATTAATGTTGCAACACCTGAAATCATAAATAAAAGTGGTAGTTGCGCTTCGGTTACGTTTAAGTTATTAATGGCATATACGCTTCCCCAGGGCATAATCATAAAACCTCCAAGGGACATCAAGGCAGTCGCTAAAAATCCAATGCGGTAATTTTTTTGAGAAATCGTATGGATAAGATGTTTCAGTGCATTGTCTTTGTTTTTGACTTCTAGGTGCTTTGTAATTGGCTTTAATTTAACGGTTAGAACTAGCCAAATAATGAATGCTAAAACAACAATTAGAAAGAATGGTGATTGCCATCCCCAACGATTCGCGATGTACAAACTAATCGGAATTCCTAGCACTTGACTTGCACCAAATCCCATTTGCATGAATCCCATCACACGTCCACGTTGTTCTAAAGTGAATAAATCAGATACGATTGCCATGGAAATAGAACCGATAACACCACCGAATACTCCAGTGAAAACGCGTGCTGCAATTAAAAGCGGGTAGGTGTTTGCTAAACCACAAAATAAGGTTCCAACAATAAATCCAATGTAAAAGAATAATAATAATTTTTTTCGGTCAAAACTATCTGCAAATCCTGCTGTTAGAAATCCAGAGATACCAGCGCTAAACGCATAGGAGAACATGGCGATTCCAAATTGTTGTGGGGTAAGTTGCATTGCTTTCATTAGTTTATCTCCGAGCGGGGACATCACCATAAAATCTAATACGACAGTGAATTGAGTTAATGCAAGTATGGTAATGACTAAAATTTGGTAAGGAGAGAATTTTTTAGTTGAAATTTCAGTGCTCATGTAGGTGGAAATTTGATGCAAAAAAAAAAAGGGAAGCTTTTGCTTCCCTTTAGTGATCCCGCTGGGATACTTATAAAGTTTTAAACACGCTCACTTACAGTAATTTAAAGAAAACCTAACATTTGTTCGCTTTGATGTTCGCTTGAATATTGATAGATTTTGTTATTAAAAAAAGAACTAATTTCTGATGTAAATATAAGAAATTTAAACACTAAACACTAACAAATCAATCTAAAATTTATTGAGTGATAATAGGATTAGTTTTTAATCCTATTTCCTACTTAATCAAATCCGAAATTACTACCTCATCCAATCCCAAATACACACATAATTCAGAAATCGAAATACATTGATGTTCTTCTTTCTTGAAATGTAATTTTATTCGTTTCATTATTGTACGCGAATAACGTTCGCTTTTGCCTGTGATTATCATAATATCTTTGGGGTAAATTACGATTCGTTTCATCTTGGAATTTCTATTTTATTTTAAACGTATATTACTATGTTTTAACACATTTTAAATAAGTTCATACTTTAACCATACTTAATACTTGTTTGTAAATGCTGATAAAATACTGTTTTACATACATTTTCTGTGTTTGACAGGTAAAATTAACTCCTTTTTTAGTGGTAATAAACTACCAAAGTGGCATAATCTAACACAAAGTTAATTTATCGGAAGTACACATTTTTATTGGTATTAGTAGCCTTATATATTTGATTAATCAATCGGAATTCAATTCTAGATAGGAATGATGTTTGAGGGATTATGAAAGTCATAATCTGTAAAAAGTTGAATGTATAAAAAATAAGAAAATGGCAAGACAAACAGGCCTTTTAAAAGTAAAAGGAACGTTGGATAACGTGACATTTTACAAATCAAAAGATGGACATCTCGCAAAGATGAAAACGAGTGTGGATGCAGCTCGAATTGCAAGTGATCCAGCGTTTGCAAGAACGCGAGAAAATGGAAAGGAGTTCGGTAACTCTGCTTCAGCAGGGAAGTTGTTACGTGATTCCTTACGCAACATTACTGTAAACATCAGTAACACGACAAATGTTGCACGAATTACTCAAATTATGACCCAAATTAAAAACATGGACACTACTAGTGCTCGTGGACAACGCAATGTTGGGGTAGGAGTATCAAATGCTTCGGCAAAAGCATTGTTAAAGGGATTTGAGTTTAATCCAAATTCACTTTTGGGAAGTATGCTATACAAACCCTATGCATTGACACCTGCAACTGGTGTAATCAATATTGCAAGTTTATTACCTGCATCGGATTTAACTTGGCCTAATGGAGCAACCCATGTTAGTATAACAGGTGGATTCGGAAACATCAATTTTGCAACTGGTGTTGTTGATTTTAAGTTGACAAACGTTGTGAATTTAGCATCCCTAGCTGCAAGTTCAAACGTTACATTAACTCCAACTGCTGTACCATCAGGAACAGGGACAAAAGTGTTCTTATTGAAATTGGAATATTTTCAATTAGTTAATGGAATTCAATATCCAATGAAAAACGGTGCCTACAATTGTTTAAAGATTATTGAAGTTGCTTAGAATTATTAATTTTTAAAAATTGAAAAAATGAATTTAGTTCAACGAATGAAATCTCCAACTCCGAATTATTTTAAGGTATTACGAAATATTGGTTTGGGTTTAGCTGCCGCAGGTGGTGCTTTATTAGCAACTCCTTTTCACTTACCAGAAATTTTCTCGACCATTGGAGAGTATTTGATGGTTGGTGGTTCTGTGGCTTCGGCAGTTTCACAATCTACTGTGGAGAGTGATAATTAATAAACGTTTTAATACCTAACTAACTATGCAACCTCATCACGATCATACAACCAGTGCAGGAACATTAACCGGAACGGTGTTTACCGTTTGTGCAATGATTGATACGCACGACTATTTGAAAACGATTATTCTTGCCTTCGTTGGTGCTATCGTGAGTTTTGTGGTTACGTTAGTTTTAAAAAAGGTAATGAAGCGATTTGAGAAGTAAGCGAATTTCAAATAATAAGAAACCCCACTCGAAGTGATTTGAGTGGGGTTTTGAGTTTTAACGGTTTGCAAATAGGCGCACTCGATAGTGGTGCTTATTTGCTATTATGGGCTGTTTGTTTTCTATTTCGCATTATATTGAAATAAGCCATAAGCATCAAATTCTTTGTAGTAAGTAGCTGCTCCCCAACTTCTTCCATCCTTATTGCGGTAATTGTATGCAAATAATTTATTTTTCACTAAAACAAGTAAGCGATCTTCTGTTATGTCCAGAATTACATAACCAGCTTGATTATTTGTAATTCTTGTTCCTTTGTAAGAGTCGTAAGCTAAATGTTTAGAACTAGCATTTCCAAAGAGTGTCATTTTAGGATTTAAAGTATTCAGAAATTCATAACTTCTATTAGAATCTCTACCA
Organism: Chryseobacterium gleum; assembly: GCA_945862165.1. Classification (GTDB taxonomy): domain Bacteria; phylum Bacteroidota; class Bacteroidia; order Flavobacteriales_D; family Crocinitomicaceae; genus CANHVK01. The sequence goes on from CAMAXI010000022.1 coordinate 3,862, forward strand.
TGATGGGGTGCAAATAAAACATCCACTTTTTTTACGTCATCCTCGAAGTTTTCTAAAATGTAGTCCCACGAATTATCATGACTATCTCCTGAAAAAATTACCTTCCAATTTCCGCCACCTTTTTTTGGAAAAGTGAAAAGAAGAACATACGATAAATCATGGATGTCTCCTCCTTCTTTATTAGCCTGCTTTACTAACTCAGGCGATGGACAAAGAATTTTAATATTATCTTCTTTGAAATATGAATTCGAATTACCTGCATAGTAGGTTAATCTCTTTGTTGATGTAACTTTTCCACTTCTTAATTGAGTATAAAATTTCCAGTCTTCTGGATTAAACTTGTTCGGAAATTCTTTCAAATTTAGTTCTTTGTTATTGTCAGAATCCCAAGTGTTGGTAATTGTAAATTCTTCGTAGAAATCTTTTATTCCATCCAAATGATCCATGTCAGGATGAGTAATAATAAATCTAAAAATGTCCTTTATTTTGAGTTTATTTAAATACTCAACAGGGTTATCTGGGTTTTCCTTTTGATTGTAATTGATTTTACCGTCTGGTACAAAGTTTCGTGTTTTAATTTCCTTATCCTTAATCGCTTTTGCAGCAATTTCTTCTGGGGAATCATCATCATTGTATGCGTTACTTACGTCAATGACAGTAATATGTCCATTGTCATGTTGAATAATATTACAGTCGCCTTCTAAGACGTTTAGAAAATGTATCGTGGCCATATTTAGTCGTTTATATTTGCTTCTATCCTCTTCGTAATATAATTGGTTTGTTTTCGGTATGAAAAGAGAAAGAGCAGTGTTATGAAAGTGGTGGCAATCACTAAAGTAATTTTACGTGAAATATTGTATTTTAATTTCAACCACATATATACATATTCAAGGCAAGTTAAAATCAACATTGAAAGAATTGTGCGATAAGTATTATTAACCTCCGAAAGCAATTCTAGCTTACTATCTAATTTACTTGCTTGAACGAAAAACTTATAGTCTTTGAACTTTAAAAATTTTATTCCTCTTAATATTGGCTCAATAAACACCGATCCGACCCTGCTGACCACCATTCCAATAAAGTAATATAGGAAGCCCCCTACAAGTTGATTTTCTTGAATGAGATCGTACCTTGTGACTTCTTTTGTAAGAAACACAAATAATACCCCTGGTAGGAGGTAGTTGAATATATTGTATGAAGACAGTTTGTCTAGAATGATTTTTATACTATCCATATTTAGTCTTTGGTTTCAGTTTAATTACCTATAACGGTCCCGCAGTAGGCAATGTGGCGCTTTATCTCGAGTGTGTACGTGCGCTATTTTGCATACTGCGGGTTACCCACTGGTTATTTCTTTTCTTATTTCATGTAATAGCTTTTCAAACTCTTGTTCATCAATTGAGTTGTCAACTTTTCGTATCCGAATGAGTTTTTGACCACTTAGACTAAAAATTTTATCTTTTATTTTATCTTTTTGTATTTGTTCGTAAGCATCATGCCATACGCTGTCAATTTCGAAAAAGTATATTGGGAAATAATTTCTAAATGGTTCAAGAACAACAAAGTCTACAGAGGTTTGGAAGAAGAAGGTTCTTTCCTGTGAAGTCAAGTTATCTTTTAAGCTGTCAAAATCTAAAATACTGCTCAATCCAACATTTGGATATACTTGGTAAGAATCAAAAACTCTTTTAAGGGCTAAATAAAATTCAACTTCTTGTATCGAATTAAACAGCGATTTTCTGAAATCATTTTTTGTTTCAATATCCTTGTTTTCTGTTACGTAAAGATTTTCAACCTTAGAATGATTTAGTTCTTTTGGGAGTTCTTTTTCATACTCTATAATTACAGCCTTACACATTTCGTTGTCGGGATATGCTTTAGCATACTGATAGCAATAAGAAATATTGGTCTCTTTTTTACCATTTACAATGGCTAGAGTAATAGCTTCTTTTTGTTCTTCTTTCAGTGTTATGAATTTTCCTGCTCCTAAAAGGAGGATACTTTCTAAATTGTCAACAAAATTTGGAGATTCTTCAAGTTCGATTGCTTTTTGAGTGATTACAGATAAAGTCGTTTCTATAGATTGTGTCAAAAGTGAATCCTTTTTTATTCGGTCTTTTCTTTCGTAGAATATGTCAATTAAGCTTTTCCAATCTTCAGATTGTAGCAATTTGTATATTTCTTCCTGATTTATCACTTCTTCTTAGTTTCTCTGAGATTCAATAGATGTTCCTGGAAGATTAAAGCTACTTGTCTTATAAAAAATCATTCCCTTTTCTGTTATCTGTGCTCTGAATTCAGCCGATCCTTGAACCTGTGTTACTGCATAGCCAGAATCCTTTAATTGATTCATGATGGTTATGTGTTCATTAAATTCGGTTTTAATGTTATGGTTAGAAAGAGTTGACATTGCTTCTACCATTCCTATTTCCCCTGAAATTCCTTTTTCATAAAGAGCGATTAATATAAAATCGCATTTTTCGTCAATAGTCATAATTCGTGTTTGTTTTCACTTGTGGGTAACTTATTTATTTGCGAAATTATCTCTTTTTTATCGCTAATCCCGAAATTTACTGTCTGGTTGGCGAAACACAAATAAAATATCGTCTCTTTTCAAATTTAATCAATCTAATTCAAAACCTACTAGCCTACCTGCAAAAACACGTATATACACTTACAAAATATACTAAATCTAATTATTTTGAGTTTGAATATAAAAAAGCAGGTGATATAATTATGGATTTTAATCCTGATAGCGAGATTCAACTTTCACTTTTTGAAAATAGTAATCCGAAACATTCTCCTTTGATGCAAGTGGTGGATAGAATTAATCAATCGTTTGGACAACAAAAAATCAAATTAGCTTCGCAAGATCAGAAGCGAGTTTGGAAAATGAAACAAGAGAAGTTATCTCCGAGGTATACAACTAGATTGGTTGAGGTGATTGCGGTGAGGGTGAGAGTTTAACGGACAAGTATTCGCAAATGTGGGCGATTGCGGGCTTCAAACTTATCAAATCGTGAAAAAATTAAGCGGGCTACAACCGTTTAATTTACTACTATCTCGCCCATTTTGTATATACAGTGTTAGGTGTATTTTTTTATTAGAACCATTTTACTTAATTCGTCATTACTAATTGTAAGATGAATATAAGCTTTGTTTTTGTACTCGGAAACTTCCAATACTTCATAAAATAGTTTTAAAGTCTCTTTTTGATAGATATTTAATCCTTTCAACATTTCAATCAACTGCTGTGGCGAATAATCATTTAACGCATTATAATATTTACCAATCAAACCGACTAAAATATCTGAAAGTTGAATTGCTAAATTATCTCTTGAATCAATAAAAGAATAGTTTTCGATTTTACATTCTTTGTAGGTTAAATTCAAATCATTAATTAAAGGCTCAATCGAATCTTCTTTGTCAAAAAAATGGATTGAGTTTAAAAACAAATATATCGTTCGACTATAAAACATAGTGAAATCCTTTATTAGCATATGATTTGTTTCATTCATGATATAAAACAAATACTCACTCTCTTTGCTTTTTCCTAGCAACATTAGTATTGTATTATTACCCGAAGATTTTGGTTCATTTTTAAATATCTCTATTAAATCGTCTATAAATAACAAAACCTTATCTGTCTTAATATTCGGATATTCATAATTATAAAAAATAGAGATGAATTTGTCAATATTTCTTTTTACGCATACATAAAGGTCGTTCTTCAATGTTCTATTGAAAAAAGGAGCGTATTGAATCCCTGTAGCCTTAATTAAAGAATCAATAATATCAACCGTAGAAAAATACAAAAAGTTTAAGGATGAGTAATGTATAAATATTTGTTTTTCAAGCATAAACTTAAAAATAGACTTCAGATGTATTGATTTTAAGCAACTAAAAAAGTCTCCTTGTGCTAAATTTTTCAATTTAACTTCAGTGACATTGCTTTGTAATTTAAAGCTGTCAAATAATGGTCTTATATCAACATCTTGATTTTCCTCCAGTACTATTCCTCCTAAAATAAAATTTGATTTAATTGACTCATTAAACTTATCTTCCTTTAGATAGTATTTTCGGATATTATTTGTTTCGTCATAGAAAAACTTCAGTTTATCATCTAATCCGTGAAGATTATTCAAATCTCTGGTCATAGTACGTAAATCCTCTGTTTCAAAACCCATAATTTCTATATTCTTTAATTTGTTGATGTTATCTTTTGTTTTTAGACCTATTAATCTTGCTCGCTGTTTTCTATTTAGTCAAATTACACCTAACTTAGTTATAACGCTGATATATACTTTTTTCTTCAGACAACCCTCTATGATTTTAAAAACTTTGCCTGCAATAAATTACATATATAAAAATAATCAATATAATCAAAAATACACCAAAATAAATTCGAGGCGCTATTTCAGCACCTCGAATATCAACGCTCTTTTCATTTGTTTGATTAAGTCTAGTTGTTTTTGAATATTGATTTTACTTTTTCCCATTGCCGCACACTTCGATAAACACAATGTGAAAAACAATGGACCTTTATTACAATTTTAATTAAACTAACTATGCAACCTCATCACGACCATACAACCAGTGCAGGAACATTAACCGGAACGGTGTTTACCGTTTGTGCTATGATAGATACGCACGATTATTTGAAAACGATTATTCTTGCCTTTGTTGGTGCTTTCGTGAGTTTTGTTGTTACTTTAGTTTTGAAAAAGGTAATGAAGCGATTTGAATAGAAGAATATACAAACAAAATGAAACCCCACTCGAAGTGATTTGAGTGGGGTTTTGTGATTTTAACGGTTTGACGCTTGGCGAAGAAGCGGATTTCGAAGCTCTAAATTGTCTGCAAGCATTATACTTGATACTAAGCACAAAGCATCATTTAAGCAATGAACCCGCTTTTTTGCCAAACGCCCATTATGCTTCGTTTATATTGAATTGACTTATATAGTGAGCGTAAGTATGTCCATTTTCAAAACATAATTCAAAATGCTTATTTATTCCTAAACGATAAATGTAATCTTTATGTATGTTTGTCAATGAATGACGTTTTTTTAAATAATGTTGAACCAGCTGACAACAATAGTCAGCTAGAAAATGACCAAAACAAAATTTCTGAGTGTCAATGTTGTGCTTATTGCCATATAAGGTGGCTTTACGTTTAGTAATCCCTTTCTCAGTAATTTTTCTATCTATTTCTTCTGACTTGATAATTGGCAAGTCAACTGGATTACAGTCTACACAAAACATTCGTCCTTTATCTCTATTAAAGAACGAAGAGTTGTGTCGGAATAAATAGGCATCTGAATATACTGCAATTTTTATTTTTTCTAAGAACTCATTAAAGTTGTTTTCAACATCATTATTTTCAATTTCAACAGCACTTAATTGTTCAATAACTGATTTGACAACAGTTTGGTTCCATACGTCATTTTCCCAGCTATAGCCATGAGTGTAAAATACATTTGGATGCTCAAGTCTATTATTTAAGATTTCATCAAATTCATTATCCATGGCAACCATAACAGTTGAAATTTGACCATCAATTATGTCAATTGCAATTTCTTTTATTGTTGATTTTGAACCTATTGATTTGAATTTAATTTTTTTGTCTGCCTTAAATCTTTTGAATATATTTTTCCAAAATATCACATCTTCAGTTTCTTCAGTGTATTTATTTGAAAATACTTCTTCTTTATTGTATGACTCTCCTCCTTCGAGAAAAACAACTAAATCAACATCAAAAAATAAATGTTGATTACTAAGTCCGCTTATAGTTCTTCTGAATCCACTCATTTTATACAATTTTCTACATGTAAGACATAATTAGAGTGACGTCCAACTATATCAGGTGAATGAGTTGCAAAAATTATTTGAGAGTTTGGATTAACTCCTTTTAAACTATTCACAAGTTTTTCTTGCCAGTCTACATGAAGAGACAGTTCAGGTTCATCCGCAATATAGATATGAGATTTGTTTTCTTGCAATAAACTTTCTCCAAGAATTATCAAGAGTTGTTTTTCACCTGAAGACAAATTAATAAGGTTAAATTCTTTACCACTTTGTGTACGTACGAGCAATTCATTTTTTTCATTTATATATAACTCTTTTCTTTGAAATAGTTTATTAAGTTCTTCAATAAAGGTTACTTTTGGTTTGTTGATATTGTTTTTCTTTTCGTTTAAACTTATCCATTCTTGAACAATAGAATGGATCCTTCTTGTTCCTAATAAAAATGATAGTTTATCTAAACCGATAGACTTTGTATCCTCTAAAATTTTTTTTGCTTCGTCAAATCCTTCGAAATGTTTGTCAAGTTGTTTAGAAAACTCGGACTCTTGTAATTTAAAAAGTAAAAAAATCTGCCTTAGAGAATCTTTTTCTTTTTGTGAATCTAAATCATCAGTCTGCAATAAATTGACTTGGTTTTCACCTTCAATTAATGAAAGAAATACGTTTTTTTGAAATTTTTCAGTCTCAATAGAATATCGCTTATCAAGAACTCCAAAATATTTTATTAAATCACTAGATAGTTCTTTAATTTTTTGGTCAATGCTAGATTCAAAACTTTTTTCATCTTGGTTTTGATTCCTACTTGACCTGTGAATTGAAAGCCAAGTCAGATTAACAAAACTCTGCAATGATAAATTAATGTCTCTATTAACTTGTCCTGACATATGAAATCTTTGTCTCCGTAATTCGTGAGGATATCTAAACAGCATCTCCTCTTCAAGTTCGTTTAGTCTGAATGTTCTTGCTTTGGTTTCACTGGGTAACTTAATATTAAAAATAATGTTTGGGTATGGTGAATCAGGTTTTTCTTTTTTTACAACTTCAATGTATGTTTTATCATTTTTCATTTCTGTATCAAAAAAGAAATCAACTCGTATTCTGCTGAACTGAGCTTTGTCAAGAGTGGAAAAATCAGCATTTAAACAAGCTGCGATTAAGTTTATTATTGTTGTCTTTCCTGAGCCATTAACTCCAATTAAAAAATTAATATCGTTATTAAAACTAAGGTTGACAGTCTTGTCACCCCAAAAATTTTCTATTATTACAGATTCTATTTTTCTCATATTATTCTGTTGTTGTCTGTTTAGTAAAATGAGGAATAACGTTTTGCACCTAGGTGCTACCACCGCTTCGCAAAACTTTATTCAAAACTACAATATTTCTTTTAACCGCTACACAGTAATTCGAAGAACTGAGGTGGAAGCTCCTAGGCGCTGTTACCTGCTAGCGATATTTTTGTCTATTACTATTTTCTTTTAAAAAACTAATAAACTCAAATTGTGTTCAGCTATTAAATCAAATTCAATTTCTTTTTCACTATCTAAATTAAAAGTGTATTTACTAGGTATATCAAATTGGATATTTATCGTTTGGTCTTGTCGAGACTCAAAAAACTCGACAATACGATTATACAATCTCTCTCTCCAGACAAAAGGATCGTCATTTAATTCGTTTCTTTCAAATATTTCGTAAAAATTGTTATCTCTTTCTGCTATTAACTCTTTAAAGTAATTTCTTATTTCATTTTTAAAATGTCTAGGGTAATTATCAAATAGATTTAAAGTCTTGAATGGATTTATTTTGAGATATTCAGCCAACATTAAAAACAAGTCATTGTTTAAGTATTTACTTGGAACGTCTTTTGAAAACTGATTTCTATAATGCGAGAGTTTTACGAGAATAATTTCATATAGAACATCTTCATATTCATTTGAGTTTTTTAGTTCAAATACATCGGAAGAAATCTCTTTGCGATTTTCAGAGATGTAGCAAGTTCTGAAATTATGGATTTTTCTATCATATAAATTTGTTTTTGCCTTTTTTGCTTCAGCGTCCATTTCGTCTATTGTCAGAAAAGTAGTGTGTAAAATTAAATCGTCTTCTAGTTTGTCAAAATCATTCAATTTCGTAATTCTAGGAAATCCATACATTACCGATTTAGAAGACAAACCGTTTTTTACTAAATGATCGGACAAGGTTTTTAAGGTATTATGTTGATTATTAGACGAAGTTGGATTTTTACTTTTGTTATCATTGAAAGTGAATTCTGCATGTGGATTTGGTGTTTTCACTGATAAATTGAAAATACTACCAGTAATATTATTCCCTTCATTGTGGCTGCCGCTTTTAAATTGAATAAAAATAGCTCTACTATCACCATTACCCTTTGGAATAGTTATTTTTGTATCCCATCCTCCACCGCGATTTTCTTCTATTGGAGTTAAACGATATAGCTTTGTTTTTCTTTTTTTGAAAGCGGAAAAATTTATTATATCAAACTCAAACAAATGTCTTAAACGTAAAGGATACCCAAAATTGAAAGGTGAATTAAAAAGAGTTGCTATCTCACTAGCAATATTTGACTCTAAGGTTGACTCATTAAGCGAAACAGGATTTGTTCTTATTGGATTTGTTTTAGTTGGTCTTTTAGTCATTTTAATAGTTTTATTGAAATTTATAACTTTTGATTTTACTTGCTGGTAACTTATTCATACTCCCTCATAAATGTGATTATTTACAACAATCTATTAGCTTACTAACCGCGAGCAACGAGATTACTCATTAAATATAACTAAATTCCACCAAACTAAACCCAACTACTTATAAAAACAGGTAGGCTAACCTATCAAAAGAGGTGCTATTTCAGCACCTCAAAAATCAACGCTTGTTTCATTTGTTTGATTAATTCTAGCTGTCTTTGAATATTGACTTGGTGTTTTTCCATTTGAACGATTTTGGAAATATTCTTTCGGACCTTTTCCGGATTGATTGTTAATTTTTCTAATCCTATTTTTATGAGGTCTGACAATTCTCGTAGGCGAATAAACGGAATAACGGAACCAATCAAATGGGGATAGATTGCTTTGCCTTGCCACATTCCGTACAACAACCAGTATAATTCTTGTTTTTCTTTTTCATTGGAACATTCACACACGAAACAATTCGGACAAGGGGTTAACAGTGGCTTTCCACTGTTATTTCCCTTGTTCAAAATAAAGAAATAGGATCTTTTATAATCCTTTCCTTCTCGATAAGTAGTTAATCTAAATTGTATCATAACTATCTACTTAAAATTAAAGACTGAGCATACTGATACAGGCTTTTATACATCTGCTTTTTATTGCTGTTCGTTTCTTCTTTTGCCTTTTCTAAGATTACTTTCAACTCTGCTTTGAGTTCCTCTTTGCTCATTTCTCTGTAAATGGCTCTAATAACTGCTGGATTGGTGCGTTTGTTCATAATTCACGGTTTAAAAATTATGCTCGCCCTTTTAGGGCTTCGCCCAGATAAATTTTTTCAAAAGAAAAAAAAGAAAAAAAGAAAGCCATTTCCACTGGAGACAAAGGGAAAGGCTGTCAAGGTTTTTGAAAAAAAAATGCTGATGAGATTAAAGACAGAATAAATAATATATTCCGATGTTGGAACCTAAGAAAGTATAGTAAGTCACATTTTATTTTCAAAACCCGTAGGGCTTGACCTTTACTGCCTGAGTGGGCGGATATGTGCGATTGGCGACTAAATTTGCGACCTATTTTGATTTTTTATTCATTGAAGTAGAATATAAATTGAGGTTATAAAGCTGAATGAAGAATTATTTATCGAAGCGAAATTCTGAAGCATTGGGAAAAAACAAGTGTATTTCGACAAGCTCAATACAGGTTTGAAATCTTGTAACGTAGTGAAAAGATGAATTCTCTTGTGTGGGGAATGGTAAAGTTGCTGTGGCATTACGACTTTAGGAGAAATGCCATAGCTACTGGGAATGAGGGTGGACATAGAATAACCTTTTCATACTGTCACACACTTCTACATGCTATATTACAAACAGATTACGATACTGCTTTTAATATTTCATCCATGCATAAAAAAAAGACGATGCTAGCATATCTGTATAGGCATTGTTTACAATGCTCGAAAATCAAATGTGAGGGTTGCGAACATTTGGGAAATATTTAAGATTAATGATAAATATGAAAGTTTTAAGGTAATGGAGCCTTCAGCTGTGCGTTGGAAAAAAGGCAGAAGAATGTTTTATAAGTTATGGATTAGGAATTATGAATTGAATGAAGAATAATAGAAACGAAGTGAATTATTGCCTGTGCGCGCGAGCCGACTGCGAGTTGAGCGAAGGGGGGAGAGTAGAGCGATGACGAAGAATGAGGAAGCGCGGGAACGACCTCTGCAGTATGCACGAAGGTTTGGCGCATTTTTTTGCTCTATGGAAGGGAAAAAGACAAGTGCATTTCGACAGGCTCAATGTGACGGAATAATGCTCTTGTGTGAGGAGTGGTTAAGCGGCTTTGGTGAATGTAGGCAGACGTCCTCGGTAGCCGAAATGAAGCAAAGTGGCTGTGAACGAGGATTGCAAAAAATGTGACAAACCTGAAGCCTGAGCGATTTAGCAGGCGAGCCTAACTCAAACGGCGACAGACCCCCAATAAAAAAATAAGTGGATAGCATAAAGGGAATATGCTTGTGAAATGGCTATGCTAAACACTTACCTTAAAGGGGCTTGGGGGGATGAGGAAGCAGTGACTGACGACGTATGAGGACGTAACAAAGAAAACTAATGGAAAGCCGTAGTGAGGAATTCTGACGAATAGGCTTGGAATGGTATATGCAAGGGCACGACGTTAGGAGTGTTTTATATACCCTTGCAGATAAGTTTTCTTTGTAAAAGGACGATAAGGAGGAAGATCATTTTACCTTTTCTAAACTATTTTAAATGAAATTATATCAATTGCTATTGATTGTGTTTTTGATTGAATATGTTGGTTTATTTTTAATTTAAAAACGCTTATGAGAACGATTACATTTTTGATTTTATTGGTTATTAGCAATGGTTTATTTTCTCAATTAGAAATTCCAAAATACGATGCTGATGATACTATTATTAAACATCGAGGATATACGCTTTCGTATAATTCAAAGTATAAACAAGCAAATTGGGTAGCTTATTTGTTGACACGTTCTTCGACTGGGTTCAGGAACCGTTTTGAACGAACGAATGATTTTAAAGCTGACCCATTGATACCTGGAACCGATTTTTCGTTGGATTATCAAAAATCGGGATATGATCGTGGGCATTTAGCACCTGCTGCGGATATGGGGTATTCTAATGAAACAATGATTGAATCTTTTTATTATTCGAATATGACACCGCAAGTTCCTCGTTTTAATCGTGGGGTTTGGGAAAAGTTGGAAAAACAAGTGCGAAGCTGGGCGAATGAATATGACAGTTTGTACATTGTGACTGGACCTATATTTGATAGATCTATGATGACGATTGGACCTCATCGTGTAGCAGTTCCAAAAGCGTTTTACAAAGTATTACTTCAAAAGCGAAAAGATAGATGGTTTGCGGTAGGTTTTATAATTCTAAATGCTAATTTTAGTGGAAATATAATGCGTTTTGCTACTTCTATTGATAAGGTGGAAGAATCGACCGGAATTGATTTCTTTTGGGAAATGAAAGATGAGGTTGAAAAAATTGTAGAAAGTAGCATCTTTGATTACTAAATTTCATTTTTCTACAGTATACTTTTTGGTTAAAATTTTATAATATATTTGAGAGGTGAAAATTGATTCCGATAAAAATGTAACTTTTCCCATTTTAAAAGGGTTGAAGAAGATTTACTAACAAATAAGAGACAAAAGTGGTGAAAAAGGATGAAAATAACTGAAAAAGTATAAAAAATTAGATATGCTTTTTGTCCATTAGCCCGCAAAAGTTAAGAAACATTTTATCCTTTTTTAGCGTAGCAATTTCTAAGGAATATAATTAGTTTTTACTAACTGATTCTTTTTTAATATATTTACGATTATGATAAATGTTACACATGATATTGAAAGTTTGAGATGTTTATCTCAATTATTCAGTCCTGCTGTATTTAAGCGTATTATAAAAAATGATACAATACTTTTTGAACAACGCATTCGAAAACACCTTTCTGTAAATGAAAATATAACCAATGCCCAATTAATAAAATCACTTTACAGTAGCTTTGAAATAAGTTACAAAAACGAATACATTTATAAAAACACACTTATCAATGATTTGTTATTAAAAAAATATTGTTTAGAAACAACAAGTGTATTAAATGAATTTAAAATAGCTAATTCCATTGCTGATTTTACATTATTAAATGGTGAAGCTCGTATATATGAAATCAAAACAGAATATGATAGTCTAGACAAACTAAAAAAACAAATTTCTGACTATCAGAAATTTGCAAATAAAGTATATGTCGTTTCAGATTCAAAATTTATCACAAAAGTATTGAATGAATACGAGAAAAGTGTTGTAGGTATAATAGAATTTACTTCAAATAATGAATTAAAAGAAATAAAACCTGCAACTGAAAATCTAATTTTTCTGGATCATTCTACTATTTTTAAAACGTTGAGAAAAAATGAATATTTAGAAATCATTTATGACTTTTTTGGGTTTATTCCAGAAGTTCCTAATACGATGATATTTAGAGAATGTCTATCGTTAATTTTAACTATTGATATATCTTTATTTCAAAAAATGGCTTTTAACAAATTAAAAGAAAGAAAATTAAAATGCCCTAATTTATTAAAATCAAATGAAACTCCATATGAACTGAAATATATATGTAATTCATTAAATTTAAATAATAAAGAATATCAATCTTTATATAGCTTTTTAAATCAAACAATCTAACGCTTATGTACTTTCCATTTTTAAGAGGAAAACAATTTGAACTAATTGCATTAAGAGATATTAGTAATAAAATGAGTGAATCTAAGGATAAAGTATCACCTATAATAGAACCAGTAAAAGACTCTTCAACATTAAAATCAACACTTAGAATATTAGCTGTAGACAACATTAACTTTAATGTTGTCTTGAATCCAACAGTTGGAGATTTACAAAATGATCCTTCAAAAATAATTGATATACTTAACAATGAATTAAAAGATTATTCAAATTATCAAGTTGCTATTATTATTGAAGAGAAGACAACCCCTAAAGTTATTCTGAAATTACTTAAAGATTCAGCACTAAATTATAAAGGCATTACTTTTATTCATTATGCTTCTAGGGAGGGTATTACTGATTTTATAACAAGTATAGAAAACGATTTTACAGTAATAAATAATATTATTCATTATGGAATAATAAAAAGCAAGAGATATTATAGAGAGTTTGAATCAAGTACATTAGTGAGTTTAGATGACTTCTTTAAAGCTCAATCGCGAAATGCTGATTTTCTAGAAATTGATGATAGTGCGTTCTCCGAGGAACATCTTTTTTTCACAAAAGATGGGTTTAAAGGATTTTCTGATTTTTTGACAATTGGTGAAAATTATTCAGAAGCAGGATTCCTTCCAAGAGCAGTTGCTATACATTTATCTTATATGGATAGTAACAAAAAAATGAGGGTTAAACATTTTGTGTCAGATTCAAATGAAGATACCGCAGATATTGCAGGGAAATTTGCTGAAGCATTGAATAAACTAATAGCATGGAATACATCAGAAGGAAAAATGACTACTGTTGCAACTGATAAATTTTCTGAACTCCATAATACTGGGCATTTTCCAGGCTTAGGAACACTAAAAAAACTTTCAGCAATGCATCACATTGAAATATTATTGAACAACTTATAATATATGTATTGTTGTAATAAATGCTTCAATAGCACATACTTATCAAAAATTATCTTATCTGACCAAAGAACAGGTAATTGTGATTTTTGTTCTTCTTTGGATGTTTCTATTTACTCACCAAAAGAATTAATACCATTTTTTCTGAATATATTAAATCAATATGAAGTAAATACTGATTCTGAAATAAGTATTGATGAAGCTATTAATGAAGATTTTAAGGATTCTATTTTTAATGAAAAAGTAAAAACAATTGATTTATTAAAATCTATTGTTGAAAATGATTATCAAGAATTTAGAGAATTGTTTGAAAACAAAGTAGTTTCAAAATTAAATAAAGTATTCCATCAAGAACAAGCCCAAGCAATTCATAGTATTTGGGAAAGGTTTAAAGATGAAATCAAAAATGTAAATCGCTTTCATATTCGTAATACTATTGATTTAAACAAATTGCAGAAATTTTTTGAAAACGAAGCTTTTTTGTTCAGACTGAAAAAGGGGCGAATTTTTTACCGAAATAGAATTTCTAATCAAGATGGTTTCGATAAAGGTAATATGGGAAATCCACCAAATGATAAAGCAAGTGCTGGAAGAGCAAATCCAAAAGGGGTTTCTTACCTTTATCTTGCTGATAGTGTAATAACGTCAATGTATGAAACAAGAGTTTCTTTATTTGATTTTGTAACAGTAGGCGAGTTTAAGCTAAAAGAAGACATAAACATATTAAATCTTTGTAGTCCAATTTATGACCCTATATCTTGGTCGGAAAATGAAGAAATAGATGATTATCTAATTTATGTCCCTTTCATAAAAACATTGCAGAAAGAATTATCCTTACCGATACGAAGATTAGATAAGGATATTGATTATTTACCTACTCAATATTTATCTGAATTTATTAAATCTATTGGCTTTGATGGTGTTCAATTTCAAAGTTCACTTTATTCAAAAGGGTACAATTTAGCAATATTTAATGCTGAAAAATTTGAATGTATTAATTCAGTTGTTTATGAAATTGAGAATATTGATCTAAAATTTAATAAATTTATTAAATAGTTCTATAGTTAACTTAACTATTTCTAGTCATCCCTCCAACTCCTCAACAAATTCGGTAAAACTTACTTTTTCATTGAAAATCTAACTATACAATATCCTCCATACATTTTAGCGTATTTCTAAGTGTTTTTCGCCCTCTTCTACTTCTTCACAACTTTCCCATACTTTCCTTGTGCAAGAATCACAGAATCTCGTGTGATACGTCGAACCTCAATATTATCATAGGTCACTTCACCTTCTCGTAAATTATACATCGTGTTGCCAATTTGTAGAATACAAAGCGGACTTTTGGATTGTTCGCTTTTTAACAGACCAAAATACTTGATTTTTGGCCAATGATGAGGTTTTGGTGGGGGAGGGGTGTATTTCGGAGGGGTGTAGGTAGCAACCGTTGGTTCTTGTGGTTTGACTTCTTCAGTTTTAGTTACACCATGAAAAGGATCGCG
The DNA here is from genome assembly GCA_945862165.1 of Chryseobacterium gleum. GTDB lineage: Bacteria > Bacteroidota > Bacteroidia > Flavobacteriales_D > Crocinitomicaceae > CANHVK01. The sequence goes on from CAMAXI010000022.1 coordinate 19,025, forward strand.
GTAGTTCGCGTTCAAATTGAAGGTGTCGCGATGAAACGTAGGTCGGTGTATGTTTTGTCGTTCGGAAGTTAGCATCTGTTCTTCTTCAGAGAAAAAATTATCCTTAATACGGAAAAATACGTTGTACCAGACTACGGCAACAACGACGATTAATAAATATACGACCCCTTTATTTTTCATTAGTTGGTAGTAAATTGAAAGGTGGTGGATGGTAGGGATTGATTTCCTGCCTCATCTTTATTTGAAACTCTCCAGAAATATTGTTTTCCTGTTGTCAATGCTGATAGTACAATCTTTTTGGATTGTGTTGCAAGCAAGGTTTTTGTCAGGACGATTGTTGTAAAATTTTGATCGCTCGCAATCTCTAAGATAGAAGAAACGGGTGATTGATACGTACCAATTTGTGTCCCGTTGTTCCATTGAAATTGTACACTATCGACTATTGAAATTGCAAGTGAATTGTTTGTAGGAAATTGTAAAGTTGGTTGATTAGGAGCTAATGTATCTACATAAAACATACCTACTGATTGTGTGAGGTAAGTAGAACCAGCATTTGCAATTACACGCCACGAATAGGCTCCTGGTTTTAATGGAAGAACATTGGATGGTAACGTTTTATCTAAGGTATTTCCCGGATCCATTGTATAGACATTTACTCCTGTTGTGAAACTCTCGCCTTTACGAAGTTCAAATTCATAATTTGTACCAGAGGTAATTGCTTGCCATGAAAATTTACCATCAAAATTATGATTTACATATTTTTCGGAAGTCGGGGTCAACAGTTTTAATTTAGTGTTAGGTTGATTTACAACTGCTTTACCGATTTTAAATTTTACAGGTCCTAAAATTTGGGATTCATACCCTGCATTAATTGCTTGAAGTTTTAATTCGTATTGGTTGGAATCCAACGCAAATGAAAAACTTGTTTTGGTAACCATCGTATCCAACACATATTTCTTCATCGCGCTAAAACTCGGTGAAACAACAATCAATCGGTATTTTGTTGCTCCTTCCAGGGTTTCCCAATTAAAACTAACTGGTGTAGAAACGGTAGAATCATTTGCTACAGGTGTTAATAACACAGGAGTTTTACCTGAAATATTTGTTGCAACAAAATCTTTACAACTGAATAAACTTAGGCTTAATACAAGTAAACCAAATGTAAATAGCACATATTTTAGTTTTTTATCTTTCATAATTCTGCATTAATAAGGTGGTGTAAAGTTGTTCTTTCTCTTCGGAAGAATATTTTTTAAATTCAAAATTGACATTCACGAGTTTTGCTAAATCAAACTTCGTTTCTAATTCATAAATGAATTTAAGGGTAGGTATAAAGTTTCCTTTCAGTACAATACGATGTGTATTAATCGAAAAATCTGGATGTTGGAAGGTGAGTACTTCATCAACTTGATGTACTGAGACAGCGGAACTATTCGTCTGTACAAAATTCAAAAATCCTTGCTGCACTTTTTCAATCGTAATATCTTCTTTTCCTAATAATTTATTTAAATAGGCTATTTCTCGTTGAGTTTTTCGAATGTCGACAATAGCATGCTTGGATGTTTCAATTTTATCCACCAATTCTTTTCTATATGCTCTCGTTTCAATGGTTGTTTTAAAAGCACGTTTATAACTTGCTGCAATAAGCAGCACACTCACAATTACTAACGCGTAATTTTTTTGTTTGTAGCTATATTGATCGAAAAACGTCATTGATTCAATGTAATTACGAGTTTAAACGTTGCTTTGGAATTTTCGGTTTTCAAATAATTGACCAATTCCACACTTTTTACCCAACTAAAACGATTCATTCGCTCCATCCAATCATCGAGCGTCTCACTCTCTGGACTTGTACCTACTATTTCTATTATTTGTTGTTTAAATTCTACTTTACGTTTTTCTTTCAAGGTCTCAAGCAATGGAAACACTTCAATTCCTTGTAAGGAAATTGCTTTTGGAACTGTCTCTCCTATTTTATCTAAAAAGAAGGAAATAAATTCTTTTTGTTGCACGCCAGAATTACTCACTAACAATTCTTTTCTCGTTTTTTCCTGTTTCAATTTTTCTAATAAAGAAACATTATCATTGTTGAGTGTTAGGTCTACTTCTAAATTCGCAATCTCGGTATTAAGGTTATTTAAGTAAAAATAATTTAGCGTTACTGCTATGAAAACAAGAGAAACCACTGCAATACCAAAAAATCTAAATTGACTAAACTGCCTGTAATTTTCGAGTTGAAATTCAGCTTCTTCCTTTGATAATCCTGTCGAATAATATTCAGTATTGGCTAGCAATGATGTACAAATACTTTGCGCAATTGTTTCATTTTTGACTTTGTATACCCCTTGCACCAAACAACGTTCAAAAGGAATTTCATTTCGAACACACTTGGTAATTCTACCTCCGTCTTTTTGAAAAAAGTAATCAAATGAAATATGTCCATCGTTATCGAGTAAAAGTAAAGATGGTACCAAGCCACAAGAAACTTGAAGTAACGTAATTTTATCTTCTTGAAATTTCGTTAATATGTCTACAATTAAATTTTTACGAAAGAAAGATGTAGCAACTTGATGTCCATCGTTGTAGGATGTAAAATAAAAATCATCCTTATCTCCATTGACAATTAGTTGTTCTTTATAACCAGGTAAAAACTCCACCAAACGCGTTAAGACTCCCGAACCAGCTACATGTATGCAATATGGAATTTGTTTTCCATATTTTTCTATTACAGCATCGATGGAATCAAACACAGTAAATGTAAAATCGGATTCATTTAATGCACATTTTGTTGCAGTTATTTCCACAGACTGATGCTGGTAGTTCAATTGAACTATCACCAGTTTTTTTGGGGACCATAATTGCTTCCAGTTTTTCATTAATAGGTAACTGTTGGTTTTAATAAAATATGCAATTTGGATAAAGACTTCGCTTTCGAACGAGAACCAAAAATCCATTTTATCACAGGAATACGAGATAAAATAGGGATTCCAGATCCGGATTCGTTTACGGTCTTCTTGTCCAAACCTCCTAATAATACAACTTCTCCGTTTTTCACACGTACCATGGAGGCAAAAGTTTGAGTGGTCATATTTGGTGGTGAAGTTGGATCCACTTTACCTGCGAAATCGTTTTGTTGAACACTAATTGTTAGGGTAATTTGTTCGTCAGCGCTTACAAAAGGTTTGATCGTCACAGAAAGATTCGCATCAATGGATTTCCAAGTTTTAGATTGTATCGTTCCAGATTGTGTCACGGATGTTTGAACATTCACTTGCGTCTCTTGATAATACGTTGTTTCTCCAATTGAAACTTTTGCTTCTTGGCCATTTAACGTAGAAATTTTAGGGGTGCTTTCTATGTTGATGACATTGTTAGATTCTAATGCACTTAGATTAACATAAAAATTATCTGTCACTTTTCCGAGGTTCAACACGCCATATCCAGAAATAGCTTTCAATAAGTCGTTGATTGCAGTAGCTCCTGTGGAAATATCTACGTTTGGATAAATGGTACCGGAGGTTGTTGTAGACTTGTCTTTTAAACCCGCTTGAATCCCTGTTTTGTTTGTATTTCCTTTTTGAGAAAAAAGAAACATCACATCTATCTGAATCATTGGTACAACTACATCTATCGATTTCAAGAACTTTCTTAATTCTGAAATACTACGGTCATTTCCTGAAACAATTAATCCATTTAATTCAATAAATTCTGTAATGGTTAGATCGGTTAATAATTCTTTAGGAATGGAATTCATTACTTTTTCAATCGTTCTGTTCTCCAAACGAATTAGCTCCGATTTTCTTACTCCTTCTGATTTTGATTCCCCAATAACATACACGCGTTCGTTTGCTAAATAATTGTATTTCGTAGTACTAAATAAATGCTTTAACAGCTCTTCAAACGATACGTTTTGAATGTCTAAGTTTACTTTACCTTCCAAATTTGCATGGAGTACATAAAATAAATTAGCCTCTTCAGTCGCTTCTTTGATGACATCTATTAAATCTACATTATTTGCATATACATCCAATCCTCCTTTTGCATTTTTTGAAACTCGAAGGTCGTCGGTATCATTTTTTCGTTCTTTAGAACCTTTGGACTTATCTTTTGATTTACCATTCGAACTTTTAGAGTCAACCACCTCCTCAGTTGCTTTCGTAATGGAATAAAAATCAGTTTCCTTAGTTAATGTTAGACCATTTGCTTTCACAAACATTTCAAGGACTTGCTCGTAAGGTCTGTTTTGAAAAAAGGCATTCACCTGTTTGTCTCGAATTTCAGGTTGAATGACAAAGTTTTTTTCAGTCAATTTGGTTACTTTACTCAACACTTTCCAAAGTGTATCGTTTTGTAAATTCATGGATAAAAACTCATTCGCTGTATTATAACGAATGTCAATCTCTCGTTTTGTTACAACAACCAGTGTTTCTTTCTTAATTCGTTTTTTTACCGATATAATCGAACCTACAAATTCGTATTCTACCTCAAAATTGACATAGAGAAATACAAAAATATCTTTGACACGTGCATCGTAGAAATTATAAGAAATTGTTTGCGTAATTGCAGGGTCGATGGATACGTTTAGATTATTATCCAATCCTAAGGTATTCACAAATTCGTACAAAGCCAAACCAGATACATTCAATTGCACTGTATTATTCAAGCCTTTGTTTACTTTGGCTAGGCTATCAAATTTTTCCCTTAATTCATCTTCGGTATATCGTTGCGCTAGCAAACTATTTCCAATAAAAATCATCACTAAGAATAAGAATAATCTTACCCTAGTTAGTTGATTTCGTTTATTTTTCATCTTTCTAATCATTTAATATCCTGTTAAAAGTGCATATACTTCCTCCAATGAAGTTTGACCTTCATTTAATACTTCTAATGCACGTTTTGCTAATGTTTTTATATCGCGTTGATCTAATAAACCATCAATATTACTTTCATTATTTTTAATTGCCATAGCCAATTCTTGATCCATTGGAATCACTTCATAAAGTGCAATACGACCTTTGTACCCTGAGTAATGACAGTGGTCACACCCAACAGGTACCATGTGTTTGGCTGGTATTTGTCCTTGACTTGTTCCTAATGGCCAATCTTTTGGGTCCAATACTGCTTCTTTTTTACAAGAAACACATAGCTTTCTCACGAGACGTTGCGCCACGGATGAGTTGATGGTGTTTGCCAATAAAAACGAAGGAACTCCCATGTCAATCAAACGGGAAATGGTACCCCACGCAGAGTTTGTATGTATCGTTGACAACACTAAGTGACCAGTCAACGCTGCACGAATTGCCATTTGCGCAGTTTCAGCATCTCGAATCTCCCCCAACATGATTACATCTGGATCTTGACGTAGGAACGAACGTAAAGCACTAGCAAAGGTCAAACCGATGGACTCTTTGAGTTGTACTTGATTAATTCCATCCAAGGTATACTCAATTGGATCTTCGACGGTAACAATGTTGCGTTTATCGTCGTTCAACATTTTAAGTGTAGCATACAAGGTGGTGGTTTTACCCGAACCTGTAGGACCACTTATCAAAATGATGCCATTTGGTTTTTTGATCCCTTCTAAATAATAGAGTTTTTCTTTCTCTGAGAAACCAAGTTTATCGATACTCAAGGAAGAAGCATCTTTACCCAAAATACGGAGAACGATTTTTTCACCGTGAAGTGTAGGTAAAATCGAGACACGAATATCAAAATCTTCGTACTGTATACGTCCATCTTGAGGCAAACGTTTTTCAGAAATATCGAGGTTACTTCTAATTTTAATTTTATTAATTAATTCGGGATAATCTGTTTTCTCTACTAAATAGCGTTGAATTAGTACCCCATCAATACGCATACGAACACGTGCTGTATCATCAAAAATTTCGATGTGTATATCACTACTGCCAATGTTGTTTGCTTCTTGAATTAAACGATCTACAAAATCAATTTTAGCGTCGAAGGTAATTTTTTGTTCTTGTTCGTTAGCTTGACGGTAATACCTACCTAAACTACGTTGAATGATTTCTTTGGATGTCAATTCAATATGAACCGTAACACCTAAAAGTGCTTCTAACTCTTCTTTTACCAACACAACATCTCCATCTTCGTCCATGTAAAACGAAATACTAGAATCCATCGCTTCCTTAGGTAGAATACGGTAATGCCATGCTAAATCAGCACGAATGAGTTGTTGTAACTCTGGAGTAATTTCAATTTGTTGCATCGTACTCATAAGCGTTCAATGATCCATTGGTTCAACTTATTTTCCAACAACAAAACAGGTATTAAAGTTACTGCCATATACCCTGCATACGGAATCGTTTTGTCACTCCCATTTTTCAATAAGGTAATCGTATGTATGAAAAGTGTAAGAATAGTCCCTAAGGTGAAATACACCAAAAACGAATAGAAAGGGAGGATTGGTATAACTGCAATTAAATAGAAAATATCTCCCCAACTAAAATAACTCCTCCAAATGGGAGTTAGTGTTTTTTCTTTAAAACTCACGTACAGGGTTAACATCAACAAGCAAAAAATAACAAATAGTGCATTCCATTTTACCATTTCCAATTGAAGTCCATTCCATTTATACCAAAGTCCTGCAAGTAAAAGCATTGGAAATAAAAACCAATACACCGCTCGTTGACGTAGGTCTTGGATAAAAATGAAAAGTAAAATAAGAAGAACTAAATAGAGTGTCATTAGTCTGGCTGAATTTCTTTTAACACACCATCTTGGTCTATTTCCCAACTGTTTTTAGTTCCATCCCCATCAAAATCCTGTACTGCTTCTGCTTTTGCAATAAAACCTGTTGGAGAAGATTCTACAATTGAAACTTCATAATTTGCCGTTCCACCAGCTAATACTGTTTTGTGTGGCATGTAATTTATCGTTTGTAAATCACCCGCATATTTTGAAAATTGTAAAAAATAGGCATATTGTAAATTTTGTACCATTTTCAATTCTTGTTGCGCCTCTAAACTTTTAGTTCTTGAAGCAACTCCCGCTTGATTGGGTACCACCAACATGATCAAAATCCCCATGATTGCTAATACAATCAGAATCTCAGCTAACGAAAATGCTTTTACCAACCACGTTGACTCTTGCTCCTTTGTTTGTTGCGCTCGCGTATTTTTCGCAAGTACTATTTTTTGCAAGTACACTGCGATGTGTGTTTTTACCATGCGTTCTTTATTTTATTACGTTGCTTAAGTTAAACATAGGTAGGTACATTGCTACCATGATTACTCCTACAACCAATCCGATAATCACAATAATTAGAGGTTCGATTACCGTCCCCAATAATTTGGTTCTGTACTCGATTTCCTCTTGGTATTGTTTTGTTAATCGTTCAAATGCTTTGTCTAATTGATTGATCTCTTCAGCTATTTTTATCATGGAAATCAACCGTTTGTCAAAAATAGAAAATTTTGCTAAGCCTGTATGCAAACTTTCTCCTGAAAGTATCACTTGTTTTGTTTCACGCATGGCTTCTTCCAACGGATAAAATCCAATCATGTCTTCAATCAACTCCAAGGTTGTCACCAATGGGGTCTTTGATGATAATAACAACGAAGCACTTTGACAAAAACGTGCCAAGTAAATTTTACGTAGCAAAGTCCCAAAAATAGGAAGTTTAAGTAGTACATTTCCTATAAATTTTCTGTAACTTTCTTCCTTGCGCTGGGAATATCCATAAGCGATTAGTGCTCCTACAGCTGCGAGAAAAAACAGTAAAAATGTAGAAAAGTGGTTGGACAACCAAATGATTTTTTGAGTCAACATCGGTAATTCTTGACCAAATTGACTAAAAACATCTTTAAACATCGGTACAACACTCGTCAACATGAAATACAAGACCCCGATTGTAATACACAACACGAATGCTGGATAGGTAAAAACTCCGATGAGTTGTCGTCTTAATTTCACTTTATCTCCATAATATTGAGATAAGTGATCTAACACAATTTTTAATCGACCTGTTTCTTCCCCAATTCGGATACTTTGGTATTCATACGCACTAAAGTGTGTCGTTTTTTTACAAGACTCCGACAAGGAATTACCTCCAATTAAATTACTTAGCAAATCTTCTAAGATGGAAATCATTTGCTTTTTTTCTTGCTCATCAATTAAAATCGTTAAAGAGCGCTGAATATCGACACCACTATCCAGTAAGTTACTAAATTCCTTATAGAAATTCTCTTTGAGTTTATCCGAAAATGGTTTCCCAAAGGTGATTTCTTTTTGAAAAAAGGATGTTTTCTCTTCACTCATCGACTATAGTTGGCAAAATGATTGTCTATTTTTTGTTGTATTCCAGCCCGACAAAGATAGGATAACTTCATGGGTTCACCCTTCCAATCGAAGACAAAATATACAATTTTATCCTCATTTTTCACTTCTTTTTTAAGCTCAATCATCGGGAAACCAGTATTTACCCACTCTTTCTCTGCTTTACGAAGTAATTCATCATTTTCTATCGTATACGATATCGGTCGTTTGTTCGAATAAATTGTTAGCGTTTCATTTTGATAATCTACCGAATCAGAAGTATATAAATCGTGCCAAAGGTTAGAACGAAACGCATAGAATGTATTTAATTCTTGTTGTATAGTAATATTATTCTTTAATTGTTCATTGAAACGATTGGTAGCAAGCATAATAATGGTAACTAGTATAGACATAATCGCTAATACAATGGTCGTTTCAAGAATGGTGAAAGCTGAGACTTTTTTCATCATGTTATTCATCTGTTATTTTGCAACTACCTGTTGTCTCCAAAGCACTTTTTCATCAGAGGTCTTAAACTCAAACACTTTTAAGGAATCATTGCTTTCATCTTGTTCTTGATGTAAAGTAATAGATTCATAGGAAAGGTGTTGAATAGAATCGTTGTCTTTAAACAAGGACTGGAAAATATCGGATTGAATTTCGGTCTGTTGACGTAAGTCTTGAAAACGTGAAGTTACAGACATGGAGCGAATAAAAATAAGCGAAGCAATACCAAAACACAATGCAATAATTGAAAGTGCAATTACGACTTCTGCGATGGAAGACGCTTGAATTTTATCCTTAGTTAATTTCATTTAAATTGATAAAAAATTCAAACTTACTAAAAATAGCTAAACTCTAGTATTTATATATGTTATTTACTATAGTTAACTAAAAGATAATCTCTTACAAATATTAAATTAAAGCAAAATGTATCAAAATTAATTTTTTGAACTTATATTTGCAACTTTTACTTAGTGGTGAAAATGAGAGAATTGAGTAAATACGTGTGTTTGCTCTGTTATTCGTTTTTATAAAATTTTTAAATAATGAGATTAATTTTTAATAGACTGATTGTAATAATGGGAATATTTTTTACCTGTTCATTCCTATTTGCAAGTAATAATTTTCGATTTGTAGGGGATGATACTACAAAAGTAACTTTGAATGTATATGGTACTACCGCATGTAAATCAACTATAGAAACTATTTCTAGATCGATAGGAAATGTTTCTTCGGCTTCTTTTAATGCGGAAACTCACATTTTAACTTTAGTTGTGCTTCCTGATTTTGATCAAAATGATTTATTCTTTTTATTAGCCTCTAAAGGGTATGATGCAGGAAATGTTCATGCGAAAGATGCGATTTATAATCAGCTACCGGATGAATGTAAATATGTACGAATGCCGGATGAAGTAATTAGAGACTAATTGAGTGACCCTTCGACAAGCTCAGGGTAAACTTGGCATAGAGTAAATTTTGGAGGGGATAAAAGGGAGTTTGAAAATTAGATAAATGAAATAAAGATATACATGCGATTTAATAAAATATTGTTTACGTGTAAAAATGCATTAGTGGTATTACTGATGTGTTTTTTTGTGTTTAAAGCAACTGGACAAACCACAGTTACAATAGGTACTGGAACTTCGACTGATTATTCAAATCCATTTGAAACTTACTTTAATTACGGTTGGAGCAGTCAATTGTATTTACAAAGTGAAATTGGAGCCGCTGGATCTATCAGTTCTATTGGTTTTTATGTAACTAATTCTGGATCTAGTTACACGTTAGATAATCAAAAAATCTATGTACGACATACGTCAGCAACGAGTCATGCTGATAAATATTATCCCACCACAACTGGATTTACCCTTGTTTATAGTGGGAGTATTTCATTTGGAACATCAGGATGGAAAACAATTTCTTTATCTACTCCCTTTTCCTATAATGGAACTTCAAATTTGGAAATAATGGTGGAGAGTAGAGATGGTAGTACTTTTACGAGTGCAGTTCAATCACGTTATACTAATTCTGGTTCAGGTATTTACCGAACTAAGTATGATTATAATGATAATGCTTTTCCTTCAACACCTTCCACTAGCTTTGGCGGAGGAAGAATTGCACATTTTTCTAATATTCAATTCAATATAAATACCTGTACTTTTATTGGTGGGACAGCAAGTTCAAGTTTACCAACCGTATGTTCAGGTGGGAGTTCAACACTTAGTTTAACAGGGCAAACTTCAGGACAACTTATTCAATGGCAATCCTCCACAGATAACACTACTTTTACAGATATTTCAGGAGCTACAAGTGCGACATATGCAGCAAGTAGTTTAACAGCAACAAAATATTACCGTGCAAAAGTAGGCTCAGGATCATGTATTGTTTCTTCCACAAGTGCTTTGTTAACTGTAAATTCTGTGCCAAGTGCACCAACAACTGGAAACAATGGTCCAGTTTGTGCGGGGTCATCTTTATCATTAACAGCCTCAGCAATAACAGGTGCAACTTACTTATGGACGGGTCCAACAAGTTTTACAAGTACTAGTCAAAACCCAACGGTGAATGCAAGTGCAACGACAGCCATGACAGGAACATATTCTGTAACCGCTACCGTAAATGGATGTACAAGTGTTGCTGGAACAACTACGGTAACAGTAAGTACAGTACCATCAGCAGGTACTTTAAGTGGAACACAAGAAATTTGTGTTAACGGAACAACAACTTTAAGTTCAACTTTTACAGGTGGAATTTGGGCATCTTCTATACCATCTGTAGCGACAGTTTCAACAGCAGGAGTAGTTACAGGACTTACGGTAGGAACCTCAACTATTAGCTATACTGTAACAGGTACAGGAGGGTGTACCAATGCAGTGGCTACTAGAACGGTTACCGTGTCAGCTCCAGTTTCTTCTGT
>CAMAXI010000023.1 GCA_945862165.1 Chryseobacterium gleum
TAAATTACAATTATTTTTTCAATTTAATGTTAAATATGGATATTTCTTGTTAATATACTAAATTGTTTATAAAAAAGTTATAATCGAAAATGAGTTTTGGATTTTAGAAGTTCTTTTAATTCTATTTTTATGCAAATTTTTAATGTAAACAGGTTTTAAAATGAACAATCCCAAAGGAAAATTAATTATAATTGGAGGTTCTGTGGATAGAGGAAGTTTTTCTGAAAGCAAAGATGATTTAAAGCGTAATTTAATGTTTTTTGAAAAAGGAATTTTGAAAAGAATTACAACAGAATCATTAAATAAGAATCTTTCTAAAATTGAAATCATTACTACTGCCTCTAACATACCTGAAGAAGTAGGTGAAGAGTACATCAATGCCTTCGCTCAGTTAGATGTAATGAATGTTTCTGTTTTGAATATAAAAACAAGAGAAGAAGCGAATGCTCCTGAAAATATAGAACGCTTACAAGCTGCGGATGTAGTTGTTTTTACTGGAGGTGATCAATTGCGTTTGACTTCTATTTTTGGAGGAACAGCCTTTCATCATTTGTTACTTGAAAAATACCAAAACGAAGAATTTATCATTTCTGGAACATCAGCAGGTGCCGCGGCAAGTTCTAACAATATGATTTATCAAGGGAGCAGTCATGAAGCTTTATTAAAAGGGGAAGTGAAAATTACTGGCGGATTAGGATTTATAAACAACGTAATTATTGATACGCATTTTGTTCAACGTGGAAGAATTGGACGTTTACTTTATGCGTGTGCAAGTAACCCAATCAATTTAGGTATTGGACTTGGTGAGGATACAGGATTATTGATTGTCAATGGTAATAATATGGAAGCTATTGGTTCCGGTTTAGTTATGTTGGTGGATGGAACGCACATGAAAGACACGAATATCACGGATGTTGAAATGGGAGAACCTGTATCCATTGAAAATCTAATTGTACATGTAATGTCCCTTGGAGATCACTACGATTTAAAACTAAAAAAACTCACCATACATCACTCAACAGATTTCGCAGTTTAGTGGATATTTGATTTTTGATGTTGAATGTTTTACTTAAATTCAACATCAAAAATCTATCATTCAAAATTAATCTTTATAAATTTTAATAAAAAGCGCTCCATCTTCTGATTTCTTCGCGCGATACATTCCTTCTGAATTAAAAGGCAATTCTATATTTCCATTTTTATCGATCGCAATTAAACCACCTTCTCCACCAATTTTTACAAGTTTATCCATTACGACAAAATCACACGCTTCTTTTAAAGAAAGTCCTTTGTATTCGATCAAACACGAAATATCATGCGCAACAACAGATCGAATAAAAAATTCTCCATGACCAGTACAACTAATAGCACAAGTTTCGTTATTAGCATACGTTCCAGCGCCTATTATTGGACTATCCCCAACTCTTCCAAATTTCTTATTTGTCATTCCACCTGTGCTCGTCCCAGCAGCTAAATTTCCATGAATATCAAGAGCTACCGCTCCAACTGTACCGAATTTCTTTTCACCATTTTCAAATTTATCAGTCGTATGGTCTAGAAAAACACCGTCACTTTGTTTTGCCTGTTGTAATTGGTCAAAGCGCATTTGCTCGAAAAAATAAGCATCCTCTTCAAATTCAGCACCAATTAAATGCGCAAATTCAATAGCCCCATTTCCTGCTAAAAAGACGTGTTCCGATTTTTGCATAATCCCTTTTGCTAAAGAAATTGGATTTTTGACATTTGAAATTCCAGCTACTGCGCCAGCAGACAAATCCACTCCATTCATGATACTAGCATCCATTTCATTTTTTCCAGAATTCGAAAAAACAGCACCTTTGCCTGCATTAAATAATGGATTATCCTCTAAAGAACGAATAGCTTTTTCAACAGCATCTAAAGAAGAACCTCCATTTTTTAGAATTGTTTCACCAGCTTCTATTGCATTTTTCAAACCATCCAAATAGGCTTTTTCTTTCTCTGGAGTCATGGTGCTTTTTAAGATAGTACCGGCACCGCCGTGAATTGCAATGGCATATTTATTCATAATCTATTCCAAATTTTAGGTATTATTTAAAGGTAACAAAATAATCACTTCTCTTTTTTTGATTTATATTTTTAATTACGATTTTTCCCGCTTCAAATATCTTCCTCTAGGTTCATCCCCTGTATACAAAACCACCTCTGAATGTAAAAAATGTGCGGCATCCTTTGAATCCTTCACTTTTACTGCAGATCGTTCTAGCATCTCTAGTTCGTATTCTACTAAAACACTAGGTCGTAAACCTTTTTCACGCCAATTTGTTCCAGGTCTACATCCTTTGAAAATTCCACGTGCTAATGCTAATGCATCTAATAACGCTTGGTTGGCTCCCTGACCTTTAAATGGACTCATCGGATGTGCTGCGTCACCAAGTAAAGTTATTGATCCAGCTAGCTCGAAATTTTCTGGTGTAAGCAAAGAACGATCATAAACAGGATAACCTGAAATGTTTTCCTGCGGTGTTGCTGCTAAAATTTCTGGAATAGGAGAGTGCCAAGGTGTTCTGCGAATTGCTTCGGCTTTGAGAGCGGCAGCTCCTTTTAAACTTATTTCTTTTGCCGCATCTTCATCCAGGGGAAAACTTAATTGCCACATCACTGAATCGGATGTAAATGGCATAATATAAATACGTTCATGCCCATTGGCAGTTTGAAAAACAGTTGCTGAATCTAAAAGTTCACTCGTAACATTTTGCAGACTATCCAAGGAACAAATACCAAGAATTACAAGGCAACCCAAATAACGTAATGGCGTGATTTCTTCGCTAATAAGGTGTTTGCGAACTGCACTTCGAATGCCATCTGCACCAACTACTAGGTCAGTATAAATTTTTTTAGAATTACCATTCACTAAAAAGTCTAATTCAACTCCTTTTTCGGATGAAACACCTATATTCTGCAAGGTATGTCCCCATTGAATTTTTTCTGAACCACCAAGTTGCTTTATGAATGAAGCACGTAACAATTGTCTGGCGATGTGTACATTGGTTCTACGTGCGTTTTTCGGAACGTCATTCTCCATCCATTTTCGTACGCCCCATTCGCCCAGTAGTTTTCCGTCCGGAGTATGAACAACATGTCTTGTCGATATAATTCCATGCTCTAATCCTTGAATACCAAAACTTTTCATTGCTACACTTGCTTGTTGTAAGGTCAATCCATACCCTTGTGCACGCGCTTCAAAGTCTTGGTCGCGCTCAAAAAGTGTAAATGGTATTCCTCGATGTAGACAAGCAACCGCTAAAGCTACTCCACCAATTCCTGCTCCAATGATTGCAATGTGTGGTAAGTTATTTGTATCAATAATAGATACATTTTCAGATGTTTGCAATCCAGAACCAGAACAATTAGTACATTTGGTAAGATGCGCTTTTGGTCGTTCTGGCAGAATACCTTGATTATTACATTTGGTATACGTGTCCAATGCTTTCTGGTAATCGATACGTATCTTTTTACGAAGACGTTGGCTTTTTTTACCGAGTCCATAACATGCTTCACAGGTAGTCCAAGAGGTAGTATTCATTTAATGTAACTTGGAATTATAGGTGCTTTTAAACTGTTGATTTATTGTGTGTTGAAGTGTCTATAGTAAACCGGAATAATTAGTTATTAAACATATCTATCAGTACATTAACCGTAAATTCAATTTCTTCTTTTGTTGTGTAATGGGAAAAAGAAAACCGAATCGATTGTCGTGTAGAATCACTGTTTATACCTCTTAAAACATGAGAACCTGTATTAGCGCCTGAGGTACAAGCACTTCCGCCACTACAAGCGATTCCTTTTAAATCAAGAGAAAACAAGAGCATTCCATCGTTTTTAGAAGAAGGGAAACTGCAATTTAATACCGTATACAGACTTTTTTCGAGACTAGTTTCTCCATTAAACATTACTCCCGGAATACCTACTTGAAGTGATTCAAGCATCTGTTTTTTTAATTCCCAAACTGCATTGATTTTCACATCTAAATCCAGTGTCATTAATTCAAGAGCTTTAGCCATACCAACAATTCCTGCAGTGTTCTCTGTGCCACTTCTTAAACCTCTTTCTTGAGATCCACCTTGAATAAACGCTTGAATTCGATTTTGTTTGTTTGCATATAAAAATCCTACGCCTTTAGGACCATGTAATTTATGGGCTGAACAGGTGATAAAATCAATGTCTAATTCACTTAAATTTAATGGTATGTGTCCGATACTTTGAACTGTATCTGAATGAAATAAAGCATTATTCTGTCTACAAAGTCGACTAACCTCATGGATAGGGAGATAAGTACCTATCTCATTATTTGCATGCATTAAACTAACTAATGTTTTTTTATCGGTTTGTAAAAGTTCTGCAAGATGTTTTAAATCTATATTTCCTTTACTATCCGTAGCGACATAACTAACATTTAAATCAAAATGCTTTTGGAGATATTCAACCGTATGCAAAACAGCATGATGTTCTATTTGTGAAGTAATGATATGTTTTACATCCAGTTGCTCTACAGCACAACGTAAAGCCATATTATCTGCCTCGGTTCCTCCTGCAGTGAAAATAATTTCAGAAGGAGAACATTCTATTGTTTTTGCAATTGTTCTTCGTGCATTTTCTAGTAATGCTTTCGCTTTTCTACCAAAACCATGGGAAGAAGAGGGGTTGCCATAATCTTCCTTAAGTACAGATAACATACTATCAATTACCTCCGGTGCAATTGGAGTTGTTGCGGCATTGTCTAGGTATACTTGCATCCGATTAACCTTTAGCAAGACAAAGTTTCATGCGAATAATACGTTTTACGGCAATATCTACTTTTTGTTTAAAACCAGCATCTTTTGTATATGCATTCAATAATTTAGTATGCGATTTTTCAACATCTAATGGCATTAAAACGATATCACACCCAGCTTCAATTACTTTGATTTCAGCATCTGGTAATGAACTGATTCCGCCCATATTCATAGCATCTGTTATAACTAATCCTTTAAACTTTAGTTCATCGCGTAATAATTTTTGAACAATTGCAGATGAAGCAGTAGCTGGTAACCCTTTTGTATCGTATTTCGCATTATTTACAACAGCAATATGTGCAACCATAACGGATAAAAGTCCTTGTTCAATCAATGGTGGGTAATTTTCAATTTCTTTTAATTCACCATCTATCATTTGAAGCGATTTATGGGTGTCTCCTGAAACTAATCCATGTCCTGGGAAATGCTTTGCAGTAGCAATAATCCCTAAATCTTGGGTAGTTTTAATAAATGCATTTGACCAAGGAATAATGTTTTTCGGATTAGCTCCAAATCCACGATATCCAACCGTGCTATTTTTGGAAACATCTACAACTGGTGCAAAATTATAATTAATCCCAATCGCATTTAATTCATTAGAAATTGTTGTAGCACAATTAATAACCTCTTCTTTTGTTTGAATTTCATTCGCTTTTTTCACAACTGTCGCACCTGAAATTTTACGATTAAATAAACTTGGTTCAGCATCTGCAGAATATAAAAAAGGCAAAGATTTATGAAGCGGATTTAACGAATTGTAATTTTTTGTCCAAGTAGTAAATTCTTCTTTTGAACCGTTTAGTAAAATCACACCTCCGATTAAGTTTTTCTTTACTTGTTCTATTATCACTTCATTGCTTAATCCAAGTCGACCAACCGCAGGCATAAGTAATTGAGAAATTCGCGTATGATTATCAAGTGTTTTAAAAATAGAATCAACATCACTATCCAGTTGTTGATTATCCGTTAAAAAATCAGATAATTTATAGGAATGGGATAAAGCTGGCTGAATCACAATGCTTTTTTCAGATGTTTCATCCTTTTTTTCTTTTACAGGACCTTGTGCACAAGCATTTAAAATCAAACAAAATAGAGAGATGCTAATTACAAATTTGTTCATAGAAGATGGTATTTATGTTGTACAAAGTTAAGATTAGTCGTGCATGCGATTAGCCATACAGAAAGCTACTTTTAAACAAGGTTATTGACAAGAAATTATTTGATTTTGGTTGGTTTTAAATCAACTTTTTCACTAAATTAAATAAGAAAAAGTGTAAATATGTATCAAAATCAACCAATTAAACAATGGGTTTTAGAAGATCGGCCCCGCGAAAAAATGATGAAACGTGGCATGGGTGCCTTGACAGATTCGGAATTAATAGCATTATTGATCGGAACAGGCTATAAAAAAGCTTCTGCAGTAGAATTATCGAAACAAATTTTACAAGGAGTAAATAATGATTTAGATTTAGTTGCACGAATGAATTGCGAAGACTTGTGCAAAATCAAAGGAATTGGGAAAGCAAAAGCATTGTTACTAATGGCTACTTTTGAATTGGGTAGAAGACGAAGTTTAGTAGCTAATCGTGAAATAATAATAAATTGCTCTGAAAAAACACACCAATATTTTAAGCCTATTTTAGCAGATTTAAACATTGAAGAATTTCATGTGCTTTTATTAAACCAACGAAATAAATTGATAAAATCGGTGAAGATTTCTCAAGGAGGAATTAGTTCAACTTCAGTAGATATAAGACTTATATTTAAAGCAGCACTTGATTTTTATGCAACAAAAATCATTTTAGTGCACAACCATCCTTCTGGTAATCTAACCCCTAGCGTACAAGATAATGAGATGACAGCTAGAATTGTTGATTTAGGTAAGATGATTGAAATTAATGTAATTGACCATCTAATCATTACAAATAATGGTTACTTTAGCTATGCAGATAAAAATTTACTTTAAATGAAAAAAATACTAACTATTATTGGTGCTCGACCTCAAATAATCAAAGCTGCTGCAATAAGTCGTGCTATTAAAAATAATTTTTCAACGCAAATTGAAGAAATTATCATCCATACTGGACAACATTACGACAACAATATGTCAGAAATTTTTTTTGAAGAATTAGGAATACCTAACCCCAATTATAATTTAAAAGTAGGAAGTGCCTCGCATGGTCAACAAACTGCGAAAATTATAGAGGGCATTGAAAACTTAATTATAGATGAAAAACCGGATGGAATTATTGTATACGGAGATACAAATTCTACCGTTGCGGCAGCACTAGCCGCTGGAAAATTGCAACTTCCAATTTTTCACATTGAAGCTGGATTACGAAGTTTTAATAAAGCCATGCCAGAAGAAATAAACCGTATTTTATCTGACCATATTTCAACCTTATTGTTTTGCCCTACACAAACTGCAATGAACAATCTTAAACGAGAAGGGTTTTCATTGGAAAATAAATTTAAGGCATCTATTGATAATCCACATTCCTATTTATGTGGGGATATTATGTTTGATAATTCCCTTTATTTTTCAGCTATTTCAGATGAAAAAGCAACAATTCTAAATGAAGAAACTTTAACTGATGAAAAATTCATTCTCGTTACCATTCATAGAAATGCAAATACAGACGAACCTGTAAGGCTAAATGCTATTTTTAATGCCTTAAAACATATTCAAAAATCAACCGATTTTACGATAGTCTTACCAATTCATCCTAGGACAAAAAAAATGATGGATATTCATTTGTCAATTGTAAATAAGGATGAATTAGCAAAGAATCAAAAAATTAAAATTATTCAACCTGCTGGATTTTTAGATATCATCGCCTTAGAAAAGAATGCAGAATTGATAATAACGGATAGTGGTGGTTTACAAAAAGAAGCGTATTTCTTTCAAAAGCCTTGTGTAATACTTCGGCCAGAAACGGAGTGGGTAGAGATAGTTGAAAATGGAAATGCAATCGTTTCGGATGCGGATGAAACAAGGATTATTGAAGCAGTAAATCATTTGTTGCAGAAAAAAGAGTTCACCTACCCAAGTCTATTTGGAGACGGAAAAGCTTCTGAATTTATAATTCAAAAAATAATTGAAACACTTAATTAAATGATTGTCATTTTTGTTGAAGCGGTAAGTGAACGTTTGGTTTATGTCTTTGATTTTATATTCAAAGACCGTAAAATCGCATACCAAATAACAAATGATCCCATATATTTTGAAGTGTTAGAAGGTTTCAAATTCAATTATTCAAATCAACATTTCGAAACTGGCTTACAAATACTTCCTTCTGAAGTACTTTTTTCCGAGGAAATCATTGATTACCAGTTGGAAAAAGAACTCTTTAACCAAGAAGATTGCTTATCCTTCGATGGAGTTATTGATCCAATTGCATCTATTTTTTATATTCTTACTCGTTACGAAGAATATATAATACAAAAAAGAGATTTTCACGACCGATTCGAAGCAAATAATAGTATTTTAATGAAATACAATTGGTTAGATCTATGTATCTGCGATCACTGGTGTGAGGATTTAATTGCTTTTATGGAAAAAGAATACCAAAAAGCAATCCCTTACGAAGAAATTCCTCTGACTTTTATACCAACCTTTGATATCGATAATGTACGCGCTTTTCAATGGAAAGAAGGTGTTCGTAGTTGGGTAGGAATCCTAAAAGATCGTTGGAGGAAAAATTCCGATGCTCTAAAAACGAGAGTACTTGTTTCGCAAGGAAAGCAAAAAGATCCCTATGATACTTTTGAAGAAATAGTGGCGCTAAAAAATAAAAAAATGGAACCGATTGCCTTTTGGTTGATTGGTGATTTTGCAAAATACGACCGAAATATTTCGTCTTTAGACAAAAGACATATTGCCTTAATTCAAGATGTAGCTAGTAATATTGCAGTCGGTTTACATCCTAGTTATAAATCTAATTTAAGCTCTTTTTATTTAGAAAAAGAAGTAATTCGTTTACAAGAAATTATTGATCCAGAAGTTCTTATTTCACGGCAACATTATCTTAAACTTACCTTGCCATATACGTATCGTAACTTACAGCAATTTAATATTAAAGACGATTACTCCATGGGGTTTGCTTCGCATGTTGGATTTAGAGCTGGAACAGCTAGGCCTTTTTTATTTTTTGATTTACCAAAAAACACGATTTCCGATTTGACAATCCATTCTTTTTGTTACATGGATGGGACATTTTTAGATTATTTAAAAATTGGGATTCCAGAATCGAAAAAAATAATCGAAAACTTATACCATGAAGTGAAAACGTATGGAGGAGAATTTATTCCGATTTGGCATAACGAATCAATTTCAAACTATGGACGTTGGAAGGGGTGGAAAGAATTATACGATTTTACATTAGATTTAAATACCCCTTAAATGAAATTACAGCTCGACTTTCATCCGGAAATTTCGAATGAAAAAATTCAAATTGGAAACAAAATAACCTTACTTGGTAGCTGTTTTTCAGACGAAATTGCAATTCGTTTGCGAAATAGTGGTTTCCATGTTGTTGCTAATCCGTTCGGGACAATATTTCACCCGACTGCGCTTGCAAATCTTTTACTTATAACTGATGTAGAATCAAGTGTTATTAAAAGAGATGATTTGTTTTTTTCATGGTTAGCAGCAGGTTCCATTTATAGTTCTAGTAAAGAAAATTTAGTAGCTAAACTTTTAGAATTACAAAACTATCTTATCACGTCGCTTCAAACTTCTAGTTTTTTATTCGTGACTTTTGGTACTGCATTTGCTTACGAACAGGAAAAATATGGTTCAGTTGTTGCAAATTGTCATAAATTCCCGGCGTCGAATTTCCAAAAAGTATTAAGTACTGTAAGTGAAATGGATCAAGATTGGAATTTATGTCTCGAAAAAATCTATGAAATTAATCCAAATATTAAGGTCGTTTTTACCGTTAGTCCTGTTCGACATATTAAAGATGGTATCATTGAAAATAATCGAAGTAAAGCAAGGCTTATTGAACTGACGAATCGATTTTCCGAAATGACAAATACTATATATTTCCCCTCTTATGAAATGGTTATAGACGTGTTAAGGGATTACCGTTTTTACAAAGAAGATTTAATTCATCCAACTAATCAAGCGGTAGATTACATCTATAAACAGCTTGAATATGTTTTTATGGACGAGCAAACTCAGAAAATTACAGAACAAGTAAGAAAATTAAAGGCCAACCAAAAGCACAAAGTACTTTATCCGGAAAGTATCAAAAGTGTTGAATTTGAAAATGTTAATAATGAAAAAATAGCAGATTTTTTAAAAAACAATCCCCAGGTGTTTTGGTGAGAAATTATTCACAATTAGATGATAATAAAGTGTGTCAATTGATTCATTAAAACATGTTTTTTAGAGATTTACTTTATATATTTGTAAATTGAAATTTAACATAAAGTTATATGGCTACAAAAGCAGTTGCTAAACCAACAAAAACTACAAAAAAAAGTGCTTCGACAAGCACAACTAAATTTTCAAAAGAAACGTACATTAAATGGTATACAGATATGCTTTTGATTCGTCGTTTTGAAGAAAAAGTAGGTCAATTATATATACAGCAAAAATTTGGTGGGTTTTGCCACTTATACATCGGACAAGAAGCGATTGTAGCTGGAACAATTACTGCTTCTAGACCAACCGATAGTCACATGACTACGTATCGTGATCACGCACATCCATTGGCATTAGGAACAAATCCTCGTGTATTGATGGCAGAACTTTACGGTCGTACAACTGGTTGTTCTAAAGGTAAAGGTGGTTCCATGCACTTTTTTGATAAAGAAAAAAACTTCATGGGTGGACATGGTATCGTTGGAGCGCAAATTCCAATGGGTACAGGTGTTGCTTTTGCTGAAAAATACAAAGGAACAGATAATGTTTGTTTCGTATCGATGGGGGATGGCGCAGTACGTCAAGGAGCATTACACGAAACATTCAACATGGCAATGATGTGGAAACTTCCAGTTATTTACATTATCGAAAATAACAACTATGCTATGGGTACTTCTGTGGAACGTTCAACAAACGTAGAAGATTTATCTAAAATTGGAGATTCTTACGAAATGCCTTCTAAATCTGTAAATGGTATGTCACCGGAAGCAGTACATGAAGCAATTGCAGAAGCATGTGAACGCGCTAGAAGAGGGGACGGTCCAACTTTATTAGATATCCGTACATACCGTTTCAAAGGACATTCAATGTCTGATCCGCAAAAATACCGTACGAAAGAAGAAGTAGCTGAATGGATGGAAAAAGATCCAATTGACCACTGTTTAGAAGTTATCAAAGAAAACAATTGGTTAACGGATACTGAAATTACAGATATCGCAATTTGGGTGAAAAAAGAAGTAGAGGAATCGATTGAATTTGCTGAAAATTCACCTTATCCAGCTCCGGAAGAATTATACGAAGATGTATACATGCAAAAAGATTATCCTTACATTAAAGAATACTAAAAAAGATAAAGATGGCTGAAGTAATTTATATGCCTAAATTAAGTGATACAATGACGGAAGGAGTTGTAGCAGAATGGCATAAAAAAGTGGGTGATACTGTTTCTAATGGTGAATTATTAGCTGAAATTGAAACAGACAAAGCAACAATGGAGTTTGAATCATTTTATGATGGAACCCTATTGCATATTGGTGTTGAGAAAGCTAAAGCTGCTCCTGTAAACGCTATTTTAGCAATTATCGGTGCGCCAGGTGAAGATATTTCTGCATTTTTAGCTGGTGCTCCAGTGGTAGAAGAAAAAGTAGAAACGCCTGCTGCGACTCCGACTCCTGCGCCAGTTGCGGAAAAATCAACAGCTGCGCCTGTGGCTGCGCCTGCAAAACCTGCACCAGTAGTTGTTTCAAACGATGGTGGACGTACACTTGCTTCTCCACTCGCTAAAAAATTAGCAGAAGAAAAAGGAATAGATATCAATGCAGTAAATGGAACTGGTGACGGTGGACGAATCGTTAAACGCGATGTAGACCATTATGTTCCTTATACTCCAGCGAACGGTGCTACAAATCATACTTCAGTTGCTGGGGTTGAATCGTTTGTAGATGAACCTGTTTCTCAAATGCGTAAAGTAATTGCACGTAGACTTTCAGAAAGTTTATTTACAGCACCACACTTCTATTTAACAGTAGATGTGAATATGGATAATGCAATTGCTGCACGTAAAGTGATAAACGCAAAAGAAGGTGTTAAAGTGTCTTTTAATGATATGGTTGTTAAAGCAGTTGCACTTTCTTTAAAACAACATCCTGCAATCAATTCTTCTTGGTTAGGAGACGTAATTCGTCGTAATAATCACGTACATATTGGTGTTGCGGTTGCTGTTGAGGATGGTTTGTTAGTTCCTGTAGTTCGTTTTGCAGATACAAAAGGGTTATCTCAAATCGGTGAAGAAGTTAAACAATTCGCACAAAAAGCAAAAGATAAAAAATTACAACCATCCGATTGGGAAGGAAATACATTTACAATTTCTAACTTAGGAATGTTTGGTATCGATTCATTTACTGCAATCATTAATTCTCCAGATAGCTGTATTCTTGCAGTTGGTGGAATTAGTGAAGTTCCTGTAGTAAAAAATGGTCAGGTTGTCCCAGGAAATGTGATGAAATTGACCTTGTCTTGTGATCATAGAGTAGTAGACGGAGCATCTGGTGCTTCCTTCTTACAAACACTCAAAGGTTACTTAGAGAATCCAGTTTCAATGCTAGTATAATTCTAATAATATACCTATTTTTAAACGTCCTTTTCTTTTGAGAAGGACGTTTTTTTTTAATACTATGAAGGTAACCTTAATCTTTTGTTTTTTAAGTACTTTGAGTTTTACCCAAGTCGCACCTTTCATCGATTACAACGGATATTTCCAAACTTTTTATAAAGGAAATGTACGAATGTTAGAAATGCAACGAATAACTTCCTTTGATGCGGGAGATAATATAGTTCCATATATTGATAATAGAGGGAATTTTAAAATTTATAATGGTGAAACGGTACAGCAAATTTCAATTCAGGAAGTTAATTATAAACATTCTGATTTTTTAGTTGCTTGGAAAATTGGCTCAGGAATCTTTAGTTATGATAATGGCGTAAAAAAAATGCTAACATTATTTGGAGGCGATTTTATTGTAAAAGATAGTTTAATCGTTTTTCAAGACACACGTTTTAAAACATTAAATGTCCTATATCGTGGACAAATCACTCAATTAATGCAGCAAACAGGGGATATGTCAATGCCTGAGTGTATCGGAGAAAATATTATTGGATACAAAGATAATGGGGATGTTTATCGGATTTTTTGGAACGGAAAATTATTCGAAGTAGGAGGTACTCAACTTGAAATTACTTTTCAAGCAGGTACGGATATCCTATGTTTTAACGATGCGATAAATAAAACATTTGCAGTTTTTGAGAAAGGTAACTTTATGGATATTGAAGGGATGTATGTCAAAAATTACAAAGCTGGTAGGGGATTTATAGTTTATGAAGACCAAGCAGGAAATTTATGGAAATACCAGAATGGTCAAAAAACTAATATTTCAGACTTCAATAGCGGAATTTGGGACGTAAAAGATGATGTGCTTTTATGGAACGAGAATAACTTATTTTTCACGTATTATAATGGGGAGAAAAAAAATGTTTGTAATTACAAACCAGATGATTATGTCTTAAAAAACAATGTTATTGCGTTTCGGAATGCACAAGGTGGTGTAAGCGTAAATATAAATGGAAAAAATACGGTCCTTACAAATCAAAAAGATGCATTATATACTATTTATAACAGCAATGTACTTGTCGAACTTTTCAATAAATCCTTTCTATTCTTTTCGGAAGGAAATATACTAACGAATTAATTTTATTACATGAATATCCAAAAGATTAAAAACAAAATGTTCATCGTATCATTCTTACTAATTGCCTTAAATTCTTGGGGACAAAGACCAATGGGAGGTAATAAAATTGGGGTTTTATCCGGAACAATCATAGATTCACTTACAAAAAAACCATTAGAATATACTTCCGTTAAAGTGTATACCCAAGCAGACTCTTCTTTTGTGATGGGTATTTATACGGATGTAAATGGTGAATTCCTATTATATCAAATTCCAGCTGGAAAATACTTTGTAAAAATCACGTTATTAAATTACCAATCAAAATGGATCCGGAATATTTCAATCACCAATGAAAAACCAGATCGTGTACTTGGTGCAATTAAATTAGCTTCCGAAAATGCAACAGAATTAGAAGTTGCGAAAGTTTCAACGAACAAAAAAATATTAGAAACTTCCTTTGATAAAAAAGTATATAATATTTCAGAGGATTTAACTTCTAGAAATGGATCTGTGAATGACGTGCTCAATAATATTCCTTCCGTGGAAGTAGATCAAGATGGTAAAATTTCCTTACGAGGAGATGGAAATGTAACCATTTTAATTGATGGTAGGCCAAGCGTAATGACAGGGAACAGTGCGAAAAGTTTTTTAGATGCTTTACCAGCAAATATGGTAGAACGTATTGAATTAGTAACAAATCCTTCCGCAAAATATGATCCAGATGGAACTTCAGGAATTATTAACATTGTGCTAAAAAAGAATAAGTTAAGAGGTGTTAACGGAAATATAAATGTAAGTGGTGCAACCGGAAATATCTTAAATGGTTCTACATCTTTAAGTATGCGGAATTCCAAAATGAATGTATATGGTACTTATTCCTATAGACATTACGAGGGTGAACGAAATAATTTTGGAGAATTAAATCGTTATATTAATGCAGATTCACTGTTTAGGCTTAATCAAAATAGATTAGGAACAGATTATAATGTCGGCCATACGTTGAAATTTGGCTCTGATTTTTATCTTAAAGATAGAAATATACTAGGTTTTAATATTACTGGAAGTATTGGTGATCGTAACCGAGAAGGAGATTTGATGAACAAACAATTGGATAGTTTAGGAGTGATCCTTAGTCAGTGGAATCGCATCTCCTATGATCCATCTAAACAAAAAAACATGGATGTAAATTTAAATTACAAATATGATTTTAAAGAAGACAAAGGTTCGCTTTCGTTCGATGCCACACAATCTTTTGGTTTAGATACAACAGGAGGTAGGTACGATCAAATTAATATTATTTCAAAAGATACAACAAATCAGCAATTAGCCAACATGGAAAATAATCGTGTTTCTTCTGTGATGTTAGATTATGTAAGAGTTTTACCAAAAAGCATTCGCATTGAAGTTGGAGCTAAAACAATTATTCGTAATTCATTAATTAATTCAAATTCAGAGACAAAAGATTCGTTAGGGATATTTTTGGATGATAAACTTTCCACTTTTACTTACAGTTACGATGAACAAATTTATTCTTCCTATGGAAACTTCGCACAACATATCGGAAAATTTAAATACCAAGGAGGAGTAAGAGTAGAACGTTCCTTTCAAACACCAAATTTAATTTCTCAAAATCAAGTATTCGCTAAAAACTATTTTAATATTTTTCCTTCCGCATTTTTAACATACACGATTATCAAAGATCTAGATTTAACTTTAAACTATAGTAGACGTATAAATCGTGCTTCGAGTGAAAATTTAAATCCATTTACAAGTTATGCAGATCCCTATAATTTACGAAAAGGAAATCCTGAATTAAGTCCTGAATTTATTGATTCCTATGAATTTGGTTATGGCTTTATAAAGAGAAAATTGTCCATAAATGGAAGTGTATATTACCGTGATTCTAGAAGTGTCATTCAACGGTATCGTTTATTTTATCCTAATGGTTATGCTGCAATTACTTATATAAACATAGACCGATCACAAAGTGTTGGTACAGAGTTAATAATTACATTTAGACCGATTCCAGGTTTTAAAAATGTTGTCTCTTTTAACGGAAATCAAATAAAGTATTCAGATTCAAAAATATTACAAACCCCAACAACTGGATTCAATTGGAGTGTAAAATACATTGGCTCTATCGATTTTTGGAAAAAAACCGCTTCTCTACAAATTAATGGAAAATATAATGCGCCAATAATTACCCCGCAAGGTAAAGTCCAACCTAGAGCATCCTTGGATATTTCTGGAGAAAAAAACATGAAAGAGGGAAAATGGACCATTGGATTCAAAGTGTCAGATGTGTTTAATACACAAGAATTTAGGATCTATGCTGAAGAGGATGAACCAAGAGTTGTACAAACATCCACGTTTAAACAAACTACCCGTCGTTTTTACTTAAACCTTGCCTATAAATTTGGTAAAATGGAAGTTTCTAAAAAAGGAAAAATCTCCAACGAAAACGGAGGTGGAGGAATGGATTTTTAATTATTTATGCATTCTTGTAAATGTATTCTAAGCTAAAACCTAATTTCTATATGCTAACTCCTAAATGCTAATTCCTATTTCCTAAAAGCTACTTCCTAACTCCTAAAATTCGTATAACTTCTTTGGCTTCTTTCGTATCGTGCACACGCAAAATTTTCGCCCCTGCTAAAATAGCTTTAGTATGCAGCACCGTTGTACCATTCAAAGATTCTTCTGGAGTAACCCCTAGTTTGTTGTAAATCATCGATTTTCTAGAAATACCGATCAACATTGGTCTCCCTAAAAAATGAAAATCCGCAATGTGATCAAAAAGTGCATAATTCTGTTCCAAAGTTTTTGCAAATCCAAAACCTGGATCTAAAATTACATCATGTACTCCAGCTTGCTGTAATTTGTGTAATTTTTGTGAGAAATAGGTGACTACTTCTTTGAAAATGGAAGTATAATTGGTGAGATTTTGCATCGTTTGTGGTGTTCCTTTAGAATGCATTAAAACATACGGACACTGAAAGTTACTAACAACCCTTAGGATACTTGGGTCTATATCTCCACCACTAATATCATTGATAATTTGAGCGCCAACTTCAAGTGCTTCTTGCGCAACTTTTCCACGAAAGGTATCACAACTAATAAGTATTTCAGGGAAGGATTTTCTTACAGCTTCGATAACGGGTATTACCCGTTTAAGTTCTTCATTTTCGGATACTTCGGTAGCGCCTGGTCGTGAAGAATATCCACCGATATCCAAAATATCTGCTCCATCATGGATGTGTTTTTCCGCATGAAATAAAGCAGTAGAAATAGAGTCAATTCGACTTTCACTATAAAAAGAATCAGGAGTACAATTTAGGATACTCATTACCTTGGGTGTTACTAAATCAACCAAGTTTTTGCCTATACGTATATTGTCAATCATCGGAAAATTATTATCTTCAACGTCTATTTTTAGCTATTCAAAATGTCAAAAACTACTGAGCAATATACTAAAGTAATTTCATCTTGCAGAGATATTTTTTCAAAGAAAACAAAAGATTATGGAACTGCATGGAGAATTTTAAGAGCAAGTTCACTGACAGACCAACTTTTCATCAAAGCGCAACGCATTCGTACCTTGCAAGAAACAGGTGAAAGTCTTGTTGGGGAAGGGGTTTATGAAGAATTTCAAGCGATCGTAAACTATTGTATCATGGCACTAATTCAGTTAGAGCACAAAGAACTAACGGAGTTAGAACTAGGAGAAGAACGCGCTACCACTTTTTATGACCACTATGCAAAGGAAGCTTTTGAATTAATGCAACGTAAAAACCACGATTATGGGGAAGCATGGAGAGATATGCGTGTAAGTTCATTGACGGATTTAATTCTCATGAAAATATTACGTGTAAAACAAATAGAAGACAACCAAGGAAAAACTATTATGAGCGAAGGAATCGATGCAAACTATTTTGACATGTTAAACTACGCAGTTTTTTCTTTAATTCATTTATCTGAAAATTAATTATATATGAAAGCAATTTTTGATTGGAAAGGACAGTCGCTCGTATTAAATGCTGTTTTTATTTTAGTAAATTTATTCGGGGTGACGCTTATTACCATGGGATTTCACCCGAATTTTGAAACGGTTAAACTTCCTTTGATTCTCTCTGGAATTGGAATTCTGATCGTGAGCATAATTGGACTCATTATTTTCAAAGGGAAAATATTTATGTCTATAGTTTCCAGAATTTTGGTTGGTGGTTTGTTTATTGTTTCCGGATTAATCAAAGCAAATGACCCTGTCGGATTCAGTTATAAATTAGAAGAATACTTTGAAGATGGCGCACTTGCATTTCGCATCAAAGAATGGTTCGGAGTTCCTGGTTTTTCTCTAGAATTTTTGATTGATTTCGCATTGTTTTTCAGTGTGTTAATCTGTATTATTGAAATAGTATTAGGTGTGTTAGTGCTTATGGGTGCTAAAATAAAATTCACTGCTTGGATGCTATTGTTAACCATGTTGTTTTTCACTTTTTTAACTTGGCATACTGCTAATTGCGATCCGAACAAAAAGTTTTTAGACCGAGATACATATAGTTATAACGACCCAATCGGTATCTCCAAACGCGAAGAAGCCAAAACAAACAAAGCAATTAGAATTGTTTCGGATACAAAAGAAGAAATTGTAGTTGACGAAATGAAACAACCACAATGTGTTACTGATTGTGGGTGTTTTGGAGACGCCATGAAAGGTTCTGTTGGTAGATCTTTAACGCCTTCTGAATCGCTTTGGAAAGATTATTTACTCGTTTATTTTGTTATTTGGATTTTCATTACACAGAAAAGAATTTTACCAAATACGACCAAAGAAAACATGTATATTCTTCCAATTTCACTTGGAGTAATTCTATTTTTCTCTTTCGTTTTTGGATGGTATTTCCCAGTTTTATTTGGATTTATTACACTAGTAACGGCTTTATGGATGAACCGTATGGGTGGTAAATACCTTGGGAATTACTGGGGATCTGCATTGGCTGTCGTACTGATTTGTTTACTTTTTGTTACCTACGTTTTGCGTTATGAACCTTTGAAAGATTATCGCCCTTATGCTGTAGGTAATAACCTACGTCAAAAAATGTTCGATGGGGAAGAAGGTAAATATATTAGCCTACTCGTATATAAAAACCTTAAAACAGGAGTAAACAAAGAATACGATGCTTCTGGACAAGCGTATATTCAATCCAAAATTTGGGAAAAACCAACGATTTGGAAATACGACACGATGATTACCAAAGAAATAATTGCGACACGTTTACCTTCGATTACATCGCAATTTAATCCAACCATTGCTACTTCGGAATTAGGTAAAGAGGAAAAAACACTGAAGTTTGTGAAGCGTTCATTACGAAAAGCACAACTTGCAAATACCGAACTAGAAGAAATAAGTTTACGAGATTATATAACCAAAGCTCCTTTGATTTATGTACTTTTCTCCAAAGACCTTACAACTATTGATCAAGGTGAATTAACCGATTTGAAAGAAATTTTCTACAAAACTTCCAAAAAACATATTCCTTTCGTATTTGTTTGTAATGCCTTAAGACCACAAATAAATGCATTTAGAAAACGTAATCATTTCCCAGTTGCTACGTTTAGTAACGATATTACGGAATTAAAAGCAATTGCACGATCTAATCCCGCATTGCTGGTAATAGCAAATGGAAAAGTAATTGGGAAATTTCCAGGAAAATCCATACCTTCCTATGACTGGATTATTAAACACACATTAAAAAAATAACGATGAGAAAAAACATTATAGCTGGAAATTGGAAGATGAATCTTTCTGAAAACGAAGCAATTCAATTAGCAAACGAAGTCGCAGAAATAAACGTTCCAAATGCAGAAGTTATTATTTTTCCACCAGCAATTTTTATTCCTACCCTTACAAAATTGAATCTGAATGTAAAAATCGGAGCACAAAACTTCTACCCTAAAGACAAAGGCGCGTTTACCGGCGAGATATCCATCACACAACTCAAAGATGCTGGGGTAACATACGTGCTTGTCGGGCATTCGGAACGTAGAACCATTTTGAAAGAAGATAATGCATTCCTGAAAGAAAAAGTAAATGCTGCTTTAGAACAGAAGATACACGTTGTTTTCTGTTGTGGGGAAGAATTGGCTATCCGTGAACAAGGAACGGAAAATGAATTTGTAAAAAATCAATTAGTAGAAAGTTTATATCACCTAACAACAGAACAAATCGTACATGTAACAATCGCATACGAACCTATTTGGGCTATTGGAACAGGTTTAACTGCAAGCGCAGCACAAGCAGAAGCGATGCATTTATTTATACGTGAAACTCTTACTGCTCAATATTCTCTGGAAATTTCAAATTCTATCTCCATTTTATACGGTGGAAGTTGTAATCCTTCAAATGCAAAAGAACTATTTGCTAATCCAAATGTGGATGGCGGTTTAATCGGCGGCGCAGCCTTAAAAAGTGCAGATTTTAATAGCATAGCAAATTCGTTTTAATGGTAAGAATTGAACTAAACATCGAAATTTCTCCAAAAGAACCTTGGACAGATATTTTAATAGCACAACTATCTGAAATTGGTTTCGATAGTTTTATGGATACCGAAACAGGTGTTCTAGCTTATATTAATGAAGCCGATTTCAAGGAAGAAAATATGCAATCCGAAACCATTCTTGGACTTGACTCCGAGGATTTTACCGCAAAAGTAAGTCTTGAAAAAATTCCACATCAAAATTGGAATGCCTTATGGGAATCCGATTTTCACCCAGTTTTTGTAGAAGATAAATTAACAATCATTGCACCATTCCACGATCCAAAATTGGTAAAAGGAATGGAAATAATTATTCAACCACAAATGTCCTTCGGAACTGGTCACCACCAAACTACCTGGATGATGACAAAGGCAGTGCTGGAATTCTCCCCTTTCCCTAAAAAAGTACTGGATATGGGAACTGGTACTGGGGTGTTAGCAATTTTAGCAGAAAAATTAGGAGCAAGCGAAATTACAGCGATTGATATCGAACCATGGTCCGTTGAAAATACCATCGAAAATTTAGAAAGAAATAGATGTACGAATTCCACTTCCTTGTGTGGAGATATTGACCTAATTGATGGTATGGAATTTGATATTATACTAGCTAACATCAATAAAAATATCTTAAAAGCACACATGCCTTCGTATGCAAAACACCTTGTTCCAAATGGTACGTTAATCATCAGTGGTTTTTTTGAAACAGATGTGGACGAATTGATTGAAGTCGCAGGTATACAATCGCTTACATTTGTAAAAAAATTCACCAAAGAAACTTGGGCAGCAGTTCAATTTATAAAATAATAAAGTATGAATAGAGTAGTAGGGATTTTTGTAGCTTTTCTAGTTTTAACGTGTTTGTCGTTTACCAACGCACAAACCTATTCACAAAATAGAGAAAAATTTGTGAAAGAATTAATGAATGCTTTGGCAGACATTAAAACTTCCGATCCACGTGATTTCGTGAAAAAGGAATTACAAAACATGTTGATTGAAACCTCTGATTTTCCAGATGATTATTTCAAACGTATGGTGGAAACTTGTAATTTACTTGAGACTAAAAAATTACACGCTTACCCAGAAATTTACAATTATGTCTATTCGATGTATTCTATTATCGAAAAGAAACAGTCTTCCGCGAGTTATAAAGCATGGCATACGGCTGTTGACCAATTATTAACATCCAAAAACCTAAATAAATTTAAGGATTTCATCGAACTTTCCTCCGACTTCTTTTCCAAGGGAATTATTTCCGATGCGCCGAATCACGTATGGTATTTTAAAGGTGGAAAATTTTCGTTTGATGTAACTGATAAACCAGTAATCAAATTTGAAAATGGAAAACTAGCGTGCTACGCTAAAAACACGAACCACGAAACAAATAAGAAGAAACCATTTCACGATAGTATTGTTGTGGATGGAACCTCTGGTATTTATGACCCTGTTTTCAAAAAATTTGAAGGAAACGGAGGTGTTATCAACTGGGTAAAAGTCGGGATGGAGAAAACAACCAATTACGCAACCTTAAAACATTTTACAATCTCTTTGAAAATGGCAAACCTAGATTGTGATTCAGCTATTTTAGTAACTCCGTATTTTTCCAAACCAATTTTAGGGAAATTAAACGACAGAGCATTCGTGGTAACACGCGAAGTAGATCGAACTTTTCCTGCTTTTATTTCCTTCGATAAACGTTTATTTATCAAAAACATCAAGGAAGACGTAGATTATAATGGCGGTTTCGCGCAACGTGGAAATAGTTTCGAAGGACTTGGAACGGTAAAAGAACCTGCAACCATCACCATTTTTGAAAAGGGAAAAGCCTTTATCAAAATGAGTGCGCAAATGATTTCGGTCGATCCTAAAAAGATTATTTCACCGAATAGTCACGTCGCTATTTTTATTGGTCAAAGCGATTCTATTTCCCATCCTGGTTTAGATATTGTATACAATTTAGAGAAGCATTCGATCGATTTTACACGTGGAAAAAATGGTGCTTCTTCCGCTCCTTTCTCAAGTTCCTACCATAATCTAGATTTTTATGTCCCTAAAATCTCATGGGAAAAAGGAAAAGAGGTCTTAAACATGGAATATGAACATGGTTTAAGTCAAGAACAACGCATTGCGCGCTTTGAATCTAAAACGTTGTTTGATGCGCGATTGTACGAGCGTTTACAAGCCATGGAAAAGGTACACCCTTTGATTGGAATTTCTAATTTCTGTAACGAAAAAGGGGCGACAACAATTACAGAAGGTGAACTTGCAAGCGGAATGAACAAAACTATCGAACAAGCAAAATCCATGATTTTAGAACTGAATTCACTTGGATTTATTAGTTACGATTTGGATACAAAAGTGGTAACAGTAAACCAAAAAACATTCAATTTCGTGCAAGCACGTGTGGATCAAATTGATTACGACAACCTAATGTTTGTTTCAGATATGCGACCTAAAAAAATTGAAGGGAAAACACAAGAAGAAATAGATAAAGATGATAATTTGCTTCGTTTACAACGTTTATACAATAAACAAGCAGATGAACGTAGAAAAATCCCATATTTCGGTGCACTAAATTTAAATACTTTAGAATTAAAACTCGAAGCAATCGATCAGGTAGCACTATCGGAGGTACAACAAATTGCAGTTTTCCCTAAAAATGCTACTGTTACCATTCAAAAAGACCGGGATTTTCTATTTAGTGGATGGATGAATTCTGGGAAAATGGAAATCAATGCATTAGAAGCTAAATTTGTGTATGTCGATAATAAAGTAAAACTTTTAAAAACGGAATCTAGTTTATTTAGAGTTGCACCATTGAAAAAAGAAGATGGTGAAAGACCAATTGCAACAGGATCCGTTATTTCTGGTATTACAGGGGAACTTTTTGTTGATGCACCAAGTAATCGTTCGGGTAAGTCTAAATCAGTGACAGATTTCCCAAAAATCACGGTATTCAATAATGTAAAAGTATACTACGCTCAAAAATCGATTCATAAAGGTGCCTATGATAGTGCCCGTTTCTATTTTGATGTATATCCATTTACGATGGATAGTTTAGATAATTTTAAAGAGAAATCATTCCGTCTAAAAGGTGAACTTAATTCTGCAGGTATTTTTCCAATAATTAAACAAGAATTGAAAATCATGCCAGATTATTCTTTTGGATTTAGTCAGGATGCACCAAAAGGAGGGTATGATTTCTATGGCACTGGAGCAAAATATGACAATAAAATTGTGCTTTCAAACAATGGTTTACAAGGTTCTGGGAAAATTGATTTCGTTCATTCTTCCTCTGTTTCAAGAGCCTTCACCTTTCTTCCAGATTCAACAGTTGGGTATGCTGTTTTTGATAACAAACCAATGGAAATGGGCGTGCAATTTCCAGACGTAGTTTCACAAAAAGCATATATCTGCTATATCCCACGTGGAAATAAATTAAAAGCATACTCCACAGATATACCTTTATCATTCTTTAATAACGAAGCAAAACTCAATGGTATGGCTTTGGTTACTCCAAATGGTATGACCGGGAGTGGAATGATGAATTTTGCGGTTGCTACTATGGGATCTTCACTATTTAAATTCACGCGCTGGGATATGAATGCCGATACTTCATTCTTTAACCTTTTGAATAAAGAAGCAGTAGATGAAGAAAAAGATCAAAAGTATTCATTAACTACCGAAAATATTAAATCACATATTTCGTTTAAAGATCGAATCGGAAATTTTGCTTCCAATGCAGGAGCTACCATTGTGAGCTTTCCGGTAAATATGTATGATTGTACCATGGATAAGTTTGATTGGTTGATGGATAAAGAGAAAATAGACCTTTCTACCAATGATAAAAATTTAGTTGCATCCAGCAATGAGAATTTAGTATCTAATATGTTCTCTACCAATCCGCGACAAGATTCCTTACAATTTAGAACTTCCAAAGCATTCTTCGACCTAAAAGTGAATGAATTACTATGTACGGATGCGAAATACATTGACGTTGCAGATGCGCGTATTTATCCGGATAGTGGGCGAGTGGTAATCCACAAAAAAGCGAAGATGGATCCTTTAAATAATTCCTTAATCGTTGCGAACCGCGTTACCCGTTTCCACAAATTTTTACATACAAGTACCGTTATTGCATCCCGAAATAGTTATTCCTCCCGTGGAGATTATCCGTATTACGACGCCGATTCTAACTTAACAACCATTAAACTAGAAAGTATTGGTGTGGACTCGGTTTTCCATACCGTTGCATTTGGTAAAATAAATGAAAAAGATACCTTTAAGTTGAGTAAACAATTTGAATTCTTCGGTGGAGTTAAAATTAATGCACCAACACCATTGTTAACCTTTAAAGGTTCTACACGAATTAAACATAATTGTAACAAATTCTCCCGTAGTTGGATGGCATTTAACGCTGAAATCGACCCGAAAAATATTCAAATTCCAGTAGGAGAAAGTATTACAACAACGGCTAATACCCCAATTTCAGCGGGTATCCTTTGGAGAGATTCCCCAAGTTCGGATAGTGTAAAAATGTATCCAACCTTCTTATCACCATTGATTAGTGCTAATGACCCAGTAGTGATTACTGCTTCTGGATTGTTACAATTTAATAGTGATTCGCATGAATTCCAAATCGCTTCAAAAGAAAAACTTGCTAATCAGAATTTTAAAGGGAATTACATTGCTCTGAATGTAAAAGAATGTTCTTTAACAGGTAACGGAAAAATTAATCTAGGAATGAATTATGGACCAATTACAATTGATGCAATAGGTTCTGCTAAATATGACGCTGAAAGCGGAAGAATGAAATTAGATATTACCGCTAAATTTAAAGTTCCAATCGAAAAATCCATCGTTCCAATTATGGTCGGTAAAATAAATTCGGAAGAAAGCTTAAGTATTATCGATACTGCAAATTGTAATTTGTTTCAAGCAATTCGTGAATGGACAGATGAAAAAACGGCAAACAAAATAATTGCATCCTACCGAGAAAAAGGAGAATACAAGAAAGTACCTTCCGAATTCGAAGATGGTTTTGTAATTACAGGCTTACAGCTTTCGTCTTTTGAGAATAAAAAAGCACAAACGAAAGGGATCATTTCAACAAATGAAATGGCTGCCATTGTAAATTTAAATGACAACGTTGTTATGAAATTAGTACCAATAAAAGCAGTATTCGAACAAATGTATTCTGAAAATGTTACAGGGGATAAATTTGGTTTATACATCAACGCTGCCATTGGTAAAGATTATTACTTCGAACATGCCATGACGAAAGAAGATGGGGAAATGAAAATTTTCTCCGAAGACGAAGATTTTGCAAATCGTATTAATGGCTTAAAAGCGGATAAACGTAAGTCGAAAAACTTCATGTATGAGTTTACCGATAACCGTGTATTTATTAGTAAATTCTTACGTTTATTTAGTAATAACTAATTTTGAAAATATGGATGTTAATTATATTCTATTTGCGGTTAGCGCATACGTACTAGGTTCTATCCCTACCGCTGTTTGGGTAGGGAAGAAGTTCTATGGTTTAGATGTACGTGAACATGGTTCTAAAAATGCTGGAGCGACCAATACGTTTCGAGTACTTGGAAAAAAACCTGGTAAAATTGTACTAGCCATCGATGTACTAAAAGGACTGGTAGCAGTACTTTTACCACTTATCGTTTCCAATCAACACGACGAAAACACGATTATCAACTACAAATTAGTTGCGGCAATTTGTGTCATCTTAGGCCATGTATTCCCAATCTTCGCAGGTTTCCGAGGAGGAAAGGGGGTAGCCACTTCCTTAGGCGTAATTTTCGCGATTCATCCACCTGCTGCTGGTATATGTTTAGGAATCTTTTTGCTAGTGTTTTTAACTTTTAGCTACGTATCCTTAGGCGCAATCGTTACTGCCATCAGTTTTCCTTTGGTCATCCATTTTGTCTTTCAAGTAAGCTCCATGCCCTTAACCATTTTCTCCATCGTCATCGGTGCCGCTGTTGTTATCACACACAAGAAAAACATTAAGCGTTTACTACAAGGCTGCGAAAACAAAATGCCAGTGTTTAAGA
Organism: Chryseobacterium gleum; assembly: GCA_945862165.1. GTDB lineage: Bacteria > Bacteroidota > Bacteroidia > Flavobacteriales_D > Crocinitomicaceae > CANHVK01. Next base: position 26,293 of record CAMAXI010000023.1, read on the forward strand.
AGAAAGAAGCGTAAAGTATAATCTAGCGGTGCGAATAGATGTTTAGCTAATTTAAAATGGCTAGTAATCTTCAGAAATAAATAAAAATCGCACAATAAATTTCGCGTTTTGCTAAGTATTCTTTATTTTTGTATATAAGATATACTTAGGATATGAAAGTTAGGGTCATTACCGAAGATTCAATTAGGGTTTATTGTAAAAGTAACGCAAGAGCAATTCCAAGTTTTCATATTTTTTTAGAGAAAATAAATAATTGCGATTGGAACGATTTAAATTCGATTAAAGATGATTTCCCTAGTGTAAGTATTGTTGGAAATTGCCCTAGAAATAGAATAGTATTTGATATAGGTGGTAATAATTATAGGATGATATGTGATTATAATTTTTATAAAAATTGTTGTTTATATGTCGCGTTCATTGGAACACATGCTGAATACGATAAAATTGATGCTTGTACTGTTCAGAAATTTTAAGTTTAGTTAAAGATTATTAAATAATATAATGATGAAATATTCAGAAATAGAAAACAAAGTCCAATATAAAGAATACTGTAATCGTCATCTTGAATTGGGAAATATTCTTTCAAGTGGTTTGGGTAATGAGGAAATGGAAAGTGAATATTATATTATTGATCTTATTATTGAAGATTACCACAGAAAGCATAAAAGTCCTTTTGATAGCTTAACGCCAGTCGACTTACTAAAAGCATTAATGATAGAAAATGGATATACAGGATATAAGCTTTCTAAAGAGTTACATATTTCTCAATCCGTGATTTCGGATATTTTACATTATAAAAGAGGCTTTAGCAAAGATGTAATAAGAAAACTTGCTGCTAAGTTTGGTATCGGTGAACAATCTTTTCTTAAAGAATATGAATTGATTGGAAGAGAATCTAATGTAGCTTAAAATCCGGCGCGCTCCGCTGGATTTGTACCGCGTAGCAGCAACGAAGTTAATCCTGCGGCTCAACCCGCTCCGCTGGATTTGCAGCGCGCAGCAAGTAACGAAGTTAACCCGCTCCGCTGGATTTGTAATCCTGCGGCTCAATTCTAAAAATAAACTCACAAAAAAACGTAATTCTAAACCTTAAAAAACGAACTTTATTATAGTGAATAAAAAGTGTTTTAGTAGTGAAAAAACAGACAGAAAAAGTATTGGTTTTTAATTAGATAATGTAAATTTGAGATATGTATGTTTTTTATGTGGCATAAGACTAGGATTAAATTTATGAAAGAGTGCCGCAGGATTAAAAATCCAGCGGAGCAGAGCATTTGTGCACCGCTTTAAACAATTTTACAATGAAAAATCTAATTTTGATTAGTCTTGGGCTTATTTTAATGTCTTCAAGTTGTAAGAAAAGACCTGAAACATGTAATTGGTCGCATTTTACTTTTGAACATCCGGTTTCTGTTTATCCAGTTAAAGAATCATTCAATGTAGGAGATACGATTTGGTTCGAAATGAATTTTTCAGACGTTTTTAATGTTATTGTAAAGAACAATATAAATGGCAGTACCAGAAATGAAACAGTTCAATTGAAAAACTTTGATTTTCAAAGGAATTTTTTAAGTATATTTAGATTGTCTGATAGTACTCTGAATGTTACAGGGCAACAAAAAGGTAAATGGAAAGAATCTTTCATTTCAATATACAAGAAAGGAAACATTATTCAAGAATTACCCGACGGCCCAGAATATAAACTGATTTATGAGGAAAACACATACAAGTTAAAATTGGGTATAATACTAAAAAAAACGGGAATCTTTTTATACAACCCTTTATTTTTTAATTATTATTCTGGCGCACATAAAAGTTTGAATGCCACAAAAATAAGACCTGAATGTGATGGAAAAGATCAAATTGAAGATATTAAATTCCCTGTGAACAGACAATCAGATGGTACTTACAAAACGAATTATCATTTATTCGAAAAATATATGAACCCAGCATTAGAAAATGATATAGAAAGAATTAAAAAAGAGTGTTTTACTTTTGTAGTGGAATAATATTTTTTCTCTCTCATAAAATGAAAAATCTAATTTTGATTAGTCTTGGACTTATTTTAATGTCTTCAAGTTGTAAGAAAAGACCTGAAACATGTAATTGGTCGCATTTTACATTTGAACATCCCGTTTCTGTTTATCCAGTAAAAGAATCTTATAGTGTAGGAGATACCATTTGGTTTGAAATGAATTTTTCAGATGTGTTTAATGCAACCGTAAAAAACAATTATAATGGTGATTTAAGGTCAGAAACAGTTCAACTTAAAAATTTTGATTTTCATAGGAATTTTCTAAGAATAATAAATTTAACCGATAGTAGTAGAAATATTAATGGTCAGCAAACAGGCACTTGGGATTCAAATTTTGATGCAATATACAAAGTAGGTGCTTTATTGCAAGAACTTCCTGACGGGCCAGAATATAGATTAATATATTCAGATGA
>CAMAXI010000024.1 GCA_945862165.1 Chryseobacterium gleum
GAAAAACCTGTATTCGCAAATGCGGTAGCAGTTAAAGTTGTACCTGCAATAGATGCTGTTGCACTTGTTGTTCTTCCATAATATCCAGTAGTCAATACTTGAATGGAATCTTTAACATCGCGTGGGGATACATTGATAGAAAAAGTATCTGGCACATTTACAGCGGTAGGTAACATGAAGTAGTAAACCGTATACCCATTATTTGCAAGCGCGTTGTAAACGATATTTTTAGTAACAGTTCCTAATACTTCTTTTGTTCCACCTACGGTTTTTTTACCAAGAAAAGTAACGTCAACATCTGCTGAAGTAGTATTTAAGGAACGAACTACAACTCCCACCCCTCTCCAAGAAACTTGGCTTGTAGAGTTGAACACTTGATACAAAGAAAGATAATCAGTCCCAGTATCCGGGGATTGTGCAGCATATCCTTTTAACTTATATCCAATATTATTGGAAGCATTTATATAGTTGGATGGATTACCGTAGTTTTTTCTCAAGTCTGTTAACTTTAAAGTGTCAATCACAGTAACTGGTCCTCTTTTCTTTTTAGAAATAACTTTAAGATCAACCAATTTAGTAGATTCTTTTATGTTTCCTAAAACATAATTATCCGTTTCGTTTACAATTGCTTTAGGATAACTTTTCTCTTTCTTGATAAAAGACCCTTTGGATTTGTTCTGTCCGTAAACAGAAAATGTAGTTGAAAATAAAAAACCAACCACCAACAACAATACAATTTTCTTCATAAAATGTAAATTAATTTTACTTATTCGAGTGCAAATATAATGAAAGCGTAGCAATTATAATCCTATGACTAACTATTAGACAACTCTTTATTAACATTGTAAAACAGTTTTATGAACATCTGCAGGACTTTTTTCGAGTTTATCCCTTGAAAAAATTGTAATTATTCAATAGTTAGTTTAGTTTTGCAAAATTTTTCTAAAGTTTGACAATTTCATCTCGTCTAACTGAAAACGTTAATTTAATTATTCAAAAATGCTTAACAACAAGCTTTTTCACTCTTTTTTAATTTCATTTTTGGTGCTAATTGGTCTTGGTTTGTGTTCCTACATTCCAAAAACTAAATTATTTGGTTATGAGCTAAAAAAAATAGATGTGTTAAGCGATATCCGTCCTGAAAAAAAACAAAAATTAACCAAAAAAAACACCATAAAAAAAGAATTTTTAGACACTTGCCCGGCTGGAACTATTTGCTTTGAAGATTACTCTGCTAAAAAAAATGCATTAAATGCTTTTTTTGATGCTCTCATTGACATACATGAAAATAAATCTAAAACACGTATCGCTTTTTTCGGTGACTCTTTCATTGAAGGGGATATCATGACGGAAGAAATTCGACAAATACTACAAAATAGATTTGGCGGTGGAGGTGTTGGTTTTGTGCCGATAACTTCCGAAATCGCAGGTTTTAGACAAACCATTTTTCACCGTTTCAAACAATTTAACACCTACAATATTATAAACAACAGTAAATCCGCAATTCCCTTTGCAGCTGCTGGATATTGCTCTTATCCACTTGCTGGGAATCTGGTTACTTACGCTGGTGTTAAAACAAATAAACGATTAAAAAGATTTAACAATATCCGGGTGTTTTATGAAACTTCCACTAAAGAAAATATTAGTTATGTAATTAATCAAAAAACACTTAATTTTCAAACGAACGCAACCAACAAATTAGAGGCACAAAATCTTCCGAATGTTCGAACAAATCAAATATCTTTCGTCTTTCCTGCAAGCCAACACTTAAAACTTTATGGTATTTCAGTGGAAGATAGTTCCGGAGTGGTATTAGATAATTTTGGAATGAAAAGTAATTCAGGTGTAGCATTAGCAAATATTTCCGATACACGTCATAAACAATTTGATTCACTTCAAAACTACAAACTAATCGTACTTCAATATGGATTAAATGTTGTAGGACCAACGACCACTAATCTTGATTGGTATGTTAAATCCATGACACGAATGGTCAAACGCATCAAACGCAACTATCCAAATTCAAGTATCTTAATGTTAAGCGTATCCGACAGAGGAACCCGTCAAAATGGGAAATACCAAACGATGGGTACAATTCCATTTATGATTGAAGCACAAAGAAAAATCGCTAAAAATGCAGGTGTTGCTTTTTGGGACATGTTCAGTGCAATGGGCGGAGAAAATACGATCGTTAAATACGTCATGAACAAACCTGCTTTAGCGAATAAAGACTTCACCCACCTTACATTCAAAGGAGGAGAAAAAATAGGAGAAATTTTCTCTAAAACTTTATTATACGAATACAAAAAATATAATGACAAAAAAGCACATGTACGTGCTATGGGCATCACTTCTCATTAGCTTTTTCATGCATTCTCAAGACACCTTGGGATTTAAGACCCCAAGAATATATGGCTTTGAAAATCTGCAAAGTGATACAATTTCGAATGGGAAATTTATAATTAGTTTTATCGAAAAGTTACAGCTCCAAAAACAAAATAACGATAGAAAAATCAATATTTTACACATCGGAGACTCTCATCTACAGGCGGATTACATCACCCATACCTCTCGTGTATCTCTCCAGAAAATATTTGGAAATGCTGGTCGTGGATTTATTGCGCCACTTAAAATATCCAAATCCAATGAACCTTTCAACTATCAAACTACAAGCAATAACACTTGGAAGAGTTCACGCTGTGTATCCAATAAACAATTACAAACAATCGGTTTAGGTGGGATGTCAATCAAAACAAATGATCGTTATTCAACTATGCAACTTAAAACTTACAATACAGACAGCATGGACTATGCTTTCACGAAAATTAAACTTTACCACGCTTCCAACGACTCTTCATTTTCCGTTCATATTTCTGACACAAGTACTAAAAACAGTTTTAGTCAAACAAAATCGGACCTACCATACACTACGAATTTCACTGCTTCAACAAAAACCTCGCTTATTAATGTCTATCTTCAAAAAACAGATTCCATCCAATCAAACTTTTTGTTTTACGGTGCAGCATTTGAAAACGAAAAAAATGGCGTTTTATATCATTGTATCGGTATAAATGGCGCGCGTTTTAAAGACTATAGCAAATCGAACGAATTCTGTTCGCAAACAGCTAGTTTAAACCCCGACATTCTCATTATTTCTTTAGGAACCAATGAGTCTTTTCAAAAAAAATACAACTCTGAAATATTCTATCAAGAAATAGATACATTGGTAACAAATTTAAAAAAGGCTAATCCAAACACTCCTATCCTATTAACTACCCCCGCAAATTCTTTTTACTATCACCAAATAAATTACAACTTACCATTAGTTAGTCAAACGATTATTAAATATGCGACGGATAATAATCTAGCATATTGGGATTTATTTTCCATTACTGGTGGAAAAGATAGTGCCATCTTATGGAAAAAAGCAAATTTATTAAGTCGTGATGGCATTCATTATTCAAAAGATGGATATATTCACCAAGGAAATTTATTAACAAAAGCCATTATCAACGCATATAACAAATATGTTTCAACTAGATAATCAAAAAATTTGGAATCAATTCCTGTACAATCCAGAAGAACCGCTAATATTTAGTTCTGGATTATTCCTTTTTATGTTTACGGCATTTATGCTCGTGTATTTCATAGTACACAAAAAACACCGTTTAAAAACTACCTTTGTAACCTTATTCTCGTTATACTTCTACTACAAATCTAGTGGCCTATACTTCACCATATTAATTGGATCAACAATCGTTGATTTTACACTTGCAAATCTAATATATAGACAACAAAATAAAATATACAAAAAAATCATTCTTATTATTAGTGTTTTACTAAACCTTGGACTACTAGCATATTTTAAATACACTAATTTTTTCTACGAAATCATTTGTAACCTTTCCAATTTCACCTTTAAACCGATGGATATTTTCTTACCGGTGGGTGTATCCTTTTTTACCTTCCAATCTTTAAGTTATACGTTTGATATTTATCGTGGAACACTAAAACCAGTTAAAAATATTTTAGACTATGCGTTTTTCGTCTCTTTTTTCCCGCAATTAGTAGCAGGTCCTATTGTTCGCGCATCTGAATTCATTCCGCAATTATTCAAACCTGTTATTATCACAAAAGAAATGCTAGGTAAAGCTGTTTTTCTTATTGGTAGCGGACTAATCAAAAAAGCAATCATAGCAGATTATATCAGCATAAATTTTGTAGATAGAATATTCGATAATCCGACACTTTATTCCGGTCTTGAAAATTTAATTGGTGTTTATGGATATACCTTACAAATTTATTGTGATTTTTCAGGTTACTCCGACATGGCAATCGGTATCGCTTTATTAATGGGATTTCATTTTAACATCAATTTTGATTCATCCTATCAATCGATTAATATTACAGAATTCTGGAGAAGATGGCATATTTCGCTTTCCACCTGGCTTAAAGATTATGTATATATCACCATGGGCGGAAATAGAAAAGGTAAAATTAGAACCTACCTAAACCTTTTCTTAACGATGTTGATTGGTGGATTATGGCATGGTGCTGGCTTTCGCTTTATTCTTTGGGGCGCAATGCATGGAATAGCACTTATTTTCCATAAACTCTGGATGAATCTATTTCCACCAAAAAACAACAATAAATTTGGTAAATGGTTTTCAAAACCATTGAGCTGGTTTCTTACATTCCATTTTATTTGTTTCTGTTGGATATTTTTCAGATCCGAAAATATGACCATCGCATCGCAAGTACTCAACCAAATTGCATTTAATTTCAAAGCATCTATCTTTTGGGAATTCATACAAGGATACAAAACTGTTTTATGCATTTTAGTCATCGGATACATAATTCATTTTATGCCTAAAAAATGGGAAACTGCACTTGAGAACACCATTATTAAAGTACCATTACCAATAAAAGCATTGTATTTAATCGGTATATTATTAATTGTAGCCCAATTCAAATCTGCTGAAATACAGCCTTTTATATATTTTCAATTTTAACAACAACTAATTAATGAATCATTTTACAAAAAAATATTATTGCTTTTTATTCCTAGAAACTTTTTTTTGCTAATTTCGGTTAAAATTAATCAACTATTAAACTAAAAAACGTAGGGGTAAAACTCTATTTTAAAACAATTTATGACAAACATTTTTGTTGCCCGATTAGATTACGGCGTTACTCAAGAGGAGTTAAAAAGTGCTTTTGAGCAATATGGTCAAGTAAATAAAGTATCACTTGCCATAGACAAAGAAACAGGTAAATCTAAAGGATTTGCTTTTATTGAAATGAAAAACGATGAGGAAGCGGTTGCTGCTATCAAAGGTTTGGATGGTCTTACAATGCATGGTCGACAAATCGCGGTAAAACAAGCCGAAGATAGATCCAACGGAGCTCCTAAAAGAGATTTCAATAACAATACCGAAAGAAAACCATTCGTTCGTGAAACTAGAGAACCTAGAGATAATAATTCTTCAGTTAAGAAAGATCGGGATGATGACGATGATAATTCTTCAACTCCAGAGATTTTCATTCCTAAACCTACCATCAATAAAGTAGTAGAAAAAAAGAAAGACCCGATTATGAAAAAAATCGAAGATCGACCAAAAGCAAATAAAATGCAAGCATACAAAAAAAGTGGAAAACAAAACCGCTATTTTTTGGATGAAGACGATGATTATTAAATACAAAAGTCCTTTTATAAGGACTTTTTTTTTGCTTTAAAAAAATGGAAAAAGACAGTTACGCACTAGGGATTGATATCGGCGGGACCAATATCGCATTTGGTTTAGTGGATAAATTAGGAAATATAAAGTTTGAAACAAGTGTTCCAACAAAAAATTTCGAAACACCACTAGACTTTATCAATTACTTACATCAACTAAAAGAACTACAAGCAACAAATTGCAAGATCGTAGGCATCGGAATTGGCGCTCCAAATGGTAATCATTTTAAAGGAACTATCGATTTCGCTCCAAATTTAAATTGGAAAGGATGTATTCCATTAAGAGAAATGTTCGAAAATATTTTTAAACTTCCAACGATTTTAACAAACGACGCAAACGCTGCAGCTGTTGGAGAAAAATATTTTGGTTGTGCAAAAGACCTTCAGAATTTTGTGACAATTACTTTGGGTACAGGATTAGGTAGTGGTATTTTCATTAACAATAAAATCATTTATGGAGAACATGGTTATGCAGGAGAATTTGGACATATTCGTGTAATTCCAGGCGGACGACTCTGCAAGTGTGGCCGAAAAGGATGTTTAGAAACCTATGCTTCCTCTACGGGAGTCGTTAGGTCTTTTCACGAGCTACTCTCCCCAAATAAAAAATCAAGTAAATTAAATAATTACACAAATATTTCCGCGAAAATAATTTTCTCGGAAGCTGAAAATGGAGATGCATTCGCTAATGAACTAGTAAATTACACCGCTGAAATATTAGGTTCATCGCTTGCTGATTTTTGTGCTTTCTCTGACCCTAAAGCATTTGTGCTTTTTGGAGGAATTGCGCAAAATGGAGAGTTTTTTAGAAAAAAAGTTGCAGAAGCATTTGATAAAAATTTACTTTCTGTATTTAAAAATAAAGTTGAAATAAGCTTATCTACCTTACACGATAAAAATGCCGCTATTTTAGGAAACGCTGCAAGCGTATTTTTAATTAAATAACTATATTAACTAAAGAATATTCTTAAAAAAAGTGTGACAAACGAATATTTCATTAATTTTAGCCCCTGTAACTATTTAATAATTTACCCTTTTGTTAGGGATAACAAAAAACTTATTGATTATGAGAAAAATGAAACTTTTTGTACTTGTAACAGTGCTTTGTACAAGTTTGTTTTCAAGAGCAGACGAAGGTATGTGGCTTCCATTCATGCTTGGAAGAAACTTTGAAGACATGAAAAAACATGGACTAAAATTGACACAAGAACAAATTTATTCAATCAACCATTCTTCACTTAAGGATGCTGTTATCTCTTTTGGAGGTTTTTGTACTGGAGAGATTATTTCTAAAAAAGGATTAGTATTGACTAACCACCATTGTGGTTATGATGCAATTGCAGATGCTTCTTCTCCTGAAAAAAATTATTTAGATAAAGGTTTTTGGGCTAAAAATAACGCAGAAGAAATTGCTGTACCTGGCTTAACTGCTTCATTTGTAGTTCGAATTGAAGATGTTACATCTTTAATTCAAAAAGAATTAAATGAGTCAATGACTGCTGAACAACGTGCTACAAAAATTGCGGAAATCGCTAAAATATTAGAAAAAGAAGCTGTTGAAGGTACACATTACGAGGCTTTTGTACGTGATTTCTACAATGGAAATGAATTCTATTTATTTGTAAAAGAAACATTTAATGACGTACGCTTAGTTGGTACTCCTCCTCAGTCTTCCGGGAAATTCGGTGGAGATACAGACAATTGGATGTGGCCACGTCACACTGCTGATTTCTCTATGTTTAGAATATATGCAGGTGCAGACAACAAACCAGCTGGCTTTAATGCTAGTAATGTACCATTTACTCCTAAACACAGTTTTCCTATTTCTTTAGACGGAATTAAAAAAAATGATTATGCAATGGTTATGGGTTACCCAGGTAGAACTAATCGTTTCTTAACTTCTTTTGGTGTTGAACAAGCGATAAAATTAGAACAACCTAAAATTGTAGATATTCGTGCTAGAAAACTACAAATCATGAAGAAATACATGGATCAAAATGTTAAGATTCGTTTAAATTATTCTTCTAAATATGCACAGGTAGCGAATTATTGGAAATATTTCATTGGTCAAACTGCACAATTAAAAAACAATAAAGTTGCAGACAAGAAAAGAGACATTGAAAATAACTACAACGCATTTACTAAAGGAGAAGCGGAATACGCAAACGTTTTAGCGGATGTTGAAGATGCATACAGAGCAACTAATTCAATTATCTATACAAAAGTATATTATGGTGAGTTTTTGAACCAAGTAGACATCAATGCAAATGTTTTAATTTATAAAAACATCGCTAATTTAGAAGCTGCAGGTAAAAAAGACCAAGCTGCACAACTGCAAAAAGTTGCTAAAGATCGTTGGAAAGAGTTCTTTAAAAACAACAATTTAGATATCGAATTAGAAATATTGTCTGATGTATATAAAATGTACTTGAAAGACATTCCAAATGCTCAAAAAGGACCTTTCGCAAAAATGTTGAATGAAAAAGGCGCAAAAAAAATCAATAAGTATCTTGCTAAAATTGCAAAAAAATCAATCTTCACAAACAAAGAAAGATATATGGAATTCGCTAAAGAATTCTCTTTATCAAAACTAATGAAAGATCCTTTATTTGTTTTAATTTCAGATATCGACGATGCTTTCGTTGCTACCATGAGTAAAAAAGCAATTAAAGAAGCACAAGTAAAATTACAACGTGCAAATAGACTTTTCGTTAAAGGTGTTAGAGCAATGGATTTAAACAAAAACTATGCTCCAAACGCTAACTCAACTTTGCGTGTAACGTATGGTAACGTTCTTCCTTACGCACCAAAAGATGCTGCTTTTTATGACTATCAAACAACATTAAATGGTGTAATGGAAAAAGAAGATCCATCTACTCCAGAATTTAATGTGGATCCAGTAATGAAAGAATTGTGGAAAAACAAGGACTATGGTAGATATGCAAACAAAAAAGGGGATTTAACCGTTAACTTTTTAACAAACAACGATATCACAGGTGGTAATTCAGGTTCTCCTTGTATTAATGCAAACGGAGAATTAATCGGTCTTGCATTTGATGGTAACTGGGAAGCAATGTCAGGAGATATTTATTTTGAACCTAACATTCAACGTACCATTGTATGTGATATTCGTTACGTATTATGGATCATCGATAAATGTTATGGTGCACAAAACTTGATCGAAGAATTAGACATTAAAAAATCGAACGCTTCTGACTTAACATCTGATGAAGAGTCAAATAATGAAGATGAAAATGCAAATAAGGCAAAAGGTACTAAAAATACAAATACTTTACCTTGTCCAAAAACAGCAGCTGAATTAGGTGTTAAAGACGTTCTTTTTGAAGTTGGAAGTTTTTCTTTAACTAAATCACATGCTAATTTGGACAAAGTAGTTGAACTATTAAACACCAATGCTAACTACACGATTGAGATTGAAGGGCATGCTGATCAAACTGGTGATGTTTGCAAAAACTTAACTTTATCTGAAAAACGTGCTAAAGCGGTTGAGAAATATTTATTAGCGAAAGGCTTAAGTGCTTCTCGTATTAAAGTGAAAGGTTTTGGATCTGCACAACCGAAAGATGAGAACAAAACAAAAGATGGAAGAGCTCATAACAGAAGAGTTTCCTTCATTTTCAAATAAGATATACTAAACGATATAACAAAGGCTACCTCATATGAGGTAGCCTTTGTTATTTTATGACAAAAGTTCTATTTCAGTTAAATTACTTTACCTAATTTAGTTTAAAATATACCTTATGATGCTTCGCACTATTATTTTACTCACTTGTTTTTGGATGCTATGCAATTGTTCCCAACAAACACAAACGACCAAAGTTTTACGTAAAAAAATCAATGAAACCGTCTATGCTTCTGGTAATATAGAAAGTTCTAATCAATATCAAGTTTTCTCATTGGTTAGTGGATATATTAAGAAAATCAATATTCAAGAAGGTGATCAGGTTTTTAAAAATAAAATCATAATAGAAATAGCAAATGAAGGTGGTAAAATTGCGTTGAAAAGCGCTGAATTGAATCGAGACTTCTCCAACTTTAAGGAAAATAAAAATAAAATAAACGAATTAAAAATCGCGCTTAACTCCGCTAAAACAAAATGGATTAACGATTCCATTCAGTTAAAACGTAAAAAATATTTATTAGAAAACAATGTTATTTCTGCAAGTGAGTTCGAAAATTTTGAAATTATAAGTATTGGATCTAAATCCAACTATACAACATTAACTTTTCAATTAGAGGACTTACGCAAGCAATTGAAATTAAATGATGAACTTGGAAAAAGTAATTACAAACAATCCACCAAGTTATTGAATGACTTCACGATTAAAAGTGAAATCAATGGTGTCGTATATAGCATATTCAAAAAAGTAGGAGAATTAGTAAGCCCACAAACCCCTATTGCTATCATTGGTGGTGCTAAAAACTACATTCTAAAACTACAAGTAGATGAATACGATATCACAAAAATTCAATTACGACAAAAAGTAAAGGTAAAATTAGATAGTTATAGAGGTCGTGTATTCGATGCTTACATTACTAAAATTTCACCTATTATGAATGAAAAATCGAAAACATTCACCATTGAAGCACAATTTGAGCAACAGCCTCCCATCCTCTATCCAAACCTAACTTTAGAAGCAAATATCATCATCAAAACAAATCCTGCAGCATTATTAATTCCTAGAGAATTTTTAATCAATGACAAATATGTTGTCTTAAAAAACGGTAAAAAAATCATAATAAAAACAGGCATCATGGACTTAAAATATGTAGAAGTAGTTCATGGACTTACTAAAAATGAAGAAATAATCATTCCAAATGAAAATTAATTTAGGTTTTGAAATTGCAAAATCATTATTATTAGCTCGTTGGAAACAAACGTTAGTTGCAGCTATTGGAGTAACGTTTAGTATTACCATGTTTATTACCCTACTTGGATTCATGAATGGTCTGAACGAATTATTGGATGGTTTAATTTTAAACCGAACACCACACATTCGCTTATTTAATGAAATTAAACCTTCCGAAAATCAACCAATAAATGTAAACTCGGATTCGATATCAGAATATAATTTCATTCAATCAATCAAACCAAATGGTGGGAGAATTAGTATTTACAATGCTATTCCAATCATTTCTAAATTAAAGGAAGATAAAAACATACTAGGAATTGCTCCCAAATTATCTGCCCAAGTGTTTTACAATGTTGGGGAAACAGACTTAAACGGGGTGATCAACGGGATTAATGTTATGGATGAACAAAAGTTATTTGCGTTTGAAACCTATGTAACGAAAGGTAATTGTAATGATTTAAACATTGTACCAAATAGCATCATTTTAGGGAAAGGAGCTGCCGATAAAATGCTAGCCAACATTGGTGATATAATCCAAGTAACTACAAGTAAAGGGGAACGTGTAAAATTAAAAGTGATTGGATTTTTTCAATCTGGAATTCAAGATATTGATAAAATTCAAAGTTACTGTTCTATCGAAACAACGCAAAAACTTTTAGGAGTAACCAGTAACTATATCACAGATATTCAAATTAAATTGAAAGATTTAACAAAAGCGCCAAAATTAGCTAAATACTACAGCAAATTATTTCAAGTAGAAGCGATTGATATACAGACTGCAAATGCTCAATTTGAAACAGGAAGTTCGATTCGAACACTTATCTCTTACGCAGTTGGGATTACCTTATTAATAGTTGCTGGTTTTGGTATTTACAACATATTAAACATGATGATCTATGAGAAAATGGATTCCATCGCGATTTTAAAAGCTACTGGTTTTTCTGGAAAAGATGTAAAAGGAATATTCATTACGATTGCTTTATCCATTGGTATCTTTGGCGGGTTTTTCGGTCTTTTATTTGGATTTGGGTTAACTTCTATTATTGATCAGATTCCTTTTAATACGCCTGCATTGCCAACGATAAAAACCTACCCTGTTTCTTATAATCCTTTTTATTATTTGATTGGCGGATTGTTTTCCATCGCTACAACGTATTTAGCAGGATTATTTCCAGCAAGAAAAGCAAGTAAAATAGATCCAGTAATTATAATTCGCGGAAAATAATGACCCCTAGTTTAGAAGCAAAACTCATCCAAAAAGAATTTCATGACCCTGTTACTATTCAGGTACTCAAAGACATTAATTTTACAATAAACAAAGGGGAGTTTGTTTCCTTAACCGGTAAATCAGGTTGTGGAAAATCTACATTACTCTATATCCTATCCACCATGGATACCGATTATAGTGGCGAATTATTTATTGATGGAATTTCCATGAAAAATAAAAAGGAAAACGAGTTAGCAAGAATTCGCAATGAGAAAATAGGTTTTGTGTTTCAATTTCATTACTTACTCAATGAATTCTCCGTTTTAAAAAACGTCATGTTACCAGGACTAAAACTAAATAAATACACAGAAGAAGAAATTGAACATCGCGCACTTGAAAAATTGAAAATTTTAGGCATCGAAAGCGAAGCATTAAAATTACCAAATCAATTATCTGGAGGTCAGAAACAACGCGTTGCAATCGCGCGTTCACTTATCAATGACCCGCTTATTATTATGGGGGATGAACCAACGGGAAACCTAGATAAAAAAAACAGTATTATCGTATTTGATATTTTTAAAGAACTTGCGCATAGTTTCAAGCAAACTTTATTGATAGTAACTCACGACCAAGAGTTTGCATCCAACTGTGATCGAATTATAGAAATGGAAGATGGTAAAATAATATCTGCTTAATGATTTGATAGCTTTCTTCACTAAAAAATAATCTAAATATTAAATAAAAAGGGAAGTTAATTATACAATAACCTTATTTTTGCAAACGAATTACAAAAAATTAAAAAAATGAGTCACGCTTTAGGAAATCATATTCTTGTTGAATTTATGGGATGCGATCCGCATGTTATGAATGATGTTGCTAGTATTGAAAGAGACATGGTAGGTGCTGCTCAAAAAGCAGGCGCAACAGTTATAAATTCTACATTCCATCATTTTTCTCCTTATGGAGTATCTGGTGTTGTTGTTATACAAGAAAGTCACCTTGCAATTCATACATGGCCAGAATATGGGTATGCTGCAGTAGATTTATTTACCTGTGGAGAAATGGACGCTTGGATTTCTTTTGACTTCTTAAAAGAATGCTTTGGTGCAAAAAATTATTCTGCATTAGAAATGAAAAGAGGTTCGGTTAATTTATTGACAAGAAATGATTTTGACATTTCATCCATGCGTCAAAAAGCATCTGAACGTTCTAATCCTGAAATGTATACTCGTAACGTTTGGTTTACAGATAAAGATGAAAGTCAAGCATTATCACTTCGTTTTACAGGAGAAGTGTTCTATGATGTACAATCTCCTTTTCAACGTGTTAGAATTCTTGACTCTTACAAATACGGAATGATGTTGGCGTTGGATGATATGGTTATGACGACGATCAAAGACGAATTCCATTACCATGAAATGATTTCTCACCCAGCGATGTTTACACACGGAAATGCTAAGAACATATTAGTAATCGGTGGTGGTGACGGAGGAACTGTTCGTGAAATATTAAGACACGAACATGTTGAAAAAGTAACGATGGTAGAAATTGACGGGGAGGTAATAAAAGCGTGTAAAGAGTTTTTACCTACTATCGCTGCTGCTTTTGACAATCCAAAATTAGATTTAAAGGTAGATGATGGTATTGCTTTTATTAAAGATGCTGCACCAAATTCATACGATTTGATAATCGTAGATGGATCTGATCCGGTTGGACCTGCAGAAGGATTATTCTCTGTTTCTTTTTACACGAATTGTTTTAATGCATTGAAAGAAGGTGGTATTTTAATTGCACAAGGAGAATCTCCTAAATTCAATGAAAAAGCATTTTCAGAATTAAACCATACACTTCAAGGGATATTTGGTGAAAACAACGCACCTGTTTCCTTATTTTATGTTCCAACCTACCCTACTGGTATGTGGAGTTTCCAATATGGATTAAAAGGATCTGCGCATCCGAAATCCGTTTCTAAAGTGGAAGAAATTGAAAGTTTTGTAGCTACACAAGGATTACGTTATTACAATTCAGATATACATGTTGGTAGTTTTGCTACACCTAACTTTGTAAAAACTTTATTGAAAAAATAATGAGTAACAATTTTGATCCTAACGGAGTTGGTATTGCAAACGGAAACATTTTTGGATTTCCAGTAAATCAAGAAAATGCAAACATCGTTATAACACCAATTCCTTGGGATGCTACAGCTTCTTATGGAAAAGGAACAAGTAATGGTCCTCAAGCAATTTTAAATGCTTCCACGCAATTAGATTTTTACCACTTTCAACTAGAAAAAGCCTGGGAAACAAAAGTTTTTATGTCCCCTATTTCGAAAGAATGGAAAAAAATCAACGATGATTTATGTTTGCGTGGCATGGAATATATCCGTTTTTTAGAAGAAGGTGGTACAGTAGAAAATTCCCCGGTATTCTCCATGTTAATTCAGGAGATTAATGAAGCGCAAATAGCTTTAAAAAACAATCTAAAAGAAAAAGCTATTCAACTAATTCAAGAAGGAAAAATTCCAGTTGTTTTGGGTGGTGAACACTCCACTCCGCTTGGATTAATTGAAGCAATCGATAGTCAAAACCAAGCTTTCGGAATCTTACAAATTGATGCACATGCAGATTTGAGAGATGCCTACGAAGGTTTTCAACAGTCACATGCATCCATCATGTTCAATGTGGTGAACAATTGTAAAAACCTTCAAAAACTTGTACAAGTTGGTATTAGAGATGTCGCGCAAAGTGAAATTGATTTAATTGAACAATCTTCCAAAATCACCACTTTTTTTGATTGGAAAATCAAACAAGAATTATACGAAGGGAAAACTTGGAAATCAATTGTAAATGATATTATCCAGGAGCTACCACAGCGTGTTTATATCTCTTTTGACATTGATGGTTTAAAACCTTATTTATGTCCTAACACAGGGACTCCTGTTGCTGGTGGATTTGAATTAGAAGAAATAAACTATTTGTTTTTCAGTCTTATTGATGCTGGTAAAGAAATCATCGGGTTTGACCTCAATGAAGTTGGTGACGATAGTGCTAGTGATTGGGATGCCAATGTTGGCGCACGTGCACTTTGGAATTTAGTATGTGCAACTGAAAAAAGTAGAAGAATTCACGCATTAGAATTATAAGTATGGTTCGTATATTAAGAATCTTAAGTGTTATATCCATTACCTTCCTCCTATTAATAACCATACTGACCTTTCAAAAGTCCATGCATTTTCTCGCTTGGATAAACTATTTTAAAATTGCGTTTAGTGTATTGATCTTTTCACTCGTGTATTTATTATTAGACACGAAGCGAACAGAATTACTAGGTAAACTAACACTTTCTTCCACGCTTACTGGTGCTACACTTACTATTTTATCCATTAAGTTTAGTGATCTAAACAACGCTTTACAAATACCAACAGCACTCTTTATTATAAGTTTTATAGGGGTAATTTATAGCAAGATTGGTTTCGTTACTAAAAGCAGTAAAATGTTCTTTTTGAGTATTTACCTTTTACCAATTGGTATCCTTTTAAAGCTAAGTAATGCTACTTTTTATACGATTGGAATGCTGTTACTGCTTTTAATTAGTAGTATGGCAATTTATCAGACGATTAAAAAGAAAGGTATTTAAAAGATACTTGGCGGCTTACGCAATTCTAATTTAGCATCTTGCAATAAAGTAGCATTTGAAATTAGACGTAATAAAAAACTTTTATTCGTTCCTATTGGGGTAACCCAAAAAGATAAATTCCAACAATGTAAATTACGCGTTAAGGTAAAATTGCAATTCGTAATTTTATTTGTTTTAACATCGTAATAGGACGTTCCTGATATTTTCCATCGTTTTGTAAAGCTCGCATCTGCATTCACAGAAAGTGTTTGGATAGTCGTAAAATCTTTCGTATTTGCTGGTAATTTATTGGTATTTGCCTGCATCGAAAACACATGTGTCAAATTAATTTTCCAAGGAATTTCAAAATCGATAAAACGTTCCGGATAAAGCATGTAATAGTGAATATCCGAATTATATATCGGTGTGAAAACTTGTTTGTTCTCCGCAATTTTACGTTTCCCTTCTTTCGTAGATAAAATCCAAGTAGTATTAATACTGGAAGAAAGCATACGTCCAAGGGTATGATTTACGGAATAAGCATAGCTTTTAATCGTTTTCCCGGTGTTCGTATCCCATGCATACGGACTAAATACCGATGTTGCAACAATGCTAATGAACGGGAAAGGGCTCAAGCGCATCGAAAAATTAAGGTTGGACAGTTTCATGGAATCTGCCAGGAAATTATAGTTACCATTCACGGAAAATGCATCGATAATTTTCGTTTTCTTAAACCCTGAAACAGTATCTTTTGTTGACTTTGTCTTTAATTCTAGGGTGTTCATCAAATCAAAAGTCAGTAAGCTCGCAGCGTTTGAATTGGAAGGACGATACAAAGACTTTTCATATATAGAATATCCAATATCCTTTCCAGTCAAATCCGAATAATAAGCCATATAAGAAGGATTTTTAGGAATATAGGTATAGCCAAAGCTAGGGGTTAAAATGTGTCGCACTAATGGTTTGTTTTTGCCAATAATACGGTAATAGGTGTAAACTTGAGAAGTAGCCCTAACACTTACGTTCACATCTTGGAACATTCCGTTTTTTTGTTGCATTGTATGTACAACTTGCTTGGTGTTTGCGTCTATTTTTTTCTCCGTTTGTTGAAAATCAAAATAGCTCGAATAACTTAAGGTTGGCGTAACTGACCAAGTGTTTTTTAACACCTTCATGGTTGAAGTAACAATCACACTTTGTTTAAATCCATTGAGGAAATTATTTTTTATCGCCGTAAAATCTTTTTTACGAATCAATGAATCCGCGAAGGAAGAAATGTTTTTGCCCTCGAAATTGTAGGAGATGTTAATTTTATCAAACCACTTATCCGCGCCTATTCGATGCTTAAAAAGTATTTTTGTGGGTGAAAAACGCGTGACATTAAACGTTACTATTGGCGAGGTAACATCCATCATTTTGGTAATCGAATTTTGACTACTACTAATTTTAACACCCAGTGTCATCGGCTTGTTTGGAAATGAACGCGTGATATTTATATCCGACTTCATCGTATTGGACAGGAAATTAGGATTGATTGGATTTACCGTGTTTTTATTATTGTTATCCGACACAAAATTAACGTTCGAACTAAAATTCCAATATGGATTCGATTTTACATCTTTCGTGTGTTGCCATACAATACTAAATTTATCGCCTAATTTCTTACTTGGAAAGGTTTGATAATTTTGTTGGTAGAGAACATTTAATCGACCACTAAATTTATATTTTAGTTTATATTCTGTGGTATTGGAAAGTGACCAACTACCACTCGTATATGCATTTGCTAAAAAAGTCGTATGTAAACTATCGTTTATAGGTAGATAATATCCTAAATCTGAAATCCCCATCCCAAATATAGAAGTAGGAGCAAATTTCGGCATTAATATCCCTGCTTTTCCTTTTTGAATATCTTTTGGTTTAGATTGCGGAATTACTAAAAACGGAAGTCCAAGCGGTAAGGAAATTTCTCGTAAATAGACATTCATTTTTTTAGATACAATTTTTTTATTTGGGATTAAAACTGCTTTGGATAAATGAAAATGAAAGTGCGGATCTTTTAAATCACAGGTGGTAAACATACCGTCTCTAAAATGGATTTCCTCGTTTGCTTGTCGTTTTGCAACTTCCATTTGTAAAAATATCTCTTCTTGTTTTAAGGCTACTTCTTGAATATATCCTTTCTTCGACTTTAAATTGAAGCGAATCGTTCCTGCTTTAATTTCTTCGCCGTTTTGAAGGATTAATGGTTCGCCAATACGGGTTTTGTCAGGCATTAATTGATATGTCGCAAACACTTCTTCGTTCATGACATCAAATAAGATATAATATGCGGATAATTTAATCTCACCATATTCTAAATGTGCATCGCCATACAAATGTATTTTTTTGTTCTTTACATCATTAAAAATAGAATCGCGTGCTGTATATTTACCAATAGTTTCGATCGATTTATCGTTGGTGAAAACCGTATCTACTTGGGAATAGACATGGAAAGAAACAAAGTTTATTAACAATGAAACGAAGAAAATTTGATGTATAAACGAAAATTTCACGAATAGATATACCTAAATTTGTTATTTCAGCTTTTAGAATGATGCAAAACTATAAAAATACAAGTATCCTACCATATAAAATACTATATAACTTTCAATTGTTTGGTGTAGTATCCTTGATTACATTGTTTTCATTTACAGGTTTTGGGCAACGTAAAAATGACAATTCTACCATCAAGACGATTTGTATTGATGCTGGTCATGGCGGAAAAGATCCTGGATGCCACGGAAGCTCTGCCAATGAAAAAACTGTTTGTCTGCAAATCGCACTGCAACTTGGTGCAAAAATTAAAGACGCTTATTCTAATATTAATGTCATCTATACAAGAGATACCGATGTTTTTGTAGAACTCGATGACCGTGCAAAGATTGCCAATCGGAACAATGCCGATTTATTTATATGTATACATGCAAACTCTGCTTCTCCAGCAGCTTATGGTACGGAAACATTTGTATTAGGATTGCATCGCGCGGAGTCCCAACAAAAAATTGCGGATAGAGAGAATAGCACCATATACCTCGAGGATGACAAAGGTGCAAAGTACAAAGATTTTGATATGAGTCCGGATGCCATAATCGCGCGCCAATTACAACTTTCCATTTTTTTAGATCATTCCATCAATTTCGCATCCAAACTACAAACCGAATTCAAACAAATTGGAAGGTTTGACCGTGGTGTTAAACAAGCAGGATTTCTTGTTCTCTATAAAACAACAATGCCTTCCGTACTGATAGAAACGGGTTTCTTAACAAATCCATCGGATGAAACGTTCTTGAAAAATCCAGATACTCAAAACAAAATTGCAGGTGCTATGTTTGAGGCATTTCAAAAATACAAAGCAGAATTAGAGGGGGTTGACGTACTTAAAGGCGATAAAAAGCCAAATTCAGCAAATCCAACTATAAACTCGGAAGGAAATAATGAATCCCAATACCTAAATTCAGCGCAAGCAAACACTGCAAAAAAATCTGTAATTATTTTTAAAGTTCAGCTTGAAACTTCAGATAAAAAAGTATCTTTAAGCACACAAAAGTATGCCGGAATCAAGGTTGAGGAAGAAAAAGATGGAGCAACCTACAAATATGTAACTGGTAATTTTGAAGGGGATTTTACAGCAGCAAATACCCTAAAAAATGAACTGCGAAAAAAAGGGTTTGTAAATGCTTTTGTTTATGCTACAGAAAATGGTATTAGAATCCCGCTAGATGAAGGGATGCGTAAACTAAATAAAAAGTGAGTTTTGAAAATAAGTAAGGAAATAAAATTAGGTATTATCGCAATTTGTGCGATTGTATTGATAGTAACTGGGATTAATTTCTTAAAAGGAAGTAGCTTTTTTGGTGGTGATGATGTATACTATGGATATTTCCCTTCATCCGGTGGCATAATGCCAGCTAGCTCTGTAGCAGTTAATGGCGTGGGAGTTGGAAAAGTGTTATCCATTGAATATGTACCAACGGAAACGATCGACAGAAAAGTGAAGGTGACTTTTAACATTCAAAATAAAGATATAAAAATCCCTAAAGGCGCTAATATCCAAATTGGTTCTTTGGACCTGTTCAATAAAGCGATTATTTTAGTTTTTCCAGATGATATCAGTAAAGGATACCATAAAGTTGGAAATAGTTTTCAAGGATCGGTAGCATTAGATATGACTCAGCAAGTACAAGCAATGGCAGATCCTGTCTCCAAAAAATTACAACATTTATTAGGAAATGTGGATAGAATGGTTAATTCCATTAATGTTTTATTTGACACAACGAGAGGCACCAACGATATCCGATCAAGCTTAAATGAAGCGAAACTAGCAATCAAACGTTTTGGGAATTTATCCCTAGAAATGAATGATTTAGTGAAGGAAGAAAAAATTAAATTAAGCGATATACTACAAAATGTAGCAAATATTACACGAAATTTAGACAAAAGTAATAAAGAGATTTCAGCAATATTAGGGAATGCCCATGCGTTTACCGATGATATCGTAAAATCGAACTTCAAAGAAGTAATCGCTGGTGCACACAAGACAATTTCTACAATCAACAAGGCACTTGAAGAAACGGAACAAAATAGAGGTAACCTATCCAAGTTTTTGAAAGACGAATCCTTATACAATGATTTAGTTAATACCAATAAAAAAGTGCAAATTATCTTGGATGATTTACACGATCATCCGGAGAAATACATCAAACTTTCTGTATTCAGCAGAAAACCAAAAGGACTTCAAATCACTAAAAAAGAAGAAGAAAAATTAAGAAAAATATTAGATTCAATTCCTTAATTCAAACCTATGTCCATCATTATTTTTAGCATTCTATTTGTTGTAGGATTTTATTTTTTCAGTAAAAACATACTACAAGTACGTTCTAACATTTTATTAGGACAAAAAAAGGATATCACGGATAATCGTTCCTTACGTTGGAAGACCATGTTGCTTGTTGCTTTAGGGCAAAAGAAAATGTTTGCCAGACCAATTCCTGCCCTATTACACCTATGTCTGTATGCCGCATTTATCATTACGCAAATCGAATTACTCGAAATTTTTACGGATGGTTTTAGCGCTAAGCACCGTTTCTTCCGTCCCTATCTAGGAAGTTTCTATGTGTTCATGATCAGTTTTATTGAAGTCTTATCTGTCTTAGCATTAATTGCTACCATTATTTTCTTAGCGCGCAGAAATTTATTAAAACTTCCAAGGCTAAACATGAAAGAATTAGCTGGTTGGCCGAAAAAAGATGCCAATTTAATTTTGATTATGGAGGTTGTTTTGGTAACGTTTATTTTCACCATGAATGGTGCGGATGAAGCAATTCTAAACAAAAATGGTGACTCCTATAATTTCGCAATCTCTTCCCATCTTGCAAATTTTGTATTTGGTGGATTTGAAGAACATACACTGCATGTTTTCGAACAAATTGGATGGTGGGGACATTTACTCATGGTCTTTACCTTTTTAAATTATTTACCTTACTCGAAACATTTCCATATTGTACTAGCATTTCCAAATACGTATTATTCCAATTTGGAACAAAAAGGAAAATTTTCAAACCTTGCATCCGTAACCGAAGAAGTGAAGAAAATGATGGACCCTTCCATTGATCCATTTGCTGCTACTGGCACTGAAAGTGAAGCGCCACTTCGATTTGGAGCCAAAGATGTTACGGATTTATCTTGGAAAAATTTATTAGATGCCTATACGTGTACAGAATGTGGTAGATGTACCTCTTCTTGTCCTGCAAATCAAACTGGTAAATTACTTTCTCCACGTAAAATCATGATGGATACACGTGATCGTTTGGTAGAACTTGGGGAAGGAAAACGTAAAAACGGGAAAGAGTATACCGACGGAAAAAGTTTGTTGGGTGATTACATTACCGAAGAAGAAATTTGGGCGTGTACTTCCTGTAATGCTTGCGTACAAGAATGTCCGGTAAATATTGACCCACTTTCTATTATTATTGACCTAAGACGTTATTTAGTAATGGAAGAGTCTAAAATGCCGAGTGAATTAACAGGGATGTTGACCAACATTGAAAACAACGGTGCGCCTTGGCAGTTTTCACCTGCTGATAGAGGGAACTGGGTGAATGAGTGACGAGATAAGAATGACGAGAGAAGAGTGACGAGTGACGGATAATAGCTATAAATAATTAAATTATAAATGATGGAACTAATTCCTTTAAATGAAAACGGACACGCGTTGAGTCCTATTTTACCAGAAAATGTAAAAAATTATTTAATTGATATCGACGGTACTATTTGCGATGATATCCCGAACGAAGAACCAGAAAGGATGTTAACTGCAGCTGTATATCCTGAGGCATTAGTGACCTTAAATAAATGGTATGACCAAGGGCATATTATAACCTTTTTCACATCACGTACTGAAGCGCATAGAGAATATACCGAACGTTGGTTAGCGGAACATGGTTTTAAATACCATGGAATGGTAATGGGTAAACCGCGAGGTGGAAACTACCATTGGATCGATAACCACATGGTACGTGCAACACAATACAAGGGTAAATTTACCGATCTTATCGATAAAAAAGTGACTATTCAAGTTTTTGAAAAATAGTATGAGTACAGCATTTAAAGTATCTACCATGGCTGAAATGATGGCCAATGGGGAAACACCAGACATCTTATTTTGGGTGGGTTGTTCCGGAAGTTTTGATGA
This sequence comes from Chryseobacterium gleum, assembly GCA_945862165.1. Taxonomy (GTDB): domain Bacteria; phylum Bacteroidota; class Bacteroidia; order Flavobacteriales_D; family Crocinitomicaceae; genus CANHVK01. The sequence continues at coordinate 22,164 of CAMAXI010000024.1, forward strand.
CCGAGCAAAAAAAATAACGAAGGCTGTTGCTAAAATTTTACACCATTGCAAGGTGAAATTTGCCGTACTTGGTGCAGAAGAAAGTTGTACTGGAGACCCAGCGAAACGTGCAGGAAATGAATTTACATTTCAAATGCAAGCAATGATGAATATCCAGGTATTGGATGGGTACGAAGTAAAGAAAATTGTAACTGCTTGTCCGCATTGTTTTAACACCTTAAAAAATGAATATCCGGAATTAGGTGGGAAATACGAGGTGATACATCATACCCAATTAATTCAAGATTTAATCAACCAAGGAAAACTTACGTTGGAAGGTAGCCAAACGTACAAAGGAAAAAAAATCACCTTTCATGACCCATGTTATTTAGGGCGTGCAAACGATGTATACGAAGCGCCTAGGGTTTTGATTGAAAAATTAGACGCTGAATTAATTGAAATGAAACGTTGTAAAACAAACGGTTTATGTTGTGGTGCAGGCGGTGCTCAAATGTTTAAAGAAGCGGAGAAAGGAAATAAGGAAATCAACATCGAACGCACAGAAGATGCATTAGAAACGAACGCAACTATTATTGCTACCGGTTGTCCGTTTTGTAATACGATGATGACAGACGGTGTAAAGAATTTTAATAAAGAACACGAGATTCAAGTATTGGATGTCGCAGAACTAATCGCGAATGCAGCAGATTTATAAATTATTTGACGGATTTTCCGACGAGAGTCGTGTTTGGTTGTATACCGCAAACCGTGCGATTACACCAACCGAGGCGCATTTTGTACAAGAAAATTTAGAACACTTTGCTTCTAGCTGGAAAGCGCATAGTACTCCTTTAAAAGCTAAAGCATGCTTATTACATGAATACACCATTGCGTTTGTGGTGGATCAATCAACTGCAAATGCTTCTGGATGTTCTGTTGATAGTTCTGTGCGCTTTGTGAAAGAACTTGGTAAAGAACTCAACATCGACTTCTTTAACCGTTTAAACGTTGTTGTAGAAGATGCAAATGGAAACAGAACGCTACACGCCTACCGCAAACTGAAGGAATTAACACAAAGTACGTATTACAACCCTTTGGTGGATACTTTAAAAGCTTTAAAAACGAATTGGCGCGCGGAAATTTGATAGTCAAGCAAAAACTATCCCAAGTTTAAGCATCGTACTATTAGTAGGTTTTACGTCAAAAAAATTAACACTTATATTTTTTCATACCTATATCTATGTCTAAAAAGAGGCATTGTATCCTTATGCAATTTACGAACTCGCTTCACCACTTTTAAGTGATTATGTGCAATTGAAACATGATCATACCATCTTCCTCCCATATTTTTTTGCAACATTCTTTTTCGTAATCGATATGTTTTGTAATGTTTCATAATGCCTAAATAGGAATTTACGGTGCTCATAAAGGCATTTAGTTCAATTTCTGAAATAGCCTTTACTTTTATTTGCTCGTTAAACCGTGTCAATGCTTGGTAAAAATTGCCTTTCGTACGGTTGGCAATATAAATACGATTGGGCTTAATGATTGTTCCTAAAAATTTCACTCCTTTCGAATAATGCTGCAGGTATATTTTATTGGGGTGTAAAGTGAGCTTCAAATTAGCACTTAAAAAGTTGGAAAGTTTTGGTAGAAGAGCTTTGAGAAAATCTTTATTTGGATGAACAAGTACAAAATCATCTACATAACGCCCATAATAGGAAATACCTAATTCATTTTTGACATACGAATCAAACGCATGCATGTAAAAATTAGCAAATACTTGACTGGTTAAATTGCCAATAGGTAAACCACAATTTTTAGGACTATGAAATAAGCTTTTATTATTTGGTAACCCTTTCCAATCTTTCTTTTTTCCTTTGATAAAACAATTTTCTGCTGCAGCATTGAAAATTACTTTTTCGAGTAATTCGATCACTAAATTGATGTCTGGTTGATGATAATTGGAATACACAAACTTTTTAAGACTATTCACTAAAATCGTACGATGGATGTGCATGAAAAATCCTTGGATATCCAATTTTAGTACGTAACACTCTTTGGTGTAATTCTCCGAACATTCCTTAATGAATTGATTGACACGCGCTACTCCATAATGGGTTCCCTTTCCTACCCTACAGGCATAACTATCAGGAATAAAAACGTTTTCAAAAAACGGATTGAGTTTATTAATGAGCCAATGATGCACTACCCTATCTCGAAAATCAGCTGCAAAAATCTCCCTTTTTACGGGTTTATTGACGATGAAAGCAATACTTCTGCCTGGGGCGTATGTACCGTTAAATACATCATCAATCAGCGCAAAAATATTTTGTTCTAAATGTATTTCAAATTTTATAGCATTGTGGGTGTTTCGTTTATTTTTCCGACAATCGTAATAGGCAGTAAATATTTCTTCTGCTAAAACGGCATAATCAATGTGCGAAAATAAATCATCCTTCATATATTCAAATAAAAAATCCCTCAGAGTAAACTCTGAGGGACAATCCTCCATAAATCCCTCAAACACCTAACAGAGAACCCATTTTTCTTATTGTTGTTGTTTCTGTTTGCATTCCCATTGTTGTTGTTCAGGTTGCGGTTCCAAGCATTGTTTGTATTGTTCTCCGTAGAACTCCACCAGTTACCGTTGTTGCCAATGTTGTTGTAATTTCCATTGTTGTTGCGGTTCCCGCCCGGAAGACCAGTTAAAGTAACAGCTAATCTATTTACTGCTTTAAAAAAAACAGTGTGTTACCGGATTTATTCAGTTCTCTCTCACATCCCTTAAGACGTAAAACTCAGACCGAGGAAACTCTTTGCCACCCTGCCAATTGCTTTGAAACGTTTTCAATTTTCAAGTTTACTTCCACAAAACGCTTCAGGCTTATTTGTTGCATATCTTTCATCAAACGAACAAACAAACGTATTACTTCTATATGTTCTCTTGCTTCTTGTAATACTTCTTGTTTGTCTTTTCTACTATTGGCGCGATAAATTAACGTAAGCAAATCTATCGTTTGTTTCTTTAAATTTTCACCAACAGTATATTTATATTCTTTCCCAAATTCTTTGGTGAATTTAAAAATCTCCAACAATAAATCATACGTCGCTTTATAAACTGGTAATTCGTTATGTAATGCCATTTTTTTATGTAAAATGTTCGCTCCGCTCACAGACGTGGAGGGTTTGCACATCCTTAATTAAGGCCTGGGCTCACTCCGCCTTCTCGCACGTTCGTTACCTCACGGCTCAAAGACTCCGCTCGATGCAGAACCGAAAAACAGTTCCGAGCTAAATTATCTTCTTTTTAAAATAGTCATCCTTCGAGAGCCTCAGGATAAAAATAGTCAAAGGGTCAACGTCATATTGCTTAATCCCTCAAACACCTAACAGAGAACCCATCTTTCTTAATGCTGATGAATCCGTAGGCAACCCCATAGTTGTCGTTCAGGTTGCGGCTCCAAGCATCGATCGTATTGCCCTCCGTCGAACTCCACCAGTAACCGCTGCTGCCAATGCCGAAGTAATTTCCATCGTAGATGCGGTCCCCGCCCGGAAGCGCCGAAAATAATGACGTATTAGTAGCACCTGTATTTGGGCTATTCCAGTTGGTTGTGCCTACTTCTTTCAGTTTACCTCCTGCAACGCTTTCGCCTCCTAAATAGTCCGTTAAAACCGTCCATTCAGCGTCTGTAGGCACATGCCACCCTGTAGGGCAAACGTTTTTATTGCCATTGGTAGTTTTACTCACTGCATACCAATTGTATAGTTTACCGTATTTAGGATTATTAGCTGCATCGTTATTGTAATAAGCCCATGCTCCCGTGGTATTGCTTGCCCATTGTGTATTGTCGGTAATGTTTGGAATGGTTGTGCCGTCGCTGTATTTGGAAGTTTTTAAGTTCTCCCCCATCCATTGTTGGGTGCCTATGTTCACGGTTTTATAAAGATTACCATCTATATCGGTTATGCTTTTAGCATATCCTGGTATCAAAGTCCACATTAAATTTCCATTCGAAATTGTTAAAAATTGATCATTTGACCCTGGATTTAATGTAACCCATGCGCTTCCATTCCAATACAAAATTTGGTTTTTGGTAGTTCCATTACTAAATCCATTTCCTGCTGGTCCAGTAGTACCAATCTCTCCTTTATCACCTTTTAACCCAGTATCTCCTTTTAGTCCTTGAGCACCCGCCTGTCCTTGAAGTCCTGGTTCACCTTGATCCCCTTTGTCGCCTTTTAATCCAGTATCTCCTTTTGGTCCTTGCGCTCCCGCTTGACCTTGAAATCCTGGTTCACCTTGATCCCCTTTGTCGCCTTTTAATCCAGTATCTCCTTTTGGTCCTTGCGCTCCCGCTTGACCTTGAAGTCCTGGTTCACCTTGATCCCCTTTGTCGCCTTTAGTACCTGCTGATCCTACTAAACCATTTGCACCTGGTAAACCTTGTGGTCCTTGTGCGCCAGTTTCACCCTTAGGGCCTGTCAGACCTATCAGCCCTTGTATACCCTGATCTCCTTTGTCTCCTTTTGAACCTGCTGTTCCCGGTAAACCTTGTGCGCCAGTTTCCCCTTTATCTCCTTTTAACCCAGTATCTCCTTTTGGTCCTTGCGCTCCCGCTTGTCCTTGAAGTCCTGTTTCACCTTGATCCCCTTTGTCTCCTTTAGTACCTGCTGATCCTGGTAAACCTTGCTCACCCTTATCACCTTTAGGACCTGGTTGACTATTTGCAGCATATAATGCAAAAGGAACACTTAATAATTGGCTTGTGGAAGTAAATGCGTAGTTTGCACCACCAGTAGGATCCGTTTCCGTTTTAATAAAATATAATCCTTTTGACCAGTCAATAGTTGTAAAATTACTACTTAAGCCTTTTCCTGCTCCAATGGAAATACTTACCAAACCATTGACATTGGAAGTTGGTGTATGTGTTTCTACATATACTGCAGTTCCTGTTTCAGAACCTTGCAGGATACTTACTTTCATTCCTATAGTTTGGTTTTCAAGTAATTGATTATTAGAGCCGCGTACTACCGCTTGGTAGCTAAAACTTTGTGGTGCTTGCGCCCATAGACTTATAGATAGTAATACCGCGGTTAAAACTGTAAAAAATTTGTTCATACTTACTGGTTTTTAATGATTTTAAATGTTTGTACTTTATTTCCCTTGTTGTGTACCTCCACGAAATACGTTGCTACTGGCAATTGTTTCATATCGATGGTAGTTTCTTCCGAAAGCATTGGTGCTTCCGAAATTACTTTTCCTTCCAAATCAATTAGTTTATAAGCTAACTTTTCTTGTTTGTAATTACCAACGCGCAGGTTTAGGTTTTCCGTTGTAGGATTTGGAAAAGCATTCAAGGTAAAGTTAAATTTGTTTTCCTCTAAACTCAAGGTAGAAATTTCAAAAGCGTGTTGCACCCCTTGACTCACCGAGCCAGAAGTGTTAGAAACACTTTGATAGGCCACTTGTCCGATGGAATAGCTAATCGATCCAGAAGTATTATAAGTTCCGCCACCTGATGCGTTTACCGATGTTTGCCCGAAGACAAAACCGCAGAACAAAAGGCAACTTGTCGTTAAAATAGTTATTTTCATAGGCTTGTTTTTGTAATTAATAAATAAAAATACGTAAAAATTGTTAATTGTTAATTGTTAATTGTTAATTGTTAATTAAACTAAATAACTGAAATTCAATTAAAAGAAATCCTCTTACAAGACTTCTTCGTACTGCATTTTTACTTCTTTTCCTTTAAATGCAATTGCGATGAGATGAATATTTGTGTGTCTTTCTTGTTGGAGGGTTGCAGCGTAGTTTTTAGATTTCTATTTTCTTTCATAATTGGTAAATTCAAGTTAGCAGTAGTTATTTTAGTTTATAAGGAATGGTTTTTAACTTTTCCGCTATATAATCTATCGACTTTTTTGAAATATTCAAATGTATTATAAATAGCTCAATAATAGAAATAAATAGCTATAATGACCTATATACAATACAAATAATCACCTATATAATCTTGATAAACCATCGATATCAGAAATTTCAACTCCAGGAACCACAGCCATTTCGAAATAATAAATTTCGCTTAATATCCCAAATAAACTATTGAGATCACATTAATACCGTCTAGACGCGAATCACTTACACCTGTTCCAGTGATAATATTTGTCGTTGGTATTCATGTTGTAATTGTAGCAATATAGTTTACCAAACTACATCGCACAAAAAAACCCAACCTTTATGGGGTTGGGTTTCTGTAAAAGTGGCGTCGACTTACTCTCCCACGGTCAAAACCGCAGTACCATCAGCGCAATCAGGCTTAACTTCTCTGTTCGGAATGGGAAGAGGTGGACCATGATGCAATAGA
>CAMAXI010000025.1 GCA_945862165.1 Chryseobacterium gleum
ATAGTTAGTTCCTTACTATTATTTGCCTGTGGAGGGGCGAAAATTATTACTATATCGCAAGCGGATGTAACGAGGGCAGCAATAAAATATCCTGGAATTACCTCAGAACAATTAGTGGAAGGACAAAAATTATATGCTGCAAATTGTGCAAAATGTCACACGCTATACGCACCTAGTAAATTTGGAGAGAAACGATGGAACCATGAGATTGATGAAATGTCTGGAAAAGAATACGCGAATATCGATGCTAAAACGAAAGAATCGATTACCAAATATATTTTGACATTTGCCAAACAATAATCACCCAATTATTTCCATCAAACGTTTCACCGCGTGATCAATCGTATGAATATTGGTATAAATCATACGTAATCGGTCATTCTTTTCACTCAACTTACAGTCACTCGGATTGGTTTGAATGTACGATAATACGCGTTGAAATTCTGGAGAATCATAAAATGCGGACTGTGGATTTGCGATAAAATAACAAACCATGGTCCCAGATTTGATGACCAATCGCTCGATACCAATATCTTGTGCCAACCAGCGTAATTCAAATGAACGAAATAATTCTTTGACAGTTCTTGGTAAAGGTCCAAAACGGTCGATCAATTTTTGTGCATATGCTTCTAGTGCCGCTTTATTTTCTAAGCTATCCAGTTTTTGGTATAAACTTAAACGTTCGGCCACGTTATTTACGTAATCATCTGGTATTCTGATTTCTAAATCGGTTTCTATCACACAATCTTTTACAAATTGAATAAAGTCATCGGTAGTACGTTCTGCGTAAAGGTCTTTAAATTCTGTTTCCCGCAATTCTTCCATTGCTTCGTTTAGAATTTTCTGATACATTTCAAATCCAATATCGGAAATAAATCCACTTTGTTCACCACCTAATAAATTTCCAGCACCACGAATATCTAAGTCCTTCATGGCGATGTTAAATCCTGCGCCTAAATCCGAAAATTGCACCAATGCTTCCAAACGTTTACGCGCTTCTGTGGTCATTTCGTGAAACTTCGGCGCAATCAAATAACAAAATGCTTTCTTATTGGAACGACCTACGCGACCGCGTAATTGGTGCAAGTCACTCAATCCAAAATTTTGTGCGCTATTAATGATAATCGTATTCGCATTGGAAATATCGATACCAGATTCAATAATGGTTGTTGCAAGTAACACATCGTATTCGCCTTGAATAAAGTCTAACATGATTTTCTCTAAGGCTTTTCCATCCATTTGTCCGTGACCAATTGCTACACGTACACCAGGACACAAACGACAAATCATTCCAGCAACTTCTTTGATGTTTTGCAAACGATTATGCACAAAATATACTTGTCCACCACGGGAAACTTCATACGCAATGGCATCGCGAATCGTTTCTTCGTTAAATTGAACTATTTCTGTTAATACCGGTTGTCTGTTTGGAGGAGGGGTATTTATGATACTTAAATCACGTGCTCCCATCAAAGAGAACTGCAGTGTTCTTGGAATTGGTGTTGCAGTTAGTGTTAATGTATCAACGGTTGTTTTTAAGGTTTTTAGTTTGTCTTTCACTGCTACCCCAAACTTTTGTTCTTCATCGATAATCATCAAGCCTAAATCTTTAAACTTCACTTTATCACCAATTAATTTGTGGGTACCAATTAAGATATCGATTTCTCCGTTTTCTACTTTTTTAAGCGTTGCTGTAACTTCCTTCGCACTTTTAAAACGATTGATGAAATCTACTTTCACTGGAAAATCTGCCAAACGTTTGGAAAAACTGCGGTAATGTTGGTGGGAAAGAATCGTTGTTGGTACTAATACTGCCACTTGTTTACTATCGCAGACCGCTTTAAACGCTGCACGAATCGCTAATTCTGTTTTACCAAAACCTACGTCGCCACATACCAGACGATCCATCGGGGTAGCAGATTCCATATCCTCTTTGATTGCTTGCGTGGTTTTTAATTGGTCAGGTGTATCTTCATACATAAAGGAAGCCTCCAACTCTGTTTGTAAATAGTTATCAGGACTATAGGCAAATCCTGGTTGACTTTTACGTTTGGCGTATAATTGAATCAAATCAAAGGCGATTTCTTTGATTTTTTTCTTGGTTTTATTTTTAAGTATCGCCCAGGTTTGTGTTCCTAATTTATTCATTTTAGGCGCAATACCATCTTTCCCTGTGAATTTAGAAATACGGTGTAAGGAGTGAATACTGACGTATAATACATCCCCATCGCGGTATACTAATCGGATTGCTTCTTGTGGTTTTCCGTTTACATCAATCGTTTGTAAACCAGAAAATTGTCCTACACCATGGTCAATATGGGTTACATAATCCCCTTTTTGTAAATCGTAAATTTCTTTTAACGTAATTGCTTGTTTTGCTTGAGAAAAACCTTCTTTCAATTTAAAACGATGGTAGCGTTCAAACACTTGGTGATCGGTATAACAAACTAGTTTTAAATCTGGTAAAATAAATCCTTCGTGCAAAGCGATTGGCATAGGAATAAATTCTACCTCCCCACCGATGTCTTCAAAAATAGAATAAAGTCGATCAATTTGTTTTGGTTGATTGGAAAAGAATAAATTGGTAAATCCAGCCTTTTTATGCGCGATCAAATCGTCGCGCAACATCTCAAAATTCTTGTTAAATGTCGGTTGTTGATGCACTTGAAAACTGGCTTCAAAACTGGCTTTAAAATGAAATTCTGGCCCCCATTCTACCACATTATACCCTTGTATTTGTTGTGTCCACTCTGTTTTATGGGTGTATATTTCTCCGGGTAACGAATGCTTGATAGTTGCATGGTTTAAACCATCGTAGGCTTTTACGGCCTTCTCGTATTCTTTGTCTAATTGATGTATAATTTCTCCCATGGAGGACATCCAAACGGTTGCATTTTTGCCTAAAAATCCTAAAAACGTATCTAATCCGTGTTGGATAAATTGTTTTTGCACGTTTGGAACGATATGAAAAAAATCATGGTTTGCAATCGAAAGTTGGTCTACCGGATCAAACGTACGGATCGATTCTAGTTCTTCCCCAAAAAACTCCATCCGAAATGGATAATCATTTGCAAAGGAAAAGACGTCTAATATTCCTCCACGAATGGCAAATTGACCAGGTTCGTATACAAAATCCACCCGTTCAAATCCATAATCCATCAATAATTCGTTCATAAAATCGAGCGAATACTTTTGACCTTTTTGAACTTTTAAGGTATTTTCAGTTAATTTTTGTTGTGTTGGAACTTTTTCAAATAAGGCTTGCGGATAGGTAACAATCCATGCATTATTGCTATTATTGATTTTCTCTAATACTTCTGCTCGTGCAACCACATTCGCATTATCGGTTTCTTCAAAATGGTATGCACTACGGTAGGATGCAGGATAAAAAACACTGTTTTTTTCATCGGGAAAGAGACTTTCTACATCGTTAAAAAAGTAAGCAGCCTCTTCCTTATCTTGTAGTACGAATAAATGATGTCCTGGAACTTGCGCGCTTAATTGCGTTGCAAACAGAGCCCTAGCAGAATTTGCTACTCCTTTCCAATGTACTTTGGATTCGCTGTATTGAAGTTGATTCGCAGTTGCATCAATGGCTGGATGTTTCGCAAAAAGAGATCTGAAAGTTTTGAGTTCCATAGGTTTTTGAATGTAAACAAAAGTATAAATAATGGGACAAAATCATAGGGAAAAATGTCCGGGATTTGATTAAAGAAATTGGATTATTTCATTCTCGTAAAAATTACTGTTTTTTTCTTCCTTAGTCGAAATTTTCAACTCAAAATTGACTTTTTTCCGCTGTGCTGGATTTTTAATCCTGCACCTTACTTTTTAACAACAAACAAAAAAACAATACTTCGCTGTACTGGATTTTTAATCCTGCACATAACTGACTTTATGTAAATTTACACCCTACAAAAAAATAAATACACCATAAAAAACAATATTTTCGATATAGTCAGCATTTTAAAAATCAAATTCAAACTTACCACTGGTATCAGCACCAACCAGCTTTCAAGTCTAAGCATCTATCCAAACCCAACCTCGGATCTTTTACACATCGAAATTCCGGATACCAAAGCCCTAGAAGGCTACCGCTACCGAAATACCACTAAAAACACTCGGTGCGGCGGGTATCTACCAATTTGAGATTTTGGATGCTAAAAATGTATCCATCCAATCCAACAAGATTGTGTTGCAATAAAGGATAAATAGAGTAAATCGGAAACCGTCAGCAATTGCTGTTTTTTTTTGTGTAAAAACGATAATAACCTTGCAAATTGAAACTTTTGCTTTCAATTTGCAAGGTTATTAGTATATTTATATCCAAATAATAGAAAATGATAGAAAGAAATATCGTTGGGAAATTAGAGAATGCATTAGCAAATATGCCCGTTGTTGCTCTTTTGGGACCAAGACAAGTTGGTAAAACTACATTAGCATTTGAAATCTCAAAAAAACTGAATAAACAGACGACCTACTTAGACTTAGAATCGGATTCAGACTTTAATAAACTATCAGACCCAGAATCCTATTTTAAACGTTTTGATAGCGTATTAATAATTATAGATGAGGTACAAAGAAAACCGGATTTATTTAGAATCATAAGAGGAATTGTTGATGAAAGAAAAAGAAATGGTGAAAAAAACGGTCATTTTTTGTTATTAGGTTCAGCTTCACGAGATTTATTACAATTATCCTCCGAATCATTAGCTGGAAGAATACGATATTTAGAATTAACTCCTTTCACCTTTAAAGAGATAGAAAAAAAGGAAGGAAAAGATTTTAACTATGAAAAAAATTGGTTGAGAGGAGGATTTCCAGACAGTTATTTGAATGAAAATGATACGCAAAGTTGGGAATGGCGCTCAGACTTTATCACAACATATGTAGAAAGAGATATACCAAATATGGGTGTAGGGATATCCCCCGAACACTTAAAACGTTGTTGGAAAATGTTGGCGCACTACCATGGAAATCAAGTTAATTATAGCGAGTTAGGTAGAAGTTTAGAATTAAGTCATACAACTATCAAACATTACATAGATGTATTAACAGACTTTTACATGGTAAGACAATTACAACCCTGGTCTGGAAATCTTAAAAAAAGATTGGTGAAATCACCAAAAATATACATCAGAGATAGTGGAATTTTACATACATTATTACGTTTACCCAAAATGACAGATTTACTGTCACATCCTTCAATTGGTGCAAGTTGGGAAGGGTTTGTCATAGAAAATATAATTAATCAACTAAATGATCAATGGGAGATCAGTTATTACAGAACAGCAACACAAATTGAAATTGATTTAGTGCTCAAAACACCTGATAATGAAATATGGGCAGTAGAAATAAAACGAGCATCTGCACCTAAACTTTCCCGAGGATTCTACGAAGCATGTAAGGATATTCAAGCTACTCATAAATGGATTGTTAATGCACAAGAAGATCAATATCCTTTAACAAACGAAATTGATGTCATTGGATTAAGAGAATTTATAAAACAAATCACTTCAAAAAATGAATTGAAATAGAGCAAAAAAACCTAAAACTCCGCTGTGCTGGATTTTTAATCCTGCACCTTACTTTTTAAAAATAAACAAACAAAAAAACAATACTTCGCTGTACTGGATTTTTAATCCTGCACAGCGTAGATGAAAAAGGAGTTTCCATTGAAAATAAGAAAATTGTGTTGGAGTAAAAGACTACAATATATTGATAATGAAACCGCTAGTAATGGCGGTTTTTTTATCTAAAAAGAAACAGACAAATATCTGCATTGAAAAAACAAACTCATCTATTCTTTTTTCAAAATTTCAAAGGTAAGATTTATCAGAAAACCGGTTAATAAAAATCAGTATTTCATAAGTGCATGATTTTAAAATAATTATATATTTGTGGAAATTTTAAAATAAAAAAATATGAATTGGTATTTAAAAGTAATTAAACAGTACGCTAATTTTAGTGGACGTGCAAGAAGAACAGAGTATTGGATGTTTGCATTGATAAACAGCTTGATTTCAATAGGTTTAATGTTAATTGCACAATTTGTAGATCAAAGTTTAAGTATTTTAAACATTATATATTCATTAGCAGTATTTATTCCTTCTCTAGCGGTTGCTATACGTCGTTTACACGATGTAAATAAAAGCGGCTGGATGTATTTACTTGTTTTGTTGCCAATTATTGGGTGGATTTGGTTATTTGTTTTGTCTGTTTCAAATGGTACAGTAGGAGAAAACAAATATGGTTTGGATCCAAAAGAAGAAACAGATGTAATTTAATCGAATATAAATTAGAGGAAGAGGTTTACATCACGCAAGCCTCTTTTTTTGTTTAATTTTTTAAATCTTTGGTGTAGAAATTATAATCTTTCATCACGCGATCCACAAAATCAATGGCAACTTTTTCTTCGCGTTTTATACCCATTACCGCTTCTAATTTTCGCGCCAATTTAAAAATATCTTCCATGTTTCGGGTGTCGTAATAGCTTTTTAATACGGACTGAATAATATGCAAGTCTTTATCTGTCAATTTCATAACAGAAGGATACAACGGGACATATTCTGCTTCTAAATCTTTAAAAATGGTTTGATTTATTTTCCAATCTTTTTCTAGACTTACAACACAGGTTCCGGAAACAATATCTCCTATACGTTGTGTTTTGTTACTGGCCAACATGGAGATAAGACCGATAATTCCAAAACTTATAAGTAAGTCAATCACACAGAACATCCATCGGATTACATAGTCACCAAAACTTGCTTCATACCCATCTACTCTAATGACTTTTAATTTTGTTAATTTTTTCCCAATTGTTTGTCCATCCAACACAATTTCTAAAACTAGTGTGTACAAGATAAAAGGGAGTCCAATTAAAATATTTGTTGCGACAATAGACCATTGATCTTGTGTCTCAAACCATTGAAATAACCCTGAAAATGCACCAATGTAATAGGCAACGATCAAATACGCAAATTTGACAACGTAATCAATAATCGAAGCCAATATACGTTTACCTACGGTTGAAATTTCCATGTTTATCGTAACATTTTGCGTAGTAATTATTGGTAATATCGCCATTTTATCTATTTTTATCGTCTATGAGGGAAGTTGCATTTATTAAGCAAAATAAAGAAAAATGGATTGAATTTGAAAAGTTTACCAAAAATAAAGGTAAATCAACAATCAAATCCGACGAACTTTCTACGCTTTACATTCAACTGATGAATGATTTATCGTTTGCACAGACTTATTATCCTAAAAGTAAAATTGTTAACTACCTCAATCAACTTGCCACACAAATTTACGTATCTATTTATAAAACTAAACGTACGGATTCGAACCGTTTGGTACATTTTTTTAAAACAGAAGTCCCATTATTAGTGTATCAATACCGTACCTATTTCTATGCAACTTTTATCTTATTTTTCCTGTTTTTAGGGATGGGTATTTTATCGGCTAAATATGATAATCAGTTTGTTCGTCTCGTATTAGGAGATGATTATGTGAATCAAACATTGGAGAATATTAAAAAAGGAGATGCAGTAGCAATTTATAAATCAGGCAGTAACTGGGGAAGTTTTGTTGGCATTACGATAAACAATCTTTTTGTTGGGATTCGATCCTATTTCTATGGCTTATTTTGCGGCTTCGGTTCGGCTTATAGTCTATTTATGAATACGATAATGCTCGGTTCTTTTCAGTATTTCTTCTATGATCGCGGTGTATTATTGGAAAGTGTTAAAGGAATTTGGATCCATGGTTCGATGGAGATTTTTGCGATGATTATAGAGGCTGCCTGTGGAATTGTGATGGGTTTCGCTATTTTATTTCCTGGTACTTACACCAGACTTGAGTCGTTTAAAATTGGCTTTCGAAAAAGTTTTAAAATATTCTTAAGTACATTTCCATTTACCTTAGCAGCAGGATTTTTAGAAGGATATATCACGCGATATTCAAATGTATTACCAACATGGGCATGCTTTTTAATCATTTTTTCTACCCTTGGAATCATTTCGTTTTATTATTTAATTTACCCCTTTGTGGTGCACCGCAAAATGCAATCTTATTTTAATACGCTGAAACATGTTTAATCTTTTTTCGGATAGAGGATATAAAAGTTATATCCAAGATACGCTTCATTTCATGAAATTATATGGAAAAAATTACGTCCTAAATTTTTTTCTAATTAACATCGTATTTATTCTAATCAATGCATTTGTTGGTCATTATTTTTTAAGCAGTTTTCGGGATGATTTGCTTGCAGGAAAGTTTAGTAAAATGCTTTTTGAGTATGGACTTTTCGCTTTGGTGTATTATTTATTCTCCATGACTGTTTTCTCTTTTCCACCAATTTACGCGCGCTTATTAGTAGATCGAGAAGACAAAACGTTACCAATTCATGCTACTGAAATTTTAAAAGAATACAAAAGTATTTTGGGCAAAATGTTTAAATTTCATGCGTTTTTGATTCTTTGGATTTTTCTTTTTTTAATTGGTATTGTATTATGTATAGTTACTTTAATTGGAATACCTGCACTATTAATTTTGATACCTTTTTTCTTCGTTTGGATGCAGTTTAGTTATTATAACTATTTGTACCACAATGTGCCACTAACGAAAAGTACAGGTGTAAGTTTGAAATTATTAAAAAAAGATTTTTGGCCTATCGCTGGTTCTTTTTTAGCCTTGATTCTTATTACCACTATCTTAGGAACAGTTTTTAGTTTTATACCACTTGGTTTTGAGTATATTGCTTCTATAACTACAGGCTCAGGTGAATTTTCATGGGCAAAATCTTTAACGGAAAACAATTCTAATTTGTTAATTAAAGTATATACAGATGTAATAAATGCGTTCTTTATGCTAGTTCAATTGACTGCTATAATTATTATGTTTTTTACCCAACAAGCAACACAGATTAAAGTAGCAAACGAAATAGATCAAATAGGTTCTTAGAATGCGTAAACAACTTCATTTTTCACCCCATTTTCAGGAAAAATATGTTTCGGAAGAATTTGATTACAAGGAACAGGTAATCAATACTTCTGCTTGGGATAATTTTGTAAGTTGGTTATCGCGCTTGATTCAGAAAATATTTAACCTTAATCCATTAGATGTCAACGCGCAGGATGTGAATCTTTGGTTGAAGTTTATCGCTTTTATACTTATTGGAATTGTACTTTTTTTACTGATTAAATCGCTTGTTAAAGGAGAAGGGGTTGGATTTTTTAAAAGAGCAGCAAAAAAGATTCCCTACCAAACAGAAGCAATTGAAAACATTCATTCCGTTAATTTTGAAACCTTAATTCAAGAAGCATTGGCTGCTAACGATACGCGTTTATGTATCCGCTATCATTACTTATGGCTTTTAAAATATTATTCGGATAAGAACATTATCGTTTGGAACCATCAAAAAACAAATCGGGATTATTATTACGAGATTCAATCGA
Organism: Chryseobacterium gleum; assembly: GCA_945862165.1. Taxonomy (GTDB): domain Bacteria; phylum Bacteroidota; class Bacteroidia; order Flavobacteriales_D; family Crocinitomicaceae; genus CANHVK01. The sequence continues at coordinate 9,459 of CAMAXI010000025.1, forward strand.
AGGAACAGAAACAACAATTTGAAAAGTTATCCTACCTCTACAATCATATTTGGTATGGTGATTTTGAAATCAGTGATGCGGTATTTCAACAGGCAAGAAACTCTTTTTTACAAATCGTAAAACCGAATCATCATGGATAGATCTGTAAAAATATATGCTTTTTTTATCGTCCTATTACTTGCTTTATTGCTTGTAAATGATTCTTCCAAACCCCTAAAAATTTCTTGGGAAAGGACGTTTGATTCTTCCGATAAAATGCCATTTGGTCTATATGTTTTCGACAATGAAATCCAAGATTTTTTTAAAAAACGAGATTTTGTAGCATCGAAAAAAACACCCTACGAACTCTTTAATCATCAAAGTGAGGTTTTTACGGAGAAAAATACGACGATTATTTCTATTTCAGGGGCTAATGCGTTTGACCAAGTGTCAGAGAAAGCAGTGTTAAATTTTGTCGCTCAGGGCAACAATTTATTTTTGTCTTCGGAACAAATAAATCAAAAACTGCAAAAGGAATTAAAGTTCAAACTGCAAGATAATTACCTGGTAGAAACGCGTTTGAAAATGACGCTAGCCAATAAAAAAATAGACACTTTAAAGTATAAATATTTCCGAGGTACTACCGACATTTATATTTCCGAAATAGATAAGGCATCGACAACCATTTTGGGAACGATGGAACTCAATAATACTTCTGAAATTAATTTTATACGTATTAAACATGGTAAGGGATATGTGTATATACATACGCAACCGCTTATATTCACGAATTATTATTTACTCCACAAAAAAAACTATCATTTAGCAGAAGAAGTGCTTAGTTATGTGTCGACTCCAAAGGTTTATTGGATTAACAATGCTTCGGAGGCATCTACCTTAGTAAGGTATATTGTTTCTGAACCAGCATTACGATGGGCTTGGTATATTTTTTTACTCGGGATTGCTGTGTTTTTACTCTTTAATTCGAAACGTCGTCAAAGACATATTCCAATCGTGAAACCAGTTGTAAATACAACGGTAGAGTTTGTGCGAACAATTGGTAATTTATATTTTCAAGAAAAAGATTATCAAGATATTATACATAAAAATTGCACGTATATTTTAGAGAAATTACGCCACGATTATTTTATAAATACCCATACCTTAGATGAAAAATTTGTACAACACGTGGCGGTTAAACTACAGGTGAATCCCGAAGATGTGCAAACATTCGTTTACCTTCTTGAGAAATATAAAAAACCCGGAAGAAGAACGGAAAATGATTTAATACAACTAAATAAAGCAATCGAAAAATTAATACATGATGGAAAATAACGAAATCAATTTTGAAAATAGAATCGATATCCAACCAATCTTGGCGTCTTTCGCAAAAGTGAAAGAAGATGTTGGACAAATTATTGTTGGACAAGAAAAAATGATAGAATTACTATTAGTTGCAATCTTGTCTAATGGTCACGTGCTTATCGAAGGAGTGCCAGGTGTAGCAAAAACTTTAACGGCAAAATTACTTGCTAAAACCCTGGATTTAGATTTCAATCGTATTCAATTTACGCCAGATTTAATGCCATCGGATATTTTGGGTTCGTCCATTTTTGATTTAAAAAAATCAGAATTTGAATTTAAAAAAGGTCCGATTTTTTCTAACCTAGTTTTAATTGATGAAATTAACCGAGCACCTGCTAAAACACAAGCTGCTTTATTTGAGGTAATGGAAGAGCGCCAAATTACCATTGACAACCATACCTTTATAATGGATAAACCGTTTTTAGTTTTTGCTACCCAAAATCCAATCGAACAAGAAGGTACATATCGTTTACCTGAAGCACAATTAGATCGTTTTCTTTTTAAAATACAATTAGAATATCCAACTGCTGCGCAAGAAGTGGAATTGTTACAGAGAGAACATAATTTGCAAAATAAAGATAAAATCGCGCATATTTCTGCTTCTATTTCGAAACAACATATCATTGATTTTCAACAACTAACTAAACAAATTATTGTTGAATCCAAATTGATTGAATACATCGCGAAAATCATTATTCAAACACGCGAAAATTCCTTTTTATACATGGGTGCTTCCCCAAGAGCGTCGATTGCTATTTTGAATGCTTCCAAAGGTTTAGCGATTTTAAGAGGTAGAGATTTTGTTACACCTGAAGACATTAAAGAGGTGGCAATTCCTGTATTGAATCATCGCGTAGTGGTTGCTCCTGAACGAGAAATGGAAGGGATGACATCTAACGACATCATTCAACAAATATTAGACACGATCGAAATTCCTAGATAATTCATATACCTGTGAAGAAATTTTTTAAAGCACTTTTTATACACGCCACGTTTTTTTATGCCTTGTTAGGTATAATTACGGTGTTTGTGTTTTCCTATTTTTTTCCGGTGTTATATACCTTTGCTTGGGCATTATTGTTCATCCTTATTTTATTGACAATCATTGATATATTACTCGTGTTTTCTCCACACAAAGCCATCATTGCTTCTCGTATTGTACCGGATAGATTTTCCAACAGTGATGAAAATGAAGTGCAAATTTTTGTAGAAAATAATTATACGTTTCGTATTAAAATCGAGGTGATTGATGAACTACCTATGCAATTTCAACTGCGCAATTTTTTAATTAAATCTGCTGTTTTACCACAACAAAATCTGCGATTTACGTATTCTGTACGACCTACAGAAAGAGGAATTTATCAATTTGGCGGTCTAAATATTTATGTACAATCACCACTACAATTAATAGCTAAAAAGTGGGTTTTTGATGCTGCGAAAAATGTAGCCACCTATCCATCTTTTATACAATTAAAGAAATATGAATTTCTAGCATTTTCAAACCAATTGACGCAATTTGGATTTAAAAAAATTCGAAAAATAGGTCAGGCGCTTGAATTTGAACAAATTAAGGAATATGTGCATGGAGAAGATATCCGTAACATAAACTGGAAAGCGACCGCTAAAAAAAATAGTTTTATGGTCAATCAATACCAGGATGAAAAAGCACAACCTGTGTATTGTATTATGGATAAAGGCAGAACAATGCGTATGCCATTTGAAGGCTTGAGTTTATTGGATTACGCCATTAATTCTACCTTAGTTTTATCCAATATTATCTTGCGTAAACAAGATAAAGTCGGTATGTTCACGTTTTCCAAAGACATTGAAAACAAGCTACCTGCAGAGAAAAAACCGACACAATTACATAAAATTTTAGAAGCATTATATGCAATCCAAACAGATTATATAGAAAGTGATTTCAATCGCTTATATGTGGAGGTGAAAAAATCGATTAAACAACGCAGTTTATTAATTGTCTATACAAATTTTGAAACGGTTGAAGGACTACATCGACAACTTCCTTATTTAAAAGCGATTGCACGAATGCATATGGTTTTATTGGTGTTCTTTGAAAATACGGAACTCACAAAAATTACCCAAGAGAAATCAGAGACATTACCGGATATATTTGACAAAACCATCGCGCGAAAATTTAACTACGAAAAACGGCTAATTGTAAAGGAGTTGAAAAAATATGGCATCCAATCTTTACTTACAAAGCCTGAAAATTTAACAGTAGATACCATTAATAAATACTTAGAAATTAAGGCTAGAGGTTTAATTTAATTAAATAATTATCATGAAAAATACCTTTATTTTTTTCTTCTTGTTCATTGTAAATACGTCGATCTATGCGCAACTAACAAATATAAAGTGGGGTTCAGAAATAACGGAATGCAGATTTGATGAAATGATTCCAGCGGGTAATGGAGACTATTATGGTTTGCGAACCTTTGGTAATATTGCAGTGGAGTTAACCAATAATTATACAACGAGTATTTCGATCATCCGAAATCTAGAGGTGTTAAAAACAGTCGAGTTACCTAAAGAATGGAATGGAAACAAGATACGGTATGAAGGAATGACTACAATTAACAAGCAACTCCTTGTTTTTTATAGCACGAAAGAAAACGACCAACGTCATATTTTACAACAATTATTTTCTGATAATCTAACACCAACTCCGTTAGTACTTACCACTTCATTTGATCTGCCAAAAAAATACATTTCAGAGAATGATATTTATGTTATTAACGCAGTAAACAACAAGTTTGCCGGTGTATTTTATACCGTGGAAGATTATAATAAGAAAGAAATGTCGTTTGGTTATGTTGTTCTAAATGATTCTATTTCGGTAGTTTCTAAAGGGATAAAAACATTACCAATAGATGCAAATCAAGTAAGTTTTGGAACACATACGCTTGGAGATAAAGGGGAATTAGTGCTTTCTTTTAATGTCAAATATTCTGCTACTCGAAAAAAAATTAAAACCAGTATTTTATCGAATTTTCGTTTAGGACCATTCAGTCTCCTTCCGATTGGAACACAATATAATTTAGAAAATGTAGATGATTTGGATGCAATTAAAGCGATTCTTATCTATAAATGTCAGAATAGTCAGGTTACAAATCTATCTCACCCATTAGCGATAACGACGATCAATAAATATAAAATGTGCATCAAGCCAGACGGAAATTTAATGCTTTTTGGCACTTTCCTTCGCGTGAAAAATGATAAAATAGTCAATAGGGCTGAAATGTCGATGAATGGTATATTTACGATACAAGTAGACCTGCAAAATTCGCGTGTTACCCAAGAGAAATATGAAGACTTCGCCTTGAATGTATATACCTATGGACTGAACGACCGCAAGAAAAATCGGATAGAAAATAAGTATGCGCAAGGGAAGTTACTACCGAAATTATACGATTTTAAATGGAAAAATGCGGTTATTTTACCAAATGGAGATATCGTAGGTCATTTAGAACAAACCGTTCGAAATGTGACCTATACTACCTATAACAATGGTTTTGGCTATGGCACAGGAATGGGAGGATATTCGCCTTACTCCAATACGACAGCGAATGTAACCTATTATTTTAAAGATATAATTGTTTATTGTTTAAAAGCGGACGGAACGGTACGTTGGATGAAAAAGATTCAAAAATCGCAAGCTTCTTCTTCCTATGATGGCGCCTATGTTTCTTGTTTTTCATTTTCAACGAACAACCAATACTCCATTTTGTTTACAGATAATGCCAAAAATTATGCAGATAATGGCGTGTTTATAACGAATAAACAAGTGCACAGTAACCCGATTTTTGCAAAAAATAATATTGTTTCTCGCGTCTCCATGGATTTATTTTCAGGGGAAACAAAACGCGAACAATTTCTTGCTAAACCTTCACAAGAAGGTAATTATATACCACGTGATTTTAAGTATGATACCGAAAATCACACCTTGCTTTTAATGTTGAACGCTGGAACCTTCGGTGGCAAGATTAGATTTGGATCTATATTGTTAGATTAGCTCCTATATCAAATGAAAATAGTATTTTTGCTTTTTTTTAATAATTTTAAATTAAATTCCTATGATTCAATTTTTTAGAAAATTTTCTTTCTTTTTAGGTATTACTATTTTTACGCTCTTGTTAACGGGTTGTGCTTCTTTATTTATCCCAAAGAAACAAACAGTTACAATCAAAACAAATCATGCAGAAAATGAGGTGTATCATGATAATGGTTTAGTTGGTAAAGGGAAGTCATTTACTACAAAATTAGATAAGTCAGTTCCTTCACAACAAATTGTAATCGTTCGTAAAGGGTATAAAAATGTTTACGAAGTTGCGAAAAAAACCAAAAGACCAGCAGCATTTTATCCATTATTGATATTAGATATTCCATTCGCTTATTATGGTGGATTTCAATATGATTTTATGGCGGATAATTGTAAGTCGTACGATAAAGAAATGATTTTCAGTAATTCCGAAGAAAATTTATTGCCAATCAAAACAGAGAAAGATAAATATTTAAATATTGCATCAATCCGTTTAGATGTAAAAGATAAAAGCAAAGATTTGATAGATTTATATGTTTCAAATACGGAGGATGCAAAATTAAAAGAGGATATTCAAAAAGCGGAGGATACCTATCTAGCGGATTTGAAAAAACAAAAAGAAAAACAAGAGAAAAAAGAGCAAAAAAAAGGTAAGAAGAAAAAGTTAGACGAAGAAACCAAATTAGACAATACAATTACTTCTGAAGACACGGAATTTAGTGAAGATTTATATAAAATTTTAAAGAAAACTAAATTTATTGATACAGTTAAAAATATTTTAAACGATCAAAATAACACCTTGGTTTTAGATGCTGCTATTAAACGTGTAGTTTTTTGCAAAGTAAGCACTAAACTAGATTTGTATTATAAAACGAGAGTAGAATTGACATGGTACTTGAAAAACACCTACGACGAAATCGTTGATTCGATACCTGCAAAAGAATTTTCAGGAAATTTTAGTGAATTAAGTGAGACGAGCACAAGTAAAAATAGAACGAAAACCTTAATTGAAAAAATGGTTAGTGATGCAATCACTATATCCTATTTAAAATTATATAAAAACAAATCTTTTATTTCTAATAGTAAGTTAAATACCGATTATACAATTAAAGAAAATGTATTACCAATATCTTCAATCTCTTCTACTGATCGCGTTTCCAATAAAAAAGATGCGTTTCAGGCTACAGTAATTGTTAAAACAAAGGAAAAAGATATTGATGCTGGACATGGTTCTGGATTTGCAATCTCAAAAGATGGATATATATTAACTAATTATCATGTAGTTGCAGGAGAAAATGTAGCTAAACAAAAAGAAATTATTGTAATTACAGCAAATGGAACAGAGTTAAAAGCTAAACTAGTTCGTTTTAATAAATTTAGAGATGTTGCTTTATTGAAAGTTGAAAATACATTTGAAAAAGCTTTTTATTTAGATAATCAAAATAAAGCGGATGTGATGCTAGATGTTTATACCATTGGTGCACCTAAATCTATTGAATTAGGACAATCTGTTTCTGCAGGAATTATTTCTTCGATGCGAGATGTTAATGAAAATAAATACATTCAGTTAGGAATGTCAATCAATGGAGGAAATAGTGGGGGTGCGATTTTTGACACAAATGGTAATTTACATGGTGTTGTTGTTTCTAAACTTATTGGCAAAAATACCGAAGGCGTAGCTTTTGCTATACCAAGTTACATGGTAGCAAATTACCTTAATTTGAGTGCGAAATAATAACATCATCGTTTATACATCTTAAAAACAAATACAATGATTCAAAAATTAAAAACCTTTGCATTATTATCACTAACTGTTGCAATCTCATTATCATTATCGGGATGTTTTGCCACCATTTTTTTACCTAAAAAACAAAAAGTAACATTTACAACAAATGCATCAGACAATGAAGTATATGTAAATAAAGAAATGGTAGGTAAAGGAAAAACTTTTACTGCGAAAGTAGATAAAACAGAGGGTGCAGTTAACCAAGTAGTTATTCGAAAAAAAGATGCAAAAGATGTGTATGACGTTATTCTTAAAAAAGGAAGACCAATCGCATTCTATCCACTTGCAGTTTTAAGTATTTATCCATTTATTTATCCAGCAATTTGGGATTTTGCTAACCCAAAATGTGTTAGTTTCCATTCTAATTACAACTTTAATTCTTCCCCTGAAGAATCTAAACTTACAAATAGAACGGATAACGATAAGTATGTAAATGTGAATACAATCAGTCTAAATATTCAAGATAAAACAAAAGATTTGCCATATGTATATGTAGACTATGATCCTGCGAATTTAAAAAAGTCTATTCAAGTTGGGGAAGCGAAAGCTCAAAAAGAATCAGATAGACAAGCAATTGCTGCAAAAAAAGCGGAAGAAAGAAATAAGAAAAAAGGAAAAAATACAAAACGTTTAGAGGAAGATGTGGAGCCGAACAACCTAACGTCGGATGACACAAAGTATACAGAAGAAATGTATTCATTGTTAAAGAAAACAAAGTTTATTGATACAGTAAACAAAATCTTTTATAACGATAATAATACCCTTGTTTTAGATGCCTCTATTAAAAAAATAACTACCTACGAAATTTCTAATCGTTGGGGTAAATTTTACAAAGGGAAAGTAGGAATTACTTGGTACATTAAAAATACCTACAATGAAATCGTAGATTCTATCGTAACAACTGAATTTTCAGGTAATTTTAAATCTATTTCTTCTTACGATTATTCTTCTTCTACTTATAGTTATGAAGGATGGACTAAACTTATCGGAGATGCACTTACAATTTCATATTTGAAACTTGGAAAGAATCCAATTTTTGTGAAAAACTTAAAAGTGATTAAAACATTTAAAATTGAGGATGCTTCTATAGCGGTTAATGGCCCTAATGCAGGTGAAGTAATTACAAATAAAACAGAAGCTTTTAAAGGTACTGTAATTGTAAAAACAAAAGAAAAAGGAAGAGACATGGGGCATGGTAGTGGTTTTGCAATTACGAGAGATGGATATATTTTGACAAATTATCACGTAGTTGCCGGAGATAACACAAAAAAACAACGAGATGTTACTGTTATTCTAGCAAATGGTACTGAATTGCCTGCAAAAGTGGTGAGATTCAACCGTTTTAAAGATGTAGCCTTAATCAAAATTGATGCAAAGTTTGATAAAGTGTTTGAATTATCTACAAAAAACACAACAGAAGTAATGCAGGATGTATATACTATAGGCGCTCCAAAATCTATTGATTTGGGTCAAACAGTTACAGTTGGTATTATTTCTAATTTCAGAGAGTACAACGAAACAAAATTCATACAATTAGGGATGGCTATTAATGGTGGTAATAGTGGAGGACCTGTTTTCGATGCCCAAGGACATTTACATGGTATTGTTGTATCTAAATTAGTAGGTTTTAGCACAGAAGGAGTAGGGTTTGCAATACCTTCTTACCTTGTGGCAGATTATTTAAATTTATCAATTCAATAATTTTTCAGCGTATTTAGTTAAATATTCATGAAAGAGCTTGCATTTATTAGCAAGCTCTTTTTGATTTCTACTATATTTGTGTTCGAAAATATTCAATAATAAAATAGCACCTTATGAAAGAAGAAGTTAAAAAAATAATCGATATCATGAGTCAACGTTTTGTATCACATCCTTGGCATGGCGTTGAACTTGGAGAAAAAGCACCAGCAGTTGTGAATGCATACATTGAAATTACACCAGCAGATGCGATTAAATATGAAATCGATAAACCTTCTGGTCATATCATGGTGGATCGTCCACAAAAGTTATCCAACCACATGCCTTGTTTGTATGGGTTTGTTCCTAAAACCTACTGCGATACGAAAGTTGCTGCATTTGCAAACGATAAAACAGGAAGAACAAACATCGTTGGTGACGGAGATCCATTAGATATATGTGTTTTGAGTGAAAGAGGATTTAATCATGTAAATTTTTTATGTGAAGCCAAAGTGATAGGCGGTTTCCGAATGTTAGATGGTGGTGAAGCAGACGACAAAATAATTGCGGTATTAAAAGGAGATCAAGCGTATGGTGATATCAACGATATTTCAGAAATGCCAAAAATGGTAATTGATCGTGTACGACACTTCTTTTTGACGTACAAAGATTTAAATGGAGCAGCAAAAAATGTCGAAATTACACACGTATATGGCAAAGAAGAAGCATTTGAAGTCATCAAATTAGCATCTGAGGATTACACGGAGAAATATGGCGATGTCAATGAATCACTTGTTGAGGCATTATTAGCTGCTGTAAAATAACAGATAATCATACTTTTATATCTTGGATTAATTATATTTGTTACTATAAATTCTTAAACAATGGATAAACTAATTGCAGCCTTCCCGAATAACATCAAAGAATCATTAGAGATTGCTTCAAAAATGTCTTTTAAAGCACCAAAAAATGCCATTCAAAATGTGTTGATTTGTGGCATGGGTGGTTCTGGTATTGGTGGAAAATTAGTTTCCCAATGGTTACAAGATGAATTAAAAGTTCCGGTACAATTAGTCCAAGATTATACGTTTCCAAGTTATGTTGGACCTAACACATTAGTGATAGGCTCATCCTATTCCGGCGAAACAGAAGAAACACTTTTTTGTGTTGAAAAAGCATTAGAAGTTGGTGCACATATTATCGGAATCACTTCTGGAGGCAAATTAGCTGCATTCTGTGAAAACAATGGCTTTGATTGCGTTTTAGTCCCAGGCGGAAATCCACCTCGTACAGCACTTGCTTTTTCCCTAGGACAATTAATTAATATTTTTGTTCAATTAGGTTTTGTAAATGCCTCGCATTTAGAAAGTTTTAGAAAAAGTGCAGACGTATTAATTGCAAATGAAACGGAAATTAAAGAAGAAGCACATAAGTTAGCTGCTTTCTTGAAAGATACCTTTATAATGATCTATTCTGCTTCTAATTATGAAGCTGTAGCAATTAGAGCAAGACAACAATTCAACGAAAATGGTAAAATACTTTGTTGTAATCATACCATACCAGAAATGAACCACAATGAATTGGTTGGTTGGGGACTTGGTAATGATTCTTATGGTGCATTATTTTTAGATTCAGGCGATTGGCATGAACGAAATGTGACACGTTTACAGTTCTCCATTGATGTAATCAAATCGAAAACCAAAAATGTATTTGTGTTAAAAGCAAAGGGAGAAGATGTAATGCAACGTTCCTTATACATTATTAATGTGGTGGATTGGGCATCTTTTTATCTTTCAGAATTAAATAACGTAGATGCGACTGAAATTGATGTCATCAACAACCTAAAAGGGCAATTATCTAATTTGAAATAATCGCTTTCTCCATTCTTTTTTTAATTAATCCATTTATTAAGAGGACCAACAAGATAACTGTTGCTCCAATGTAAAATTTGTATCCTAGTAAGGTATGTTCATGAAGTATAATTACTGCTAATATTATGGTATAAACAGGTTCTAAATTAATACTTAATGATACAGTAAATGCTCCTAATTTTTTCATTACTTCTATTGTTATAATGAAGGAAGCACAGGTACAAATAACTCCTAAAAACAATAACCACAAGCCATCAGAAATCGTCATTTCAAAAATTGATGCATCTAATTTTCCTTGGTAAAATAACACGCCTGTCAGAAAAACAAACCCAATCCCCATTTCATGGATAGACATTGCTGTAGAAGGGATTTTTTGAACTAATTGGGCATTACATACAGAAAATAGAGCGGCACACAGCGCTGAACTCAATCCCCAAAGCAATGATTGCCATTCATTCCCTTTAAAATCGTCAGATACAATGTATATTCCAATTACAACTAGGGTTCCCATTAAAAATTCAAACCAAGAAAATTTCTTCCCAAACAATAGGGGCTCCAACCAAGTGACATGAAGTGTAACAGTAGAAAGACATAATATCCCTAAAGATGCTGTTGACAAATATATTGATTGGTAAAAGGTCCACCAATGCATAGCAACCAAAACACCAACTCCTAATGTTGCCCAAAGATGTTTCTTTGAACGAATACGTATTGGAAGTTTTAAGATTTTAAGAGCGATAGACATCGATATAAATGCGATGAAGCAGCGGTACCAAACAATTTGTTCTGAACTCAGATGAATTAACTTTCCTAAAATGCCTGTAAAGCCCCAAATGAAAATTATCAAATGTAATGCAAAGTGATATTTGTATTTCTGAAACAAGTGCTTATCCAACCTTATCTTGCGAGATATCCAATTTTACAGTAGAATATCCAACCATTTGTTTAGCATGTGCTAACATGGCAGCAGTATCAAATCCAGCTTCTGCATATAATTCTGCAGGAGTTCCATGATGTATGTATGTATCAGGCACACCTAATCGAACAACCTTTGCACTATATTGGTGATCTCCCATAAATTCAAGAATTGCACTACCCATACCACCCATCAAACAACCGTCTTCCGCAGTAATAACTTTATCAAATTTCGTAAATACTTCATGTAGCATTACTTCATCCAATGGTTTAACAAAACGTAAATCATAATGTGCAGCCGATATTCCAAGAAGATTCAATTCTTTAACTGCTTCTTGCGCAAAATTTCCAATAGGACCAATAGTAACAAACGCGATATCTTTCCCTTCGGTCAATTTTCGTCCTGTTCCAACCTTAATTGCTTTCATTGCGGTTTTCCATTCCAACATCACTCCATTTCCACGTGGATAACGAATGGTAAAAGGACCCATGTTTTCTTGTTGTGCTGTATACATCAAGTCACGTAATTCTGCTTCATTCATAGGAGAAGAAACAACCATGTTTGGTATCATACGCATGTACGCAATGTCATATAATCCATGATGCGTAGCGCCATCAGCACCTACAAATCCACCACGGTCTAAACAAAAAACGACATTTAAATTCTGAACCGCAACGTCGTGTAACACTTGGTCATAAGCACGTTGCATAAATGACGAATAAATGTTACAAAACGGAACCAAGCCTTGTGTTGCTAAACCTGCAGAGAATGTCACTGCATGTTGTTCTGCAATCCCAACGTCAAACGCACGATCAGGCATTGCTTGCATCATGATATTTAAGGAAGAACCAGAAGGCATCGCGGGTGTAACCCCCATGATTTTATCGTTCTTTTCCGCCAATTCTACAATTGTATGTCCAAAAACATCTTGGTATTTTGGAGCTTGTGGTGACTTAGGAACTATTTTAATGATTTCCCCAGTCTCTTTATTGAAAATTCCAGGTGCATGCCATTTTGTTGGATCACCTTCTTCGGAATATTTATATCCTTTCCCTTTTACGGTAAT
>CAMAXI010000026.1 GCA_945862165.1 Chryseobacterium gleum
ATTGGCGATACTCATCCGCAAGTAATTACCAAGACATGGAAAGCTTATTGGAAGTTGAAAAAATTGGTCAACTATTAGTGACATATTAATAGATAATGTAAATTTGATATATGGAAGGTGTTTTAAGCACAGTAGAAGTTACTTTAAAATGTTCCGCAGGATTACAAATCAAGCGGAGCGGGGGCTCATGGGGAGTCGTTGGTAAATAAAATTATGAGGACATTATTTTTGATATTTTTCATTCCTTTTAACTTTTGTTTTTCTCAGAACAAACAGATGGATATTGAATTTATTTTAGAAGGAGAAAAAATTGATGTGTTAAATCAAAAAATTGAAATTTATTTTATTTGTGGTGATACAAATCAAAAGATTACATTCAAACCAAATGTCCTAAATGGTAGATTTATCATGCCTGATTTATATGATAATATTTATGGGCATATTGTTGTAAAAGTTAATAATGATTTCTATGGTTTTGGATATTGTGATTTGAGATTTAATCAAAATATGCGTTTTGTTTTTGGAATTGATAAAACTCCCTATAATAAAAACTATAGCATAGATATAATGAATAAAAACTATAAGGCAATAGCTTATATTGAATATCACCCATTAGAAAAAGGAGAAGGTACAGTTAGTGTTATAAAAATTTTGAAGTTTCATAAATATTTAGAAGAATCAAAAAAAATATTAATGTGACAATGAAAATTAAATTATAGCAGATACATTTGGTCATATTTCAAATATTATTTTAAATCATCAACCGCCCAAGTTTTTAACCTGGGCGGTTTTTCGCTTTAGAGCGTTTTTTTTCATCGGAGAAAGAAGCGACCGAGAAACTTATACATAGAAACAGATTTAAAGCATAAGAAACCCGCTCCGCTGGATTTGTACCGCGCAGCAGCAAGGAAGTTAATCCTGCGGCTCAATTCTAAAAATAAACTCACAAAAAAAACGTAATTCTAAACCTTAACAAACGAACTTTATTATAGTAAATAAAAAGTGTTTTAGTAGTGAAAAAACAGACAGAAAAAGTATTGGTTTTTAATTAGATAATGTAAATTTGATATATGTATGCTTTATATGTGGTGTAGGGCTAGGGTTAAATTTATAAAAGAGTGCCGCAGGATTACAAATCCAGCGGAGCTGGAGAAGTTACTTTAAAAATGTTCCGCAGGATTACAAATCCAGCGGAGCGGGGGATTACAAATCCAGCGGAGCGGGTTACAAATCCAGCGGAGCGGAAGCACATAATATTCTTAAGTTTGATAGAGGAAAACTAGGAAAGAAATTTGATAAAGCAAAAAAACCGTAATTACAATGAAAATTATATTTTTTATTATATCCTTAATTTTACACTTTAATTTATTCTCACAAAATAGAGATATTCAATTAAAATTTAGTAGCAATTCTAAATATGATTCATTAATTTGTATAAAGATAATTAAGGGGAAAGACACTTTAAATATTGAACAAAAATTTAAGAATATATACTTAATAAATGATACTTTATTTGAATTTTATAAAGACGGCTATTTAAAGTTAATAGTAGAGAATGTTAAATATTTATATCAATTTGATATACCTTATAGCTCTTTTGAAAGATGTGTTGAATTTGACATTTTGGTTACAAAACAAAAGCAATTTTACAACTCATATAAATATATTTTTCATAGCTGCGGTAGTTTTACATTGGTGTACTTTTGTAAAAGACTAAAAAAATCAAAAAAGGGTCATGTTTCAATTGGTGCTTTTCATGTTTTTTAAATATAACTATCTGATTTTTAGATTTTAGAATTTCTTCTGTTTTAATATTGGAGAATGTTCTACTAACCCTAATTTGAGAAAGTTTCTTAAATCGCTTTAAAATACAAGTTTTTAACCTTGTGTTTCAATTGGTGCTTTTTGAATTTCAATTTATTGAAATTCAAATTATTATAACTAATTTTAATTCTTTTCGTATATCGTACTTTATTAAAAATATACTATATATGAAATGTAACTACTGTTATTCTGAGAAGATTGTTAAAAAAGGTAAAAGAGGTGTCAAAACGAGCCCCGCTCCGCTGGATTTGTACCGAGCAGCAGCAACGAAGTTAATCCTGCGGCTCAATCCTAATTAAACTCACAAAAAAAACGTAATTCTAAACCTTAAAAAACGAACTTTATTATAGTAAACAAAAAGAGTTTTAGTAGTGAAAAAACTGACAGAAAAAGTATTGGTTTTTAATTAGATAATGTAAATTTGATGTATGGAAGGTGTTTTAAGCAAAGTAGAAGTTACTTTAAAAATGTTCCGCAGGATTACAAATCCAGCGGAGCGGGGGGAAAGAAGTAATTGAGAATTTGCCGAAGTTTTCAAAAGTTGTCGGGAATACTTCAAAAGGGATTAGTATTGCTGATGATGCAGGTTTTTTAGATCCATTAAAAACTCAGAAATCTGAATTAAATAAATAATTAAAGTTTTAATGAAAAATAGTATTTGTTTAGAATTATTAAGAATAGATAATTCATTTAAATCGTGGCTATCTACATTTTTGATGATAATTTCTTTAATAGGTTTAATTTTATCATTTTTTATATTTGATAATTTATCTTACACAAAAATTACACTTGCATTTTCTTTGTTTTTTATGATTTACAATGTTTTTTTTGAAAGAGAAAAAAATATCGGAAAATTATGTTTAAATGAAGATGAAATTAAAGTTTATAAAACTAATGTTGAAATTTATGCTATAAAAGATTTGAAATCACTAATTGTAAATTATAATGGAGCAAAAGGAACTTTTTTTAAATCTAATTTAAATACATTTTTTTTAAATGATGGTTCAAACAATTATATCAAATTTATAATTAATGAGCAAAATATTAAGTTTAAATTTAGAATAGACATTAATAGTGTTAATAATTTTAACAATGTAATTAATGTTTGGAAAGGAAAAGTATCAAATTTTAAATTTATTGGGGAAAAAGATGAAATTTAGTGCGTTCGGTCATGTTCCCGCTCCGCTGGATTTGTAATCCTGCGGCTCAATTCTAAAAATAAACTCACAAAAAAACGTAATTCTAAACCTTAAAAAAAGCCGCGCTCCGCTGTTTTTTTTTACCGCGTAACAGCAACGAAGTTAATCCTGAGGTACACTCCTTTACGCAGCATCCAGTAGTAACTAAGTTTATCAAGTATTCTAAATCATCTCTCGAAAGTTTTCTAAACTTCTCTCGTCACTCTTCTTTCTTCTTACTTCTTCAAATACATTTCCACGCGTTTAGTAATCAAGTTGAATAGTAATTTCGCATCTTTTTCGTTCAGTTTCTTACCAAAACGAATAGTTTTGCCAATATAATCAAACTCAATTCGCTCCCCATTTTGAATCCATGGGGAATTTTCCCAAACCGCTTGAAATGAATTTTCCTTCGGTTGTTGTGTTCTGAACTTTTGAATATTCTCTAAAAAATAGTTGGTAGATTTACCATAGCCACGGATAGACTTTTTAATCGATAAACCATCTTTATCAATTTTAATTAATTCTTTTCCCCAAAGAATCCAAAACAATGACTTACCAACTTTAAATGCATAATACACCCAAAACACCAGAAAGATTACGACAATCAATTTTTCTTGTTCGTTTAATTTTAAGGTGTTAAATGCCCAAAGCATCGTTATCCCAATCACCATCCACATCGAAAACCAAGCACTCATTAATCCTTTTTGCCAAAATACATTTTCTGGAGCGATGACAATCGTTGTCTTATTCCCTGCATCTTGAAAACTTGTACGTGTACCAATAAACTTCATAACTTTTTAATTTAGCGTTAATATCTCTGTAGTGCTACCATTAAATAACACACTTTGACCAACCTGCTTGCCAACTAATAAGCGTACCAAAGGAGCATCCATGCCTAAAGCAAAAAATGATTTACTTCCTTCTTCCACTTTACCCAAACCTATGGAAACGTAAAAATATCCTTTGTCGGTGAGTAACAAACTACCTAACTGCACCTTTGTATGGTTTGTATCTGTCTGTATACGTTGAAATTGTTGTTGTAATACCAATAATTGGTTGATTTGATGGGTCAATTTTTCTTGTTCCAACTGTGCCATGGAAACTGCAGTTTCATGTTTGTCACCAGCCGAACTTTTTGTATCCTCACTTGCTACCGCAGCGAAACTTCCAGCTAAAATGGATTTTAACGCTGTAATACGCGCTGCAAGTGCCTCTTTCAAAGATTGATTTGCTTCTATTTTTGTCATGATTCACACGGTATGAATAACGTACGAGCCATTGGTCCTAAATTAAAAATAGCATCCAAAATACTTAAATCTCCAACGAACGCTTGTTTATCTTGAAAAACTTGAAAATAGTGGTATTCCTGCTGATAAGGATGTGCCGTATATCCAAAACGATAATCGGTATCCATGGATGTCACAGACGTAAATTCGGAAGAGCAGCTAATCGCTAAGGGGAGTTGTAACCACTGTTGGATACGCGCTAATATTTGCATATTAAAACCCACCAAATCTGGTGTTTCTTGATAAATCAAGGCTTTTACTTCCTCACCATAATGCTCAAAATATGCTGCATGTTTATACGCACTCTCCAAGGCACGCCAGTGGTCCTTACGCCAATCTTTGGTAGGGGATACGAGTATGTCTTTGGTTGCCGTTTTTGAACCGTTTGGTTTGATAATTGGAACACTTAATTCCTGCATTCCATTAGCGGTCAAAATTCGTGTACGGTTTCGCACACTTTGTTTGACAAAATGTTCATGTACTTCCAACACAATGTCCGTATGCGCAACCAAATCTTTGTAATACGATATACTTCCAAAATAAGCAATTGGAAAAAGGGCAGACATTACTTAATGAATTTAAGAATACGGTCGTAACGGATATTTGTAAAGAAATTCAAGTTACTAAGTGGAGATTTGGACAACCAAACAACCGAAGCTTTCCCTACGATATGGTCCTCAGGAACAAATCCCCAGAATCTTGAATCTGCAGAATTGTAACGATTATCTCCCATCAACCAGTAATAATTCATCCCAAATTTATACGTAGAAGTAACCTTACCATCGATACTAAATTTCCCGTTTTTTTCTACTAACGTATGTCCTTCATACGCAGTAATGATACGTCGATACAAAGCAATATTTTTGGTAGTTAAGGTTACAACAGAACCTTTTACAGGGATGGTTATTTTCTCAAAGTTTGCTACAGAATTCCCGTGATTTACATCGCGCGGGAAATAACGCAAATTCTCTAATTTTTCAACCGAATTAAATCCAGTTTTTAGCGCCTCATTTCTACGTGCAAATTCCACTTTGTTTGGAACATTGATTTTGAATTTAGCATTTGGGAAATCATGCTTTAACTTATTTAATTCAGTACGCGTTAAATTCATTTCTAGTTCCAACGTATTCCCGTTATCGCTCAATATCGAATAGTCACCTCTCCAGCCTCTTACAGGATCTGATTCTGTATCTGTTGGTTCTAATCCATACTGTTCATACATCATGTTCGTAAAAGAAGAAGTAGAACCAGTATTCTGAAAATTGGATACGCTATATTGTAAATTTTGATGTTCAGCAACAAATGCTTTTTTTCCATTGATATATAGAATGGAGTTGATAATTTCAAGTTTATCACCTGGAATACCTACGCAGCGTTTGATGTAGTTTTCTCTTTTATCAACTGGTCGATAGATTAGTCCATAATGTTTAATCATTCTTCCTTCCCGATTATCCATCGCTACTTTATCTACGGCTAACATTTTACGCGCCTTCGCTTTCCAAACAGATAGGTGATTAATAAATTCTTCGCCTTTGCTCGCCATGATTCTTGCAGTCGCATTAGTATATGCAGTCTGATATACTTGGCTTGGATTATTCCGAAGAGCAGGGTTACTTGAAACAATACTATCTGCTATACTGCGCATAAATGCATCACGTCCATATTTTTGAAAAAACATACGTTCTGCTTCATCGATTAAGATACCATGGTAATCGTGTCCCATTAATCCATAAGGCATACGTGGGTCAAAAACCGCTGTATCTCCGGAAGGATAATTAAATACTACAACATCGTTGCGTTTCACTTTCCCTAATCCTGGCAGACGCGTATAATTAATTGTTTCAATATCGGAATACGATTTAACATTGATAACAGGAATATTATTATGCACCAATGGAAACGATACTGGTGTTACCGGAACTTTACTTCCATACGCCAATTTGTTTACAAACAAGAAGTCACCAACCAATAACGTTTTTTCCATCGAACCCGTAGGAATCTGGAAAGGTTCAAACACATAAGTTCGGATGATACTAGCGGCAATCAATGCAAATAAAATGGTATCTCCCCATTCTTTGTAAGTAGATTTTTGTCCTGTTTTATCCTTACTGAAAAAACCAAAAATAAAAGCAACGACATGACCAAGAAATGGAACTGCTAAAAACAAAACAATATGGTCGCCAATTCGACGAGCTTCCACATCTTTTGGATTTGCCCAATTCGTTGGAGCAATAACTTCGCTATCTTTCAATTTTGCCATCAATAGGTAAGGGAAGAATATCCCTTGTAAAGTATCTTGCCAAGAATATCTTCCAAATTTTCGGATATAACTTACGTTCACTACAGCCCACATCCAAATATGAATACCAGGAAAAAGCATTAATAGAGACCACCAAGGTTTATTAATTCCAATTTTAAATGCAACATAATAATTGTATCCTGGAATCAATGCTTCCCAAGATTTACGGCCAGCTTTCTCAAAACTTGTCCACCACATAGCAAGGTAGGGGTGCACAAATAAGAATAAATAAAAATAAAGTACGTTCATAATTAATTTGTTGTCGAATTACATTTCTTTTAACATTTCGGAAATCGTGAACATTCCTTTTTTAGTAACGATCCATTCAGCAGATAAAACTGCTCCCAAAGCAAATCCACGTCGATTATGCGCTTGGTGGGTAATAGAAATTGTATCGATGGAGGAGGAGTATGCAACGGTATGCGTTCCAGGAACCTCTGGTATACGATGTGCAACAACGCCTAACTGTCCTTCAGCAGTATGCGGCACTTCACCTTCTGCACATACCCAAGAAAAGTAGGAACTATTATTTTGAATAATATCATTCGCTAGTGAAATAGCGGTTCCACTCGGAGCATCCACTTTTTGCGTATGGTGTATTTCGTCAATCGATGGTTTGTATTCAGAATAAGGACTTAATAATTGTGCTAATTTTCGGTTTAATTCGAAAAATAAATTTACCCCAATACTAAAATTACTTGCGTACAATAAACTACCATTTGTAGCTGTAACCATTTTCTCTACTTCTGAAATTTGTTCATTCCAGCCAGTAGTTCCAACGACTATTGGTGTATTGTTTTCTAATGTTTTTTGAATGTGTTCTAGTGCTAAATTTGGTTTTGTAAATTCTATCACTACATCCACCATGTCAATATCTTTGACTGTTAAAGGAAAAACACTATTGGATTTAAATAAGATTTCGTGTCCACGTTCGATGGCAATTTCTTCAATCGCTTTGCCCATTTTTCCATAACCTACTAATCCTATTTTCATATTTTAAACTATTACGTGAAACAATTATGTATTTTTCGACCTAAATATAAGATTTTATTCGCGATTAATTTTTGGTAATTTTTAAAAAATCTAATTTTTACCTTTCTTTAGATCCAAAAGGACTATATAATTTAACTTAATTGAAGTTGAAAGTAAGTTGAAGTCCTGCCGTACGTTGAAGGTAAGTAGGTTGAATTTGCATCGTTAGGTTAGGACTTATGTCAAAATGTAAAAAATGGGCATCAATGGAAGCTTCAATAATTTGTAAAGCATAGACACCACCAACTAAAAGTCCGAACATTGTTCGTTTTCTAACAGCACTTTCATGTAAAAGAATTAAGTCGTTTGCAGTATAATTTGCCCATTTAGAAGAAATTAACGTACTATTTTTTTCACGATTATAATATTCTGTGCGTATTTCTCTTTCCGAACGAATGGCATCTAGAAACAAACTACCACTACCAAGTAAGGAAACATAGATTAAAGGAACTTTCCAATACGCTCCATATCGTCCTTTTGGACTATAATATTGATTGTAGATTTGACCAGCTCCTGGAATAATTATCGACCAAAACGCTGCTTTTTTTGGAGTGTGTGCAGTAATAAGAATAGAATCTTTTGCAATACTTTGTCCAAAAACATTCGAGCAATAAAAAAATAAAATGAAAAATATTATTTTCATTTATTCAATATTTCAATAATACGATTTAAATCCACTTCTGAATTGAATTGAATTGTGATTTTTCCAGAACCATTCGCAGCTTTTTTAATCTCCACTCTGGTAGAAGTTTTATCAGAATAATGATTGCAAAAATCGTGTTGAACCGTATTTGTAGAATTTATTTGTGGTAAAGATTTAGTAGGTGGAGTTTTAGTGATAGATACACCATCTCGAATAAGTACTTCTAATTCTCGAACAGACAATTGTTCGTTTAATACATGTGTATGTAATTCTAATTGAAGTTCTTCATCTCCAGCAGAAACTAAAGCGCGTGCATGTCCCATCGAAATCTTACTATCACGCACGGATTTTTGAATTTCAGCAGGCAATTTCAATAAACGTAAATGATTTGTAATACTAGACCTACTCTTTGCAATTTTTTGACTCATTTGTTCTTGGGTTAAAGAACATTCTTCAATTAGTCTTTGGTAGGAGAGGGCAACTTCAATCGCATTTAAATCTTCACGTTGGATATTCTCAACCAATGCCATTTCAAGCATTTCTTGGTCATTAGCTACGCGAACATAGGCAGGAACTTCTGTTAATCCAGCAATTTGCGAAGCTCTAAAACGACGTTCACCAGAAATAAGTTGAAATTTCCCTCTTCCTGTACTACGTAAAGTTAGAGGTTGAATAATTCCATGAACTTCAATGCTTTTACTTAATTCCTCTAATGCTTCTTGCTCAAAATGTGTACGAGGATTAAAAGGGTTAGCTTCAATATCTTTAATTGAAATCATCGAAACAGAACCGATATAGTTCTTATCGTCTGAATTAGATCTGTTGGATAAATCTGGAGCATTTTCCAAAAGAGCCCCTAAACCTCTACCTAGTCCTCCTTTTTTCTTTTGTTCAGCTCCCATATTATAAAGAAATTGTTTTATCGTTGTTCGATATATTTGTTAAATCATTTTTTTGCAAAATTTCGCGCGCAAAATTTAAATAATTGATAGCTCCTTTACTTGACGCATCGTGCATAACTATCGTTTCTCCAAAACTAGGCGCCTCTGCAAGTTTAGTAGAACGGTGAACAACCGTTTCGAAAACTAATTCTTGAAAATGTGCTTTTACTTCATCTACCACTTGGTTAGCCAATCTTAATCGAGAATCATACATTGTAAGAAGAATACCTTCGATTTCTAATTTGTCATTTAACCTTCCTTGAACAATTTTAATGGTATTTAATAACTTACTTAACCCTTCTAATGCATAATATTCACATTGTACAGGAATAATTACAGAGTCTGCTGCAGTTAAAGCATTTAAAGTGATTAATCCCAAAGAAGGGGAGCAATCTATAATGATGAAATCATAGTCATCACGAACTTTATTTAAGGCGTTTCTTAACATGAATTCGCGATTCGGAAGGTTAATCATTTCTAATTCTGCACCTACCAAATCCATATGAGAAGGTAAAATATCTAAATGTGGATTTTCAGTATGAATAATAATATCACGTGGATCAACATCATTAATTAAACATTCGTATAAGTTACGCGTGTTTTTTGGATCTAAACCAACACCTGAAGTTGCATTTGCCTGCGGATCAGCATCAATTAATAAGGTTTTTTTCTCCAATACACCTAAACTTCCACTCAAATTGATTGAAGTAGTTGTTTTTCCTACACCACCTTTTTGATTCGCAACAGCAATTATCTTACCCATTTCTTTGAATTTTGACTATAAAGATAAACTATTCGTTAACGAAATGTAATGATTTTAGGCAAAATAGTTATTAACTTTTATTGTTAGAAATCTAATTTATAGACTATCAAACGTAAAAGAATCGTCTGATTTATCATTTCTTACAAAGGAATCTGTTCTAAAATCTCCGGATTCGTTTAACTCATTTAATTTATCCATAATTTCATCTAATCCTTCTTTGAATTTCGCGAAATCTTCTTTATACAAAAAAATCTTATGCTTTTGAAAATATTCTCTTCCATCTTCAAAAACCTTCTTACTTTCTGTTAATGTTAAATACAACTCATTTCCTTTCGTCGTTTTAATATCAAAAAAGTAAGTTCTTTTTCCTGCTTTTACAGATTTACTAAATACCTCGTCATTACGATCATTTCTTTTTTCGTATTCCATAACCTTTCCATTAAAATGTTAATAATAATTATTTGCCAATTTAAGTTGTAATCAACATAGTAAATATACAGCTTAATTTTGTTTGTCAATGCCTTAATACACTAGTTTTTAAGCTAATTAATATAAGTAACATGTACTTTACATGCTAATAACGTAAAACAGTTTAATTGGTTGTTTATTTTTTCCTCGGACGAGGTATAACTGGTGTATGAACACCTCCACCACCAGGTGCACTTTTATCGGATGGATCCACCCATTCATTCGGAACTTCTGCTTCAATTGTTTTGCCTGTAGCTGGATCAATTGTGGTTTGCTTAAAGGTTTGTTTATCTGGCGAATTAACTCCAATCACATCTTCTTTCAACACCCATTTTTCTTCTTCGAATATATATGCATCATGCGACATATCAGGTACATAATACTCGTAAAAACCAGTCATTGAAGGAGATTCAGGGGATAAGTGATCAAAGATGATGCGTTCTAAATTCATTTCATATTTCAAACTCATCATCGATTTTTTTGAATATTCAAAACATACACGTCGTTTTACTTCCTGCTTATTTTTAAAAATCAAATCTCCAAATTTGGCATGTGTTCCATGTATGCTTATTGCATCGATTAATTTAGAATGACTCAAAGTTCCATTACTTCGCCATCCCAATAAAGTATAGATTTTTTTAGACCCTTTTTCGACTGGGATTATTTTGTAATAGAGAGCACCATACCAGTTGTTTTCGGTCAATACATCCTGTGACATTGGAGAAACAGTTTTTTTCTCTAAAAATTCAATGACTTTATTTTTATGCTTTCGTTTACCTTTTCGTACTAAAAAACAATAAAAACGATTAGATGCATCTTCCATTTCAACATTCCAACAATAAAGCCTAAAGGCATTGTCGGGACTTGTAATACTTCCTAAAGTTTTTAAACTTTCAAAAGGATATTCATAGGAATCGGAATATTGAATCGTTTCTAATAAATAATTCCTAAATATAGTATTCGCTGTATTTCTATCTTGATCGGATTTAGATGTCCGAAGTGTATTCAAAAAAATAGCCAAACGCTTTTCACGATTGGCTAATAATGTATCTTTTTGACTAAATAAAAAAGTAACAGGAAGACATAAAAGTAAGATATATAATGCTTTCATGTCTTTATAACGTACGTTAAATAAATTTAGTATTACAAATGCATGAAATCTTTTTTTGCTAATAATTCATCTTCGGATTCATCGTGGTTTGGATCATCTACACAACAATCTACAGGACAAACAGCTGCGCATTGTGGTTCGTCATGAAAACCTACACATTCTGTACATTTGTCGGTTGAAATGTAGTAAACATCCATATCCAAAGGTTCAAAAGCATTTTGCGCATCAATTTCATCGCCATTCAATGTCGTAATCATTCCTTTTAAAGACGTACCATCCGAATATCTCCATTCAGCACCTCCTTCATAAATGGCATTATTTGGACATTCTGGCTCACAAGCCCCACAATTAATGCATTCATCGGTAATCATTATAGCCATAACTAGTCTTTTATTTTTTTTGCAAATATAATATCCTTTTAGAAATTAAAAAACTAACAAAGTTCTTTAATTTCATTCATTATTTTCAATGCAAATTTATTTGCATTTTCTTCGGTATTACTTTCAGAGTAAATTCGAATAATTGGTTCTGTATTACTCTTACGTAGGTGTACCCATTCATCTCCAATATAGATTTTTACGCCGTCTAAAGTATCCACTTCTTCATTTTTATATTTTTCAGCCATTTTGCTTAAAATAGCATCCACATTTATCGAGGGAGTTAATTCAATTTTGTTTTTAGAAATCGTATAGCTTGGGTAAGAATCTCGTAATTCAGAACATTTGATAGCTTTTTTCGCTAAATGTGTTAAGAATAATGCGATTCCAACTAATGCATCACGTCCGTAATGGGATGCAGGATAAATAATCCCTCCGTTTCCCTCACCTCCGATAACAGCATTCTGCGCTTTCATCTTGGTAACAACATTTACTTCTCCTACAGCTGCAGCAAAGTAGGATAAGCCTCGTGCTTCGGTTATATCTCTTAATGCTTTTGTCGACGACATATTCGAAACAGTGCTACCTGGTGTATGTGACAGAACATAGTCTGAAACAGCAACTAATGTGTATTCTTCACCAAACATAGAACCGTCTTCACAAACCATAGCCAAGCGATCTACATCTGGATCAACTGTTATGCCTAAATCTGCGCCAACTTCTGTTATTTTTTGAGATAAATCTGTTAAATGTTCTGGAAGTGGTTCTGGATTGTGTGGAAAATGTCCAGTAGGTTCACAATACATTTTGGTAACTTTACTTACACCTAATGCACTTAATAATGCTGGGACAAATATACCTCCAGTAGAATTCACTGCATCGACTACAATCGAAAAATCAGCGTTTTTAATTGCTTCCACATCCACTAATTCTAAATTTAAAACTGCATCAATATGCTTTTGTAAATACGAATCATCGTTTGTAATTACGCCTAAATCATCCACATCTGCAAAATCAAATGCTTCTTGTTCCGCAATTTGTAATAATAACTCTCCTTCAATCCCTGAAATAAATTCTCCTTTTGAATTTAAAAGTTTTAAAGCGTTCCATTGCTTTGGATTGTGACTTGCTGTTAATATAATTCCTCCTTGTGCTTCCTCTAATGGTACAGCTATCTCAACGGTTGGAGTAGTAGAAAAACCTAGGTTAATAACATTGATGCCTAAACCGATTAAAGTACTACTTACCAAATCTGAAATCATTTGACCTGACAAACGCGCATCACGACCAATAACAACTTTTATTTTCTTCCCCGGATACTGATTTTTCAACCAAGTTCCATAAGCAGCAGCAAACTTAACGGTATCAATAGGTGTTAGTCCATCGTTAACTTTACCACCAATAGTACCTCTAATACCTGAAATAGATTTAATTAATGTCATACTACTTATTTTTCAAAAGACTTTTTTAAAGCAATCATTTTAATACAGGCAATTGCACATTCAATTCCTTTATTTCCATGTATTCCACCAGAACGATCAATAGATTGTTGTAACGTATTATCCGTTAAAACACAAAAGGATATTGGTGAATTATACTCCAACATAACTTTCATAATGCCATCCGTTGCTCCTTTACATACAAAATCAAAATGTTTCGTTTCTCCTTGAATCACAACGCCAATTGCAATCACACCATCCACATCTGTTTCATCCAACATCCATTGAGCAGCTAAAGGCAATTCAAAAGCTCCTGGAACATGACGAAGTAGTATGTTACTTTCGGGAACATTGTTCTCTAATAATGCTTGTTTAGCACCTGCTAATAGGTTGTTTGTAATAGAATCGTTCCATTCTGAAACAACGATGCCGATTTTAAAATCGGCAGCGTTTGGTATTGAATCTTTGGAATAATCAGATAAATTCTTTAAAGAAGTAGCCACAATTATTTTCTATTTTTAGTTCTAGCAATATATTTATCAATCGATTTAGCATTCGAGAAATTTAAATAATTTCCTTTAATTCGAATATATAACTCGTTTGCCTCTTCATAATTTTTTAGTTCTTCAGCAACTAAACCTGCTTTGAACAAAAACGTTGGAGTAGTTAACTCATTTTCATTTTTTTCAGCCGCTTCTAAATACAAATCTAATGCTTCTTGGTATTTACCTAATTCAGAATTGCAATCAGCTTGTAATCCTAATTTATAAACGGAAACATAAGTATCATTAACATCTACATCCTCTAATGCTTGTAATGCTTTTTTAAAATCACCTTTAGTCATGTATTGACGCGCTAATATAAATTGAGCAACCTCACCACCTTGTTTGCCATCGAATTTTTTAACTACAGGCTCTAATTCATTAATTGCAGCATCCGTTGAATCTTTAGCTGCTAAATTTAAACCTCTATAATAGGATTCTTTAGATTTTTCATTACTTGGTGCCCAAATAAATTGACGATAAGCAAAGTACAATACTAACAATCCAAGAATTGAACCGATACCATAGGTTGCAAAACGAAGGTTTTTATTCGTTTGTAACTGACCTTTAAAGTCATTGAAAGAAAATTTTTCTAGCATAATTGCGATATTTTGTATGCAAAAATAATATTTTTTTAAAAGCATACGGGAAATTAAAAGAATAAACCAAACAAGATACTAACAATCCACATGTGTATTTTATACATTTGTAAATAAAAACATCAAAAATTGAAGTAAAAACTAAATCTATAGGAATATGAAATTGCTTGAATTTGTCTTAAAAACCAACCAACTTTCGGAAAAATCAATCACAAACACAATCCAATTACTACACGACGGAGCAACTATTCCATTTATTGCGCGCTATCGAAAAGAACTCACTAATAATCTAGATGAAGTTCAAATAACAGATATTAGAGACTGTATTAAAAAATATGAAGAATGTATCCTTCGTCAAAAAAGTATTTGCAAAGCAATCGAAGAACAAGGTAAATTAACTTCTGAACTTCAAGAAAATATTCAAAAAACATTTGATTTAACACTTTTAGAAGATATTTATTTACCATTCAAACAAAAAAGAGTTACTCGTGGAGAGAAAGCTAAAAAATTAGGTTTAGAACCTTTAGCAAAAATAATCATGAGTCAAAAAGGAGGAGATTCGTTTCAAATTGCTTCAAAGTATGTTCGTTCCGAAATAGAAAATGAGGAAGTTGCTATTCAAGGTGCCAAAGACATTATAGCCGAATGGATGAATGAAAATATCCACGTAAGAAGTCGATTGCGTAATTTATTCAACCGTAAATCCACAGTTACTTCGCGTATAATGAAAGGTAAATTGCAAGAAGGAGAAAAATTTAAAGATTATTTTGAATTTTCGGAAGGAATTACAAAAATACCTTCTCACCGATTTCTAGCAATTTATCGCGGTGAACGGGAAGGTATTTTAAGTTTAAAAGTCCAGCCAGATAAAGAAGAAGCTATTGAAATATTAGAGCGATTTTTCGTTAAAACCAAGGATGCTTGTGGACAAATAGTTAAAGATACTTGTAAAGAAGCTTACACGCGTTTATTATCTTCTTCGCTAGAAAATGAGTTGATAAATGAAGCGAAAAGTAAAGCGGATAAAGATGCGATACGGGTTTTTGCTTCAAACCTTAAACAATTATTATTAGCAGCACCGCTTGGAGCAAAACGAATTTTAGCAATAGACCCAGGATTTAGAACAGGATGTAAGGTAGTCTGTTTAGATGAAAAAGGAGAATTACTCTTTAATACAACAATCTTTCCACATGCACCACAAAATGAAAGGGATAAAGCTGCCGCAAAGTTAGGTCAATTAGTTCAAATGTATAAAATTGAAGCCATTGCAATTGGAGATGGAACAGCAGGGAGAGAAACCGAAAACCTTATCCGTAAAGTGAAATTTGACAGAGACTTAAATGTATATATTGTCCGTGAAGATGGTGCTTCTATATATTCCGCAAGTGCAATTGCGCGAAAAGAATTTCCAGATTATGATGTTACTGTTCGCGGCGCTGTTTCAATTGGTCGACGATTAATGGATCCGCTATCTGAATTGGTAAAAATAGACCCTAAATCAATAGGGGTAGGGCAATACCAACACGAGGTAGATCAAAAGACTCTCAAAAATTCTTTGGATGACGTTGTTATTTCTGCAGTGAATAAAGTAGGAGTAGATTTAAATATTGCTTCTTCCTATTTATTACAATACGTTTCAGGGCTAGGACCTGGAATAGCTGAAAATATTGTAAAGTATAGAAATGAAGTTGGTTTATTCAATAATCGCGAAGAATTAAAAAAAGTTAAATTATTAGGAAATAAAGCTTTTGAGCAATGTGCCGGATTTTTAAGAGTTACAGATGGAGAAAACCCATTAGACAATTCGGCGGTTCATCCAGAATCCTACTTTCTTGTGCATGAAATTGCAAAGAAAACAGCTAGTAATATTTTTGATTTGATTGGCAATGAAAAACTATTAAATGATCTTAAAGCATCCGATTTTCCAACTGCCGATGAATTCACGTTTCAAGATGTACTAAACGAATTAAAAAAGCCTACTAGAGATCCTAGAAAAAAGGCTAGTGTTTTTGAGTTTGACACAACATTAAAAACAATTGCGGATATTAAAGCAGGGATGAAAATACCTGGTATTGTAACAAATGTAACAGATTTTGGGGCTTTTGTAAATGTTGGGATTAAAGAAAATGGTTTAATTCATAAATCCCATTTATCTGAATCTTTTGTATCAGATCCATCACTATTTATTACGATTCATGAGCAAGTGCTTGTTGAAGTCCTAGAGGTAGATACAGAACGCAAACGTATAGGATTAAAAAAAGTAAAAAACTAAATCTAGAAATAGAAGACAAAAAAAAGAGGCTGGATAAATCCAGCCTCAAAAGACAATAAATTAAATAACTTAAAAACTATGCTTGTTTTACGTTAACTGCATTTAAACCTTTTTTTCCTTCTTGAAGTTCGAAAGTTACCTCGTCATTTTCTCTGATTTCATCAACCAATCCTGAAACGTGAACAAAATATTCTTTGTTCGAATCTTCCTCTCTAATGAAACCAAAACCTTTAGTTTCGTTAAAGAATTTTACTATACCTTTACTCATAGTGCAATATTACGAATAAACTCGATAGGTTGTACATAAATCATTAATTTTCTATGAATTATTTTTCGTGAATAATTAATTAGCCCTTGTTTTTTAGTTTAAAATATTGAAATACAGATGTTTGTGTGGTTATTCTTGAAAATATTTTTTTTTCATTTTCATCGTGTTTCTTTATTACATTTGAAAAAAAGTAGGAATTATGCATAAATTTATATCCTTATTGAAAAAAATAGGTCCGTACTTTGTCGATGTGTGGCAATATTTAGTAATTATTTTATTATTTATACTAGCTGCAATTTTTTATTTGTAAAGTTTAATTACATACATGCATCTAATGTATATTTGTATTTTAAATAAAAAATAGATTTTTGGACTACAAAATAAATATTTCAATCGTCGTTCCTCTCTATAATGAGGAAGAATCCCTAATTGAACTTCATACGTGGATTCAAAATGTAGTACTACAAAATAATTTTTCCTACGAAGTAATTTTTATTGATGATGGAAGTAAGGATAAATCTTGGCAGATAGTAGAGCAATTAAAATCTACTGATCCAAATGTCCGCGGAATCAAATTTCAACGAAACTATGGAAAATCCGCAGCCTTACAAAAGGGATTTGAAGCTGCAAATGGAAAAGTAGTTATAACAATGGATGCAGACTTACAAGATAGTCCTGACGAAATTCCAGAATTATATAGAATGATTACGGAAGAGGACTATGATGTAGTTTCCGGTTGGAAAAAAAGAAGGCACGATCCAATTTCTAAAACATTACCAACAAAACTCTATAATTGGGCAGCAAGAAAATTAACCGGTATTTATTTACATGATTTTAATTGTGGGCTTAAAGCATATAAATACGAAGTAGTCAAAAGTATTGAGGTTTATGGCGATATGCACCGTTATATTCCACCACTAGCAAAATTTGCCGGATTTAATAAAATTGGTGAAAAAATTGTAGATCATCAAGCAAGAAAGTATGGTGTTACAAAATTTGGCTTAAACCGATTTGTTAACGGACCTTTAGATTTACTTTCCGTAGTTTTTATGGGGCGTTTTGGTAAAAAACCTATGCATTTATTCGGTGCAATTGGAATGGTTTTATTCATTATTGGTTTTGCCTTTTCGTTTTACATGATATTTGATAAACTTTTTTGGCATACAACAGCAAAACATTTAGTTGATAGAACTGAATTCTTTTTGACCTTAGTATGTATGATACTTGGAGTACAATTTTTTTTAGCAGGTTTTTTAGCAGAGTTAGTAGGGAGAAATTCTTCTACACGAAATGTTTATTTGATTGAAAAAGAAGTGTAAATGTGGTTGCGAGAAATTGATTCAAATTGGACGCTTTTTTTAGACCGGGACGGAGTAATCAATGAACGTAATTTTGATGGGTACATTACAAAAACCGATTCATTTAAATTTACACCTCATTTTTTAGAAATAATTCCTTTGTTAACTAAAGTTTTTGGAAGAATCATTATTGTAACAAACCAACAAGGAGTAGGGAAAGGTGAAATGAGTGAAAGTTCGCTTGATCAAATCCATTTTTTCATGACACAAAAAATTGAACAACATGGAGGGAAAATTGATCATGTTTTTTCAGCAACCAATTTGAAGCAGGCAATAAACGACAGAAGGAAACCGTTACCAGTTATGGGACTAGAAGCAAAAACATTATTCCCAACCATAGATTTTCAAAAATCAGTCATGATAGGAGATACTAATTCAGATATACTTTTCGGTAAAAATCTTGGAATGCGAACAATTTTATTAAAAAGTAAAGAAAAAATAACCGTAAATGCTGATTTAGAGATACTAAATTTCATTGAATTAAAATCCATGTTTGAATCATGAAAAATATATTACTACTCTTTTTAATTTCCTTCTCTAATTTCTTTAATGCGCAAAATATTATTGATGATAAGGGAAGAAAACAGGGTAATTGGATAAAAAAGATTCCACAATCAAATGCGATAGATTACACGGGACAATTTAAAGATGATAAACCTCTAGGAACGTTTATTTATTATTTTCCTTCAGGTAAGAAAAAAGCTGAAATTAATTATCGTTCAAACAACACTTCCTATACAATTATGTTTCATGATAATGAAGTTATGTTAGCCCAAGGGAAATTTGTAAACCAACAAAAAGATAGCACCTGGAACATGTATGCTAAATCTGGGAAATTAAGCATTATTGAAAATTACACGCTTGGTCAATTAAATGGAGAGAGATTAGTGTATTATCCATTAGGTAATTCTGAAACGAAAAAAGCACAATTAACACAAAAGCAGGCTTATAAAAATGGAAAAATGCATGGTGTACAAATCGATTATTTTGAAAATGGTAAGGTTTGGAGAGAATGTAATTATGTGAATGGGGTTAAAAACGGGGAAGAAATAACGTATAGTCCTTATGGAACCATTGAATTAAAAGATTATTTTTTTAAAGGTGTGAAAAATGGCTGGTGTCTTGCTTATGATAGTTTAGGTACGCAAGTTTCAGGTAAAGTATATTATAAACTAGGAGAGCGTTTAGATAGTTTAGCAACCGTAAAATACCTTTCAAAAGTAAAGTTAGTGGAGCAAAAGAAAAACGAAGGGAAATCAAACATAGATAAGGCAAGTCCTAACCAAAAAAAGAAATGAGAATAGTATTTTTTTGTATTTGTATAAACATTATAATTACTTCGTGTAAGAAAAATGTAGACATTCCAGTTAAAGAAGATTTTACTTCCGATTTCGGGTATTTTGGTTTGAAAAAAGGGAACTTTATTGAATACGATGTAATACATATTGTGCATGATGATGAAGTCGATATTCACGATACTACTTCATTTCGCTTAAAAACAATTATTGGAGATACTGTTACAGATAATCAAGGTCGAAAAGCTTCAAAATATATTAGATTACTTTGGAATGATATTAAGGATATTTGGGAAGTAAAAGATGTATGGACTGCAATCATCGATGGTAAAAATGCGGAATTAACGGATGAAAATCAACGATTAATTAAGCTTACATTTCCAATTAAAGAAAATGTTTATTGGAATCCTTCTATCTTTTCCACTTTGTCGAATGAAAATTATATGTACGGAAATATACATGCCTCTTTAAAAGGAAAGGATTATTCCTTTGACTCAACTGTTACAGTTTTACAAAACAACTATTTCACTTTAGTAGACTATAAATACCAAACAGAGACATATGCCAAGAATGTAGGTCTAATTTCAAAATATTATAAAAATTTACGTATAAGAAATTTTGATACGTTGCAAGTGAAAAAAGGCGAAGAATGGTTCTATACCATGATTAAATTTGGGAATGAATAGTTGATACTAGAATTATACTCAACCTTTTTTTAAACATTCATTGACATTGATAAATGTAAATTCTATATTTGCCCCAAATATTTATTTATAACGAATTTACGAATATGCGTAACAAAGGATTTTTTTGGTTTTTGACAATCGTTTTGTCTGCCGTTTGTGTTTATCAATTATCATTTACTTGGGTTTCCAGTTCTGTGGAGGAAAAAGCAGAAAAAGAAGCTGTAATTCGAGTTTCAGAATTAGAGAATGAAGCTAAAAAGAATAATGGTGAAGCAGTTTTGCCAAATGGTACAACAATTAATTTTTCAGATCCTGAAAGTTATGAATTAGCAAAAGCTGCTTACATCAACCTTATTCTTAAAGAAAAAGCAGATGATAAAGTTTATCCTGTGCTAGGTTCTAACTTCCAAGAGGTGAAAAACAAATCATTAGCATTCGGTCTTGACTTAGTAGGAGGGATGAGTGTAACTTTAGAAGTTTCTGTTCCGGAGTTAGTAAAAAGCTTAGCGCGTAACCCACGTGATTTAAGATTCAAAAAACCGTATGATTCAGCACTTCGTATTCACTTATCGAAAGGTGGTGACTTCATCTCATTATTTGCTTCAGAATTTAAAAAGTTTAATGGTAGCGAAGCTTTAATGGTTCGTGAGTTAGCGATTACTGAAATTGAAGAATTAAATAAAAACACATCCAAT
>CAMAXI010000027.1 GCA_945862165.1 Chryseobacterium gleum
GTAAAACCAAGAATAAGCGGATCATGTTTTTATTTTTTGAGTGCTGCTTTATCGTATTGTTTATCTAATAATGCAATGTGCTCTTTCATCTTACGTATCATCCCTTCCGAATTTCCTTTTAAGGCCATACGTAAGTGATTTCGTTTATCAATTAACAACATTAATTCTTGAAAAGATTCTCCGCCGTAATATTTTTTCCCTTTTTGCATCAGGTTTTCTCCATTACGTGTAAGGTTATAAACTTGTTTTGCATCACCATTGGCCAATATCCATATGGAAGAATCGTATTGTTCTACTTGATCTTTTAAGGTGTATTCGACATCCTCCAAACTTTCATATGGATTTCCTTTTCCATCCGTAACAAAAGACACAAGTTTTACATAACCAAGTTTCTTCTGATTTTTACGGAGGTGTTGGTAGATTAATTGATCTAGATGCCACAAAGAAATAGCGCAATCTCCAGGACACGTTTTTTGGATTGTAGTAAAAAGTACTACTTTGTTTGTGAAATTCTTATCGGTATATTTTTTACCATCTACTCCTGTAAAGGCGTAAGTAGATATAGCACCCATATCATCCAGTTCTGTAAATTTATGTTTACATCCTCGGGTAGAGATGAATATTAATAAAGAAGCCGGTCCGAATAAAAGAATTGTTACTACCAATTTTTTTATTCGTCCGGCTTTACCTAATGGGTTTGTCATTTTTAGAATCCAATTGCTTTCAAGGCTTCACTAACTGCGTTACCTTCTGTAAGAAGAATAAAAATTAAGTAAACAATAAATACAAAGTAAGGAAGTAAAATCACATATTTAAGTGTTTTTTTCTCATCTCCTAAGTGCATAAAAATAAGTACGATGTATGCCGCTTTAACTAAAGTCAATGCCACGAAGGACCATTTTACCAATTCCCAAAGTGTATTACTTTGTTTTATAAATGCACCTAATGCAACCTCAACGATTGTAATGATTGTTAACAACGCTGTAACTTTCCAAATCTTTTTACGAAGTTGTATTCCAGCTGCTTCGTCGTGGTGCGTTTCTAATGAGTATTCAATAATATCATCTCTTTCCATAACAGATATATTTTATAAGATTAAACTAAGTAGAAGAATGTAAATACGAATACCCAAACTAAATCGACGAAGTGCCAGTATAAACCAGTTTTTTCAACCATTTCATAGTGACCTCTACGGTGGTAACGACCTTCGACTACTTTTAAGAAAATTAAAAGGTTAAACACAACTCCAGAGAATACGTGGAATCCGTGGAATCCAGTAATAAAGAAGAAGAATTGTGCATATTGTGTTGGTCCATACTCGTTTACTTTAAGGTTTGCACCATAAATTACGCGGTGTGGAGTTCCACTATTGATAACTTCCTCGTACATTTTGTCCGCATCTTTTTCAATATGTTGTCCTGTTTTGTATTTAGCACCATCTTCTTTGATTACTAATACTAGATGCTCATCTTTTGCACGGTGAACCAAAGCTTTAGAACCATCGTGTAAAGTGATTGTATCATTTTTTAATTTACCATGTTCGATTGCATGGTGAAATTCGTGTAACAAATCTTCTTTGATTACAGCTCCTTTGTGGTGGTGCTTTCCAGCTTCTACAACGGTAAAGTCTTTGATTTCTCCAAAGTGACCTTTAACAATCGCTTTAGAACCGTCTGCTAATTCAATTTTTCCAAATTCGGAACCATGAATAAAGTGATACCATTCCCAAGCTTGTGAACCAACAAAGAATAAACCACCTACGATAGTAGCCAACATCCATTTTTGAACGCCTTTTTTATCCATTCTATGTCCAGCTTCAACTGCCAACACCATCGTTACCGAAGAAACGATCAAAATGAAGGTCATTAAAGCAACATATAATAATGGGTATCCATGCCCTAAAAATGGTAACGAGTTAAACGTTTCTTCCCCAATTGGCCATGCCACTTGACAAGAGTGTCTCGTAAAACCATAAGAAATTAACAATCCACTAAATGTTAGCGCATCCGACACAAGGAAGAACCACATCATTAATTTTCCGTAACTAGTTCTAAAAGGAGAAACTTTACCGCCCCAAGCGGTAGCAGAATCAGTTTGAGTTTCGTTGTGATTTGACATTCTATATTTTTTTTTGCAAGTTTAAGGAATAAAAATAATAAATGAATGATTTAGGCTTAATTTTTAATGAATATAAAGAAGAAATATGAGTAGATAAATCCATAGTACGCCTAAAAAGTGCCAGAATATCGCACCCAATCGTAAGCTTAAAACATATTTTTCATACGCTTTCTTTGCTTTCTCTTGTTCTTCGCCAACTTCGATTACGTTCCAAGCCTTTGCCTTTAAGCTTTTTACTACCATTTTAAGTAAGTAAATGCTTGTTCCTAAAATGTGTAATAAGTGGAGAATAGTGATGATGTATAAATAAGAGGTCGATAAATCACGTGTTTGGTTTGCTTTTAGTTGTAATGGAGGTGAAAGACGTCTTTTTCCTAACATCAACGCTCTGTTTTTGTACTGTAGTTCTTTTCCTTTGTAGTACACATGAAAATCTTTACCTAATTCTCCTTTGTGGAAGAAATCACCACGTCCATCCCGAATATTCCAAGCTAAACTTTGTAAGCGTCGCATGTCGGTATATTGCAGAATTAATCCTTTTGATGTAACTAATTTGCCACCTTGTACGGTTACTTTTTCGTTCTGGTAGAATAATTCAAAGCTTGGATTTAACGCATGTATTGTATATCCTTTAATATCCGCTGTAGTTTCAAAAGGTTTAACAAATGCTTGTAAAGTAGTTAGCTGTACATCTGTCATTTTTTTACCTGCTAACAGATAATCACTACCATTTACATCCACTTTTTTACCTTGGTATTTTACCTCAAAGTAATCACCATAACGACCATCTACTACAAATATTGGACTCACCCCAGCGGCACCATCTTTAATTAATTGTTTATACCCAACAAATTGGAAAACAGAAAATCCGATTCCAAAAATTAGGGTAAGTAACATGAGTAAACGCGCAGTAGATACCTGTTGTTTTTTTGCGTTTTTACAGGCAAAATGGTAAAAAATACTGCTTATAATAATAAAAGTGGTACTAATCCAAAATCCGGTTGGAAGCGGATATTTCACCCAAAATGTGTCTCCCATGGATACGATGTACGCGGATGTAAATCCTGCAAAAATCATTACTACGCTGAAAATACCAAGGTAGACAAGATTTTTTTTCATTTTTTCCCTTACTTCGGGACTCAATTCGTCACTATAATCTCTGCGCATAACAACTATTTTTTAGGTAAATAATCAAAGACGTATAAAAATTGTACTAAAGGCAAGTAAAAAAACGATGCGAACATCAATTTACGTGCGTCTTTGTCGTCACAACTTAATAATAAACGGTAGGAATACCAGAAGAACCAAGACCCTAGAATAGTGCCAATTACCAATGTAGCAGTTCCAGCCCATCCAAGTACCCATGGCAATAGTGTAAATGGGATTAGAAATAAGGAATACATCGTTATTTGGTAAGCGGAATTTTTAGACTTTCCAAATTTGGATGGAAGGAGTGAAAATCCACCTGCTTTGTAATCTTCGAAGGATACCCAAGCAATTGCCCAAAAGTGTGGAAATTGCCAAACAAATTGAATAAAAAAGAGTACACCTGGCTCCATTCCGAATGCATTGGTATGCGCGATAGCTCCTAACATAGGAGGAATTGCACCTGGAAATGCGCCAACAAAAACTGCCCATGGAGAAACCCGTTTCATTGGTGTATAAATGAATACATAGGAAACATAGGCTGCAAAACCTAAAATTGCACAAAGCAAGTTAATTCGATATAAAAGATATGTTCCAATAATTAAACAGATTGAAACTACGAAATATGCTTCACGAATGGTCATTTTACCTTGTGGTAGAGGGCGACCTTGCGTGCGTTTCATTAAGATATCAATTTCTTTTTCCCAGATTTGGTTGGAACCATTAGATGCCGCAGTGACAAGCGATCCACCTACCATTAATAACCATACAATGCTACTATTAACCGCAGCTCCGTCTCGGAAAACAACAAATAAGTAACCGGATAATGCAGAAATAACTACGAGCGCAGAAAGTCTAAATTTTGTAAAAACTAAATAGGATTTTAGTTTATCTCTCCAAGTCATTTTTTCTTCTAGGGTGTGGTTCACAATTGAGAAATTTGTTACAAATGTATGGAATTTTATTTCCCTTTTATCAGAATTTTTAAACTAATTCGTAGAATATGCCCCATCGTTTTGCAGCGTAAAAATTCGTCGTTTTTATAATGTAAGGCTAATTCTTCTCTTAATTGGTCGATATTTTCTTGCGGGGCAATCGTATCTCGTGTCATTACGTGTATGATATCCCGAATTTGATACCGCGAATTACGTATACGGTTAAATATTAAGGAACGTTCTTCGCGTTGGTATTGTTGAATCGATTGTGGAGTGAGGTGTTTGCTTACTAAATCCACAAAAGGAAGGTTTTGCTTGAAAAATTGAGGCAAGTAAACCGCTTTCCGTTTTTCAAAGGATTGTTGGTCAAAATCGATGGAACGCATGCGGTAGTGCGTGGATTCAAAGTCTGGTGTAACATCAATCACAAAATTACTAGAATGCATATCGCCTAACAAACGTACAAAACAACGTTCGTTGAATTTTACAAACTCTTTTGCTAAACGTGTTTCTTCGAAGTTTTGGTGAACAGTATTGTTTTTGGTTAAGAATTGATCTGCTGGTATTCCGATGATATGTTCTTCAATCAATGTTTCATCGTTTACGAAATAACTGATGTGATTCGGGGAAAGTAAATGTTCGAGTTCTAGTCCGTAGAGACGAGAAGCATCTGCTTTTTTTACATAGAAATAATCGAAGTTATCGTTTAGTCGATTTACGACACGTACACGAAAAGGTCCGGTGTTGGCGAACAAACAAAAGTCAATGCGATCGATGTAGAGGTGATTAATTACCGAAACATCTCCTGCAGCTTTCAGGATTGCATATACGTGTTTCAGTTTTTCATTGATTTCGTCCGCAACCGCATGGTTATAGATGACGGTAATCCAATACGTATTATTTCCATCGCGATCATAGACATTGATGAAATTTTCATACTCCATTAATTCGGAATATTTAAGCGATGTTTTTACATCCCGACCATATTGACGAAGGTACTTTCGCAGTAAGTCCGAAATAGGGTAGATGAGTTTCTTTTTGGAGATTAGGTGCACTTTTGGAATTATGAACTATGAGTTATGAATTATTTTTTTGTGAATATAAAAAAAGGTTGTCAGTTTTGACAACCTTTTCAGAATTCTTTAAGTGACAACCTTTATTTAAGCTTGTTTTGCAAATTGTACGTTGATGTTTAATTTGATGTCTTCACCAAGAACAATGTTTCCTGCTTCCGTAACTGCGTGGAAAGTTAACCCAAAATCTTTACGGTTAATCGCACCTGTAATTTCGAAACCAGCTTTTACGTTTCCGTAAGGATCTGTAGCAACACCACCAAATTCAGCTGTTAAATGAACAGTTCTAGTGATATCTCTTACTGTTAAATCACCAGTGATTGTATATGTATTGTCTGATTTTTTAGTTACTTCTGTTGATTTGAAAGAAATTTTTGGGTAGTTAGCAACGTCAAAGAAATCCGCTGATTTCAAGTGAGCGTCTCTATCTGCTTGGTTTGTAAAGATAGAATCTACGTTTGCTTCAAAATGAAATTCAGCCGTTGTGAAGTCTTCACCATCTACATCTACAGCACCTGTAAATTCTTTA
The DNA here is from genome assembly GCA_945862165.1 of Chryseobacterium gleum. Lineage (GTDB taxonomy): Bacteria > Bacteroidota > Bacteroidia > Flavobacteriales_D > Crocinitomicaceae > CANHVK01. The sequence continues at coordinate 5,802 of CAMAXI010000027.1, forward strand.
AAAATTCCTTTTACAGTAGAGATAACCAAGTGTTTGATTTTGAATTCTACTTCCGAGTGAGTTGGATCTATTGCCCAAGTTGTTTTAACTAATGTTGACATATTATTTTCGTTTTTTAGGTTGATATTTCAAATGTACAACAAAATTATTTACCTTGGTAATTAAATTAACTGAATTTAATGGAAAAATTATTGTTTAGTTAAAAATACGCCCTGACTTCCATGTAAATCCTGCAACACAATTGGATGTTATTTGCATTCTTAAATTTCCAAAAATTCTTTAAAAACCATAATATTTTGTGGTTATACTATTTTATAAATTAGTGATATGATTGACAGACAAATAAAGCAAAATTTAGTAAATCATTTACGGAGAAATACCATCCAAAACAAACAATAGGTATACACAAAGACAATTTTTGGGAGAATTTGTGATTGGGGAAAATGGTATAACCTAAGATCGATTATATACAAATTGAAAAATAATTCACTTTGAAAAATGAATTATTTAGCAACTTTATTCGATAAATCTAACAAAAGTTCTATCTCCGAAAAAGAACTCGAAAAATTATTAGTCGAACTTGAAATTATTGAGTAAGGAACAAACTTCCCAAAGCATCTTTTCTGCCTCAAGCGTTGTTACAATAAACAGGTAATCAGGAATGAAAATAAAAAACCCCTACGAGACATAGCAGGTAGGGGGGTATTTTGAATGTGTTTAACATCTATAATACCTAAATATTTTTAGATTTATTGAGCATTAGCTTCTGTAAGTTGAATAGCTTTGCAAGAATTTGCATTTACTACAACTGAACCACTCCAAAGTTCATCACCAGCACTTTTTACACTATAAGTATAAGTTAACGTTTTAACCGATCCTAATGATTTTTTTACTTTAACTAACCCTTGAACATCACAAGATGGTGCTACTGAACCTGGAAAATAAACACTTGAAGAGCTAGATCCAACTAATTCATTATTAATATAATACGTTAATTCAGTATATTCATTATCAATTAGGGTTGACGCAACTGATTGATCATAATAAAATATTACATTTCCTTCATATGCACAAGAATTATCATTTTCCTCTGCGCTTGCACTATAATTGATACTTGACGGATCTGTACAACCTTTTTCTTTCGAACAAGATGCTAAACTTAATAGAGCAATTGCTCCAACTAAAACTACTTTTTTCATATTTATTTTTGTTTATTTGGTTACTATTTTTTTACTTATTGATTTCTGCAGTTTCTGGCTCAAAAATATTGTGTGTTTTACACCAATTTTTAAAACCTTCACTTCCTAATGAAGCTTTCATTTGACTTGTTGATATTGCAGTACCTTCTACTTTGTAGCCAGCGACAAAAACATAATCGTTTACTTTCACAACACCATCTAGAAGTAAATCAAATTCTGGACCAGCACTTTCTAATGCTTTATCCATAGCATCTTTAATAGAAGCTCCAATGCCAAGAAAACCATTGCTAGAACCAGTAACTTTTTTACCTTTAGTTTTATCAATCTTTAAGCTTACATTTTTGGAACTTATCACAGTAAAATCAATGATACGATAAGAACAACTTGACATGATAATAAGTGTTAACATTAACAATGTCAATTTTGAAGCATTTTTTTTCATCCTACTATATATTTTAAATTTTTCCTACTCTTTCAAAGCTTTTCGGAAACCGCTTATTTTTACTATTTAATCAATACTAATTTACCTGTTGAAGTCTCTCCGTTTACGCTCAATCTACTGTGGTAAATACCTTCTGGTAGATTACCAGCGTCAAAGTTTGTTTTGTACATTCCTTGACCTAAACTAGCGTCTAATAAGGTTGCTACTTTTGTACCTGTTGCATTGAAGATTTCAAGCGTTACATAGGAAGGTTGGTAGATGGAAAACTCAATGGTCGTGTATTGTTGGAATGGATTTGGGTAGTTGTTAATGTATCTAAACGTAGGGTTTTCTAAAGAGGTAAGACGGGTAGTTTTTGTTTCTGGTTCTTTAATGTCTGTAATAGTTATATCTCCATTCGCATTGCTATTCACTTTTAGGCCACGTAATACCATACTTAGTTCCGGGTTTCCAAACATTACACCTTTGTATGGATTTTTAACAACACCATTATCGTTGTACTCTTGGGTCATTACATAATATTGATTATCAGTACCAAAACCAGTAGTCATGTCCCAAATGAAAGTATTGGTGTCACATAAATTGGTATTTCCTGTAATTTCTGTCCATTCAGAATTTGCGTTGTTTAAGTCTTTTACGTATAAGTAAAGTTCGCCATTGTCACTTTTTTGAGTACTTGGAAAGATTTCAATCACTTGATATGCGATTGATGCAATTCCTGATTCACTGATTGAAACTTGAGGGTTTTGAAAGTAATATAACGAGTCTGAATCTATAAAATCTTGTAATGTATCCCATTCCTCTTTATCAGCATCATACACTTGAAGATTAAGTTGATTTTCGAATAAATCGTTTTCAAAATATTCTGTTCCTGTATACCCTAAAGCAACCTTATTATTATTTACTGCTAGTGTTACATTTTTGTAGTTGTAATTTCCATCATTATCCGTTAATTTTTGTGTTTCATTCGACCAATTTTCCCCATCCCATTCTGAAAAAACAATATTATTGTCAATCGTTACATCATCTGCATCTGGATCATTTATCCAAACAGCTAGTGCATTAACAGAATCAGCATAAACAACGTTAACTTGACTATTTAATCCATTAATTGAATTTATTTTTGCAGGAGCTGATATATTCCAAGTACTATCATTTTCAGTGAGCTTTGAAAATAAAACATCACTTTGTTCGTTTTCAAAATCTTTACTTAACCATGTAATTATAGCTTCGTTGTTTTTTCCTACAGAAATATTCGCTTGACCATCAGCAGATCCATCCTCGCCAAGTTGGCTACTATAAATTATATCATTTTGCTCTTTATCATAAAAAGCGACCCAAATATTTTGTCCTTTTACAAAATCTTCATCGCTTATATCTGAAGGAGTATTTGTTTGGTCATATTTATTTTGAGTCCACGTTATTAGTGCCGAGCCATTTGGAAGAATACCGACTTTAGGATTTGTAATAATACCAGCTTTTGCTACTTCTAAAGTATTTTCAAATGCACTCCCTGATTTATTTAATTGAGAAAATAATAATTGCGTTGTTTCATTATTGGACTCTAGCCAAACACTATACAAATCATCTTTCCTATTAGAAAATGTTGGTTGAGGATTAAATATTGGTAGTTCGGATGTTCCTGCACCTCTTTTTGTGGAAGATTTAACGTTAAAAATATTATCAAATTTATCTCCTCGAACAGCACTTGTATCTCCGAATTCTACGTAATAGAAAGAATCTGACACTTTGCATTTCTTTTTACTTCCAAATATTGAACCACATAATTCCCCATAAACATCCAAATCTCCACCTTTTAAAGAATTAAAATTACTTGATGGAATATTTACGTAATCAAAACCAATTCCAAATCGCGCCTTTACATATAGAGATGCTGTAACTGTTGCAATTGTCGCATCAAGTTCTCCTTTAATGTCTGCAATACCTGTAAGAACTCCAACTAATTTTGTTTTTTCACCATTTAATTCAATAAAACCAAACTGACCACTTTGTTCTCCAATTACTAAATCGCCTTTTAAAGAAGCAATTAGTTTAAAACCAGCATCAAATTTTAATTTAGCAATTCGAAATGTTCCAGGAATCGGGAACACTATTTTAGGAGAACGAAATGAAATTGAATCTGAAATCTCTTTATGAAAAACCAATGCTAAATTTAAATCTTTGCCCATTTCACAGTTTGAATCAAACTCCATTGTTTTATTAATCGTTTTCTGATCTAATAGATTCAAGACTATTTCAGTATTATTATTTTTAACAGATGGTTCACCTGTTGTCAAATCATAATCCACATGAAATATAAAATCGCCTGCAATACTTAAAGGTTTATTACCAATTAAATTTGTTTTCTTAGGAACGATATATTCATAGGATTGTATTGGATACCTTCCTTCAAAGCTTAAAACAGAACCGTTGACTTCAACACTCGTAGCGCTTCCATTTATTAACCACTCAGGTTTAGGAATTATAGTAAAAGTGAAATTATTTATTTCCCCTTGAAATTCTCCACCAGCATACAATTCCGCAATTATTAAATCGTTTGGTGTTAAGTCACCCATTTCAATATCCCACGTAAAACCGTCATTACTGTCATCATCCGTTTGATTTATTACTGTATTACTGTCTTCATCTAGTACATAAAATATTACACTATCGATATCATTTGGAACATCATTAACTATAATCGTATTTTTCAATGGAATTCCTTGCACAAAGTATTTCCCATCAATCGACGAGGTTAATTCTTGAGCATTTACTGCACAACTAATTAATAATGTAAATGTAAAAAGTAATTTTTTCATATAAATAATGCCTACAAATATATAATTATTTTCCCACTTATTTCTCACTTTTGAGAAATAAATTTCTTGCTTCACTTCTAAATTTTGTATCTATGCTACACAGAGGTGAGATTATAGAGAAAGCAATACGCGAAAGTGGATATTCGATTACTACGGTTGCACAACGATTGGGTAAGAGTCGTCGATGGATGTATTTTTTATTTGACAATCCAGTTGTGCCATTAGATTTGATTCTTCAAATTGGTAAGATTCTTTATCACGATTTTAGTAATGAAATACCTGAAATTATTCAAGGAAAATTCATTCTTAGTGAAACTGATAAAGTAATTAATCAAGAAGATGCTGCCTATTGGAAAGATCGATACTATCAATTAGTTGATGCGCATTTGGAAGTTGTCAAACAATTAAGAGAGTATGAGAAAAAAGAAAAGGAATGAGTATTAAAAATAAGCCTTAACTTCCATACCACCTGTATGAATCAAGCGGCTAAAAAAGAAAATAATTCAATAAAATTTTATCTATTTCGTTACAATTAATTTTATCTATTTCACTAAATTAGAGATATGCGTAATGAATTAACAAACTATAAAGACCTATTAGGAGGCATCAAAGCACGTGTTCGACAAGGACAAACGAAAGTATTTCAAACGGCAAATGCCGAGATGTTGGCTACTTATTGGAATATTGGTAAAATGATTCACGAACGACAACAAAAAGAAGGTTGGGGAAAAGGAGTAATCCCACGTTTGGCAGTTGATTTAAAAAATGAATTGAGTGATGCGAAAGGATTTTCGGAGAGGAATATTTTACGTATGCTTACTTTTTATAAAGAAAATCAATCCATTACAATTTGGCAACTGCCCGTTGCAAAATTAGAAAATGAAGATAATTTAATTCCGCCACTAACCGTGTCGGAATTAAAAACAGAAGAAACTCCAATTTCGCCAAAAGCCTTGGCGAAATTACAAACGATCTAGGAGTTTAATTTAGGTAGAGATTTACGTTTTAATAGCCTTTAAAAATACGCCCTAACTTCCATTCCTCCGGTATGTATCATGCGACTACTTTCGGATTTTCTTCCAGTATATTGTATCGAGATTTGGAGTTTTTTGGAGACATTTCGTTGGTATCCCACATTCCAAGTGACGTTATTTCCAGGCTTGAGTGCTTCGAGAAGTTCAAATCCAACAGCCGAACTCGCATTTCCTTGAAAGTCGATTTGTAAAAGGGAAAAACTCGCTTGTAAACTTCCTTTTTCTACTTGGTTGTATTTACTGCGAAGGGTAAGTTCTTTTACATAGGCATGTTCGCCTGAAATTGCATTTTTATTTGAAAATCGCGATTCCAAGGTGAAACGTGTGGTAGTAGAAGGTTGGTAACTAATTGTTGGTTTCAACTGGTGATATTGCAAGAAGAAATTTCTCCCAGAGGTGTAATCTGCTTTGACTTCTTTCGTTCCTTGTTGGTAATTGATTTCGAATAAAATAACCCGTTTTATGTTCCAACGTAAATTGAATTCATGGTAACGTTGATTGCGTGCATCAAATCCAGTTGCTAAAAGAGTTTTCGTTTGATTGTCTTGATAAATATATTCTCCACCGATTATGGAACTAGTACGGTTAAAATAGAGGGTGTTTCGTAAGTTATAGTTGGTACTTATTAAGGATGTGTCGGAAATTTGAAAGATAAACGGATTTAAATACGAACTTCCATCGAAATGATTTGTTTTACGGTTGATACGCATCCGTAATTGATCGGAAAAAAGACCTACTACTTTCTTTATACCTGTCGCATTTTGCCAAATTTTTTCTGGTTTAAAAAATATACCTTGATTTAACTCGTTGCTATAGGTTTTGACATAATTATTACTAGGCGTAAATACCCGTATATAGCTAGCTTGATCGACAAATTGTGCGATTTCAAATTCATTTAAATCTTTGATGCCATCTTGGTTGTAATCGATCCATGTGTAAACTCCTTGTCCGTCGTTGACTTTGATATATAAAAATTCTTTTTTGAGTTCTAATCCACTTCCTAATTCGTAGAAGGAATTCCAGGTAAACGCGCCTTTCCATACATTTAGATCGTAATCTAATCTGCCCAACAAGGTGTTTTCAGGAGTTTGATTGATTAATTTGGCATTTGAAATGACGAGTTCCCGGTAATTTAAGATAAAATTTAAGCGTTGGTTTTTTTGGGAAAGGAAGGAAATTTCTGAACCGATTGTCCGTGCTTTTGCAACGGGAGTAAGTCTCGAACTGTCGGAACGTTTATCGTATCGTTCTTGGTAAAATAGTTTGTATTTCAGGCGCGAAGAATCTGCATTTGCTAAAAATACTTGGTAATCAAAAAAGGAATAACTTGCAGGATTAAAAAGGGTTGCAGTGGAAAAACGATTATCTTCTTGGTCGTCTTTATAGCCTATTTTTAGTTTACCTAGTTGTTTGGTAATCGTTGCTTTATGTCTAATATAGGAATTTGTGGCTTGTTTGGTTTGACTTTCTAAATAACTACTTGTCCAATCGGCATCTACTCCATGGGATTTCCATTTACCTGCAAAAACAGCTTTTTTTCCTAGATAATCCGCACCAATTGCATAGCGAGTTGCTTCTAATCCGATGTTACCTTTTTTACGATGTTCGATTGTAGTCGATAAGGAAGTGGAAAGTTGTTGTCCGGTAAAACCTTTGTTTCGGGTATTCCAATCGCGGTCAAATTCTGCAGAGCGGTAAATTTCAATTGGTGAAAAATGGTTGGATAAAAATTCTAATTCTGCTTTGTTTTTTAGTTTCCAGTTACTTAAACTGTCTTTTCCAATAAAAACTTCGTTGTTAAATTTTGTATGGTTACTAATCCCTACATCGTTACCTTTATCTAATTGGGAGAAGGTATTTTGGTCATTTTTACTACTTGCAAACTCAGTTTCAATACTATTTTTTGGAGAGAATTTATACGAAACTCCCGAAGCAACAAATTGTTTTTGTTTAGGCGTAATGAGCAAACGTATAGGTTCATAATCTCCTTGGGCCTGTCCATTGATAGGAGCAACCCAATGAAAAATTTTCCCTAATGCATTAAATTTTTCAAATACATAGTTTCCTTTGTTTGTACCTACATAGGTAAAGGTACATTGATTGTATGCTTGTTTTGGATCGATGGAATACACTAAGACATTCGAATAGCCAAGTGAATCTATTTTCCGATACATGTTTTGGTTTTCCAAGAACCCGATGGAATCGATACTCAATGTACTAGCGAGTTGCAGACTATCCCCTACAGATGCAATCAGCAGTTTTTGTGGATCCGATAAACTTTGTTGTAAGGTTTGGTTTTTAGCATCTTGTTCGGTGTAGGTGTTTAACCAAAAACTGAACTTATTCTTTTGGTAGGCTATGTTTGCAGTCGCTAATGAACGCGCATAATTTTGATCGGAATACTGAAATTCAATGACAATTCGTGCATCTTTGGTGATGTTATTTCTACTCGTAAAGGTTACTTCCGCGGTGTTGTAGTTGATCATATAATCATTCTCTTGTCCGCGGCTTAACAAGCGTCCATCGATATATACTTTTTCCGTACCGGATAACACAACAATGAAAGGTTCGTTTTCGTTGCCTTTTAGTCTGTATGGACCTTGATTTCCTTCAATTCCTGGAATAATTTGTCGTGCATATTTTCCTTTGGATAATCCAACGGCAGCGCTGGTTTTCCATGTTCCACCAGTAGCATTTTTCCATTGGTATTCGGTACTTACTCCCTGACCTCTTTTTTTGTAGGTCAAGAAATACCCTTGTGGTTTATTGATCCAGAAATCTCCAGCGATTAGTTTGAATTTGTCGTTATAAATTTGAATAAACACTTGGTCAAATTCTTGGAGTTTGCTAGTATTTCCTTCGGGTTGCATTGGAATGTTTTTATCCGTTACCGAAGCTAAAATTTTTAGGTTTGGCGCAATATCTCCCGATAACTCCAAGTTTAAGGTCGAATTTAAGGATACATTTTGGTTATTTCCAAAGGATAAACCTCTTGAGATACTCCCTGATTTTTTGAGTCCAGAAGATCCAAATACATCATCGTAATTTATTTTTTGCGCTTGTAGAAACTTTTCATATTCTCCTTTATGGTTCGCATAAATTTGGCTGGTATCTCGAACTTTATACGTTTTGGATAACTGTATCGGTA
>CAMAXI010000028.1 GCA_945862165.1 Chryseobacterium gleum
GCTAAAAACAAACCTTTTAAAAGCTGGTTTTTGTAGTATTTACGGATGAAAGCATCTATTTGGTTTAGTAATAATTCGTAAGAATTCATAGTAAAAGCATGATGAACGTACTAAGATATAAAAAAGTGACGAGTGACGAGTGACCCTTCGAGAACCTCAGGGTAAATTTAGTGAAGGTTGAGCTAATTTTACCATTAAGAATATGGAGAAATTAAGATACGAAAGGTCTGGGTAAAAAAAGGTAAAAGATTGATTTAGAACAGCTTTGCGATTGAAAAGAAAACTTAATTTTCTATTTACATTACAAACATGAATACGTCCTAAATTTCTTAATGGTTAATACAAGTAACTATTGTGAAAATTACCATTTAGAAATTAAGATACGAAAGGGAAGGAATAACAGGATAAAAAATTCATTAAGCATAGTTAACTATAGAAAAGAAACTTTAATTTTCTATATACGTTACACACATATATAAGACCTAAATTTCTTAATGGTTAAAAAAAATTATCTTTGTCAAAAATTAGAAAAATGTCAGAAAAACCAGTTCGCGTAAGATTTGCACCGTCTCCAACAGGACCATTACACATGGGTGGAGTTCGTACTGCTTTATATAATTATTTGTTCGCTAAAAAGAACAATGGAACATTTATACTTCGAGTAGAAGATACCGATCAAACACGTTTCGTGGAAGGTGCACAAGACTATATTATGGACGCCTTAAACTGGTGTGGAATAAATCCTACTGAAGGACCAGGAATTGGTGGTAACTATGGACCGTATGTTCAATCCGAGCGTAAAGCAATGTATCGTCCATATGCGGAAGAGTTGGTTGCAAATGACAAAGCATATTATGCATTTGATACACCTGAAGAGTTGGATAAAGTGCGTGAGCAAGCGAAAGAAATGGGTATGCCGAACTGGCAATATAATAGTGTAACAAGAGCATCGTTAAAAAACTCGCTGACACTTCCTGCGGATGAAGTTCAACGAAGATTAGAGGCAGGTGAACAATATGTAATTCGTATGAAAATGCCACGTAATCACGATGTGCGTTTTGAGGATATTATCCGTGGATGGGTATTGGTAAATACAAACAATTTGGACGATAAAGTTTTGTTCAAAAGTGATGGTATGCCTACCTACCATTTAGCAAATATTGTGGACGATCATTTGATGGAAATTAGTCATGTAATTCGTGGAGAAGAATGGTTACCATCTGCTCCTTTACATGTATTATTATACGAAGCATTTGGATGGGATTGTCCAAAATTTGCACACCTTCCTTTGTTACTTCGTCCGGATGGAAATGGTAAATTATCGAAGCGTGATGGTGACCGTTTAGGCTTTCCGGTGTTCCCTACAAACTGGACAACATCCGAAGGAGAATTGTATTCTGGGTACCGTGAAAAAGGATATTTACCAGAAGCATTTATTAACATGTTAGCCTTCCTTGGGTGGAACCCTGGAACGCATCAAGAACTGTTTTCTTTGGAAGAATTAGAGGAAGCTTTTAGCCTAGAACGCGTAGGAAAAGCAGGTGCAAAATTCGACGCTGAAAAGACAAAATGGTTTGAACAACAACATTTAAAAAACACATCAAACGAACGTTTGGCAGAGATAATTTCGCAAAATTCAACCGAAAAATACGATTTAAAAACATTAACAGCTATTTGTGGTTTAATGAAAGAACGTGCTACCTTCCCGGACGACATCTTAAAAGAAGGTGCTTATTTGTTAGCACGTCCGACCGAATTCGATGCACAAACGGTAAGTAAAAAATGGAACGAAAATGCTCCTGCATTGATGAACGAATGGACAGAGTTATTAGAAAACATTTCTACTTTTGATGCACCAACCATCGAAGCAACATTCAAAGCATTTTTAACAGAAAAGAACTTAGGAATTGGAGCAGTACTTCCACTTTTTAGATTATTGTTGACAGGTGTTGGAATGGGACCAAGTATGTTTGACATTGCCACTTTTTTAGGGAAAGAAGAAGTGGTGGAGAGAATGAAAGTTGGGATGGAAAAGTTGGGATAGAATAAAGACACTTTTTCGTAAACTCAAAAGTAAAAGACAAAAGAAGAAAGACTTAAAATAAAGATTCAAATTTTAAGTTTTTCTTGTTTCTTTTTTTTAAAATCAAACTGAAATTATCATTAAAAAAAGTAAAATTTAGAGAGAAAATTTGAAAGAAAAAATTCAAAAAAGTCTTTCCTCTTTTGTCTAAAAATCTTTCATCTATAAAAACATGAAACACACAATAGAAGTAAACGGAATTAAACTTTATGCCTTTCATGGATGTCTTCCAGAGGAAACAAAAATTGGTGGTCATTACTTAGTGGATGTACAAATGGTTACCAATTTTCAGAAGGCAGCAGAAGAAGATTCATTGGAGGATACGATTGATTATGTAGACGTGAATCGTATCGTAAAAGAGGAAATGTCAATCCCGAGTAAATTAATAGAACATGTAGGGCAACGTATTTTAGTTCGCATGGAAAATGAATTAAAAAACTTAGAGGGTATACGTATTAAAATCACCAAAATTTGTCCTCCAATAAACGGCGATGTGGAGAATGTTGCGATTATAATTGAGCGATAACCCTTCGACAAGCTCAGGGTAAAATTCTAATTTAAAAATTTGAAAATTCGTTGATTTGAAAATGATCGTGAAACAAGGTAATAGTAAAAAAATAAATTTTCATACCATTTGCAACAACGAAAAATGTTATTAACTTTGTAATTCGAAAATGGTCTTGTGGCCGAGCGGCTAGGCACCGGTCTGCAAAACCGTCTACAGCGGTTCGAATCCGCTCGAGACCTCCAAATTTGTGAAAAGAACCCTTGATACTAATTGTATTGAGGGTTTTTTGTTTGACTACTTACCCCACATTTTACCCTACATCTATTAATCGAAGTTGCCAACTAATGATTTTAATTCATCGTATGATAAGTTTTCAATACTATTTTTAATAGTTTGAAGTTCTTTTTCTTCTTCAGATAATAATTCTTGAGATGATATAGATACATTGTTTAAACGAGGTAACAAATAAGGCAATAATATTTTGTTAAAATTGATTCTATCAGTCAATGTTAAATGGTTCAAATTGTCATTTATAACTTGAACATTAAACTCAAAAATAGATTGCAACATTTCTTTCAATTCAGAAGATGTTTTGTTTTGAATTCCTTTAGGTCTTCCGTTTCTATTTATTCTTAAATCGTTTTTAACAAAAGGCATAGTTAATTATTAGAATTATAGTATTTAACATTGTTAAAATAATATTTAACCTTACATAGAATTAATGATTATTAATCCATTAAAGGGAAAAAGTGAAAACAATATCTATATTTATCAAAAATATTATAAGATGAAGAAACTATTATTATTAATGTTATTATTAATAAGTAACATTTATGGTCAAGACAATATAAAACCAATATTTAATGGTTTTGGAATACTAAAAGTAAATACAACAAATATTTCAGTCATTAAAGAATTAGAGACTATTTTAAATACAAAAACAAGGATTATTAATTCAAGTGAAAACGAAAGTAAGTTATCATCTTTATTAAAAGAAGTAGAAAACCCTTACTCAACAACCAACGAAAAATATGGAGTAATTTGTATTATTTTAGAAGATTCCATAGACAAATACAATAATCCTATACAGGCAAGTACATGTGAAAAAATAAAAGTCTTTAGAATTGGGGGGTATTCAATTTCTGGAATTAAAGTTACTGGCTTAAAAATAAGTTTTTTAGATGATATATTGATAGATATACAATGCAACAATACCAGAGATTTGATGGAAGCAATTCATTTAAAATATGGAGAAGGCAAAAAAACGATAGAAAATAAAGAAATAGAATGTACTCTAAGAATGACAGGTAATGTAATTAAATATGAAGAAAGTATTTTAACTGAAGAATGGGATAATAATGATATAATTGCTTATGAAAGAATTAAAAAATATTATGATGATAAATGTAATCCACAATTTATAAACTATTTAAGTATTTATTCAAGAACTAAAAATAGAATACAAAGTGAGTGTGAAAGTAACACTCAAAAAAGAAGAGAAGAAAAAAAGAAACAGGAAAAAATGAAAACTTTAAATGACTTTTAAATAATCAAACTACTACGAAAAGGGAATATAAGTCTCATAAAAGACAAACAAATTAACTTGGAAGGGCTTTAACAAATTTATATAGTAGGTTTACTAATTCTACCTATAATTAAAATTAGAATTTGTAACCCCTTGCAATTTAGATTAATATTATTTATTAGTTTAAAAAAATGGAACTTTAAAAAATCAATTATTATGAAAAAAATTTATTACCTATTCTTACTGATATTTCTAACATCTTGTTTTAATAATACTGAATATCAAGATGATTCTGAATATCAAGAAGATAGTGAATACCAAACTGAAGAAACTTCAAAACAAGAGTCTAATCAAAAGTTAATAGATATTTGTGAAAGTATGGAGGGTGTTGTTGGCGCTGATATACTTGATGATATTCTAACCATCAGAGCAAATATTTCTGAAATTGAAGGACAAAAATTAAGCGAAGGAATGTTATCTGACATAAAAAAATATGATTTAGATATTAATTCAGTAATAGTTTTAAACTTAAATTATGAATTAATGGGGCATTCAGGAGCGAATAAATAAAAAAATGGTAGTATCCCATAAAAATCTTAATTTATTGTAATGCATATCTATTATTCTTACTTTTGATTGAAAATGAAAAAAATGAAAAAAACTATTATTTTACTATGCTTTATTTTTTTTAAAATAAACTCTAATTATTGTCAAGAAAACAAAGAATTAATATTTAATGGATTAGGTATTTTAAAAGTAAACATAAGTACAACTGAAGTAATTAATGAATTAGAAACTATACTTAAGACTAAAAATAAAGAAATAGATAAACAAGACATTTATGCTTATATGAAGAATGTAGTTGATGATGGAACATATAAAAAACCCATTATATGTCAATTAATTATGAATACTAAAGACAAAAATAAGAGTCCTTTTTTCGCTCCAAAATGTCCTTTAGTAAAATATTATTACATCAAGGGCTATAAAGTTTCGGATATTGAATTAGTAAATTTAGAGTTGGAATTTTACAAGGATACATTAATTGAAATAAAATGTGATGTTACAAAAGAATTAACGGATGCTATAAAATTAAAATATGGTGAAGGAGAAACAAAAATTGAAAAAAAGGAAATAAAATGTACTTACACTTTTAATGGAAATTCTATATCTTACGAAGAAATTAGCATGAATGAGTCATGGAGATATAAGGATATACATTCTTTGATACAATTTAGTAAGTATTATAATTCTGATTGTAAAGAAAGAACCTTAAATTATATTTCTATAAGTAAAATAGGTGCATATGATATGATAAGTAAATGTGAAAAAGAAATTACTTATATAGAAAATCAAGAAAAATTAAAAAAACTAAAAAATTTTTAGACACAACCCCAAAGCGAATCTTTGGTAGTATCCCATAAAGTGTGTAAACCCTGCTTAAAGTTATCCACTTTTAAAATAAACGCCTACCTATCCGCAATCACCGCTATCAACTGATTATTAATATATACCGTTTCTTTTCGTAACCCCATCCGTTAAAAAAACATCAAAAATTTAACCAATAGCAATTTTCAGCTAAATTGTCAACAACATAAGTTATTCAACGTCTTTCCTTAATAACTATCTAAACCCTATTTTACTGAAACTAGAGTAAATACCTACATTTGGTTTGAAAACAACCAACTTAGTAAATTATGATTTCAGTATCCAATTTATCCCATGAATTTCAAAACACCTTGGCATTGAATAATGTCTCTTTTGAAATAAAAGATGGTGCAATTGTGGGGTTAATAGGACCGAACGGTTCTGGTAAAACGACCTTACTTCGTTGCATAAGCACCTTACAATCCATCCAAACAGGTCACGTTGTGATTGATGGAATTGACATCCAAGAATCGCCTAGAGAAGTACATAAAATCATCGGATACTTATCGGATAATTTTGGATTATATGATGATTTAACTGTTCGTCAATGTTTGGAATATACAGCAATGAGCCATATCGAAAACGTGCAAAATTTGGAAGAGATTGTCAAACAAACAGCGATCGATGCAGGGGTTTTTGAATTTATAGATAAGACTGTAAATACATTATCTCGCGGTATGCGTCAGAGGGTAGGAATAGCACAAGCAATCATTCATAATCCAAAAATCGTGTTGTTGGATGAACCAGCATCAGGCTTGGATCCAGAAGCACGCATCGCACTTTCACAGTTGATTATTCAGTTAAAAAATAAAGGAATGACCTTGATTGTGTCTTCCCATATATTGGCTGAATTGGAAGATTACTGTACGGAAATGATCATTTTAAAAGAAGGAAATTTGATTGAACATACACAATTGATCAATCAAAAAACAGGTGGTTCGACAAAAAACATCATCAAACTAGTAGCCGAACATTTAAGCGAAGAGGTTGTAAACTCATTCATAAACACATTTGAAAGTAGTGTAAAAATTCTGGAAAAAACAACAACTGAAATCCTATTTGAATTAAAAGAAGAAGTAACAAAACAACATTTGTTACTTTCTTTTTTAATCCAACAAGGTGTAGAAGTTAAAGAGATTGCAGCCGTAAAACGCAACTTACAAGATGAATATTTAAAAACAATTCAAGAAAAATAATATGAGTTTACTAGAAAAAAATCCAGAATTGAAGAAAAATATTTGGTTAGAAATTAGTACCCAACGACTAATCATGATGCCACTTATTATTTTAATGGTGGTTCTATTGGCTAGTTTAAGTCCGGTTGGAGATACTTACGACAAGCTAACAAACATTAGTTATTTTGGAATGGTGGTTATCCTATTGTTTTGGGGAAGTAAAGTTGCTTATTCAAACATCATTCATGAATACAATGATCGTACATGGGATTGGCAACGAATGAGTATTTTAACTCCAAAACAATTAATGGTTGGTAAACTGATTGGAGCACCTATCTATAATTGGTATGGTGCTATCATTTGTTTGTTTTTTGTATTCATTTTTGGTGTAATGGGAGATAATTCTTCCCTGTTAGATATCATCGTAAACAGTGTATCTACCCTTCTATTAGGAATAAGCTTGTTAAGTGTTAGTATCCTGTTTGCATTACTCAAAATCCGAGAGGGAAATGGAAGAGACAAATTAAAAACAGGTCAAATATTTATCCTACTAATCCTATTTAGTTTCTTTTTCAATAGTAGTGCATTTAGTTTTATGTTTAATCGGCTTTCTGTTAGTGCTGTGAATTTTGACACCTGGAAAATCTTTGGTGAAAATTTATTTTACGCAATTTGGGCAATTATAGGTTTACACCAAGTATTGCGAAGAGAATTGAATTATAAAAACAAATCCTATTTATGGATCCTATTTTTACTAACCTCTTCTTTGGTTAAGACAATGGTGATGATGGATAGTTTAAGTGTATTTATAGATAACTATGTATTCGTTTATTTTGTGGTTTTGAGCATGCAAGCCATTGCAATATTTTATTTATTGTTATTAATAGAACAAAATGAAATATCTTCATTAAAAATATTATTACGAAAAATCAAGGAGAAAAATTACACTTACTTAAATTACAATACTCCATTATGGGCATTAACATTTCCTTTTATTGTTATCGGATTAATTACCTCTTGGTGTTTATTTGATATAAATATTTTGAAGTTTGATAATCTATGGACAAAAAATATTTTTAATAATATCAAAATTGGAGAGGGTATTGATTCCTTCCAAACGTTAAGTTTATTATTAAGTTTACTTTTTTTTATACTACGCGATTTCTTAATCATGTTGTTTTTACAAACGACCTCTAAGAAAAAAAGAATTGGATCAGCATTTATATTATACTTGTTTTTATTGTATGTAGTATTTCCTGGTTTTACATCCACATTAGGAAGTAGTTTAGGTTTACAATTATTTATGCCATTACCAATTGTTGGAAGTTTCTTTTATCCATTAATAGAATGTGTAATCATCTTTTTATTTATCCGTAATAAATTAAAAAAATAACAATTATGAAGAATTTAATTTTATTCTTTCTATTTATTGGCACTTTTTCTTTTAGCCAAGATAGTATATCCAAACGCACTTCCAAAAATAAAGGAACATTCTTTATATATTGGGGTTGGAATCGCGAAGCGTATACCAATTCAGACATTCATTTTCAAGGAATAAATTACGATTTTACTTTACAAGATGTACAAGCAAAAGACAGACAAAGTCCTTTCGCATTTGATACCTACTTTAAAAGCATCACTATTCCACAATATAATTTACGAATTGGTTATTTTTTAACGGAAAAATATTCGATTTCATTTGGTGTTGATCATATGAAGTATGTGATGAAAGATTATCAAACAAAAACTATTGATGGAAAAATAAATACTGGTTCTACTTATGATAGAAATTATTCAAATGAGTCATTTAATATAGAACCAAATTTTTTAAAATTTGAACATACCGATGGACTAAATTATTTAAACCTAGAAGTGCGTAGACAAGATAAACTTTACCAATACAAAAAAATAAGCTTAAATCTAACAGAAGGTGTTGGTGCTGGAATTCTACTACCACGTACAAATACCACATTATTAAACAATCCACGCTATGATCAATTTCATTTAGCAGGTTTTGGACTAGGAGCAATGGTTGGATTAAATGTAGAATTTTGGAATTGCTTTTTTATTCAAACGGAAGGTAAAGTTGGATACATTAATATGCCCGACATACGTACAACAATGCATGTAGAAGATAAAGCATCCCAACAATTTGGATGGATACAAGGGAATGTGGTTTTTGGAGTACGATTTTAATGAAGAGTCCTTCGAGAGCCTCAGGATAAATTTAGAAGTGACGGATATGAATTAACAAATTGAGAGACTTATACACAATGTTAAAAATAGAGTGTAGAGTATTCGCCTAAAATAAGGAATAAAAGAAATAAGATATAGATAGTAAATAAGATATAAATGTTAATTACTGTTGAAAGAAACTAAAAAGTAAAGCTTGGATATTACATAAATATTTACAAACCATATTAGTTTATTCATATACAAGTAAAGTTTTAGTAAGTTTTAGTTAAAATGCACACAGAGATAATAACAGAAACAACTACTATTCACAGTAAAAGTTATTCAATAGTATAAAATGAGTAAATTTGTTAATAGAAGTATAATTATTTGAAATATAAAGGATTAAAAGGATTAAAATTGTGTATAAGGTAATGTTTTTTCTTCATAACTCATAATTCATAATTCATAATCGATTTGTTATACACATATTAACATCCTTAATAAAAAGAAGAAGTAAATCTTTATAAATTTTTTCTTTTCTTTTTATATTAAAAAAGGAATTTTTGAGAAATTTTTCTTTTTCAAATATTCTGAGTACCTTAGGTTAATAATACACTTAAGATGTTATTTATTAGATAGTTAAAAATATAAATATGGCGAATTACAAAGTACTTATCGTGGAAGATGAATTAATAGTTGCAAAAGACATTAAACACAGTTTGGAACGAATCAATTATGAAGTAGTAGGTTTAGCAAGTGATGTGTCTGAAGTGATTGAATTAATCGAAGAAAACCATCCCGATATTGTTTTGATGGATATCATGTTGCGTGGAGGGGATAGTGGTATAGAAGCTGCAGAAATTATCCGAAAAGAATATAAGATACCAGTAATTTTCTTGACTGCTTATGCGGATTCGGCTACTTTAGAACGTGCGAAACGTGCTGAATCGTATGGTTATATACTTAAACCTTTTAAAGTGGTGGATTTACAGACAACTATTGAATTAGCTATTTATAAACATACGAAAGAAATGGAAGTGGAGCGTGAGCGTGATTTATTATCCACGATTGTTGAAAATGGCGATATTTCTTCCAATGAAATTTATGTACGTGCTTCGAGTAAACTAGTAAAAATTAAGAAAGAGAAAATTTTATTTGTAGAGGCATTAAAGGATTATGTTATTTTACATTCGGAAGAAAAGAAATTTACCATCCATACAACGATGAAGGACATCGAAAGTAAGTTAGGTAATAGAGAATTTGTTCGAATTCATCGTTCGTTTATTGTTCGTCTAGATAAAATTGAAAGTATTGAATTACCAAATTTACGTTTGGAAAATGATAATCACATTCTACCAATTGGAGGTTCGTACAAAGATGATTTGTTTGGAAGAATCCATACGATTTAAGAAATATAAATTATAAGGGGTGAATTATAATTTAATTATGCAAAGTGAATATAGCGCATTGTTTTAAAGCATAATTCTGTAAACAAAATTTTAGGATTTGCGTTTCGATCGATGTGGTAATGTGCATCGTTGAAATGTGTCATAAAATCTTGTATATTATTTCCAGTAATGAATTTAGAAAATTTAGAAAGGAATTCATCTTCTTCTTTAGAAGTTCTGGT
>CAMAXI010000029.1 GCA_945862165.1 Chryseobacterium gleum
GATAAACGAAATCACTTACGTATGGCCTTAAAAGGAAATTCGGAAGGGATGATACGTAAGATGAAAGAGCACATTGCATTATTAGATAAACAATACGATAAAGCAGCACTCAAAAAATAAAAACATGATCCGCTTATTCTTGGTTTTACTAGTATCATGGATAGTTATTGCGTCATGTACGGAACAAAAAAAAGTACGCGTGCTTCCGATAGTCGGTAACTACGATGTAGAATACGATACTATCGATGGGAAGGAAGTTGCCGATACCATTTATCCTAAAATACCCAACTTTACATACCTGAACCAGGATTCTATACAGATTACCTCATCGGCGATGAAAGGAAAGGTTTGGATTGCAGATTTCTTCTTTACTTCTTGTCCTTCTATTTGTCCAAAGATGACTTCGCAAATGAAGCGTTTAGCCATCCTAACCAAAGATTTAGACAAACACATACAATTTATTTCATTTAGTATCAATCCAACATATGATGGACCTTCAAAACTGAGAGCGTACCGAAAACATTATGGTATTACAGCTAAAAATTGGCAATTCTTAACTGGGGATGAAGAAGCTACACATGCATTAGGGGTAGATTATTTCCAAGTTTTTGCCAATAAAGACATTGAATCTGCGGGTGGTTATGCACATTCTCCAGCATTCGTTTTAGTAGATAAAGAAGGATATGTGCGTGGGGTATATATCGGAACAGATACCAAACAAGTAGATCTTTTACAAAAAGATGTACGCAAACTATTAGCTTATGAGTACAATACCAAGTGAACAAAAAGTAAAAAACTTTAAACGTTTTACAATCATTGCATCTATCGCAATACCAGTAGTTGTGGCGATATTGTTTGCAGTAAAAATTCCTGGAGTAGATTTAAATTTTCTTCCTGGTATTTACGCTACTATTAATGGTATTACTGCGGTATTACTTGTAGGAGCATTAATCGCAATTAAAAAGAAAAACATCGCACTACATGAGCGTTTAATCAAAACATGTTTGGTGCTATCCCTATTGTTTTTAGCAAGTTATGTGGCTTACCATATGACGAGTGATTCTACAAAATATGGTGGAGATTACAAAGCTATCTATTTCTTTATCTTGATTTCGCACATTCTATTAAGTATTGCTGTTGTTCCATTGGTACTTTTTACCTACTTATTTGCTTGGCAAGGAAATTTTGAAAAACACAAAAAGTGGACTAAAATTACCTGGCCATTATGGTTTTATGTAGCTGTTACTGGTGTAATTGTATACTGGATGATTTCACCATTCTATATTCATTAAAAGCAAAAAGAGAGGCAATTGCCTCTCTTTTCTTTTCTAAGAATGAATTATTATCCGTTTTTACGGTTTTCTTTTCTAGCTTCTTTTAATTCTTTTTTCTCTTGGTGCAATTGTTTTTTGTCCTCGCGTGCAGCCTTTTTATCTTGATTGAATTCTTTTTTATCTGACTTTAATTCTTTTTTTGCTTCTTTCACTGCTGCTTTATCACCAGATACTTTAGCATCCTTAAGTGCTTGTTTATCTTCTTTTAAAGCTTCCTTATCTTTTTTTAATTCTTCTCGATTAGCTTTAACTTGCGCTTTAGTTTCTTTTATTTGTTCTTTCTTCGTTACATCTTGAGCAAACAAAGTTGATCCAGCTAATACAACTAATACGGATAAAAATAACTTTTTCATAATTTCAATTTTTAAAGGTTTATATATCTATGACTATTAATAAATAGAAAGGTTTAAAAAGAAATTCAAAAAAAATAAAAAAATATGTTATAGATGTGATTTACAAATGATTATCTGAAGACTTTGTTTCCAAATAATTCACGGTCCCTCAAATCCATTTGTTCTAACCACTTCAAAAAGGATTCAAAATACATGTCTCCTTTGATTTTATAGCCAGTTGCCGTAAAATGTACTAAATCATAGCGCATTAATCTGTACTTGTACCAAGTAGTAGAAGCTCCTAATTCTCCCATAATTCCGTACATATCCCAAACGGCACCTTCGTATTTTTTTGCTAATTCGCGGATCATCTCCCGTTCACGGGCAACATTTCGATTTAAAAATTTCTTTTTAAAATGCGCATCATTTGGAACAGTTAGTAAAATCGCACAATTCGGATTAACACGAAGCACTAATTGAATTAAGGAATCTAAATTAGCTTTAAAGACTTCCGGTTTAAAATCTTTATAGAGTACATTTGCGTCATTAGTTCCTACGGAAAAAGCGAAAAAATCAGGTGGTAATTCGCGTAATTGTTCTTCAAATAACTTATTACCTAAATGCGTTGGAAGCGAAGCGCCATTCACGCCAATTGTGGTGTAGGAAATTCCTGGTTGATTATTCGATAATTGAAAACCAAGTAAACGAAATTTATAGGGTACATGACTTTGTTTGGTCAAAACCATATGGAACTTATCTAAATTTTTATCAAAATGGATATCGGTATACCCAACATTCACATTGGTTTGCACTCTAATTACAAACGTATCATTTTCTGCAAAAGAGAATGAAAATGGAAAAACACCTTTGTTATGATACACGCGAACTCTATCAAACACAGGTTTTACTTGGGTTTTTTTATAATTAAATCGTATATCAATAATAGAATCTGGTGTTTCAAGTACCATGCCTAATAAGCCATAATCGAGTGAATCAGGACGCTCCAGTGTACTTCGATAATTTGTCCAATGATTGGACGAATGAAAGGCATAATTTCGGGGATTGTTTGTTTTTGCTAGATCAAATGGAAATATCCACCCACGCTCGCCCGGTAAACCATTCCAATTTGTTTGCAATAATGTTCGCATTTCATGCGTATAAACATCGGCTTGTAAATGAGAACCACCTACATGGTAAAAATTAAGCTTACGATCTTTAAATCGAACCATCTGTTTAATATCAAAATACAACTTCTCAAAGTTTGGACTTCCCTTGGTATAAAATTGATAATGATTGCGTTCTAAATGAACAAATGGATACGTTACAGAAAATGCAGAATCAATGATACCGAAGTATTTACGATTCTTATATACATTTAAAGCAACCTGATTCACTTTCACTTCTTTCGCTTGTTCCGAACAACTTTGAAAACAGATACACAAAAAAAATAGCCCCGCACAAGTAATGGAATGCAAGAAACGAGAACTAATAAGAAATTGTATATACTTCATCAAGTATGATTTAACGAAAAACCGATAAAAAAGTTACGCATCCAAAAATGGAATTAATCGGTAACGTTGCGCTAATTTAAAGAGAAGAAAACCAATGGTAACACCTATATAATTTGCAAGTAAATCAAAAATACTAGCTGTACGATACGGTATTAAAACATGTAAAAACTCACAAAAAGAAGCAAAAGCATAGCCAAAACCAAGAAGTCTTCTAGTTTTGGATGTTAATCTTCCCAAAAAGCAAAGTGAGATAAACGGTGTAAAAATCAAACAATGTACAATATGATCCGAACGAAAACCAAAATAAACGTTGGATAAACGGAAAGTTCCATTTAATGGTAACACCAATAATAATACGATAATTGTTATATAGGTGAAAAATAACTTTTTGTAGGTGCTTGTAGCGAAATGGAACATTTTTACAGAAAAAATAAAAGGCTACCGAAACGATAGCCTTTTAAATAGATATTAATATTTCTACCCTAATGAAAAAGCAGAAATATTTTTTCTTGGATTTAGAATTAAGATTGGAATATTAGCTTCATTCGTAAGTAAGTATTCTTCTGGATTAGAAATTAAACCGGAAAGAATGTTTCCACGATTCAAGTTCATAATTGTAATTAAATCGGCATCTACAGACTCTGCATGCTTTAATACTTCCTTTTCAAAGTTTTTAGGATTCAAGAAAGAAATATCATAACTAATTCCTTTTTCTCCTAAAAATTTTTGTGCGAACTTAATATTTACTTTGACTTGAGAACGGAAAATATCATCCTTCTCGTCTGGTATAACTACATGTACTTTCGAATTAAAATAATGTGCAATGTTTGCAACATATCCTAATTTTTGTTTTGTTTCTGCATTTAAATCTAAAGGAACAACGATTGAATCATACCCAGTTGCACCAATTTCTTTTTGTTGCACTACTATGAAAGGCACTTCAGAATGCGTAATTACTTTAAGTGCATGAGAACCTGTAATTTGTTGCCATCCTTTAACGCCATGGGTACCCATGAAAATTAATTCTGCATGATGTTCTGCAGCAAAATCTCCGATATCTTCAAAAATATTTCCAACACGAACGGATGGAACTAATTCCACATCCGATTTTTTTTCGATTATAACTTTTTTTAATTGTGCTTCTGCTGCATCAATTTCTTTCAATTTTCCAACAACGTGAAGTAAATATATACGTGCGTTTACAATTTTTGCAGTAGCAATTGCATGATTCAGTGCGTTATCGGCAACTGGTGTGAAGTCATGAGGTACAACAAATACTTTATGATTCATATGGTTTAAATTTAATAAGTTGTGTTTAAAAAACTGACACAAAAGTAGTCAATTCACTATATTAAATAACGTGTTTTTTTGTAAAAGTTGTGCTATTTTACAAAAATTTAGGAAAATTAACGAAAACAGCTGATTTATTAATATACGCTTAATGTTATTATCTATTTTTAGCATGACTTTTGGCACTGCTAAAATTACTAAAAATAGATGTTATGAAATTTGTTGGAAGATTAGTAAAGCAAACAGCAAAATTAGAATATAAAAGAAGTTTAAAAAAGAACTTATCTTTTGATTTTCAGAAAGATACATTAAATAATTTGTTGAAAATTTCAAAGCGAACGCTCCTTGGAAAAAAGTATGATTTTTCAACAATTATCTCCCAGACAAATAGTATCCCGCTTTTTCAAGAAAAAGTACCAATTCTGACATATGATGAATTTTATGATATTTGGTTAAAACATACTATTTCAGGGAAAAAAAATATTTCTTGGCCTGGAAAAACAAATTATTTTGCGCTTTCATCTGGAACGACAGGAAGTCCGAGCAAGCAGATTCCAATTACGAAACAAATGATTAAATCGTTTCAAAAGACTAGTTTGAAACAGATTGTAACCTTATGTCAATTAGATTTACCAACTGAGTTTTTTCAAAAACAAGTATTGGTCGTTGGTGGGTCTTCTAAATTGACGAAAATTGAAAAACGGCACGAAGGCGATTTAAGTGGTATCTTAAAAAAGCACACGAAAAAAATTGCAATGCCGTTTGCGAAACCATCTAAACGTATCAGTGATATTAAAGATTGGAATAAAAAATTAGAAAAAATCGTGGAAGAAGCCCCAAAATGGGATATTGGAATAATCGCAGGTATTCCCAGTTGGTGTGTTCTAGTCATGGAAGAAATCGTGCGAAAACATCAGTTGCAATCAATTCAGGATATCTGGCCAAATCTGAAAGTATACATCCATGGCGGTATTTTTATAGAACCATACGAAAAACGTTTAGCACAAGTTTGCGCACAACCATTATTTCAATTTGATACCTACCTTGCTAGCGAAGGATATTTCGCATACCAATTCCATGAAAACGAAAAGGTCATGCGACTCTTAATCGATAACGGGGTGTTTTTTGAATTTATTCCATTCAATGCTACCTATTTCGATTCCGAAGGAAACTTAATTGATCGACACAAAGCTTATACCCTAGAAAATGTAGAAGAAGGGGTGGATTATGCGATGATTATTACAACCAATGCAGGTTTATGGCGATACCAATTGGGAGATACTATTCGATTTACCAACGTCGAAAAACGTGAAATAAAAATTACTGGAAGAACAAAACAATATTTGTCGCTTGCTGGCGAACATTTGTCGCTCGATAACATTCGGGAAGGATTATTGGAAGTTAGTAAAGAATTAAATCTTGTCATTGAAGAATTTACCGTTTTCGCGGATGAGGAAAACGCGAACCATTCCTGGTATATCGGAACAGATAAAATTATCGATGCCGAAACCTTACAATTATGTATGGATAAACATTTATCCAACTTAAATGATGATTATAAATCCGCACGAAAAAACACACTTGGAAAACCCACAATTCAATTGATTTCTAGTGATTTATTTTACACCTATTTAGCAAGCATAGGGAAATTAGGTGCACAAAATAAATTTCCAAGAATACTTCGTGGACAACAAAAAATTAATTGGGTAGAATTTCTTAAAAACAACTGATTTTCCACGCTACTCGCCACTTTTTATTAATTTTGTGTTTTTCTATTCGTTATGTCAGATACAAGATACAATTTACGTGGTGTTTCCGCTGGAAAAGAGGACGTTCACAATGCCATTAAAAAGGTGGATAAAGGTTTATTTCCACAAGCATTCTGCAAAATCGTTCCAGATACACTAACTGGAGATGAAGATTATTGTGTAGTTATGCATGCGGATGGTGCCGGTACAAAATCTTCACTCGCTTATATGTATTGGAAAGAAACAGGGGATTTATCTGTTTGGAAAGGGATTGCACAAGATGCACTGATCATGAATATAGATGATTTATTATGTGTTGGTGCAGTAGATAATATCTTGCTTTCTTCCACCATTGGTAGAAATAAAAACTTGGTAACTGGGGAAGTTATTTCCGCAATTATTAACGGTACAGAAGAATTATTAACAGAATTACGCAACCAAGGAATTGGTATCAGCTCTACAGGTGGAGAAACCGCTGATGTAGGCGATTTAGTTCGAACGTTAATTGTGGATTCTACGGTTGTATGTCGCATGAAACGTTCTGAAGTCATTTCTAACCACAACATCCAAGATGGTGATGTAATCATTGGACTAGCTTCCTTCGGGCAAGCAAGTTATGAAACCAGTTATAACGGCGGAATGGGTAGTAATGGATTAACTTCCGCGCGCCACGATGTATTCTGCAAAGAATTAGCCGAAAAATACCCTGAAAGTTTTGATCCTTCCGTACCGGAAGAATTAGTTTATTCCGGAAAATATCGTTTAACAGATACCGTGGAAGGAAGTCCAATCAATGCAGGTCAATTAGTGCTTTCGCCAACACGAACATATGCACCAATTATCAAGAAAATTTTAGATAATCACCGTGCAGATATCCATGGTATGGTACACTGTAGTGGAGGAGCGCAAACAAAAGTGTTGCATTTCGTAGATAATGTGCATGTTATCAAGGATAATTTATTTGATGTTCCACCATTATTCAAAACCATTCAAGAGGAATCCAATACAGAATGGAAAGAAATGTACAAAGTATTTAATATGGGTCACCGTATGGAAATATATGTACCGAAAGAACTTGCTGCAGATATCATCGCTATTTCAGAATCCTTCCAAGTACCAGCAAAAATTGTTGGGCGCGTAGAAAAAAATACAGGCAAAAAATTAACAATCACTTCCGAATTTGGAGAATTCGTTTACTAAACATAGATGCAAGATTTATTAAAAAAATTAGAGGCGATTGAATATCGTTTTACTGAAGTTGGTACATTAATTGTCGATCCAGATATTATCTCGGACATGGACCGTTATGTGAAACTAAATAAAGAATACAAAGAGTTAGAGGAGGTTGTAACAGCCTACAAAAAATATAAAAACATCATCGATAATCTGCAAAGTTCGAAAGAATTACTTGCTGCAGAAGAAGATCCTGAAATGCGTGAAATGGCAAAGATGGAAATTGATGAATTGGAAAACATTCGTCCAAGTTTAGAGGAAGACTTGAAATTATTGTTAATTCCGAAAGACCCAGAAGACAACAAAAATGCCATCATGGAGTTACGTGCTGGTACAGGTGGAGATGAAGCATGTATTTTCGTGGAAGATTGTTTCCGTATGTACACACTTTTCTTTAAAGAAATGGGCTGGCAGTATGAAATTTTAAATTCGCAAGAAGGAGGAACAAAAGGAATCAAAGAGGTGTCTTTAGAAATCTCTGGGGATGGGATTTATGGTATGCTGAAATTTGAGTCGGGTGTTCACCGTGTACAACGTATTCCAGAGACAGAATCCCAAGGTCGTGTGCATACCTCTGCAATAACTGTTGCCATTTTACCGGAAGCAGAAGAAGTTGATTTTGAATTAGATATGGGCGATGTGCGTAAAGATACGTTTAGAGCGTCTGGTGCGGGTGGTCAGCATATCAATAAAACAGAGTCTGCGATACGATTAACGCATATTCCTACCAATACAGTCGTTGAGTGTCAAGATGGACGTTCCCAACACAAAAATTTAGCCATGGCGATTTCTGTACTACGTTCCCGTTTGTACCAAAAAGAATTGGATCGTGTACATGAAGAACGCGCTGCAAAACGTAAAACATTGGTTTCTACAGGAGATAGATCTGCGAAAATCAGAACGTATAATTATCCGCAAGGACGTATTACAGACCACAGAATCAATAAAACAATCTATAACCTTTCTGCATTTATGAATGGGGATAT
>CAMAXI010000030.1 GCA_945862165.1 Chryseobacterium gleum
CAAACCAGCAAAAAGCTGCAAATCAAATGGAAAAATTGGCTAAAGAGTTAGATAAAAAGCAAGAAGCTTCCAATAAAGAAGATCAAGGCGAAGACATGAATAAGACCCGTGCTCTATTAGAAAATTTAATGTCTATTTCTTTTCGTCAAGAAGATATTCTACTTGAATTTGATAAAGTATCGCTTACAGACCCTTATTATCGCAAATTAGGGCGTCTTCAGCGTACACTGATGGATGAAATGAAGATGGTGGAGGATAGTTTATCATTCTTGGCTAAACGTCAGCCTAAAATCGCTTCTTTTGTGGATAAAGAGTTACGGGATATAAAAACTAGTTTCGATCAAGCTATTGAAGCGGTAGATGAGCATCAAAAGCGCGATATTTCAACGAATTTACAGTTTGCGATGACAGGTATCAACAACCTAGCTTTGATGTTGAATGAGTCTTTACAACAAATGCAGCAAGACATGAAGGGTTCTGGTGAAGGTAATGGATCTTGTCCTAACCCAAAGCCTGGCTCTAAAGGTGCTTCCGGTATGGATGCGAAGTCTATGAAAGAAATGTTAAAAAAACAGCTTGACAAACTTGAAAAAGGGCAAAAAGAAGGAGGTAAAAAACCAGGAGATAAACCCGGTAATGGTTTAGAAGGTTTGGGAGGAAAAGAATTAGCACGTATGGCAGCGCAACAATCGCAATTACGCCAAAAATTAGAACAATTGCGTAAGGAAATGAATAAAGATGGAAAGGGTTCTGGAAATCAGTTGAATCCTTTAATTAAATCCTTAGAACAACAGGAAAAAGACCTTGTTAATCGCAATAAAAATGCAGACCTAGTTAAACGACAAAAAGATATTTTAACGCGCTTATTAGAAAGTGAAGAAGCCTTACGGGAAAGAGGTTTTGACGAAAAAAGAGAATCTAAATCAGGAAAAAATTACAATTCTAGTAACCTTAAACCGATAAATCAGTATAATCAACAAAAAGTAAAACAAGTTGAGCTACTTCGATCTTTGGAGCCTGAATATCGAAAGTATTACAAAGACAAAGCAAGTAGTTATTTTAACGAGGTTTTATAACATTTTTATAATTTTTGGTCATTCATTAGAATATCCAAACAATAACAATTAAAATGAGCAATACAACTGTAATCGAAAGACTAGTCATACCTTCTGATTTATCCAATGTTTCTTTGGTTGAATCTCTAATTGATAAGGTTTGTGCGGATTTGCATATCCAAGAAGATTTTTATGGTAATGTTTTGATTGCTGTCACAGAAGCTGTTAATAATGCTATTATACACGGTAATACTTTTAATGTAAACAAGTCTGTTACTGTTGAGGTTATTCAGGATGACGAATCTTTTACTTTTCGTATCATTGATGAAGGCGCTGGTTTTGATTATATGAATCTACCCGACCCTACTTCCCCTGAAAATATTGAGAAAGAAAACGGTCGCGGAATTTTCTTAATACAAAATTTGTCAGATAGTCTTGATTTTGAAGAAAGCGGAAAAGTTGCTGTAATTTCTTTTGATAAATAAAATGCTCGAAATCGTTTTTGAAGATGTAGATACTGTTTCTTTCGAACATTCATCAATTTTAGATTGGTATTCTAAAGTTGCCAATCAAGAAGAAAAAGTCCTTGGTGATCTTACAATTATTTTCTGTTCCGATGATTATTTGTTAGAAGTAAATCGTGAACATTTAAATCATGATTATTATACAGATATTATCACGTTTGATTATTCTGTTTTCCCAATAGTTTCTGGTGATCTTTTCATAAGTGTAGATCGTGTTAAGGAAAACGCTACTGATTTCAATGTTTCTTTCGAGCATGAATTACATCGTGTTATCATTCATGGTTTCTTACATTTGTGTGGTTATTTCGACAAAACGAATGAGGACGAGTTGTTGATGCGTTCTAAAGAAAATCAAGCTTTAAGTTTGATTGGTTTTGTTTAATCTTTTGTTCCACGTGAAACATTTTTTGTAATGCTAAAAAAATATGATGTCATTGTAGTCGGTGGTGGTCATGCTGGTTGTGAAGCCGCTAATGCTGCTGGTAAACTTGGTTCTTCTGTCTTGCTGATAACAATGAATATGAACACTATTGCTCAAATGAGCTGTAATCCTGCTATGGGTGGGGTTGCCAAAGGGCAAATTGTTCGTGAAATAGATGCTTTAGGTGGTGGTAGTGGTATTGTTAGTGATTTAAGTGCGATTCAGTTTCGTATGTTAAATATGTCTAAAGGTCCTGCTATGTGGTCTCCCCGTACGCAAAACGACCGCATGTTGTTTGCGGAAGAATGGCGTTTGATGTTAGAGCGTAATCCGAATGTTGATTTTTGGCAAGATATGACTACTGGTCTTCTTGTGGAAGAAGGTAAGATTGTTGGTGTTCGAACAGGCTTAGGTATTTCAATTTATGCAGATTCGGTTGTTTTGACAAATGGTACATTTTTAAACGGTTTGATTCATCTTGGTGAAAAACAATTTGGTGGTGGTCGTGTTGCCGAAAGCGCCTCAACGGGTATTACCGAGGATTTAATCAAGCTTGGTTTCGAATCTGGTAGAATGAAAACTGGAACCCCTCCCCGTTTGGATGGACGTTCTTTGGATTATTCAAAATTTGAATTACAAGATGGTGATGTTTTGCCTTCAAAATTTAGTTATTCTGATTTAACAAAACCATTGCCTAAACAACATCCTTGTCATGTTGCATATACGAATTTAGAAACGCATGAAGTGTTGCGTACTGGCTTTGATCGTTCGCCTATGTTCAATGGTTCTATTAAGAGTACAGGACCACGTTATTGTCCAAGTATTGAAGATAAAATAAATCGTTTTGCTGATCGTGATCGTCACCAGTTATTTATTGAACCAGAAGGTTGGAATACGGTTGAAATCTATCTTAATGGATTTAGTACTTCATTACCGGAAGAAGTTCAATTAGCTGCTTTAAAAACGATTCCTGGATTTGAAAATGTTAAAATGTTCCGTCCTGGTTATGCTATTGAGTATGATTACTTCCCCCCTACACAACTTAAACATACTCTTGAAACTAAACTTGTAGAAGGTTTATATTTTGCTGGACAAATTAATGGTACTACTGGGTATGAAGAAGCAGCTTGTCAAGGCTTAATGGCTGGTATAAATGCTTCTCGAAAAGTTCAGAATAAAGATCCTTTTATTCTATCACGTTCAGATGCCTATATAGGTGTTTTAATTGATGATCTTATCACTAAAGGAACTAAAGAACCTTATCGTATGTTTACAAGTCGTGCAGAATATCGAATCTTATTACGTCAAGATAATGCTGATATTCGTCTAACGCCTCTAGGACATGCTATTGGTTTAACGGATGATGCTGCTTTAAGACGTGTTGAATTAAAAAATGAAGGTGTAGCAAAATTAAAAGATGTACTTAAGTCAACTGGCGTTAAACCAGAATTAGCAAATCCTATATTAGAATCTGTAGACAGTGCTCCTTTATCCCAACAGGTGAAAGCCAATACCTTGCTTGTTAGACCTAATATTACTTTAGATTTAGTGTCTAATATGAATCAAGACATAAAGAATTTAGTTTCTGAATTAGATCTTATTCATAATGAAATTTCAATTCAAACTGAGGTTCAGATGAAGTATGATGGTTATATCCAACGAGAGCAAGACATGGCTTTAAAGATGGGTAAATTAGACGATCTAAGCATTCCTGATGATGTAGATTATAGTCAATTATCCAGTATTTCATTAGAGGCTAGAGAAAAATTTAATGCTATTAGACCAGTTACGATC
The DNA here is from genome assembly GCA_945862165.1 of Chryseobacterium gleum. Taxonomy (GTDB): domain Bacteria; phylum Bacteroidota; class Bacteroidia; order Flavobacteriales_D; family Crocinitomicaceae; genus CANHVK01. Next base: position 3,795 of record CAMAXI010000030.1, read on the forward strand.
GGTCATGCATCTCGAATTAGTGGAGTATCACCTAGTGATATTTCTGTATTATTAATTTATTTAGGGAGATAGTTTCACGTGGAACATATAAAACAACACGATGCTTGTCCTGTATGTGAATCAACACATCTAGATAAACATTTACAAGTAAAAGACTGGATGATTACGCATGAATCATTCACAATTCAGAAATGTAATTCCTGTGGTTTTCATTTCACTAATCCTATTCCGGCTGAGAATTCCATCGGTTCTTATTACAAAAGTGAGGAGTATGTATCACATAGTTCTACGAATAAGGGCTTCGTTAATAAATTGTACAACCTTGTTAGAAACCTAACTTTAGATCATAAAGTTTCGTTGATTCGTTCGTATTCAAAAGGTAATTCTGTTTTAGATATTGGTTCTGGGACAGGACATTTTTTGAATGCTTGTGTCAAAGAAGGGTTGTTTGTTCAAGGTTTAGAACCGGATGTGGATGCGCGTAACTTCGCGAAAGAACATTTTGATTTAGATTTACAAGAATTAGATACGCTTGAAGCTATTGAATCAAATTCCAAGGATGTCATTACGATGTGGCATGTGTTAGAACATGTTTATCACTTAAAAAGAGATGTCGCTGAAATTGTTCGTGTATTGAAAGATAACGGCACTTTATTTATAGCTGTGCCAAATATGGATTCATACGATGCAAAAGTGTATAAGGAATATTGGGCAGCTTACGATGTACCTCGACACTTATACCATTTTCAAGAAAATACGATTAAACTATTGTTTTCTCAGTTTGGACTGGAGTGTGTGAAAATAGTTCCTATGAAGTTTGATGCATATTATGTAAGTATGCTTTCGGAAAAATATAAAGGTGGAAATATTGTGAAAGCATTTTTTAACGGTTTACTTTCAAACCTTAAGTCTGAATCGCATGGTTACAGTTCTCAGATTTACGTTTTCCAGAAAAAATAAATTCTATTATAATATTTGAAAAAGGGTGACTAAAACTAATTAGCCACCCTTTTTCTTTCTATTTAACAATAATGTTTCTTGTTAGAATTCTTTATAAAATTCTATCTTGGTTTTGGTTTGGTGTAGAGAGGGTCATATTTACCACCCTTAATTTGTATTTATAATATAGGCTCTATCCAGTCTCCGTTTTCCTTTATAAGTTCAATGAGCGCCTCCACAGCTTCTTCTTCTGAAACGTTTTTACGAACAACTTCTTTCTCTTTGTATAAATGTATTTTACCAGGTCCTGTTCCAACATAGCCGTAATCAGCATCTGCCATTTCACCTGGACCATTAACAATACAACCCATTATTCCAATTTTCAATCCTTTTAAATGAGCTGTTTTACTGCGTATTTTGGCTGTTGTTTCTTGTAAATCAAATAGTGTTCTTCCGCACGAAGGACAAGAGATGTATTCCGTTTTTGAGATGCGGGTTCTTGTAGCTTGAAGTATCCCAAATGATAATGAGTTGATAATTTGATTTGGTTGTGGCCCTGTAATCCATATACCGTCTCCAAATCCATCAATAAATTGATTTCCTGCATCGCTAGCTGTGTATAATTGGAATTGTTCAATATCCGTTAATTCGTGCGTATACTTTAATATTACAGCGTTTTCAACTTGATTTTCATCCAATAAAGTCCGTATATAACGGAAAACCTGTGTTTTATTATCGTATTTTGTAGTTAAAACTAAAATTGCAAGTGGATTTTGTTTAATGAATTCAATCGGAAGATCTAGGCTGTTGATTTCTAAAAAGAAAAGCGTATTGAATTTATAATCTATTGTTTCTTTGATTAATACGTATGGATAATAATTGTTTTTAGTAGAGCTATTCGTTTTCCAAGTATTGAAATTTTGAACAATTCCCAATGTTCCAGGTATTGCAAAATCAATCAATTTATCTCCTAAAAACACATAGTCTGCCGCTAAATCTTGTAAATTCCATTTGTCTAAATTCACCGAATAATTATATCCAAATCCAAAGAAATTTGCAGCAATTATGTTCTCTTTTTGACTTAAATCAGCGAATACTATTGGTGTATTTTTTCCTCCTATATTGTGTTGATGTTTTGTCCTTCTTTTATTGTATTGATAAGGGTTATATGAAATATTTTTATTAGTTGTAACTATTAAATTATTTTTAGTTTGATTTCCTTTTTCTATCAATTTTTTTGCTACTGGAATTTCAAATTCTGGGTCCTCTGTTAAGGATACACGAATGGTATCTCCTAATCCATCCTCCAATAGCGCTCCTATACCAACAGCAGATTTGATTCTTCCATCTTCTCCGTCACCTGCTTCTGTAACACCGAGATGTAATGGGTAGTTCATTCCTTCATCAAGCATTGTTTTGTGTAATAGTCTGTATGCTTGAACCATTACTAGTGTGTTACTAGCCTTCATCGATATTACCAGTTGATGGTAATCGTTTTTTTGACAAATACGCAAGAATTCCATTGCAGATTCTACCATTCCTTCAGGTGTGTCTCCAAAACGACTTAATATACGATCTGATAATGAACCGTGATTTGTTCCGATGCGCATTGCTGTTCCATGGGTTTTACAAATCTGTATTAGTGGTGTGAATTTTTCTTCAATACGTACTAATTCTTCTTGGTAACTTTCTTCTGTGAATTCAATTTCTTCAAATTTTTTCTTGTCCGCATAGTTACCTGGATTAACACGTACTTTTTCAATTAGTTTTGCCGCAATTTCTGCTGCATTAGGTGTAAAATGAATGTCTGCAACTAATGGTTTATCGTAACCATCTTTGTTTAGTAGCAATTTGATTTCACCTAATTTCTCCGCCTCTTTTTTAGATGGTGCAGTTAATCTTACTAATTCGCAACCTGCATCTATCATTCGTTTACTTTGAGCAACAGAGCCCGCAACATCCATGGTATCAGTAGTTGTCATCGATTGCGGTAGTATTGGATTTCCACCTCCTATTTTTACGCTTCCTATTATGACTTCCGATGTTTTTGTTCGCGTTTTGTTGAAATAATCCATACAATACTTTTTTTCTGCAGTTTCCATAAAGACTTAACTTTTGATAAACAAAAATAGATCATTCTGAAATCATTTTATTTAGTCATTTAAAATTTTGTGCACATCGAATACCTTAAAAGTGGTATTTACAATATAGTTATGTAACCTTTATGCTGTTTTAATTGTGCGCCTAAAAAAATGGCGTATATTTGTTACTTAATTTCTAATATTTTTTTATGGAACGCCCAACAATTACTTTTGAATCTAATACAAATGCTGAGTTTTACAAAACGCTGCAGCAAAGGGTTAGGGAGTACTTTAAACAAAATAACATTTCTAGATTTGGTAATGCTGGGATGGTTGTCAAAACTGTTTTTATGATTTCGTTATATGTTGTTCCGTTTATATTATTGAATACAGTGTTTGCAGATAGTGTTTTATTGTCTGTTTTAATGTGGGTAATTATGGGGTTCGGTATGGCTGGAGTTGGTCTATCCATTATGCATGATGCCAATCACGGTGCGTATTCAAAAAACGATCGTGTAAATAAATTATTAGGCCTTGTTATTAACGGTGTAGGCGGATCGGACGTAAATTGGAGAATTCAACACAATGTATTACACCATACCTATACGAATGTTTCTGGTTATGATGAAGATATCGATCCAGGAAAAGTAATGCGTTTTTCTCCTAGAGCTGAACGTTTGAAAATTCACCGTTTTCAACATATTTATGCATGGTTTTTCTATGGTTTAATGACCTTAATGTGGTGTACTGCAAAAGATTTTGTTCAGGCTGCACGATTTAAACGTCAAAACTTATTAAAAACACAAAACATTACTTATGGTCGTTTGGTTAGAGCTATCATTATAACCAAGGTGATTTATTTTGCAATTATTTTTGGTGTACCATTTACATTTTCTATTTTACCTTGGTATGGTACAGTTTTATGTTTTTTAGCAATGCATTTTATTGCTGGTGTTACTTTAGCAGCAATTTTTCAACCTGCACACGTAGTACCTACATCTACGTATCCTATGCCAAATAATTCTGGGGTTGTTGAAGCAGATTGGGCAGTTAATCAGTTGTATAATACTGCTAATTTTGCTCCTAAATCTACTTGGTTCTCTTGGTATGTTGGTGGTTTGAACTTCCAAGTAGAACACCACTTGTTTCCAAATATTAGTCATGTGCACTATAAAAAATTATCTGAAATCGTTAAAAAAACAGCTACTGAATATAATTTACCTTATTATTCCTACAAGACTTTCTTTGGTGCAGTAAGAGAACATACAAAAATGTTACATGATTTAGGAACGAAAGATTACGCACCTGCGATGCATTGATTCGTTTAAAATAAATTTGTTTATTAAATTTACCTCAATCAAAAATGATTGAGGTTTTTTGTTTTTGTATGGCACATAGAATTGATAAATATGCATGGGCGGTTCGACTTACGAAAACACGTTCGATTGCTACGGAATTAGTTTCTAAAAGTAAGATTCGTATTAATGAAATGGAAGTAAAACCTTCCAAAGAA
>CAMAXI010000031.1 GCA_945862165.1 Chryseobacterium gleum
TGAAACAATATCTTTTTGGAAGTGAATTTTTTAAAGTCTCTAATCACATCCTTTAATTCAAAATTTTCATTGGTATTGACCAACATGTGTATGTGATTACTCATAATACAATAGGCGTAAATATTTAAGCCTTTTGCTTTCTGACAATATTTTAGAGATTCAATAATTGCATCACAATGATTTTTCCGAGTGAATACATCTAACCTCCCGATAGCTATCGGGATTCGACCGTCATGGTTAAATAATAGGTTTTGTTTTCTTTAATATTTTGCTTTACTCCTTGTTCCATGTACATGAAGTTAAGAAAAAATAGAAGTTAAAAAAAGTGGTATTTGAGATTTATTTGCAGGATTAATTGCTTATTTATGTCTTAATAATAGATATATTTAATATGGAAGGTGGTCCCGCAGGATTACAAATCCAGCGGAGCGGGGTGTTGAAATAAAAACTCTTCATCTTTATTCGTAACAGTGTTCGGAACATAAGAAGTATGTAATTGAGGATAAAAATCTAAATTGGAGGAATATGTTTTGTTTGGAGAAGGCAATGTCTGAATACTCGCTCTGCCTTCATAATCATAAAAAGTCTCTGATATTAAGGCTGTATTGGTCGTATTTCCCTTCGTAACTACTTGCCGTTGGTGCGATAAACCATCAAAAAACGTAAGTACCTCTTTGCGCTTCCCCTCTTCTGCATAACTGGCTTCATACGTCCAGTTTTTGGTAGGTTCTAAATTCGTAACATCCACATAATCATCCGTTGAATTACTCCATGGCCCCTCAATACGCCTAGTAAAATCAATAGTGCCATCACTTAGTTTTATACCGCGCCCAACGCCGCGTACACGATAATAGACCCTACCATTATCAAAAGGAAGATTGAGACTATATCGATTATTACTAACCGTGACACGTGAATAATCAAATCTGCTGATTTCTGAAGGGGTTGCTGGATAAGAAACACTCGACTCTTGATCGCTAGAGAAAAAATACCATTCCAAATCAAAATTCTCAGCAGATCCTGTCCATGCAAAGTCTATCGTATTACTTGTCAAAGAATGCTTAATACTTGGGGCTGTAGAGGATATGGAGTGGTATCGGTCAATATCCATCTCAATATCCAAACTAAAATTATCCGAAAGAATACTACTCGTACTTAAACTACCCGTCTTTATAACCGATACAAGCTCTAGTACAACCCGATGGGCACCACTAAAACGATAAACACTCATATCTTCGTCGTACCTAGGAGTAACCTGATGACCAATCTTTAAACGCTCCTGTTTCTTAATTGGCAGGGGACTACCTGATTTATTCCAACTGTAAACATTAAATACAACCTCCAAGCCCCAATCTGTTTGGGTTAATGCACTCGGTAAAATCCCGCCACGCAATACAATCCGATCTGAAACCGATTTAATAGATTGTGTCGTGTATTTCTTATACAAATCATCGCGTAACTCTAACTGAACTCCAGACTTTATTCCACTACCGTTAATATGCTGCAAAAACGTTATCTCTCCAGCTTGTGTTACTAGTGTAATAAAAAATAGCAGGAGTAATGTAAAATAGTGTCTAAGCATTAGAATTGATAGTATTAATCAAATCTATATCCTATAATTAATCTGTTTTAGCGTGGAACTACCTGTTTTGTATTTTTCCAAAAAAATAATAGGACTGTTTTAGCAATTATATTCCCATAAAAAAACCGGCTTTCACATTTAAAGTGATAACCGGTTTTCTAAGTAATAACTATTGAACTGTAGACTATATTCGTTGGATTGGGGGTACGTTATGGTGGAGTTTATTCCTAAGGTTGAAGTGCAAGATTAACTTCGTTGCTGCTATGTGGTGGTCTTTTAGTAGAGTTTGCCGCAGGATTAACATCGTTGCTGCTACGCGGTACAAATCCTGCGGAGCAGGGGTATAGTAGAACATGGTCAATTATAAAAATAGAAGAAATTCTACAAATTAAAAATCAGATAGTTAAATTTAAAAAACATGAAAAGCACCATTTGAAACATGACCAGATATGGGTATTATTTTTAATTTTATAACGAAGGTTTACCATCACATTCTTCACAATTAAATTCGATATATTGAATATCAGAAATATCTCCTGTTAAAATATCAGTTAAAAGGTCAAGTTCATCATTTGACTGACATAATCGTACTGTTATCTTAGTATTGTTTTCATTTTTTATCACTCTAAATTTATACGTTACACCTCTTAACGTAACTGAATAACATTTACCAACTTGAAACTTCATTTTCTATTTTTTTAATCACATTTATAAATATAGTAACTTTTTTATGTCACACTTAAATTACTTTACCAGTATATTTTTGTATTTGGCAATTCTTTTTTTAACCTATTTTTTAACTCAACAGAAAATAAATTTCCTTCTAATCCTAAAATTTTAATTTTTTTAAAAGAATAAATACTTTCTGGAAGTGTTGTTAACAAGCAATCATTCATATTGAGAGTTTCTAATGAGACTAAGCCAGATAAATTATCTAAGCTTTTAATATTTTTATTGCCACTAATATCTAAAACCTTTAATTTAGTTAATGAATTTAACCAACTTGGAATCTCTTCCAAGTCATTCATGATAAAATACAATTCTTCCAAATCTTTTTGTTTATTAATAATAACAGGAATTTGTGTGAAATTTATACAAGTATGATTTGTTAAATCACATTCATTTCCTAATATTTTAAACACCTTATAATCAAATCGTTTCACTAAAGAATCTGGAAATATGGCTAAATGACTATTATTTTTATATTCAAAGGTATTTGACTCGTCTATTTGACTAGACGAAAGCAAAAATAACACAAGAATACTAAGGATTAGGTAAATTCGTTCCATCTTCTTTTGATAAATTGTTTGTTGCGTTTCCTACATTAGTTGAACCATTAGCCTTTAACTCGTTTACATCTATATCTAATTTCTTAATATCTGAATCCAAGACTTTTCGTTTCTTAGGGTCAACCGTTTTATTACCAGAAGCTTGACCATCATAGCCATATTCATCTTTAACTGGAGTTCCTCTTGGGCTCATTATTCCTGGAACACCGTCTGTAATATTAAAATCATGTGCTCCATCATCTGCATCCCCTGGGTCATTCCAACCTAAGCTATGACCAAATTCATGAGCATCAGTTGATTTTGGAGCTCCTAACTCCCCCTCAATAAATACACCAGTGTTTCCTCCTAAACTCATTTTAGATGATTTAAAACTCATCTGAGTTCCATCCACAACTCTTACAAAATTATTTTTAGCACTTGTATTATTTTTTGCTAATACTTTTGCGTCATCCTCTGTTTTATATTCTCCATTAATTTCAAATTTAACGGCATAATCAACTCCATCAATATTTATTTTACCAGCACCATCATTCCACATCTTTTGAATATTAGCAGCAGTTGAAGTAGCTAATTCTGGAGTGGCTTTACTTCCATAAAAATATATTGTTGCAGATATAGTAATTGTTTTACTAGTGTTATCAATCGAAGCTATACCAGATTTCCCATCATTATCAACAATATAAACAGGATTATCTAAGAAACTAGAATAAGTACTCCACATAGGAGTTTCTTTTTCTTTAGGGTCTCTACTCAACCACCTTCCTAACCTTGGATTGTATAATCTTGCTCCAAAATCATAACTGTTTCCTTCACCAGAAATTTCGTTATCCTTTCTTTTCCCGTTAAATCCAAACTCTGAACCCTCACTGTTTGCTGAGCCAGAGCGTCCTACCATCGTCATCCCAAAAGGATAATAATCACTATAACTTACCACCTCTGCTGTGTAGTATTTTATCTCAGCTAGATTACTTGACAGAACTGGTAACTTTCTATCCGTTACAGTCTGCATCACATTACCCAAATGATTACTTAATTCATAGGTCTTCAGCCCTAGCATTCTTGTCACAACTGTAGGGTTAGCATTACTTACTGTTCCTCTAAAACTATACCCAAAAACTTTATTATTTGTAGATGTTCCTAACCTACTACTCCCATAAATTGTATGGTCATTGATTTGTAGGATTTTACCATTGTTTGTATTCCAGCCCGTACCTTCTCCCCAAGGATTATCTTTATAACTATAACTGCATAGCTCATTCCCTTGTGCATCTCGTACATAATACGTTGTTGTTATTTCTTGTAAAGTAGTTGGTGGTACTGGATACACTCCTGGATCTGGTGTATTCGTAATCTTCTTTATCGTGGTTTTAGATATTCGATGTCCAAAAGCATCATAACTAAAAGTAATTTCTGGTCTTTCGTTTGTTGATGGACGCTCGATCTTTTTTACCTTACCCGTTGAACTCCAAACAATATTCGATATCTCTTCACTCTTATCTTGAATTAAATTCCCAGACTTATCATAGCCATAGTTTGCTTCTTCTTGTAGTTGTTTATCTGTTAGCATAATCGGTTACTTGGTATACGTATTCTTTCATTATTCAATCATTATAACCTCTCCTTCATTCACCAACCCAACCCATACGGTGAGGATTTTCGTCACTCGTCACATGAATCCTGAGCTTGTCGAAGGACGTTACTCGTCACTCACTTAAGACGGTAAGATTTTTGAAGTGAGTAATAAGGTGTGGGGGTAGTTAGTGTGGTTTATCGCTGTTGGTTATTTGGGTGGGGTGTTTCATTTAAAGTTCTATATTTCATTTTTTTACAGTATCTACGAATTTTTTTTATCTCTTTTTTATTTGATAGCTTAGTTCTTGAACAGACATCGGTATATATAAAAGGACTAACAATTTCTCCTCCTTGGAAATATTTATTAGAATATTTAGCAAATACTAAATATTCACGACCCAACATAAATTCAATTCCACAATCACCATTACCTACTCCTGTAATTATTTTAATTGTATCTTTTGTATCAATACCTTTAAATTTATTAACAATCAAAAATGTATACTCTACTTTAGTAATGTAATATGGTTTTCTTTTACTGTTTAAATTTAGATTTATTTCAAATTCTTTTTTATTTAATGTTATTCCATTAAAAATTACATCTGAATTTTTTATTGATTTTTTTAAAGAAGACTCCCCAATACATGAACAAGCATTATATCTATTAAAATATAATGAAGTTAATATAATTAAAATAGTTAAAATTGCTCTATTCATTTTTCACACCTAAAGGATTATTTCCATCACTTTTACCTTTTTGATCAATTATAGTAACTTTCGCATCTGTTTTCTTAGTTTCACCCTTTAATGCTGATTTTGCAAAATTCAAAATAGTTTTTACATCATTATCACTAATTGGATTTAATTCTGTTCCTTTATATGCCATTATTCCACTATCGCCACCATAAAATTGGTCATCTTTACCGTCTTTATTATGGTCTTTATCATCTAAACCAAACAAATGACCAATTTCATGGCTAACTAAGTCTTGATATTCTCCCATATCTTTTAGATCATCATGCATATTCATACTTATATGCTTTCCATTTTCACAAAGTCCAGCAATGAAACTTTCTTCTACATCATCCACACGTGACGCATTATGACCATCAGTACCCGCATAGACATTGCCTATCTTATCTACGGAAGCTTCATCTATTGCATTTAAGTTTCTAACGGTATTATTTGCAGGTTTTCCATCATCATATATTTTTTGAACCTTTCCGATCCGCTGGATTTGTAATCCTGCGGAACATTTTTAAAGTAACTTCTACTGTGCTTAAAACACCTTCCATACATCAAATTTACATTATCTAATTAAAAACCAATACTTTTTCTGTCAGTTTTTTCACTACTAAAACACTTTTTGTTTACTATAATAAAGTTCGTTTTTTAAGGTTTAGAATTACGTTTTTTTGCGAGTTTATTTTTAGAATTGAGCCGCAGGATTAACTTCGTTGCTGCTGCGCGGTACAAATCCAGCGGAGCGGGTTTTCTCCGTTTTTAAAGGTTCATACTTTCTCCTCGGATAAAAAACGCTCTAAAGCAAAAAACCGCCCAGGTTGAAAACTTGGGCGGTTGATTTATGAAAGCACCATTTGAAACATGACCTGACCGATGTGATCTAAAAAGATTATCGCAAAAGAGACTTGATTGCTTCAACTAAATAAATCAAACCTAGAATAATAAAACCTATTGATACAATATACCCCCTAATATGTGAAATATACCCAAACGAAAATGTAGCCTTTTTATGATTTTCATCTTTTATACTTAGAGATAAAACAAATACACCAACTATTATACAAAAACTAGCTCTTATAAAATCCATATGTTTCTATTTTTTTTCAATTTGACTCTGAACTATTCTATCAACAGTCATTATTTTCAATTGAGTACCTTGAAATATTATCGAATTCCCTAAATTAAAATTTGAATTTTTCAATGTACTACCAGCTCCCCCGCTCCGCTGGATTTGTAATCCTGCGGCACTCATTTATAAATTTAACCCTAGCCCTACACCACATAAAAAAATATACATATCTCAAATTTACATTATCTAATTAAAAACCAATACTTTTTCTGTCTGTTTTTTCACTACTAAAACACTTTTTTGTTTACTATAATAAAGTTCGTTTTTTAAGGTTTAGAATTACGTTTTTTGTGAGTTTAATTAGGATTGAGCCGCAGGTTTAACTTCGTTACTTGCTGCGCGCTGCAAATCCAGCGGAGCGGGAGAGGAAGAAAAAAAATTACTTAACAACAAATGTAAAACACTCTTTTTTAATTCTTTCTATATCATTTTCTAATGCAGGGTTCATGTATTTTTCAAAAAGGTGATAATTTGATTTGTATGTCCCATCTGATTGTCTATTAACAGGAAAACGTATATCCTCAATCTGCTCAACATC
>CAMAXI010000032.1 GCA_945862165.1 Chryseobacterium gleum
ACTTGTTCATATTGAAATTCCAAACCAAAATATTCAGAATATAAAAGTGTACGACTTACAAGGTCAGTTAATAAAAGAAACAACCGAAAGCCAATTTAATCTTTCAAACTACTCGAATGGGCCCTATTTTATAAAAGCTCAAACAAAACTGGGGATCTATACCTACAAACTCATTAAAGAATAAACGAATGAATTTGACAAAAAAAGAAGCACGAACAGCTAACAGCCCCTACCCAACTATTCTCACGACAACAGGAGTAAACTGCGGGGTTTGGCTTCGCTGATTTTCAATTCGTGTTCCAAAGACAGTTTTATTCTAAAAATCCCGCCCTTCTGGCAGCTCCAAAACGTTATGTGCAAGTTGAAAAACAATACTGTCTGCCAAAGCCAGCGGGCTGGCCATCCAATATGACAAAAAAATCGTATTATTGAACTTTAAAAGTGGAGTCCAGAATCCACTCAAACAAACGGGGCATTATTAACAAAAGTGGCTACTAGGCAAAAGAAAATGAAAAAAACAATACCAATATTTTTTTGTGTTTGCGGATTCGGAATACAGTCTTTTTATCAACCTGTAAGCGCTCAATCGGAAAATTTAAGTACTGCAGGAGACCTGAATCCTACCAAAATATCAGGGGACTATTCTATAGCAAAAACCTCAAAAATAGATAGTATTATCGATTTCGGAAAAACCTTTCTTAATAAACCATATAGATATAAAGGTCCATCTTCATGGGAAATGGATTGTTCGGGATATATTGCATTTATTTTTGCAGAATTTGGATATCAAATACCCCACTCTTCAATTTCTCTTGGATCAATTGTAGAAAATATTGATCAAACTGAAATAAAAAAAGGTGACCTTCTGTTTTTTAAAAGTAGAAATATAAAAAGCAATTCCATTGGTCATGTTTCTTTAGTGATAGAGACATCAAACGGAAGCATTAAAATGATGCATAGTTGTCAAAGGGGAATTGTTATTGAAGAATATCAAAAAACAGACTACTACAAGCAGCGTTTTATTAAGGCAGGTAGATTGCCTTTTATTTTTGAAACCAAATTGTTTGACACATTAGATACTGCGAAAGTTGCAAGCATGCCCATTCGAAATTTTTCAAATACGGATGATTCTATATCGATAATTGGTGTTGGTGATATGATGTTAGGTACAAATTTTCCCTCTAAAAGTTATTTACCCCCTGATGATGGGAAAAATATTTTAACCCCCGTAAAACACATTCTAGACAAAGCAGATATCGCTTTTGGAAACCTTGAAGGTGTTATTTTATCAGAAGGAGGATCTGTTAAAACCTGTTCAAATCCTGATGTGTGCTATGCATTTAGAATGCCTAATCATTATGTAAATTATTTTAAAGAGGCTGGATTTGATATTCTAAGTATAGCCAATAATCATGTAGGCGATTTTGGAGATGAGGGAAGAAAAAACACTGTAAAATTATTGGTAGAGGCTGATATACAGTTTGCAGGTTTAACAGAATATCCATTCACTACTTTTGAAAAAAATGGAATAAAATATGGCTTTTGTGCTTTTGCGCCCAACAATGGCACTATTAATATAAATAACACAAAAAATGCAACAACTATCGTTAAACATCTTGATTCTATTTGCGATATTGTAATTGTTTCTTTCCACGGAGGAGCCGAAGGTTCTACACGGAGTCATATAACTCGTTTTGATGAAATATTTCTTGGAGAAAATCGCGGCAATCCATATGAATTTGCTAGAGCAGTTATAGATGCTGGTGCTGATGTCGTATTTGGGCATGGTCCTCATGTAACACGAGCAATAGATATTTATAAAGGACGGTTTATTGCTTACAGTATGGGAAATTTCGCAACCTATGGACGGTTTAATCTTAACGGATTATGTGGAATTGCGCCAATAATTAAACTATATGTAAATAAAGAAGGGGAATTCCTATCTGGTAACATATATTCTATCAAACAAATTGGAGAAGGTGGTCCTATTATCGATAATGACCAAATGGCTTTGAAAGAAGTAATAAACCTCACGCAATCCGATATCCCTGAATCCCAAATAATTATAAAGCCAAATGGACTTATTTATAAAAAGTAATTTTGTAAATGACCAAGTAACCGAAAACATCGGGTTTAAGAAATTGGCGTTTCAGTGGTTAAATAAAGCTCTGCACATGCGTGTTTATTTGTCAAAGCAATTCGTGAGCCTTTTGGGGTTGTGCTTCCTATCAAGACCATCGGTGGCAGAAAGTTTTACCATCGGTGCAGCTTCGCGGTGTGTCTCGGAAATTATAGACGTAAATAATTTTTGCTTTACTTTTTTTAAACCTTTTTAATATGACAATAAACAAATCCCTAATTAATAACATTCCGTTTCGTTATGTTTTTATTTTCTTAGTTATTTTTCTTTTTTGCGAATCAAAATGTACCGCACAAGAGCCTTTGAAATGCCATTTTGGCATTTACGCCAAAACAATAAGAATCAATCAAGCAGAAGAAACCTTTGAAACATTTTTATATTGGTGGTTGCGCGTAGATTCTATTCAACCGAATATCGATTATTCTTTTGTAAAAGAATTTGAGTTCATAAATGCAGATGCAGAGTCAGTTGTAGATACTGTAATCAGCTCGAATGGCTATTATTATGTTTCAGGCAGCTGTAAGGCAATCATACCCTATAAAGCAGATTATCACAAATTTCCATTCGACATACAAAATCTGAATATCTCCATTGAAAATAAAGTAATCAATAGCAAGTCTTTGGTTTACATTCCCGACAACTCCACGACCAATATTAACAATCTTAAGGATGATAATATTGAAATACTTAATGGCGATCAGTATTCCATCAAATCCTTAAAAGCTGTGGAATCTAGTTATATTTACACCACTAATTTTGGTGATCCACAAGTAGAGGGCAATGAGAAATATTCTAGACTAGAGTTTCATATCGGGGTTGATAGAGACCCTACCGGCATAATGCAGAAAATTGCCTTACCCCTCATGGTCGTTCTTATTTTAGCTTATTTGGTGTTTTATATTCCCGACCATGAAATTGGAACCGCTTCTGGCTTAACAGTTACTGCATTGCTTGCCGCAATTGCATTTCATTGGACTTTGAATGATTCTTTGCCCAAAGTGTCTTATTTAACAACCATTGATAAAATCTTTTATTTAGTCTATGCCTACATTTTTTATGCAATGGCTCAAACCATCTTAACTTTCAATATTTCAAGGAAGGGCGAATATTGGCAAAACTTTTCGAATAAAATTGAAATCCATTCAAGGTATCTGTTTCCTCTGACCTTTGGGTTGCTATTATACCTTTTTACTCTTTAATTGTTTAGCCCAAAAATTGTTTTTATAGGGCTCGGAAAATTTGAGATAATTCGTTTCAAATAGACTAATTCAATTAACCAAATAAATGCATAGAAAGTGGCAAATTGTAGGATACAAAAAAGGAAAAAACCTAGTTCTTCCCTTATTGGAAAAGTCTCTGCAAAAGTAGCGATAAAAAAACAGTGTAATATATACACCGCTAAACTCTTTCTTCCCAATATATATTTTGACTCCAGTTTGAAAAAGGTTCTTTCACTGAAATAAGAGGTCACAGAAATAGCTGAAACTAAAAAGGCCAAAGACATCAATACAAATAATCCATTAACAGGGTAAAAAATTTCGATGTAGTTGTTCCTCATTGGATTCAAAGAAGATTGAGTTACTAGGCAGAAAGTCGAAACAAAAAAAATGAGTGAAAATACCCTAACTTTCTTATCCAAAGCATTCACGATAGACATGGCCCATCTGCCCAAAAACATAAATCCAATCCATGGTAAGATTGGAAACCATCCATCAATAAATGCGCGCTTGAAATTTGAACGAATGGATATGGAAGAGAATAGATCTTTTTCAAACAACCCAAACTCCTCAAGTTCAAATCTGTAATTCGATTGTAATAAAAATGACGTTAAGATAAATATTATTCCAAATGCAAGATCAAACGATTTACCAAATCTTAAAATTCCACAAATAATTATTCCGAAGGAAATGAGATACAATACATCGAAAGTTGCAAATGGAACAATTCGCCAAATCAGGACATCAATGCATGCGGCCGTAACAAAAAGATATGCGCCTCGAATTAAAAACTTCTTAAAGTGGGCTTCATTCGAAAAGATGAGATTGGCCCCTGCGATAAAAATGAATAGAGGTGCAGCTAGAGATGAAATAATTCTAAAAAAAACATTAACCTCTGAAGAAAAAAAATAAGCCGCAGAATTAGAAAAAACCATCAGAACTATGGCTAATGATTTGAGAACATTAATCCAGTTATATCTTTTCAAATGCATTCTTTTTAGCCATAAATTAAGCAAACAAAATTACCTTTTTTAGTTTTGTTCACAAAACAAATTTTAGTGATAATTGGACAATAAAACAAAAAGACGAATTATGGTCGTGCGGAGCCCTTTGGGGGTGAGCTTAATGGAATATTGGTTTTTAAAATCAAGTTTTAAATTCGTTGCAGCTTCTCGGTGTATCTCCGGATTTAAAATCAACGAAGTTAAATCGGCAAGTTCAGATCGCGCTGAGACGTTCTCGGCAAGTTCAAAAACGACACAACTGAATAATACAGACAAAAAAACCATCTAATTATGACGCGTCTTAACAGTTAAAATATTTGAAAAAGATTATATTTTTATAAAAAAATGAGACAAGCGAATATTTGCAAAAATCTATTACCCTGATTTACAATGACTTATTTATTTATTCAAACTTAAAAAATAAATTAAAATATTTTTGTTATAATATTGAATTGTAGTGAAAAAACACTTAAAAATGGGCGTAATCCGAAAAGCCATACGAGTAGGACAAAAAAATCAAATAAAAAAAATGAATTATTATTTAAAAGTTTTACAGAACTACGCAACATTTAGCGGTCGTGCAAGAAGAAGTGAGTATTGGTATTTTGCCTTGTTTAATATTATCATTTCTATCGGTTTTGGTTTTGTTTGTGGGCTTATGCAAGTTCCGCAATTAGCCAACATTTACACATTAGCAATCTTAATCCCTTCGATTGCAGTTGGTGTTAGAAGAATGCACGATGTTGGGAAAAGCGGATGGTTTTTATTAATACCAATTTACAATTTCATTTTAGCTTGTACAGATGGTGTTAAAGGCGAC
>CAMAXI010000033.1 GCA_945862165.1 Chryseobacterium gleum
CCTATGGTAATTTGGCGTTCTTCCATCGCTTCCAATAAAGCACTTTGTACTTTCGCAGGTGCACGATTGATCTCATCTGCTAACACAAAATTGGCAAAAACTGGACCTTTCTTCACGCTAAACGTTTCACTTTTTTGATTGTACATCTGTGTTCCACTTACATCCGCAGGGAGTAAATCTGGCGTAAATTGAATGCGACTAAATGTAGCATCCAAGGCTTGCGCCAAACTTTTAATCGCTAATGTTTTTGCTAAACCTGGAACACCTTCTAAAAGCACGTGTCCATCTGCTAATAATGCAATCAACAAGCGGTCAACCATATACGACTGACCAACTATTACTTTGCGTATTTCTTTTCGTAGTAATTCTACGATATGGTTTTCCATTTGAATTTTGTCTGCTAGTAGTCTTAAACTTTCAGCGGGACTTAAAATATCGTTTTCTAAAGAAGACATAATATGGGTTATTTCTTGGTGCAAAAGTGCCAAAATTTGGCGGTTTAATCCTTGGTTTTGCTGTTAATTAATGTTAACATTGCACTCGTAAACGCCTAATTATCTAGTGTTATGAGTGAACGTATCTGTCTGGAATGTAAGGACAAATTACGCGGGAGAAAAGACCAAAAATTTTGTTCCGATTATTGTCGAAATGCCTATAACAATCGTCAAAATGAAGACGCCAATAAATATGTTCGACGCATTAACGGAATTTTACGCAAAAATAGAAGGATACTAGAAAAATGTAATCCAAATGGTAAAATCACTGTCGATGGTATTCGATTAGCGGAAGAAGGATTTAATTTTCATTATTTTACGAATATTTATACAACACAAAAAGGTGCACAGTATTTTTTCTGTTACGAACAAGGTTATCGAAAAATCGAAAATGATCAATATATTTTAGTTTTGAAGCAAGATTATGTTCGTTGAATTAGACGCCAATTTTTTGTATACATTTGGTAATATGATACATACAAAGTGTTAAAAACAGAAAAAAATTAACAAAATCTACTCAAAATTGAATAATATTTGAATAATAAGTTATACGAAATACTAAAGATATTTGTTCTTCATGGAACATAGAGGAGAAATTATTGAGCAAGCTGTGCGAAAAAGTGGAATTCCACTCGTCACAATTTCTAAAAAAATGGGGAAAAGTCGAAGATGGCTTTATTTGCAATTTGAAAATCCGTTGGTGTCACTCGATGTAGTTTTGCAAATTGGTAAAATTATTTATTATGATTTTTCCGATGAAATTCAATTACTAAAAGTGAAAACGATTGTTGCAGAACAAGACGATTCTAGCACAGAAGAAAGCGTGGTATATTGGAAAGAAAAATACTTCAAAGTAATGGAAGAATACCATATTTTACTGAAGAAAATCGCATTTTTAGAAATGGAATAACTACCAATAATAATAGACGATAAACAAAAGTAAATACCGCAAAAATTTACCGATAATCATCCACAAGAGCGTAAACGTTGGGTTACTTCTAAAATAGCCCAATACGACAAGTAACGGATCGCCAAGGAATGGGATCCAGGAAAAAAAAGCAAGGATTGAACCATATTTTGTCACCCATTTTTCATTTTCAGCTATAGTGTTTTCTTTAACCCCTAATCGCTTTAACCATATTGGATTTCCAAGTCTTCCGATAAAATAATTACTTGCTCCACCCAAAGAATTACCTAGTGTAGCGATAGATAAACAAATCGTCGGATCTACCCCTTTTGCTAGAAAAAATAACACGATTGCTTCAGAACTAAAAGGTAAAATTGTAGCAGACAGAAATGTTGCTAAAAACAATCCTAACAAACCGAGCGATTCTAAAGCCATTTTTGCATTTTTTTCAAAGATAGTCATTCAAAATATTTATCTTCGTTGCACACGATTGAAAGAGGAAATAATTAGATGAAGTTTGGCGCAATAGATATAGGAACAAATGCAGCACGCTTGTTAATTGGAGAAGTTTGTAAAGATGGTGATCATGCTTTTATAAAAAAACTCTCTTACACACGAGTTCCTTTACGTTTGGGCGGGGATGTTTTTGAAAACGGAATGATTTCCCCTAAAAAAGAGGAGGAGTTTATCAAAACAATCAAAGCATTTAAATTAATTTCTGAAATCTTCGATGTAAAAGATTTACGTGCTTGCGCTACTTCTGCCATGCGCGAAGCATCCAATGGTGAAAAAGTTGCCAAAGAAATATTCAAGCAAACAAAGATTAATATTGATGTTATTAGTGGAGATGAGGAAGCACGATTAATTTTCGGTACCTTTTTCTTATTAGACTTTGATAAAAACATTCCTTTTCTAGTGATTGACGTAGGTGGTGGTAGCACCGAAATAAGCGTGTTTGAAAAAGGAGAAAAAGTAGCAGCTAAATCTTTTCAAATTGGTACGGTACGTTTACTTAAAGGAAAAGCGGACCCTGAGATTTGGAGTGAAATAAAAGAATGGTTGCACAAAAATGTAGACGAAAGTATAGAACACACCTACTTTGCTACTGGTGGAAACATCAATAAAGTGCACAAAATGGTTGGAACAAAACAATCTGGTCCATTATCTGTAGCTAAAATGATCACACTTCGCAATGAGTTAAATAAGTTAACCGTAGATCAACGTATTGATCAATTTCAATTAAAACCGGATCGCGCAGATGTAATTATTCCTGCGTGTGATATTTACAGTTTTATCTTCAAAGAATTAAAAGTGAGGGAGTTTGTCGTTCCGAAAATTGGTCTTTCCGATGGTATGATTTACGATTTGTATTTAAAATATCTGCAAGAAAACGATTAGTTTTTTTGATTTTCTAGTAATTCTATTCCTTTACGAGTAATCATATACCTTTGTTCTTTATTCTTCAAGAAAGTCATATCCGAATATACAAGTAAACCTAAATCTATTAGTGGTTTTAAAAACACTTTATTATTTCTAGACTGATTACTCACATGTAAACAATCTTCTAAAATTTCTTTTCCTTTTTTCGGAGATTCAAGACAATAAGAAAGAATTTTGAAATGTTTAGTACTTAATAAATCCTTGCTTACAGGTAGTAATTTCTTTGTTACTTTCGGTTTTTCATATAGCACTTCTTTTTCCCGTACACTAAATGATTCGCTTTCTTCATCAGAAGCAATTTGAACTTTAAACCACAAAATATAATCCTCTATTTTAGAAACTAAAAAATAAGGTAAACTCAATAAATAGAATTTTTTACCGGATTGTGTAATGTGTTTGTCTAGGGTTATTGTACCTGCATAAAATCGAATTGCGTAATTAATTCTTGCATTATCAAGGTACAATTGTAAAGACTTTAACGTTCCTGTTGCTCCAGATTTAACCTCTATTGGAATAACTTCCCCTTGAAATGAGTAGATAAAATCCAATTCAGCCGAAGATTGGCTTTTTTCTCGAATCCAGAACGATAGACCCTTAAGGGTTAATGTTTGGGAAGCGAGTAATTCTTGTCCAACCAAATGTTCTATCAATTTTCCTTGATAAATAGTATTTAAATCTTTTGTTCCTATCAACTCTTTTTGTAACCCTACCGAATAGTTGATTAACCCACTGTCTAAAAATTGTAGGCGTGGTGTTTTATTGCGATCTTCTTCCATAGGTAATCCGTACCCAGTAGTTGGATAAATCACATGCAATAAATGTGTCTTTTGTAATGCATTTAGTACTTCTGAAATTTCTGTAGACGAATAGTTAGCGTTTCCAAAGCGTTGGAATGAAACTCTCTTTCCAGCATGAATAACTGCTTGTTGTATTGCAAATCGAATTAACTGCAATTGTTTTGGAGATTTTGCATACTTTTCGGCATCATCTAAATAAGAACGAAGCAAAGAATCATAAATTTCTCCTAATGCTGTAATGTCTTTATGCTTCAAATAATGTTGGATAACCTCTGGCATTCCCCCCAATAAAGCATAGGTATGAAACAAACGTAAACAAGCCTCATGCGCTACGGTTCTCATAGGTATCGTAGTAAGTTCTTGGATTAAATCTTCCCTACCACTTGCAAGTAAAAATTCTTCAAACGATACAGGTCGAAGTACTTTATATTCCACACGCCCTACTGGAAATGTGATGTTTTTTCCAAGTAACGTTTCTAGCATACTTCCAGCGGCAATAACAGCTAATTGGGGCATTTCTTCTTTATAGTAGCGTAATAAGTTGACCACATGCGGAGCTTCTTGCAGTTCATCAATAAACAATAGTGTATCCTCTATCCCTGAAAATTGCTTCCCTTTTTCAATGAAAATTCGCTCCGTAATTTGGTGAACATCATTGGAAGTATCAAATAATTCAAGGTCTTGTTTACGTTCTAGATTTAAATAAATATATTGTTTAAATTGTTTTCCGAATTCGTTTACAACGGTGGTTTTTCCAACTTGTCGCGCACCACGAATAATAAGTGGTTTTCGTGATGTGGAAGTTTTCCATTTGTCTAATTCCTTTAATATTCTCCTGTAAAACATCGTTTTCAATATTACTTCTACTACGAATTTACAAAAATATTTTATATTAAGGGTTAAAAAATGAATTATATGTATTAAAATAAGGGTTAATTAAAAGACAAATAAAACTAAAATAAGGGTTAATAATAAGCCAAGGAAAAATATTACAACAAATAGGTTGATTTAATAATTTATTTTAAGTTGTATTTCTCTCACATAAAGAATATATTTGTTAGTCAAACCTTCATGATTATGAGTAATTACAAAGCAGGCCCTTTTTTAGAACAAATTGTTGTTCCAAGCGATTTACGCAATAAGTTTGCTGTTAGTGATTTACCTCAAGTGTCTGAGGAACTTCGTCAATACATTGTGGATGTTATTTCTAAAATTGGAAATAGCCACTTTGGTGCAAGTTTAGGGGTGGTTGAATTGACGGTTGCATTGCATTATGTCTTTAATACACCGTATGATCAATTGGTGTGGGATGTAGGTCACCAAGCCTATGGACATAAAATTTTAACTGGTCGTCGCGATGTTTTTCATACCAATAGAATCAAAGGGGGGATTTCAGGATTCCCAAAACGAAGCGAAAGTGAATACGATACATTTGGTGTAGGTCACTCTTCTACTTCGATCTCAGCAGCACTTGGTATGGCGGTTGCGAATCGTTACAAAGGGGAGAAAAATAGACAACACAT
>CAMAXI010000034.1 GCA_945862165.1 Chryseobacterium gleum
TGTTTTAGTTCATCTTGGCCAATGATATCTTTAAATTGCATAGGTTAAAGGTAGAAATAATATTTCTTACCTATTGCTTTCCTACTTTATTCTACAATAACTTTTTCAGTATAAAGATGATTTAATTCTTTGTCCAAACAGTGAATAAAATAGACACCAGGAGTAAGTTCCTTAACCTTTATTTTTTCAGTAAAATTTTGAGTATTAAGAACTACTTTTCCATATGTATCTGTTATTGAAACAGAAGTAATAGTATTTATATCCGTTTTAATTGTGATATAATCATTACTAGGATTAGGGAAAATTTGTATTTGTCCATGATTCAGTTTCTCAATCGATAATTTTTCATTTACTAGAAATAAATGAGATAGTGTTGTTGGGCATTTTTTATCATTATTAAATGAGATAGTAAAATAGATACTATCGTTATTTTTTAAATTTGAAATAACAACAAAGGTATCTGTAACATTATTAACGGTTGTATTAACCTGCTGGTTGATATGGTAAGAAATAGTATAGGAAGCAATCGTATTATTTTTCTCCCATGAAATCACATAGTCAGATGCATTCTTAGTAGTGAGAGTTAAACTTGTAGTATCGCTTACATTTAATTTAACTAGTACACCAGATCTATCTGAACTTTCACATCCACTAGTATCTGTATTGGTAGCA
This sequence comes from Chryseobacterium gleum, assembly GCA_945862165.1. Classification (GTDB taxonomy): domain Bacteria; phylum Bacteroidota; class Bacteroidia; order Flavobacteriales_D; family Crocinitomicaceae; genus CANHVK01. Next base: position 673 of record CAMAXI010000034.1, read on the forward strand.
AAATAATTTGTATTATGTTTAAGTAAAACAGTATCATTTAATTGAACACCATTTACATTTTCGGTGTACCATTTAATTTGATTACCATTGTTTACACTGAGTTCATGAACAGAAGGTCTATTTACTGCGCAAAACTCTTGCATTTTTAATACATCTGGAGCAACAGGATCATTAACTTGAATTGTTACTTCTCCCCAGATAGGTGTCGGGCAACCATATTGAATAGGATAGTAATAAGTTCCAGCCTCAACGGTTGATTTACCATTCACAGGAGTATTATCCGTCGTGTGTAAATATAAGTCTGTATTTAAATGTAAGCGTTGTATTAATTGGTCAAAAGATTCATCATTAGATTTACAACTAGTAACATCTTGTGGTAAAGGATTTTGAGGGACAGGTTTGTTTAGTACCAGAATTCGTTTAGAGGTATATTTATCTCCTTGATAGTCAAAAGAAACATAATATTCTCCTGCTTGTTTGATGGTGATTATTTGTCCAACAAAACCTGTGTTCCATTCATAATTTCCATATCCTTTTCCAGCATCTACTTTGATGCTATCGTTGTCACATAAATACAAAGTATCTTTAAAATTTGGTAAGTTAAGAGAAGATGTTTCTAAAACTGCATCGGAAATATTGAAATAGCCTGCGAAAATTCCATTCGCATCGTACTCTGTTTGACCAGCTGGTTGTATACTATTGAATTTAAATCGTAATCCTAAATTATTGATATCTTGATACATTGCTTTAGCAATTTCTTTGATACTATTTGCTTGCAGGTTACTCTCATAGATACGTGGACTAGAGTAATCTGTTTTCCCAAAAATGTTATCATCAAAAGGTGTGTTTACGTTATTATAATCAATGGATAAATGGAAATTAGGCATAGAACCTACTAATAAAGTATCGTTATCCAACCGAATGATGTAATTACCACCTGTATAAGTTCGTGTTTCTAAATCATTCACTAAATCCCATTCCGTACCTTTTGTATCACTGTCTAAATCAGTATCTGTAAAATCTACATGTATGTTTGCAATCGTTTTTCCGTATTGTGTAAGTTTTGCTCTTAACAAAGGAAAACCAATTAAATTTCCATTACCATGCATACCTCCATTTCCTTGTACATCAAACATTCCTTTTGTTCTTGAACGTAAATAATAATAGGCTGTATCATTTCCAAAAACATTATAAGGAGCAGGAATTAAGTGTCCAAAATTTCCGTGACGATCATTCCAACCAACAATTCCTTCATGCGTTTCGTCAAGACCAACCATTGGTAATTGATTTTGTGCACTAGAAATAAAAGACAATAATTGAAGGATACTTACAAGGATTAATTTTTTCATGAGATTAATTTTTTGTGCAAAGTAATGAAATTCAACAGTTAATTACAATGATTTTTGTTTGTTTGTTGATTTTTAAACGAATAAATACGCAACCTTTTTCGTAATATATACCTTTCAAATCTTATGATATTAAAATAATTTAGTTTAAGAATAGTGGAAACATAAATAGTAACTTGAGATCACAATTTGTGACCTCAAGATTATTTAATATTCAAAATTAATATTTTATGGTATCTCATTTTGTGACACCATAGTTTTAAGGTGCAAAATCAGCACTATAAAAATCCCACACTTTGAGGTTACAAATAGCAATCTCAAAAGAAAAGATTAATTAAACTTCATTTTCTAATATCACAATTTGTGACCTTAGAAAATGTTTATTTCTTAAACCCAATCTTTTCCCTTTTTGTTTGTTGTTCTAGTTGCTTGTCTTTTTTGAGTAAATGATTTAACACATCAAATACATCGTCAAATGTTTTGTCGTACGTTTTTTCAAGTTCTTGAATTTTTAATGCAAGTTCCTGAAAATTCAACGCATATTGTCTCATTAGCACAAAAGCACGCATAATTGCAATATTTACTTGAATTGCTTTTTCGGAATGTAGTACACTTGAGAGCATAGCAATACCTTGTTCTGTGAATGCAAAAGGTTGATATTTTGAATATTGCCCTTTTGTTTTAGTTTCTAAGATCACAATTTGTGATCTTAGAAGATTGTTTTCTTCAAAAGTCATTTCAATCATAAAGTCTTCTGGAAAACGTTCTATGTTTCTTCGTACAGCTTGTTTCAAAATTCTCGTTACTACCCCATATAATTCCGCTAAATCTTTGTCTAGAATTACTTTTTTACCTCTGATTTCATGTGTTCTTTCATGAATAATTGATAGTTCCATGTTCACTTTTCTTATTTAAGTTAGTGAAAAAGTTGAGTTCGTCAAAACACTATCAAAATAAATTTCTCTAATTTCTTACTATTTACTTCAAATTTTATATATTTGCTACGCTTGTAAAAAGTAGAATTAATATGTATAACAACACTGTCATTATTATCAACACTATTATTGTCTGGACAACCTGACGAGATAGGGTATTATAGATATACTAAGCCTTTCTCGTTTAACCACAGAAAGGCTTTTTTATTGACAGAAAATTAAAATTTAAACTATGTATTTTAACGACGAAACAATTATCTTTTTAGATGGAAAATATGTAAAAGCTTCGGATTCTGGGGTGAACTTGTACAACCAAACTATGCATTATGGAAATGGTGTGTTTGAAGGTATTCGTTCGTATGACACAGCGGAAGGAACTAAAATTTTTAAAGCAAAAGAACATTACGATCGCTTGCATTATTCTGCAGAGAAAATGCACATCAAATTAAATTATACATGGCAAGAATTAGAGGAAATTACCTATGAAGTATTGAATCGTAATAATTTAAAAGACGCGTATATTCGTCCGCTAGTATATTTAGGCGCAAATATGTCTTTATTACCAACGGATGAGGTACATGTAGTTGTCATGGCTTGGGATTGGGGTAAATTATTAGGAGATAAATTATTGCGTTTAGGTATTTCTTCTTTCCAACGTCCAAATCCTAAATCGTGTCACGTAGAAGCAAAAGTAGTAGGCCATTATATCAATTCTATTTTAGCATCTACGGAAGCAAAACAAAATGGCTACGACGAAGCTTTATTGACAGATATGCATGGAAATGTTGCTGAAGGTCCTGGAGCTAATTTCTTCTTAGAAAAAGATGGAAAGTTATTTACAGCACCTCTTGGAAATATTCTAGCAGGAATTACACGAGCAACAGTGATTGATTTAGCAAAAAAATTAGGAATTGAAGTGGAAGAAAAATTCTTTACTCCAGAAGAAATAAAAACAGCAGATGCAGCATTCTATTGTGGAACAGCAGCGGAAGTTGCAGGCATTGAATCGGTAGACGATTATGTTTTCCCAAAAGCATGGAAAGATACAAAAGGAGCTATTATTCAAAAAAATTACATGAATTTGGTTGTAAATAAAGAATTAGAACTAGCATAAATGGTTTAATGTATATTGAGCAATAAATAATATATTTTATGGAAATTAATAAGTACAGTAAAACCATCACGCAAGACGAAACACAACCTGCTGGACAAGCAATGTTGTATGGTATCGGTTTGACAGATGATGATATGCGTAAAGCACAAGTAGGAATTGCAAGTGCTGGTTATGAAGGTAACACGTGTAACATGCACTTAAATGATTTATCCAAAGACATTAAAAAGTCGGTGCAAGAAGCAGATTTAGTAGGATTGATTTTTAATACAATAGGTGTCAGTGATGGTATGTCTAACGGTACAGATGGTATGCGTTATTCTTTAATTTCTAGGGATATTATTGCTGATTCTATAGAAACGGTTTGTGGTGCTCAATATTATGATGGATTAATAGCAGTGATGGGCTGTGATAAAAACATGCCTGGATCGTTAATTGCGATGGGTCGTCTAAATCGTCCTGCAATCATGGTATATGGTGGTACGATTGCTCCAGGTGAATGGAAAGGGGAACAATTAAACATTGTTTCTGCTTTTGAGGCTTTGGGTAAAAAAATGAATAATACCATTACCCCGGAGGATTTTAAAGGAATCATCAAACATGCATGTCCTGGTGCAGGTGCTTGTGGTGGTATGTATACTGCAAATACCATGGCATCCGCAATTGAAGCATTAGGTATGAGTTTACCATATAGTTCTTCTAACCCAGCATTGAGTGCAGATAAAAAACACGAGTGTGATGCAGCGGGTAGAGCCATTCGTGTATTATTAGAAAAAGACATTAAGCCGCGCGATATCATGACGATGAAAGCATTTGAAAATGCGATACGCATCGTGATAGTTTTAGGTGGATCAACGAATGCGGTACTTCACCTGATTGCAATGGCACATTCCGTAGGT
>CAMAXI010000035.1 GCA_945862165.1 Chryseobacterium gleum
TATTACCTGACGGAACATCCAAAGCAGTTGTTCGCAGTAATTTTCGCAGCGTGCAAACACCACAAGTATTTGAAAGAAGTCTATTAGAAACAGCATACAAACGCCCTTTTCATATAGGAATAACAGACGATGCTTCATTAGTGGAGGAAGCTGGTTTTACAATATCTTTGGTAAAAGGGAATGTGGAGAATATTAAAATTACAACCCGTGGAGATTTAACATTCAAATAATAATCAATTATTATTTTTGTATTTATCCTTGTTAGAAAATAAAAGTATGGAGTTAGTAAATCGGGAATTAAGTTGGTTATCCTTTAACGAAAGAGTTTTACAAGAAGCGATTGATCCAAACGTTCCTTTGGTAGAACGTATGCGATTTTTGGGAATTTATTCGAATAATATGGATGAGTTCTTTCGTGTGCGTGTTGCAAATATCAAACGTATTATTTCGATTAAGAAAAATTCTGTGCAAGGATATAATGGGACTGCAGCTGAATTACTGGAAGATATCCGAGAAGAGGTATTAAACCAACAAAAAATGTTTGAATCTTGTTATCAAGGTTTATTACTAGAATTGAAGGAAAAGAATATCTATCAACTAACCGAAAAGAATCTTACGACCAAACATCGCGAGGAATTATCCAATTATTTTCACACGGAATTAAAACACGAAATAGTTCCAATCATTCTAAATCCTAGATTACCATTCCCGAAATTAAGAGATACACACATTTATTTAGCCGTTCGCTTAGAAAAAGAAAATTCAAAGAAACCATTTTACGCTTTAATTCAAATACCATCAACCTATCAACGTTTTTATAAAATTCAACAAGGAGAAAAATCTTTTTTTATTTTAATTGACGATATCATTCGGCTACATTTAGATTCTATTTTCACCATTTTTGATGTAAAAGGAATGCAAGCTTTTACATTTAAATTTACCAGAGATGCCGAACTTAATCTAGACGACGATTTATCGGTTTCATTCATTGAAAAAATGGAGGCAAGTTTGCAAAATCGTAAAAAAGGAGAACCTGTACGTTTTGTTTACGACGCTAAAATGCCTGTTGATTTGAAAAATTATTTGCTGAAAGCATTGAATTTAAAGGCAGGATTGAATGCAATACCTGGGGGTAGATACCATAATTTTAAAGATTTCGCTGGTTTTCCAGATTTTGGGAAGAAAGAATTGATTTATGAGAAATTACCAGCTTTAGATCATCCAGACTTGATTCATACCAAGAGTTATTTAAATACGTTTGCTGAAAAAGATGTACTACTCCATTTTCCATATCAAAAGTTTGATTATGTAGTAGATACAATTCGTGAAGCAGCGATTGATCCTACCGTAAAATCCATTAAAATAAATGTATACCGAGTAGCACATAATTCTCAAATTATGAATGCATTACTAAATGCAGTTAATAACGGAAAAGAAGTAGTTGTTATTTTTGAGATTCAAGCACGATTCGACGAGGAAAACAACTTGTATTGGGCGGAGCGTATGAAAGAACAAGGTGCGCGCGTAATTTATGGGGTTCAAGGATTAAAAGTGCATTCTAAACTATTGAAAATAACACGTGTAGTTAAAGGGAAAGAACAAATAATTGCATTTATTGGTACGGGTAACTTCCATGAAAAGACGGCGAAAATTTATTCGGATGTTGGTTATTTCACTAGTAATGTTGCTATTTGTCAAGAAGTTAGAAAGGTGTTTCGTGTGATGGAAAACAACATTGAAAGAGGCGTATATCGCAATCTTTTGGTTTCTCCTTTCAATAATCGTCGTAAACTTACAAGTCTTATACAAGCTGAAATTGAGAACGCTAAGAAAGGATTACCTTCTGGCATTTGCATCAAAATCAACAACTTGGTTGATGTTAAAATGATTGATAAATTATATCAAGCAAGTAATGCGGGCGTTAAAATTAAATTGAACGTTCGTGGTGTTTGTTGTTTGGTGCCAGGCATTAAAAATCAGAGTGAAAATATAGAGGCAATCAGTGTTGTGGATCGTTTCTTGGAACATGCACGCTTTATGATTTTTGAGAATAATGGAAATCCATTGTACTATATTTCATCTTTTGACTGGATGGAGCGTAATTTAGACAAACGTATTGAAGTGGGCGCACCAATTTATGATCGCGTACTACAAAATGAATTACAAACCATTTTTGGATTACAATGGTCGGATAATCAAAAGTCCCGAGTTATCGATAAAAAATTAAAAAATAAGCATCATACCAACGATCTTGGCCATCCTGTTCGTTCGCAAATGGCTTTATATGAATACTATAAGAATCAATTAGTGTTGGTTGGAGAAGAAACGAATGACTAAAATCGCAATCGTAGGTTTTGGATGGCTTGGAACACCTTTGGGTCAACAACTCGAAGAACAAGGCTACAAGGTAGTTGGCACAACACGTAATGTGGAGAAAATCGCGCAACTTGCCTCAACAAATTTAGAAGCATTTTATTGGAACAGTCGTGAAGACAACCCAATATTAGCAGATGAAATCATAACGGATACCGTTTATTGTATTTTAAATTTCCCTCCAGGAAAGGTAAACTATATTCAAGAATATGGCGAACATTTATTGTTTGCAGCAAAACAATTTAGCGAAAAAACACATTTTATTTTTGTAAGTACAACAGGAGTTTATCCAGAGCATATTAGAGATGCAAAAGAAGATTCCTTCACGTGGGAAGAAAATGCAAGTACTAATCACCTTGTATACGCGGAACAAGTCTTACATAATTATTTACAAGATCGCTTAACAATTATACGCATGGCAGGACTCATTGGACCAAAGCGACATCCAGCCAAGTTTTTTGCTGGTCGAAGTGGTATACCGAATGGAAATCAACCGGTTAATTTAATTGAGCAAAAAGATAGTATTCAGATTATCCTACATGTTTTATCGAAAAATTATTGGGGTAAAATTGTAAATGCATGTGCATCAAATCACCCTACACGAAAGGCGTATTACACAGATTCGTGTCGACTATTTGGCTTTGATTTACCAGAATTTATCGAAGAAGGGGAGGGGAAAATTGTAAATAATGAGAAATCAATCCGAGAGTTGGGGATGAGGTATGGTGATTTAAGTGTCTCTCCTAACCTTTTTGTATGAAAATTACGTCTTTGTTCGATTGTCTAATGGTCTTTTGTCTTAATTTTGAATATGGCTAAAATAAAAACAGCATTTTTTTGTCAAAATTGTGGACACCAAACTCCCAAATGGTTAGGTAAATGTCCTTCATGTTCAGAATGGAACACGTTTGTGGAAGAAATTGTAGGAAACAATGATTCTAATGTAGTTGCATTTTCAACTAGCAATGGTAAAACTGCCAAACCACAAGCGGTACAAGATATTGAACATCGTGCAGAATCTCGTATTACACTGCATGACAGAGAGTTAAATCGTGTTTTAGGCGAAGGCTTAGTTCCGGGTTCCTTGATACTTTTCGGAGGAGAACCAGGGATTGGTAAGTCTACCTTGATGCTTCAATTAGCAGTGACTGAAAAAAACTTACGTATTTTGTATGTTTCAGGGGAAGAAAGTGAGCAACAAATCAAAATGCGTGCAGAACGCATCGGGCTTGACAATAATGAATGTTTTATTTTAACGGAAACAAATCTTCAAAATATCTTTTTACAAACAGAGGAAATAAAACCGCAATTGTTGGTCATTGACTCTATTCAAACCTTATATAGTTCACATATAGAGAGTTCTCCAGGAAGTATTTCCCAAGTGCGGGAATGTACTGCCCAATTGTTACGCTATGCCAAACAAACGGAAGTCCCTGTATTTTTAATCGGGCACATCACGAAAGAAGGCGCTTTAGCTGGACCAAAAGTGTTGGAACACATGGTGGACGTGGTATTGCAGTTTGAAGGCGACCGTAATCATGTATATCGTTTGTTACGTACCATTAAGAATAGATTTGGAAGCACCAATGAATTAGGTATTTATGAAATGTTAGGTTCAGGACTTCGTCAGGTTGAAAATCCGTCGGAAATTTTGATTACAAATACGGATGCTACCTTGAGCGGAATTTCTATTGCATCCACTTTAGAAGGACTCCGACCAATGTTGATCGAAGTGCAAGCTTTGGTTAGTACTGCTGCTTACGGAACACCACAACGCTCTTCAACAGGGTTTGATTTGCGAAGATTAAACATGTTGTTAGCAGTCATGGAAAAACGTTGTGGATTTAAATTAGGAGCAAAAGACGTGTTTTTAAACATTGCTGGTGGAATACGTGTAGATGATCCAGCAATAGATTTAGCCGTAGTTGCTTCTGTTTTATCCTCCAATGCGGATTTACCTGTACCAAAAAATATCTGTTTATCTGCAGAAGTTGGTTTATCAGGCGAAATTCGTCCGGTCAATAGAATTGAACAGCGTATTTCGGAAGCAGAAAAGTTAGGATTTGAAAAAATTATCATTTCATCGTTTAACAAAGGAATTACACAAAAAAATCATACGATTGAATTAGTTATGTGTAGTAGAATTGACGAGGTACTTAAAGCACTTTTTGCATAAACCTTAATGTAATACAATATCTAATAGCTTAACAGATATTATTTTGGCATTTTTGCACTTCATTTTTTTGTTTCTTTTTGATCTATGAAAAAATGAAAAATTAATATCGTATTTTCGTACTATAGAATATTAAGGTTATACCCATGAAATTTTTTATCTTTTTTATCTTTTCATTTTCATTAGTTGCTTGTCACGATGTGGCTAAAAAACAGCAATTGGAAGAACTTTCCATTTTAGATAAACGTGTAGATCATATTCAACGTGAATATGAAAACTTAAAAAAGGATA
>CAMAXI010000036.1 GCA_945862165.1 Chryseobacterium gleum
ACTCCCTGATTTTTTGAGTCCAGAAGATCCAAATACATCATCGTAATTTATTTTTTGCGCTTGTAGAAACTTTTCATATTCTCCTTTATGGTTCGCATAAATTTGGCTGGTATCTCGAACTTTATACGTTTTGGATAACTGTATCGGTAGTACACGGAATTCAACGAGTGCACTATCGGATGGAATTTGTAAAAATGCTATTGTTCCGTTTGTAGGATTGATTTCATACTGTTCTTTGGGAAGAAGTATTCCTTTTACAAACACCTTCACTGTGGAAGGATATACGGTAAATGTATCTAGGAGTTGGGGGTAAGCACTCGGAAAAAACGTTTTTCTACGTAGGTTCGACTCTTGTCCAACCGCAAGAAGTTGGAAGAGGAGAAGAGAGAGAACCAGTAGAATTTTTCGAGAGAACTTCACTAGTACGAAAATACATTTAACTACCGTAAGGATGAAATTATTGTGTGATTTTGAAAGTTTTTCAGAGGTGATTTACAAAAAGTCGTACGACTTTCTGTGAAATGTTACACTTTTTCGCACGACTTTTTGTGAAATGTTACACTTTTTGGCGGGAGTTTCGTCTTCGCTCAACTTGACCCGACTATTTAAACGTCACAAAAAAGCCCCACTTTCGTGAGGCCATTCAAAATTCATATTTTATAATCCATAATTCTTAAACATATCGTTCATCCGATTCCATCACGTGTCCACATTTGTTACACGTTCTGTATTCTAGATTGGAATAGAAATCTTTGAAACGATCTAAGAAATCCGATTCTATGTTTGTCAATGGGAATCTGTAATGGTGTAATGGGTTGTTACATGCTTCACAAAACCAAAACAAACCATCCGACAAATCGGTTCCTTTACGCACGCGTTCGATTACTAAACCGATGGTGTTTTCTGGTCGCACAGGATTATGTGGAATATTTGCAGGAAGTAAGAACATTTCCCCTTCTTTGATCGTAATTTCTTTCTTTTCTCCGTCGATTTGCGCAAAAACCGTCATATCCCCTTCTAATTGGTAGAATAACTCTTCGCTTTCGTTATAGTGGTAATCTTTACGCGCGTTTGGTCCGCCTACGATCATTACGATGAAATCACCTGCTTGTTTGTACAGGTTTTTATTATTGATCGGCGGTTTCAAAAATTCGCGGTTTTCTTCAATCCACTGTTGCAGGTTAAATGGCATCATTAAACTCATACTCGTTCTATTTTATGCAAATGTTATTAATACTTTTCCTTTATCTACGACATCTTGTAATTGAATATCGATCGATTTTACAACCCCAGTACCGTCAGACTTTAACACGTTTTCCATCTTCATGGCTTCGAGTGTCAGTAGTTCGTCTCCGACTTGTATTTCATCCCCAATGTTTACCGCAATAGCAATCACGCGACCAGGCATAGGAGATTTTAATTGGTGTAGTTTTCGTACTTTTTCTTTATCTAATCCAAGTTCAGCAATCAAGGAATCTAAGGCGCGTTCTTTTTGAATTACAAATTCTCGGTGGTTGATTTTCACTTTTAAAAATCCCTGTTCCATGCCGTTTTCGACAATTTCTCCATGGAATTGTTTCTCCGCAACAAGCAAGGTAAAAAAGTGTGCATCTTCCCAAATTACCGAAGCTTTGGCAGTGGAAGCAAAACTTTCACCATCGATTTTCCAACCTTGTTTTGTCATAGTAAAGAATTAGTATTACAATAATAATCACAATATCCCAATCACAAAAAACATTCTCTCATTTTTGTAATATATTTGTAAGTAACAATCATTTAATATATCATGCTGAAACAACTTTTTTCCTACCTAACATTTTCCATTCTGTGCACGTATTTTTTGGTCGCATGTGGTATTCAAAAGCCAACTGAAAACGAAACACCAATTACGGAAAATATACAACTAGAAGGAGATGTTTCTGAGGATATCGTTCTTCCGTACAAGGCAAGCAGAACCTTATTCACCGACTTAATCCACACAAAATTAGAGGTAAGTTTTGATTGGCAAAAAGCATGGATGTATGGGAAAGCAACCATAACTGCAAAACCGCACTTTTTCACTTCCGATAGTTTGTTTTTGGATGCACAAGGCATGGAAATTAAGTCGGTGCAAGTAAAAGATAAAAATGTAAATTATTCCTATACGAAAGATGTGCTTCGTATTCAATTAGATAAGTCGTATACCCGCGACGAGAAGTATACGGTTGTGATAGAGTATGTTGCAAAACCAAACGACCGTAAAGAAGAAGGGAGTGAAGCAATCAAAAGTAATAAAGGCTTGTTTTTTATTAATCCTACAGGCGAAATAAAAGATGTCATGCCGCAAATTTGGACACAAGGAGAAACAGAATCCAATTCTGTGTGGTTTCCAACCATTGATAGTCCAAACGCAAAATCATCCCAAGAAATGCTGATTACGGTAGCAGACAAATATGTTACCTTATCGAATGGAAAATTAATTTCTTCTACGAAGCATGCAGATGGAACGCGTACTGATCACTGGAAGCAAGAATTGCCACATGCACCCTATTTATTTATGATGGCAATAGGGGAATATAAAGTCGTAAAAGACCATTATACTCGTCCAGATGGTAGTAAAATGGATGTGAATTATTATGTAGAACCTGCATGGGAAAATTCTGCTAAAAAATTCTTTGGGGAAACACCTAAAATGATTGCTTTTTTCTCCAAATTAACGGGAGTAGAATTTCCGTGGGATAAATACCACCAAGTTGTAGTACGCGATTATGTGTCTGGTGCCATGGAAAATACCAGTGCGGTAATTTTTGGTGATTTTGTGTACCGTACGGACCGGGAATTATTGGATAAAAATAGCGATCCAATTGTCGCACATGAATTATTTCACCACTGGTTTGGGGATTTAGTTACCTGTGAATCCTGGGCGAATCTTCCTTTAAATGAGTCATTTGCAAATTACTCCCAATATTTATGGGATGAGTACCGTTATGGTTTGGATGTTGCCGATTATGGCAATGAGGAAGAAACAGGCGAATACCTAGAGACCTATGAAGCTGGAGAAAACCACGACTTAATTTGGTACCACTATAACAACGACGAGGAAATGTTTGATAAACATTCGTACAGTAAAGGAGGACGCATATTACACATGTTACGCAATTACCTAGGGGATGAAGCATTTTTCACAGGTTTACGTAATTACTTGCAAACCAATAAATTTAAAGCAGCAGAAATCCACCAATTACGTTTGGCATTTGAAGAGGTAACAGGACAAGATTTACAGTGGTTCTTTAATCAATGGTTTTTGAGTTCTGGGATACCAGAATTAAACGTGGAACAATATATCTCCATCGCAAACAAAGAAGTGGTGGTTACTGTAAACCAGATACAGGATTTACAATTAACACCTTTGTATCGTTTACCAGTTAAAATTGCCGTATGGGATGATGCAGGTGAACATATCTATAAGGTAGAGATAGACGAACAAGAAGAAAAATTTATTTTTCCAGCAAATGGGAAAGTGAAATTGGTGTTGTTTGATTATGACCAAGTTTTATTAACGAAAGTAACGGAGAGTAAACCTACAGAACAATTTATTGAACAGTATTATTTAGGAAAAAAATATATCTCCCGCAAATTGGCATTAATTAGCGGTTCAGCGGATGACACACCAAAAGGACAGCAAATGATTCTGGATGCTTTGAAAGATCCTTTTTGGAAAATGCGTGAAATTGCGATTGAAAAAGCTGCATTCTTAACCGGTGAAAATAAAGTGTCAGGTATCGAACGGATTAAAGGCTTACTTCGTCGCGATGAAAATTCAGCAGTACGCGCGCAAGCAGTGAATTTTTTAGCGGAAAACTTAACCCCTATCGAAGCTACAATCGCATTGAAAGATCATTTGTTAGAAGAGTTATCCTACAAGGTAATTTCTTCAGCCATCATTGCTTTAAATCAAGTAAACCATGAGGCAGCAGTGGAAGCAATAAAAATGTACGAAAATGACCAAACCCCTACAATTCGTTTATTATTAGCAAATGTATATGCTGCAGATGGAAATATCGAACATTTGGAATTTTACATTAATCTATTAAAAAACAATAATTTGAAGGGATACGATGCGCTTTCTCTTTTAAATTCATTCTCCATTTACATTTCCAAACAAGCAATATCTATTCAAGTCAAAGCATTAGAAGTATATAAAAACCAACATGCAACTGGAAATTTTTATGCGAAAATGGGGTTACCAAATAACGTAAATTACATGATAGAAACGGTGGAAACGCAAAGTGCATCAACGACTAACCCGCAAGAATTAGCACTTCAAAAATCATTAGTAAAAGATTTGAAGTCATTTTTAGAAACAATAGAACAAAGTAAATAATAATACCATGAAAAAAGTAACCATCATAGTTAGTTCCTTACTATTATTTGCCTGTGGAGGGGCGAAAATTATTACTATATCGCAAGCGGATGTAACGAGGGCAGCAATAAAATATCCTGGAATTACCTCAGAACAATTAGTGGAAGGACAAAAATTATATGCTGCAAATTGTGC
>CAMAXI010000037.1 GCA_945862165.1 Chryseobacterium gleum
ACTTGATTCATACCAAGAGTTATTTAAATACGTTTGCTGAAAAAGATGTACTACTCCATTTTCCATATCAAAAGTTTGATTATGTAGTAGATACAATTCGTGAAGCAGCGATTGATCCTACCGTAAAATCCATTAAAATAAATGTATATCGAGTAGCACATAATTCTCAAATTATGAATGCATTACTAAATGCAGTTAATAACGGAAAAGAAGTAGTTGTTATTTTTGAGATTCAAGCACGATTCGACGAGGAAAACAACTTGTATTGGGCGGAGCGTATGAAAGAACAGGGTGCACGTGTAATTTACGGGGTACAAGGATTAAAAGTGCATTCTAAACTCTTGAAGATAACACGTGTAGTTAAAGGGAAAGAACAAATAATTGCATTTATTGGTACGGGTAACTTCCATGAAAAGACGGCGAAAATTTATTCGGATGTTGGCTATTTTACAGGAAATGTTGCGATTTGCCAAGAGGTAAGAAAGGTTTTCCGTGTTATGGAAAATAACATTGAAAGAGGGGTATATCGCAATCTTTTGGTTTCTCCTTTTAATAATCGTCGTAAACTTACGAGTCTTATACAAGCTGAAATTGATAATGCAAAGAAAGGTTTACCTTCTGGTATTTGCATTAAAATCAACAACTTGGTTGACATTAAAATGATTGATAAATTATATCAAGCAAGTAATGCGGGCGTTAAAATTAAATTGAACGTTCGTGGTGTTTGTTGTTTGGTGCCAGGCATTAAAAATCAGAGTGAAAATATTGAGGCAATCAGTGTTGTGGATCGTTTCTTGGAACATGCACGCTTTATGATTTTTGAGAATAATGGAAATCCTCTTTATTATATTTCATCTTTTGACTGGATGGAACGTAATTTAGACAAACGTATCGAAGTGGGTGCTCCAATTTATGACCGCGTGCTACAAAATGAATTACAAACTATTTTTGGATTACAGTGGTCGGATAATCAAAAGTCCCGCGTGATAGATAAAAAATTAAAAAATAAGCACCATACCAACGATTTGGGTCATCCTGTTCGTTCGCAAATGGCTCTATATGAATACTATAAGAATCAATTAGTGTTGGTTGGAGAAGAAACGAATGACTAAAATCGCAATCGTAGGTTTTGGATGGCTTGGCACACCTTTGGGTCAACAACTCGAAGAGCAAGGCTACAAGGTAGTTGGCACAACCCGTAATGTGGAGAAAATCGCGCAACTTGCCTCAATAAATTTAGAAGCATTTTATTGGAATAGTCGTGAAGATAACCCAATATTAGCAGATGAAATCGTAACGGATACCGCTTATTGTATTTTAAATTTCCCTCCAGGAAAGGTAAACTATATTCAAGAATATGGCGAACATTTATTGTTTGTAGCAAAACAATTTAGCGAAAAAACACAGTTTATTTTTGTAAGTACAACAGGAGTTTACCCAGAGCATATTAGAGATGCAAAAGAAGATGCATTTACATTGGAAGAAAATGCAAGTACCAATTACCTTGCATATGCAGAACAAGTCTTACATACTTATTTACAAGATCGTTTAACAATTATACGCATGGCAGGACTCATTGGTCCAAAGCGACATCCTGCCAAGTTTTTTGCTGGTCGTGTTGGTATACCGAATGGTAATCAACCTGTAAATTTAATCGAGCAAAAAGATAGTATTCAGATTATCCTACATGTTTTATCGAAAAATTATTGGGGTAAAATCGTAAATGCATGCGCTTCCCAGCATCCTACACGAAATGAATATTATACGGAGTCATGCAGAAAATTTGGATTTGAACTTCCTCAATTTATCGAAGAAGGGGAAGGAAAAATTGTAAATAATGAGAAATCTAAATTGGAGTTGGGGATGAGGTATGGTGATTTAAGTGTCTCTCCTAAACTTTTTGTATGAAAATTAAGTCTTTGTTCTATTGTCTAACGGTCTTTTGTCTTAATTTTGAATATGGCTAAAATCAAAACAGCATTTTTTTGTCAAAATTGTGGACACCAAACTCCCAAATGGTTAGGTAAATGTCCTTCATGTTCAGAATGGAACACCTTCGTGGAAGAAATTGTAGGAAACAATGATTCTAATGTAGTTGCATTTTCAACTAGCAATGGTAAAACTGCCAAACCACAAGCGGTACAAGATATTGAACATCGTGCAGAATCTCGTATTACATTGAATGACAAAGAGTTAAATCGTGTGTTAGGCGAAGGTTTAGTTCCGGGTTCCTTGATTCTTTTTGGCGGAGAACCAGGAATTGGCAAATCTACCTTGATGCTACAACTAGCGGTGACTGAAAAAAACTTGCGTATTCTGTATGTTTCAGGGGAAGAAAGTGAGCAACAAATAAAAATGCGTGCAGAACGTATAGGACTTGACAATAATGAATGCTTTATTCTAACGGAAACAAATCTTCAAAATATCTTTTTACAAACAGAAGAAATAAAACCGCAATTATTGGTTATTGACTCTATTCAAACGTTATATAGTTCGCATATCGAGAGTTCTCCAGGAAGTATTTCCCAAGTGCGTGAATGTACTGCCCAATTGTTACGCTATGCCAAACAAACGGAAGTTCCGGTATTTTTAATCGGACACATCACGAAAGAAGGTGCTTTAGCCGGACCAAAAGTTTTGGAACACATGGTGGACGTTGTATTGCAGTTTGAAGGCGACCGTAATCATGTATATCGTTTGTTACGTACCATTAAGAATAGATTTGGAAGCACGAATGAATTAGGTATTTATGAAATGTTAGGTTCTGGACTTCGTCAGGTTGAAAATCCGTCCGAAATTTTGATTACAAATACGGATGCCACCTTGAGTGGAATTTCTATTGCATCCACTTTAGAAGGGTTACGACCAATGTTGATAGAAGTGCAAGCATTGGTTAGTACTGCTGCTTACGGAACACCACAACGTTCTTCGACAGGGTTTGATTTGCGAAGATTAAACATGTTGTTAGCTGTTATGGAAAAACGTTGTGGGTTTAAACTTGGTGCTAAAGATGTTTTTTTAAATATTGCTGGTGGAATTCGTGTGGATGATCCCGCGATTGATTTAGCAGTGGTTGCATCGGTTTTGTCTTCTAATGCGGATTTACCTGTTCCAAAAAACATTTGTTTGTCTGCTGAAGTTGGTTTATCCGGTGAAATTCGTCCAGTGAATAGAATCGAACAGCGTATTTCGGAAGCAGAAAAGTTAGGATTTGAAAAAATCATCATTTCTTCATTTAACAAAGGGATCACGCAAAAAAATCATTCGATTGAATTAGTTATGTGTAGTAGAATTGATGAGGTACTTAAAGCACTTTTTGCATAAAACCTTAATACAATAGCTTAATAGATATTATTGTGTCATTTTTGTACTACATTTTTTGTTTCTTTTTGATCTATGAAAAAATAAAAAATTAATATCGTATTTTCGTACTATAGAATATTAAGGTTACACCCATGAAATTTTTTATCTTTTTTATCTTTTCATTTTCATTAGTTGCTTGTCACGATGTGGCTAAAAAACAGCAATTGGAAGAACTTTCCATTTTAGATAAACGTGTAGATCATATTCAACGTGAATATGAAAACTTAAAAAAGGATA
>CAMAXI010000038.1 GCA_945862165.1 Chryseobacterium gleum
CGTAATTGGTCGATGTTTAAATGAATGTTCATTAATCGTCCTGTATAATAGTAATTTCGGAAAGCGATTCCTTCTTTTTTTGGTGTCACCGCTAATGGTACTTTACTTCTAAAATAGACTTTTAATTTCACAGAAGAGGAATCTGTATCGTGCGCAAACATTGCTGTTGAAATCCCCTTATCAATTAACCCCTTGTAATTGGAATAAATCACCAGTTTTTCAAATTGAAATTGCTTTTCCTTGGAAAATTTCTTCCAAATCTTCGTAATATCTCCTTTTTCCGAATACATTACATGATACATTCGTTTTACTAATTTATTGCCATGGTATAGAAAAATCCAATTTTTTCCATACGTGATATAGGAACTTTTCTTTTTGAATGAAAACACTTTTTGTTGACCTACAATGGTATCTTGTAAATCAATCTTTTTCTTCAAACGTACAATTCCAGAATAGATTTTACTGGAATCTGTAACGTGAATTAACGTACCCCATTCGCCATTCATATTTGTGAAAAAATAGGAGGGACGTTGAAAATCTAGACCATAACTTTTTCCTTGGGCTAATAAAAACTCTGGGGTAATTAAATCTCTAAATGGAATCTTGTTAAAGTATAACATAGCATTAGATTCTTTCGCAATGCTTAAAACATTTAATTTCCCGATGAAATCTCCATCCGGTATCCGATCCATTAAAGATGGTTGTGGTTTCGCACTAGTAAGTAGTGGCCGAAAATAAAAGAAAGCAATCAACAAGGAAAGCAAAAATAAAATAAAGGTGACTTTACGAACCATATTATTTATTTAGCCAATATATATGCTGAATTAATAAGGTCTAATAAGTATTTACCAGAATCGGTATACTTCCCTTGAAAGTAATAATTGATTTCAAAATCGGTATAAGAACTTGAAGTCTTTAACGTAGTCATTTCGATATATCCTTCTTTTCCACGCATGGAATCTAATACTTTATTTTGTTTTGCAGTAAATACTTGTTTTGGTATTTTACTCAATACTTCTCCTATATTGAAATAGGAATACATAAACTTACTTTTCTTTGCGTTTTTCGCTTTTTTACCGGAAAGTGCTTGATTACCATATCCATCTAGGTGCTCAATGGCTAAACTTTCGTCGTTTGTAATTACCAATAAGCCATTGCGATTTATGACATAGACAGGTATTGAATTAAAAATAGCGTCATCAATTTTCCAATAGTTATCTGTTTTCTTAAAACGGGTAGTCATTTTCCCCATGTAATTTAAGATTTTCTCTGGTATATCTGCTCTTCCGGTCGAGAATCCAACGGTAAACATGGGCATTTCTTCTTCTCCTATAATTTCTTTCTCACTGTATTCGAATGTTTTTTCATCGTACGTAAATTCGATTCGTTTTGTTTTTACTTTTTTAACGCCATTAAATGTTCCAAACATACTTCCTTGGTAGGTGTCAAACAAGGCATCCAAATTCACGAATTCATTCAGTAGTTCAGCTTTTAATACATTACTCGTTACTCTTGGATCTTTTTGTTTGCTTAATAAAGGAATAATAATATCGTAAGCCTGTCTATATCCTTCCTTCAAGTTGATATTGTACGTAAAGAATCCTGCACAATCTTCGTGTATATAGCGCAATACATTTTTATCAAACTTGGTGCTATTTAGTTTTGCATAGATTTTTCCTAAATCTTCTCCATAGTTTGCTTGTAGTTTAAACTCAATCATGTTATCTTTTAAATAGATATCCCCAACTACAATATTCCCAGAATATAATGTTTTGATATCCTTAAATAATTCTGGAAACATGGTTTGAAAATACCATAATCCTTTTGCATTTTGTAGGTTACGCGAATTGTCCATGTAGAAAATTCCTTCGGATTCATGGGTTAATTGCGTTGCAAATTTGTTGTCTTGACTTTTTAAATGGATGTTTTTTTCAAAGATTTCTACCAAAATATTTTGCAAATATTTTACTTGTAAGTCATTCGTCACACTGTCTTTTAATTCCCAATACGTTTTGTTGATGAGGTCTTTTGCATTTAACTTAACTTCGCTATCGTCAGCCTCTAACTCTCCATTTTTGAGTATTTTACCAATTGGTTCTTCCGTTTCTTCATCGCCTTCATTTTCCGCTTTTTTATCTTTGTCGTCGAAAAAATAGCCATTTCCACGTTTAATCCAGATAGAATCTGTTACGTGTTTAATTTTTTCGTAGGAAGGATCAACGCGTAATACCAATCCAGATTTTCCTTTGATAATTAAATGATTAAAATACGAGTTGTAATAATCTATTCCGTTTATTGGACTTTTAACTTTATCAAAATCGTCAAAAACTAAAAGCAAATCTTTTAAATTACTTATACCGAATGAAAATCCAGAAACTTCATAATTGGAAGTTTTTCCATTGAAAACGTGTAATTTTTGTCCAAAATCAAATCCTGCATCTTTCAGTGTTTTGTTGTCTGCAGATCCATCAAACATTTCGGATTGAACCTCTTCCATGAATTCATATTGAATTAAGGAATCCATTGATATTTTCTTCAGTAAGGAGGTGTTGTTAATTCCTAAAACAGTTACTGCTTCTTTTGGAATTAAGTCATCTGATGATTGCCCAAAGGAGATTAGGCTCCACAAACAAATAACAAATAAGCATCTATTTTTCATAGGTATCTTCTATTTTTTATCGCTTAACACAATGCTGTTTTCTAATAAATTTAAATTTTGTATTAACGCATACGGAGTAATTTTAAGCATTACAGCCATCTTATTAGCAGAAATTAAACTAGCAGTATTTTCACATTTTTCTATAGGTCTATCAAATCGTGTGATTGACATGTAATTTCCTTTTTTTAACCCTTCAATATCTTCTTTTTTCAATCTAGAAGTCAAATCACCGGTAATGGAAGGAACAGATCGTATAAGTTTATTGCCTTCCCAAGTTAACCAATAGGATTCAATTTCTTTCTTGTTTTTACTTTCATCAATAACAATTTCTTTAATTGCTTTTTGCAATGTTAGAATGGAAGTGAAATCACATTGAATTTTTAGAATAAAGTTTGTAAAATCTGTTTCCACTTTTACATTCGAAATACCTTCTTTTTGCGCAATGATTTCTTTGTATTTGCTTATTTTATCTTTAATCTCTTGTATAGAAGGAACTTTTTTACCATCTAAACTATCCAAGGCTAAGACGGAGTTTACTTTTACTTTACTTGCGCTTAAGTTTAAGGTATATTTAAATGTTCCGGATCCATCGCTTTTAAATGTCAAGTCATCAATGATTTCTATGCAGGAACTCATTGTAAAAAACACCACCAAAAAAATTAAATACTTCATATATAAAATCTTAACTCGTCGCTCGTAACTTGTCACTCTTTATTCTGCTTCACCGCGCATTCTTTCCGCATTTTCCGCCATTTTCAATGAATCAATCATATCTTTTATATCCCCATTCATAAATGCAGAAAGGTTATAGATTGTTTTATTGATTCTGTGGTCTGTAATACGTCCTTGCGGATAATTATACGTTCTGATTTTCGCAGATCTATCTCCTGTAGAAACCAATGTTTTACGTTTTGCAGCGCGTTCTTC